>CAVOQS010000008.1:0-454679 GCA_963698415.1 uncultured Gammaproteobacteria bacterium | reverse complement strand
GACAAATCCCGATCTATGGGACAGCACGCCAAAACCGAAAAAGCTCAACCACCGCTAAGTGATTGAGCTTTAAGGTAAAAATGGCGCGCCCGGAGAGATTCGAACTCCCGACCGCCTGGTTCGTAGCCAGGTACTCTATCCAGCTGAGCTACGGGCGCAATGTCTGTTCCTGAGGGTGGAGCCCCTCAAGGGCCGCACATCTTACTGATCTCACCCGCCCCCGTAAAGCGATTTTCCGCCTATTGGCGATTCTCGATCGCCGCCTTGATGTCGTGGCCCACACGCTGCGCCGGATACGCCTTGATCAGCCTGTTCGCCATTTCCAGCGCATCATCGAAGCGGTCCCGTTTGTACAGAAAATCCGCCAACGCATACAGGAAGTCGAAGTTGTTCGGCTCCAGCTGCAAAGCCCGGCGCAGGGCGGCTTCTGCCTCGTCGTCTCGCAAGAGCTGGGCGAGCAGCAATCCATGGTTGTAGTGGATACGCGAGCGCTCTGGCATGCCGGCCGCAGCCCTGGCAAGGAATTCCAGCCCTTCTTCCATCTGCCCCACACCCACGAGCAACAATGCCAGCGAGTAAGCCGATTCGTATTGTTCCGGGTATTCGGCAAGTATCTCACGCAACAAGCGCTCGGCTTCTTCATTATTCCCCTGCTGGCTCAGCAACACCGCCAGGTTCTGTTTGGCCGGGAAAAACAGGTCATCGACATCCAGCGCCATGCGGTAGTAGCGCTCAGCTGATCGGCTGTCCCCTTGCTGCGTATACAGATTTGCCAGGTTCATACCGGAGGCGGCGAAATCGAGGTTTCGTTCGTTCGAGGCAATGTGTTCCGCCAGCGCACTGTCGAAAGCCGGTCTCTGTTGAGGCGTCAGTAAATCACGGCCGGTTCCGACAAGGCGTGATGCCGCAGCCATGCGTACGGCACGGGCAGAGTCAAACAACAGGGGTCCCAGTGTTTCAGCCAGGTACTCGGCCGAACCGGCCGATACGGCATTCACAGCCGTCAGGCGAATCAACGCCTCTTCGTTGGCAAGCGCTTCCCGCATGGTGATGGCCGTGCGGTCGCCCGGATAGGCCTGCAACTCCTGAATTGCCGTCGCACGGACGATGACCGGGTTGAGCTCGTCCTCGACGAGGGCATGCAAGCCTGCTTCCGCCGCAGGATCGCCATTTCGCGCCGCCGCGAACACGGTTCCAAAATGCGGCTTGCGCGCCGTGCCATACCATGTCGTGTACGCATCAACGGACCACTCGACAGTCTGGTCGTCATGGCATCCGCTTTGACCGCAGGCGTTCGGCACGCCAATGTCGCGGCTCAGGTCGGGGCGCGGTACGCGAATACTGTGATCGGCGCGCCAATCCACGACCATGAATGGCTGCTCCGGCATATGGCACTTGACGCACAATGCACCGTCGCTCGGCTGGCCCTCGACCTCATCCTGGTGAAAGTGGTGCTCGTACGCGTCGTACGTGGCGGCGAGGTGACACTGCAGGCAGAGGTCATTGCCCTCCTGGTGCAACTTGAGGCTGTGCACGTCATGACAGTCGTCGCAGCGAACGTCGTTTGCGTACATCTTGCTTTGTGTGAAGGACCCCCACACATAGTCTTCCTGGAGAATTTGCCCGTCCGCGTGATAGACACCTTCGCTCAACAGCGACGGTACAAGGTCTTCAGCGAAGGACAGCTGAGCGTGGTCATAGTCATCAATCTCACCGCGCCGCGAATGGCAAGGTGCGCAAAGATCGACAAGCTGCCGATTGTCGATTCCGCTGGTCCTGACTTCGAGCGCATAGTTGTCTGTGTCCGGGCGGCCCATCGGCTCGATCTGTGCCCACTCGACATGCTTGGAACCCGGCCCGTGACAAGCCTCACAGCTGACGTCGATTTCGGACCACTCAGTGTTGAAAGTGTTGGTGTCAGCGTCGAAGTTCTTGCGCAGGTTGGTCGAGTGGCATTCGGCACACATGCCATTCCAGTTCTGCCCGTTGCGCGTCCAATGAAGCCAGTCACCCAGGGGCGGTATGTCGTGCCCTTCGTAGAGATGGAACCAGCGTCCCTGCTCGGTATCCCAGCCGATCGACAGAGCCTGCAAGCGACCACCGGGGAATGGTATGAGGTACTGCTGCAGCGGCTCGATACCGAAGGTGTATTGCACTTCAAACTCGCTCATCTCGCCGTCAGCACCCTGCGTGTACACGAAATACTTGTCATCCCTCGTGTAGAACCGAAAGGTGACGCCGTTGTGAACGAACTCCGTATTATTGAAATCACCGCGCACAGTCTGCTCGTTGGCGTGATCCATCGCGTTGTCGTGGTCCGAGCCAAGCCAGCTTTCGTAAGCTTCCACGTGGCAGTCGGTGCACTCACCTCGCCCTACAAATGTGGATGGCAGGTCGACGACCGGTTCGTCCTCGCCACGCTCTTGCATGTAGCGACTTGCGAACACCGTTATCGCCAGCACGATTACGACGAGCGCCGCAACAGTGGCCACGAATGATCTTGCTGAGAGATAAGACGGCCGTGTATGGATAATCAATGACATTGCGCGGTCATAGTAATTGAGCATGCAACTGATGCCCAGCGAATCATTTTTTGACCGGGAAGACACCACGCGATGTGCAATTAGACGGATAATGGGACCATGAATCGGATCAACTCTGTCCTGATTTTGTGCGTATTGGTTTGCGGTTGCGCCGGGCCGCACATACTGGACGACGATAACGCCCTGGTCGTTGCCCCGCTCGAAATTGGGAGCGAGGGACACATCATTGTGCAGGTCATTCTGAACGATCGCGGTCCGTTCCGATTTGCTCTCGATACGGGCGCCAGTATCTCGGTCATCTTTGACACGGCTCGTGAGAAAGCGGGGATTGGTTTAACCGAGGGCAAACGGGTCGTCATCCAGGGGATGATCCGTTCCGGTACGTTCCCGACTTCGACAATCGATGTGCTGCGCTTGGGAAGCGAGTCCTGGACCGATATCCGGGTGGCGTCGCTGCCCGCAGGATCCCTGGTGTCCAAAGAGATCGACGGCATACTTGGCATCGATTTTCTGAGTCGTTACGCTGTCGGCGTCTCGGTGCGAGATCAGGTGGTTCGCCTGTACTCCCCGTCGCTGGTCAGCCAGCGATCCTATCGCGGCTGGTCCTCCATTCCGATGCGAAAGATCAGAGATCGGTGAGGCCAATGCCACGGCCTACACCATCAACTTGCAGATCAACGAAATTGAGTTTCCGGCCCTGCTTGACCTGGGTGCTGGATCCAACTCTGATGAACTGGCGAACCGCGAGGGCGCTTGGCGTCAGACCCTCGAGGATCGCTGAGGAGACCGAAATATCCGGAGCCATGGAGACCGCGTCGGTCGTCACCAAACTGGAAGTCCATCAACTTCGAATCGCGGATAACTACTGGAGAAACAAGACTTTCCTGATATCCGAGTTTCCGATCTTTGAAGTTCTTGATCTTGAAGATCAGCTTGTCGCGATTATTGGTCCGGCCTTGTTCAACGAGCGCGACTTTGTACTCGACTTTGAACGCAAGCGGATGCTGCTGGGCGCAAGCAAGAAGGACTGAAACGTTGGAAACAGAGGGATGGGCGCTTCGCGCCCGGGCACGCGACTACGTCGCTGAGCCCGTCGAACAACGGCTCTCATCTCCATCTATCTACCACCCGAAATAAGAAAGGGCCCCACAAGGGGGCCCTTCTGATTTCGTGGCGGAGAGAGAGGGATTCGAACCCTCGAAGGGGTATTAGCCCTTACTCCCTTAGCAGGGGAGCGCTTTCGACCACTCAGCCATCTCTCCGTTAAGGGGCGCATACTACTGTCAGAGAATCGCCTGGTAAAGCGGTTTTCACGTCCAGAGAACCTACTCGGCGGAGTCCGGATTCCCGCCCGAGGCCTGTTCGCTCTGAATTCGCTCGTAAATTTCTTCCCGGTGCACTGCGACGTCTTTGGGTGCATTGATCCCGATACGGACCTGATTTCCCTTGACCCCCAGGACGGTGATCGTGATATCGCTCCCGATCATTACCGTCTCTCCAGCGCGTCGCGTCAGAATCAGCATGACTTCCTACTCCTGCCTGGCGGGGCTCCTGCCCCGTTCTTTTTGCGCGTCGTACTTCCTTAAACTGTTGTAATACTAGCCGAATTTGGCGGTGGATGCCCATTTACGGGTCCCGACGCCTGTCTGGAACGGCAACAGTCGCTCAGGAGAGCCGTGCCGCCACCCAGTCCGCGACCGATTCGAGCGCGGAATCGAGCTTCGACGGGTCACTTCCGCCGGCCTGCGCGAAGTCGGGGCGACCGCCGCCCTTGCCGCCTACCTGCTCGGCGACGGGCTTGATCAGGTCGCCCGCCTTGATTTTGTCGATGTTGTTCCTGGTCACGCCGGCTGCCAGGCGAACCTTCCCGTCATCTACGGAACCCAGCACAACGATCGCGTTGCCAAGCTTGTCCTTGACGCGATCGACCGCATCACGCAGCGCCCTGGCGTCAACACCGTCCATGCGGCTGGTCACCACCTTGATGCCGCCGATCTCGAGCACATTGTCTTCCTGGCCGGAAGCATGCCCCGTGATAAGCGCATGTTTCGCCGTCGCGAGTTTCTTTTCCAGCTCCTTGTTGAGCTTCAGCAGCTGTTCCACCTTGGCCGCTGCCTGGTCTGGCGTGCTGCGGAGCAATCCGGAGAGATCGCTCAGCGTCTTCTGATTGGCATCAATCCAGGCCAGCGCCCCCGCGCCGGTCACGGCCTCGATGCGGCGGACACCCGAGGCAACGCCGCCCTCGTGCATGATCTTGAATACACCGATGTCACCGGTGCGCTCGACGTGCGTGCCACCGCACAGCTCGACCGAGAAATCGCCCAATCGCAGTACACGAACCTTGTCGCCGTACTTCTCACCGAACAGCGCCATCGCACCGGACGCTATGGCGTCGTCGTAGGTCATCAACTCCGTGTCCGCGGCAGTATTCCTGCGAATCTCGGCGTTCACGAGATCCTCGATCTCCTGGAGTTGTTCGGGCGTGACCCCTTCGTAGTGCGAAAAATCGAAGCGCAGGCGATCGGGCGCAACCAGTGAGCCCTTCTGCGTGACATGCTCGCCCAGGACCTGCCTGAGAGCCGCATGCATGAGATGCGTCGCCGTGTGATTCAGGCGAATGGCCTGGCGGCGATCGGCGTCGACGACCGCCTCGAGTTTGTCGCCTGTCTTGAGCGCGCCCTGCTCTACCGAGCCAAAGTGCACAATGGCATCGCCGCTTTTCTGCGTGTCGTCCACGCGAAACAATTCGCCATTCGCCACGAGAATGCCCTGTGTCCCCGATCTGGCCGCCGGACTCCGCGTAGAACGGCGTTGACTTCAACACGACCGCACCGTCGTCGCCGTCATCGAGCTGGTCGACGGCCGCTCCGTCCTTGAACAGCGCAACGACTTCACAGGTGCTTTCTGTGTCGGCGTAACCGAGAAATTCCGTTTGTCCGCCCACTTTGAGCTCATCGCCACCAGCGATGCCGAATTTGCTGGACGCACGGGCGCGTTCGCGTTGCGCCTCCATGGCCTCCTCGAAGCCTTGCTCATCCACCGACAGTTCGCGCTCACGAGCGATGTCCGCCGTCAGGTCGACCGGGAAGCCGTAAGTATCGTAAAGCTTGAAAACGACGTCACCGGGCAACTGCTCGCCATCGAGGTCGGCAATCGCAGCCTCGAGAATTTCCATGCCCTGATCGAGCGTCTCTGCAAAGCGCGTCTCTTCTTTTGCGAGTACTTTCTCCACGTGAGCCTGTGCTTTGACGAGCTCCGGATAGGCCGCGCCCATTTCCTGCACGAGCGGCGCGACGAGTTTGTGGAAGAACAGGTCGTCTGTGCCGAGTTTCTTGCCGTGCCGAATCGCGCGACGAATGATCCGGCGCAGGACATAGCCCCGGCCCTCATTGCCGGGCAAGACGCCGTCGACGATCAGGAATGAACACGCACGAATGTGATCCGCGATCACGTTCAGGGAACTCGAGCCGTCGTTTTCGACGCCGAGCACATCGGCCGTGGCCTGGATCAGCTTGGCAAACAGGTCAATCTGGTAGTTGCTGTGCACGCGCTGCATGACCGCCGCAATGCGCTCGAGACCCATGCCGGTATCGACCGAGGGCTTCGGCAGCGGTGTCAGCGTCCCATCGGCCGACCGGTCGAACTGCATGAAGACAAGATTCCAGATTTCGACGTAGCGATCACCGTCCTCATCGGGCGAACCTGGCGGACCACCCGGGACATCCTCACCATGATCGAAGAAGATCTCGCTGCAAGGACCACAGGGACCCGTGTCGCCCATCGCCCAGAAATTGTCTTTTGCTCCAAGTCGCCCAAAGCGCGTCGGGTCAATCTTCATTTCCTTGAGCCAGATGTCAGCGGCTTCGTCGTCGTCCTCGAAAACCGTCACCCAGAGGCGTTCCTCGGGCAGTCCCAAGGTCTCCGTCAGGAACTCCCAGGCATACCTGATCGCTTCGCGCTTGAAGTAATCACCGAAACTGAAATTGCCGAGCATCTCGAAGAACGTGTGATGCCTCGAGGTATAGCCCACATTCTCAAGGTCGTTGTGCTTCCCGCCCGCACGCACGCAGCGCTGCGAGGAGACAGCTGTGGAGTAATTGCGCTTGTCCTCGCCGAGGAACACATCCTTGAACTGCACCATGCCGGCGTTTGTGAATAACAGTGTTGGGTCATTCCCCGGCACGAGCGGAGAACTCGCGACGACTTCGTGGCCGTGCTCGCTAAAAAAGTCCAGGAACGCCTTGCGGAGCTCGTTGCTCGTCATGATTTTCATCGGGCGTATGGTAGCGGTTAAAACGCCGATTGAATATGGTCTTGCTCGAAACCGCGGTACTGGAGGAAACGCATCTGGCGAGCCTTCTCTTTGAAATCCCGCGGCAGATCCGGACCGAATTTCTTGACGCGCTGTTCGCGGGCCAGCGCTCGCCAATCCGCGTCAGCTGCTTCGAGCGCGATTTCGATGACCGAGTCGCCAATGCCCTTTTGCCCGAGATCCAGGCGGATGCGCACCGGGCCCTTGCCCTGGTTGATGCGGGACTGGACGAAACTTTCAGAGAAGCGCTCGTCGCTTTGCAGCCCTTCCCTGGTCAGTTTAGCGACCGCATCGGCCGCGACATCGCGGTCAAAGCCTCTATCGGCAAGCTTGACCACGAGTTCCGTCTGCCCGTATTCGCGACGGGCAAGAAAATCCATCGCCTTCTTGCGAGCCTCGAGCGGCGATGAAAAACGATCTTCTCCCTCGTCGGAGAGAAGATCGCTGATTTCTTCACGCACTGGCTTCATGTGGGCTGTTACGAGCGGCCACCGGCCGCGATTAGCGTTCGCGGCGAATCGCCGTTCCTACGCCTCGTCCGCCTCTTTCGCCGCGTCGCCTGCAGCGATGTCGATGACGTCGGCCTTCTTGGGCATCAGCGTCGCGCGAATCTTTGCCTCGATTTCCTCGGCCATCGCCGGGTTGTTCTTCAGAAACTCGCGGACATTTTCCTTACCCTGGCCGATACGATCGTCGCCATAGCTGTACCAGGATCCGGCCTTGTCGACGATGCCATGCTGGACACCGAGATCGATGACCTCGCCCAGCCGGGAAATTCCTTCCCCGTAGAGAATCTCGAATTCAGCCTGTTTGAATGGCGGCGACACCTTGTTTTTGACGACCTTGACGCGCGTCTGGTTGCCGATGACCTCGTCGCCCTTCTTGATGGCACCGATGCGGCGAATATCGAGACGAACCGATGAGTAGAACTTGAGCGCATTGCCGCCGGTCGTCGTTTCGGGACTGCCAAACATCACACCGATCTTCATACGAATCTGGTTGATGAAGATGACCATCGTGTTGGACCGTTTGATGTTACCCGTCAGCTTGCGCAGGGCCTGCGACATCAGCCGGGCCTGCAGGCCCATGTGTGAATCACCCATCTCGCCTTCGATCTCGGCCTTGGGCGTCAGTGCTGCGACCGAGTCGACAACGACAATATCGACAGCGCCCGAGCGCACAAGCATGTCGGTAATTTCAAGCGCCTGCTCACCCGTGTCGGGCTGGGAAACAAGGAGTTCATCGACATCGACACCGAGTTTTTCGGCATAGCCCGGGTCGAGTGCATGCTCGGCATCGACGAAAGCGGCCGTGCCGCCGAGTTTCTGCGCCTCGGCGATAACCTGCAATGTCAGTGTGGTCTTGCCGGATGACTCGGGCCCGTAGATCTCGACGACCCGCCCTCTTGGCAGGCCACCGATGCCCAATGCGACGTCGAGCCCGATCGAGCCGGTTGAAATAGCCTCGATATCCCGGGAGGCGCCGCCGTCCCCCATGCGCATCACTGAACCTTTGCCGAACTGCTTTTCGATTTGGCCTAACGCCTGCGCGAGTGCTTTTTTGCGATTCTCGTCCATTATTTCCCGTCCATAATTTGGTCCGTTTCGGGTCGCCGAAGGCGGAATGTGTAGATACTGTGGATTTGCACAGTATTATTTCATGAAGGCCGCGTCAATAGTAGCTTTCAGGAGGCCCGTTTGTGGGCGATTTGGGCAGATTCTCGAAACAACACCTAAGCTACTGTTTAAGCGGCAGGTAGTGCACCCCGCCCGGCCCCGAGACCGACTCGACGAGTTCGAAGCTCGACCACTCGGTGATACTCCGTTGCGCAAGACGCTCCGTCATGAAAGGCCGGGCATTGCGCGCAACCGTGATGTGCGGTCGATAGGTACGGTCTTCGGGCTTCAGGCCAAGATCGAGCAACACCGAATTCAGGGCGTCCACGAGCGCCTGCAACTCCGGCGCCACCGTCGCCGCACAGAGGCTGGCAATTTTCGGCCGTGGCCAGAACTCGAGCCGGTCAAATATGAGCCGAAACGGTTCGACCGGTATCTGTGCCGCACGCTCCAGCAGATACGGCACGCGGTTCTCGGGAAACGGACCGATATACGACAGGGTGATGTGCCAGTCCCTGCGCTCAACGGCTTTTCCCTCGACCGTCTTCGCGACCGAGTTGATAACGTCGCGCAGGCGGTCGCGCTGGCGACTGTCCGGCCACAGTGCGAAGAACAAACGGCGAGTTTCCACTATCCGGCGCGCTCCAGGACACCCTGCAGGGCGTGTGCCACGGTGAGTTCCCGAACGAGATCGCGATCACCACCGAACAATTGGCAGCTCGTGGCGACGCGTGCTCTTGCTCCGTCCCTGACCGCCCAGGCAAACCAGACCGTACCCACCGGCTTGTCATCGCTGCCACCGTCCGGCCCGGCAACGCCGCTGACGGCCACGGCAATGTCCGCACCACTCAGACTGAGCACGCCCCTCGCCATTTCCTCGACGACAGCCTCGCTGACCGCGCCATGCGCCTCGAGCGTCTGGTTTTGTACACCGAGAATCGACTCCTTGGCGCCATTGGAATAACTCACCACACCGTAAGCAAAGACCGCGGAACTGCCGGGAATGTCGGTGATGCACTTGGCGATCCAGCCACCGGTGCAGGACTCCGCTGTGGACACAGCCTTGCCAGCCTCGGCCAGGTCGTTGACGACGGCCGCAGCCAGCTTATGCAGCGATTCGTGATCAGCCATTGTCTTTGAGATAATCCGCGACGAGATCTGCGGAGACTTCCCACAACTTCGCCGCCATGTCGTCATCCTGCATTTGCCTGCTCGGCACCGCGGGGTTGCTGTTGTCGAAATAGTAGCCGGTCACCCCGTCCAGCACAGGACTCGTCGCAACAAAGCACTGTGTGGCAGCGCCCTGGGGAATCGTCTTGAACATGGGATTGCTCATGTCGTACTCGCGCTCCGGCTGGTAGCGCGAAAGATTGGTTGGGATGACCCCCGGGTGCAGGGAATTCGATGTCGCATTCGTCGCAGACAGGCGCCGCGCCAGTTCCCTGGAGAACAGACCGTTCGCGACTTTCGATTGACCGTACGCCTGCCGGGGATCGTAGCCTTTCTCGCCGGAGAGGTTGTCGAACTGGATCCCTTCTTCGGGCGCCCAGCGGTGTGCCCCGCTGCTCACTACCACAACCCGCCCTGCCCTGGCAGCGACCACCTGATCGTGCAGACGATTTTCAAGCAGGAAATGCCCGAGATGATTCACCGCGAACTGCAGCTCGAGACCATGGGCCTGTCGCAATTCCGGCAACGCCATGATGCCGGCGTTGAGGATCAGCATGTCGATCGGCCTGTCCATGTCGGCCACCTGGTTTCCCGCGGCGACGATGCCGGGCCAGTCGGTCAACTCAACGACGATCGGCGTCGTCGTGCCCGCCACACTCGCGCACGCCGCCTCCGCTTTCGCCAGCGTGCGTGCCGCGCCGATGACATGGGCACCGCGCAGCGCAAGTACGCGCATGGTTTCCAGGCCAAGTCCGGAGTTGCATCCCGTCACCAGGGCCGTCATTCCGGACAGGTCCATGCCCGCTGTGACCTCTTCAGCCGTACTGGACTTGACGAACTCTGACTTCGGTGGGACCGGGCGACCCGGGACTGCGGGTTTGTAGTCCAGCTCATCGGCGAACGCGATCGGCGGAAGTGCCGATGCCAGCGTCGCGGCTATGCCGGACTGCAGGACCCTGCGACGCGAAACGACTCTACTCATTTACTCTCCTCTGCCGCCAACACGGCTTCGTACAACGCGACATGCTTGTCCACCATCGTATCGATCGAGAACTCGTTTTGCATCCGTTCGCGACCGGCGGCGGCCATCGCGGCGCGCGTTTGCTCGTCGTCCATTAATGTGCCAATCGCATCACGCAGGGCATCGGCGTCCTCGGGTGGGACGAGCAGACCTGTCTTGCCATCCTGCACCGACTCACTCATACCGCCCGCCTTGCACGCAACCACAGGGACACCGGCAGCAGCCGCTTTGAGTGCGGCCACGCCAAGACCTTCCGCGGATGCAGGATGCACGAACAGGTCGAAGCAGCCGACAAAAGTGTCGAGATCATCACGGTAGCCCGCGAACTGAACGACGTCGCCAAGACCCAGCCACGCGGCCTGCGCACGCAACTGGCTGTTCAGAAAACCCTCACCAAAAATAACCAGGCGAAACGACGGATGCGTCAGCTTCAATTCACTGACCGCCTGCAACAGGAATCGATACCCCTTCCGCGGAATCAGCTGGCCTGCCGCGGCCATCGCAAAGACACCTTCGCCGATGCCGAAATCACGTCGCAGAATCTCGCAGTCCGGCGGCGCGGCAAACGCCTCTGCATCCACCGCGCTGCGAATGACTTCGATACGCTGCGTGTCAATATCATGCTCTCGCAAAACCTCTGCTATGGCTTCAGAGATCGCGATGATCCTGCGGAACGGCCGGTAGCGAAGCTCCGCCATGATGCGCATCTCGGTGTTATCGACGCGCCTCGATACGATAGCAGGCACTTCGGCGAAACTGGCGGCAAGCCCGCCCAGGAGATCGGCGCCGCGGCGACTGTGACAGTGGACGATATCGGGTGTCTCTTCTTTCAGGAACTGCGACAGGCGGTAGGCGAACGGCAAGTCCAGGTCGCCGGCGCAGAAGAGATTCTGCACGCGAATCCCCGCCTGCCGTGCGACAGAATCTATCCCGGAATCCGGCGGGCAAACGAGGATGTTCTCGTGACCCCGCGCGCGTAACGCGTTGATCAGGTAGATAACCTGCTGCGGGCCGCCCAAAAAATGGCGCCCGGTTTCCACATGCAGTATTTTCACGGGCCTATAGTAATAAATCGCGCGCCAGGGCGCGCCCTTACAATAAAAAATGAAAGCCGAAGTTTCCGCCGTCCACACTCCAATGATGCGCCAGTACCTCGCCATCAAGGCCGAGTACCCGGATATGCTGGTGTTCTACCGGATGGGCGACTTCTACGAACTCTTCTACGACGACGCCAAACGCGCCGCATCGCTACTCGACATCACGCTGACAGCGCGCGGCAAGTCCGGGGGCAACCCGATACCGATGGCGGGCGTTCCTTACCACGCGGCGGAAGGCTATCTCGCCAGGCTCGTGCGCAAGGGCGAGTCAGTCGCCATCTGTGAGCAGATTGGCGATCCCGCGACCAGCAAGGGCCCGGTTGAACGCAAGGTCGTGCGCGTGGTTACGCCTGGCACGCTCACCGACGAAGCGCTCTTGTCCGCCGAGAGAGACAATGTGGTCGCTGCGGTCTTTGCGCAGGGCGAGGTCTACGGCATCGCATGGCTCGACCTGTCAGCCGGACGATTCCGCCTGACTGAAGCGCCGGATATCGAAGCCGTGCAGGGCGAGGTAGAGCGTCTGCGACCGGCGGAACTCATCGTCGACGAGGACAATCCACTCGATGGCGTTTTTGGCGAGCCTATTCGTGTTACCCGCCGGCCGCCATGGCACTTTGAACTCGATAGTGCAACGCGACTGCTCTGCAACCAGTTTGGCACGCGCGATCTGAACGGTTTCGGTTGCGAAGCATTTTCTCGTGGCGTCGCCGCTGCCGGCGCGCTGCTGCAGTACGTCAACGATACGCAGAAGGCATCGCTGCCACACGTGCAATCGATTCGCGTGGAACTGCGCGACGATGCGGTCATCATGGATGGCCCGACGCGTCGCAACCTCGAACTCGAGGCATCGCTGAGCGGCCATCACCAACACACGCTTGCGGGTGTCATGGACCACTGCCAGACGGCGATGGGCAGCCGACTTTTGCGCCGCTGGATCCAGAGACCGCTGCGCGACACGGCCGTGCTGAGAGCGCGCTACCAGGCGCTCGATGCCCTGATGACCAGCGGGCAGGTCGAAGCACTGCAGGAAAAGCTGGACGGGATCGGCGATGTCGAACGCATACTGGCGCGCGTGGCCTTACGTTCCGCACGCCCACGTGATCTGCGTCAGCTGTGCGAGGCGCTTTCGCGACTGCCGGCACTGCAGAAACAACTGGCTCCGTCGAGTCACCACTGCTCACAGAACTCGCGGGGCAGATCGGCGAGCACCGGGAGTCATTTCGCTTGCTCGACAAGGCTATCGTCGACAGTCCACCGATGCTTATTCGCGACGGTGGCGTCATAGCGGCCGGTTATGACGAGGAACTCGATGATCTGCGGGCGATTGCCGAGAACGCCGACCAATATCTCATCGACCTCGAGCGGCGTGAGCGAGAACGGACTGGCATCTCGACACTCAAGCTCGGCTACAACCGGGTACATGGCTACTACATCGAGATCAGCAAACTGCAGGCGAACAAAGCGCCCGTCGAATACGTTCGCCGGCAAACGCTGAAGTCGGCCGAGCGCTATATCACGCCCGAGCTCAAGACCTTCGAAGACAAGGTGCTTGGTGCACGCGAGCGTTCCTTGAGTCGCGAGAAACTCCTGTACGAGCAGTTGCTCGACCAGCTGCATCTCATCCTTGGCGAACTGCAACTCTCTGCCGCCGGCCTGGCCGAACTGGACGTGCTCGCGTGTTTTGCCGAACGTGCGCAGGTGCTTGGGCTGACCCAGCCTGAAATCAGTGACACACCCTGCATAGAGATCGAGGGCGGTCGCCACCTTGTCGTCGAGCAGGTCATCGATGCCCCGTTCATCGCGAACGACCTGTCGCTCGATGAAGAAACACGGCTGCTTGTCATTACGGGCCCGAACATGGGCGGCAAGTCCACGTACATGCGGCAAACCGCGCTCATCGTAATACTCGCCAGCGTCGGCTGTTTCGTTCCTGCCGACAAACTGCGGATCGGCCCGATCGATCGCATTTTTACGCGCATCGGCGCGTCGGACGATCTTGCCGGCGGGCGTTCGACTTTCATGGTAGAGATGACGGAAACAGCCACCATCCTGAATAACGCGACCGAACAGAGCCTCGTGCTCATGGACGAGATCGGCCGCGGCACGAGCACCTTCGATGGCTTGTCGCTGGCCTGGGCCGCTGCCCATCACATGGGCGAGAAAGCGAAGGCATTCACGCTGTTCGCGACACACTACTTCGAACTTACGGCGCTTGCGCAGGAGTTGCCCGGCTGCGACAACGTCCACCTGGATGCCACCGAGCACGAAGGTCAGCTCGTCTTCCTCCACTCGGTGAAACCCGGGCCTGCGAACCAGAGTTACGGCCTGCAGGTTGCGTCACTCGCGGGTGTGCCGGGGGACGTCATTCGTCGCGCGCGAGCCTACCTGCGAGAGCTCGAGGAACAGCAAAGTCGCACAGAAGGCGCGCTGCAGCGAGGTTTCGACTTTGCTATTGAAGCACCTGCGCAAGATAATCCCGTTCGCGACGCGATTGACGAACTCGATCCTGACGCCATGACTCCCCGCGAAGCGCTCGACGCTTTGTATCGACTGAAGAAGCTAAATGACTAAACAACTCCTTATCTGTGCCGCCGCCCTGGCAATCACCGCCTGCGGACCGGGTCCTGACGACGTGAACGAACTTGCCCAGGAGTACCTGTACCTGGAGTTGTCGATGGGGCTGCACGATCCCGGCCACGTGGATGCCTATTTCGGACCGGAGGAACTGAAGTCGGCGGCCGAGGATACGGCTCTGAGTCTCGACCAGATCCTCGAGGCTTCAAAGGACCTGGCGGCGCGGCTGTCGTCAGTGGATGTCGGGGCTGACAAGCGCCTCGGCATGCGCGTCGCCGGTCTCCTGGCGCGATTGCGCGCACTGGACACGCGCATCGCTATCAACAAAGGCGACCTGCTGAGCTTTGATGACGAGTCCATGGCCTTGTTTGGCTCGACCGCGCCGGTATACGAAGCCAGTCATTTTGCGGCGATCCTTGCGGAACTGGACGAACTCCTGCCAGGGGACGAGCCGCTCGGCGAGCGTGTCGAGACTTTCAACGACCAGTTCGCCATTCCGTTGGACAAACTGCCCGCCGTGTTCGAGGCGGCGATGGCTGAGTGTCGCAAGCGGACACTCGAGCACATTGCCTTGCCGGAAGGCGAATCGTTCACGGTCGAGTACGTCAATGACAAACCGTGGTCCGGTTACAACTGGTACCAGGGAAACTCGGTCAGCCTGATCCAGGTCAACACGGACTTTCCTATCGAGATTAGTCGAGCGGTTGATCTGGGTTGTCACGAAGGATACCCGGGTCACCACACGTTCAATGCTTTGCTCGAGAAGAATCTCGTCGTTGACGAGGGCTGGATCGAGTACTCGCTGTATCCGCTGTTCAGTCCGCAATCATTAATCGCGGAAGGCAGCGGCAACTACGGCATCGACCTCGCGTTCCCCGGTGACGAACGTCCCGAATTCGAGAAAGCGGTCCTCTTTCCTTTGGCGGGTCTTAACGCAGAAGACGCCGATCTCTATTACGAAGTGGGGGCACTCCTCGGCAAGCTCAATTTTGCCGGCAACGAAGCCGCTCGCGGCTACCTGAATGGTGCTATGACACGCGAACAAGCCGCCGAGTGGTTGCAGACCTACGCTATGAGTCGCCCTGACAGAGCGCTGCAAAGCACCCGCTTCTTTGACAGCTATCGCAGCTACGTCATCAACTACAACCAGGGCAAAGCCATGGTCGCGGACTACATCGAGCGTGACGGCGCCGATACCGACGAGCGCTGGGCACGATTCGAGGCGATGCTGTCGTCACCGCTGCTGCCCGCCGACCTCCACTAATAAGGTACCGGACACCCTATTGCAAATAGGGTGTCCGGTACCCTAATTTAGAAACAAGGTGACTGACACCATTACTAGAGTGATGTGAGGACGTCGTCGAGGACATCCTCAACCCCGAGCTCTTCGGCGTAGACCCGCATGCGTGGGTCGGCTCGCACTTCGTCCATGAACGGGGCCAGGGTGATGAACCAGGGGTACCAGGGCAACTTCGATTCCCGCGCCACCTCCATCCAGTGAAAGGCCTCGTCGACCTCGTCCAGCGCCGAATTGATGAGGATCAGCGAGATCACGTTACGCGGCACCTTGTCGATTGATTCGAGAATGTCGCGCGCTTCCTGCGTTCGCCCGGACTCAGCCAGCACAGCGGCATGCGTGAAGCCCCACATTGGATGGTCAGAAATCTTCGAAGTCATGCGAAGTGCGCGCTCAAAGTCACCCGTCTGAGCGTACGTTGTCCCGAGAGACATCAGCGCGATGCCATTCGTCGGGTCGAGATCCAGCGCATTTTCCGCGAGCTCCACGGCCCGTTCATACTGCCCGGCATTGCGATACTGCTCCGCCAGCCATGCGCTCATGTCAGGCAATAACGGATCCAGTTCAACGGTGAGCTCGCCCGCGGGGAGTGACTTGTCGGTGTTTCGAAAATACTCCATGAGCCACGCGTAGTGATAGACGGCTTCGATCTGGCTCGGATTCAGCTCGAGCGCGCGCAAGAAGTGGTTCTCAGCCGCCGCGAAAGTTCCACTCGTAGTACATCTCGTGCATCCCAAGGGCGAGATACACCTCCGGGATCGAGTCATCGAGCGCCATCGCGCGGCGCGCGGCGAGCTTCGATGCCGGGTACATACCTTCCGGATAGGGGCTGTGGCCGAGCAACGCGTACCCGAACGCCAGGCTGGCATAAATCTGGGCGTCTTCGTGACCGTCGTCGAGCAACTCCTCGAGAATCTTGATCCCGCGGCGGCGAACACGATTGTCGCCGTGATTCAGCAGGTAAGCACCACGCAAATAGCGGTCATAAGCTTTTGGGTCAATTTCCCGGGTTTCGCTGAGCATGGCGTCTTCTTCGTCGCTGAGTTGCACGTCAACTGCGCCAGCGATGGCTTTCGCCATGTCACCCTGCAAGGCGAGGACGCTCGTAAACTCACGCTCGAAGTTCTCCGCCCAGATGTGCGCATCAGTCGCAGCATCGATCAACTGCACGATGACACGCACGCGATCGCCGTCTCGTGTCACCGACCCTTCGACGATGTTTCGCACACCGAGCGCCCGGCCAATCTCGGTCATCGGTAGGGTACGGTCGAGCCGCACGGTGGTCGTACGCGACACGACGCGCAGGCCTTTGATCTTGGACAGGCTGGTTATCAGGGCATCATGCATCCCCGCCGAGAAGTACTCCTGGTCCTCGTCGCCCGACAGGTTCTCAAGCGGTAGCACGGCTATCCCGTCCGGGTCATAAGGCCCCTGCAGCTCGTCTGCCTGCCTCGCCTGGTCGAACAGGCCGGCTGCGAACACGGCCACAACCACTGCCAAAGCACCGACGATCACGTAGTCCGGAACACGCATTTGCAGGTCTTCTTCGGACACACCAGCGCGCGGGCTGTGTCCGGCGAATCCCGTCTGCAGTGACGTCGAAAAACCAGCCGAAGATCAGGGCAAGCGGGAACCCGGCGAAGGCGGCAAGCCAGAAGAAGCGCAACAGGCTGTCGGGCAATCCAGCAGATTCGAGCGCAAGGTCCGCGACCTGCAACAAGACCCACGCACCGACGATATACAGGCCCGCAGTGCGGAACACGCGCCGCCGCCTCGCCTCAGCCATGAATCCCGAGAGTTTCCGCAAAATACTCTCCCTTAAAGGAGAGTATAGACGGCTTTTCTACTCCGCGCGGGGAGCGCGCAAACGAATACCCGTTTCCTTGAGTTGCTCCGCCGAGACTTCGCCCGGCGCATTGGTAAGCGGGCAACTCGCCGTCTGCGTCTTCGGGAAAGCAATGACGTCGCGGATGCTCTCGGCGCCAGCCATGAGCATGACCATGCGGTCGAGGCCGAAAGCAACGCCGCCGTGCGGCGGACAGCCATATTGCAGGGCAGTCAGCAGGAAGCCGAATTTCTCTTCCGCTTCCTCGTCGCTGATATCGAGCAGCTCGAACACGGCCGCCTGCATATCCTGGTCGTGGATACGAATCGACCCACCGCCGATTTCCGAGCCATTCAGGACCATGTCGTAGGCGCGCGACAGCGCCTTGCCCGGATCGGCCTTGAGATTGTCCGCATCGTCGATCGATGGCGCCGTGAACGGATGGTGCAGGGACGTCCAGCGCTTACCCGTCGCGTCCTTCTCGAACATCGGGAAATCGACAACCCAAAGCGGCGCCCAACCCTCGGCAACCAGGCCGCGATCCTCACCGACCCTGCAACGCAGTGCGCCCAGCGCGTCGTTGACGACGTTGGCTTTGTCCGCCCCGAAGAAGATCAGGTCGCCGGATCTGGCGCCTGTACGCTCGAGAATGCCCTGCACGGTTTCATCGGGCAGGAACTTCAGGATCGGTGACTGCAGCCCCTCGGCACCGGCGTCGATGTCGTTGACCTTGATGTAGGCAAGCCCCCGCGCACCGTAGCGCGAAACATACTTCGTGTAGTCGTCGATGATCTTGCGGCTCATCTCGGCACCGCCCGGCACGCACAGCGCCGCAACACGGCCTTCCGGGTCCGCCGCGGGTCCCGCGAATACCTTGAAGTCAACCGATGCCATGAGGTCGGCAACCTCAACGAGTTCCAGATTGATGCGCAGATCCGGTTTGTCCGACCCGAAGCGATCCATTGCCTCGGCGTAGCTCATCCGGGGAAACGGGTTCACCAGTTCGACGTCCAGCGTTTTCTTGAAAACGAAACGCACGAGCTCTTCCACCGTGTTCGTGACAGCTGCCTCGTCAACAAAGCTCATCTCGATATCGAGCTGCGTAAATTCGGGCTGGCGATCGGCGCGCAGGTCTTCGTCACGGAAACAGCGCACGATCTGGTAGTAGCGATCGAGCCCGGACATCATCAACAGCTGTTTGAAAATCTGCGGCGATTGCGGCAACGCAAAAAACTTGCCCGGGTTGGTGCGGCTCGGCACGATGTAGTCGCGGGCGCCTTCTGGCGTCGCACGTGTCAACATCGGTGTCTCGACGTCAACAAAACCGTTGGTGTCGAGGAAGTCCCGCATCGCAGCCGTAACCTTGTGGCGCAGCATCAGGTTGCCCAGCATGTTCTCGCGACGCAGGTCGAGATAACGGTACTTGAGACGAATTTCTTCATTCGCCTGTTCGTCATGGTGGAACGGCGGCGTCTCCGACTTGTTCAGGGTGTCGAGTTCGTGTGCGAGAACCTCGATGCGGCCGGTACGCATGTTCGGATTCACGGTGCCTTCGGGGCGTGGGCGAACGAGACCCTTCACCTTGAGGACGTACTCGGAACGAATACGCTCGGCCTCGGCGAAAATCTCGGGACGATCAGGGTCGAATACGACCTGCAGCAAGCCTTCTCGATCACGCAGATCGATAAAGATCACGCCACCGTGATCGCGCCGCCGATGAACCCAGCCGCAGACCTCGATTTCCTGGCCGACGAGAGATTCGTCGATCTCTCCGCAATAGTGAGTACGCATCAGAAAAACCTGGGAAAAACCCTGAAAAAAGGAGGCGGAATGGTACGGGTTGGGGGACCGAGTATCAAGCTATTCGACGGGCCCCAGGTACTTGTCGAGCCAGTCGAGCGCCTCGCCTTTGACGATTGGCAGCGGCACAAAGTGGCCCGAATCGGCGACAACATGTTTCTTGTGTTCGGGCGGCGTGCCGAGCCGGTCGAAGAAGGGCTTCGACGACGACTCAAAACGGAAGTCCGTATCGTAACGGCCGCTGAAATGCAGCACCGGCGCATCGACTCGTGGCAGGAAGTGAGAGACGTTTATGTCTCGGTGGTCGCCGGCATTGATTCCTGCCTGATTCAGCACGCCCACCTTCAGGCGCGGCTCGACGGCGAGGACAATTGCTCCGACACGACCGCCCCAGCTGTGCCCGTAGTAGCCGAGCTCATCCGCGCGAATATCCTGCCTGGTTTCCAGGTAATCGATGGCGCGGCGAAACTCCCGCACCTCCTCGATCGCGAGATTGCGGCCACGGTGCGTCGTCCAGTCAGGCCGCGGTGATACCCGTCGCTCGAACATCCCCTTCATGACCGGCATTGCCACCGCGCGGCCGTTTCGCAAAAGAAAATCGAGGATAAACCGCAAGTCATCGACAGACTCGGCGATCTGCGTCGCGGCGCCGGGCCAGAGCATGATCGTTTGGTGGCGAGACCGATCCGTATGTGGCAGGTACAGGTACACGATTATTCGGTCCTCACCAGGCTCGCCGTCAAATGTAATCCGCTGGCGCTTCCAGTAGCGGAAATCTATATCTTCTTCGATAACGGCATTGAGATCCCCCCTGTCATAGTCGAAATCCGACAGCATCGCCGCGAATACTTCATCTGATACGGGGTCAGGAATCGGTGGAGGACTGAATAGCTCAACAGGTCGGGCCGCCAATTCCATTGCGCGAGCTTCTTCATTGGCTTGCATCAGGCGCAGGCCGTTCGTTGCCGAACGATCGAACGGTGGCATGCGGTGTGGTTCCGAAAGACTCTCCTCCACCATGTACGTTGCGTCGCTCCACGCAGCACCAAGCAGCGTGCGCATACCGTCGGTGGCTTCGTTGAAGCACCACTCACGTGCGTTGCCCGCCATATCGAATGTACCGGTCCAGCCAATGCTCATAAACTCGCCGACGCGAGCCAGTCGCTCTCCGTCCACGTTACTGGCCGGCAGCTCCCAGGCCAGCAGCCCGGTCGCCATCGCCCTGCGCCAGTGGTGAATGCTCGGCAGCCGGCGATCGCGGAAACGCGCGTAGGCCGCTGCTTCGTACCAACTTAGCCCGGTGACCGGGAAGTCCCCCTCACCTTCGGGGAACGCGCCGGCTTCCCAGGTGGACGGTCCGGGTCGACCCGTAGCGTCAACAAAACGAGCCATCGCTTCTTCGAAGGAAAGCGTCCTGCCGTCGTCGACGAATTCGTGCTCCCATAAGTCTTCGCGCCGGTAGCCGCCGGCATCGACGAACTCCTGGTACTCGCTGTTGGTTACCTCGAAGCGGCCAATAAAGAACTCGCGAAACTCGACGCTGCTATCGTCAATGACGTCAGTCCACCCCGGTACAAAAACCATGTCGTCCGGCATTTGTCCCGACTCATGGAGCTTGAATCCACCCGGGAACACGTTGGCAAAATTCCAGGAGGGCTGGTCGTCCACCCCCAGCGTATTTGATACCCAGACCATACCGCCGACAACACGCAACAGCGGGTCGTAGCCGTCCTTCTTGATACTCAGAACCGACACTCCGGCAGGAATGCGAATGTCGTGTAGGGGCGTCGTGCCAAGATACAACCACTCGGCCGCCACATTTTCGTAAGGGCGCCAGAACACCTCGGCACCTTCCGGCTCGCTGACGATCGATGTTGACCAGGCAAAGGAATTCCAGACTTCCTCCATGTCTGCATTTCCCGGAAGCAGCGCATCGACGCGTCGAGCCAACCGGTATGCAGCCTCTTTGTCATCGCTGGCGACGAGCGCTTCGACTTGCCCGATACCCTCATCCCTGGCCCAGCGAGCGTCCTTGCCCGAGTACCACCAGCCGCCTGCCAGAAGTCCTGCAACGACCAGCAGGAGCGCCAGGGCTATCGGCCCTTTGCCGGGCTCGCCGGCCTCGCCTCGCAGGCCCTCAGGTGTCACATCGAATGCCCAGGAGAGAATCAGGGCTGGAACGAATCCGACCAGGAGGATCAGGAACACCAGTTTCGGAGCCCACTCGGGCAGCTCGAGAATGTCGGTAAGCAGGTCGGCAACCTGCAGCAGGACCCAGGACGAAACGATGTAGGCCGCGGCGACCCGCAGCACTTTACGGCGCTTCAATTCGCTGAAGAAATTCCCCATCCATTTGCCCGCGTTATTCTTGTGAGGGCAAAGATACCACGCTACTCGGGCGATTCGGGGTTGCCAAACGGCAGTTCGTGGGTCTGGCCATTGCGCCATCTCGGAACGACCACGCCCAGCGAAATGATCATCTTGAGTGCCTCATCCACATCCATATCCAGCACCTTGATATCCCTGCGCGGCACCATGATGACGAATCCTGACGTCGGGTTCGGCGTGGTCGGCACAAAACAGCACACGACATCCTCACCGGTCCGCCCCTGGACCTCGCCCAATTCCGACGAGGTCTGGAACGCAAGGCTGTAGACGCCCTTGCGCGGGTACTCGATCAGGAGGACCTGCTTGAACGAGTCATTTGAATCCGAAAAAACAATTTCTGCGAAATTCTTGGCGCCGCCATAGATCGATCGCACGACCGGGATGCGATCCAGGAGCGCCTCCCATCCACCAACGACATAGCGACCCACGAAATTTGCCGCCAGCATGCCCGTTATGAACAGCACGAGGAAGGTCAGGATGACGCCGAGCCCGGGAATGTGGAAGCCCAGCAGCTCTTCCGGCCGGTATTGCTGCGGAATAACCGCAAGCGACTTGTCCATGACGTTAACGGCAAGACGCAGCAGCAGGAAGGTGACCGCCAGCGGCGCCCAGATCAGTAATCCTGCGACCAGGTAGCGACGCAGCCGCTTCATGAACGGGCTCTTCAAGCGGAATCGGCCTTGCTGTCGGACTTCTTCTCGGTTTTCGTGGCCGCATCCGCGGGTTTGGCGTCCGCGGGCTTGTCAGGAGACTTGCCGGCCTTCTCACCATGGAGGTTGCGCTTGTCACCCGTTTTGAAGTCAGTCTCGTACCAGCCTTGACCTTTCAAGCGGAACTTCGGCGCCGACAACTCTTTCTGCAGGGTCGGCTCGCCGCAGTCCGGGCAATGGACAAGCGGGCTGTCACTCATTTTTTGCAGGACGTCGAAGCGATGCTCGCAGCCCTTGCATACATACCCGTAAATCGGCATTCGGTCTCTCTCCAATTCCTCGTCGATTGTAGGAGCGCCCATCGGGCGCGACAACATACGGCAACTCGCCGATCCTACGCTGCGTTACGGAAGTCCAGGTGGTCGTCGTCGACACCCACTTCGATGACATCACCAGGCTTGAATTTGCCCCGCAGGATTTCCTGCGCGAGCGGATTCTCAACCTGCTGCTGGATGGCACGCTTCAATGGTCGGGCACCATACACCGGATCAAACCCGGCGTCAGCCAACTTGTCACGTGCCGCATTGGACAATTCAATACGAATATCGCGCTCTGCCAGGCGATCATGCAGGTAGCCGAGCTGAATATCGACGATCTTGCGGATGTGCTCACGGCCCAATGGGTGGAACACGACGAGGTCATCGATACGATTCACGAACTCGGGGCGGAAGTGACTGCCTACGACGTCCATGACCGCGCTCTTCATTGCGTCGTAGTGTTCTTCCCCGGCCATTTCCTGGATCAGGTTCGAGCCGAGATTCGACGTCATGACGATCACGGTATTGCGAAAGTCGACCGTGCGCCCGTGGCCATCTGTCAGCCGGCCGTCATCGAGCACCTGGAGCAACACGTTGAACACATCGGGGTGCGCTTTTTCAACCTCGTCGAGCAGGATCACAGAGTAAGGACGACGGCGAACCGCCTCGGTCAGGTAACCGCCTTCCTCATAGCCCACATAGCCCGGAGGCGCACCAATCAGGCGAGCGACCGAGTGCTTTTCCATGAATTCGGACATGTCGAGGCGCACCATGGCCTCGTCCGTATCGAACAGGAAATCGGCCAGCGCCTTGGTGAGTTCCGTCTTGCCCACGCCGGTGGGTCCCAGGAACAGGAATGAGCCGATCGGACGCCGTGGGTCGGACAGTCCCGCGCGCGAGCGCCGGATCGCATTGGCCACGATGGTGACCGCTTCGCCCTGGCCGACAACGCGCTGCTGGACAACCGATTCCATCTGCAGCAGTTTCTCTTTCTCGCCCTCGAGCATCTTGCTGACCGGAATCCCGGTCCACTTGGATACCACTTCCGCGACCTCCTCCTCGGTCACGTTGTTGCGCAGCAATGTCGTCTCCGTGGTCTCGGCCTGCAGCGCTTCTGCCAGCTGCTTTTCGAGCTCCGGGATACGGCCGTACTGCAGTTCCGACATGCGTGCGAGGTCGTTAGCGCGGTGTGCGGTCTCGAGCTCGAGACGAGCACGCTCGAGCGCCTCCTTGATATGGGTCGTGCCTTGCATTGCCGCTTTCTCGGCTTTCCACACTTCGTCGAGATCCGAGAATTCCTTCTCGAGGGCCTCGAGTCGCTCCGCCAGCTCTTCGAGACGCTTCACCGAGGCATCGTCAGACTCTTTCTTGAGCGCCTCGCGCTCGATCTTGAGCTGGATGATGCGACGCTCGAGCTTGTCCATCGCTTCGGGCTTTGAATCGATTTCGATGCGGATCCGCGATGCGGCCTCGTCGATCAGGTCGATCGCCTTGTCCGGCAACTGCCGGTCGCTGATGTAGCGATGCGACAGCGTCGCCGCAGCGACGATCGCCGGATCCGTAATTTCGACACCGTGGTGCACTTCGTAGCGCTCTTTGAGACCACGGAGTATCGCGATCGTATCTTCGACCGTCGGCTCTTCGACCAGCACTTTCTGGAAACGGCGCTCCAGGGCTGCGTCCTTTTCGACGTACTGCCGGTATTCATTCAGTGTCGTTGCGCCGACACAGTGCAGTTCGCCGCGCGCCAGGGCCGGCTTCAGCATGTTGCCCGCGTCCATGGACCCTTCCGCCTTGCCGGCGCCAACCATGGTATGCAGTTCGTCGATGAACAGGATGATCTGGCCTTCCTGCTTGGAGAGGTCATTCAGCACGCCCTTGAGGCGCTCTTCAAATTCACCGCGGAACTTCGTGCCCGCGATCAAACTGCCCATGTCCAGCGACAGGATGCGCTTGCCACGCATGCCCTCCGGAACCTCGTTGTTGACGATGCGCTGGGCGAGACCTTCGATAATTGCCGTCTTGCCGACGCCCGGCTCGCCAATCAGGACCGGATTGTTCTTGGTGCGACGCTGCAGGATCTGAATGGTCCGGCGAATTTCGTCGTCGCGCCCAATGATCGGATCGAGCTTGCCCTGCTCGGCGCGCTCGGTCACATCGATGGTGAATTTCTCGAGCGCCTGGCGCGCATCCTCGGCGTTCGGGTCATTGACCTGGGCACCGCCACGCAGGTCGTCAATCGACTTCTCGATCGCGCCGCGCACGCGCACCCGCCTGCTCCATGACCGTCTTGAGTGGCGACTTGTCATCCATGGCAGCGAGGACGAACAGCTCACTCGAGATGTACTGGTCGTCGCGCTGCTGTGCCAGCTTGTCCGTGATATTGAACAGCCTGGACAAATCCTGGCCAATGTGAACTTCGCCGGCCGAGCCTTCGACTTGCGGCATACGCTCGAGAACCACGCCGAGCTGCGAGCGCAGCAGGTTCACGTTGACACCGGCTTTGGTCAGCAGGCCGCGTACGCTGCCGCCTTGCTGGTCGAGCAACGCAACCATGACGTGGGCCGGTTCGATGAACTGGTGATCCTGGCCCACAGCCAGGGACTGCGCGTCAGCGAGCGCGAGCTGGAATTTGCTGGTCAGTTTGTCAATTCGCATGGGGTATCTCTACGGCCGAAGCCCTGAATTCCACAGATGCCCGTTAGATTGAGTCCGCGCGCGTTATTTCAAGGCCACGAACGACACCATCCGCCCGGTGTCCCGGTCTCTGCGGTAGGAGTAAAAGCGACCGGAATCGGCGAAAGTGCACCAGCCACCACCGTAGATGGCCTCGACGCCCGTCTTTGCCAGGCGCTGTCGCGCCAGGGCATACAAGTCTGCCTGCCAGCGCCCGCGCGCATTGCGCTCGAAGCAGGCATCAGCCTCTGCGTCGCAGGGCAGGAAGGCCTCACGCACGTCATCGCCTACCTCAAAATTGGCCTGGGAGATGGCCGGACCCAACCACGCCAGCAGGCGGCCGGGCGCCACGTCCATCGCGCTGACCGTGTTCTCCAGGACGCCGGCGGCGAGACCGCGCCACCCCGCATGAGCCGCAGCTACCCGCGTACCGTCTGTCGAGCAAAACAACACCGGCAGGCAGTCGGCCGTGCGCACCGCACAAATGTCACCCGGCTGCCGCCCCGTCACCCCATCGGCATCCAGCGGTTCATCGGCCCCGCGCAGCGCGTCGATTGTCACCACCACAGCGCCATGGACCTGGTTGAGGTAGCGCAGGTTTTCCGGCAGTTCGCGCTTCTCGGTACTGCGAGTGGTCGTCCCGGCGACGACGTTGGGAGGTACCGGCCAGTCCGGTGTTATGACGGTCGTCATTGCTTCATGTCTTGCCGCATGACCGCCAGCAAGGCCTCGAAATCAGCCGGCGGTGGCGCCTCGAGCTCGATGGCCTCGCCGCTGGTCGGGTGCTTGAAAGCCAGCCGCGTCGCGTGCAATGCCTGGCGCTTGAAGCCCCTTAATGCCTCGATAAGGGGTTCTGTCGCACCGGCGGGTAAGGCAAGCCTGCCACCGTAGGTCTGGTCACCGACCAGCGCGTGACGCCGCCAGGCGAAATGCACGCGGATCTGGTGGGTCCGGCCGGTTTCGAGTCTTACCTTTATATAGGTGAACGCCCGGAATCGCTCGATCACGGTGTAGTGCGTAACGGCCGGTTTGCCGTTCTGCTGGATGCTCATCCGCGTGCGGTCCCCCGGATGGCGCCCGATAGGCTGGTCAATCCTGCCACCGCCGGTCAGCACCCCGTTGCAGACGGCCAGGTACTGCCTGGAAATCTCCCGGTCTGCCAGCTGGCGCACCAGCGCCGTGTGGGCAGGCAGTGTCTTGGCGATGAGCAGCAGACCCGTTGTGTCCTTGTCAATTCGGTGGATGATGCCCGCACGCGGAACCGATTCCAGCGCCGGTACATGGTGCAGGAGTCCGTTCATCAGCGTGCCACCCGGATTTCCGGCGCCCGGGTGCACCACCAGCCCCGCGGGCTTGTTGACCACGAGAATATCGTCATCCTCGAAGACGACGTCGAGGGTGATCGGCTCGGGCGCGGCCCGGACTTCGCTCTCTGCCTGCGGTTCAAGGCTGACCACCTCGCCACCCGAGACCGCGTCCCTGGGACGCCAGGAACCACCGTCAACCGTAATCGCCCCGGCGACGAGCCACTCCTTCAGCCGGCTCCTGGAATACTCGGGAAACATCCTGGCCAATGCCTGGTCCAAGCGAAGACCGGCCAGCTCCTCGGGCACCGCTACTATTTGTTTTTCGGAGTTCATGACTATGGCGGAGTTTACGGTATACTCGCCGACCTTGAACGCCCTGACCACCGGATTTATGAGAATTGATCGACGCCTATTTCGCCTGCTGCTGATCGCTATCGTCTCGATAGGCCTGGCATCCTGTGCCGGCAGTGACGAGCAGACCGAGGTGCAGAGCATTACGGACGCCTACGAAAAGGCCCTGGATTCGATTGCATCGGGCAACTACCGCCGCGGCATCCAGATCTTCGAGGCCATCCAGGCGCGCTACCCGTTCAGTGACCTTTCACGGCAGATTCAGCTCGAACTGATGTACGCGTATTACAAGAGCGGGCAGAAAGAACAGGCAGCCGAGGCGGCCGACACGTTCATGCAGGAAAATCCGATTCACCCGCGCGTTGACTACGCCCTTTACATCAAGGGACTCGCTTACTACGAGAGTGGTCCGGATTTTCTCGAGCGCATGTTCAACAAGGACGTGACGCAACGGCCACCCAAAGACATCGAACTGGCCTATGCGAGTCTGCGCCGCCTCGTCGAGCGCTACCCCGCGAGCGAATACGCAGCGGACGCCGAACAGCGCATGATAGCGATCAAGAATCGACTCGCGGATTACGAAAATCACGTTGCCGACTACTATCTGCGCCGCGGTGCCTACGTGGCCGCGTTGAATCGAGCGCAGCGTTCGCTGGAACAGTTCAATGGTGCGACGGGGAACGAACAGTCCCTTCAGATTATGGCTGAGGCCTATGAGAAGCTCGGGATGGACGATCTCGCAGCCGATACACGCCGTGTCCTGGCCGCCAATTTTCCTGGTAACGACAGCTAGTCGCGAGCCGCCTTTCTAATTTGGGAACTGGTAGCCCGAGGTGATCGGGTAACGCCAGTCACGACCAAATGCCCGGCTGCTGATGCGCACACCCGGAGGCGCCTGGCGGCGCTTGTATTCGTTGCGTTTCACCATCTCGAGAACGCGAATGACGACCGCGCGATCGAATCCCCTGGCCGTGATTTCGGCGACCGACAGGTCCTGTTCGATGAACGCCGCAAGTATCGGATCGAGAATGTCATAGTCCGGCAGTGAATCACTGTCCTTCTGGTCGGGACGCAATTCGGCCGACGGAGGCCTTGCTATGACGCGTTCGGGAATGGCCTCGCCGAGTGTATTGCGGTAGCGCGCCAGTTCGAACACGAGCGACTTGCTGCAATCCTTGATCGGCGCAAATCCGCCTGCCATGTCGCCGTACAAGGTCGCATAGCCAACTGCCATTTCGCTCTTGTTACCTGTCGTCAGCAGCATGCGGCCGGTCTTGTTCGAAATCGCCATCAGCAACAGGCCGCGGCAACGTGCCTGGATGTTCTCTTCGGTCACGTCGGGCTCCGTCTCGCCAAGCACCGGTTCCAGTTGCCTGATCGTCGCCTCGTACATGGGTTCGATCGGGACAACGTCATACTGGATGCCGAACAACGCGGCCTGCTTCGCCGAGTCCTCCTGGCTCATGGCCGACGTGTAGTGAAACGGCATCTGCACGGCCCGGACGCGATCGGCGCCGAGCGCATCGCAGGCAATCGCCAGTACCAGCGCCGAGTCGATGCCGCCAGACAGGCCGATGATGACACCCGGAAAACCGTGGTTGCCCACGTAGTCGCGCGTGCCGAGCACCAGCGCCTGGTAGACCCTTGCGACCGCGTCATCGACCTTCGCGATCCTGCCACGCACGGGGTTGACGCCTCTCGCATCGGCCTCGAGCACGATCGTATGCATGCTCTCTTCAAAAGACCGCGCCCGGTACGTGATTTCGCCAGTCGCATCCATGACGAACGAGCCGCCGTCAAAGACGAGTTCGTCCTGACCGCCGACGTGATTGACATACACGACAGGGACGCCGATTTCGGCCACGCGTTTACGCACCTCGTTCTCGCGACGCTCCTGGCTGCGCACTTCGAACGGCGATCCATTGATCACCAGGATGCATTCGGCGCCGGCAGCCCGACTGGCCCTGACCGGGCCGGGCCTCCAGATGTCTTCGCAGATATTCAGCCCAATGCGAATGCCGTTGAGCTTGAAAACCGCCGGCTCCTTGCCCGCCTTGAAGTAGCGCTCTTCATCGAAGACGGCGTAGTTCGGCAAGAGTTGCTTGCGGTAGTGGGCGAGAACGGCGCCATCCCGAAGCACTGCGCAGGCGTTGAAGATATGGCCGTCCTTGTACTCGGGGAATCCGAGCACGACGGCAATGCCGGAAACCCGCTCGCGAATCTGGACTACCGCGGCTTCAACGTCGTGACGCAAGCCGGCATGAAACAGCAGGTCCTCGGGCGGGTAACCGCAGATTCCGAGTTCCGGAAAGACAACGATATCGGCACCTTCGCTGTCGCGCGCGCGTTGCGAGTAGTCGATGATCTTCGCCGTGTTTCCCGCGACGTCGCCAACGACAAGGTCGATCTGGGCGAGTGCGACTTTAACGGCGTCTGTCATCGGTCATTCAGCAGCTCAGGTGCCGATGATCTCCTGCATCTTCGAGCCGAGTTCGGCGGGCGAACGGACCGTGGCAACCCCGGCGGCATCGAGCGCCTTGAACTTGTCTTCCGCGGTTCCCTTGCCACCGGCAATGATCGCGCCGGCGTGACCCATCCGTTTGCCAGGAGGCGCAGTAACACCCGCGATGTAAGCGACGACAGGCTTGGTGACATTGCTCTGGATGAACTCCGCCGCAGCCTCTTCATCCGTACCACCGATCTCGCCAACCATGATGATACCGTCGGTATCGGGGTCGGCCTGAAAGAGTTCGAGGCAATCTATGAAATTCATGCCGCGAACCGGATCGCCGCCAATACCAATGCAGGTGCTCTGCCCGAGACCGTTGGTCGTTGTCTGGTAAACGGCTTCGTAGGTCAGCGTGCCCGAGCGTGACACAACGCCAATACGACCTTTCTTGTGAATGAAGCCCGGCATGATGCCGATCTTGCATTCCTCCGGCGTGATAATGCCCGGGCAGTTCGGCCCGATCAGGCGGCAATCGAAATCCCTCAATGCCGACTTGACCTTGACCATGTCATTGACCGGAATGCCTTCCGTGATACATACGATCAGGTCGACACCGCCATCGGCCGCCTCGAGAATGGCGTCCGCCGCGAACGGCGGCGGCACGTAGATCATACTGACGTTGGCACCTGTCTCGGCAACCGCATCACGCACGGTGTTGAATACCGGCACGCCGAGATGTTCCTGGCCGCCGCGCCCGGGCGTGACGCCCGCGACAACCTGCGTGCCATACTCGATGCACTGTTCTGTGTGGAAGGATCCCTGGTTGCCGGTGATGCCCTGGCAAAGGATCTTGCTGTCTTTGTTGACCAGAATACTCATAATCTATTTCCGTCCGCCTGCCGCAGTCACGACTTTCTTGGCCGCGTCGGTCAGGTCTTCTGCTGCGATGATGTCCAGACCGCTGTTCGCGAGCAGTTCACGTCCCTTGTCGACATTGGTACCTTCGAGGCGCACCACGACGGGCACGCTGACACCGACTTCCTTCACCGCGCTGATAATGCCTTCCGCAATCAGGTCACAGCGGACGATGCCACCGAAGATGTTGACAAGGATTGCCTCAACGCTGTCGTTCGAGAGGATCAATTTGAAAGCCGCCGCGACTCGTTCAGCGGTTGCACCGCCGCCGACATCAAGGAAGTTGGCCGGCTCACCGCCGTGCAACTTGATCAGGTCCATCGTCGCCATGGCAAGACCTGCACCGTTCACCATGCAGGCGATATTGCCGTCGAGTGAAACGTAATTGAGATCGTGTTCTGCCGCTTTGCGTTCCGCCTCGTCCTCCTGCGACTTGTCGCGCAATTCCGCAATCTTCTTCTGGCGGAACAGGGCACTGCCGTCAATATTGATCTTGCCGTCCAGAGCGACGATGTCTCCGGCCTTGGTCGTTATCAGGGGATTAATTTCGATCAGGCTCGCGTCGGTATCGAGGTACAAGCGGTACAACTTCTTGATCAGGTCACCGAACTGGCGCATCTGCTGCTTGTCGAGTTCAAGGCCAAACGCCAACTGACGTGCCTGGTAGTCCTGCAACCCCGCGTCCGGCGCGACCGACACCGAGAAAATCTGCTCGGGCGTCTCCGCGGCCACTTTCTCGATATCCATGCCGCCTGCCGAGGAAGCGATAAACGAGATGCGACTGACTTCACGATCAACGAGCATGCTCAGGTAGATCTCTCGATCGATGTCCGAGCCCTGTTCTATGTAAACCGTGTTGACCGGGAGGCCTTCGGGTCCGGTCTGGTGTGTCACCAGAACGGTGCCGAGCATCTTGTCGGTGTACTCGCGCACCTCGTCCAGCGTGCGGGCCAGCTTCACGCCACCCGCCTTGCCGCGGCCACCCGCATGTACCTGGGCCTTGACGACCCACAGGTCGCCGCCGAGTTCCTGGGCTGCTTTCACTGCGGCTTTTGGCGAATCCGCCGGAATGCCGCGCGGCACTGGAATGCCGTAGTCGGCGAACAATCGCTTCGATTGGTACTCGTGAAGATTCATTGATTTATCAGTCTGTTTGCTTCGGAAAGGATGTTTCGCGGTCTGTCGCGAAAAAGACGGCGTATTTTGGAGGTTTGCGCCACGCATGTCCATATTCGGTCTACAATTCGCGGATGAGTCAGGCACCACCAGACAGTCCACTTTGGCGTACCTTTCGCGGCAGCCGGGACGCATTGCTGCAAAAATCGCTCGACGAGCCGGAACTCGGCTGGCGGGTGCTGATTACGCTCAACGCCTTCCGCCTGTTGATCTCCACGGCCCTGCTGTTGTTGTTTGCTGTCGGTTCTGACCCGCGGTTTTTTGGTGATATGCAACCAACGCTGTTTGCTGCCACCGCAGCTGGCTACCTGGTGTTCGCGGTTCTTTCCGCGGTCTCCCTGCGCCAGCAGTGGGTACCCAGGAATGCGCTCGCGCTTACCCAGCTTATTGTCGACATCGTCGCGATCGTCATGCTCATGCATGCAAGCGGTGGCATTTCGAGTGGCCTGGGCGGCTTGCTGGTCATATTCCTCGGCGCTGCCAGCATCGTCATTCCCATGACCGTCTCGACATCGCTCGCTGCGTTCGCCACGTTCGCAATACTCGGCGAGCAGTTCTACATGCAGTTGACGAACGCCACCATTGCGCCGAATTATCCCGCGGCGGGCATCCTGAGTGGCGTTATTTTCGCCATCGCCCTGGCCGCACAACCGCTGGCCAAACGCATTCAGGCCTCTGAGGCCCTGGCTCGGCAGTTCGGTGTCGATCTGAAGAACCTCTCCGAACTCAATGAGTACATTGTCCAGCATTTGCGCGAGAGCATTGTGGTCGTGGATCGCCACAACGCCATTCGATTGATCAACAGCTCCGCGTCGCGGTTGCTCGGCGCCACCGAGGCCCCGCCAGGCACACCGCTGGCGAGTACCTCTGCAGCCCTGGCTGATTACATCGATCGGTGGCGGGAGGACCTGTCGTTGTCGTCGCATGCGGAGTTAACGCTGATTACGGAGGGCGACAACGTCCGCATCACGGCCCACCTGGCGCCGCTTGGCAAGGACAACCAGCGGGCCGGACCGATTCTCGTGTTCCTCGAAGACGTCAGTCATATGAATGCGCGTGTGCAGCAGTCAAAGCTCGCGTCTCTCGGCAGGCTCAGTGCCAGCATTGCGCACGAGATACGCAACCCGGTCGGTGCCATGAGCCACGCAGCGCAACTTCTCGAGGAATCCCCGGGACTCGGCGAGCACGACCGGCGCCTGACCGAGATCATTCAGACACACTCCAGCCGCGTCAGCCACATCATCGACAACGTCTTGCAGTTGTCGCGCCGGGACTCGAGCAGACCCGAGCCGCTGCTCCTGAAGACCTGGCTCGAGGACTTTGTCGATGAATTCGTACGCACGCTCGAGCTGCAGGAAGGTGAGATGACGATCGGGGACCTGCCCGAGGATCTCGAAGTTCGCATGGACCACAGCCATTTGCGCCAGGTGCTGTGGAATCTCTGCGACAACGCGGTCAAGTATGCAAGCGAGACCGGCGGTATCCTGGTTGAAGTCCAGGGCGGCCGTATCCAGGGCCACGGCCGGCCCTATATCGAAGTGCTCGACTCCGGGCTTGGCGTCGATGAAGCTACCGCCGACAAGATATTTGAGCCATTTTTCACGGCGCGCTCGGGCGGCACCGGGCTGGGTCTGTACATCTCGCGCGAGCTTTGCGAACTTAACCGTGCGACATTGCTTTACCTTGACCGGCCTGGCGGAGGCAGTATCTTTCGTATCGTCTTTGCCGATCCGGACCGCTGGGACACACAGGACACCACATGAACCAACCACTGGCGCTGGTCATCGATGACGAACCCGATATCTGCGAGTTGCTGACGCTGACGCTCGGCCGCATGGATGTGCAGACCCAAACTGCCATGGATGTCGCGGGGGCCAAAGCCCTGCTCGGCAAGCACGACTTCGATATCTGCCTGACCGATATGCGTCTGCCGGACGGGGACGGCCTGGAACTCGTCGAGTGGATGCAATCGAATGCGTCGGGCGTTCCCGTTGCGGTGATCACCGCGCACGGCAATGTAGAGACAGCGGTGCAGGCGCTCAAGCTCGGCGCCTTTGATTTCATCTCCAAGCCGCTGGACCTCGGCAACCTGCGCACTATCGTCGAGAACGCCCTGCGTGTCCGCACTTCCGGACAGACGGGCGGATCGAGGCTGCTCGGTGAATCGAAGCGCATGTCCGATCTCCGGGAGATGATCGACAAGGTGGCGCAATCGCAGGCACCCGTGCATATCTCGGGTGAATCGGGGACCGGCAAGGAACTCGTGGCGCGCTTGATCCATGACAGCGGGCCACGGGCCGAAGCGCCGTTTGTGCCTGTTAACTGCGGAGCGATTCCGGCGGAACTCGTTGAGAGCGAGTTCTTCGGACACCGCAAGGGCGCATTCACAGGCGCCGTCAACGACAAGGCTGGCCTCGTGCAGTGCGCCCGGGACGGCACCTTGTTCCTCGACGAGATCGCGGATTTGCCGCTGGCCATGCAGGTCAAGTTGCTGCGTGTCATCCAGGAAAAGAAAGTCCGTCCGGTCGGGGCTTCCCAGGAAGAGAGCGTGGACGTACGGATCCTCTCGGCAACCCACAGGAACCTGTCGCAAATGGTCGCACAGGGCGATTTCCGGGAAGACCTTTACTACCGGATTAATGTCATCGAATTACACGTTCCGGCCTTGCGCGAGCGTGGCGACGATATCCTGCTGCTGGCCGACCACATTCTCGATCGCCTGAACACCTCGATGACGCTGGACGACGGCGCGCGCAATGCGCTCCTCGCCTACGCATTCCCGGGGAACGTGCGCGAACTCGAGAACATGCTCGAACGGGCGGTGACCCTGTGTACCAGCGGCCGAATCTTGGCGGATGATCTGCATATGCGCGAAACCTCCGAGTCGACGGGCTCGCGGCCCGCGCTTGCGGGCCGCCTGGGCGAGCAAGTCGAAGACGTGCAGCGACAGGTTATCGTCGATGCGCTGGAGAAGACCCGCTATAACAAGACGGCGGCGGCCAAGCTCCTCGGACTGTCCTTCCGGCAACTGCGCTATCGCATCAAGAAGCTCGGCATCGAATAGCCGCGGCGACTGACAAAAATTGTCACCTTGTGACACGAAAGCGACGATGGGCACCCGGTTTGTCACCTTCTGCCGACGCACTTTTAGTCAAATCTCTGTTCAAAACTCACTTTTAATCAATAACTTGACGCGCGTCACGAAAAATTGGCACGCCGTTTGCTTTACTCCGTGTACAGGCGAACTCGCCGTGAACTTAAATACTCTCAACGGAGAAGCACAAATGAAGAAGCAACAAGGTTTTACACTGATCGAACTCATGATCGTCGTAGCGATCATCGGTATTCTGGCTGCCATCGCTATTCCTGCTTACCAGGACTACACGATCCGCGCGCAGGTTTCTGAAGGTCTGAACCTCGCTGGCGGTGCCAAGGCGGCAGTATCCGAGTACACCATGGACACGGGTAACTTCCCGGCAGACAACACTGAAGCCGGTATTTCAGCTCTTCCTACGGACATCAACGGTAAGTACACGACAAGTGTTACGGTTGCAGCTGGCGTAATCACAGTACTGTACGGTGGCACGGACGCGCATGCTCTGTTGGCTACCAACTCTCTGACGCTGAGCCCGAACACGAACGCTGGTTCGATCGAGTGGACTTGCGCAGGCGTAGGCATCCTTGACAAGCATCTGCCGGCTGCATGCCGATAAGACGCTGACTAGAGCTTTTCGCTTTAGACTGAAGTCAGAAAAGCCCCGGTTCGCCGGGGCTTTTTTTTCCCGAAAGAGACGCTTCCGATGAGAAATGTGAACCCCGTCACAGTCCTCACACCAACCGCAGTAAGTACTCGAAGCGCAGGACCAACTTGCGGTAACATGTGTCCAGTACGCACGCAGAGCGAAGCATTGAAGACCCGACAGACAGGCTTTACCCTGATCGAATTGATGATCGTCGTTGCGATCATCGGTATCCTGGCCTCGCTCGCAATTTCCGCCTACCAAACCTATACCGTTCGCGCCCAGGTGGCAGAAGCCATCAACATGGCTGCGGGTGCCAAGGCACCGGTGATCGACGCGTTCAACATGACCGGCGAACCGCCGGCGGGCCGTGCCGAGGCGGGCTTGACGGCCGTACCGGCTGATTCCAGGGGCAAGTACGTCAGCGAGGTCAACATCGTCAATGGTCGCGTCGACGTGACCTTCGGCGGTGACGCGCATGCCGAGATCTTCGGCCTGACCGTCTCATTTACGCCCTACGCGACGATCTCGAACGGCTTCGTCTGGCGATGCGGTGCAGCACCTGCGCCGGGTGGCGGGTCAGTACTGCTCACAGGAAACGGCGTCACAGCCGCACACCAGGCTCCGGGCATCGCCGAACGCTACCTTCCCGCCAGCTGCCGGAGCTAGGCGCCACAAGTCATTTTTGATGCGAATGCAGCGTTCAAAACTGCTAATTTCGCCGTTTGACTTAATCAAATTCGATAACTGTGAACCCCAGCACAAAATCCAGTTGAATCGGGCACTTGGATCAGTGAGACTGTAACGCTCATAAACGCGATAGCTTGGGAATCCATGGCAGCAACGGCATCACAATCCAATCTTGCAGGCTTGCCACGACGCCTGGTGCAGGACGGGATCGTCTCTGAAGAACAGCTTCAGGATGCGACCGAGGCCGCCAAGAAAGAACGCCAGCCGCTAATCGCTTATCTCGTCAGCGAGGGCATGGCAAACGCCAGGGCCATTGCGGTCGCCGCCTCCCACGAATTTGGTGTGCCACTGCTGGACCTCGACGCGGCCGAGATCGATCTCGATGTCGTTCGGGCTGTCGACCAGAAGCTCATTACCAAGCACCGCGTACTGCCGCTCGTCAAACGCGGCAAACGCTTGTTCCTCGGCATTTCCGATCCCACGAACCTGCAGGCTATCGACGACATCAAGTTCGCGACGACGCTGAGCATTGACCCGGTCGTCGTAGAGCAGGACAAGCTCGAAGAACGCATCAACTCAGCGATCGAGGCTGTCGACACGAGCATGGGCGGTCTCCAGGACGATGACTTCGACCTCGAGAACCTCGAGATCGGCCCTGACGAGCAGGAAGACGAAGTCCAGAGGGACGATATCGAAGACGCGCCGGTCGTGCGCTTCGTCAACAAAGTGCTGCTCGATGCGATCAAGCGCGGGGCGTCTGACGTTCACTTCGAACCCTATGAAAAGATTTTCCGCGTACGGACGCGCCTTGACGGCGTACTGAGCGAGGTCGCACAACCCCCGGTCGCACTGGCCAACAAGGTGTGTGCGCGACTTAAAGTCATGTCGCGCATGGACATCGCCGAGCGGCGTGTTCCCCAGGATGGCCGCATCAAGATGCGCCTGAGCAAGAATCGTGCGATCGATTTTCGTGTCAATACCTGCCCGACGCTGTTCGGTGAGAAGATCGTACTGCGTATCCTCGATCCGTCGAGCGCCAAGCTCGGTATCGAGATGCTGGGCTACGAAGATCACCAGCGGCTGCTGTATGAAAAGCACCTCGCCAAGCCCTACGGCATGATCCTGGTGACGGGCCCCACGGGCTCCGGTAAGACGGTTTCCCTGTACACCGGCCTGAACCTCCTGAATACCGTCGATCGCAATATTTCGACCGCGGAGGATCCTGCTGAAATCAACCTCCCGGGTATCAACCAGGTTAACGTCAACCCGAAGGTTGGACTGACGTTCGCGTCGGCACTCAAAGCGTTCCTGCGCCAGGATCCGGACGTCATCATGGTGGGTGAGATTCGTGACCTCGAAACGGCAGAGATCGCGATCAAGGCCGCACAGACCGGTCACCTTGTGTTGTCGACACTGCATACGAACGACGCGCCGAAGACACTGACGCGTATGGTCGATATGGGTGTCATGCCCTACGCGATTGCGACATCGGTCAGCCTGATCATCGCGCAGCGCCTCGCACGGCGTCTTTGCGACAACTGCAAGGAAGTCAGGGACGTCCCGCGTGAGGCGCTCGAAAAAGAAGGTTTCAGTGCGGAAGATCTCGACGCAGGAATCACCATATTCGGACCCAAGGAAAAGGGCTGCAAGGTATGCAACGACGGCTATAAAGGTCGACTCGGCATCTTCCAGGTCATGGAGGTCTCCGAAACGATGGGTCGCATCATCATGGAAGGCGGTAACGCGATGCAGATCGCGGAACAGGCGGCCCTGGAAGGCGTTATTGATTTGCGTCAGGCCGGATTGAACAAAGTCAAGGACGGGCTTACCAGCCTTGAAGAGGTCAACCGGGTTACAATTGAGTAATTAAATCAGGCATTTATAGGATTTACGGACAAGAGACATGGCTAACGCAGCAGTTGCAAGCAACACGCCGTTCCTTTGGGAAGGAACCGATCGAAACGGCAAGAAGGTCAAGGGCAAGAGTCTTGCCAATGACGAGGCTTCGGTACGCGCCGACTTGCGGCGCCAGGGCGTAGTCCCGACCCGCATTCGCAAACAGAGCAAGGGTTTGTTCGAAGGCGGCGGCAAGATCACCACCGGCGATATCGCCCTGTTCAGTCGGCAGCTCGCCACGATGCTCGCCGCCGGTATCCCGCTCGTTCAGGCATTCGAGATCGTTGGTAATGGCCACGAGAACGCGGCCATGCAGAAACTCATTCTGGGCATCAAGGCTGACGTGGAAGGCGGTAGCGCGCTGGCCGAGGCGCTCGCCAAGCAGCCCCTGTATTTCGATGACCTGTTCGTCAACCTCGTTGAAGCGGGTGAACAGGCGGGTGCACTCGAGTCACTGCTCGACAAGGTTGCGACCTACAAAGAAAAGACCGAGGCGATCAAGAAGAAGATCAAGAAGGCGCTGACCTACCCGGCTGCCGTATTGGTGGTTGCGTTCGTCGTGACGACCATTCTCCTGATTTTCGTTATTCCGTCGTTCGAGGATCTCTTCAGGGGCTTCGGCGCAGACTTGCCTACGTTTACGCGCATGGTTATCGACCTGTCCGCATTCGTAAGAACCCAAGGCATAATCATCGCCATGATGATTGGTGGCGCGGTTGCTACGTTCCTCTACTTCAAGAAGCGCTCTCGCAAGTTCAGGCATTTCCTTGATCGCCTCATGCTCAAACTGCCGATTATCGGTCCGATCCTGCAGAAAGCGTCGATTGCACGCTACGCGCGCACGCTGTCCACCATGTTTGCCGCCGGTGTGCCGTTGGTCGAAGCCATGGAGTCCGTTGCTGGCGCAACCGGCAACATCGTCTACGAAGAGGCTGTCCTGGCGATGCGTGACGAAGTTGCAACGGGTCAGCGCCTGCAGCAGGCGATGGAGAACACGTCACTTTTCCCCAACATGGTGATCCAGATGATTGCGGTGGGCGAGGAATCGGGTTCGCTCGACGAAATGTCTTCCAAGGTCGCCGACTTCTTCGAAGATGACGTCGACAATGCCGTTGATAACCTGTCCAGTCTGCTGGAACCGATGATCATGGCGATCCTCGGTGTTCTCGTTGGTGGCCTCGTTGTCGCAATGTACCTGCCTATCTTCAAGCTGGGCGCGGTCGTCTAGCGATACGCTGCGTTGAAATAGTACGGCGTTCGGAGGAAACTCCGAACGCCGTTTTCATTTACGCCTGGAAAACGCCTGACGGAGATTATCAATGCTTGAGCTGTTCTCGGAAAACCCGACTTTGTTTGTAGCTGTGGTGTTCGCGTTCTGCCTCGTCATTGGCAGTTTTCTCAATGTGGTCATTTATCGCCTCCCCATCATGATGGAGCGCGAATGGCGGGAGCAGGCCGCTGAACTGGTGAAGACACCGCCCGAAGCAAAAATGCCGGAGGGCCGTTTCGACCTTGTCGTTCCCCGCTCGAGGTGCCCGTCCTGCGGCACCATGATCAAGTCCTGGCAGAATATTCCGGTGGTCAGCTACCTGTTTCTGCGTGGCAAGTGCGCTCACTGCAAGGAGTCCATCTCCGCGCGGTATCCGCTTGTCGAGATGATGACAGCCCTTCTGGCTGCGGCGTGCGCCTGGCGATTTGGGGCGAGCTGGGAGGCAATCATGGCGATCGTCATGACGCTCGCACTCGTGCCGATCGCGATGATCGATGCCGACACGCAGCTCATCCCCGATTCTATCGTCCTGCCACTCATGTGGATCGGGCTGGCGATGAGCCTGTATCACCCGGTAGCAGGCGCAGAGACACTGTTCATCGCGCCGAATGCCGCAATCGTGGGTGCGATGGCCGGATACCTGAGCCTGTGGAGCATCTACCAGCTATTCAAGCTCATTACGGGCAAGGAAGGCATGGGCTATGGCGACTTCAAGTTGCTGGCCGCGCTGGGGGCCTGGCTGGGATGGCAACAACTGCCGATGATCATACTCATGTCGGCTGTCGTCGGCGCCCTGGTTGGAATCTCGCTGATGGTATTTCGCAGGCATGAGCGCAGTGTGCCCATCCCTTTTGGTCCGTACCTCGCAGCAGCCGGCTGGATTACGATGCTTTGGGGTGACGTCATCAGGACGACGTACCTGGACGCATGGCTCTGAGTGAGCCAGTTGCGCGACTCCCCCCCACTTCGGATCGGCCTGACTGGTGGCATCGCCAGCGGCAAGTCCCTCGTCGCTGACATGTTCGCCGAACTCGGCGCCCCCGTGATCGATACTGACGTTATTGCCCGCCAGGTGGTCGAGCCCGGGCAGCCTGCATTGGATGAGATCGTGTCGCGCTTTGGCGAGCGCATGATTGATGCCGATGGCAATCTTGATCGTGCCGCTATGCGGGAAACGGTGTTTGCCAATGATGCGGATCGCCGGGCACTCGAGGCTATCCTCCATCCGCGGATCGGGGCCGAGGCGCGGCGTCAGGCGGACCTGGCTGGTGGTGATTACCAGCTCATCGTTGTCCCCCTGCTCGTCGACTCACAGCTGCGGCAGTTTGTCGATCGCGTGCTGGTTGTGGATTGCGAAGAAAGCACTCAGCTTCAACGCTTGTTAGCGCGCGACCGGGAATCGCCTGACCAGGCACGCCGAATTCTTGCCGCGCAAGCGAGTCGCGAAGAGCGCCTCGCGATCGCTGATGACGTCATTAACAACGATCACAGCATCGAGCATGTTCGGAACCAGGTTCTGGACCTCGACCGCAAGTACCGCTCACTCGCCGCGGATACCTAGTCGGTAACACCCATCTCTGCCTGCACCGTCGCACGGAAACGCTGAATATCGGCTGCCGTCACTTTCGCACCGAGCCGAACACCGGCTGAATCGACATCGAGTTGCTCGAGTGCAAGGTCCGCGAACATCAGCGCATTTTCAAGAAACCCGTGCGTTGCCATCAGGCCAGCCATCGTCATCGCCGAACTGGCGTCTGGCCGGGTGTCGAGGGCCGCCATGAACTGCTCTCTCGCGGCCGCCTGTTCACCGAGATTCACGGCGACCAGGCCATTCAGGTAATGCACGTGGGACTTTGACAGCGATCCGGGCTCCATGTTGGCAGGCTCATCCAGCATGCCCGCAAACAACGGCTTGACGCGTTCCAGCGAGACGTCGGGGCAGCGCGGTTCGGCGACAACCTGGACCAGCGTTGAATAAAGCTGGAGATAACGCGAATCGTAGTTTCGTGAGGCCAGCTGTGCAACGACCTGGTCGAGCTCCGACGGCTCCAGTCTGCGGAGGCTGCAGAGGATCAGAGCGCGGTTGACGAGCAACAACGGGTCGTTGGTCGGAATGTTCTCGATCGCCCGGTCGAGTACCTGCAAAGAGGCTTCGTGCTGATTCGCATTGAACAGGTTGATCGCAAACAGCGCCTGCGCACGTGCCGAGGTCGGCGCTTTGGATGCCGATGCCTGGATCATGCCGTTGTAGTCCGACCAGACTGTGGCCGAATACCGGGTAAAACCCGACAGCACCAGTAACATGGCGCCGGCGACAAGGAAGCCCGCCCGTCGATCAAGCTTGTCGGCGAGCAGCACGATCAGGGGCAGAAACAGGAACGCAGCCGCCAGGTAGTTGCGATGCTCGAAATAGAGCTCGAGGTTCAGCGTAGTCGATTCCAGCAGGTGATTGGCATAGAAGAACAGGATCGCGAACGCCAGCAACGGAAGGGCCTTGCGTTTTGCAAACGCCAGCGCGATGACACCGATATGAAGGACCAGTGCCACGAATGTCGTCATCGGCGAGAACAGGCTCGTCGATTTGATGACGTGATCCTGGAACACGCCCGTTGTGTACAGTTTTGGCAGGAACCAGTTCTGGAGGTAGTCGGCCACCACGCGTGGTTGCGTCAGGAATCGTTCGTACAGGCTGAAATCACGCGTGTTCGCGACCTCGAGGAAGTCGGCGCGAAAGAACGTAAAGACAAGATACGCGACAATGAATGTCGTCGGCAGAGCCAGGAAGAGCGCTGCCCAGCGACGGTCAAGTGGCGGCAATTCGTCGCCACGACTGGCGAACACCGTGATTTCGATGACGCCAATCAGCGTGGGTAACAGGATGCCGTTTTCCTTGGACAGAGTCGCAAGAAGCGTGAAGACGCCGAGTGACAACGTCATGATGACGTAGGCACGTACCTTCTTTACCGCGAGCAAGGATCGTCCGTGCAGGTACGTGACCATGCCGACGAGCGAAAACAGCATCACGAGCTGAGCCATACGCTGAACGGCATACAGGGTGGTCGACACCAGGAACGGGTGCAGCATCCACGCCGCCGCCGAAGCCAGTGCGATCCACGCCGCGCGCTCTTTCCCGAACTGGAGCAGCAGCAGTACCTGGCGCGTGACAACGCCGAGAAGCACACCATTAACCAGGTGGATTAGCAGATTGGTTCGCTTGAATGGCCACGGGTCCGTCGGCCAGTTTGTCCCGTCAACCAGGAAGCTGAACAGCGCCAGGGGTCGTCCCGTCGGACCGGCGGTCCCGTTGAAGACGAATGCCTTGAACGTGTCCCAATCCCTGACGCCGCCGAGATTACCCAGCGACGCAATCGTCGAGAAGTCGTCCAGCACGAATGGGCCCACCAGACCAGGCCAGTACGCGGCCACCGTGACCGCGAGAGCAGCCGCCCATGCCATGCCCAGCATGACTGCGCGTGAGCGCCCGGCCTGTGATTTGTCGGCAAGATCCATCGTTGCACGTATCCCATTGAAATGATTGACAGTCATTCTAGCCCGGCACTGGTACAACTGACAGCGACAGCGTCACAACGAGCGTCTTGTCCATTTGCCAGCCGACCCCACGTAGCGCAGAATACCTGCATGGCAAAACTGGCCAGTGAAATCGCCTCACGATCGTCGGCGGCGGTCATGGAATACGAGCAGCCGCTTTCAGAGCGCATGCGTACCTTTTTGCGCCTCGAGTTTCTCTACCAGCAAATCCTTTACTACAGCGAGCATGAGGCCGATTGGGCCACTCGCGCGACAATTTCGACGCTGCTCGAGGTGCTGGCCATTCTATCGCGCGGTGATGTCCGCAGCGACGTCCACAAAGAGCTCGACCACCAGCTCACCATCCTGCGGCGTTTTCAGAGCCAGCCCGGCGTCGATGGCGGTCGCCTGGATACGCTGGTTCACAACCTGGCGAGCAGCCGCGATGAGCTGGGACGCATTGGTACAGCGTTCCTGCAACCACTCAAGGACTGCGATTTCCTGAATGCGATAAAACATCGCAGCGCGATTCCCGGCGGTACCTGCGAATTTGACCTGCCCGAGTACAACCACTGGTTACGACAACCCTTCGCGAGACGCCAGCAGGATGTGGATGTCTGGTTGAGATCGATACGTCCTGTCTGCGACGCGGTCGCCGAATTCCTCTGGCTGATTCGAGAAAGCGCCCGACCGAGCGAGAAGGTAGCCGTCAACGGCATGTACCAGCACAGCATGCAGAAGGACGGCAATTGCCGCTTGCTGCGAGTTAGCGTCGCCGGTGGCAGCTCGTTGTTTCCGGAGATCAGTGGAAGCCAGCACCGGTTCACGGTGCGATTTCTGGAATGGTCGACGATCGACAGTCGCGCCATCCAGACCGGGCGTGATGTCCCGTTCCAGCTCTCAATCTGCTAATGCTGCTGTCGTAAGGCCTCGATAACCGGCACATCCGCCGGCAGCAACTCCTCTGTATCGAGGCGATCTCGCGGCACCCAGCGTAATGCCTGGCCCTCGCGGCCCACCGGTTCGCTGTTCCAGCGACTGACGATAAAAAACTCGATGGTGACGATACGATCGTCATACTCGTGGCGCAGATTCATGAACGATGCACAAGCGGTGACTTCAATGCCGAGCTCTTCCGCGAGCTCGCGAGAGAGCGCCTCCAGTGGCGTCTCATGCGTGCCGATCTTCCCCCCCGGGAACTCCCACAAACCATGGAACGGCCCGCCGCCAAGGCGTTCCGCGATCAGCACCCGGCCACTGGAATCGCAGAGGATTCCCGCCGCGACATTAAAGTGATTCATGGATGCGAGCGCTCAGCTCAGTCGCCCGTGGCACTGTTTGAACTTCTTGCCAGATCCACACGGGCAGGCTTCGTTGCGGCCAACCTTGCGGCCATCGCGCACGAAAGGCGTATGCTGCTCGGCTTCGGCTGCACCGCCTTCTGACCGAGCACCCAGTGCCGACGCTTCGGCATGCTGAAACTTCATTTGCTCGTCCTTGCGACGCTGCGCTTCCATTTCCGACAGGTCCTCCTGACCCTGGATACGAATGCGCGACAGGATGCTGGCAGAGTCGTGCTTCACCTGTTCGATCATCTCGCCGAACATCTCGAAGGCTTCGCGCTTGTATTCCTGCTTCGGATTCTTCTGCGCGTAGGATCGCAGGCCAATGCCCTGGCGCAGGTGATCCATCGCTGCAAGATGCTCTTTCCAGTGGAAATCGAGCTGCCGCAACATGACCTGTTTCTCAACACCGCGCATCAGCTCGGCGCCAATATCGGCGACCTTCCGGGCGTAGGCCTCGTTGACCTCGGCGATGCAACGTTCAGCAATCCCGTCTGAGGTCAGGGTCGAGTCCTCGCGGATCCACCGCGCCACATCGGCCCGCACGCCAAACTCGGCTTCGAGTGCGTGGCTGAGGCCGTCGGCGTCCCACATCTCTTCGAGGCTGCCTGGCGGAATATGTTGATGAACGCTTGCTTCGACCACTTCGTCACGAATCGCGGCAATTGAATCCTCGATCTCGTCCGCCTCCATCAGGTCGTTGCGCATCACGTAGACCACCTTGCGCTGGTCATTCGCGACGTCATCGTATTCGAGCAGGTTCTTGCGAATGTCGAAGTTGTGCGCCTCGACCTTGCGTTGTGCCCGTTCGATCTGACGCGTCAGCAACTTGCTCTCGATCGCCTCGCCTTCGCGCATGCCGGCTCGTGACAGCAGGCTCTTGGTGCGCTCGGGGTCGCCGAAAATACGCATCAGCGTGTCGTCCATGGAAAGATAGAAACGCGATGAACCGGGGTCGCCCTGGCGTCCTGAACGGCCTCTGAGCTGGTTATCGATGCGGCGTGACTCGTGGCGTTCGGTGCCCACGATATGCAGGCCACCGGCTTCGAGGACCTTGTTGTGGCGCTCCAGCCACGCAGCCCGGACCTTAGCCTCGTCATCACCTTCGGCCATGTTCGCCAGGGCCGCGTCGAGGCTGCCGCCAAGCACAATATCCGTGCCGCGACCTGCCATGTTGGTGGCAATGGTGATCGCGCCGGGTCGTCCGGCATTCTGAACGATCAGCGCTTCGCGTTCGTGCTGCTTCGCGTTCAACACTTCGTGTTTGATCTTCTTCGCCTTGAGGAAGCTCGACAACAGCTCGGATGCCTCAATCGACGTGGTACCTACCAGCACCGGCTGGCCGCGCTCGCTGCAATCGACGATATCTTCGACGATGGCCTCGTACTTGTCTTCCTCAGTCAAATACACAAGATCCGGGTGATCGATGCGAATCATTGGCTTGTGCGTCGGGATGACGACCACTTCCAGTCCGTAAATCGCCTGGAACTCGTAGGCTTCGGTATCGGCCGTGCCGGTCATACCCGAAAGGTTCCTGTAGAGCCGGAAGAAGTTCTGGAACGTAATCGAGGCGACCGTCTGGTTTTCCTGGCGGATCGACACACCTTCCTTCGCCTCAACCGCCTGGTGCAAACCGTCACCCCAGCGACGCCCGGGCATCGTGCGCCCGGTGAACTCGTCGACGATCACGACCTCGCCGTCCTTGATGATGTACTCGACGTCACGCTGGTAGATCGCGTGTGCCCGCAGTGCGGCATTCAGATGGTGCAGCAGCCGGATGTTGCCGGCATCGTAAAGACTCTCGCCTTCCTGCAGCAATCCAGCCTGCGTCATGAGTGACTCGACTTTCTGGTGCCCTTCCTCAGTCACGTGGGCCTGCTTCGCCTTGAGGTCGAGCGTGAAGTCACCACGCGACATCAGGCGGCACTTCGCCGGCTTTTCGCTGCCATCGACCAGGACGAGGTCCGCCTCGTTTTCTTCGGCCAGTGACACGGCCTCCTCCAGCGTCATCACGGCATTGTTGCGATCGATGAGCTGGACGCGGTTGGCGGGGATTTCGTAGTTGGTCGGTTCGTCGGTTTCTTCCTGCGCCTGCAGCTTGGGAATGAGCTTGTTTATCTTCGCGTACAGATCGGTACTCGACTCAGCCGGCCCCGAAATGATCAACGGGGTGCGCGCTTCGTCGATGAGGATCGAATCCACTTCATCCACAATCGCGAAATTCAGCTGGCGTTGCGACTTGCCTTCCAGCGAGAACGCCAGGTTGTCGCGCAGGTAGTCGAAACCGAGTTCGTTGTTCGTAGCGTAGGTGATGTCTGATTCGTAAGCGGCGCGTTTTTCTGCAGCGCTCTGCCCGGCCTTTGACACCCCGACCGTCAGGCCAAGAAACTCGTAGATCGGACGCATCCAGTCGGCGTCGCGTTGCGCAAGGTACTCGTTGACCGTCACGACGTGTACGCCGTCCGAGCTGATCGCATTCAGATAGGCCGGGAGGGTCGACATCAGGGTCTTGCCCTCACCCGTACGCATTTCGGCGATGTTGCCGTCGTGCAGCACCATGCCGCCGATCAACTGCACATCGAACGGGCGCATGCCCATCGTCCTGACCGACGCCTCGCGAGCGACTGCAAACGCCTCGGGCAGCAGTTGCTCCAGTGTCTCTCCGTCCGCGTAACGCTTGCGGAATTCTTCGGTCCTGGCCTTGAGATCGCTATCACTGAGCGCCTGCAGACCTTCCTCGAGAGAATTGATTCTTTTGACGACTTTTGAGTACTGACGCAGCAGACGCTGATTGCGGCTGCCGAAAAGACTGGTCAGGAAATTGGCCACGCAGGGCTCCCGCTCAAACAAAGGCCGCTATTCTACGGCCACAACAATCCAATGTCGCGATTTATGGGCGATTTCTGCGAACACAAGCCCATTAACGAGGCTCGCGGCCAATGCCCGCTCGCGATGACAAATCAGGGGGTTGCGACGTCTACTGTGACGAGTCGCGGATGTACGTAACCGGGTTCACCCGGCGGCCTTCGTGCAGCACTTCGAAGTGCAGGTTCGGGCCAGTCGCTCGACCGGTCTTGCCCATGAGTGCAACGACCTGCCCTTTCTTTACCTCGTCTCCGACAGAAACGCGGTTTTCAGAATTATGTGCGTAGCGCGTCGAGTAACCGTTGCCATGATTGATTTCGACCATGACGCCGTAGCCATAGCGATCACCCGACCAGGTCACTACGCCGTCGGCTACCGCGACGATCTCGTCGCCACGTTTGCCGGCAAAATCGATGCCGGTATGATTCGCTGGTTTACCTGTGAACGGGTCAGTTCGCTTGCCGAAATACGACGACAGCCAGCCCGACTTGACCGGCCGACCCTGCGGGTAGACTCGCTCTTTGAGGCTCTGGTTCATCAGGACCGACTCCAGCACGCCCAATTGAGCCTCTCGGCTGTCCAACTGGTAGCCCAGCGAGGTCATCGCTTCGATAAGCTCCGGAACGGCGACGTTTGAGCCGGCTGCCATGGGTTCTTCGGGGCCACCCAGGGCCGGATCGGAATCAAAATTGAACTCGTCGTCATCGATATCCGCCATCTCGGTAATGCGGCGGCCAACGGCGTCGAGTCGGATAATTCTTGCGTTCATCTGGGCGATGCGGATCGCCAGCGCATCGACGGTATCTTCATGGCCCTGGCGGATTGTGTCGATGGTCCCGCGTTGCGTCTCGAGTTCGGTCGCAAGCTGAGCCAACTCGGATGTGCTGACTCCGGAACCGGTATTGGCTGAGTACCAGTAGCCGCCCGCGAACCCGGCAAACATCACGATGACGGCAACAACGGCAGCAGCAATGCCGGCAACCAGGCCGGACAAGTTTAGCTGACGGGTTTTGCCAAACCCTTTGCCGAATATTACAACATTCATCGTGTTAGCCCCGGATGCGCTATAGACGCTCGGTGTTCTCTCCTGCAAGCTGCGACTGCACGGGCCGAATTGCCGCGCACGCCTCTTTGGATTCTTTTAGACCTGCAGTACCTGTTCACTTCGGTAGCCCCGCTGCCCGAAAACGTGTCCGGACCGGTGGTTTTGCGTCCCCGCCTCGCAGCGGGTTTGCCCTTATCGTGTGCGACAATATGCATAATGTCGGTTTTTATTACAAGCGTACGATAGTCAGTGTGAGTACCAGTTCCAGAAACATGGACAAAAGCGCTAACTACGTCACATTTTTATGGCCAAAATTGACCTGAAAAATTTATTAAATCCCTGCGACGGCGGGGACTTAGGGCAGATAGTTCGACGCGCTCGGGAAATGGGCGAGCTGACGCACGTTCTGTGCAAGGCACTGCCCGACGACTACAGCGGGGCGATTGTCGCGGCAAACCTCCGCGAAGACAGGGACCTCATCGTTATCGCCGCGTCCTCCGCGTGGGCCAGTCGGCTCCGCTATGAAACCGATACGCTGCTCGCCGCCGCGCGTGATGCGGGACTCGATGCCGCGACCTGCCGAATCCGCGTCACCCAGTCCTGATCGTGTTACGCGTAGGACGGCGTAGCGTAGGAGATCGGTGCCTTGTTGGCGTCCTCGAACGTAACTTCTTCGAAAGAGGATTCGTCCGCGAGCATGGCACGCACAAGCTTGTTATTCAGATCATGCCCGGACTTGTAGGCCCGGAATTCGCCGATCAGGTTGTGGCCAAGAAGGTAGGCATCGCCAATCGCATCGAGAATCTTGTGAATCACAAACTCGTTTGAATAGCGCAGCCCATCCTCATTAAGAATGCGGTAATCGTCGAGTACGATCGCATTGTCCATGCTGCCACCGAGCGTCAGGTTACGCTCACGCAGCGCTTCGACGTCACGCAGGAAGCAGAACGTGCGCGCGCGGCTAACTTCTTTGAGGAACGACGTGGACGAAAAGTCGATGGTGGCCTGCTGGCTTAACTTGTTAAACACCGGGTGATTGAAATACACCTCGAAATTTACCTTGAAGCCGTTGAACGGAAGGAGTTCCGCCCACTTGTCGCCCTGTTCCACGCGCACTTTTTTCCTGACACGAATAAATCGCTTCGCCGCGTTTTGCTCTTCGATGCCGGCAGACTGCAGCAGAAACACGAAGGGACCGGCGCTGCCATCCATGATCGGCACTTCGGAAGCCGAGAGATCGACGTACACATTGTCGATACCCAGACCCGCCAATGCTGACATCAGGTGCTCGACTGTCGCGACCGTCACGCCATCCCGCTCGAGTGTCGTGCCAAGCATGGTCTCACTAACCAGCGTTGGATCGGCGGGAATGTCCACGGGAGGCTCGAGGTCGACTCGCCGAAACGTGATCCCGGAGTTCTCGGCTGCGGGACGAAGGGTCATGTACACCTTCTCGCCGGAGTGCAAACCGACGCCGGTTGCCCGGATCGTCGACTTCAGGGTTCGTTGTCTCAGCATAACGCGCGCAAGATTAACATATTGGTGAAAAACTCCACAAGAATTAAGCCCTTAGCTCGCTGGCATCGAGACCGTCTGAAATGTCGTGGTGAATGGGAAGGAAGGGAGCCGGCCCGGTCAAACCCGGGCCGGCAAAGCGGAGGAGGTGCCCGCCGGTGAGTGAGTAACACCGGGGGTTGTCGCCTTCTCTTGTCAGTCAGCCTGGCGTCGCAGGAATGCCGGGATATCCAGCAATTCTTCCTGCAAGCCGCCATCTTCCAGGCCATCACCTACCGCGCGCTTGCGCTGCACGGTTGGTTTGTCCAGCGTGTGGTAATTCGGCTGCGCCTGCGCGTGCGGGCGTCGCACGATGCGCATCGGCGATTCTGCCGCGGCAGCGTGCTTGCCGAGACCCGTTGCCACAACCGTAACGCGAATGCGGTCCGTCATTTCCGGATCGATTACCGTTCCGACGACCACGGTTGCGTCTTCGGATGCGAACTCCTTGATGGTCGCACCGACTTCCTGGAATTCACCGATCGACAGGTCCATGCCGGCCGTCACGTTGACCAGGATGCCATTCGCGCCGGCCAGGTTGATGTCCTCGAGCAACGGACTCGAGACAGCTGCTTCCGCAGCTTCGCGAGCGCGATCTTCGCCCTGGGCCACGCCCGTACCCATCATCGCCATGCCCATCTCGGACATGACCGTGCGCACGTCGGCAAAGTCGACGTTGATCAGGCCAGGCCTGGTGATCAGTTCGGCGATGCCCTGCACTGCCCCTTGCAGCACCTGGTTGGCTGCACGGAATGCATCCAGCAAAGTCGTTTCACCACCCAGGACCGTCAGCAGTTTTTCGTTGGGAATGGTGATCAGCGAGTCGACATACTTGCCGAGTTCCCCGATCCCGTGTTCGGCGATTTGCATGCGTTTGCCGCCTTCCATGAGGAACGGCTTGGTCACAACCGCAACGGTGAGGATGCCGAGTTCCTTTGCGACCTGCGCCACAATCGGCGCAGCACCCGTGCCGGTGCCGCCGCCCATACCGGCGGTGATGAAAAGCATGTCGGCACCTTCGATCACTTCGATAATTCGATCGCGATCTTCCATAGCCGCCTGACGACCAATATCGGGATCGGCACCTGCGCCGAGTCCTTTCGTGATGTTGCAGCCAATCTGCAGCGCGGTCCGCACGCGCGATCCCTTGAGCGCCTGCGAATCCGTGTTGGCACAGATGAAATCGACACCCTCGATGCCGGCTTCGACCATGTGCGCGACTGCGTTACCACCGCCTCCACCGACACCGATGACCTTGATGACAGCGCTCGAGCTATGCGCATCCATTAATTCAAACATTGAGTCTTCCTCCGCTTTGTGCGTTTCCCTGTGGGGCACTCACTGAACCCCGGTTGATAAAATCTTCTAAAAATGGCCCTGGAACCACGACCTCATCCGGTCCCATACCTCACCCAGGTTGCCGCCAATCGGCGTGCTGCGGCGATCGCGCCGGGAGAGGTTTTCGTAGCCATACAAGAGCAGCCCCACGCCCGTGGCATGAATCGGGTTGCTGGTAACATCCGTAAGTCCTTCGACGTACTGTGGCGAACCGAGGCGGACTGGCATGTGGAATACTTCTTCGGCCAGCTCCACGGCACCTTCCATCTTGGCGCTGCCACCCGTGATGACGACGCCCGCTGCAATCAATTCCTCGAAGCCGCTCCGGCGCAGCTCATCGCGAACCAGGCCGAACAGTTCTTCGTAGCGAGGCTCGACGATTTCAGCCAGGGTCTGGCGCGCCAGGCGCCGCGGTGGCCGATCGCCAACGCTCGGAACCTCGATCGTTTCATCCGGATTCGCGAGCTGCGACAACGCACAGGCATACTTGATCTTGATTTCCTCGGCGTATTGCGTCGGCGTGCGCATCGACACGGCAATATCGTTGGTCACCTGGTCGCCAGCGATCGGAATAACCGCGGTGTGCTGTATCGCTCCGCCGAGGAACACGGCGATATCGGTCGTGCCACCACCGATGTCGACGATGCACGAGCCGAGCTCTTTCTCGTCGTCAGTCAGGACTGCGTAGCTGGACGCGAGCTGTTCGAGCACGATGTCTTCCACTTCGAGGCCGCAACGCTGCACGCACTTGACGATGTTCTGCGCCGCGCTTTCCGCGCCGGTTACCATGTGGACCTTGGCTTCGAGACGCACTCCCGACATGCCGATCGGCTCGCGAATTCCTTCCTGGCTGTCGATCAGGAATTCCTGGGGCAGGATATGCAGTATCTTCTGGTCGGCCGGAATGGCTACGGCGCGAGCGGCATCGATGACGCGGTCGACGTCGGATGCACTGACTTCCGTGTCGCGAATCGCAACGATCCCGTGAGAGTTCAGGCTGCGAACGTGGCTGCCGGCGATACCCGTGTACACCGAGTGGATGTCGCAGCCGGCCATGAGCTCGGCCTCCTCGACAGCGCGCTGAATCGAGTGCACCGTGGACTCGATATTCACAACGACACCTTTCTTCAGACCGCGAGACGGGTGCGTACCGATGCCGATGACTTCGATGACGCCGTCTTCGTTCGCCTCGCCGACGATGGCCACAACCTTGGATGTGCCGATATCGAGTCCAACAATCATGTTTCTGTCAGGGCGCTTTGACATTCACTCGCTTCCTCTGGACGCCAGCATCTTCTGCCCGTCCTTTTGTGGATCGGCGACCGGCGTCTTCGACCCACCTTTCCAACCAATCGTGAAGCCATTGCCGTACCGCATGTCGACGTAGTCGATATCTGCAGCACGGCCAGTAATGATGTCGGCGACCACATCCAGGAAGAGCCCGGTTCGCTCAGACACATCCCGCCGTCCGAGGCGGACCTCGATGCCGTTGGCGAGAGTCATTTCCCACGAGCCCCGCGCATCAAGATGCACACGGCGCAGGTCGAGCCCGACAGGAATCAGCTGGTCGCGCACTTCGAGGTAGCGCTTTGCCACTTCGGCCGAGCGGTCATCCGGACCACTGAGTCGGGGCAGTTCCGCCGGAATATGGTGAGCTTCGCTGACAAACAGCTCGCCCCGTGTGTTCAGCAAGCCTCGTTCGCCCCAGATCGCAGCCGGCACCTGTTCGGTCACCGTGATCGATATACGACTGGGCCACCGGCGCGCGACGCGCGCCTGGTCAATCCATTGCAGCCCGATGATGCGTGCCTGGATGTTGTCCAGGTCGGCGCCCACGAAGCCTGCGTCGATTTCATCGCTGATCGCCTCTTCGATCTGCAACGCGGTCACGCGCTGGAAGGGACCGCTGATTTCGATCGAGGAAATCCTGCGGTCCAGCAAAACCATCGTGAGCTGGTAAGTCGCGACGACAATGCCAATGGCGACGAGCGGTGCGACAATACGGCCAATGCGGATCGTCGGCATCTTGAACTTCGAAGCCTTCTTCTGCTTGCGGCGTCTAGCTTGCTTACGCGCCATACGCTGCTACCTCCACCGTGTCCGCTTCGGAATTTGCCGCGAAGCTCGTCTCGAGGATGCGCCAGCACAACTCCTCGAAATCGATGCCGGCGCGCTTCGCAGCCATCGGCACCAGGCTGTGACTGGTCATGCCCGGCACGGTATTAACTTCAAGCACGAGCGGTTGCCGGTCCGCACCGGTCATGAAGTCGACACGACCCCAACCGGTGCAACCGAGCTCGGAAAATGCGGCAACGGCGAGCTCCGCGTACACGGCCTCTGTATCGGAGTCTTCCGTACCTGGGCAGATATACTCGGTGCGCTCGGATTCGTACTTTGCGCGGTAGTCATAAAAGACCCGCGGCGTCACGATCCTGATGCTCGGCAGCGCCTCGCCCTGCAGCAAGGCAACCGTGAACTCACTGCCCGTGACACAGGTTTCGAGCAACACCGTGTCGCCGTACTGCAATGCGAGCTCGACAGCGTCGTTGAGCTCAGCCCGCTCGAATACTTTGGACATGCCGACGCTCGAACCCTGCCCCGATGGCTTGATGATCAACGGAAAGCCCACCTGTTCCGCGGCTACCGATGCCTCGTCGCGAGTGCGGGCCACCGCGTAGTCCGGCGTCGGTATACCGGCTGCGCGGAAAAGATGTTTGCTGCGCACCTTGTCCATTGCCACGGCGGAGGCCATGACGCCGCTTCCGGTGTATGGGATTTGCAGCCACTGCAACAGACCCTGCAACGCACCGTCTTCGCCGCCCGGACCGTGCAAAGCAATCCAGACACGGTCGAATCCGGCCGTCGCGAACTCGGCCATCGACTTCTTTGCGGGATCCCAGGCGTTCGCGTCCACGCCCTTCGCCTGCAGCGCCTTGAGCACCGCGGCACCCGTATCCAGGGAGACCTTGCGCTCGCTCGAGTTGCCGCCAAGCATGACGGCTACGCGGCCAAATTCTGCAGCGTCCGTCACGGGGTAACGTTGTTCAACCAGGCTTGACGTGATCATTTGGGCACCTCGCCAACAATCCGGACTTCGTGTTGCAGCTCGACACCGTGCACGTCGAGTACTGTTTGCCGCACGTGCTCGATCAACTCCTCGATATCGGTCGCCGTTGCTTCGTCACGGTTGATGATGAAGTTGGCGTGCTTTTCCGAAACTTCGGCGCCGCCGATCCGGTAGCCCTTTAGTCCCGCCGCTTCAATCAGCCGTGCCGAATGGTCTCCGGGCGGGTTGCGGAAGACAGAGCCACAGCTCGGCAGTCCCAAAGGCTGGGTCGCCTTGCGCCGCTCCAGCATCGCCTTCATGTTGTCCATGCTGGGCACGACATCCGGCTCGAACCGCAACGTGGCTTCGATAAACCACTCGTTGGGCGGCCCGACGACACTGCGGTAGCCAACCGAGTACTCGGCCGGGGAGCGCTCATGAATTTCGCCGCTGCGATCGATCGTGCGCACCGATTCGACGCGTTCCCAGGTTTCACCGCCGTGGGCGCCTGCATTCATTGCCAGCGCGCCACCGACCGTGCCGGGGATGCCGGCGAAGAATTCCGAAGGACCCAGCGCCCAACGAATGCACTGCTTCGCCAACTGGGTGCAAGGCAGGCCTGCGCCGGCCCGCACGGTATACCGGTCGACTCGTTCGAGGTGGCGCAGAATCTTCGTGGCTGAAATCACCACACCCGGCAAGCCGCCGTCGCGCACCAGCAGATTACTGCCCACGCCGTGCCAGAAGATCGGCGTATCCAGATCCAGGTCGGCCAGGAATGCAGACAGGTCGTCGATGCTCGCAGGGATGAAGAAAGTCTCGGCTGGCCCCCCAGCACGCCACGACGTGTGGCGACTCATCGGTTCGCCGTAGCGAAGCTCCCCCTGCACACGCATGTTTGCAGCTGTCGCCATCATGAGTGCACCTTCAACGATGGACGCTTGCCCAGTAACTCGGGAAGCGAATGGGCATAGGCACTGATATCGCCCGCTCCCATCGCCAGCACCAGGTCGCCGTCAGCCAGCACGTCTTCGAGTACCGGTGCCAGTTCCTCGAGCGTTTCGACAAACACGGGCTCAACCGCGCCGCGCGTACGAACCGCACGGGCCATGGAACGGCCGTCCGCCCCGGGAATCGGCTCTTCACCCGCGGGGTAGACTTCGAGCAACACGAGTGCATCGGCATCAGACAGCACGGCCGCAAAGTCATCCATCAGGTCGTGTGTCCTCGAGTAACGATGTGGCTGGAAGACCAGCACGACGCGCCGCTCCGGGTAACCCGACTTCGCTGCGGCCAGCGTCGCCGCTATTTCGGTTGGGTGATGGCCGTAGTCATCAATAAGCAGGACCTTGCCGACTTTCGTCTGGATCTCACCGAGATTCTGGAAGCGCCGGTCGATACCCTCAAATTTTTCCAGCGCAGCGACGACCGCGGCGTCGCCGATCTGCAGTTCATCCGCAACGGCGATTGCCGCCAGCGCGTTCCTGACGTTATGCACGCCGGGAAGTCGCAGCTTTACGTGCAGCATCTGGAAGAGACTTTGTGTATCGCCCAGGCTCTGCTCGATCTTGCTGGAACGAACGACATCGAACTCGGTCATGTTCTCGTTGAACTCGATATTGACGGCCCGAATATCGGCGTCTTCGTTCGTCCCATAGGTTGTGACCGAGCGGCCGATGTCCGCGAGCACGTCGTTGACCCCGGGGTCGTCGGTACAGACAACCGCCAGGCCATAGAACGGCAGGTTGTGCAGAAACTCGATGAAGCCCGACTTCAGCTTGTCGATGTCACCGTCATAGGTCGACATGTGGTCGGCATCGATGTTCGTGACGACCGCTAACATGGGTTTGAGATGCACGAATGACGCGTCGCTCTCATCCGCTTCTGCCACCAGGTAGTCGCCCTCACCGAGCCGCGCGTTGGCGTCGGCACTCTTCAGGCGCCCGCCAATTACGAAGGTCGGATCCAGCCCGCCCTCTGCGAGCACGCTGGCGACCAGGCTCGTAGTCGTGGTCTTGCCGTGCGTACCCGCAACAGCGATCGAATAGCGGAAGCGCATCAACTCGGCGAGCATTTCTGCGCGACTGACCACCGGCATGAGTTGTTCACGCGCTGCAGCCACTTCGGGATTGGTTTCATCGACCGCGCTGGAGACGACAACCGCATCTGCATCGCGAATGTTCTCAGCAGCGTGGCCGATGAATACTGTCGCGCCCTGGCTCTCAAGACGCTGAGTTTGTTTGCTCGCCTTAATGTCCGAGCCCTGGACGGCGTAGCCGAGGCTCGCCATCACCTCGGCGATACCCGACATGCCGGAGCCACCGATACCGACGAAGTGCACACAGTGAATTCGACGCATCTTCTTGATCATGCGGCGGCTCCTGCCTGCTCGATGCAGATTTCGGTAATGCGCTGCAAGGATTCTGGCGCGCCGAGTGCGCGGGCTTTGGCGGCGCGCTGCAGCAACTCGGCGCGTGACTGCAGCCACTCGCGCAACAAGTCGGCCAGCCTTTCGGGCGTCAGTTCACTCTCCTGAATGATGACGCCCGCGCCGGCCTCTGCCATCGGCCTGGCATTTGCTGTCTGGTGGTCATCGACGGCAGCCGGATACGGCACGAACAGTGCCGGGACGCCAACGGCGCAGAGTTCGGCGATCGTCAGTGCACCGGCGCGGCAGATGACCAGGTCGGCCCATGCGTACGCTTCCGCCATGTCTTCGATAAATGGCAGCAATTCGACGTCAACCGCGTGCTCGGCATAGGCCTGCTTCGCAATGTCGAGTGTGCGTTCTCCACACTGGTGTCGCACTACCGGACGCAGGTCCGGATCAAGCAGGGCGAGCGCTGCCGGCACCGTGCGATTCAATGCCAGCGCACCCTGGCTGCCACCGAGGACCAGCACCCGCAGGGCGCCGTGCCGATTCGCGTAACGCTCATGCGGTGGTGGCACGGCAGCTATGTCCTCACGGACCGGATTGCCGACGGTTTCAGCGTCGACGCTCGAATTAAAACTGCCCGGGAAGGCTTGCAGCACAACCCGGGCAAGACGCGCCAGAAGACGGTTGGTCATGCCCGCTGCGGCATTTTGCTCATGGATAACCAGGGGACGCCTCGTCAGCCAGGCGGCGACGCCACCCGGTCCACTGACAAAACCTCCCATACCGAGCACGGCAGCAGGACGGCGACGAAGAATAACGGCGAGCGACTGCAGCAGTGCCCAGCCGATCTGTATGGGTGCCACGACAACGGCCAGCGCACCTTTGCGCCGCAGCCCCTTGATACTGATCCACTCAATCTCGATGCCAGCCTCTGGAACGACCCGTGATTCCAGCCCACGGTGCGTGCCGAGCCAGACGACTTCGCGCGACCGGGCCTGCAGGGCGCGCGCAACCGCGAGGGCCGGGTAAACGTGTCCGCCCGTGCCGCCAGCCATAACCAGTATTGGTCGCTTATTCATTTCTTGCTGCGACCTCGCTTGCGATTGACGGGCTTCGCGTCGACCGCGAGCTCATGGTGAATGCGTAGCAACAGCCCGATGCCGATCATCGTGATAATCAGGCTGCTGCGGCCGTAACTGATCAACGGCAGCGTCAGCCCCTTGGTCGGCAGCAGTCCCATGTTGACGCCGACGTTGATGAAGGCCTGCAGGCCCATCCAGGTACCCAGCCCGATGGCCAGGTAAGCCTCGAAAAAACGCTCGGCGTCGTGTGCACGCTTGCCGAGCTGGAAGATGCGCCAGAGGAGTGCCAGGAATAGCGCAATCAGAGTCAGGGAGCCGAGCAGGCCGAATTCCTCGGCAAACACGGCAAATACGAAATCGGTATGGGCCTCCGGCAGATAGAAGAGCTTCTGCACGCTCTCGCCGAGACCGACGCCGAACCACTCGCCGCGACCGATGGCGATCAGAGACTGTGTCAGCTGGAAGCCCGAGTCATACGGGTCGGACCACGGGTCGAGGAAACCCGTAAGGCGTTTCATGCGGTACGGCGACGTAATCGCCAGGGCAGCCATCGCGAAGACAGCGGCGGAGAAGAACAGGATAAAGTCGCGAATCCGGGCACCGGCAACGAACATCATCGCCAGTGCGGTCGCCAGGAGCACGATGGCCGCGCCGAAATCCGGCTCCTTCAGAAGCAGGATACAGGCCAGCGTTAACACGAGCATCGGCCGCAGGAATCCGACAAACTGTTCGCGCAGCGCTTTGCTACGGCGGACCAGGTAGCCGGCGAGATACATCAGGAAGCACAGGCGTGCAGGCTCGGAAACCTGCAGGTTCATGAAGCCGACCCGGACCCAGCGGGTGCTGCCGTTGACTTCGTAGCCAACGCCCGGCACCAGGACCAGGACCAGCAAGGCAAGTCCGGCGACCAGCAACACCGGGCCCATGTTCTGCCAGACCTGCATCGGGACAAACAGGCAGAAGGCGCCGGCAACGGCGCCAATGGCAGCCGCCATCAATTGCCGCTGGATATAGAAGAAAGGATTGCCGGTCACGTTGTCCGAAATCGATATCGACGCCGATGCGAGAATGACGAAGCCACCCAGCAACAACGCAAGGACGATCGTCAGCAGAACCGGATCGATCTGCAGCTCGGTCTTGAGCCTTGCAGGGAACGGCATCAGTGCGCTGCGTGCAGTCATCGCTTCAATGCCTCCACCGCCGTACAGAAAGCATCACCGCGTGCCATGTAGTTGTCGTACTGGTCGAGACTTGCGCAGGCCGGTGCGAGCAGTACGGTGTCGTCGGACTCGGCGCAGGTCGCCGCCATGTGCACGGCCGATTCCATATTTTCGGCAAAATGCACGGGCATGACTGTGTCGAGTGCGTGGGCGATCTTCTCGGCGTCCTTACCTATGAGTACGGCGCCGCGCAGCTTGCCTTCGATAGCCTCTGCCAAATCTCCGAACTCGCCGCCCTTGCCGTCACCGCCAGCAATCAGCACGAGCATGCTGTCCACCGAATTGATCGACGCGACCGCGGCAGCGACGTTCGTCGCTTTGGAGTCGTTGATGTAGTCCACGGCACCGATGCGGGCAACAAACTGCATGCGATGCGGCAGGCCCGGGAATTCGATGAGCACCTGCAACATCCCGGCCATATCCAGGCCAAGCAAGTCGCCTGCGGCAAGCGCGGCGAGTGCGTTCAGCTGATTGTGCAAGCCGTAAAGCGCAAGGTCTTTCACGGACAGCAACAGCACGTCGCCACAGGCAAGGTATTTCTCGCCGTCTTCCTCGCGCATGCCGTACTGGCCCGCTTCCGGCGCGTCGAGGCCAAAGCTGACTACGCGGCTGCAGTGCTTCACCCTCTCGGCCGATTCCGGGTCGCCGCGATTGATGACGGCCGCATCCACGTCCTTGAAAATACGATACTTGGCCGCGCGGTATTCATCCTCATCGGCGTGCCAGTCGAGATGATCCGGAGACACGTTGAGGAGCAGGGCCACCGCGGCGGGCAAGTTGTGGGTACGCTGCAACTGGAAGCTCGACAGTTCGAGCACGTAGATATCCGGACTGTCCTTGCTCAGCAAGTCGAGTGCCGGTTCGCCGAGATTGCCACCCGCCAGCACCTCGCGACCATCCGCGCGACACATGTGGTACAGCAGCGTGGTCACCGTGCTCTTGCCATTCGAACCGGTGACGGCAACGAAGGGCTTCTCGGCCTCGCGGGCAAACAACTCGATGTCGGAAACGACTTCGAGATTCCGCTTGCGCGCTTTCTTCAGCAGCGGGTGACTGTCAGGAATGCCCGGGGAAGCGATGACACGACTGACCGCCTTGGGCAGCTTGTCATTCCCAAGCCTTAGCTCCGGTTCCGGGTAGATATTGTGGAGTTCGTCCAGGCCGGGCGGCTCCTTGCGACTGTCAAAGAAAATCGCATTCGCGTCGTTGCGCTTCAGATAACGCGCGATCGACAAGCCCGTGGCGCCGAGGCCCACGACCAGGTCCTTGTCCATTGTCGGCTTCGGCGCACTCATCGTATCTTCAGACTCGCGAGGCCGATCAACACGAGGATGACCGTGATAATCCAGAAACGAACAATAACCTTCGGCTCGGCCCACCCTTTGAGTTCAAAGTGGTGGTGCAGCGGAGCCATGCGAAATACGCGCTTGCCGGTCAGCTTGAAAGACGCAACCTGGATCATGACCGATAAGGTTTCGACGACGAACACGCCGCCCATGATCGCCAGTACGATTTCCTGCCGCACGACGACGGCAACCGCGCCAAGCGCGGCACCCAGTGAGAGCGCGCCGATATCGCCCATAAACACCTGCGCCGGATACGTGTTGAACCACAGGAAGCCGAGACCGGCACCCGCCATCGCGGTGCAGAACACGAGGATCTCGCCGGTGCCTGACACGTACGGGATGCCGAGGTAATCCGAGAAGTTCACGTTGCCAGTGACGTAGGCAAAAATGCCCAGAGCGCCACCGACCAGGACGGTCGGCATGATCGCCAGACCGTCGAGGCCATCAGTAAGATTCACGGCGTTACTGAAGCCGACAATAAAAAAGTACGTCACGACAACCTGGAACAAGCCTAAGGGGATTGCCAGGTCCTTGAAATACGGGATCAACAGTGAGGTTTGCACCTCGTCGGTTGCCGTAACGTACAGAGCCACGGCGGCGATCAGGGCCGCACTGGACTGCCAGAAGAGCTTTTGTTTCGCCGAAATTCCGGCGGGGTCCTGCAAGATGAGTTTCTTGTAGTCATCGACATAGCCGATGACGCCGAAAGACAGTGTGACGAACAGTACGACCCACACGTACAGGTTCTCGAGGTTCGCCCAGAGCAAGGTGCTGATCGAGATCGCCGCAAGAATAAGGGTGCCGCCCATGGTCGGTGTGCCGGCCTTGAGCAAATGTGTTTCGGGACCGTCGTCGCGCACGGGCTGACCAAGCTGGTTCACTTGCAGACGCTTGATCATGCGCGGGCCGATAATGAAAGAGATCACGAGGGCCGTCAGTGCGCCCATAATGGCGCGCATCGTCAGGTAGTTGAATACGTTGAAACCGGATTCAAACTGCGAGAGGTACTGGGTGAGATAGAGCAGCACGATCAGGCCTCCTTTCTCACGGCGTCGGGTTCCCGCAACGCATCGATAACGCGCTCCATGCGCATCGAACGGGATCCCTTGACGAGCACGCTGACATCGGATCTCAACGCCTCGCTGAGCGCATCCACGAGCGCGTCGAGCGACCCAAACCAGCGGGCGTTTTCGCCAAATCCTTCCACGGCGCTGCTGGCCAGGTCGCCGTACGCGAACAAGCGGTTTACACCGCTTGCCCGCGCGGCTTCTCCAACCTCGCGGTGCAATTCGCTCGCATCGTCCCCGAGTTCTTTCATGTCCCCAAGCACCAGCCAACTCTCGCCTGGCAAGGCCGACAAAAATTCGGCTGCCGCGATAACGGACAGGGGATTGGCGTTGTAGCTGTCATCAAACAGGGTCGCGCCGTGCACACCGCGGACGGGTTGCAGGCGACCCGCGACCGGGCTGACGTTTTCAAGTCCGGCACGAATATCGTCGAGCGAAACGCTGAGCGCATGCGCGACCGCTGCCGCAGCGCAGGCATTACGGACGTTGTGCACGCCGACCAGTGGTAGCGTAATGACGATGCTCTCGCCTCCCACGTGCAACGTGAAGTTCGTGCTGCTCGCGCTGGCAACAATGTCATCCGCGCGGACATCGGCGGCTTCGCAAAATCCGAAACTGAAACAGGTGATGTCACTAACGAGTGAGGCCCAGTACTGGAAGTAATGATCGTCGGCATTCAGCACAGCAACCCTGGGACGATCCGCGTTCTGCAGGATTTCTCCCTTCCCACGCGCCACTCCGTCGATCGAGCCGAAACCCTCGAGGTGCGCCGCCCCTGCATTTGTAATAACAACTACATCCGGGTTCGCCAGCGAAACCAGGTAAGCGATTTCACCGATGTGGTTCGCGCCCATCTCGAGTACTGCGTAGCGATGCGTCGCGTCGATGCGCGTAAGCATCAAAGGCATACCGATGTCGTTATTCAGATTGCCTTGAGTGGCAAGCGTCGGCGCCTGTTGCTTGAGACATGCGGCGACCATTTCCTTGAGCGTCGTTTTACCGTTGCTGCCAGTGATGGCAACTACGGTCGTGTCGTGCTCCTTGCGCCACGCTGCAGCGAAACGGCCCAGCGCTGCCTTGGCATCGTCCACGACAATCTGCGTCGCCGCATCATTCACATGACCAGCGACGACAGCAGCGGCTGCGCCCTGCTCTCGCGCGGCACCCACATAGTCGCGGCCGTCGAAGTTGGGTCCCTGCAGGGCAAAAAACAACTGCCCCTCACGAATCGTGCGCGTATCTGTGCTGACGCCCGCAAATGGGCCATCGGCGCCTTCCAGTCTTCCTCGCATTGCGCCTGCGGCCTGTGAGAGAGTCGTGATCATTGCGCGCTCACCGACGCCGCCAGCGCCTTTTGCGCGACCGCGTAATCGGAGAACGCAATGCGCTCGCCGTTCGATTCCTGGTAGTCCTCGTGGCCCTTGCCTGCGATCAGCACAACATCCTGATCGTCTGCCTGCGAGATGGTCCAGGCGATGGCGGCAGCGCGATCCTCAATGATCGTTGCCCGGTCCGCACACCGCAGACCCGCAAGGATGTCGCCGATAATGAGCCGTGGGTCTTCCGAGCGCGGGTTATCCGTTGTGATAACAACGCAGTCACTGTACTGCTCGGCCACTTCGCCCATTTGCGGACGCTTGCCCTTGTCGCGATCGCCACCGCAGCCAAACACGCACCAGAGCTTGCCACGGCAATGTGCACGCAGCGCTCGCAAGGCGACTTCCAGGGCATCAGGTGTGTGCGCGTAGTCGATAACAGCAGCGGGGCCATCCATGGCCACGCGCTGCATCCGTCCAGGTGGCGCACTGAGCTGCGACATGACGTCGCACGCGACGTCCAGCGGCACACCTTTTTTGAGCAGTAAGGCCAGCACGAGTATCGCGTTGGCTACGTTGAAATCGCCCGGCAGCTGCGAAGTAAACTGGCCATCGCCCCATGTGCTGGCAAATGCAATGTCGGAACCCTCTGCAGTCGCGACCACAGAACGCACGAAGACAAACGGGCGCTCGTTCGACGCGCGATCGGGACGAGTGGAAACCGTGACTACTTCAGGTCCGCACTTCGCTGCGAGCTCCGCGCCGTACTCCGTATCGATGTCGATAATGCGGTCCGTCGGATCGCACTCGAGAAACAGCCGCGCCTTGCTCTCGAAGTACTCGCGCATATCGGCGTGGTAGTCGAGGTGGTCTCGGGTCAGGTTGGTAAACAAGGCTGCGTCGAAGCGGACGCCATCCACTCGCCCCTGCGCCAGCGCGTGCGACGATACTTCGAGCGCGGCGCTAGTGGCTCCCGCCGAAACGAAATCAGCAAGATGGCCATGCAGTTCGATTGCAGCGGGTGTCGTCATGCCTGCCGCGCCTTCAACAGCGTCGACGCCGTAGCCGAGCGTTCCCAGGTAGGCGCAACGTTCGCCGAGAATTTCGCGCGCCTGGGCAATCATCCATGCGACCGTCGTCTTGCCGTTCGTACCCGTTACACCGATGACGTTCAGCTGTTCGGAGGGGCGGCCGTAGTAGCGATTCGCAATTTCGCCCAGCTTGCTGGCCAGGTCATCGATGGCGATCGTCGGAATACCGATCTCACCCGGGTCGGTGCCTGTCGCTGCATCCCACGCAAGCGCACACACGCCCGCCTGCCTTGCCTGCTCAATGTAGTCGAGGCCATGGCTGCTCATCCCCTGCACTGCGAGAAACAGGAAGCCGTCCCGCAACAGGCGGCTGTCGCTCGCGATACCCTGCACCGGTATCCCGGGGGCATCCGCGTAGCCTTGCAGGAGATCAGCAAGCGTCGGCACAGCAGTCATGTATTCGGCCGGCATGCTCATTGCGCCTCCGGCCTGGCCGCCATGGCCTGCATGACACTGTTTGGATCACGGGCTGGCGTGGCATCGGGAGCGACCGCCAGAAGTCGCAGCGACTCCGACATGACGTCCGCAAACACGGGCGCGGCGACATCGCTGCCGTAGTAAAGCTCGCCACCCGGCTCATCGATAACGACGACGGTCGCCAGGCGCGGATCACTGGCAGGGGCAAGGCCGGCGAAAATCGAAATGTACTTGTCCTGGGAGTAGCCGCCGGCAGCAAATTTCCAGGCCGTGCCTGTCTTGCCGGCAACACGGTAGCCGTCGACAGCCGCCTTGGTACCGGTGCCTCCGGGACGTACGACTTCTTCAAGCATTCTTCGCACCGCTGTCGCGGTGTCCTCACTGATGACCTGGTTACCCCGGTTCGGCTGGTCGAGGGCAACCAGCGAAATTGGCCGCATGCGGCCGTCGTCGCCGATCGCTGCATAGGCTTGCGCAAGCTGCAACGGCGTGACTGAAATGCCATAGCCGTAGGCCAGAGTCGCCTGGCTGATTGGCCGCCAGTTGCTGAAGTGAGTCAGCATGCCGGCCGACTCGCCCGGGAACCCGCTGGTGGTCAGTTCGCCAAGGCCAAATTGCGTCATCGTGTCCCAGAGCTGATCGGGCTGCAGGGTCATCGCGAGCTTGGTGATGCCGACGTTGGATGAGCGGGCCAGGATGGTCGTGAGGCTGACGCGGCCAAGATTGCGCGTGTCCTCGATCCTCTTCGGACCGACAACGATAAATCCGGGGGCCGTATCAATAATGCTGGACGGGCGGTACTGACCACTCTCGAGCGCAGCCGCAACGACCAGTGGCTTGAGGCTGGATCCCGGCTCAAAGATGTCGGTGATGGCGCGGTTACGATAGCGCTCTGCTGCGAACTGCGCGCGGTCGTTCGGGTTGTAGGTCGGCTGATTGACCATCGCCAGCACTTCGCCCGTCTTCACATCCAGGATCACGATCGAACCCGAACGCGCGTTGTGAGATTTGATTGCAGCTTTGAGCGTGCGATAGGCGAGATATTGCAGACGCAGATCGATACTCGTGCGCAGATCCTTGCCGTGGTGCGGCGGCCGAATGCTGGCGACGTTTTCGATTGAGCGGCCAAGGCGATCCTTGAGAACGCGCTTGGCACCCGATTCACCGGCGAGCCAGTGGTTGAAAGCGAGTTCGAGACCTTCCTGGCCGGCATCATCAATATCGGTGAAACCGACGAGATGCCCTGTGACCTCCGACGCCGGGTAGTAGCGACGGTACTCGCGCTGCACGTTTACGCCCGGCAGCTTCAGAGAGAGCACTTCCCCGGCGCGTTCCGGGCTGAGGTGACGCTTCAGGTACAGGAATTCCTTGTCCATGCTGCGCGTGATGCGGCTCATCAGCGCTTGCGAGTCGACACCGAGCGCGCGCGCCAGTAGCGGCACATTATCGACGGCCGGCGCAAACTGCTTCGGGTTCACCCAGATCGAGTCGACCGGCGTACTGATCGCGAGTGGTTCACCGTTGCGATCGGTGATCGTCCCGCGGTGCGCTGATATCTTCTCGGTGCGAAGGTGGCGCGTATCCGCCTGCTGATTCAGGAAGTCCTTGTCCAGTACCTGCAGATAAACCGCGCGCGCCACGAGCGAGGATGCCAGGACCGCAAAGAATGCGGTTACCAGCGTCACTCTGCCAGCGAAGCGTCGCGCAGTTTGTTGTTTTGTTTCTGCCCCTCGTCTCATGGTCGTTCAATAACAAAAATTTCAGTTGCCTCGGGGCGCACGAGCGACAGGTCGTCAGTTGCCACCTGTTCAATTCGCGCATGCTGAGCCCAGGTGCTCTGCTCGATCTGCAGCTGGCCCCATTCAATATTCAGGTTGTCGCGTTCGTCCGTGAGTCCTTCGAGCTCGACGAATAGCTTGCGCGATTCGTGTTTGGTGTAGACGAGCGCCATTGCACTGAGAACGCACACAACGGCAAACACAAATACGAGCAGGAACGGCTGTTGCTTCATGTGCATCAGGTTCGCTCCGCAATTCGCAGACGCGCGCTGCGGGCACGTCGATTGGCATCAATTTCTGCATCGGTGGCGCTGACTGCCTTGCCGATCATCCGCAGCTTTGGCCGGAATGCCTCGGGCACGTCGGGCATGCCGCGGTACTGCTCTGACTCGCGCGATGCATCACGCATGAAGCGCTTGACGATGCGGTCCTCAAGCGAGTGAAAACTGATGACGCACAGTCGCGCCCCTTTGCGCATCACATCGACCGACTGGGCGAGAGCCGCCTCCAGCTGCTCGAGTTCACCGTTGATGGCAATGCGAATGGCCTGGAAGGTCTTCGTTGCCGGGTGTTTTTTCTGGCCGCGTTGCGGCGCCGCTTCCTCGATGATGCGCGCGAGCTGCGCCGTGCGAGAGACAGGCGCTTCTGCGCGCGCCTGAACGATCGCGCGAGCGATGCGGCTCGCATTGTTCTCTTCGCCGTATTTTCGCAGCACGTACTTCAACTCTTGCTCATCCACAGACGCCAGCCATGCAGCGGCCGACTTGCCTGATTCCGGGTCCATGCGCATGTCGAGCGGGCCATCGCGCATGAAGCTGAAGCCACGCTCGGCTTCATCCAGTTGCGGTGACGAGACACCCAGGTCGAAAAGGAGGCCGTCGACTTTGCCGACGAGTCCTCTTTCCTCAATGAATGTCTTAAGTTGCGCACTTTCGCCCCTGATCAACTCGAAACGCGGATCTGCAGTAAGAGAAGCGGGAGCGGCGGCAATTGCCTCCGGATCGCGATCGATTGCGATCAGCCTGCCGGCCTCTCCGAGTTGCTTCAGAATTTCCTTACTGTGTCCCCCGCGACCGAATGTTCCGTCGACGTAACATCCGTCTGGTTTTATTTTCAGTCCTTGCAGGACCGGCCCCAGCAACACCGGCACATGCGCGTTGCTGCTCATGATTTGATCAACGCCCTAGAACGAGATTGACTCGAGGTCGGCCGGCATTTCGCCGTCATCGTCCTCGTTCAGCCATGCATCGCGTTTTTCGTTCCAGGTCGCTTCATCCCAAAGTTCAAACTTGTTGCCCTGCCCGATCAGCATTGCCTGGCGATCGAGACTCGCGAATTCCCGGAGCTCCCTGGAGACGAGAATCCGGCCGCTTCCGTCCATTTCGACCTCGGTCGCATAACCGACCATAATGCGCACGATTCGACGGGCGACTTTGTTCATACTGGGCAGGCGCACGAGCTTGCGCTCGAGCTCTTCCCAATCGGGCAAGGGATAGACCAGGAGACAGTGATCCTTATCGACAGTAACGATGATCTGGCCATCGCAACGGGCAGCAAGCCGCTCCCGGTAACGGGTCGGTATTGCCATACGCCCCTTGGCGTCCAACGAAACTTTGGTAGCCCCTCGAAACACGACTTATCGGATCGCCGCCGATTTCGCTCTTCTGGCGCGAAATTTGGGCCGGCTGCCCCTTTCCTCCCACTTTTATCCACTTTTCAACACTATAGGGGCCGCCCCTTGTGAGCGTCAACAGAGCGTGCCAATTATTTGTTGTTCTACAGTGACTTAGGGGCGATCCGGTGGCTCAATTAAGGCAAATTGTGGCAGTGTTCGCGCGAACAAAATCAATTGCTTATGCCTACTTCCTAGAGAACCTCTCAAAAACGGGTCGCTAGAGGGCGACAGGCGTGAAGGACCGGCCGGAAGGAGATCGTTTTGCGCGAGTCGCGCACATTGCCCTGCCAGGACGGCAGAACTTATTGTAACTTATTGTTTTATATAAGAAAAGTGGTGAGAAAGCCGAAGCCGGCAATAAGCCGGGTTCTGTCATCGACAACCATTCATCTGGGATAGCTGTCACCAGCTACCTCAAGCAACCTACCCGGGAGTCCGCTCGGGACCGGCGGTGGCAGACCCGAAGGCCTGCCCACTCCCCTATTTGGTCTTGCTCCGGGCGGGGTTTACCGTGCCGCGATCTGTTACCAGTCGCGCGGTGCGCTCTTACCGCACCTTTTCACCCTTACCGGACCTGAGCCCGGCGGTTTGTTTTCTGTGGCACTTTCCGTGGGCTCACGCCCCCCAGGCGTTACCTGGCGCCCTGTCCGAAGGAGCCCGGACTTTCCTCCATAGCGAACTACAGCGGTTGTCTGGCCGACTCCGGCTTTCTCGACGGCGAAGTCTACAGGAAGAAGTTGACAAGTGAATTGTCAATAATGATAATGACAACCCACTTGTCAATAGGGGCAAAATCACTGATGAATACGGGCAACGATGCTTACAAGGTCACCTGGCTGATCCGCCGGCTGTTCCGGGCCATGGCCGAGCAGGCCGATGCCTGTTTGCGAGACTCAGGCCTTACGGCCGCTGATCGCGCAGTGTTGGAATTCCTGTATCCCGACGTGGCATTGACGGTTCCGCAGGTTGCCAGGCAATACCAGGTATCCCGGCAGCACGTTCAGGTCACCGCAAATCGCCTGCTCGAGGAAGGGTTGCTCAGCACCGAGGACAACCCTCAGCACCGGCGCTCGCCGTTATTGCGGCTCAGCGAGCTTGGCCGCAAAACATTTGCAGAGATTCGTCGCAACGAAGACGCCCTGCTGGATGAGCTCTATGCGGACATCGAAATCGCCGATATCGCCACAACGCGACGCACCCTCGAATCTTTGCTCCGCAATCTCAAATAAGGAGAGACCCCATGAACCACATCGCCGATCCCTGCCCGCGCATGCTGACTTTCAAACCACCGAGAATCGCCTTCACGTTGCTGGCATCTGCCGGCGCGCTGCAGCTGACGGTGCCACCCGCACTGGCCTGGCCACAACTGCCGGCCTCACCGACGGGCGGCGCGGCAATCGCCATGGTCGGATTCCTGATCATGCTGCGCGCGTGGTGGTTGTTTCGCGTTCACGCGACCGCCATCTGCCCCACGGCACGCACGACCTCGCTGATCACAAACGATGTCTACCGCCTGACACGCAACCCGATGTACCTAGGAATCGCGCTCATGCTCCTGGGCACGGCCCTGGGCTCCGGCGGTTTGTTCTTCTACCTGGCCGCGGCAACTTTTTTTCTGATAATCAACTTCGTATTTTGCCCCTACGAGGAAGGCAAGCTTGCACGCGCATTCGGTGATCAGTTCAGGGCTTACTGCAACAGCGTGCGTCGCTGGCTATGAACGCGACGCGTCCTCTTTGAGCTGCAGGAGCCTCTGGTACAAATCGTTCTTCTTCTGGCCCGAAACGTTGGCGGCCACTCTTGCAGCGTCTTTCGCCGGAAGAAGGGCCGCGAGTTCGATTAGCAGGCTGTCTATGTCGAACGACGTTTCATCCGATGGTTCCGCACCGCTAATCACGATTGCGAATTCACCTTTGCTGACGATCTCGCCACCGTCGACCCGTTGCTGCAAGTGGCCCAGTGTTGCCTGAACGCACTGCTCGTACATCTTGGTCAGTTCGCGACCGATGAATGCCTTGCGTTCGGCGCCAAAAATATCGACCAGATCGGCAAGACATTCCTTGATCCGATGGACCGACTCGTACATCACGATCGTGCGCTGCTCCGCAACCAAACCCTGCAGCCATTGTCGGCGTGCTGCGCGTTTCGCCGGGGCAAAGCCCTCAAAGCAGAATCGATCCGTCGGCAGTCCAGCAACCGAAAGCGCCGCTGTGACCGCACAGGGACCGGGAATCGGTACGACGACAATGCCATGCTCGTGCGCGGCCTTTACAAGGCGGTAGCCCGGATCGCTGACCAGCGGCGTGCCGGCGTCGCTGACGAGCGCCACATCCTTGCCATCTTTCAGTGATTCAATAAGTCCGTGAACCGCCTGCTCTTCGTTGTGATCATGCAACGCAATAAGTACAGGTTTTGCACCGATTGTTATTAGCAATCGTCTGGTGTGCCGGGTATCCTCGGCTGCAACCAGGTCCACCGCAGCAAGCGTTTTGCCCGCTCGCGGTGTCAGATCTTCAAGGTTGCCGATCGGCGTTGCTACTACGTACAGAGTGCCGCTCATCTGGCCAGGAATCCGTTATTCGGTTTAGAGAGAAAATGATCAAGACGCTGCAACATCCTGCATCCGAACAACGCTCACAAGCAAGCGTTCTCATTTTACTGATCGGCCTTCTCGCGCTGGGCGCATGTGAAACGACCGGCATAGGCGGAACCGGCGGCTCGAGCGAAAGCCGGGCGCAACGCATGGCCGACAACGGCGACCATGAGGCGGCGGCCGGCGCTTACATGGGACTTGCAGTCAACGTGACTGGCCGCGAACGGGACCGCTACACGCTGCTCGCGGTGGAACAGTTCCTGGATGCGGGCGATGTGGCGCGAGCGCGGTCCGCTTTCCGCGATGTGGCCCGGCCGACATCTGGCCCCCTGTTGCCGCTATGGGACACCAACCGCGCCGCGCTGTACCTGTACAACGGTGACCCCGACGCGGCGTTGGGTCTGCTCGAGCCGTTGAGCCGGCAATCACTGTCGCAACGCGACCGCCTGCGCGTCGAGGTTCTGCGCGCCGATGCGTGGATCCAGAAGCAGGATCCGGCGCGTGCGGTCGAATTGATGACCCAGCGGGAAACCTGGCTCGACAGTCGACAGGCCATCGAGCGTAATCGGGCGAGACTGTGGCAGGGACTGCTCGTCAGCAGTCCGACCGTTCTCAGGAGCGCCGCGGAGAACAACGAGGATCCGGTCGTGGACGGCTGGCTGACCATTGGCTCGATCGCCGCGTCGACCGGACAACAGGGGGTTGGCTGGAGCAATGGCCTCGTCCGATGGCGCGCTGAATACCCCAATCACCCGGCTACAATGGTTCTGGGCGACCTGGATCTCCCCGAGCACCTGCTCCTCGATTATCCGCGCCAGATCGCCTTGCTCTTGCCCCTGTCGGGCAGCGCTGCCAGCGCCGGACAGGCTGTGCAGAACGGCTTCCTGGGCGCCTATTTTGCGACGGCGTCCGGCCTCGATGATCGACAGAGCGTGCGTATCTATGACGTCAACGCCGAAGGCGGTGCCAGTGCCGCCTACGCGGCGGCAGTCGAGGAAGGCGCCGAGTTCGTCGTCGGCCCCCTGCTGCGACGCGACGTCACCGAACTGGCGAATGACATCCTCGTGCCTGTGCCTGTGCTGACGCTCAATTACCTGCCCGAGGGCACACTTGCCCCTCCAGGCCTGTACCAGTTCGCGCTTGCGCCCGAAGACGAAGCCATATCGGCCGCACAGCGCGCACTGAATGACGGATACAGACGAGCAGTCGCCCTGGTTCCCAACAACGATTGGGGCCGCCGTTTGCTGATGAGCTTCACGACGGAATTTGAAGGCCTCGGTGGAACCTTGCTCGATTATCGCAGCTACACACCCGGCAACCAGGACTTCTCCAATGACATCGAAAGTCTTATGGGGCTGTCCGGCAGCGTGCAGCGCTACACTCGCCTGCGTGCGAACATAGGTCGCACGCTGCAGTTCGATCCGCGCAGACGGCAGGACGCAGAGTTTATTTTTCTCGCCACCGACGCGCCGGCCGGACGTTTGCTGAAGGCCCAGTTGAAGTTCCACTACTCTGGCGATCTCCCCGTGTATTCGACATCGTCCGTCTACTCGCTGGATGGACGATCGAACTCGGACCTCAATGGCATCATGTTCGCGGACACGCCATGGGTCGTGGATCCGCAACCCTGGATCGAACACTTGCCGGCACGGTTCTCCCGGTACTGGCCGGAGGAGCGGCGGCTCGCGCGTCTGCACGCCATGGGTTTCGACGCTTATAACCTGATTGCATCCCTGTTCGCCGCTCGGGGTGGTGTCATGAACGAACTGGAGGGGGCATCGGGAACGCTGTTTCTGGATCAGGGCGGTCTCGTTCACCGGCGCCTCGCGTGGGCACAGTTCCAGGGTGGAGAGGTCGTTGCCCTGCCCGATTTGGAAGATCAGGGTGGGCCGATCCAGGATTTGACCAACGATGGCGAGATCATCGTGCCAGACGCGGCGGACGACTCACCATGGGACGTCGAGCAACTGGACCTGTAGGCGCCCGCGCGGAGAGCGCGGCATTCGACTACCTCATCAGGCAAGGCCTGCGCCCTGTCGCACGCAACTTTCGCTGCCGCGGTGGCGAAATCGACCTGATCATGATTCACGATCAGTGCCTCGTATTCATTGAAGTCCGTTACCGGGCAACAGCGGACTTCGCGCAGCCCAGCCACACTGTTGACCGACATAAACAGCGCAAGATCATACGGACGGCGGCGATGTTCTCTGCGCGCAACCGGGCTTACGCCGCTCACGTCATGCGTTTCGACGTTGTCGCCATGGAAGGGTACGACCCACCTTCCATACGCTGGCTTCGCGATGCCTTTCGACCCCATGACTCGACACTCTGACCCCTGCTAGAATTCCCCGGACCATTCCCTCCGGAGCACCCATGGACCCTTTGAGCCGAGTTCGCGATCATTTCGCGGAGAGCATCGCGACCAAACAGACTGCCGCAGATGCAATTGCGGAGAGCATCGTGGCTGCAGGGCGCGTCATGAGTGACGCCCTGCTTGCCGACGGCAAGATCCTGAGTTGTGGCAACGGCGGATCGGCTGCGGACGCACAGCATTTTTCTTCGGAGCTCCTGAATCGCTTCGAGATGGAACGGCCAGGCCTCCCTGCTATGGCACTAACGACGGACGCCTCGACCGTTACGTCAATCAGTAATGACTATTCCTATGAAGAGATCTTCTCCAAACAGGTAAGAGCACTCGGAAAGCCGGGCGATGTGCTGCTCGGCATATCGACGTCCGGAAATTCGGAGAACGTCATTCGAGCAATCAATGCTGCACACGAACGGGGTATGAAGGTCGTTGCGTTCTCTGGTCGCGACGGGGGCCGCATGGCGGACATATTCGCCGAGGGCGATGTCGAAATTCGCGTACCCGCTACCCGGACCGCGAGAATCCAGGAGGTCCACCTGCTGGTGATTCACTGCCTGTGCGACCTGATTGATACAACCCTGCTCGGCTCCGATTAATTGGTGTCAGTCACCTTATTTCCAGTCTAAATAGGTCGTCGGCATTTGACGGAAATAGGGTGACTGACACCAATTTATTTGACGATTGTCAGGTGTGGAGGCGAGCGCGTCTCTTCGACTTCTTCGTGCAACTCTGGCGGCTCATTCTCGGTCTGTTCTGCATCGTGCGAGAAGATCATGCCTTGCCCCGTCTCGCGCGCGTAGATTCCGAGGACCGAACGAATCGGCGCCCATACGTCGAACGGGACACCGCCGAAGCGAGCGCGAAAACTCACCGCATCATTTGTCAGCTTGAGGTTGTGCGCGGCGGTATCGCTGATGTTCAGGATGATTTTGCCGTCCTTGATGTGCTCGCCGGGAACGCAGACACCGTCGTAGGACGCGTCGACCACAATGTGCGGCGTATGGCCGTTGTCAGCCATCCATTCGTGCATCGCACGAATCAGGTAAGGACGTTTTGAGCGGCTGGGTTGGTTCATTTCGGGTAGCTTACCATCCTTTCCGGGGCCTGCGCGGGAGGTAACATAACCTCTAAAAGAACATCCCGGCTTCAGCCGGGATGCGCTTCTGGATCTTGCCGCGTCTTAGCCTCGCACCTTTACAGGCGCATTTCCTGTTCGAGCTCGGTCAGGCTCTTCTGGAACGAGCGCCGTGCGAATACCCGCTCCATGTAGGCTTCAATTGCCTTGGCACCCTGCCCAAGGTCAACACCGTACACGGGCAGCCGCCACAGTAGAGGTGCGATCGTGCAGTCCACGAGTGAGAATTCCTCACTCAGGAAATACGGCCGTGCGCCAAACAGTTCCGCGCTCTGCAGAATGCTCTCGCGAAGCATCTTGCGCGCCTTGGTGCCAAGCTTGCCATCACTGCTGTTCTCGGCCTCCTCGGCAATCGAATACCAATCGGTTTCGATTCGGAATAGTGCAAGCCGGAACTGCGCGCGGGTAACTGGATCAACCGGCATCAGCGGCGGATGCGGGAAGCGCTCGTCGAGATAATCAACGATCACACGCGAGTCATACAGGGTCAGGTCCCGATCGACCAGCGTTGGCACCGTGTGATACGGATTGAGGTCCATCAGATCTTCTGGCAATTCCGGCCCGGGGATATTGCAGATCTCTATATTGATGTTCTTCTCTGCCAGCACCAGCCGGGTACGGTGACTGTGAATATCCGTCGGCCGCGAAAACAGCGTCATGACAGATCGTCTGTTAGCAATAAGTGCCATTACTTGACGTCCTTCCAAATTTGTTTCTTCAACTGTACCGCCAGGATAAAGAAGAAGATCAGGAACATGATGACCCAGACGCCCAGCTTGCGACGATCCTGGCGAATTGGTTCTGCAATGAATACCAGGAAGTTCGTCGTATCACGAACGAACTCGTCGTACTCTTCGGCGTCCATCGAACCAGCAGTCAACTGCTCAAAACCCTCGAATGACGTCGTAACAGAGCCATCCTCGTTTTCGTGATGTTCGAAATGGGCCGCCTGGAAACCCTGCAACTCCCACAGCACGTGCGGCATGCTGGTGCCTGCCAGCACGAGGTTATTGACGCCGGTCGGACTGTCCTCGGACACGTAAAAGCCCTTGAGGAAGTTGTAGACATAGTCGGCACCGCGCGCACGTGCCATCAACGACAGGTCGGGTGGCGCCGTGCCATACCAGCGCGCCGCATCTTCAGCCGGCATGGAAGACTGGATCGTTTCGAAGGTCTTCTCGGCATTGAACATGAGGTTATCGACCAGCTGCTCTTCAGACAGGTCGAGTTGCTTGCCGATCGTGTTGAAGCGGACATACTGGGCCGAATGGCAACCCGAGCAATAGTTCATGAAGTTGCGCGCGCCACGCTGCAACGACGAGACGTTATCGGGATCGATTTTTGCCGGCTCGAGGTGGACCGAACCACCCGCTGCCATGGACTGCGACGCAAGCAAGCACGCAAGCAACGCCGTGAACCTGGCGATATTCTTGAACTTAATCATGGTAGACCACCCTGTCCGGCACTGGCTTGGTCTTGTCTGCGGCCGTGTAGAACGGCATCAGCAGGAAGAACGCGAAATACAGCACCGAGAAAATTCGCGCAAACATTACGTAGGTCGGCGTAGCAGCCTGCAGGCCCAGCCATCCCAGCGAAATGAACGTAATTACGAAGACGGTCAGTGCTGTCTTGTACATCCAACCGCGGTAGCGAATCGACCGAACCCGGCACCGATCCAGCCACGGCAGGAACACCGGCAGAACCACCGCCATCGCGAACAGGATGAAGCCCCAGAGCTTGTCCGGCACGGCTCGCAGAATCGCGTAGTACGGCGTGTAGTACCAGACCGGCGCGATATGTTCCGGCGTTGCGGTCATGTTCGCGGGCTCGAAGTTCGCATGTTCGAGGAACATGCCGCCCATATCCGGGGCAAAGAACACCACCGCACTGAAGATCATCAGGAAGACGATAATGCCGATCAGGTCCTTCGACGTGTGGTGTGGGTGGAATGGAACGCCGTCGAGAGGAATTCCATCCGGTCCCTTATTCTTCTTGATCTCGATGCCGTCGGGGTTATTCGAGCCAACCTCGTGCAGCGCCACGATGTGGACAAAGATCAGGCCGATCAGCGCCAGCGGCAATACGATGACATGCAGGGCGAAAAAGCGATTGAGCGTGATATCCGAGATCGAGTAGTCGCCACGAATGAACTCAACAAGCGCATCACCCACGACCGGTATCGCACCAAACAACGAGATGATCACCTGGGCGCCCCAGTAGGACATCTGTCCCCAGGGCAGCAGGTAGCCTGCAAAGCCTTCAGCCATGAGCACGAAGAAAATCATCATGCCAATAAGCCAGATCAACTCGCGCGGCTTCTTGTAGGAGCCGTAGAGCATGGCACGGAACATGTGCAGGTAGACGACGATGAAGAAGAACGATGCACCGGTCGAATGCATGTAGCGAATGAGCCAACCCCACTCGACATCGCGCATGATGTACTCAACCGAGGCAAATGCTTCCGTCGCCGCCGGCTTGTAGTTCATTGTCAGGAAGATACCTGTCAGCAGCTGGATGACCAGCACAACCATGGCGAGCACGCCAAACACGAACCACCAGTTGAAGTTCTTCGATGCGTAGTATTCGGTTACGTGATGCTTCATCGTCTTGGTCAACGGGAAGCGATCATCGATCCATTTCATCAAGCCACCCTGCGGCTTGCCAACTTCTGCTTCGATTCTGGCCATTACGCTGCTCCTGAGTCCTGACCGATAAGAATCAGGTCATCCCTGACAAATCGGTGCGGAGGAACCCGCAGGTTAGTCGGTGCCGGGACACCCTTATATACGCGTCCGGCGAGATCGAACTTCGAGCCGTGGCACGGACAGAAGAAACCGCCACCCCAACCCTCGGCCGGCCGTACCTCGAAATCCTCGAGCGGCGCGCAACCCAGGTGGGTGCAGGATCCCTCGACAACGAGATACTCTGGCTTCAGAGAACGCGTGTCGTTCGCCGCGTATTCAGGCTGCTGCTCGACGACCTCGGAATTCGGGTCGCGAAGCTCATCGACGATGGTCGGCAAGCTGGCCAGCATCTTCTCGTCGCGCCGCAGGACAAATACAAGCCGGCCGCGCCAGAGAACACGAACCATCTCGCCCGGCTGGATCGAGCCCAGCGGCACCTCGACCGGAGCACCAAGCGCTTGTGCGCGGGCACTGGGCTTTAGTGAAGACAGGAAAGGAATTGCAACAAACGCGGCGCCAACGGCCCCGGTTGCGATAGTTGCAACGGTCAGAAAATGACGCCTATTGCGATCAAGGTCGTCTTCAGTCATCAGGCACTCCCATATGCCGCTCTTCTCGGCGGCCCCTAATTCAGCGCTTTTTTGCTTTGTTTCGAAACTGGTAGATTTGCAGCAAGCTCGGTTTGCCGTCAGGATGACGGTTGCCCCGGACCTAGGTGCGGAACCCGGCGCATTATACACGTGGCCAATCGAAATTGGCTAGGTGCTGACAAGGGACATTTAAGGATAGCCAGGACTTCGGGTGGCCGATTTCAAGTCAGCTTTTGTCTTTGTGTTGCAGTCGATCGTCGTCGGACTGGCGGTCGCGTTCCTCGTTGTGCTCATTCGTCCGGACCTGATGCCAGGCTTCGTCCGGAGCGATGGCGCCCCCGCAAGCTATGCCGATGCGGTCGCAGCCAGTGCCGACTCCGTAGCCAATATCTACACCAAACGCCTGGTGCAGGAGAGCGACAACGCCACAGCCCGCACCCGCTTTCGGGTCGACACGAGTTTCGCCTCGGCCGTGATAATCGATCCGGAGGGCTACCTCGTTACGAATTACCACGTCATCATGGAGGCGACCGAAATTCGAGTGCGCCTGGCGGATGGCTTGCTGACGGTCCCTGTTATCGTCGGTGTCGACGCAGAGACGGACCTCGCCCTGCTGAAGGTGGATCTGGGTGAATTACCTGCAATCAGGCTCGCACAATCCGAACGATTGCGCATCGGCGACGTCGTGCTCGCAATTGGCAATCCGTATGGCCTGACGACCTCCGTCACGCAGGGCATCGTCAGCGCCACCGGCCGCAGCCTCCTCAACCTGGTCACATTTGAGAACTTCATCCAGACCGACGCGGCGATCAACGCCGGCAATTCCGGCGGTGCGCTGGTCAACAGCCGCGGCGAACTCGTCGGCATCAACACGGCGGTGCTGGCGCAGGATGCGGGTACGGAAGGCATCGGCTTTGCCATCCCTATTGACCTCGTACGCGGGGTTGTCGAGCAAATCAAACAGAATGGCCGCGTGATCCGTGGCTACATGGGTCTGCTGCCGGACGATCTCACCGAGGCGGAGCGCTCGGTGATGGGCATCGAGACAGGCACCGGAATCCTGCTGACCGAGGTCTACGAGAGCGGTCCAGCCGCGAGCGCCGGCCTGCAGGTAAACGACGTGATCATCGAGATGAACGGCGAGCCGGTGTACTCCTCACGCCAGGCGCTGCTGATATCGGCGAGCACCGTTCCGGGCGACAAGGTCGAGGTGGTCGGCTTGAGGAACGGTCAGCGATTCAAGTTGACCGTTACCGCCGTTGAGCGGCCCGAAGAACTCCGCTAAGCGACAGAGGCTCAGGCCTGGCCCTGCTTCTCACGCCATTCATCGGGCGTCAGCGCCATGATCGATAACGCGTGAATCTCGTTACCCACCAATGTACCCAGGGTCTTGTACACCAGTTGATGGCGCGCCAGGGGGCGCAGTCCCGCAAATTCTGATGCCACGACGAGCGCCTCGAAGTGCGTGTTGTCGGGGCTCATCACTTTGACGATGGCGTTGTCGAAGCCGGCTTCAATAAGGGCTGAGATTTCCGATGGGTCCATGACTGACTTTTGGTGCTTGCAACGGGGCCGCGCAGTGTAACCGCATTTTGGCCTGCGTCCTATCCGCTAACGCGGATTTGTGTATCATAATCGGCCGTTTCGATTACGATTCCGTATGCTTGAGAATATCCTCCTGGTGGTCGCAGGTCTCGTGCTCCTTATCTGGGGCGCGGATCGCTTCGTACACGGTGCGGCTTCGGCAGCGCGAAACCTCGGCATTGCGCCTCTCATGATCGGCCTTACCGTCGTAGCCTTCGCTACTTCGGCCCCGGAAATTCTCGTGTCGATCGTCGCCGCGGTCCAGGGGCAGCCCGGTCTCGCATTCGGTAACGCCATCGGATCGAACATTTTCAATATCGGTCTCGTACTCGGCCTGACTGCGATGATTCGGCCCATCCTGCTGGAATCCGCCACCTTACGGCGCGAAATGCCCGCTCTCCTGGCCGTTTCCCTGCTGACCGTGTCGCTTTTTCTCGATTCGTTCCTGAGCCGCATCGACGGCATCGTCATGCTTACCGGCCTGGTCATCGTTATGGTCTGGCTGGCACGCCTCGGCCTGCGCTCGGCCGCCAATGACCCGATCGCGCGGGACTTCGACGCAGAAATCCCGGCCGACGTCACCATGACAATGGCTGTTGTCTGGCTGATCGTCGGCCTCGGAACCCTGCTGATCGGCGCAGAACTCCTCGTCGACGGAGCGACCGGCATCGCGCGGATGCTGCAGATTTCGGATGTCGTCATCGGCATCATCATCGTCGCCTTTGGGACCAGCCTGCCCGAACTGGCTGTTTCGCTGGCCAGCGCGCTCAAGGGCGAATACGGTCTTGCGATTGGCAATATCGTCGGCTCCAACATCTTCAACCTGCTTGCCGTTATCGGCGTCGCGGCCACGATCGAGCCTGCCTCACTGCCGCCCTCTGTCCTGTCATTGCATATATTCGTCATGGTGGCCTTCACGCTGGTGCTGTTTGCCATGACCTATGACTACGATGGCAAGGCCCAATTGAGCCGCCTCGAAGGGCTGGCCCTGTTCCTCGCTTTTATCGCCTACGACGGCTACGTGATCGCGCAAAACATGTAGGCAAACGGGTAGACTATGGCGATACCCATACGGTTGAGGATCCGAGTTGCCTGACACGATAACCAAGGACGAACTGCTCGTGCTCGCTGCCAACGTCCTCGACATCGAGGCACGCGCTGTCGACGCACTCAAGTCGCGGCTGGGCGAGGACTTTGTGGCCGCTTGCCAACTGTGCATGGACACACCCGGAAGGATCGTCGTAACGGGCATGGGGAAATCCGGGCATGTGAGCAACAAGATCGCGGCAACGCTGGCCTCGACCGGCACGCCAGCCTTCTTCATGCACCCGGCCGAAGCCAGTCACGGCGATCTCGGCATGATTACCAGCCAGGACACCCTGCTGGCGATCTCCTATTCGGGCGAAACGGCAGAGGTTGTCACAATTCTCCCGCTGGTCAAACGCATGGGCGCAAGGCTGCTGTCAATCACCGGCAAACCCAACTCGACCATGGCACGAGCTGCCGATGTACACCTGGACGTCAGCGTCGAGGAGGAAGCCTGCCCGCTGAACCTGGCGCCTACAGCCAGTACGACAGCAACGCTCGCGATGGGCGATGCCCTGGCCGTCGCGCTGTTGAAGAAACGCGGCTTCACCGCCGAGGACTTTGCGCGCTCCCATCCGAGCGGCAGCCTTGGCAAGCGCCTGCTTCTGCGCGTGTCCGACGTGATGCGGACCGGCGACCGCATTCCGACCGTCACCGCCGATGTATCCCTGCGCGATGCATTGCTTGAAATGACGGACAAGGGCCTGGGCATGACAGCAATTGTCGATACTGACAACAGGATTCTCGGCATCTACACCGATGGTGATCTTCGCCGCACACTGGACACCGGCGCCGATATAAGGACGACGCTGATCCGCGATGTCATGCACACGAATTGCAAGACGACGTCGGAGGACGTGCTGGCCGCGGAGGCGCTGCGCATTCTCGAAGAAAACAAGATCACTTCATTGCTCGTCGCCAATGAGGACAACACCATTGCCGGCGCGTTGAATATTCATGACCTGTTCCGCGAGGGCCTGATGTGAGTGCTGCTCTCGACAAGTTGGGCGACATTCGGCTGGTCGCATTCGATGTCGACGGTGTCTTCACAGATGGCCGTTTCTACCTTGCCGATGACGGCACTGAGACCAAGGCCTTCCATACCCAGGACGGCTACGGTGTCCGCCAGTTGCTGATGTCCGGAGTCGAGGTTGCCGTCATCAGCGGACGCAAGTCCGGCGCGGTCGAGAGGCGCATGACCGAACTCCATGTGCCCCACGTAGTACTTGGTTGCAAGGACAAGGTGGCCGCCATGGACGAGTTGGCCGCAAAACTCGGGCTGGACGTAAGCGCCTGCGCCTATGTCGGTGACGACCTGCCAGACCTGCCTTTGCTCGAACACGTCGGCTTTTCGATCGCTGTGGCGAACGCGGTTCCCGCGTTGCAGGAACGTTGTGATTACGTTACCTCGAAACCTGGCGGTTTCGGTGCGGTACGCGAAGTCTGCGATCTGCTTATTGGCATGAGAAGCAGCGGCACCTGATGAGTCCGCGGACCACTACCCTGTTGCTTATCCTGGCCACGGCGGCTCTCGGTAGCTGGTACCTTGCACGCAGCAACCAGCCGGTCGCTGTCGACAAGGTGCCCTTCGACTCCGGGTACAGTGGCTATTATCTGAAGACGGCACGCATACTCGGCACGGATGCGGACGGCAGCCTGTTGTATGAAATTGAAGCGGCACACGCCGAGCAAAAAGCGGAGGACCGTATCGAATTCACCGACGTTCAAATTCGCTATTCGCCCGCTGCCGACGTTCCGTGGGTCGTACGCGCGGACGAGGCCACGCTCCGCGAAGGCAGCCCGCGAATTGCATTGCGCGGACATGTGCGGGCAGTCAGCACGAGAGGCAACAACGACCAGGACACTGAAATCAGGACCCAGTACCTCGAGCTGGACCCGGAACGCTACGTCGCCGAGACCGACGAACGCGTCCAGATTCGCATTGGTGCCCGGAGCCTTACAGCGACGGGCATGCTAGCATCACTGAACGAAAACAAGGTCGAACTGAAGTCTAACGTTCGTGGCAAGATCGCCCCATAGTAGATCACCCCATAGCAATGAGATTCACCCGAATTAAGTCAACGCTTTTCCTGAGTATGCTCGCCTCGCTCTTAATGCCGCTGGCCGCGAGTGCGCAGGTCAACGACCTCGATATGCGCCTGCCCATGGACATCGACGCCGACAATACGACGATCGATGGCAAGAACTCGATGATTATATTCAACGGCCTGCGCCTGACGCAGGGCCGTGTCAGCATCCAGGCGGATGAGGGCCGCGCAACGCGCATGGAACTCGAGGACAGCACCTGGCACTTCACCGGCAACGTCATTATCGATATCGGCGCCGGGCACATCGAATGCGACACTGCCGAATTGTTGTTTGACGAGTTTCGCCTGAAGCGGGCAATCGTGACAGGGTCGCCCGCCGTGTACGACCTGCGCCGCCCGGGAACCGAGGAAATCACTCACGCAGAGTCCGGACGCCTGGACTACGACGTCGACAAGGGCGTGATCGAATTCTCCGAGCAGGCAAGCATTACCGAAGGCGGCAACCAGATTTCATCGACAGTGCTCGTCTACAACATCGCCGAACAGCGCATCAATGCCGACTCATCGGGTGAAGAGGACGACCGCGTCCGCATCACGTATACGCCGCCCAACGGCATCGAGCCCGAGCCGGACGACAACAATCCATGAGTATTCTGAGCGTTCAGAATATTTCCAAGAGCTTCAAGCTCCGCCAGGTCGTCAAGGGCCTGTCCGTCGAGATCAAGAGCGGCGAAGTGGTCGGACTGCTGGGGCCAAACGGCGCAGGCAAGACAACCGCGTTCTACATGATCGTCGGCCTGGTCGCTGCGGACAGCGGCAAGATACTGCTGGATGGCAAGGACCTCACGGCTCAGCCGATGCACAAGCGCGCCAAGCTCGGCCTTGGCTATCTGCCCCAGGAGGCGTCGATTTTTCGCAAGCTGACGGTCGAGCAGAACATTCTGGCCATCCTCGAGAACCGGGACGACCTTGATCGCGCGGGACGCGAACAGGAACTCGAGAACCTGCTTGACGAACTGCACGTGGGACATGTGCGCTCGAGCCTTGGCATCAGCTTGTCCGGTGGCGAGCGGCGGCGCGTGGAAATCGCGCGTGCCCTCGCGGCGAACCCGCTGTTTGTGCTTCTCGACGAGCCGTTCGCCGGCGTTGATCCAATTTCGGTGCTCGACATCCAGCGGATTATTCGGCACCTGTGCGAACGTGGTATCGGCGTCCTGATTACTGACCATAATGTCCGGGAGACGCTCGGCATTTGTGGGCATGCCTATATCCTCAGCGATGGCAGCCTTATTGCCTATGGGTCTCCAGAAGAGATTCTGGAGAATCAACACGTTCGAGAAGTGTATCTCGGACAGGAATTCAAACTCTGAGGCAAACTTACTGTTGCGCCACCTTGAACACGCGAAAATTGCCCAGATCATGATAGCCAGGACACCACGCCAAGAATGCTGAAACCATCGCTGCAATTAAGACTCGGTCAAACCCTGACCATGACGCCGCAATTGCAGCAGGCAATCCGGTTGTTGCAGCTGCCTGTTCTCGACCTGAATGCGCAGATTCAGGAGGCGCTTGAAGAAAACATCATGCTCGAGATGGAGGACCTGCCGGACGTCCCGAGCACGAGTGCCGATACCACGGCCGAAGTTGAGACCATCAAGGCGGACGAACTCTGGCAATCCCGGTCTGCCGAGCGCATCCAGGATGGTGGCTGGAATGGCGAGGGCCGCCCCGTGTCGGAATTCGCCGATGAATCGGGCGAGACACTGCGGGATCACCTGCTCTGGCAACTCGAAATGGAACACTTCGAACCTCGCCAGGTCCTCATCGGCGAGGCGATTATCGACTCGATTAATGACGACGGCTACCTCGTAGCCGGGCTCGACGAAATACTCGAATGCCTGGACGAGGACCCGCCCGTTACTGAAAAGGAAGTCGAGAAGACGCTGACCAAAGTCCAACGTCTTGATCCGATTGGCATTGGCGCACGCACACTTTCAGAGTGCATCATCCTGCAGCTGAGCCAGCTCGACTGGAAGACTCCCGGCCTGCAGCTCGCTATCCAGGTCGCGGGTGAACATCTCGATCTCGTGGCAACGCGTGACTACAGCGAATTACGCCGCGGCCTGCGCGCCAGCGAAGACGACCTGCACGATGCGCTCGCATTGATTCGTGGCTGCAATCCGCGACCAGGGCTGGTGGTCAGCCCGGCTGCGGCCGAGTATGTGATCCCCGACGTATTCGTTCGCAAGGTTGATAACCGGTGGCAAGTCGAAATCAGCCCGACCGGAGTACCCCGGCTTTCGGTCAATCAGCAGTACGCCCGGCTGCTGCGCGGCAGCGGCGAGCACGCCGTTCTCAAGACGCAGTTGCAGGAAGCGAGATGGCTTATTCGCAGCCTGGAAATTCGCAACGAAACGCTGATGAAAGTCGCGACCAGTATCGTGTCGCGGCAGACGGATTTCCTTGAGCACGGCGACGAAGCGATGAAACCGATGGTGCTGCGCGACGTGGCAGAGGAAATCGGCATGCACGAGTCAACGATTTCACGTGTAACCACCAACAAGTACATGCACACGCCGCGTGGCGTCTTTGAATTCAAGTATTTCTTCTCGTCCCACCTGGCGTCCGAGAACGGCGAAGACCAGTCATCGACGTCCGTTCGCGCGAAGATCCGCAAACTCATCAGCGGTGAGAACCCTGGCAAGCCGCTAAGTGACAGCAAGATCACGAACTTACTGAAAGAAGATGGTATTTCAGTTGCGAGACGCACAGTCGCGAAGTACCGTGAGGCTATGAATATCCCCTCGTCGAGCGAACGCAGGGTTCGCGCGGCAAGGTGAATGAAAATAGGTAAGAAACACAACATGAAGGAGGACCCACTGGCTGTTACCCTGAATCCGCAGGCACTTCAAAAGAATGGGAGACCAATATGCAGTTGAATGTTTCAGGCCATCATGTCGAGATAACTGAATCACTTAGAGACTACGTCGGCGTAAAAATTGAGAAAATTGCCCGGCACTTTGACATTGTGTCTGACGTCCAATGTATCCTGACTGTCGAGAAGCTACGGCACAAAGCCGAAGCCACTGCCAGCGTCAACGGCGGTACGATTTACTGCGATCACACTGAAGAAGATATGTATGCTGCGATCGACGGCCTCGTAGATAAACTCGAACGGCGAGTGCGCAAGTACAAGGAAAAACTCGTCGATCACCACGCGAGAGATATACAAAAGTCCCGATACGCCTAATCAGGCAATCCCGGCGCGGTTCACAACCGCGCCGGGCTTCAAAAAAACCACAGAACCCTTATGTCGCTTCAAGAAATCATCAAGCCGGATGGCGTGCTTTGCAACGCAACAGCGCGAAGCAAGAAACACTGCATCGAGATCCTTAGCGAACTTCTGGTCCGGAAGTTTCCGGACATCGCAAGCGACGACATCTTTGAACACCTCATCAGCCGTGAGCGTCTGGGCTGCACGGGCATGGGCAGAGGTGCTGCATTTCCACATTGCCGTGTGGCGGGAATAGACGACAGCGTTGCGGTACTGATCAAGCTGTCGGAGCCTGTCGACTTTGACGCGCCTGACGGTGAACCGGTCGACCTCGTGCTTGGCATGATAGTGCCGACCGAAATCGACGACAGCCATCGAACCGATATCAAGCTCATTACAGATATCCTGGGCGATGAAGGCCTGCGCGCGCGCCTGCGTGAAATGAACAGCAGCAGTGACCTGTACAACGCGCTGGTTAATGGGGCGGAACTGACATGCCAGGCGAACTGCGCCTGATAATCGTCAGCGGGCTTTCCGGTTCCGGGAAGTCGGTTGCCCTGCACGTGCTGGAAGACCTCGGCTATTACTGCATCGATAACCTCCCTGCCGGCCTGCTGATCGCGGCCGTCGACGAAGTGCGGCGCGATGGCGGCGCTACACCGAAGCTCCTCGCCGTGGGTGTCGACGCCCGCAATCGCACCGAGAATCTGCATGCCCTGCCCGACCTGCTGCATGAACTGCGGTCACGAGGCGTCAAGACCGAGATTGTCTTTCTGCATGCCAGTGACGAGATTCTGCTCAAGCGCTACGGCGAAACCCGTCGTCGCCATCCCCTGGCTGAACGGGGCAAACAGCTTCGTGCCGCAATCGAATCGGAGCGTGCCGTGCTCGCCCAGATCCAGATGTCGGCGGATCTTATTATCGATACATCACAATCGAGCATTTACGAACTGGCCGATGTGATTCGTTCGCGCGTGGACCGGCGTGATTCCGAGGAGCTGTCCGTACTCATCGAGTCGTTCGGTTTCAAATACGGCATTCCCACCGATGCGGATTTCGTGTTCGATCTCAGGAGCCTGCCCAATCCCTACTGGACCGTTGAATTGCGCGGCCTTACCGGGTTCGACGAGGAGGTTCGCGCATTCCTGGACGGGCAGCCGAAGTTCCTGGCCATGTACGACGATATCCGCGACTTTCTTGGCCGCTGGATTCCGCACTACGAGGATGCCAACCGGGGCTACCTTACCGTCGCTATCGGCTGCACCGGCGGTCAGCACCGTTCCGTCTACATGGCGGAGAAGCTCGCAACCGAGTTACGAAAACATCACGACGCCGTTTTGACGAGGCACAACAGCCTGCCCGGGCATCGTCTCCATCCGGAGTAAGCTGCTACACTCCGCGTCCATGGACGCGCGCGAGCACACCAAAGCCAATCTCGAACTCCTCCGGGATAAGCTCGACAGTGGCCGCATGCGCGCCGCCAGCATCATGGCCAACAGCCTGCACCCGTCAGAACTCGCACGCTTGCTCGAATCGCTGCCGCTCAAGGATCGAGCCGTACTCTGGGAAATGATCGAGGCCGATCTCGAGGGTGAAGTGCTCGTCGAGGTTGCCGAAGAGGTCCGCGACGGTCTGCTCGAAGGCATGGGTACGGACGAACTCATTGCCGCGATCGGAGGCATGGAAGTCGACGATCTCGCCGACCTGCTGGGCGACTTGCCGGAAACCGTCACGCAGGAAGTTCTGCAGTCGCTTGACAAGCAGGACCACGAACGCCTGAAGCAGGTGCTTGCCTACGACGAGGAAAGCGCCGGCGGCATGATGAACATCGACGTCGTGACCGTGCGTCCCGACGTGACTCTCGAGGTTGTCGCTCGCTACCTTCGGGTAGGCGGCGAGATCCCCGACGGCACAGATTCCATTTTCGTGGTCAGCCGTGACAACACCTACATCGGTTCGTTATTCCTGTCGCGCCTGTTGACCCACGATCCCGGCGAGATGGTTGCCAATGTCATGTCGACCGACCTCATTCCGATCCCGGCGCACACACCTTCGAACCAGGTTGTCTGGGAATTCGAGAACCGTGACCTGTTGTCAGCCCCTGTCGTCGACGACGACTACCGGGTGCTGGGACGAATTACGGTCGATGACGTTGTCGATGTCATTCGCGACGAAGCGGAACACGCACTGATGGGTGCGGTTGGTCTCGATGAAGAAGATGACATGTTCGCGCCTGTCGTGAAGAGCGCGACGCGACGCGCGCTCTGGCTGGGCATCAATCTCTGCACCGCGTTCCTGGCCGCTGCCGTCGTGGACATGTTTCAAACGACGCTGGATGCGATCGTCCTGCTTGCCGTACTCATGCCAATCGTTCCGAGCATGGGAGGCGTCGCCGGGACCCAGTCGCTGGTCATCATTACGCGCGCAATCGCGCTCGGGCAGATCAACCGCGCAAATGCGGCCGGCATATTGAGAAAGGAAGTACTCGTCGGCGTGCTCAACGGATTCGGCTGGGCGATCATCGTGTCCTTGTTCGCCTACCTGTGGTTTGGCGACTGGCGGATCGGCGGCATTATCGGTGCTGCGATGATCATCAACCTGGTCGTCGCCGCCAGCGCAGGCTTTTTCATTCCGTTGGCCCTGAAGCGCATTAACGTCGATCCGGCACTGGCAGGTGGCGTCGTCCTGACCACCGTGACCGACGTCATCGGTTACTCCGCGTTCCTCGGACTCGGTGCGATCTTTCTGTTGTAGGGCTACGCAAACGCGCTCAGGTCTTTCTTGACCCAGCTCGGCGCAAACAGGCGTGGCACCTCTGCGCCATTGACGAAGTCGAGCAACTCGTCCTTCACTTTCATGCCATCACGGTAGCCGAGGCTGATCAGTTCGCGCGTATACGCCTGCTCGAAGAGCAGGAAACTCAGCAGGCGGTTCTCGCTGGGGTCGCTGCCGCCGACGCCGCGCAACAGGGCGCGGATCGCGAACGGTAACTCTGCCCGGTGCTTGTGGGCCAGTTCACGCAGATCTTCGCTGGGAACGATCAGCATCGTATCGATCGGGCGCATCGTGGTCTCGCCGATATCGATGGTCGTATCGGGCACCGAGTCGAGCAGTTCGTTGATCCGCGTGATGCGCTCAAGGTCGGAATACAGGCCATCCATGAATAACGTGTCGAGCATGTAGCCGGCGATCTGGGCAAAGCTCGGCGGTTCTCCGGGCGACTCCGGCCCCTTGTCGCCGGTCTCGTCGCGAATGCCAATCACGAGGATTCGGTCTGCACCAAGATGCACGACGGGACTCAGCGGCGTTGCCTGGCGCATGGCACCGTCGCCGAAGTACTCATCACCGATAAGCACGGGCGGAAATACCATTGGCACCGCGATACTTGCCATCAGGTGATCAAGATGTAATTCCACCTGCTTGCCGAGTCGGCGCGTTCGCTCCCACCCTGCCCGGTCGCGTGTTCCTTCAAAAAACGTTGTCGATCGTGCCGACGCGTAGCCCGCGGCCGTGACGGCGACCGCCTCAAGATGGCCATTCTGAATGGCGTCGCGTATGCGTGGGAGGTGCAAGTTGCTGCTGAGCAGTCGGCGCAAAGGCGTATTGTCGAGCAGGGACTTCGGCGTACCGACGAGCCAGCCGCCCAGAACCAGAGACGACATCCAGTGCAGGCTGCTCTTGAGCATCGTCCAGTGATCGGTCTTGTACACCTGGTTGCAGTGAAAATGGCCCCAGACACGCTCGAGTTCGGCAACGGCAGATCGGAAATGCTGTGCACGAGATGCCAGCACGGCCGAGTTGACGGCACCGGCCGAGGTACCGCTGATGACGGGAAACGGATTGGCCCGGTCACGCGGCAGCAATTCAGCCAGTGCCTTGAGTACACCCACCTGGAAAGCGCCACGGGCACCACCGCCCGGCAGTACAAGCGCAGTTTTTACCGAATTCGGAGTGCCATTCATGCTGTATTTACAAAGAGTTACGGTGCCGTGGTCAAGTTCGTATTATACTGTGGGTCCGCCAATCGGACCGGTACCATGAAGCGCAATATTACACTCACACTCATTGCTGTCGCTGTCACAGCCGTCATTTTCAGCTTTACGTCCATCGGGATTGCCAGCACGCAGCCTGCTGTCGGGGTCGTCGCCCCGGAATTCGAGCTTTCGGACCAGAATGGTCAGCTGCATTCGCTCGAGGATTACCGCGACCAGTGGGTCGTGTTGTATTTCTACCCGAAGGACGACACGCCGGGTTGCACAACCGAGGCTTGCGAGTTTCGTGACAATATTTTTGCGTTCAAGGATCTCAACGCCCAGATTCTCGGAGTCAGTCTCGACGACGTTGAATCACACAAAGCGTTTGCGGAGAGCTACAGCCTGCCGTTTCCGTTACTGGCCGATGTCGAGGGAAAAGTCTCGACAGCTTACGGCGTGAAGACAAGGATGCTCGGCATGATCGTCGCCAAGCGGCAGACTTTTATCGTCGGACCGGATGGCACGATCGCGAAGCACTATGAGAACGTAACGCCGGCCGAGCACTCCAAACAGGTTCTCGCCGACCTCAAGATACTCAGTGCAACTCCCTGATTGCCGCGTCCAGCCCCGTAATCGTCAACGGGTACATGCGCTCGCCCATAAGCTCGCGAATCAATTTCGTTGAAGGGGTGTAGTTCCAGCGTTCACGTGGTTCCGGGTTGAGCCAGACAGCTTTTGGGTAGGTATTCAGCAGGCGCTTGATCCAGACTGCACCCGGCTCTTCGTTCCAGTGTTCGACGCTGCCGCCCGCATACACAATCTCGTAGGGACTCATCGTCGCGTCGCCGACAAATATCAGTTTGTAATCCGACGCGTACTTGTGCGTGATATCGAGAGTCGGCGTCTTCTCGGAATGACGCCGGGCATTGTCCTTCCACAGGCTCTCATAGATAAAGTTGTGGAAATAGAAGTACTCGAGATGCTTGAACTCGCTGCGTGCCGCCGAGAACATCTCTTCACAAACTCGCACGTGATCGTCCATTGAGCCCCCGATGTCCAGGCACAGCAGCACTTTGATTGCGTTGTGACGTTCGGGAACCATGCGAATATCGAGCAATCCGGCATTACGGGCCGTCTTGTCTATGGTGTCGTCGAGGTCAAGTTGATCCGCGGCGCCTTCGCGCGCAAATTTACGCAACCGACGCAAGGCCACCTTGATGTTGCGCGTGCCGAGCTCCAGCGAGTCGTCGAGATTCCGATACTCGCGCTTGTCCCATACCTTGACCGCGCTGCGATTGCGGGACCCCTGTTGCCCGATTCGCACGCCCTCCGGGTTGTAGCCGTAGGCACCGAAAGGCGATGTCCCCGCCGTGCCGATCCACTTGCTGCCACCCTCATGACGCTCGTCCTGTTCATCGAGACGCTCCTGCAAGGCACGCATCAATGCCTCGAATCCGCCCAGCGCTTCGATCTTCCGGCGTTCTTCCTCCGACAGCACGAGTTCGGCCTGGTGGCGTAGCCAGTCCTCGGGTATTTCCTGAAAGAGATCGCTCAGCGAATCTTCAACGCCTTTGAAGTAGGCGCCAAAGATGCGATCGAAGCGATCCAGCTCAGACTCATCCTTTACGAGCGTGGCCCGGGAGAGGTAATAGAAGTCGTCGACACTCTGGCCGGCCAGACCCTTCTTCATCGCTTCGAGCAAGGTCAACAACTCGGTAATCGACGTCTTCATACCGCCTTCGCGAAGCATGTAGAAGAACGGGATCAACATGGTCTTACTGGGGGTTCGTGCGGCGGTCCAGGAACACGAGCTGCTCGAACAGGTGCACGTCCTGCTCGTTCTTCAAGAGGGCACCATAAAGCGGCGGAATCGCGCTGGACTTGCCTTCACTGCGCAGGGCCTCCGGCGGAATGTCCTCGGCGAGCAGCAACTTGATCCAGTCGAGCAACTCGGAGGTCGACGGCTTTTTCTTCAGGCCACGCACATCGCGCACCTTGTAGAACGCGTTGAGCGCTTCAGCCAGCAGGTCCTTTTTCAGATTCGGGAAGTGGACATCGACGATCTCGGCCATCGTGTCCGGGTCCGGAAACTTGATGTAGTGGAAGAAACAGCGCCGCAGGAACGCGTCCGGAAGCTCTTTCTCATTGTTGCTCGTGATGACGATGATCGGACGGTGCCGCGCCTCGACCAGCCGCCTGGTCTCGTACACGTAGAATTCCATTCGATCGAGTTCGCGCAGCAAATCGTTTGGAAACTCGATGTCGGCCTTGTCGATTTCATCGATCAGCAAAACAGGTTGTTCTTCCGATTCGAATGCCTCCCAGATCTTGCCGCGCACGATGTAATTCGCAATATCGTGTACACGATCGTCGCCGAGCTGGGAATCTCGCAGGCGCGCGACAGCATCGTATTCGTAAAGTCCCTGTTGTGCCTTGGTCGTCGACTTGATGTGCCACTCGTGCAGCGGTTTACCGAGAGAACGGGCAACCTCGATAGCGAGCTGGGTCTTGCCGGTGCCCGGCTCCCCTTTCACGAGGATGGGGCGTTCGAGTGTGACCGCGGCGTTGACGGCCATCGTCAGGTCGTCCGTCGCTATGTAGGAACTGGTGCCGGTGAATCTTTTGTCAGACATGCGCTTTTCCGAACTGCTGTCGGCCCTCCATCTTAACGCCTGTCGGGGGTCAGCGTCAGGGTATGCCGGGGCTCGCCTGGCAGGAATGGACTGGCCCGACCGGCAACCCAGTCTTCGTGACCGCGGCTGTAGAAGTCCGACAGCGGATGACCGCTTTGCCCGGCCGGCATGTGCATGATGCTATTCGCCTCATCCCCCGGATACACCGCGTAGCGCTCCGAAGCCCCGAAACTCGGCCCTTGCGCCTTCGGCATGTCAAGATCGCCGTTGAGGGCCTGCGCAGGCATATCGAGATACTCGCCCACGAGCGAAAGGCTGCTGCTCAACGGATGCCGAATCGACGCGGTGTTGATTTCCCCCCAACTTCGCTGCGACAGTGGCCCGTCGAAACTCTCGGCAAACCAGGCGATGTTCTGCTCGGCGGCCGCAATCATGAGTTCCTGCCAACTCTCGTAGTCCCGTGGCAACAGGTGCAGGGGTTGCTCTGTCACCAGCGACCAGAGCGGCCCCTCGAACTGGTTGCTCAGCCGCAGCCTGACATCCTCGCCGTAGGCTTCGCGTACGGGAGTCATCAGCGCATGAAAGACACGCCGCTCAACCTCGAGACGGAATGCACGCACGAGGCGATAGCCGACGGACTCGGGGACGGCACGAGGTATCCAGCCTTCTGCCAGCTCGCGATACTCTGCAAGTGCCGGATTTGCGGCAACCGCGTCGGCATCCAGCACCTCCAGCAGCAGATCACGCCAGCGCGACAGGTACAGCGCCCGGTCGTCGTATTGAATGGCGAGCATATCCTCTGGCGTGAACATCTCCCTGGCAAACAATGCGTCGCGAATCTGCCCTGCCCTGGCACCCAGGTCATAGCCACCGTCGCCCACGAGTAGCAGGACGTCGGCATCCACGACACGCGCATTGGCCGTCCAGATGCGCCCGCTTTCCGGATTCACCACGCGTGGGTATTCCGACGGCGCCAGCCATCCCTGCCAACCGTGTGCGTCACTCCAGTCGGCCGGCAACATCGGGTCGAACCCTGCCTTGCGGGGTATCTGTCCGGCAATCGTCCAGCCGATATTGCCGCCGGCATCGCCGGTCACAAAATTCTGCGGTGGCATCGACATCGTATTGGCGATGTCGAGCGCCTCGGTCACGGACGATGCTGTCTCGAGCTTCACCATGTTCAGGTTGATGCCTTCAGGCTTGTGCGCGATCCAGCTAACGGCCACTTCGCCACCCGGGTACTCGATATCATCGACGACCGGGCCCCAGATCGTTTCCCTGATCTCGAAGGTAACCGGGTCTTCGCCTTTGACATTGATCGTCTCGACCTGTGTGACGAATGCTCTGTCGCCCTCCGGCGTCTGGTAGGTACCCTCGCGGGCACCGGGTTTCAGCACCACGGCATCGGTCCAGTCGCCGTAGCTGTTCGTGTATCCCCAGGCCACCCGCGTGTTACTGCCGCTGATAACGAATGGCGATCCTGGCAACGTTACACCGGTGACATCGCGTCCATCCGGACCAACGACTCGCAGGCGCGCCTGGTACCAGATGTTCGGTACGCTGTGTCCGAGATGCATGTCGTTCGCGACCAGGGCACGCCCATTCGGCGTCAGTGCACCGGATACCGCCCAGTTGTTACTGCCACGCAGTGGATAGCGCCCCTGCTCTTTCGCAAATGGTGCGTTGTCGGGCACGTCGCGGATCGAAAAAACGTCGGCCGCAGGAATCGGCGGCATCTCGAGCGGTGGGCCCATGATCGGCGCGTCCCACGAGGTCCCCTGCGGATACATCCAGGCATAGACTTCCGCGGGCAGAATGCTGTGCGCCAAGCCGCGGCGGATTTCCTTGGTGGCCCGGGAGTCATTGAGGTCCATGTACATGGCGTACACGGCAAGTAATGAATCCAGCGCTTCCCACTCCCTCGGCTCGCTGCCCAGCACGAAGTATTCGAAGGGCTTCGCGCGGAGCGAGTTCAGCCCGGCGTTGACACCTGCCGCATAGGACTGCATGAGTGCCTGATCCGCTTCGGTCGCGGCGTCCAGCACAGCCCCTGCGCGCGCGCGGAAGCGATGAAATCGATAGCGCTTGTCCGCGTCGATGGCGGCCGCGCCGACCAGTTCGGACAGTTCACCGGCCGCCTTGCGGCGAATCAGGTCCATCTGGAAGAACCGATCCTGACCGTGCGCGAAACCGGTCGCAAAGGCCAGATCGTCGCGACTCGATGCGCTTATGACGGGAATCCCGCTGGCGTCGCGCGTGATGGTGACAACATCGTCGATGCCCGTGACACTGACCTCGCCGTCGAGTATCGGCAGACTTGCCCGCAAACCGAGCCACATCACCAGCAGGACAAGCGCGAGCAGCAATACCGCACCACCCAGTATCCGCCGGAGCGCTTTCCCGATCATTCGTCGGTGACCTCCAGGATCTTGAGTGCATTGGTACTGCCTGATACGCCATCCTGGTCGCCCTTGGTCAGGATTGCGAGATCGCCAACTTTGGCATGTCCATGCGCGACCAGCTTCTTGAAGATATCCCGGTAGAGATCCTTCGGCTTGTCCACGTCGATTTCAAACTCGATCGGGTAGACACCACGATAGAGCGTAACCCGGCGGCTGGTCCCTTTGTGCGGCGTCAATGCGTAGATCGGGATGTCGGATCGCACACGTGACATCCACAGGGCAGTCGATCCGGACTCCGTCAAGGCAATGATGGCGGCGACATGCAGATGGTTCGCGGTGTACATCGCAGCCATCGCGATCGCCTCATCCACGCGCGCGAATTGTTCCGCCACGCGTTGCGTGGCGCCTTGAGGCACCTGGAAGCGCTCGGCGCCGACGCACACTTCTGCCATCGCCTGGATCGCCTTGTCCGGGTGCTTGCCGACCGCGGTTTCTCCCGACAGCATGACGGCGTCCGTGCCGTCGATAACCGCATTCGCCACGTCGGATACTTCGGCGCGAGTCGGAATCGGGTTTTCAATCATCGACTCCATCATCTGGGTCGCCGTAATCACGACCTTGTGTGCCTTGCGCGTCTTGCGAATGAGTTTCTTCTGGATACCCGTGAGGCCGGCATAACCCATCTCGACGCCCAGGTCGCCGCGCGCAACCATGATGACGTCTGCTGCCGCGATGATTGAATCGATATCCTCGACGGCTTCTGTACGTTCAATCTTGGCGACAATCTGGCCGTTGCCCCCGGCCGCCAGGAACAGCCGGCGTGCCTCTTCGACGTCGGCGCCGTTACGCACAAACGATACGGCGAGAAAGTCGATTTTCAACTCGGCCGCCAACTTGATGTTTTCCCGATCGACGTCGGTCAGGGCAGGCGCCGACAGGCCGCCACCCTTCAGATTGATACCCTTGTGGTCGGAGAGAATCCCGCCGTCAACGACGGTGGTGTGGATACGGGTGCCGTCAACCTTGTCGACGTGCAGTGAAATCAGGCCATCGTTGAGCAACAGGATATCGCTCTTCCTGACGTCCTCATGCAAGGTATCGAGTGCAACGCCGACACCTTTCCTGGTTCCTTCATTCAGACCCAGCGTACTGTCGAGAAAAAACGACGCGCCCGTCTCGAGATGCACGCTGCCCCTCTTGAATCGCATGACCCGGATTTTCGGCCCCTGCAAGTCACCGAGCAGGCCGACGTCCCGACGGCAATCGTTGGCGGCTTTGCGCACCTGGCGCGCACGTTCACGATGCTCGTCCGCCGTGCCATGTGAAAAATTCAGGCGCGCAACGTCCAGTCCGGACTCGATCATTTTGCGCAGCATCTTGGGCCGCTCTGACGCTGGACCCAGCGTCGCGACTATCTTGGTTCGTCTCAGCATGCGCGCGATTATTGCACAGCCCGGTTCCATTCTGCGCTAGAAATCTCGGCATTGTCTTCCCGTTGTCACCTTGCGGGTCTATGCTGCATACAGAATTGCCGCTCACGCGAGTCCTATGTATAACCGCCGCCGTTTCCTGCAGGGTATTGCCGCCGCCGCGGTAACACCGTCAATTACCAGCGCCTGCCAGCAGAAAGCCGCGGAAAACCGGCTCAGGCCGGATGCCGATCAGGTTCTCGACCTCCCCGAAGGTTTCAGCTACACGATCGTCTCGCGTGCCGGAGACCCAATGAGCGACGGCCTGCTGGTACCTACTCGTCATGATGGTATGGCAGCGTTCCCGGGCGACGATGGCACTATCCGCCTGGTCTGCAACCACGAACTCATGCCGGACTGGGCCGAGGTTCGGCCGTTTCACGAACGCTGGCCAGACCTGCCGGAAACGATGAAAAGCCGCTTCTACGATCGCGGCGGCGAGGTAACGCCCGGTGCCGGCGGAACCACAACGACAATCTACAACCCGGGAACGCAAACGACCGAACGGCAATTCCTGAGCCTCGGCGGCACCGAGTACAACTGCGCCGGCGGTGCGACCCCCTGGGGCAGCTGGCTATCCTGCGAGGAATGTTTCGAGTACGAAGGCAGCATCCGGTACTTTGACGCCGAGGCCAGGCGTGATCGCAAGCATGGCTATGTTTTCGAAGTTGACGCTTACAGCGACGAACTCGTCGAGGCCGTGCCGATCAAGGCAATGGGGCGCTTCGAGCATGAGGCCTGTGCCGTCCACGAGCCAACCGGGATCGTTTACATGACCGAGGACCGGCACTACGGCCTGTTCTACCGCTACATTCCGGACGTGCCGGGCAAACTCATCGAGGGCGGCCTATTGCAGGCGCTGGTCATAAGAAACCGTCCGTCTGCGCCTACGCATAACTGGTCCGCCACGCCGGATGTCGTCCTGAACAAGCCGTATGCGACTGCGTGGGTCGATGTCGGCAACCCGGACCCTGCAGACAATGACCTGCGGCTGACCGGAGCAAAGCTTGGCGCGGCAACATTCGCCCGAGGCGAAGGGCTCTGTGCGGCTGGCGACCGCTTCGCCTTTACCTGCACCAATGGCGGGCGCGCGCAGCTTGGCCAGGTATTTACCTACAAACCGAGTCCCTACGAGGGAACACCGCAAGAACAGGCCAAGCCGGGCGAACTGATGCTGATCGCCGAATCTGGCCAGGATGCGCTCTTGCAGAACGCCGATAACCTGACAATGGCCCCCTGGGGCGACCTGATTCTCTGTGAAGACACCGCCGGCCATTGCGGCCTCGTGGGTATCCGCCCGGACGGCAGTCAGTACGCCCTGGCCGACAACACGTATTCCCATTCGGAACTTGCGGGCGCGTGCTTCTCGCCGGACGGCAATATCCTGTTCGTGAATATCCAGCATCCGGGGATGACGCTGGCCATCACCGGGCCATGGCCTACGCCTGGCTAGCTCGCCGTTCCAGCATCTCGACGGCCGGCAAGGTCTTGCCTTCGACAAACTCCAGGAACGCGCCGCCGCCGGTAGAAATGTAGGAAATGCCATCGCTGACGCCGTACTTGTCTATCGCGGCCAGCGTGTCGCCGCCGCCCGCGACCGAGAACGCATGGCTTGCCGCAATGGCTTCGGCCAGCACCTTGGTGCCATCGCCGAAGGCATCAAACTCAAATACGCCCACCGGCCCATTCCAGATGATCGTGCCAGCGCTTTCGAGAATCCTGGCAAAACGCTTCGCCGTCTCCGGCCCGATGTCCAGGATCATCTCGTCTGCCGCCACCTCCGCGACAGACCGGATCGATGCCGTTGCGTCAGCCGCGAACGCATCGGCGCAGATGACATCGACAGGCACGGGTATTGCCGCGCGATCATCCTTGTTGGCCGCAAGTTCACGTGCCGTATCGAGCATGTCGGCCTCGTACAATGACTTGCCGACACCGTGGCCCTCTGCCGCAATGAACGTATTCGCAATGCCACCGCCGACGATCAACGTGTCGACCTTGTCAGCCAGCGCGTCCAGCACGGTCAGCTTGGTCGACACCTTGGAGCCACCCACAATGGCGACGAAGGGTCGCGCCGGATTATCGAGCGCTTTTGCGAGTGCGGCGAGTTCACCGGCAAGCAACGGGCCTGCGCAGGCAACGGGTGCGAACTCGCCTACGCCGTAAGTGCTCGCCTGCGCGCGATGCGCCGTGCCGAATGCATCCATCACAAACACATCGCACAGCGCCGCCATCTTCCTGGACAGCGCCTCATCGCACTTCTTCTCGCCCTCCAGGAAGCGGACATTCTCGAGGAGCACGACATCGCCGGGCGCCACGTCGACACCGTCTATCCAGTCCTTGACGAGAGGCACGTCGCGATCCAGCAATTTGCCAAGACAATCGGCGACGGGCTGCAGCGAGAACTTGTCCTCGGGCTGTCCCTCTGTCGGGCGCCCGAGGTGGGACATCAGCATGACAGCGGCATTCGCCTCCAGTGCCGCCCTGATCGTTGGCAAGGCGGCCCGGATGCGAGCATCGCTTGTCACCACCCCGTCGGTGACGGGGACATTCAGATCTTCACGAATTAGAACGCGCTTGCCCGACAACGCTACGTCGGACATCTTGATGACGGCCATGCTGCTTCCCTGGTCTGCTTTGTCTTGAGATTACTTCGCGTTCATCAGCGCGACGGTTGTGTCGAGCATGCGATTCGAGAAGCCCCACTCATTGTCGTACCACGACAGAACCTTGACGAGCGTGCCGTCGATAACCTTGGTCAGCGTGGAATCGTAGGTCGATGACGCCGGATCGTGATTGAAGTCGACGGATACCAGCGGCGCTTCGTTGTAAGCCAGGATGCCCTTCAGCGGGCCTTCGCTGGCGGCGCGAAGTACGTCGTTAATCTCTTCAACTGTCGTCGCACGTGAAGCCACGAACGTCAGATCGACACACGAAACGTTGATGGTCGGAACACGCATCGAGAAGCCATCCAGCTTGCCATTGAGCTCCGGCAATACGAGACCAACCGCTTTCGCCGCGCCCGTGCTTGTCGGAATCTGCGACATCGTGCCCGAACGCGCGCGCCGCAGGTCCTTGTGATAGACATCGGTCAGGACCTGGTCGTTGGTGTATGCGTGAATCGTCGTCATGATGCCATGCTTGACACCAATGGCTTCGTGCAGCGGTTTTACGAGCGGTGCAAGACAGTTCGTCGTGCAGGATGCATTGGAGATGATGGTGTGGGCAGCCGTGAGTTCGCTGTCATTCACGCCGTAGACGAACGTACCGTCGATATCGGCACCACCGGGTGCTGAAATCACGACTTTCTTCGCGCCACCGGCGATATGTTTGCCAGCGGTCTCAGCCGTCCGGAACAGGCCCGTGCACTCGAACACGACATCAACGCCGAGCTCGCCCCACGGCAGCTTCGCCGGGTCGCGTTCGGCAAAGACCTTGATACGATCGCCATTAACGATGATATCGCCACCGTCGACTTCGACTGTGCCCGCGAACTTGCCATGTGCCGTGTCGTAACGCGTGAGGTGAGCGTTCGTCTCGGCATCACCGAGATCGTTCAGCGCAACCACGTCGAACTCGTCGGTACGGCCGTATTCATGAATGGCGCGAACAATATTGCGCCCGATGCGGCCGTAGCCGTTGATTCCGATCTTAATTGCCATGTTTTTCTTCTCCAGTAATTAATTCAGTACGTCTTTGGCGATCGCGACGACGTTGTCGGTCGTGAAGCCGAAATGTTCAAACAGTTCATTCGCAGGCGCCGACTCGCCGAAACGATCCAGCCCGACAACCTGCCCCGCCATACCGACGTAGCGCCACCAGCCATCCGTGACACCCGCCTCGATTGCGACGCGTGCTGTGACAGCTGCCGGCAATACCGACTCGCGGTAGTCAGCGTCCTGTGCATCGAACACATCGGTGCTGGGCATCGACACGACGCGCGCCGCGATACCGTCGGCTGCCAGCGCTGCGGCAGCCGAGACGGCCAGTTGGACTTCAGAACCTGTTGCGATAAGCAGAATATCGGGTGTTCCTGCACAATCCTTCAATACGTATCCGCCACGCGCGATGTTCGCAATCTGTTCCGCCGTGCGTTGCTGGTGTGGCACACCCTGCCGTGTCAGGACCAGGCTGGTCGGCCCGGTTTCGTTGTCGATTGCGTATCGCCAGGCCACGGCGGTCTCGACCGTGTCGCAGGGACGCCAGACACTCATGTTTGGCATCAGGCGCAGCGATGCCGTGTGCTCGACCGGCTGGTGCGTCGGCCCATCCTCGCCCAGGCCAATCGAGTCGTGGGTGTAAACGAGGATAGTCTGAATCTTCATCAGCGCGGCCATGCGCAGCGCATTGCGCGAGTAATCGGAGAACGTCAGGAACGTTCCGGAGTACGGAATGAAGCCGCCATGCAGGCGCAGGCCGTTGCAGATCGCTGTCATGCCGAACTCGCGAACGCCGAACCAGACATAGTTGCCCCTGGCATCGTCACCCGAGATCGGCGTTGACCCGGCATGCCTGGTCAGGTTCGAGCCCGTGAGGTCAGCCGACCCGCCCGCCATCTCCGGCAGAAACGGGGCGAACGCGTTCAGGGCACGGAGCGAGGCCTGGCGAGTTGCCATCTTGGCGCCTTCCGCGTCGATCTCGGCAATCGACTTGTCGGCGTGTTTGCACCAGCCGTGCGGCAGTTTGCCGGCCATGCGGCGCGCATACTCTGCGGCCAGCTCCGGATATTCCGCGTTGTAGGCGGCAAAGGCCTCGTTCCAGCCCGACTCCGCCGCCGCACCCTGGTCCCGGCCATCCCAGGCAGCGGCAATGGCCGCCGGGATGTCGAAGGGCGGCGAATTCCAGCCGAGTTCCTTGCGCGCGGCCGCGATCTCATCGTCGCCCAGCGGCGCGCCGTGTGTGGATGCCGTGCCCTGCTTGTTCGGTGCGCCGAAACCGATGATCGTCTTGCAGCAGATCATTGTCGGGCGCTCACCATCCGCAACGGCCTGCTCAATGGCCGCGGCGATGGCCGCAGCATCATGACCATCAACATTCGGGATGACTTGCCAGCCGTAGGCTTCGAAACGCTTCGCCGTGTCGTCGGTAAACCAGCCCGCGGTATTACCATCGATCGAAATGTTGTTGTCGTCGTACAGGCAGATCAGCTTGCCCAGTTTCAGTGTTCCGGCGAGCGAGCACGCTTCGTGCGAAATGCCTTCCATGAGGCAGCCATCGCCGACGAACACCCAGGTCTTGTGATCGACGATGTCATGCCCGGGGCGATTGAATTCGGCAGCGAGCATCTTCTCGGCCATCGCCATGCCCACCGCGTTTGTGACGCCTTGTCCGAGCGGACCCGTCGTGGTCTCGACCGGGCCACCAGCCTCGAATTCCGGGTGACCCGCGGTTATGTAACCCAACTGCCGGAAATTCCGCAGCTGATCGATCGTAAAGTCTTTATAGCCCGTCAGGTGCAAAAGGCTGTACAGCAGCATCGAGCCATGGCCATTGGACAACACGAAACGATCGCGATCCGCCCAGCGTGGGTTGGCCGGATTATGTTTGAGGTAGTCACGCCAGAGGACTTCGGCGATATCCGCCATCCCCATCGGTGCGCCGGGGTGGCCTGAGTTCGCGGCCTGCACGGCATCCATACTCAGGGCTCTGATCGCATTCGCGAGATCGCGCCGGGCGGGTTGGCCGGCGGTTGCAGCTTGTTGTGACATGGGACCTGTCTTTGGCCTCGAGGGCCTGGATTTGGAGGAGAAAATCGCAACAGCGAGGCGCGCATTTTCCCTGTTATAGAGGGCGGCATCAAGGGTACAATGCGCCACCCCTTCGTTTGGAACCCATGAGAATCATGACTGATGCATTTCTGTTTACCTCGGAATCCGTATCCGAGGGTCACCCTGACAAGATTTCCGACCAGATCTCGGATGCGATACTCGACGCCATCATCGCCGAGGACCCCAGGGCCCGCGTGGCCGTTGAGACGATGGTCAAAACCGGCGTCGCTATCGTCGCCGGCGAAGTAACGACATCAGCCTGGGTAGACATCGAAGATATCGTGCGTAGCACCGTACTCGAGATCGGCTACAACAGTTCGGCCATGGGCTTTGACGGCGCCTCCTGCTCCGTGCTCAATGCCATTGGCAAGCAATCGCGCGACATCGCCATGGGTGTGGACCGCGAATCGGCCGAAAAACAGGGCGCCGGCGACCAGGGCCTGATGTTCGGCTACGCGACCAATGAGACTGAAGTGCTCATGCCGGCTCCAATAACCTATGCGCACCGTCTCGTGAAGCGGCAATCGGAAGTCCGCAAGAACGGCACACTGCCGTACCTGCGCCCTGACGCGAAGAGCCAGGTCACGTTTGTCTATGAAAACAACAAGCCGGTGGCCATCGATGCCATCGTCCTGTCATCGCAGCACGATCCTGACGTAACGATGGACGACCTGCGCGAAGGTGTGATGGAAGAGATCATCAAACCGATCATCCCCGCGGATCTCGTCAGCAAGAAGACGAAGTACCACATCAATCCGACCGGCCGCTTCGAGATCGGCGGGCCGATGGGCGACTGTGGACTCACGGGACGCAAGATCATTGTCGACACCTACGGTGGCTCTGCCCGCCACGGTGGTGGGGCGTTTTCCGGCAAGGATCCGTCGAAGGTCGATCGCTCAGCCGCCTACGCGGCGCGTTACGTCGCCAAGAATATCGTCGCCGCCGGCCTGGCCGAACGCTGCGAGATCCAGGTGTCCTACGCCATCGGCGTCGCGGAACCCACTTCGATTTCCGTGCACACCTTCGGTACCGGGAAACTTTCTGATACAAAATTGACGGAACTGATTCGCGAGCACTTCGATCTGACCCCGTATGGCATCCTGACCATGCTCGACCTGATCAGGCCGATCTACAAGCAGACTGCCGCCTACGGACACTTTGGCCGGGAAGACATCGACCTGACCTGGGAACACACAGACAAGGCTGACGCGTTGCGAGACGCCGCCAACTAACAGGGTGCCAGTCACCCTATTTCCTGGTCGGAAATAGGGTGACTGGCACCTAATACCGAACACAGCAGGAGAGACACCATGAGCAGCGAAGCTGTTGCCATTCAAAAGAACGACTACAAGGTTGCCGACATTTCGCTGGCTGCCTGGGGCCGCAAGGAAATCGCCATAGCCGAGACGGAAATGCCCGGTCTCATGGCGCTGCGCGAGGAATACAAGGGCCAGAAGCCGCTCGACGGCGTGCGCCTGACCGGCTGCCTGCATATGACTATCCAGACGGCTGTGCTGATCGAGACCCTCAAGGAACTCGGCGCCGACATCCGCTGGTCCTCCTGCAACATTTTTTCGACACAGGACCATGCCGCCGCCGCAATTGCAGCAGCGGGCATTCCGGTTTTTGCCTGGAAAGGCGAGACCGAGGATGAATACTGGTGGTGCGTCGAGCAAACCATCAATGGTCCCGACGACTGGCAGCCGAACATGATCCTCGATGATGGCGGCGACCTGACGCTGGTGCTGCACGAGAAATATCCCGAGATCATGAAAGGCGTCAAAGGCCTGTCCGAGGAAACGACGACCGGTGTGAAACGCCTCTACGACATGATGGCGGACGAGTCGCTCATGTGCCCTGCATTCAATGTCAATGATTCGGTGACCAAGTCCAAGTTTGACAACCTCTACGGTTGCCGCGAGTCGCTCGTCGACGGCATCAAACGCGCCACCGACGTCATGATCGCCGGCAAGATCGCGGTTGTTTGCGGATTTGGCGACGTTGGTAAAGGCTGTGCGCAGTCGCTTCGCGGTCTCGGCGCAACCGTCTGGGTCACGGAAATCGATCCGATCTGCGCGCTGCAGGCGGCGATGGAAGGCTACCGTGTCGTCAAATTCGACGAGGTGTGCGACCAGGCCGATATCGTCGTCACCGCAACCGGTAACTACCATGTTGTCTCGGGCCCACAAATGGCTCGTATGAAAAATCAGGCAATCGTCTGCAATATCGGCCACTTCGACAACGAGATCGACGTCGCCTACCTGCACCAGTACGAGTGGGAGAACATCAAGCCACAGGTTGATCACGTCATCTTCCCTGACGGCAAGCGCATCATTCTCTTGGCCGAAGGCCGACTCGTTAACCTCGGTTGCGCCACGGGCCACCCGAGTTTCGTGATGTCCAACTCGTTCACCAACCAGGTGCTGGCACAGATCGAGTTGTGGCAGAACGGTGAAAACTACGAGAAGAAGGTCTACGTTCTACCGAAGCACCTGGACGAGAAGGTGGCTCGCTTGCACCTCAACCGTATTGGTGCCAAGGTCACCGAACTGTCGGACGAACAGGCGAAGTACATCGGCGTGGATAAAGACGGTCCGTACAAGCCTGAGCACTATCGGTACTAAGTACTGACATTGGGAAAGCGCCTATTCAAGCGACGACGGAAGGCATAAACGACCAGGTTCGGGTGCTGCACCTGACAGACCCGCATCTGTTCGCCGACCCGGAAGGCAGCCTGCGTGGCACTAACACGCGGGCTTCGCTTCAGAAGGTTCTTGCCCATTACGCGGCTGGCGACTGGCGTGCCCACCGCGTTGTCGTCACGGGCGACATCATTCAGGACGATACGGCCGAGGCCTACGATAATTTTCGTGAGCTGCTCCTGCCGCTCAAACTCCGCACCCATTGCGTGCCAGGCAATCACGATATCCGCGACCTGATGCAGCCGGTTTGTTGTCGGCCGCCCTTTTCCTATTGTGCGTACGAGGAGATCGGCGACTGGCTGCTGGTTGGCATAGACAGCTGTGTCAGCGGCGCCGCCGGGGGCGAAGTTGCGACAGAAGAACTCGACCGCCTGTCCGATATTGTGGCCCGGAGTCCAGCGAAACACGTCATGGTCTGCCTGCACCATCCGCCCGTGCCGATGGGCAGCAAGTGGCTGGATAGTGTCGGTCTCAACAACGGTGACGAAGTCCTGGAACGCCTGCGGATGCTCGGACGCATTCGTGCCGTCGCGTTTGGCCATGTCCACCAGGACTACGACGACGATTACGAAGGCATTCGCATTATGGCGACGCCATCGACCTGTGCCCAGTTCAAGCCGGGCAGCGACATTTTCGCGGTTGACGACAAACCTCCGGCCTATCGCCGCCTGGCACTTAACAGCGACGGCAGCGTCGCCAGCGAGCTCGTGTGGGTCGACGGCTAAGCACATTCGTCTGCGCGGCCCTGCTTTGCGTTGGCGGGACTCTCGCCTGGGCCGACGAGCCCGGTCATCCCGTCACGATGTGGCGAGTCGACGGTAAGACCAACTCCGTTTACATACTGGGTTCCATTCACATGCTGCGCGAACAGGACCACCCGCTACCAGGCGTGATCGACGCCGCCTACGTCGACGCCGAAGTCATCGTCATGGAACTCGACATGGACGACATGGACGCGGCGTACACGCAAATGGCGTTCAATCGCGCCGGGGTCATGAGCGACGGCACCACCCTGCGCGACCTGATGGGCGACGACGCGTACTTGCGAGCCGAGGAGTTGGCAGCCGCGGTCGATATTCCGCTCGACATGCTGGCGCAAAGCGAGCCATGGCTCGCGGCCATAACCGTGGAGATCATGTTGCTGTATCGCATCGGCTTCAATCCGCTGCTCGGCGTCGAGATGACCATGACCGCACGTGCCGCCCGCGACGGCAAACCGATAGAGGGCCTCGAGACGGTCGACGAGCAGCTGGCCTTCCTGGACGGCCTGCCTCTCGATGTACAAAGCGAGATGCTCATCCAGGCACTCGCCGAAGGTGCCACACTGGACGGGTCGATCGACGCGCTCATCGATGCCTGGCGTCATGGCGACATGAGCCTGCTCGAGAGCGGCCTGCTCGCTTCAATTGAAGAACAGGCCGAACTCAATGAAGTCCTGATAACGAGTCGCAACCGCCGCTGGACAGAGGCCATCGCCGGCTGGCTTGACGACGATCAGGATTACCTCTGTATCGTGGGGGCGTTGCACCTGGTGGGCAATGAAGGCGTCCCGGCCCTGTTGGCGAAGCGGGGTCTCGGTATTCAACAGTTGAGCGAGCCGGCAGGACTCCGGTAGCATCCGCTCCTCTTCAGGAGGAAACCCATGAGTCTTTTTACCGATGCGCAGCAGGTCATCGCCGGCGGCGTGAATTCCCCGGTCCGCGCATTCGCCAGTGTCGGTGGCGAACCCGTCTTCTTCAAGAGCGCCAAAGGCAGCCACTTCCTGGCCGAAGACGGCAAGGAATATATTGATTATGTCGGTTCATGGGGACCCATGATTCTTGGCCACGCGGACCCGGACGTGATCGACGCCGTTATCAATACGGCGAAACTCGGACTCAGCTTCGGTGCCCCCTGTACGCTGGAGACAAGGATCGCCGAAAAGATCTGCGCCATGCTGCCGTCGGTAGACAAGGTCCGCATGGTCAGTTCCGGCACCGAGGCTACGATGAGCGCCATCCGCCTGGCGCGCGGTCATACCGGTCGCGACAAAATCGTCAAGTTCGAAGGCTGCTACCACGGCCACTCAGACTCCCTGCTGATCAAAGCCGGGTCGGGCGCGCTGACACTCGGCGTTCCAAGTTCGCCGGGCGTGCCGGCGGGTCTCGCCGAACACACAATCACACTGTCCTATAACGATATCGACGGGGTCAAAGCTGCGTTCGCCGAAATCGGTGACCAGATCGCGTGCGTTATCGTGGAGCCCATTGCCGGAAACATGAACATGGTGCCGCCGGTCCCCGGATTCCACGAGACGCTGCGTGACGAATGCACCCGGGCCGGCGCTCTCCTGATCTTCGACGAGGTCATGACAGGTTTTCGTGTGGCCAGGGGCTGTGCCCAGTCCATCTTCAAAATAGAGCCCGACATCACCACGCTCGGCAAGGTCATAGGCGGCGGCATGCCTGCGGCTGCCTACTGCGGCCGCGCGGAGGTGATGGCCAGCATCGCGCCGGATGGCCCGGTCTACCAGGCCGGTACATTGTCCGGCAACCCGGTAGCCATGGCGGCCGGCCTCAAGACGCTCGAGAAGATTGACGATGACGCTTTCTGGACGTCGCTTACGGCCAAAACACGGAAGCTGGTCGATGGACTCGCGGCCAGTGCGGCCGACGCTGGCATCCCGGTAGCGGTCGAGGCCGAGGGTGGCATGTTTGGCCTGGTCTTTACGGATGCCGGCCCGGTGCGCTCCTACGCGCAGGTTGCGGCCGCCGATGTCGCACGGTTCAAGCGATTCTTCCACGGCATGCTGGAGGAAGGCGTCTACCTGGCGCCGTCAGCTTTCGAGGCCGGGTTCGTCTCGGCGGCACACAGCGACGATGATCTCGATAAGACCATCGCCGCCGCAGGCCGGGTCTTTGCGACGCTCTAGAAGTTGAATATCACGCCGGCGGACAGGGTCCGCTCGGCGCCGTAGAGTCTCTCTCCGACAGGAATGTCGGACCCGTTGGCGCGGTTGATACCGGCGACGTGGTCCTGGTAGGCCTTGTCGAACAGGTTGTCGACGCGCACCTCCAGGCGCAGCGCGTCGAGCGGATACCAGGCAAGCGCCGCGTTGACGAGTCCGTAACCTGGCGTCGCCTGCTCGTCGTTGTAGGTGGAAACCTTGTCCTGCCTCGCGTAAGCCACTACCTCCGCCGTCGCGGACAGCGATTCGCGTTCAAAGGTCAGGCCCAGGCTGGCATTCGGCGGCGCCAGCCGGTACAGATTGTCGCTAACGTCTGTCCTGCGTCCACGCGCGTAGGATGCAATGCCGTCCACGTACCAATGCTCGGCCAGCTCGACTTTGAAGGCGAGGTCAACACCGTAGATCTCGGCATCAACGTTCGCGAACTCCAGCGCCGGGGCCCCGGTCATCATCTGGGAAACCATGTTCGCTAGCATGTTGGCCGACGGGACCCCCTGGATGTAGCCGTCTACCCGACGAAAGAAGATCTGTGGCGAAACCGTAACGCGGCCATCCTCCCAGCCATAGCCAATCGTGATTTCATTGGAGCGCTCGGCGTCGAGACCCAAACCGCCGATATAGCTGCGGCCGTCAGCAAGACCGCCAGTCGCTTGCAGCGGCAGCCACAGGTAAAGCTCCTGGTAGGACGGCGCCCGTGTCTTGCTGCCAAGTTCGAACCGCCATTCGGAATCGTCACCGATAGGCAGCCGATACTTGAGAACGGCATCCACGGAGTCCCAGGTCAGGTCTCGGTTTGCGGCATTAAACGCGTCAGCCAGCAAATCAACGCGGGTGCCCATATCACCCATCATGCCACTGGTACTGACCTCTCCGGCGTTTGCTTGGACGCGCTTGAGACGCAAGCCGAGTTCCAGATCGCCACGCTCCCTGTCACGCCGCCACTCAAGGAACGCCGACACGACATCTCTTGTCACGTCCACGAAATTGTCGACACGGAACATCGCGTTATTCGGGTTGGTAATCGTCGCCTCGTGATCTGCCCCTGTGAGGTCGACGCCGAACTTCAGCGTCGACGCTGCCAGCGCAATGTCAGCATCGGCACTCACCTGCCCGCCCGTGCCGGTGGTGAGATTCTGCCGCTGCGCCATTGGCAGCGGCGCCTGTCGCAGCCCGAAGTTGTCCATCAGGTGTTCGACGTCGTTCCAGCCGACGCGCATGTTCAGCGAGAACGTGTCGCTGAAGTCGACCGAGCCGAGCGCGCCCGCCAGGTCTGTCTTGATGAAGCGTATATCCATCGGCAACGCCGGCGTTCCGGTGTCCTCGGTGTCGAGCCTGCCAACGTAGAACTGCAGGTCCACGGACTCGCCCGCGAACGCGTAACTCAGATCCGCACGCTCGCGATGCAGCCGCGAAGGTCGCACGGCGCCAACCGGCGTCGTGATGTCATCGCCATCGTCAACCTCCGCGATCAACGACACCTTGTTGGTCGTTCCGGCCAGCGTGAGCCTGCCGGCTGACGTGCTGACGTTGCCGTTCGCCGAGTAACGCGTACCAACAAACCCTGACATTGCAGGGTCTGCCTGGCTGAATTCACCACGCGACAGGCGCACCCCCATGTGGCCACCGATGGACTCGGGTGCCAGGGATACGCTGGCGACACCGCGCGACACGGCGAGGCCCTCAGTGATCATGGGGGACGCATAGGACAAGGGGGCATCCATCGCATTCGGACCGCCCGAGACAATGCCGAGGTGATCGATGACGACTGCAACGCGATCGCCGTACATGCCCCGGTACTGGGCAATGCCTGTCACCGGCCCGTTGGCGTTCACGTTCGCACCCGGTATGTCTTTGAGTACGGTCGCCGTGTCCACCAGCATCTCGCGATCGACCTGGATCTGGGCGAGACCTGTCGAAACCGTTCGGCCGACGACAACAACTTCGTCCACTTCGGTTTCGGCACCGCTCGCCGGCTGCTGGGCGCCGACGGCGGCAGACAGCAGCAATGCAGCCATACCGGCTGCGCTTCTAGAATAATTCAATGTTTTCTCCTGGATAGCACAGGCGGGAGCACAAATGTCCCGCCAAAAAGAGTCATCAGGTGCTATCAGGCTGGAGGGGCTCTTGACCGGTAGGCGGTCGAAATCGAGTAATAAGACAACCGCGACGGGCGCCTCGACCGGGTACGTCGGTACCGGCTACGATTTCAGGTTGCGGTCCGGTGTCCGCGGCCAGGGCGGACACCAGCATGTGGCCGATCGGGCATTGCTCGGTCCCCGATACAGCACTGGAATTGTCGTCGCCATGACCATGATGATGATGCTCGCCACCCGCGAGTGCCTGCATGATCTCGACAGGCATCCCGGACGGGCAGAGTTCATACAGGAGGCCGCTGCCGGGACTGCCCGGCATGTAGCCGTCCGGCGTCAACGCCCGCAGCGACAGCATCGCCAGCGAGGCGATGAGTAGCAGCTTGTTGCGCGCAGACGAATTCATACCTGCCCGAGTCTAACGGCCTGATGGGAGAGTCATATGGGTAAATACCCTACTATTTACGGGTGCAAGACTCCCCGGATCAGCTTGAGGCAGGCGCCGATGTCGTCATTTTCGAGCATCGCCTGTTTGGTCTCGAGATCGATCGGCAAAATCTCCATGAACCGCCAGGCCACCCACACAGCGTCGTCGTGGCGGCGCTCCAGGTTCTCATAAAGACGCCCGAGGTCATCCAGCACGCTGTCGAGAATTGGCGGCAGTGCCCTGTACTCATCGGGCAGTGCCATCGACGGAACAGGGGGCAATACTTCGACTTCACCGACATTCAGGCCATCGTCCCGCCGCTCGGCCGACAACAGGCGGAAGCGCTCCCCGCCGATGGCAGTGATACCGAGCAACCCGTCGCTGCCCTGGTACCAGTCCGTCACGCGTGCGAGTGTGCCGACCTCGTGGGTCGTTGCCGGTCCGGTCTCATGACCGTGACGGATCAGCAGGACCCCGAATGCTGCGTCTTCCTTCATGCAGCGACTGATCATATCGAGATAGCGGGGCTCGAAAACCCGCAGCGGCAGCGGGCCACCGGGGAAGAGCACAGTATTTAGCGGAAAGAGAGGAACCGGCATGATCCTCGAAGTATAGCTGCAGGATACCCGGTACACAGCTGTTGCCCGGCGCCAAAAAAAATCCCCACGCGAGGTGGGGAGAAGCAGGGGATGCGCGTCGCCGCGCCTTGGTGCAGCTATCAATTGCAGGACCTCCAGTATCACAGGACCCGGCAAAGAAAGGTTTTCAGGAAGATTTCAGAATGTATCCTTTTGTTTCGCACTGAATATACCTGGCCAAAAGCACCGCTCCACGCGTTAGAATCTCCCCATGGCCAAGGTTCTCCTGATCGATGACGACCGCAAGCACTCTGCCTTGATGCAGGCGTATTTCAAACGCTTCGGCATCACGCTCGTGTGTGCGTACGATGCGGACGAAGGATTCAAGAAGTTGAGTCGGGAAGAGCCCGACCTGCTGTTACTGGATGTCATGCTGCCCGGCAAGGACGGCTTCGAGATTTGCCGCGAGGTCCGCAAGAACAGCAACATCCCGATTATCATGCTGACTGCGCGCGGCGACGTATTCGACCGCGTATCAGGACTTGAACTGGGCGCCGATGACTACATCGGCAAGCCCTTCGAGCCCCGCGAACTGGTTGCGCGTGTGCAGGCCACCTTGCGGCGTTCGGAAATCACGGGCTCAGCGGTCGGTGAACTGAATTTTGACGGTTTGACGATTGAAACCGAAACCCGGACCGTGCGTGTTGATGGCGAAATCGTTTCACTCACGTCGATGGAATACGAACTGTTGCTGATCCTCGCCCGCAGGCACGGCCGTAAATTGTCCCGCGACGACATCCTCAGCGAGTTGCGCGGCATCGATGCCGCCATCCTGACGAGATCCGTCGATATCATGGTCAGCCGCCTGCGGCAGAAACTCGGCGACACGATCAAGCCAGCGCGCTTCATACAGACAATCTGGGGCCGTGGTTACTCGTTCGTAGGCGTGCCGAAAACGGATGATTAATCGCCTTTCGCGGTCACTGTCCTTTCGCCTCCTGGGCATTTTCATAGTACTCGGTGGCCTGTTTGTGCTCGGCACGATCGAGGCAGTCCAGCGCTTTTACAACAGCGACCAGATTCGTGGCCTGATCAGCGGACACCTGTCCCTGCACGTGAATTATGTGCGGGAGGACATCGGCGTGCCGCCACGTATCGATCGCGCGATCGCAATTACGAAAAAGGTGCCCGTCGACATCCGCATCCTGGGCCCCGATGTTGACTGGGCGTCCGACGAGGCATTTCCACGACTGGATCAGCTGAATTTCGAGCCCAGTCCCCGATTCAGCAACAGCCCCGACGCGTGGGCCGATGAACTGGCCGGCGTGGATTTCGCTAACCTCGACAGCCACGATTTTCTGCGCATACGGCAGGGCGGCTACCAGATCGTCGTGTCGACGCCGAGAATTTCGGATGTGCCTCAGGGCCCGGCACTGATTCCCCTGGTCCTGGGACTTGGCCTGTTCTTCCTGCTTATCGCGTATGCGGCTGTCACGTGGCTGTTCCGGCCGATCAGGGCAATTCGCACGGGCGCCGAACACATTGGCCGTGGCAACTTCGAGTTCCGCATCTCGAACATCCGCAGCGACCAGCTGGGCGATCTCGCGCAGGACATTAACAAGATGGCGGGCGACGTAGAGAACATGCTCGATGCGAAGCGGGCATTGCTTCTCGGAATCAGCCACGAGCTGCGAACACCGCTGTCGAGAATGAGACTCGGGATCGAGTTCCTTGACGATGCAGACAATGCCGAGCAACTGAGGGCTGAGATCATCGAGATGGAGAAAATTGTCAGCTCCCTGCTCGAAGCCGAACGCCTTAACAGCCGTCACGCCCAGTTGGCGCGTACCGAGGTGGTCATCAACGACCTCATCACGGACATGCTGAACAGTTTCTTTTCGCGCGACCTGAACCGAATCACCGTGGCAGTCCCCGACGAACCGATTGTGGCATTCGTCGACGCTGCGCGAGTCACGCTGTTGCTGAAGAACATCATCGCCAATGCGCTTCGCTATTCGCGGCCGGAAGATGGCCTTGTCGAACTGACGGTTCTTACTGCCGATGGGGACCTGGTGATGACCATTACGGATCATGGCCCGGGCTTGAGCGAAGGCCAGGCCGAGCACCTGGGCGAGCCCTTCTATCGTGCCGACCAGTCGCGGGCGCGCCAGTCGGGTGGAACCGGGCTGGGGCTGTACCTGGCGACCCTCGTTGCGCGGGCACATGATGGTTCATTAAGGCTGCTCGATACCGGTGGTCGCGGGGCCAGTTTCGAAGTTCGGATCCCCCTGACGCCCCGCTGAATGCCGCGCAACAGACCAGATTTCGTGCTTTGGGGGGCCTGGCCAGGACATCCCGCAAAGAGGCCAGGAGCCAGCTGTAACGGGACGACAATTATCTGAACCAAGACAGTTTGTAAGTGAATGTAACGGCACCGCAAATGTCATTGTGGAACCCGGAGACGGCCCGTATGTTGCGCTTCATGGAATTTTGGAGGCGGCCATGAGTGCCATCGCAGCAAAAGCAGTTAACTGGACCGAATCGGGACTCGTGCCTGATGCCGTCATACGTGCCGGCATCAGGAGACTCCTGGAGGCAAAGCGTAAAGAGATTCACTCGGGCGACGTCGAGTATGCGGCGAACACGCTCAACAGCTTTGTCACCATGATGAACAGCTCGCCTGTCGCTTTGGTGCCGGACCTCGCGAACGAACAGCATTACGAGGTTCCAGCCGAGTTCTTCTCACAGGTCATGGGAGATCACCTCAAATACAGCTGCTGCTACTGGCCCGGCCATGTGGCAAGCCTCTCGGAAGCAGAAGCCGCGGCACTCGAACTAAGCGTGCAACGAGCCGGCATCGAGGATGGCATGCAGGTGCTCGATCTCGGCTGCGGCTGGGGCTCGCTCTCGCTGTGGATTGCTGAACATTTTCCGCGTGCTTCTGTAACGTCGGTCTCCAACTCGACCTCGCAGACGAGACTACATCCTCAAGCAGGCAGCTGACCGCTCGATTGAAAACATCGACGTTATCTCCTGCGATATGAATGACTTTTCGACCGACAAACAATTTGACCGGGTCGTCTCGATCGAAATGTTCGAGCACATGCGCAACTACAGCGAGCTGTTCCGGCGCATCAGTGAATGGCTTCTGCCCGATGGTCAGTTCTTCATGCACATATTCTGTCACCGCACGACTCCTTACGAGTACATCGACAAGGGGCCAACCGACTGGATGAGCCGGCACTTCTTCACGGGTGGAATCATGCCAAGCGCCGATTTGCCGTTGCGCTTCGCCGCCGACCTGAACATCGTCAGTCGCTGGCACTGGAATGGTCAGCACTATGCCCGGACATGCAATGCCTGGCTGAAGAAGATGGATGAGAACCGGGCTGCCATCATGCCGGTGTTCAAGGAATGCTACGGCGAGGCCGATGCCTCGCTGTGGTGGCAGCGCTGGCGCATCTTCTTCATGGCCTGTGCCGAGCTGTTTGACTACGACGAAGGCCAGGAGTGGTTTGTCGGTCACTATCTGTTCCGCAAGGCGGGTCGCTGACATGTTGTTCCTGATGAACTTTGCGGTATTCGAAATTGCCTGGCTGTCATCGGTCGTCGGTGCCGCGAAACAGATGCCCTGGCTGGGACCGCTTGTTGGCGTGGCCGCATTGGCCCTGCACCTGCGTGCAGCACGCAGGCCTTTCGATGAAGTCCTGCTGGTACTTAGCTGTGGCCTGATCGGCGCCAGCTTCGACAGCCTCCTCGTGGCCGCCGGTTGGGTTACCTACGAAGCCGGGATGTTTGCCGACTACCTGGCACCCTACTGGATCATTACGATGTGGATGTTGTTTGCCACAACACTGAACGTATCGATGCGCTGGCTCAGGGGACGGCCCAAGCTGGCGGCACTTCTCGGCCTGTACGGTGGGCCGGCATCCTACCTTGCCGGGCAGGCTCTCGGCGGAATCGTCATAGTCAATCAGTTCGCGGCGTTGACCATGCTCGCAATTGGCTGGGCGATCATCATGCCGATCCTGATGTGGTTGTCCGAGCAACTGGACGGCATGCCCGGTCCACGTCGCAACTGGATTGCGGAGCGTAGCCAGTGATGCAGCACCCCTACGCCATTGCCCTGCTGGTAATCCTCGCCGGAGCTTTTGCCGGCTGGTTGCTTAGCCTTGCAAAGAAAGACGTCAGTTTCGTCGACAGTTTGTGGTCCCTGTTTTTCCTGGGCGCGGCCATCGTCTTCGCCGTTGACGCCCAGCCACTCTCCGTGCGCGGCAAACTGGTCCTGGCGCTGGCGGCAATCTGGGCGCTGCGACTGGCACTGCACATCACCGTACGCAACTGGGGCGAACCCGAGGACTACCGCTACCAGTCGATTCGAGCGAACAACGAGCCCCATTTTACGTTCAAGAGCCTCTACATCGTCTTCGGTCTGCAGGGCGTTCTCGCCTGGTTTGTTGCGATGCCGCTGCTGCCATCGATTGCGTCCGACTCGCCGCTGACCGTCGTTGACGGCATAGCGATGGCGTTGTGGCTGACCGGATTCGTCTTCGAGGCCGTTGGCGATTACCAGCTCGTGCGGTTCAAGGCCCGTGCCGACAGCCATGGCCAGGTCCTCGATACAGGCCTGTGGAAATACACGCGCCATCCGAACTACTTCGGCGAGTTCTGTATGTGGTGGGCTTTCTACCTGTTTGCGGTCTCATCCGGCGGCTGGTGGAGCATCGCTTCCCCGCTCCTGATGAGCCTGCTGCTTCTCAAGGTCTCGGGCGTCGCAATGCTCGAGAAAACGATAACGAACCGGCGTCCCGAGTACGCGGAGTACATTCGCCGAACGAACGCTTTTTTCCCCGGACCCCGACGTTCGTCCTGAACGCTTAAGGAACGCAGAATCATGAAACGCACACTGTCTTTACTCTTGATCTTCATACTGCTCAGCCCGGTCGTTGCTTCTGTAGCCCTCGCCCAGGCGGGCCCCGGAGCAGTCGCCTCCTGGGACTTCGACGTCTACCTCAACGACAAGAGAGTGGGCACACACCAGTTCAAGGTGGTCGAAACAAACGGCATCAGGCACGTGCAGAGCGAGGCCAACTTCACCTACAAGATCCTGTTCATATCGGCTTACCGGTATGAGCACAGCGCAGCCGAACGCTGGACAGACAATTGTCTGCTTGAATTCGATGCAAGCACCAACGCTAATGGCGAGCGTATCCAGGTCTCCGGCGAGCAGTCCGGATCCGGGTTTGTTGTCGAGAAGGACGGCGCTCCTGTCCAGCTGCCGGAATGTGTCATGACGTTTGCCTACTGGAACCCGGAATTCCTGGAACAGCCTCGTTTGTTGAATCCCCAGACCGGGGAATACATTGATGTCAGCGTGGAGCGGCTCGGTGACGAGACGCTCGAAATTCGTGGCCAGCCGGTCGCCGCAACGAGATTCAACCTCAAAGCCTACGAAGTTGACCTGACGCTCTGGTACTCGCCCGACGACGAATGGCTGGGTCTCGAATCAGTGGCCAAGGGCGGGCATATCATCCGTTACGAGCGTTCCTGACATGAAAACGGCTTCAAGACTCGCTGCTCTCGCACTGGCCGCAATGATGCTCGGCGGCTGCGCCGCCAAAGGACCTGAAATGAAAACTGTGGACTACGTCGATATCGACCGCTTCATGGGCCCCTGGTATGTCATTGCGAACATCCCCACGTTTCTCGAGGAAGGCGCGCACAATGCGGTGGAGACGTACACCCTGAATGACGACGGGACCATCGCAACGAACTTCACGTTCAGGAAGGACGGCTTTGACGGCAAACTCAAGGAGTACAATCCAAAAGCCTTCGTAATGGACAAGGAAACGAACGCGCTCTGGGGAATGCGTTTCGTCTGGCCGATCAAAGCCGACTATCGAATCGTCTACCTTGATGAGGAATACTCGCTCACGATTATTGGCCGCCAGAACCGTGACTACGTCTGGATCATGGCGCGCACGCCGACGATTTCGGACATCGACTACGACCGGCTCGTTGCGGTCGTGGCATCGCTCGGCTACGACACCGCGAAGCTGCAACCTGTGCCGCAGCGCTGGTGACCCGATGAAGATCGCAGTTATCGGTACCGGGATCGCCGGCAATGTCATCGCCTACAGGCTTCGGCAGAGTCACGAGATCAGCGTATTTGAGTCCGGCTCGTATATCGGTGGTCACACCAACACTGTCGACGTCACCGAAAACGGTCGTCAAATTCGCGGTCGACACGGGTTTTATCGTTTTCAACGATCGGACCTATCCCAATTTCATTCGCCTGCTTGACGATATCGGGCAGGAATCGCAGCAAAGCGAGATGAGCTTCAGTGTAAAGACTGAAGACAATGCGCTCGAATACAGTGGCTCATCGCTGAACACCCTGTTCGCGCAGCGCAGAAACATCTTGCGCCCCGCATTTCATCGGATGATCCGCGACATCCTGCGCTTCAACAAAACAAGCCCTGTCAGGCACCGATCACCTCGACTACTCGAAGACACTGGGTGACTACCTGTTCGAAAACGGCTATGGCCAGGAATTCGTCGATCACTACCTCGTGCCAATGGCTGCAGCGATATGGTCCGCTGAACCGGTGGCGGTCCTGGATATGCCCGTCAAGTTCCTTGCCCGGTTCTTCGCCAATCACGGCTTGCTCCAGCTCAAGGATCGACCAACGTGGCGCGTTATCAAAGGCGGCTCCCGTCAATACGTCGAAAAACTGGTCGCTGGTCACCGCGACCGAATTCGACTGAATACTCCGGTACAGTCGATTCGTCGAATCGGTGATCGGGTCGAACTGCGCTCAGCCTCCGGTGGCTTAGAGATGTTCGACTTCGTATTCGTGGCCTGCCACAGCGACCAGGCATTGTCCTTGATCGCCGATCCAACAGCCGCGGAGCGCGAGGTGCTCGGCGCCATTCGCTACCAGCCGAACGAGGCAATTCTGCATACCGATGTCTCGCTGATGCCGGCTCGCAGGCGCGCGTGGGCGGCATGGAACTACCACATTCCGCAAAATGCAGCGCGTCACGTCGCGGTAACCTACAACATGAATATCCTGCAGGGACTCCAGACCGAGCAGCAGTACCTGGTAACCCTGAACAACGACCGACGGATCGATCCGGCGAAGATCATCCGGACGGTGCAGTACGAGCATCCGGTCTTCTCGCGCGAGTCGGTTGTCGCGCAGCAGCGACAGGCCGAAATCAACTGCGACCGAACGTTTTTCTGTGGCGCTTATTGGCGTAACGGTTTTCACGAAGACGGCGTGGTCAGTGCGCTGCAGGCCCTTGCACATTTCGAGGAGAGGCTGTCCGATGGAAAGCTGCATCTACGAAGGGCAAGTTAGGCACGCGCGCACGAAACCGGCGAAGCATCAATTCAGCTATCGCCTGTTTCTGATGTACCTCGACCTGGAAGAACTCGACACGCTCTTTCAAAAGCGCTGGTTCTGGTCCACTTCACGACCGGCGATTGCGAGATTTCGACGGAGCGACCACATCGGTCCGAGCGATCAGCCGCTTGCGGATACTGTTCGAGACCTGGTCGAGAGGGAAACCGGCAGTCGGCCCGGCGGCGCAATCCGCCTGTTGACGAACCTGTCCTACTTCGGCTACTGCTTCAATCCGGTGAGTTTTTACTACTGCTTTTCCGCCGATGGCGAGCACGTCGAATACATTGTCTCCGAGGTACATAACACCCCCTGGGGGGAGCGTGATGCGTATGTGCTGGACTGTCGCAAGACGGCCATGTTCGATTCCTCCTGGCGGTTCCGGCCCAGGAAGAAGATGCATGTTTCGCCCTTCATGCCAATGGAGGTCGAGTACGACTGGGTGTTATCGAAACCGGCGGACATTCTGACGGTGTTCATGGCGAACGCGCGCGATCAGGTGCGCATTTTCAGTGCAACGATGAGCCTCAACCGCAAACCCATTACTACGTGGTCGCTATCATCGGTGCTCCTGCGGTTCCCGCTGCAGACGTTCAAGGTCATTCTCGCTATTTACTGGGAGGCGCTCCGCCTCTGGATCAAACGATGCCCGTTTTATGCGCATCCGGAAAAGGAAAAAAAGGTAATTGCCCGATGAGTACGAGACTCAACTCCATGCACACCGCAGAGCTGGCGTATCCGGGAAGCAAGCCCGCATTGCTGGACAGGCTCGCTCGACGCATCGTATTTGCACAGCTCGAGAAACTGCAGGTCGGCCAGATCATCGTCAGCCAGGCTGGCTTCGCAAGCCACCTTCGGCAGGCTGACAGATGACTTTCCGCTAACCATACAGTTGCGCGTTTTCAACTCGAAGTTCTACCGTGACATCGCGTTTGGTGGATCGGTCGGCGCGGGGGAAGCGTACATCCAGGGATACTGGGCTTGCGACGAACTCGAAGATCTGCTGCGGATTCTGATCCGCAACCGCGATGTGCTCGAGAAAATGGACTCGGGGTTGGGGCGGCTCGGGGCACCCATGCAAAAACTGTTTCACGCGCTGAATCGGAACACGCGATCCGGCAGCCGCAAGAATATTGCTGCGCACTACGATCTGGGTAATGATTTCTACAGGTTGTGGCTCGACCCGAAGATGATGTACTCGAGCGCCTACTTCGACTCGCCTGATACCTCTCTCGAGGACGCGGCCGTCGAAAAACTCGACCGCATCTGCAGGAAGCTCGACCTTTCCGCGGATGACACTGTAATAGAGATCGGTACCGGCTGGGGCGGGTTCGCCATTCATGCTGCCCGGCACTATGGCTGCCACGTCACGACAACGACGATCTCGCAACAACAGTACGACTACGCGAAACAGGCGATTTCCGACGCCGGTCTGCAAGACCGGATAACGCTGCTGTTCAGAGACTACCGCGACTTGCAGGGGAGCTTCGACAAACTGGTCTCGATCGAGATGATCGAAGCCGTCGGCCATGAGTACCACGACACCTACTTCAGAAAATGCTGTGAGCTGCTGAAATCAGATGGCCAGATGCTGCTGCAGGCAATAACGATCGCCGACCAGCGCTATGATGAGTACAAGACCGGCGTCGATTTCATCAAGCGCTACATTTTTCCTGGCGGCTGCCTGACATCGGTGACCGACATGACGCGGACCCTGACCAGGCAGACCGACATGCGCGTCATTCACCTGGAAGATATCGGTCCGCACTATGCGACCACGCTGAATCGTTGGCACCGGCGATTCCTGGCTCGAATCGACGAAGTCCGCGCGCTTGGCTACTCGGAGTCGTTCATCCGCATGTGGCGGTTTTACCTGGCCTACTGCGAAAGCGCGTTCATCGAGCGTGCGATTGGCGATGTGCAGATGCTCATCATGCGACCCGCCGCGCGCTGCGAGCACATTCGATATTAGGATGGACCCGTTGGCCCGGGTTAGCCGCTACGCGTTCGCTGCAATAACGCTGTCAAGGTTTGCCGGGCCGAGCCAAAGCCACCATTGCTCATGAAGATGACCTGGTCGCCGCCCAGCACGCGAGTCGACAAGTCGTTGACCAGCCGATCGTAGTCATCGAACAGGCGCAGCTTCCCGCCCAGGGACTGCAGGCAGGTTTCGAAATCTTCGCTCATACCGTCCGGACGATACATCCAGACGAGGTCGGCGCCCTGCAGGGACTCGGCCAGTTGTTCATTGTGCACGCCGAGCTTCATGGTATTTGAACGGGGCTCGATGGCGATGATGACGCGATGTCCCGGGTAGCGTTTGCGCATTGACCTGATTGACTTGCGTATCGCCGTTGGGTGGTGCGCGAAGTCATCGTAAATCGCGATATCGGCAACCGTTGCCGTGCGCTCCATGCGCCGCTTGACGCCTTCAAAGCGCGACATCGCGTCGACAGCCTGTTCCAGCGAAACGCCGGCGGATGCCGCCGCGGCGACCGCAGCCAGCGCGTTCTCGAGATTGTGCAGGCCGCCGATTTTCCACCGAGCCTCGGCCGCCTTGCCTCCCGGACCACGCATGCCGATATGGCGTTCGATCTTGTCGCCGAAACGCGCGGTCCAGTCCGTGTCATCGGCCGTGCTGAACGTTTCGACCGGCGTCCAGCAACCCTGCCCGAGCAGCTGTCGCAGGTTCTCGTCGGCGCCGTTCATAATAATACGTCCACCGCCCGGAACGGTGCGCAGCAACTGGTGGAATTGCCAGAGGATGGCATCCATATCCTTGTAGATATCGGCATGGTCGTATTCGAGATTGTTCAGGACCAGCGTACGCGGGCGGTAATGGACGAACTTCGCGCGCTTGTCGAAAAACGCCGTGTCGTATTCGTCGGCCTCGACGACGAAATAGCGCGAATCACCGAAACGCGCCGTCTCGCCGAAATTGGCGGGAATACCGCCGATCAGGAAGCCCGGCTTGTGGCCGGCATCCTCGAGAATCCAGGCAAGCATACTCGCAGTCGTGGTCTTGCCATGCGTACCAGCGACCGCCATGACGTGACGATCATGCAGCACATTCTCTGCCAGCCACTGGGGGCCGGACTTGTAGGGCATGCCTCGATCCAGCATTGCCTCAACAACCTCGACGCCACGACTCATGACATTACCGACTACGACACAATCCGGGTTGATATCCAGCTGGTCCGCGTCGACGCCCTCATGAATGTCGATACCGAGATTGCGCAGCTGCGTACTCATCGGCGGATACACATTGCGGTCGCAGCCCGTCACTCTGTGGCCGGCAGCGCTAGCCAGCGCCGCGATCCCGCCCATAAAGGTCCCACAGATTCCGAGTATGTGTATGTGCATGTCGCCTCAGGTCACCCGCTCATTCAGTCGCTTCAACAGTGACCGCCTGTGGTTCCGCCGGATCGACCAGCGCGTACAGGAACAGCTGAAAAATGAACACCGCCATTGCCGCGACGACACCGACATACCAGTGCCGGTTGATCGCCCGCGCGATGATATGCCCTTCAACCGGGACGGACCACAGCAATATCAGCGTCGCCACGAGGCTCGTGATGTTCTTGCTCAGGAACGGCGACAGGAAGACATTGCCGGCCACGAACAGCAGGCTCAGGATCGCCCCGCATCCGAGGATCGCAGTGACCGTCTGCAACAGTCGGGGCCGATTGCCCGTCAACAGTACGATTCCGGCGTAGCAACCGAGGCCACTGAGTCCTGTAAATGTCCCGATCAGGAAATCGTGCTGGCTGAGCTCAGGCGTCATGAGTGTCATGACCAGGCCGGCGGCCATCCACAAAGCCAGGGTCATGGCGAAAACGACCGGTGAGTACGGAATCGCATCCGGCCCCTTCCTGAGGCGGATGATATCGAACAGTGTTTCAAACAGGGCCAGCATGATGCTCGCATGTTAACCTCTGTTTCCTTTTTTCGCCCGCGCCTTTTTATGCCTCACTACCAATTGATCGAAGATCCGGATTCACTCGTGCCGGAGCTGCAACAGCACGGCCTGGTCGGAATCGATACCGAATTCATGCGTGAGCGAACTTACTTCGCACAGCTGTGCCTGACCCAGATCGCGAGCCGTGATGACATCTGGTGCGTCGACCCGCTGTCCGGACACCAGCAGGGAGCGTTCTGGAAGGAACTCCTGTCCCACGAGTGGGTGGTGCATTCGGCGCGGCAGGACATCGAAGTGATTTACCAGACGGCCGGTGCGATGCCGACCTCGATCTTCGATACCCAGATTGCCGCGGGCCTGCTCGGTTACCCCGCACAAATGGGCTACGCTGGGCTCCTGAAGGAGCTCTTCGACGTGGAGATTCACAAGACCCACACCCGTGCCGACTGGAGCAAACGCCCCCTGCGAGAGGAATATCTCCAGTACGCGGCTGAAGACGTCGAGTACCTGCTGGCAGCCTTTGATGTGTTGACCCGGAGACTGGAAGACAAGGGCCGGCTTGAATGGGCGCGCGAAGACGCAGCCTGGTTGCTGGACCCGGCGCTTTACGAGATCGGTGACGAACAGGCGATCGACCGGGTCAAGGGAGCCCGTAATTTTCGCGGCCGCAGGCGGGCCGCTGCGGCGCGGCTGGCCGCCTGGCGCGAAACCGAAGCCATAAAACGCGATCGGCCACGGCAGTGGATCATGCGGGACAACGTCCTGCTCGATATTGCGTACAAGCTGCCGCAGTCGGCGTCAGAAATGGCCAACCTCCAGGGCGTCCCGCCCAAGCTCGTGCAGCGAGTGGGCAGCCAGTTGCTCGATGCGATCGAGGCGTCGGCCGCAGACGAAAACAGCTACCAGCCGCCGCGCCCACCGGACGAGGGACAGAAGTCCTTGCTCAAGGAAATGCAGGCCCGTGTCGCCGCCTGCGCCGCCGAACTCGACATTACGGCCGAGACGCTGGCGTCGAAACGCGAGCTGTCAGCCGTGATTATCTCGGGTAACCAAAGCTCGCGGGTGTTCAGCGGCTGGAGGGCCGAGGTTATTGGCCGGGATCTGATGGAACTGATGTAGGAGCCCGCTCCTACGGCAGCGCTGCGATCAAGCGCTCGTAGACCTCTTCAATCGAGCCCTCGGCGTCGATCGTCGTAAGTTTGCCGCGTTTGCGGTAGAAATCGATCAGCGGCTCGGTCCTTTCACCATAGATGCTGAGACGATTCGCGATCGTCTCTTCATTGTCGTCCTCGCGCTGTATCAGCTCGCCACCTGCGTTCGTGCACTCGTCGAGCTCTTCCTGCGGCGAGAGGTAGACGTTCAGCAGCTTGCCGGTCAGGGAACAGGTGCGGCGACCCGTCAGGCGCTTCATCAGGATGTCGAAGTCAATATCCAGAAGCACGGCAGTGTCGAGCGGCGTACCCATCTGGTCGAGCAACTCCTCGAGATCAAGGGCCTGCTGCGTCGTCCGCGGAAAGCCGTCGAGGATGAAGCCCTTCTCGGCGTCTGGTCGGGTCAAACGCTCGCTGATAATGCCGAGCACGACCTCATCGGGAACGAAATTTCCCGCCTCGATGACCGGTTTCGCCTTGAGGCCGAATCGCGTTCCGGCAGCCACGGCCTCGCGCAGCATGTCCCCGGTGGACACCTGCGGAATGTTCCTGTCCGCCATCAATTTCTTTGCCTGGGTCCCCTTGCCGGATCCGGGCGCACCTAACAACACAATTCGCATCAATCAGTCTCAGTATTTCCTGTTCTTGAATCCGTGGACAGCACCCGCCAGGGGGGGCTCCAGGGCATCGGCGAGGTACGCTACTCGTAAAGGACTTTGAGGTCAATGCGAGGTATCCTTGCGGCCTCCCAGTCACAGCATCAGGAAACCAGGAAAATGTCCGCAATGAATGCCTTTTATGCCCAATCGGGTGGAGTCACGGCCGTCATCAACGCGTCGGCTTGCGGTGTCATCGAGACCGCTCGCAAGCACCCGGACAGGATTGCCAATGTCTACGCCGGCCGCAATGGCATCATCGGTGCACTCACCGAGAACATGATCGATACGAACAGGGAGAGCGCCGCAGCCATCGCGGCCCTGATGTACACGCCGGGTGGCGCGTTCGGCTCCGCCCGCTACAAACTCAAGGGCATCGAGGAGAACCGTGCCGAATATGAGCGCCTGATCGAAGTCTTCAGGGCGCACGATATTGGCTATTTCTTCTACAACGGTGGCAATGACTCCATGGACACGGCACACAAAGTGTCGCAGATATCAAAGAAGATGGGATTCCCGGTCACCTGTCTTGGGATACCGAAGACGGTCGACAATGACCTGCCGATAACCGACAACTGCCCTGGCTTCGGTTCGGTTGCCAAGTACGTCGCGGTATCGACCCAGGAAGCAGCCATGGACGTCGCGTCCATGGCCCAAACGTCGACGAAGGTATTCGTGCTCGAAGTCATGGGCCGCCACGCCGGCTGGATCGCGGCGGCAGCCGGGCTGGCGGGCAAGGAACCCGGCGATGCACCGCACATCATTCTGTTTCCGGAAATTCCCTTCAGGAAACGGGAGTTCCTGAAGAAGGTGCGGCAATGCGTAAGGGACTACGGCTATTGCGTTGTGGTCGTCAGCGAAGGGGCCGCTTTCGCGAATGGCAAGTTCCTGGCCGACCAGGGTACCCGTGACGCGTTTGGCCACGCACAACTCGGTGGTGTTGCCCCGGTGGTCGCGGGCATGGTGCGCGACCACCTCGGCTACAAGTTCCATTACGCGATCGCCGACTACCTGCAGCGCTCGGCCCGGCACATCGCCTCGGATGTCGACGTCAAGCAGGCTTACGCGGTCGGCAAAGCGGCCGTGGAATTCGCCCTGCAGGGCAAAACAGCGGTCATGCCCGTTATCAAGCGGGTGTCGCAAAAGCCGTATCGCTGGACGATCGAATCCGCCCCGCTCAGCCGGATCGCCAACAAGGAGAAGATGCTGCCGCGCCGCTATATTACAAAGGACGGATTCGGCATCACCGCCGCAGGCAGGGAATACCTCGCGCCACTCATCAAGGGAGAGAATTACCCTCCATATATCAATGGCTTACCGAAAACCGCCAGGCTGAAGAACAAGGCCGTGAAGCCCAAGACCGGCACCAAATTTGTGGTATGATGCGCGGCCGGCCCGGCCGGAAATAACAATCCTTTTGGGGAATTTCACAATCGAACGCTTCCGTATGCCTGCCTCGCGGCCGGTGTAGTCGCTTGCGTTCGATCTCAAAACAATAAAGTCAGGAGATAGTCTGATGTCTAACGAGTTGGCCCTGTGGCTCTCGATCGGTGCCGGCGTACTCGCCATCCTGTTCGGGATAGTCTCTACACAGTGGATTCTCAAGCAGCCTGCCGGCAATAGCCGCATGCAGGAAATCGGCGCAGCAATCCAGGAAGGCGCCAAGGCCTATATGGATCGCCAGTACATGACCATTGGTATGGTCGGCGTCGTGCTTGCAGTGATTCTTGGGTTCGCGCTTGATTTGGCGACAGCGATCGGGTTCGTGATCGGTGCCGTCTTCTCGGGACTTGCCGGTTACATCGGCATGTTCGTATCGGTACGCGCCAACACGCGGACGGCGGAAGCCGCAACCAAGGGCGTTAACCCGGCGCTGAACGTCGCCTTCAAGGGTGGCGCGATCACGGGCATGCTGGTTGTCGGCCTCGGACTCCTCGGAGTTGCCGGCTATTACATGATCATGATGCAGATGGGCTCGACCGTGGATCACGCTATCCACGCACTGGTCGGTCTCGCTTTCGGCGGCTCGCTGATATCGATCTTCGCGCGACTCGGCGGCGGCATCTTCACCAAGGGTGCGGACGTTGGCGCCGACCTCGTCGGCAAAGTCGAAGCCGGTATTCCGGAAGACGATCCCCGCAACCCGGGAGTTATTGCCGATAACGTTGGCGACAACGTCGGGGACTGCGCCGGTATGGCTGCGGACCTGTTCGAGACTTACGCTGTAACGATTATCGCCACGATGCTGCTCGGCAGCCTCGTCATCGAGTCCTACGGCATGCAGGCGGTTCTGTACCCACTGGTTCTCGGCGCGGTGTCAATCGTTGCCTCGATCTTCGGCACCTTCTTCGTCAAGACCTCGGACGGCGGCAAAATCATGGGCGCCTTGTACAAGGGCATGATTGTCGCGGGTGTACTCGCAGCGGTCGCGTTCTACTTCGTCACCGACATGATGCTGGGCCACACGGGCGCTGCGATGAACATCTTCTACTCCTCGCTGATCGGCCTCGCGCTGACCGCGGCGATGGTTGTCATCACCGAGTACTACACTGGTACGGAATTCAAGCCTGTCCGGACGATCGCCAACGCATCGCTTACGGGTGATGCGACCAACATCATCGCGGGCCTCGGTATCTCGATGAAAGCAACTGCCCTCCCGGTACTGGCCGTCTGCGCCAGCATCTGGGGAGCCTTTCAGCTGGCACCGGAAGGCGTGGCAATGGGTGGCCTGTACAACATCGCCATCGCGGCTACAGCGATGCTGTCGATGGCCGGCGTTGTCGTTGCTCTCGACGCATTCGGCCCAATCACGGATAACGCCGGCGGCGTTGCCGAGATGGCCGAGCTGCCGCCCGAGGTTCGCAAGATTACCGACCAGCTCGACGCCGTCGGTAACACCACCAAGGCGGTCACCAAGGGATACGCGATCGGTTCTGCCGGTCTCGCCGCCCTCGTTCTGTTTGCGGATTACAACAACGCCCTCGCGCAGGCCGGCCAGGAGGTCACATTCCTGCTCAACGACTACCGCGTCATCATCGGCCTGTTCATCGGTGGACTCGTACCGTACCTGTTCGGCGCCATGGCCATGGAAGCGGTCGGTCGTGCCGCCGGTGCGGTGGTTGAGGAGGTGCGTCGCCAGTTCCGCGAAATCGAAGGCATCATGGAAGGCACCGGCAAGCCGGATTACAGCCGTGCTGTCGACCTGCTGACCAAGGCCGCCATCAGGGAAATGGTCGTCCCGTCCCTGCTGCCGATCGCCGTACCGCTGATCGTTGGCTTCACCCTCGGCGTTGAAGCGCTGGGTGGACTGCTGCTCGGCACGATCGTGACAGGCCTCTTCGTTGCCATCTCCATGACCGCCGGCGGCGGCGCATGGGATAACGCCAAGAAGTACATCGAAGACGGCAACTGTGGCGGCAAGGGCTCAGACGCTCACAAGGCCGCTGTCACGGGCGATACTGTAGGCGATCCGTACAAAGACACGGCTGGCCCTGCAATCAACCCGCTGATCAAGATCATCAACATCGTTGCGCTGCTGATGGTTCCGCTGCTGGTCGGCTAATACCCGCACGCGAAAGAGAACAAAGCCGCTGGATTCGTCCAGCGGCTTTTTTTGTGCGCCGCGTCGACGGCCGGCGCAAGGGGTATACTGACGAGCAATGGGCAAAGTTGATACCAGACGGTTATCGGATTGGCTTGAAATCGTAGCCGCCAGCGGCGTTATTCTCTCGTTGCTCTTTGTCGGATTCGAGATCCGACAAAACACGGCGATCGCACGAGGCCAGGCACGGCAGGACCTGGCGCAACTCAACCAGGAATGGCTCGTTCTCCTGAGCCAGGACGCCGAGTTCGAGGCGCTATGGAATGATGCCTTCGGGCTGACTCCTCGCAAGCTTTCTCCCGACGAAGAGCGTCGCGCACAGTACATCATGACAATTCACCTGCGGCGCCTGGAGAACGTGTACCTGCAGTATCGCGAAGGCCTCGTCGAAAAATCCGCCCTGCGAAACTACGGCTTCCAGAATATTGAGATGTTCAGGAGACCCGAGTTTGAGCGATACTGGGTGGACACGGGCTGGCGTGCGGGTTTTGACGCCGAGTTCGCCGATTTTCTCGACAGCGTGAGAACCGCTGCACGGGAGGGAGACACACATGACTGAACACCATGACAGCTCGCATAACCTGGCGTTGTTCATTGGAGTCGGTGTGGTCCTCGGCGCCGGGGTTGGCGCGGCTATCGGCACCGTAGCAGGCAATATTCCGATGGGTGTTGGCGTCGGTCCTGCTGTCGGTATCGCCGTCGCGATCGCTATCTGGAGCGCCCGGCAGTCGGACGACTAGGAATCGAGAATCCGGTAAGTCCCTGTTGATCCGGCCCCGATCGTGCCCAGAATTGACGGGGCTTCGATAAAGTGCCCCTGCACGAAATCCACACCGATGTCGCGCAGCCAGTCGAAGTCTTCCTGGTATTCGACTTCTTCTGCAACAACCTTGAATTGCATCGTCCGGGCCAGCTTGATCATTGCCGCGACCATTTCCTGGTTGACGAGATCCGTCTGCAGGTTGCGCGTGTAGGTTCCGTCGATTTTCAGGTAGTCGATCGGCAGGTGCTTGAGGCTCGAGAACGAGCCAAGCCCGCTGCCGAAGTCATCGAGCGAGAACTCGCAACCAATGCCGTGCAGCACCTCGATAAACCGCTGCGCCTGCTGGACGTTTGAGAGAATCGCGGACTCTGTCACTTCAAAACAGATGGCCGACGGCGCAACGCCTGATCGATCGAGCGTGTCCACGACAAAGCCGAGAAACGCTTCGTCCCCGAGCGTCTGCGCCGACAGGTTAATCGCACAGCTGCGGTGCGCCGGCAACTTGATCTCACCGCTCGCGATTGCCGTCAGCGTCGAATTAATCACCCAGCGATCGATCTGCGGCATCATCTGGTAGCGCTCCGCCGGACGCAGGAATTCTGCCGATTTCGTTGGTCGCCCGTGTTTGTCATTCAGGCGGATCAGCACTTCGACCGCGGGACCCGACTCGCCCGGCCCGCGCATGGCAATAATGGGCTGCGCCGCAAGGGCGAAGCCATCTTCATGCAATGCCGTCTGCAACTGGCGAAGCCACTGGATATCGCCCCGCTCCCGCGCAACGGCTTCGTCGCGTGCGGAGTAGACGTGTACCTGGCCCCTGCCCTGCTGCTTCGCCATGTAGCACGCCGAATCCGCGGCACTCATCACATCCTGCAACGTGCCGCTGGCATGCGAAATTTCGACCAGGCCGATCGAAATACCGATGTTGAATATCTTGTCTTTCCAGACGAAGCGATAATCCGCGATCGCATTGCAGATGTCCGTGGCGATCTGGCGCGCCTTCTCGATCGGGCAACCGATGAGCAGGGCACCGAATTCGTCACCACCGAGGCGACCGACGAAATCCGAGTCGCGGACTTCATCCTTGATCAGCGCTGCAACCTCGCGAAGCATATTGTCGCCGGCCATGTGGCCACAGCTGTCGTTCACGGCCTTGAATCGATCAAGGTCCATATAGAACAACATGTGCACGGCCTCTTCCGCATGCGCAGAATCCATGGCTTCGTCCAGACGCCGCTCGAATTCACGACGGTTAATGAGGCCGGTCAGCGGATCATGGGTTGCCTGGTAGGACATCTTGCGCGTCAATCCGCGCAACTCGCTAACGTCATGGAATACGACGACCGTCCCCGAAATACTGTTGCTCGGCCCACGAACGGGCGAGGCCGTAATCTCGACCGAATGCTCGTGCTCGCCATCGACGCTGACCATGACAGCACGGCGACCCATGTTAACGCGCCGCCGCATCGCCAGGCAGCGCTCCACCGGGTCACCGAGGGGGCGCCTGTCCGCGTCATCGACCAGCGTGAACAGCTCACCGATTCGGTGACCGGACGCATCGTCCCTGTTCGTTCCGATCAGCGTCTCGGCCGCGAGGTTCATGTAGTCGATACGGCCATCGTTGTCGGTCGTGATGACGCCCTCCGAGATCGACTCGAGCGTGTACTGTGCCTGGCGCTTGCTGCGCGACAGGGAGACTTCGAGACTCTTGCGATGGCTGATGTCGCGGGCAATCGTGAGGATGGCCCGGTGGCCATGAAACTCGATCGTGGAGCTCTGCGCTTCAACCCAGAGTCCCGCCTGGTTGCCATTGATCAGCTGCATCTCTATGCGCCGTGGTGCGTTTTCCCCACTAAGGCGCTTGGTCACGGTTTTGCGAAACAAGGCGCGGTAGGCAGGCTTGACGAGGTCGGCAATCTCGCGGCCGACCAGTTGCGCGGGTTCAAGCCCGACAAGACCCGCGGCCGACTCGTTCGCCAGGAGGATTTTCTCATCGTGGATGATGACGATCTCCGGCAGCGTCCGCGCGAAGTCGCGAAACAGGCGGTCGCGTCCCTGGATCTTCTCATCCCGTTCTCCAAGGGCGTCGAACAGGCGATTGACCGTGTGCGCGAGCTGCGCCGTTTCCGGGTCGTTTGGAATCGACAGGCGGTGACCAACGGATGCGTCGCGGGACGCCTCCAGCGTTTCTTCATTGAGGCGCGATACGCGCGCCCGGACTTTCCTGCGCGACACCCACAAGTACACGCTCGCAACGCCGGTCACCAGGACCAGAGTTGCCAGGGCGATAATAATTATTGTGGATGTCATTCAGAGCCCGGTTATCACTTAGTCAGTTTGAGTCGGATCATTTGCTATGATTGCTTTTTTTGGGGCTCGGGACGCGTCTTCGCGTAAGCATATCCCAGCAGGCATAGTCCGCTGCGGCTATTCACCATAATTCCGAACTGGCTGTCATAAGTCGCCCAATCGCGTTGATGACGAAATTCGGTACGAAGGCTTTAGTTTTTTATTTTCAGACGGTTACAGGTACGACAAGCATGAACACCGACTACGCGCGCCTGCAGATGGTCAATCAGCAGGTTCGAGGCTGGAATGTCTACGACGAAGACGTTCTCGCCATGCTCAGACAGCTGCCCCGGGAGGATTTCGTTCCGGCCGGCTTTGAATCCCTCGCGTTCGCCGACACGGCGATCCCGCTCGGGCACGGTGAGCACATGATGACGCCGACGCAGGAGGGCCGACTTTTGCAGGCCCTGGGTCTCAACGGCAGTGAAGACGTTCTTGAAATCGGTACCGGCAGCGGTTTTATGACGGCCTGCCTTGCGACCCTCGCCAGGCAGGTAACGAGCGTCGATATCTACGCAGACTTCGTGAATGACGCCGGACGCAAACTTGCGGATGCCGGGATCGACAACGTCGCTCTGCTCCAGATGGACGCGACCCGGGAGCTGCCCGACGCAAAGTTCGATGCCATTGCCGTTACCGGGTCGATCCAGGAATTCGACCCGCGCCTTGTCGAAGCGCTCAATCCGCACGGTCGACTGTTCGTCATTGTCGGGGACAGTCCGGCGATGGAGGCAAAACTCATTGAGCGGACGGACGAGCGCGACTGGCAAACTCGCTCACTGTTCGAGACTGACATCGCGCCATTGGTGCACGGCGCGATAGCCAGACAATTTTCGTTTTAACGAAACCACTTGGGAGGCTCCTGCATCTAACATGAGAAGCCCTATTTCCAACTGGTTTGGTGATGTAGTAGACTATAACACCTCGCGCCCAAGGGCGGCCCCACTTCGGAACATGAAAAGATGAAAAACTTCAAAAATATCAATCTCTTATTGTTACTGACAGGCGTTTTCTTCCTGCCCTCGGCAGCCGGAGCCGCTTCGCTGCTGGAGGTTTACCAGCAGGCGCTGCAGAGCGATCCGCAAATTCACGAGGCCGAAGCACGGCGCCTGGCGGCGCTCGAAGCCAAGCCACAGGCGCGGGGCGTGTTGTTGCCGCAGGTTGACTTTGGGGCCGGCTGGTTGAAAACCGAGACCGACGGTAGTGGAACGCAATTTACGAACATTCTCTGCGACCCGGACGGCGATCCAAGTGATCCGGACAATATTTGTGGCTTCAACACAATCTCGGTACCGCAGGAGCGCCGCTCCGAAGACGTAAATTGGGACATTACCTTGCGGCAGTCCCTGTTTCGCTGGGACCAGGTGGTGAACCTGAAACGAGCCGACAAGATCGTCGCGAAAGCAGAGGCTGTTCGCGAATCGGCACAGCAGGACCTTATCATTCGAGTCGCACAGCGGTACTTCGACGTACTCGCGGCGGAAGACAGGTTGACGTCGATTCACGCAGACCGGACCGCGATTTCCCGGCAACTCGAGCAAGCCAAGCAACGCTTTGAAGTGGGCCTGATCGCGATTACCGATGTGCAGGAGTCCCAGGCCAGCTATGACCGGTCTGTGGCCGCCGAAATCGCCGCGAAACGAGTACTGGCGACTGCACGGAATTTCCTGAGAGAGATCACTGGTGAGTACGTGACCGAGTTGTCCGCACCGAAGGACGATTTCCCGTTCCTGCTGCCCCAGAGATCGGAGCGTGAGTGGGTCGACCTGTCAATGAGCCAGAATCTGAACCTTGTTGCCAGTCGTCTGGATGAGAAACTCGCACGCGACGAGATTTCTTTCCGTCGCACTGGTCACTATCCAACTCTTGAGCTGGTCGTCAGGAGATCTGATCTGGATTCCGATTCGGATTTTCGGATTATGCAAGCGGGTGTTGACAACCCGTGGCAGCCAACAGACAACACGGCCGCGACTGACAGCATCGCTCTGCAATTCAACATACCGATTTTTTCCGGCGGTGGAACCTCTTCCCGGGTCCGCGAAGCCGTCTACCTGCACCGCGCCAGCCGCGAGCAGCTGCAACGCGTGACACGCGAGACCGAACGCCAGTCACGTGACGCTTACCTCGGTGTACTTGCCGAGCAAAGTCGTGTAAAGGCACTCGAGCAGGCCGTCTCATCAAGCCGCACGGCACTCGAAGCCACCCAGGCTGGATTCGATGTGGGTACGCGTACGATCGTCGACGTCCTGAATTCGCAATTCCTGTTGTATGCTGCGGTCACGAACTACTACCAGAGCCGCTATGACTATATCCTCAACGTGCTGCGCCTCAAGCAGGCGGCTGGCACGCTGCAGGTGCAGGACCTGGAGCAGATCGATCAGTGGCTCATCGACCGCAAGCCACCGGAACAGGTTATCGCTGAAGAGGAAGCGGCCAAGGCAGGCAGCTAAGTCGACGAGTTACTCGCGAGCAAAGGCTCCAGCAATACCAGGAGCCGCTCGAGTGCCCCCCGGTTTTCCTCGAGCAGGTTCTGGCCCGCGCGCCCCAGGCGCGCGGCCTCGTCCGGGTTCGACAGTAGCTCGCTGACCATCTCGACCAGTTCATCTGTGTCGGCCACCTGGCGACAGGCACCCAGTTCGATGAACAGATCGGCGATATCCTGTGCATTGAAGTTATACGGCCCGGTCACAACGGGAACGCCGAGAACCGCTGGCTCGAGCAGGTTGTGCCCGCCAATCGGGACCAGGCTTCCGGCCACGAACGCAACGTCACTCGCAACATAGAACATCGGCACTTCTCCCATCGTGTCACCGAGGAAGACCTCCGCGTCGCCGGCGGGCCGATCTTCGGTCCTGGCACACAACGCTGAAACCCCGGCTCTCGACGAGCTCCCGAATCGACGCAAAGCGCTCCGGATGTCGCGGCACCAGGACCAGCAACAGGTCCGGATGACGAGACTGGAGCGCCCGGTGCACGTCCAGCACCAGTTCTTCCTCACCCTCGTGAGTACTGGCGGCGATCCAGACAGGGCGCTCGCCAAACAACTCGGCACGCGCCGCTTTGCCCTTGCCTGGTACGTCGGGATCGGGCTCGACATCAAACTTGATGTTGCCCATGACACAGGTTCTTGCGGGGTTTGCGCCCAGCGACAGGAAACGTTCCGCATCGGGCTCGCTTTGCGCGGCGATGATAATGCCGTGCGACAGGGTTTCACGAATCAGCGGCAGCAGTTTTCTGTAACCGGGAACCGATCTTGGTGATATGCGGGCGCTGACCAGGATCAGCGGCACCCTCCGGACACCGCAGGCGCGATACAAATTGGGCCAGATTTCCGTCTCCATGATCAGGGCGGCCTCCGGGTTCACGTGTCGGAAGAAGGCATTGACCGCATGGGGAAATTCAAACGGTATGAAGCAGTGATGCACGGTATCGCCGAACAACGACCGGACACGTGCCGCACCGGTCGGCGTGACGGTCGTAATCAACAGCGACCGGTCCGGAAAGCGCCTCGCCAGCGCGCGGATCAACGGGGCCGCCGCCTGTACCTCTCCGACCGACACGGCATGCACCCAGATGCAGCGTTCGATCGCAGGAAAGCCGAAACCAAAACGCTGGCCCAGTCGATCAAGATAGGCGCGATTGCCGAATCCACGCACGATCCAGTAGCACGCGAATGGAACGAGCAGCAGGTAGGTCAGCAGGTTGTAGAGATAGCGCACGGCGGGTGCCCGGGAAGCCTACTCGCCGTCGAGCCTGTCGATGATACGGCTCGAGGAATGGCCATCCCGAAACGCCAGGACACGAACCTCACCACCGTTTCGGAGGACGTCTGTCGCGCCCACGATCTCCTCGGCCTTGTAGTCGCCACCCTTGACCAGTACGTCCGGCAACAGCGTACTGATCAGCCTGGCCGGCGTGTCTTCGGAAAACGGCACAACCCAATCGACGGCCGCCAACCCGGCAAGCACGAGCAGACGATCCTCGAGGGCATTGATGGGCCGCGATGCCCCCTTGAGGCGCCGGACCGAATCATCGTCATTCACGGCGACGATCAGGCGATCACCAAGACTCTTGGCCTCCTCCAGGTAAGCGACATGGCCAGCATGCAGAACGTCAAAACAGCCGTTGGTCATGACGATACGTTCGTTGCGTTCGCGGTACTCGGCGACAAGCGCGAGCAGCGTATCGAGCTCAACAAGCCCGCGCCCACCTTGTCCACGCTGATGCAAGGCTGCCGATATTTCAGCAGGCGTAACCGTCGCTACGCCGATCTTGCGAACGACCAGGCCCGCCGCGATGTTGGCCAGGGCGGCGGCCGACGACAGGTTCTGACCACTCGCCAATGCTCCGGCCAGAGTTGCTATCACCGTGTCACCAGCACCGGTAACGTCGTAGACCTCGCGGGCCTGCGTAGACAGAAACAGTGGCTCAGCACCGGACTCGACGAGGAGCATTCCCTTTTCACTGCGCGTAACAAGAAGTGCGCCGAGATCGAGGTCGTCGATCATCGCACGCGCCCGGTCAACGAGGTCCTCGTCCGAGTCGCTCTTTCCGGCCACGGCTTCAAATTCTGACTGGTTGGGCGTAATGATTGAGGCGCCACGATACTTGCCGAAGTCGGTACCTTTTGGATCAACCAGTACCGGTATACCGGCGTCGCGACAAGCCGCGATCATCGCCGCCACATCGGCCAATGCGCCTTTGCCATAGTCCGACAATACGACGGCGCCCGCACCGTCCAGCGCTCTCCTGAGCGTTGTGGTCATTGCATCGCCCGGCATCGCGGCCGCGTTTTCTTCGTCCAGCCGGATCAACTGCTGGCCGCGGCTTTGCACGCGAGTCTTGGTGATCGTTGGCCGATCGTCGGCAACCGCGAAAGCACAGTCGATGTTCTGCCCGCGGAGAATTGCGGCGAGCGAATCGGCGGCGGAGTCCTTGCCGACGACGCCGACCAGGCTGGTGGCCACGCCCAGCGCAGCCAGGTTAACGGCCACGTTCGCGGCACCTCCAGGACGGTCGTCGGTTTCCTGCACGTGCACGACGGGCACGGGCGCCTCGGGCGAAATGCGCCCGGTTGACCCGAAGAGATAGCGATCGAGCATCACATCGCCGGCGACGACGACACGAGTCCCGGAAAAGTCTGGGATGCTAATAGTCACGGATCAAGATGTTACATGACTATCGGTCGATAGTCCTGACCCTTGGGTCTTTGCTATTGACGCGTCACGTCACAGCCCGCGCACGTCCGATTCTTCCAATATCCGTTCGCGTTCAGTCGTCAATGCAGCAGATTGCTGAGTCGTGGACATGTCTTGCCATGCCCGCCATTCCCTGGAACCTGGCTGCCAGCCGAGGCCCATGGAAAAGCGCCACATTGTGCGGCCTTCGTACTCGTCACGCGCCAGGCGCAACTGCAGGTTGTAAGGCGCCTTGTCGAAATTCACTTCGACGACACGGGCGTAGCAAGCAACTTCACCTGATTGATATCGGCCGGTTTGAGCGGATTCTCCGCGACTATCACAAGATCTCCCGCGGCCTTGCCGGCGACGGACTGCGGATATCGCCATCGCGACTATTGAGCAGAAAGACGTAGGCAGCCATGAGACTGACAGCCACCATCTCACCCCCGTCCTCGATAACGCCAAACAACCAGGTGATTCTCCACCCCATGTTCACCGCAACGTGCAGCAAGTCGACAAAAACGCCGAAGAACGCCAGCGCGAGAAGAAGTAGAAGCAGATGTCGCGAGGCCTTCCTGAATCCGCCCGACTCACTGATGTAAAAGAGAGCCAGAAAGGACAGGAATACGCCGGCAGCAATCAGGGAGACCGCCAGCTCGCCGAAATCCTGGGCGCGCAGACCGATAGCTGGAGCAAACTCGAGAGTCGACGCCAGGTAGCCGCCAAAGTCCTCATGGATCTGGAAAGCGTCGTCAATCAACAGGTAGAGAAACAGGAGGGCCCACACGCCGTAGCCGACTACCCGGGATCTTGCCGTTATCGCGAGCAGCATGATGGCTATCGAACATACTTTCGCGTACTGGAAGAATTCGGCGTAGCCGCGATCCAGCTCGAGGGAGAACAGCGCATCCCCCAACACGCCCGTTGTCAGAAGATAATGCGCCAGGACGAAAGCAATGTCGGCAACGAGCAGCACCAGCAACAGAACGGTCGCCGCTCTTGTATCGGAACTCTCGTTCCCTGAGAAGGGCAATGCCATCCTGAGCCGACTAACCGCGACTCAGACTAACCGCATTTACTGTCACCACAAGAGAGACAGGTCATGCAACCGTCCATCATGATGACGGCGGTTGTGTGGCACTTCGTGCACAACTGGGCGCCTGCCGGGTAATCACTCGTCGAAAACGCATCCGTTTGCTTCTGCGCTTCTTCGTACGCGGCACGCTTCTCGGCAATCAGTTGCTTCTGGCCTTCGTCGAGTTCCGGCGCGGCCATCATGCCGATCATGATCAGGTGCCTTTCCACGATATGACCCAACTCGGCAATGATCGACGGCATGAACTTGCCACCGGACTGCCAGTAGCCACCGCGTGGATCGAAGACGGCTTTGAGTTCCTCGACAAGAAAGGTCACGTCACCGCCCTTGCGGAATACGGCGGAGATGATACGCGTTAGCGCCACGATCCACTGGTAATGATCGAGGTTCTTCGAGTTGATGAAGATCTCGAACGGACGACGTTTCTCGTGCTCGGTGCCTTCATTGAGAATGATGTCGTTGATTGTCACGTACATCGCGTGATCCGAAACCGGCGTCTTTACCTTGTATGTCGAGCCGACGAGCATCTCTGGACGCTCGAGCTTCTCGTGCATGCGAATGACTTCGGCGCGGTCACCACCGCCCTCACGCTTGAAATCGCGCTTGGTCCCTTTCTCTTCAGCCGGCTGGTTAACAGCGTAGCCGACAATCTGTTTGTCTATTTTGATCATCAAAACTTTCCGTAATAACCTTCTTTCAGCGCGTCGAACAGATTGGCCGCGGTATGTACTTCGCCGTCGTACTCGATCTCTTCGTCACCCTTTAGCTCAACCTTCGAGCCGTCTTCCAGCGTGAAGGTATAGTTCGTGTTCTTGAGGTCTTTCTCTTTTACCAGTACGCCCTGGAACGCTTCCGGGTTAAAGCGGAATGTCGTACAGCCCTTCAGTCCCTGCTTGTAGGCATACAGGTAAATATCCTTGAAATCACCGTAGGGATAATCCGTCGGTACGTTCGCCGTCTTCGAGATTGACGAGTCAATCCACTTCTGCGCCGCCGCCTGGATATCCACGTGCTGCTTTGGCGACACTTCGTCCGCCGTAATGAAGTAATCCGGCAGGCTGCTCAGCGCATCGCCTGTTGCCGGCACCGCGTCCGGGTCGACCATGTCCCGGTAAGCCAGCATTTCGAACGACAATACATCGACTTTCTCTTTCGTCTTTTTGCCCTGGCGAATCACATTGCGGAAGTAGTGATGTGCGAAGCTTGGCTCGATACCGTTCGACGCATTGTTGGCCAGCGACAACGAAATCGTACCGGTCGGCGCAATCGAGCTGTGATGCGTGAAGCGCGAACCCTTCTCGGCCAGCTTTTCGACCAGCTCGGGATTCTCCGCTGCCACACGCTGCATGTAACGGCTGTACTTCGCGTGCAGGATACGGCCAGGCACCTTGTCGCCAGCCTGGTAGCCATCGGCTCGCATCTCCGGGCGTTTGCGGAGCAGCTCCTCGGTGACCTCGAAATTCTCGTTCATGATCGGGGCCGGACCCTTTTCTTTTGCGAGCTCAAGCCCCTCTTCCCAACCCGCGAGGGCCAGTTGCTTCGCGACCTCCTCGGTGAACTCGACCGCCGCCGGCTCACCGTACTTCATGCGCAGCATCGTGATGGTAGAACCCAGGCCTAAGAAGCCCATGCCGTGGCGGCGCTTGCGCTGAATCTCGTTGCGCTGCTGAGGCAAGGGTAAGCCGTTGATTTCAACCACATTATCGAGCATGCGCGTAAAGACTTTTACGACCTTGCGGAACGTATCCCAGTCGAACCTCGCCTCGTCCGTGAACGGCTTCTCGACGAACTTCGTCAGGTTGACGGACCCGAGGAGGCAAGACCCGTAAGGTGGCAAGGGCTGCTCGCCGCAGGGATTGGTCGCACGGATGGTCTCGCAGAACCAGTTGTTGTTCATCTCGTTGACCTTGTCGATCAATACGAAGCCAGGCTCCGCGAAATCGTAGGTCGACGCCATGATGATGTCCCAGACGCGCCGTGCCGGCAGGGTCTTGTAGACCTTGCAGGCAGCGAGACCTTCCGGGTTGGTCACATAGTTGCCGGCTTCGGGCCAGTCACGCCAGACGAACTGGCGTTGATCCGTTACGTCGAGGTGGTCGTCTTCGACTTCCTTCGGTGTTACCGGGAACGCGAGTTTCCAGTCCTCCTCGTTGATCACCGCTTGCATGAACTCATCGGTCACGAGCAGCGACAGGTTGAACTGGCGCAGGCGCCCGTCTTCGCGCTTGGCGCGAATGAACTCCATCACATCGGGATGGCCGACGTCGAACGTGCCCATCTGCGCGCCACGACGGCCACCCGCCGACGACACCGTGAAACACATCTTGTCGTAGATATCCATGAAGGACAGCGGGCCGCTGGTGTACGCACCGGCGCCGGTAACGTAGGCGCCCTTGGGGCGCAGCGTCGAGAACTCGTAGCCGATCCCGCAGCCCGCTTTGAGCGTCAGGCCGGCCTCGTGCACCTTGTTAAGGATGTTGTCCATCGAGTCGCCGACCGTACCCGACACGGTACAGTTGATCGTCGACGTCGCCGGCTTGTGTTCCAGGGCGCCCGCATTCGACATGATGCGGCCAGCCGGAATCGCGCCAGAGCGCAGGGCCCAGACAAATTCCTCAAAGTAGTGCTCGCGTTTGGACTCGACCTCTACGTTGGCCAGCGCCCGTGCGACGCGTTTGTAGGTGTCATCTATCGTGTTATCGATTTTCCGGCCATCTTTGGCAGAAAGTCGATACTTCGCATCCCAAATGTCAAGCGATGCAGGTTGAAACTCGATGTCGGTAACCGTGTGCGTATCCAGATTGACGGCAGACTTCATTGGTCCTCTAACTCCCCTGTACTCCTTATAGGAGACCCCAAGTACTTTAGTTATACACGCATTTTCCAGAGAGAAAAGTGCCCCGCTCGCCTGCGGCCAGAGAGCGCGCGACGAGTGCCGTTTCCGGCCTCAATTCTCACTTTGATCAGACACAAGATGTTGTGCCCAAGTGCGGACAAGATTATGCCCGAACCGGGTCCCTGTCAAGCCTTTCCCCGATTTTTTTCCTAGACTCTTTCAAATTACAAAACAATGACTTACGAGTTATTCGCGAGTAAGTGCTTTAAAAATAGACGAAAAAAAATGACACTTTCGTGAAATTTAAAAATCACTAGATATAGTGCCCCGAAATCGGTCCACGGCGGACCACAAATCGGCGGTAATTGCCATAATTCGGGGCAAATCAATGGCCTTGAAATGGGTTCTCGAGCCCTCACTTAAGCGTTCATCAACGAACACCAGAAGTGGAGGAAACTCATGACTATTGCCCGATTTGAACCCTGGTCCTTTGTCGATCTCCTGCACCGCGATCTCGATCGTCTCGTGCAGAACCGCGGAACAGCCAGCAACGACCATAACCCGGTCGCCGACTGGGTGCCTGCCGTCGATATCGTCGAAGAAAAAGACCGCTTTGTATTGCGTGCTGACGTCCCCGGCGTTAAGGCTGAAGACATCGACGTTTCGATGGATGCCGGTATTCTCAGCGTATCCGGCGAGCGTCACGCCATTGTCCCGGAAGAGGACACAGGGGTGCAACGCATCGAACGCGCGACCGGTCGCTTCCTGCGGCGCTTTACTCTGCCCGAGGCTGCCAATGCCGACGGCATCGCTGCAAGATGTGCCGACGGGATCCTGGAAGTCAGCATTCCGAAAGCGCCCCACGTACAGGCGCGTCGCATTACGGTGGAAGCCGCGTAGGCTCTGCGGTTCCGCGCAAAAAGAAGGTGCCCTGACGCGACGAAGAATCGCGGCGGGGCATCTTTCCTGCAAAGGCCTATAATTCACGAAGGATTCAGCTTTGTGAACCTAATCTCAAACCCTGCATCTGAATACAGAACACGCATTACTGAGGCATTCTATGATTATCAGGACACGACTCTTTTCGACCAGCTTACTGCTCGCCCTGTTCTCACTGGGCGCCGCGCAGGCCGCATTACCGACGAGTGTCGGCGGCCAGGCTGTAACCAGCCTCGCGCCGCTGGTTGAATCCGCGTCACCGGCGGTTGTCAATATCCGGATAACACAAACGCGTCGTGACCGCTTTGGCCGCACCGGTGAGGTTGGGGGAGCGGGTTCCGGCGTGATCGTCGACGCCGACAACGGCTATATCCTGACCAACCACCACGTCATCGAAGGTGCCGACGAAATCCAGGTTGGGCTGATCGACGGCCGGACGCTGGATGCCGAGATCGTCGGTTCGGATGCGGGAACGGATATCGCCCTGATCAAGGTTGACGGCGATAACCTGACCGAGATGCCGATCGGTGATTCCGAGGACGTCCGGGTCGGTGACTTTGTCATCGCCATCGGCAACCCCTACGGACTGACCCACACCGTCACATCCGGCATCGTCAGTGCGCTTGGTCGTACCGGGATCAACTCGGACGGCTTCGAGGACTTCATTCAGACCGATGCCTCGATCAACCCTGGTAATTCCGGGGGCGCGCTTGTCAACATGAACGGCGAGCTCATCGGCATTAACTCCATGATCTTCAGCCGCTCGGGCGGCAACGTCGGCATCGGTTTCGCCGTGCCGACCGAGATCGCCAGTTCGATCATGGGACAGATCCTCGACTTCGGGGAAATCCGCCGCGGCCTGCTTGGCGTCAACATCCAGACGATTGACGTCGAAGCTGCCAAGACGCTGGACATCGATATTGACGGCGGCGCGCTCGTGACGCGGGTATTCCCCAACTCAGCCGCCGAGAAGGCCGGACTGCAGGTCGGCGATATCATCGTCGGCGTCAACGACAAAGAGGTGACGAGTGCCGCGGAGCTTCGCAACACGATCGGCCTGCTTCGCTCAGGCGATAACGTCGGCATTCGCTATCTCAGGGACAATAAGTCGCACTCGACATCGGCGGAACTCGGCCGCGCTGAAGACCAGGTGCTGTCGGGAGCAGAAATCCATCCGGGACTCGCGGGCGCCATCTTTGCCCCGGCGAGCGCCTCCAGTGACAGTGGTGTCGAAGTAACCGCAGTCGAGGAAGGCAGTCCTGCTGCCCAGCGCGGGCTGCGTTCCGGTGACGTCATTACCGCGGTTAATCGCCTGCTGGTTCGCAACCTCCGAGACCTCACTGCGATTGCGGAAAACAATCGCATACTGTTCTTGCTGGTACAGCGCGGCGACCGTTCACTGATGCTGCAGATAAGGTAGTCTATGTAAATGCACTCAAAGGACAGCAGCCGACACCCGATCAGGACATCTGTGATCAGAAATTTCGTCGGTGCTGCCCTTGCCGCTGCCCTGCTGGTCGCTTCGCATGTCGCAGCGGCCGACATCGACAGGCAGCGCGAACTCTTCAAGAGCGTCTACGAGACCGTCGAACGGGGCGACTGGAGCCCGGTCGACGGTCTTTCTGCACCTGATCAACAGCTGCTGCAACAGTACGTGCTCTGGCCGGACCTGCGTGCGACGTGGCTGCGCGCCAACCTTGGAAAGGTGCCAGCCGCGGAGGTCGACGAATTCCTGAAGTCGTATGGCACCTTGCGACCTGTGCGTGAGCTGCGGTACCAGCAGGCGCTGTATTTCGCAGAGACTGGCGATCTCGGCAGTTACCAGAAGATCTACGAGCAGTTCTACCAGGGTAAGGACATCGCGCGCCTCGACTGTCTTTCCTTACAGGCGGAAATCAACGCCGGGCGATTCAAGCGGGTCAATCAGCGCGCGCTCGACCTGTGGCTCGTCGGCACGAGCCAGGTCGACGAATGCGACCCCGTCTTCAAGTACCTGAATGAGAAACAGCTCCTCGGTCTCGCCGAGTATCGCCAACGTTTCGACCTCGCGATCACCGCTCGAGAGTTCCAGCTCGCACGCTGGCTGGCGAAGAAGATCGACCAGCGGCACATCGACGAAGCTGCCCTGTGGATCGGGGCGCAATCAAACCCCGAAAAATTCCTGGCCGGGCACACGCCTGACCGTGACAGCAAGACCTATCGCAAGCAGCTCGCCTACGCCGCCGAACGACTGACCTACAGCGATCCGGTGGCCGCGCTGCGCCTCTGGACCGGGGTGGCGAGCCAATACGCATTCTCACGGAAACTGCAGCGCGACACCGAGCGGCACATCGCGCTCTGGACGGCCCGCGATGGCCTGCCGGGTGGATACCGTCTCCTGGCCGCGTTACCCCGGGCAGCCCAGGACGACGAAGTGATGCGCTGGCGGGCAAGACTCAGCCTGCGCGACAATGAGTGGCAGCGCCTGCTGGTCGACGTCGCGTCCATGACCACGGCGGAAAGCGCCCAACAAGAATGGCGCTACTGGCGCGCTGTGGCCCTTGAAAGCTTGGGCCGAGCGCAGGAGGCACGCCAGGAATTTGAGTCGCTCAGCGCAGAGCGCAGCTACTATGGATTCCTCGCGGCCGACGAAATTGGGCGCGACTACGCGCTGGACGATGACCGGCTGACTGTGGCCGACGCGACGCTGCGCGAGGTCGCTCGCGTGCCCGGCATCGTGCGGGCGCGTGAGCTGTTCCTCGTTGGCCTGGATGGGCGCGGTCGCTCCGAATGGGACGCGACGATTCAGAGCTTCAGCCCTGACGAAAAGATGCAGGCCGCCGTGCTGGCCGATCGATGGGGCTGGCACTCCCGTGCAATTTCCACCGTGGCAAGCCTTGGCGAGTATGACGACCTCGAGATTCGCTATCCGCTGCCCTGGCAACAACAATTCGAATCCTATTCGTCGGCGGCGAGCATTTCCCCGACCTGGGCGTATGGCATCGCGCGTAGCGAGAGCCTGTTCATGCGCGACGTCCGCTCGAGCGCAGGAGCCGTCGGCCTCATGCAGCTGATGCCGGCCACCGGTCGGAGCGTCGCCAGGAACATCAGCCTGCCCTACTCCGGCATCGCGACCTTAACCGACCCGGAGGCCAATATTCGGCTTGGCACGACCTACCTCGGTCAAATGGCCGTGCGCTTCGGTGGCAACCCGGTCCTTGCCACAGCCGCCTATAACGCCGGCCCGCATCGCGTTGACCGCTGGCTCCCGGCCTCCGGCAGCGAAGACGCGCGCGTCTGGATTGAGAATATTCCCTTCAACGAAACCCGCAGCTACGTAAAACGGGTGCTGTCTGCGCAGGCAATATTCCACTGGCGCATGACGGGCCAGGTGCGGCGGGTTTCCGATGAACTGCGACGCATCCGTGCATCGGACCCGAAGCTAGCGTCCCGCTAGCGCCCGGGCTTTTTCGTAGAAGCAGCCGATGTCCTGCCCGCATTCCTCGAGCAGGGCTCGAAACTCGGGCAGCCGCCCCTCGTACAAGGTCAGTGAAACCAGCCGGGCGTTGTTCAACTCGCCGTTGCGCCAGTTCGTACCATCCCGGCCACGTCGCTGCAGCAGCGCGGCCGCCTCGTCTCCCAGCCTGTGCAACCGAACTTCCTTTTGGCGACGTTTTTCCTCGTCGCTCAGATCGTCCGCATACAGGCCCTCGAGGTCGGACCGCGCCTCGGCAACCAGCGCCATCAGGTCCTGACGCAGAGCCCGCGCTTCGAGGTAAGCGGCAATCTCATCCAGCTGCCCGCGCGATTCGAGCCAGCGCTGCACACCGAATTCCTCGACAGCCGTTGCAAACGACTCGTTGAATCCCGAGTCGCCCTTCACGTAAAGAACCTGGTGCGCGAGTTCGTGAAACAGCACGCCGACGAGCTGCACGTCGTTCCAGTTCATCATGGAACTGACAATCGGGTCATTGAATTTACCCAGCGTCGAGTAGGCCGCCACCCCCCCGACCGCGACATCGAAGCCATTCTCAGCCAGGCGCCGGGACTCGCGCACGGCGTCCTCCTGCGAGAAGTAACCGCGGTAGGCGACACAGCCGGCAACTGGAAAACACCAGGTTTTTGGCTGCATCGAGAACTCGGGCGCCGCGAAGACATTCCAGACAACGAAGTCGCGTTCGATATCCGCATAGCTGTGATAGCTCTTGTTGTCCGGCAAACCGAGTTCGTCGACCGAGAACCGCCGCGCGTCCTGCACGAGACGAAGTCGAGCCGCGAGTTGCGGTGATGTCTCCGGGTCCTGCAGAATTTCCTCAATCGGCTCGCGCTTGCGATTCAATTCGAGTTGCCCCTTCGCTGCCTGCATGTAATAGCAGCCGCCCAGGGGCAGGAGCAAAACAACTGTCAGGATGATCCGCAGCATTCGGGTACTATGACACGATGCAGGTTTATCTCGTAGGTGGCGCAGTTCGCGACGAATTTCTCGGCATCCCGCATCGGGAACGGGATTGGTGCGTCGTGGGCGCGCAACCGGCGGAGCTCGAAGCGCTTGGCTACCAGAGAGTTGGCAAGGACTTTCCCGTGTTCCTGCATCCGGAAACCCGGGAGGAATATGCGCTGGCGCGTACCGAGCGAAAGACGTCGCCCGGTTACCACGGTTTCGATTTCGATTGCTCGCCGGACGTAAGCATCGAAGCAGATCTCGAGCGCCGCGATCTGACGATCAATGCAATCGCCAGGGACGTTGACGGCAACATTATCGACCCTTACGGCGGCCGCGCGGATATCGAACGCCGAATCCTGCGGCACGTGTCGAGCGCTTTTGTCGAAGATCCCGTGCGCATACTGCGCGTTGCGCGCTTTGCCGCGCGTTTTCATGACCTCGGTTTCACGGTCGCCGCTGAAACGCTCGGACTGATGCGCCGCATGGTCGCCGACGGCGAGGTCGACGCGCTCGTTGCGGACCGCGTCTGGAAGGAAACCGAACTCGCGCTCTGTGGCCGTCACGCCCGCGTCTATTTTGAAGTGCTGCGTGAGTGCGGGGCCTTGCGCGTGTTATTCCCCGAGGTCGACGCCCTGTTTGGCGTGCCGCAACCGGAACGCTGGCACCCGGAGATCGACACGGGCCTGCACGTCATGATGGTGCTCGAGCAAGCCGAAAGGCTGAGCGATGATCTCGCCGTGCGCTTCGCTGCATTGACGCACGACCTCGGCAAAGGCAATACGGCGAAGCGTGACCTGCCCAGTCACCCGGGCCATGAAGTCCGTGGCTGCAAGCTGATTCGCGGCATGGCCGAACGCTACCCGGTGCCGAACGCCTGTCGCGACCTGGCGCTGATCGTTGCGGAGTTTCATACCCACTGCCACCGGGCGCTGGAGCTGCGGCCAAAGACGATCCTCAAGGTGCTCGAAAAGACGGACGCTTTCCGCAGGCCGGGTCGCTTTGACCAGTTCCTGCTTGCTTGCGAGGCGGATGCGCGCGGCCGTGCGGGGCTCGAGAACCGGCGCTACGAGCAGGCGGCGTATCTTCGCGGCGCGTTCGCAGCCGCCGCTGCGATCGACGCTGCGGGCATAGCGAAGGCAACGGACGAGCGCAAAATTCCGGCAGCGATCAGGCGCGCCCGCGAGCAGGCAGTCTCCGAGTTCGTGCGTCGCTACGAACCCTAGGCTCTGTGTAGTTAGTTGCCGCCGTAGAAATACAGGTACACCGACAGGAAAGTCACGGAGCCATAGAGTTCCGAGTGGTCGACGCCCAGTCCAAATTCCACGTCGCTCTTGTCGCCCAACGGCGTCATCAGTCGAATCGTCGCCGAGTTCGTCACTGAACTGTCGACCTCCCCTTTCCACGTCGCAAGCTCGAACAACCAGCGCTGCAGCCCGATATCCACACCGAGCGCAGCGCCGGCACTGTAGTCAACGAGACTGTTGATCAGGCTGAACCGCGAGAACGACAACAATTCGAGAATGGCCTGGTTTCGGTCGGTGCCAAGATCGATGCTGTATTCATAGTTGATTCCGTAGTAGCTCAGACCGACGTTGTCGGTCAGCTCGAAGCGCCCGGAGAGCCCGATGCCCTGGGCGTCGAACCTGGCCGTTCGCCCCGGGAACATGTTGATCGGCGGTAGTTCGAAAGTGAAATCACGAAACTCATAATCGACGGCGATCGTCGCGCGGTCTCCTCGCCAGTAGAGCGAGCCGCGCCAGTCAACCGAGTCCAGCAGGTCACTGTCGCCCCAGTACGCGGCTCCGACACGGATTCCCACAGGATCGAACCAGTGATCCAGCCCGAGGTCGGCATACAGGGTTTCGAGCGTCTGCCGCTCCGGCAGGTCGAGCTTGCTCTTTGCGAGCGACCCGGTCAGCCAGGTATTGCCGGTCAGCGCCACGTCGCCGACCGCCGATAGCGCCAGCCCCTCGGCCGAATCGCCTTCAAGCCCAACCCCAAGAACGTAACCCTCGGCCGCAAGCGCATTGCTTGCGAACAAGAGCAGCGCAATGGTCTTACGCCATGACATACAGGATTACCGCCGCAAGCAGGAGACGATAGATTGCGAATGGCGCGAGCCCGATACGAGTCACCACACGCATAAAGAAGTCGATGCTGATGTAGGCCACAACCGCGGAAACCACCACGCCGAGCGCGAGCTCACCCCAGGCCACCGGCACGTCACCGAACACCAGGCCCGCACCTTTGTAGAGCGTGGCAAGCAGTATGACCGGGGCGGACAACAGGAAGGAGAACCGCGCCGCATCCTTGCGCTCGAAGCCGAGCAAGCGCCCGGCCGTAATCGTAATACCGGAGCGCGACGTCCCGGGTACCAGTGACAGCGCCTGGGCCACTCCTATGACAAGCGCATCGCTGATGCGTATTTCGCTCATGCTTCTCGCGCGCTTCGCAAAGCGGTCGGCCAGCGCCATGAGAATGCCGTATCCGGAAAGCGTATAGACAATCACGGCAGGGTCACGCAGGTTGGTCTCAATCCACCCGGCGAACAACAGGCCTGCCGCGGCCGCCGGAATCGTGCCGAGCCCGATGGCCAAAGCCATGTAAGCCTGCGGTGACTTGATGTCGCCACTGAATATGCGCACGCCGCCGCGCAGCAGCCCCATGATGTCCTCGCGAAAAAACGCACAGACTGCGAGCAGCGAGCCGAAGTGTACGGCGACATCGAATGCGAGCCCCTGGTCGGTCCAGTCGACCAGGTACGGAACGAGGACAAGGTGTCCGGAACTCGAGATCGGCAGAAATTCTGTTAATCCCTGGACGATGGCGAGAATCACGATCTGCAATGTTGTCACGGTCTTCCTCGTTCGACGTACCTGTCGATCATAACGTGTGAGTCCTGTCAGCGAGGGTGAATGCAGATGGCGTGCCGCAGTTTCCCTTGCGCAACGCCATGCACTTGAAGTGCTCGCCCATTTCTCCGGGCAGGGTAAGGGTTTTGATCTGTTGCGACAATTCGAGTTGCGCCTCGAGCGGCAATGTCGCGAATTCCTGCATCTCGGCTTCGAGCCCGCCCGCCATCAGGAACTGGGCCTGCGCAGAGTAGCCGGCAACGTCGAGACCGGCGTTTACTGCCGCCTCGGCAACGCGCGTGAAATCGACCCACGCCGTGAGATCCTGAATTCCCGCAAGAATCAGCGGATCGTTGTGGGCATGATGACGAAAATGGCAGCGCAGCCAGCCGTCCGACCGTTCAGGCGCGTAGTACTCGCGGCGCGATACGCCATAATCAAACAGGAGTGCCACCCCCCGGGTGAGCCCCGCGCCCAGCTGCGCGATCCAGTCAGGCACAGCAAGACCAATCTCCGACACGTAGCCCGCAGGCAGGGTTGCGCCCAGCTCCGCCTCGAGTTCGAGGACCGCCTTCTCGAGCAAGGCAGGCGCTGGCGCCTCTGTGAACGCGAATCCACCCGCTTGCGTGCCGACGCGTTGCTGCATGACGCCGGATGCGCGGCGCAGGAAACGTTCGACCGGCAAGGCGTCGAGCACTTCGTTCGCCAGGATAATTCCGTGGTGATCGACCGGCGGCGTGTCAACCCAGGACACCCGATGGGCAAGGTCCGGGATGTGCTTTGCGAAAAAGGCCTGCTGGCGTTCGCGCAGGTCGGCCGACACTTCGAGAATCCTGTAGGCCACAGGCAACGCATCAAGCGTTTCGAGGCGTGTGAGTACGTCGGCTGCCAGCTTGCCACTGCCGGCGCCGAACTCAAGCACCTCCCCGTCGTCAACCTGGCGCAACACTTCAGCGCACTGGCGTGCGACGACGTATCCAAAGACGCTCGAGATTTCAGGCGCTGTGACGAAGTCTCCGGCCTCACCGAACTTGGTGGAGCCGGCGGTGTAGTAACCCAGACCAGGTGCATAGAGCGCATGCTGCATGAATTCGCCGAAACTGATGCTGCCGCCGCCATCTTCGATCTGCTGCCGAATCGACGCCGTTACCCGCTCACAGTGCGCGGCGCTCTGTGTATCCGGATTTGGCAGTGTTGGCGACAGATCGTGTGGCATGTCAATATCGATTCATGAAAGAGAATAGCCTGGCTGACAAAGTCGTCCTCGTAACGGGCGCTGCCCGCCGTATCGGCGCGGCTATTGTGACACGCCTGCAACAAAACGGTGCGCGCGTCGCGATTCACTATCGAGGCTCGGCAGCGGAGGCCGACGCGCTCGCGTCCTCTCTGAACGAGCAACGGAAAAACTCTGCCGCGACATTCCAGGCAGATCTGCTTAAGGTCGGTGATATTGCCGGGCTGGTTGCAGCCGTTGTCGCCTGGGGTGGCCGGCTCGACGGGCTGGTCAACAATGCATCGACTTTTTACCCGACGCCGATTGGAACCATCACTGAAGAGCACTGGAACGATCTTGTCGGCAGCAATTTCAAGGCGCCGCTGTTCCTGTCACAGGAAGCTGCGCCGCACCTGCGAAAGAGCGGCGGCGCAATCGTCAACATCGTCGACATACATGCCCAGCGCCCGCTGCGGGATCACCCCGTCTACGGACCCGCGAAGGCGGCGCTCGGCATGCTGACACGCTCGCTGGCCAAGGACCTGGCGCCAGACATCCGCGTCAATGGCGTTTCGCCAGGCGCGATCCTGTGGCCTGAGGGCGGAATGACAGAAGACGTGCAGCAAACCATCCTGCGCCAGGTGCCAATGGAACGTGCGGGCACGCCGGACGACATCGCTGGCTGTGTTCTCTACCTCATGCAGGACGCGAGCTACGTCACTGGACAGGTCATCGCGGTCGACGGTGGGCGCTCGATCGGCTGGTAGTTCCGGGTCAGTTACCTGACTCAGTACGCACCCGCAAATTCGCGTTCCGGTGGTCCCTGTGGCTCGGGTTGCTGCGGATCGAACGGGAGATCGGCTTTCTGCTGTCCACCGGGCAACGACACCACGGGACAGCCCGCACCTTCGATGTACGACAGCGCCGCAATCATGTTGGGATCGCTCGCGTCGCCAACAGGAAAGCTCAGGTCGTCCGCCACGGCGCAGTCGACAGGAAGGCCATCGAAATAGTCGCCAACACCGGCCGCATTACTCGTCCTGAACGTTGTCGGCCGCAGGATCTTTTCGCAGAACTGCAGGCCGATCTGACCAACCGGTTTGCCGAATGTATTCTCCCCGACGATATAAACACCGCCGGTCACGTACGGATCCAGTCCATTGATAACGAGTTCGCTGGCAGACGCCGTATTTTCGCGAGACGCGATAATAATCAGCCGATTGAGGTCGATCGCATTGGGACGATTCGCAAAATAATCAATGCTGTTGTTCGACGACCGCTGGACGTTGAACTCCGTATTTACGAAAATCTGTCCATCATTGTTGAACCCGCCAAGGTGATCAGCCAGCAGCCTGGCGGTATCGACAAGCCCGCCGCCGTTATAGCGCAGGTCGATGATCACGTCCTCGACGCCTGCCGCGATGAACGTCGAAAACACGTCGTCAAAGTCGTTACCGCCCTGACCGTCATGCGCCGTACTGATGAACGTGGCGAACTCCATGTAGCCGACCGGCGGCTCACCGGCACCCCTGGAAATCGTCCGGAATTGGGGAATCGGGTCAATCGTCACGATATCCTTGCCAACAGAGACGGTGAAGGTCGAAGAATCGAGATTCTGAATCTCGAACTCGACCGTCGCAGGATCAAGCACCGCGCTGATCTCGGCCTTCGTGGTTGCGCCCGAAATCGTCAGCCCATCGAGCCGCAGTACGGTCTGTCCGCGACTGAAATTCGCCAGCGCGCGGGACTATCGGGAAAAACGCCTGAGAAGCGCATCTCGCCGCCCGAAAGGCGCCAGCTGAAGCCGAATCCCTCGTACCTGCCCTCGCCGAAATATTCCTGATCCGCCTCTGCGGAACCGACATAGCTGAACCGGTCAAGGGGACCACCTTCCGGTCTCTGAGGGCCGTAGGTTCTAGTGACTTCCCAGGCCAGCACCTCCGGCGACGGGTAATCGGCAATATCAATGCCTGCCGGCAACAGATCGTTCCACAGGTACCAGTAGTAGAGGCTGTCGAGCACGTACTGCTTCTGGTTATCGTTGGTGCATTGCGCCGGGCCGTCGGGACCGTCCAGACCGTCCCCTCCGCCGCAGCCTGCCAGCGACAAAGAAACCAACAGGGCCAAGAATTTGCGCATCAAATCTACCTCTAGAGGCTAAGGTCGGCGACGGTCAAAGGCTGACTCGTCGCATCAAATTGTTGCCAGTGCTCCAGCATCGTGCGGCCCGTCACGGGGTGCACCAGCCCGGGCGCCAGTTCGGCCATCGGCCGCAATACAAAGCTGTACTCCAGCAGGTCCTTGCGCGGGATACGCACCGGCCTTTCGTCGATGACGAGGTCATTGTAGAGCAACAGGTCGATATCGAGAGGACGTGACTCCCACTTCCCGGCATTGCGATCGCGACCCGAGAGATTATGTATAAGCTCGATGGTCTCGCAAATCTCCGACGGACTTGAATCGGACTCGAAGCTGGCGACGAGGTTCAGAAAATCATTGCCGTCGAATCCGACGGCTCTACTGCGATAGACAGAGGAAACCCGCAGCTCGCCGAAATGCTCGCGCAACTCGCTCAAGCCCAGGCGCAGGTTTTGCTCGGGGTCGATGTTGCTGCCCAGCCCGACGTAGACGATGGCCACAGTGGGACTAGTCCGGCCGCTCGCCACGCTCGATATCAATACCGACATCGCGCGAGCCGCGAATGGCCCCTGGCTTGTGAACCGTCACCCTGACCCAGGCAACGCCAAACTCACCGCGAATGATCTCGGCAATTCGCTCGGCCAGCGTTTCGACCAGCTGGAAGGAGGAGTCGGCAACGAAACTCTGGATACGCTTTGCGACCGACTTGTAGTTCAGTGTATCCGCGACATCGTCCGTGGCGGCAGCCCTGGCGATATCGGCGCTCATCTCGAGATCAATAATCACTGTCTGGCGAATCTTTCGTTCCCACTCCCAGATACCGATAATCGTCTCGACCTTGAGCTCATGCAAAAAAATCTTGTCCATCGTTATTGTCAGTCCCTCTTATGCCCGAGCGGGAATGCCCAGCGTTTCCAATGACCACCGCGCCTGCGCCTTGATCTCCGCGGCCCTGCCTGCTTCCGCCAGGCGCAAGGCGCCGGCAATCGCGATCATCGCACCATTGTCGGTGCAGAATGCGAGCCGCGGATAGTAAACCTCTCCCTCGAAGCGCTCAGCGATCTCCTTGCGCAGCAGCTTGTTTGCACCGACGCCGCCAGCCACGACGATGCGCTCGAGTCCCTCTGCCTCTGCGGCCTTGATCGATTTGGCGATCAGCGTATCGACCGCGGCCCGTTGGAAGGATGCCGCCAGGTCAGCACGCCGCTCCTCGAGGCGTCCTTCTGCCTCGGCCTTGCGCACCTCGAGCATCACAGCGGTCTTCAGTCCGCTGAAACTGAAATCGTGCGTGGGTTTGTGGATCATCGGCCGTGGAAAATCGTATGCGCGGTCGTCCCCGTGTTCGGCGAGCGCTGCCAGCGCCGGGCCACCGGGATACCCCAGGCCAAGCAATTTGGCCGTCTTGTCGAAGGCCTCACCAACGGCGTCGTCGAGCGTCGTCCCGAGAACCCGGTAGTCGCCGAGCTCCTTGACCGCGATCAGCATCGAGTGTCCCCCCGAAACCAGGAGCGCCAGAAAGGGAAATGTCGGTGGCTCATCCTCCAGCATTGGCGCAAGCAGATGCCCTTCCATATGGTGTACCGGGACCACCGGGCAATCCCAGGCCAGTCCCAGGCCATTGGCCATACCGCCACCGACCATCAGCGCACCGACCAGCCCCGGTCCTGCCGTGTAGGCAATCGCATCCGGCTTCTCGATACCGGCCTGTCTCATAACCTGTTGAATTAACGGCAAAAGCATACGGATATGGTCGCGAGACGCGATCTCCGGGACCACGCCGCCGTACACCGCATGCAGGTCGACCTGGCTGTGCAGCGCCTCCGCCAACAGGCCGTTCGTGGTGTTGTAGATCGCGACGCCAGTCTCGTCGCAGCTGGTTTCTATGCCGAGAATATTCATAAGGCGAAGACAAATAGGGTACCGGACACCGTATTTCCCGGTTCCAGCCGATTAGAAGGTTGCCAATGATAGTCTGGAAATACGGTGTCCGGTACCCTATTTCCCTTTGCAAAGCACCAAATCCGGCGCTATCATACGCGGCTCAGTCCCGGCCCTGCGCCGGGTTTATTTATGTCTGGACGGAATACCTGAACAATGCCAAGTGTTCGCGTAAAAGAGAATGAGTATTTTGACGCTGCCCTGCGTCGCTTCAAGCGTGCCTGTGAGAAGGCCGGAATCCTGACCGAGCTTCGTCGTCGTGAGTTCTACGAGAAGCCGACGCAGGAGCGCAAGCGCAAGAAAGCAGCGGCGGTAAAGCGCCACATGAAGCGCCTGTCGCGCGACGAAGCCAAGCGCAAGCGTCTTTATTAATACTCTTTCGCTCCGCGCTCGCGGAGCGGGAATCTCATACAACACCGATTTTTCTTAGCCATGCCGCTAAAGAACCAAATCACTGAGGACATGAAGTCCGCCATGAAAGCCGGTGACAAAGACCGGCTCAAAGTGGTGCGCCTCATACTCGCAGCGATCAAGCAGGTCGAGGTCGACCAGCGCATCGAGCTTGACGATGCCGCGGTGCTCGCTGTCCTCGACAAGATGGTCAAGCAGCGGCGTGACTCCGTTGAGCAATTCGAGAACGGCAATCGCGAGGACCTCGCTGCCATCGAGCGCGCGGAGATCGAGGTGCTCCAGGGCTACTTGCCTGAGCAGCTATCGGCCGACGAGCTCACCGCCCTCGTTGATGAGGTGATCGCTGCCAGTGGCGCCGAAGGCATGCGCGACATGGGCAAAGTGATGGGCCAGATCAAGGCCAAGGCGGCAGGCCGGGCCGATATGGGCGCTGTAAGCGCCACCGTGAAAGAGCGACTCGCCGCTCTGTAGATTGGCACCATTTTTGCGCTCTGGCATGGCCTGCTGGTTAGGCTATGCTGACCGAAAATAACAAGAATCCTCCAAGACCTGGCCGAGCCCAGGCGACGTTTGCATCACTATGGCCGGATTAATCCCTCAGGACTTCATCGACGATCTGATTGCACGAGCAGATATCGTCGAGGTGGTTGGCCGCCGTGTGCAACTCAAGAAAGCCGGGCGCGAGTTCAAGGCCTGTTGCCCGTTCCATGATGAAAAAACGGCATCCTTTACCGTCAGCCCGGGCAAAGGTTTCTACCATTGTTTCGGTTGCGGCGCTCACGGCACAGCAATTGGCTTCCTGATGGAATTCGACCACATGAGTTTTGTCGAGGCGATCGAAAGCCTGGCCGCCTCCATGGGCGTCGATGTGCCGCGCAGCGAAAGCGACAAGCCGGCCCGGCGCTATGACGAACTCTTCTCGTTGCTCGATTCTGTCGCGCGCCACTGGCAGGCCTGCCTCAAGGACGCACCGGCCGCCGTCGAGTACGTGAAGAATCGCGGTATCGATGGCTCCACCGCCAAGCGCTTTGGCATTGGCTATGCACCGGATGGCTGGAGCAACGTGCTCGACAAATTCGGCAAGTCACCCGAAGCAATCGAGCGACTGTTGGCAACCGGCCTGATCATCCGCAAGGACAATGGCCAGCACTACGACCGGTTTCGCGACCGGGTTATCTTCCCAATTCGGGATACGCGAGGCCGAACGATCGCCTTCGGTGGCCGCACGATGGGCGACGGGGAACCGAAGTACCTGAACTCGCCTGAGACCGTCTTGTTTCACAAGGGACGCGAACTCTACGGACTGTACGAAGCACGGCAGGCGCTGCGCCAGATCGATCAACTCGTGGTCGTCGAGGGCTATATGGATACCGTCGCCCTGGCGCGCCACGGCATCGATTTTGCCGTCGCGACGCTTGGCACGGCGACGACCAGCGATCATCTCAATCGGCTGTTTCGTCTGACCGAGAATGTGTGCTTCGCATTCGACGGCGATCGCGCTGGCAAGCAGGCCGCGTGGCGCGCGCTCGAAAACGCACTGCCGCAGATTCGGGAAGGCCGGCAAATACGCTTCATGTTCCTCCCGGACGGGCACGACCCGGATTCCTTCGTCAACGAATTCGGGACCGATGCCTTCCTCAAAGCGCTGGATGAAGGCGTCGCGCTGTCTGAATTCCTGATTGACGAACTCGCCAGCCAGGTTGACATGAGCACCGTGGACGGGCGCGCGAGGCTGGCCGAACTGGCGAGACCTCTCGTGCACAAGATCCCAATGGGCGTCTACCGTCAACTGCTCATTGAACGCCTGGCTGAAACCGTCGGTCTGACCGCGGCGAAGCTGGAGCAGATGCTTGGCAGCGGTGGAACTGGACCGAAAAGCACTCACGCACCCGCCGGCGGTCTCCAGAAGAGAGGATCAAAACCGGGGCCGGGCCAGCCGTCGGTGATCCGGCATGCCATCACGATTCTGCTCAATCACCCGCAGGCTGGGCTCAAGGCCGATATCGAGCGACTGGCCAGCGTCAGTCGCAAGGGCACCGATTTGTTGCAGTCGCTGATTGAAACTGTACAGTCCGAACCCAATATCAGCTACAGCCGGTTTGCTGGAGCGCTACCGGCACGATGAACAGGGCCGGCACCTCGGCAAACTGGCGGCCACTGAAATGCCGCTGGACGAAGACTTTGACGCCGCTGCCGAATTGGCCGACTGCCTCGATCAGCTGGCGCTGGCCGGGCGCAAGGCGCGTATAGATTTTCTTATTGAAAAACAGAGAGTTAGTGGATTATCGGACGAGGAAAAGGCGGAACTCAGACAGCAACACTAGGTCTGGATCAGGTCGCCTCGTTTTCGTATAATTAATCGTTTGCATCTTCTACCCGCAGGGGTTTACATCTTGACTGAAAAACCAGCACCCGTTGCACCTGTCATTGCCGTGAGCAAGCAGGCCCAGCAACTCAAGGACCTGATTGCCCGAGGCAAGGAACAGGGTTATCTGACCTACGTGGAGGTCAACGATCACCTGCCGAACGATATCGTCGATCCGGAACAGATCGAAGACATCGTCAACATGATCAACGACATGGGCATCACGGTGTACGAAGAGGCTCCGGAGACCGAGTCAAAGACACTGACCGATACGCCGGCGACCGATGAGGATGCTGTCGAGGAAGCCGAGGCCGCGTTGGCGAGCGTCGATGCCGAGTTTGGCCGCACGACCGACCCGGTCCGCATGTATATGCGTGAGATGGGTACGGTGGAACTGCTGACCCGCCAGGGCGAAATCGAAATCGCGAAGCGCATCGAGGACGGACTGAACCAGGTCAAGTACCACATGGTGCATTTTCCGCCGACCGTCGAGGCACTCCAGGAAGTCGCAGATAAGGTCCTCAAAGGCGAAACCCGTATGCAGGACTTTGTCGTCGGTTTCATTGACCCCAATGCGCCCGACGAAATCAAACCACCAGCACCAAAGTCTGACGACGACGACGACGACGAGGTTGTCGACACCGGACCTGATCCGGAAGAGGTGGCTGCGCGCGTCAAGGTAATTCGCCGGCACTACAACCGTTCCATGAAGTACCTCGAGAAGTACGGCCTGAAGGACAAGCGTACCGTCAAAGCCCAGGATGACGTCGCCCAGGAAATCATGGAGCTCAAACTGGCTCCGAAGCTGTTCGATGCGCTTGTTCAGAACCTGCGTGACGTGGTCTCGATCATCCGCAGCCAGGAACGCCTGATCATGCAAATCTGTGTGCGCGATGCCGGCATGCCGCGCAAGGATTTCCTGTCGAGCTTCCCGAAGAGCGAGACCGACCTCAACTGGATCGAGAAGCATATTCGCGCCAAGCGCAAGCACTCGTCGATTCTTGGCAAGTTGAAGGACGATGTCCTGCGCGCGCAGCGCAAGCTCATCGCCGTCGAGACCGCCACGCTTCTTTCGATCAGCGAAATCAAGGAGATCAACCGCGAGATGTCAATCGGCGAGGCCAAAGCTCGTCGCGCCAAGAAGGAAATGGTTGAGGCGAACCTGCGTCTGGTCATCTCCATCGCGAAGAAGTACACGAATCGCGGCCTGCAGTTCCTCGACCTGATTCAGGAGGGCAACATTGGCCTGATGAAGGCGGTCGACAAGTTCGAATACCGCCGCGGTTACAAGTTTTCGACTTACGCAACCTGGTGGATTCGCCAGGCCATTACGCGCTCGATCGCCGACCAGGCGCGGACCATCCGAATCCCGGTCCATATGATCGAGACAATCAACAAGCTGAACCGCATCTCTCGCCAGATGCTCCAGGAGATGGGTCGCGAACCGCTGCCCGATGAACTGGCGGAACGCATGGAGATGCCAGAGGACAAGGTTCGCAAGGTACTCAAGATTGCGAAAGAGCCAATCTCGATGGAAACGCCGATTGGCGACGACGAAGATTCGCATCTTGGCGACTTCATCGAGGACCAGACGGTGCATTCGCCGGTCGATTCGGCAACAACGTCGGGCCTCAAGGAAACCACGCACTCGGTGCTCGCCGGCCTTACGCCGCGCGAAGCCAAGGTGCTGCGTATGCGTTTCGGTATCGACATGAATACCGACCACACGCTCGAGGAAGTCGGCAAGCAGTTCGATGTGACGCGTGAACGCATTCGCCAGATTGAAGCGAAGGCGCTCAGGAAGCTGCGCCACCCGACTCGTTCGGATCAGCTGAGAAGTTTCCTGCTGGAAGACTAGCAATCACAGGAGCGGCCACGGCCGCGACAAGAAAAGGCCGGGCATTGCCCGGCCTTTTTTTTGCTAGAGGATCTCGAGCGCTTTTCGGCGCTGCGTGTGGAAGTCCTGCTTTTCGACAAATTCGAGGAAGCGATCCTGCGGCAGCGCTTCGCTGTAGAAGAAGCCCTGCACAAAGTCGCAGCCATTGCGGCGCAGGAACTCGAGTTGCTCGCGGGTCTCGACGCCCTCCGCTATCGACTTCTTGCCGAGTTCCTCAGCCATGCGGATGATGGTCCTGCAAATGTTGTTCGAGGTAACGCCGCTACCGATCTTGTCGATAAACGTTTTGTCGATCTTGATGACATCGAACGGCATCATCTGTAAATAGCTCAGCGAGGAGTAACCCGTTCCAAAGTCATCGATCGCGACACGAACGCCCTTGCTGCGCAACGACTCGAGTACCTCGATAGCCGTGTCGCGATTCTGCGCAACGGCTGTTTCGGTCACTTCGAGCTGAACATAGCCCGGGTGAATTCCATAACGACGTATCGGTTCCAGGACGGTTTGACGGAAGCGCGACTCGCGCAACTGCCGCGGTGAGACGTTGACCGAAATAGGACCCGGATGCAGTCCCCGATCCAGAATCTGGCAGAGATCCTCACAAGCCTTTTCGATGACCCAGGCGCCGAGGTCGACGATAAGCCCCGATTCTTCGGCAAGCGGAATAAACTCATCCGGGGATATCGCACCAAGTTCAGGGTGTGTCCAGCGCAGCAGCGCTTCAGCACCGCTGATTTCGCCAGTCGCAATATCGAATTGCGGCTGATAGAACACTTCCAGGGAATTCTCACGGAAGGCCCTTCGCAGGTCGCGCTCCAGGTTGATCTTGCGGCGGCTTTCAGCGTTGAGTCGCTCGCTGAAGAATTCGAAACGGCTGCGACCGGCATCCTTGGCCCGGTACATTGCCGCGTCTGCGTTCTTGAGAAGCGTTTCCACGCTATCGCCATCTTCCGGGAATATGACGATGCCGATACTCGCGCTGACGTAGTGATCGATGTCGTCGACCGTGAATGGCTCAGCGAGTTTCTCGAGAAGTCGCTCGGCGGTCGTTCGCACAATGGACTCATTGCGAATATTCGGCAGCACAACGACGAACTCGTCGCCACCGAGGCGCGCTACCGTATCCCGGTCACGTACCTCCGAGGTGATACGCACAGCGGCCTGGGTCAGTACGGAGTCACCGACGGAGTGACCGAACACGTCGTTTATTTCCTTGAAACGATCGAGATCGAGGAACAGCAGTGCGCCGCTATGGTCGTCAACCCTCGCGTTGGTCAGGTGTTGTTCAAGACGATCCTTGAGCAGTTGCCGGTTTGGCAAGTCGGTCAGTTCATCGAAATGCGCCTGTCGGTAGAGCGTTTCCTCTCGTGCCACGCTGGACAGCGCCACGGCGAAACGACCCGCGAGATCCACGCAACGCTGCAGGCTGCCTTGTGACATGTCGAACTGCGACCTGAAGCCGATCAGCAATACGCCTTTCAGGTCATCGTTGAGAATGACCGGAATCAGGACGACGTAGTTCTGCTCGAATGCCTCGAATCTCGACTTGTACGGGGCATCTGCTTCGGCGACTTCTGCGATAGCGACCTGGCGTGGCTGGCACCAGCTGTGCCCGGCATCGACGGGCAGATCGATGCGTTCGTGGAAGACCTCGCCATTGTGCAATGAAATCATCTTGCCCTTGGTCGGCGCATCGGTGTCGCATGCGATGACAGCCGCAGGCATTGCATTGGGTCAGGTTGACAAGATGTCCGACTACGTCTTCCGACACCTCTTCAAACTTCGTTCCGGAGAGGATCATTCGATCGATCCCGGACATGGCCTCCAGTGCCGATATCTGGCGCCCAAGGCGGGATGCCATGTTGTTGAATGCTTCGGCCAGCCATTCGAATTCATCGCCGGTGCGAACACGAACTCTCGATGCCAGATCGCCGCCGGCAATTTGCCGGGCGGCCATGGTCAGATGTTGCAGTGGAACCAGGCTCCGCGCGACGAGCTTCAGGCTCAGGAAGGACACCAGCATCAGGACCAGGGCGATAGCCGGGATGAAAATACGGCGGAAATCGGCGCTCGACTGCAAGGCAAACGAGCGTGACTGCATAGCGACCACGTCGATCGCCGGAGCAGCGAAAGAGCTATCGAGAAACAGCTGCCAGAGCACCGAGATGTGAGATTCGCCATCATGCTCCCACTCACCAACGATGCTGCTGCGCAACTCCGAACCGGCAACCAGCGACGCGTGAATTTCCGGGGCGACCTCGGTGGTGCAATAGAGCTTCTCACCGCTTTCACCGAAGACACAGAACTCCGTGTTGTATGGCAGGTTCTCCCGGGCGCCCCAGATCTTGTCGGCATTCAGCTGGAAGGCAACGAGACAACCTGGTGCCCAGTCTCCGACTGCTTGCAGCATGACCAATTTGCGTGTGGGCGTAATCAGCAGTCTGCGTACCACCGGCATTCAAATGCTGCTCGTCCGGTGGAAGATATTTCGATTCTCTCGCCATCGGCTTGCAAGGCAAAACTCGTTCGTCGTCTTCTCGTATAACCCAGACCGCTTCGAAATCATCGACGAGGTACTCGTGTTCGTAGATCGACGCGAGCCCGTCCTTGCTTGCAATGCGAATGATCTCTCGCCCTTTTGCGGTCGTGTCCTGCAGGCGGGTCAGAATTTCAACGCCATACTCTTTGGCGCTGTCTTTCAGGGCACGAGCCGTTTCGACTTCCAGGCCTCGATTGAATTCATAGGACGCGAGCCACGCCGTGAAGAACATGGGAACGATTGCCGCGACCAGGAAATAACCGAGCACACGTTTGCCAACGCCACGACTCAGGGTTCGCCGAATGAGCCCCTGGCTCATCAATAGTCCTCCCCGAGACCGATGAACGCGCCGTTGTTGGCCCGAATCACATCGTCGCGACTGGCCTTCGCATTCAGCGGTCCCTTGGAGTCGCCATCCTTGCCGCGGCTGTACAAGTCGAAATCGGTATTCAGCGGGTTGAGCTGTCCGTCCTTGCGCAAGCCGCCAACGCCGGGTCCCGAAGCACCGATGTTCTGGAACTCGTAGGGGCGACCCCACGGGTCGACAGGAACGACGACACCAAGCTCTGCCAGCGACAGTGGAATTCGATCGTCGTTGTTGAGCCGGAATTGATCAATCGCGAGACTCAGGGAGCCGATATCTCCGATCGCCTGGGCGACCTTGGCCCGTTCCGTGAACGCGGAATAACTGGGAAACGCAAGCGAGACGAGCAGCGAGGCGACAACCAGCACCACCAGCAACTCCAGCAATCCGAATCCTTTCGATTTGCGTCCCGTCATTTCCGTCATATATGCGCCACATCACCCATATCGTGCGTGGAAAGCGCAATTCCAGAGTTCGATGACGCATCATAAGTCATTGTTTTTTATGAGTCGTGGACCTGGATCACGATTGAAAACGACGACTGTGTCGGCGATTATGCTCGGGCAGGAATGGGGGGAGTCTTCCTCATCTTGGACGCTGACTACCGGTCAGGAATAGCTTAAGTCACACCGTTCTCTCACATCGCTTTGCCTGGCTTTTATTTGCTAGAATCCACGCCCTCAAGTGGGCCTGTAGCTCAGTTGGTTAGAGCAGGGGACTCATAATCCCTTGGTCCCAGGTTCGAGTCCTGGCGGGCCCACCACTTTCTAAAGCAGTATTTCGTCGATGTCCGGCAACCAGTCACGCCAGTAATCGAGCTTGGCATGCAACGCCTCGACAGCCGCATCCGGGTCCCGCAACAGCAAACGCAAATGATCGCCCGGGCGCAACTGGCCCAGCAGATGACGATCCACGCGCGCGACCTGTGCAATGCGCGGGTAGCCACCAACCGTGCCAGCATCCACGGACAGCACATAGGGCACCCCGTCCTCAGGGCATTGCACGGTGCCGGGAAACACACCCGCGCTCGGCATGCGCCCGTCCGATGTCACTCTTAGCGCTGGCCCCTCGAGTCGCAGCCCCATGCGATCGGCGCGCCGACTGATGGTCCAGTTCGTGCCGAATAACCGCTCCCGGGAAGTCGCGATCGAGTTGCTCTGTCTCGACCGACGCGCAGGTGCGAACCGCCCAACTCGATGTCATTGGCAGACGAAATTCCTTTGGCGTCTCACATGTGTCCGCAGCTCCCTTGCGAGAATCGAAGCTCGTCTCCTGCCGCAAGCGCCCTGCCCTGCAACCCGCCAAAGCCCGCCTGTAAATTGGTCGAAGCGGATCCGAGTATCTCGTCGACCGCAATACCGCCTGCAATCGCCACGTAGATTCGGGCACCAAGCATTGCAGGCCCGACGACGAGTTCGTCGCCGACCGCAGCATGCACAGCCCGGTGCATGTCGACTTCCTTACCATTCAGCGCAGGAGTCGCCTGAGCGCCGGCCAGTGCGAAGACGCCGGGCGCCTCAAATCGCAGCGTCGGTCCCAGCAACGTCGCTTCCAGTGCGGGCTCATCCCACGCATTACCGACCAGGCGGTTGGCAAGCGCCAGTGACAGCGGGTCAGCCGCCCCGCTTGCGGGAACCCCCAGGTGACGCATACCGATCCGCGGGTGTGACTGGAGTGTCGTCTGCAACCCGGGTTTGACAACCGTACACGCTCATTTGCCCCACTCGCTCGCATCAATCGGTTTGAAGCGAACGCGCGTTCCGGCGCGCAGCGCAAACGGCTCCTCGGCTTTCGCATCAAACAATCTGAGGGGTGTGCGGCCGACAAGTGTCCAGCCCCCCGGGCTGGCCATGGCATATAGACCCGTACGGCCATCAGCGATACCGACAGAACCCGCATCGACCCGAAGTCTCGGTTCCCTGCGTCGAGGGATTCGCAGTCGTTCGTCGAGGCCCCCTATGAACGCGAAACCGGGCGTGAAGCCGAGCATGTCGACGCTGTACTCGCTCCCGGTGTGCAACGCGATGAATTCGTCGGTCGTCATGCCGATTTCGCGACACAGCTCCTCGAGATCGGGCCCATACTCGCCGCCGTACACGACGGGTATTTCGACCAACGCCTCTGCTGCCGGGACCGGCTCGATGCCCGCTGCAAGGGCTGCCTCAATCGCCTGTTGTGCGGCTGCGGCGTCTTGTCGCGTGACGTCGAATCGCACGACAACCGAATCGATACCCGGCACTACATCCAGCCAGTCACCGCTCGAGCGCAGTTGCTCTGCAAGCCCCTGCGACTCCGGCGGGCTCGCCACAGAGATTGAAAAAAGATCGTCACCGCTGCGTTTGAGCACGAATCTCGACCCCGTGGGATTCCAGTACATCGCGCACAGCCCTCGCCTTTTCCGCGGCGCCCGGCGTGTCGCCGTGAATGCACAGGCTGTCCGCGCGCACGCTGATTTCATCTCCATTGCGGGCTGTGACACATCCGTCAACGGCGAGACGCACGGCTTGCGTCGTGGCGACAGCAAGATTCTCGTGAACGGCCCCCGGCTCCTTGCGCGAGACGAGCGTGCCGTCCGCTTCGTAGGCGCGATCAACAAATGCCTCGGCGACGAACGTCAATCCATGGCGATCCGCCGCAAACTGAAGTTCCGTGTCGGCCATCCCGACCAACGCCGGGCCGCCCGGCGTTTCCGAGATAACGCGCGCAATGATGTCGGCAAGGTCCCTGTCGCGAACCGCATCGTTGTAGAGTGCTCCATGCGGTTTGACATGCGCCACCCGGGCGCCGATCTGGGCCGCTGTGTCTGCAAAGGCAGAGACCTGCTCGGTCAGCGCTGCGTACAATTCGTCGCCTCGCATGAAGCCGCTGCGACGACCAAAGCCTTCCCGATCCGGATAGCCGGGGTGCGCTCCGACCGCAACGCCGTGCGTCATCGCGGCAACGATCGTCCGTGCCATCGACTCGCTGTCACCTGCGTGCCCCCCGCAGGCAATGTTCGCACTCGAGACGATACGCAGCAGTTCCTCGTCATAAGGATCGCCCTCGCCCAGGTCCGCATTGAGATCGATGCTTGTCATTCAGTGCTTCCCACTCTTGTCCTTGCGTTTGTCCGCGAGGACCGACTTGATCATCTTGCCAAAATTCTTGTCGCGTGACCGCCGCTGCGCAAGCGTCTCCGTGTTGCGTCGATCCTCCGACAACAGTTTTCGATATCGCCGCAGGCGATCAGCGTCGAGTGTTCCTGCCTCGATCGCGGCCTGTATTGCACAGCCTGGCTCGGGCCCGTGAGAGCAATCCGCAAAGCGGCATGCGGCGGCCAACGCCGCGACCTCCGCGAACACATCGTCGAGCGCATCACCGACATCGACCAGCTGCAATTCGCGCATGCCCGGCGTGTCGACGAGCCAGCCGCCATGCGGCAAGCGATGCATTGAGCGGGATGTCGTCGTGTGTCGCCCGCGCTGATCGTCCTCGCGTACTTCCTTGGTAAGCTGGTGCTCGCCTGTCAATGTATTGATCAGCGTGGACTTGCCCACACCCGAAGAGCCGAGCAGCGCGACGGTCTGACCCGATTCGCACCATGACCGCAACACGCTGACCTCGTCGGGGCTCCTTGCATCGAGCGCCTCAACCAGTACGCCCGGCGCCAGCGCACTGGCCTGCTTGACGAAATCGCTCGCGGAATCCACGGTATCGGCCTTGGTAATCACGATAACCGGAAACGCGCCGGCATCGTGCGCGATGGCAAGATAGCGTTCGAGACGCGCAATATTGAAATCGCGATTGGCCGACGTGACGATGAACAGGGTGTCGACATTGGCCGCGATCAGCTGTATCGCGCCACCGGAACCGGCGGCGCGTCGCTGGAACAGTCCGAAGCGGTCCAGGCAGCGCTCAAGCCTGGGTCCATCGGCATCGAGCAACACCCAGTCACCAACCGCAACGGCGATGCGTGCAGCCTTCCCGGTGAGTTCGACCACCTCGTGGCCACCCGTGTGCGCGACCTCAACGCGGCCGCGGTGCACATTCAGCACGCGCGCGGGCAGCAGGTCACTGTCGAGTTCGACCTGCGACTGAAAAAAAGGACGCCAACCAAGGCTTTGTAAAGAATCCTTTGATTCCATGAGATACTCTGCATAGCACGAAAGGCACGCGAGGAAAACATCATGAGCGTAGCACTGGTCACAGGTGCAAGTTCGGGAATCGGCGCTGCAATCGCCATTGCGTTCGCAGAGGCTGGATGGGACGTCATGGCGGCTGGCCGCAGTGAAGGGCGGCTCGAAGAAGTTGCCGACGTATCCGAGAACATCATTACGTGGGCTGGAGATCTCGCCGATTCAGACGACTGCAACGAGTTGATTTCTGACACGATTGACGAATTCGGTGAGCTCGACTGCCTGGTCAACAATGCCGGAATCTATTTGCGCGGCAGCGTTGCCGAGACAAGCGATGACGACTGGCGCGAGACCCTCACCACGAATCTCGATGTTCCGTTTTACCTCAGCCGCGCTGCGCTGCCTTACCTGCTGAAGAACGCAGGAAGCATCATCAATATCGCATCCGACTGGGGCCTCAAGGGCGGCGAGCGCGCCGCATCGTATTGCGCGAGCAAAGGTGGCCTCGTCTTGCTCACCAGGGCCATGGCGAGAGACCACGCACGCGATGGACTTCGCGTTAACGCTGTCTGTCCCGGCGATGTCGACACACCGATGCTAACCGCGGAAGCCGCTGCCGAAGGCCTGGATGTTGACGAGTACCTTCAGGAGGCCTGCGAAGCGGTCCCCAGTGGCCGGGTCGCCGAACCTGAGGAAGTCGCGGCGCTCGTGCTGTTCCTTGCGAGCGACGCAGCAGCGCATATCAACGGTACCGCCATACCCATTGATGGTGGCGGAAGCGCTTAGCGTCAGGACACCGCCAACCCGGACACGAGGACCGTCGGCATGCCTTCCGACACGGGCACTACCTGGCCTTTCTTGCCGCAGGACCAACCGCCCGCATCGAGTCGTGCGTCGTTGCCAACCATTGTTATCCTGGCGAGCAGGTCCGGGCCGTTGCCACTGATCGTCACATCCTTGATCGGCGCCGTCACCCGGCCTCTCTCGACCAGCCAGCCGTTTTTCACCTGGAAGGTGAAATCGCCGCCGCCCAGATCGACCTGGCCGTCGGCATAGGTTTCGCAAACAATACCCAGGTCGACCGCAGCGATGATTTCGTCACGCGTGTGCGGGCCGTCGCGCATCGACGTGCAGGTCATGCGTGGCATTGGCGCATGCCGAAACGACTCGCGCCGGCCGGAACCTGTCGCATCGACGCCAAACTGCCGTGCGCTCACGCGGTCATGCAGGTAGGAGCGGAGTACGCCACTCTCGACCAGGGTCGTCGCACTTGTGGGGGTTCCCTCGTCGTCGACATTGAGCGCGCCGCGCTCGCCGGGCAGCCGTGCATCATCGACGAGCGTAACGTCCGCTATCGCAACGCTGGCGCCGATCCGGTCGCCATAGGGACTGGAACCATCCCTGACGAAGTCTGCCTCGAACGCGTGGCCGACCGCCTCGTGCAGGACGACGCCGCTCGCGCCGGCCGAGAGTATGACCGGCATCTCGCCAGTCGGTGCCCGACGCGCGTCGAACTGCACCAGGGTTCGCGAGACCGCCTCATCAACCAGCGCCGCAATGCGCGCCTCGCTGTACCAGTCGGAGCCCCTGCGCGCCGCAATGCTCGAAAAGCCGGTTTGCGTCTTGCCGTCCCTGGTCGCGGTCACAACGAGTGTCAAGCGAGTCATCGGCCGGCTGTCCGTGGCGACACTGCCGTCGAGCGTCGCGATCATCACGCGCTCATCGACGTCATCCCAGTTGATCGTCACCTTCTCGATGGCCGGGTCAGCCGCCCGGGTCTTCTCGTCGATCGCCTGGAGAATCGCGGTCTTGCGATCGACCCCGACCTCGCTCCAGGGCACCACCACCTGGTAGAGATCGCCTGGCGGCAAGAACTGCAGCGTCGGCACAACACCTGGCGTCGCCGCATTCGCAACCGCCGCCGCAATTTCTGCCGTGGCAAGCATGGCTGGCAACGAAAGGTCCTCGGTAAAACTGAAGCCGGTCTGATCGCCCTGCACCACCCGCAGACCGACGCCTTGCTGGATATCCGACCCCGCATTGCCGACAGCCCCATCCACGAACCTGAGCTGGCTCGAGCGCGTGTGCTGAAAATAGGCATCGGCGATGTCAGCGCCTCGCGACGTCAACGTGGACATCACCTGCCTGACGGTCGCCTCATCGACGTCGAACCACGTCAGGAACGGATTCTCCGGCGGCGGTTTCGCAACGATCGACGCCAGTTGTGTGCCGCAACCCTGCAGGAAGGCCGGCATCGTGAGTATGGCGCCACCCGCGGCAGCGCGGCTCAGAAATTCTCTGCGCTTCATTGTCATCCTGTTTGAGATATTACCGTCTGGACAAGGCCAGTCCGATCCCCGCGGCTGTCAAGAAAGCACCCGTCAGGCGATTCCGCAGTCTTGCATAGCCTGCGAAATAACCCCTTGCCGAACTTGCGCACGCGGCCCACAGTACGTCACCAATGAACAGCACGGCCAGGAACACAGCGGCCACCAGGCCAAGCACGACGAGCGCGAGCTGCAGGCTATGCACTAGCCCAGGAATCCAAGATAGAACGCGAGTACCGCGTTGAAGATCGGGCCGATAACTTTCCACAGTACGCCCGTCATAATGAGAGCGATGACGATCATGAAACCGAAAGGCTCGATACGGTCGAAGCTTATCGATGCGCGCGGCGGCAACAAGCCACTCAACACGCGGCCGCCGTCGAGCGGCGGAATCGGCATCATGTTGAATACCGCGAGCAGAACGTTAAAGAAGACGCCGAAATACGCCATGTAGGCCAGGAACTCCAACAGCTGGATCTGGCCGCCGAATAACCCGATCAGTACGAGCACCAGTGTCCAACCAGCGGCCATGGCGAGATTGGAAGCCGGTCCGGCCGCCGCTACGATCGCCATATCCCGTTTCGGATTGCGCAGATTACGGACACCGACTGGAACCGGTTTGGCCCACCCGAAAATCAGCAAGGGTGCGCCCGTCATTTTCGACATGACGAGCAACCCCAGCGGCACCGCCACCGTACCAATCGGATCAATGTGTTTCAGCGGGTTAAGTGTCAGCCTGCCCAAGACTTCCGCCGTGCGATCGCCGAAATGGCGGGCCGTGAAACCGTGCGCCGCTTCGTGGACGGTGATGGCCATTACGGCCGGCACGGCGAACAGCAGTATCGATTGCAGGAGGCTCAGGTTTTGCATCAGTAAACCGTCTTTCCATCGGTGTGTGTCATGTCGATCGATCCTTGTACAGCATCCGGCTTCATTTGGTAAGCACCACTCCAGGTGGCGTTCTTCCTGGAGGCATCACCATCCTCCACCTCCGCCGCCGCCACCACCGCCGCCGGACGAACCACCGCCGCCACCACCGCTGAACCCTGACGAGGATCCGGGCGGTGAGACCGACGATGCGACCGCGGTACTCAAGCCGCCTGTCAGGCCTTGCGTCGTTTTCGAGAGATTTGAACTATTCCATTTGCCCTTGTACCACGACGGACTGTACGCGCTGCCGTCCGGGTTGCGAATTGAGGCCAGAGCGCTGGCGAACTTCTCCGACCACTGCTGATCGACGCCCAACGCGAGGGCATACGGCAACAGGGCCTCGAACAACTCCGGTGTCTTCGTCGGCGGATTGCGCAGGTTCAGCTCGTCCTTTTCGGCAATTTCGAGGTAGTCCTTGAAACCGATCATTTCATCCAGCACCTTGCGACCGCGAATTGTCGGACGCTTCATGATGACTGCGAAAACCGCCGTCGTCAGAAATGACAGTCCTATCGTAGCCAATACAAACAGTGTCGGGCCACTGCCGGTATTCAGGGCTATCAACATCGAGACGATGACAATGACCGCCGCGGGCACGATCAATAGGGTATTCGTCCTGAAGTAGTTCCCTTTGAAATCCGCTTGCAGCGAATCGCGATGAATGCTCCGTGCGCCGCCCAGCACTTTGTGATTGTCATCCTTGAGCGTGACGGCATCGCTCTCTTTGAACAGCGCTGCGTACAACTCTTCCTCGCCGGGCGCCATGGCCGGCCGTAACGTGCCGGTATCGCGCTTGTGCAACGAGTGGGTCTTGCCGCGCTTCCTGATATCCAGGTAGCCCTTCACCGCAAGATTGACGATGGCGGCCGTCATTACCTTGTCGTCGTAATACATCTGACGAATGTAGCGGAGTGAGGCGGGAGAGAATCCTGTCGGCGGCTCGTATCGCGTAACGATAACGCCCTCCTCGGGATCTTTGCCGTACTTTCGCCAGACCGGAACCAGGTAGAACAACAACAGGATGTAACCGAAGAGCGCCACGAGCAGGTTGCGATTGTCACTGAGCAACCAGCCGATGCGCGTCAGCGCTGTCGGTTCCGTCACGAAGCCCTTGGGCCAGCCGACGACTATTGTCAGGCCCTGCGCAGGGCCCAGGGGGTTATTGGCCGCGAAATGGACATCGCCGGCATCGTCCATGAAGCGCCCATAATCCTGGGCGGTGGAGCCGCGGCGACCCGTGTATCCCTCGACGAGAATCGCGTCTCGCGGCGCAGCAAACTCCAGGCGGACCGTTGCCGTTGCTTGCGTCTATCGGGAACACCCATTCGTTGCCAGTTACGTTCCAGTAGAGCTCATCGTGCTGGTCAAAGAACCCGAGCATACGGTTGGCTCGATAGCGGAAAACATAGGTGTGTTCACCGTGCTCGATGAAGCGGTCGGAACTGCCGAAGTATGTGCGCACGTCGCGACCGCTGCGAACGGTATGAAATGCTTCGCGATTGCCGTCACGCTGGACAGCCAGCGGCTCAAGTTTGATGTTGTACGTGTTGCCAAGCCGATCTTCGTACTCGACCGGGAAGTCGCGGTAGATGCCACGGCGAATCTGGTTGCCTTCCGCTCTGACTTTAATCGTCTCTGTTACTTCAATCATGCCGTCGGGAAACACGCGAACGTCGCTGTGGAAGCTCAGGATGCGTTCATCCGCCTGGCCGGCGAACGACAGGCAGAGTCCGACCAGCGCAACAAGACGCCTCATTCGACCGTACCGAATTTGGCGATGGGCACGTTCGCGGCATCGTCTGATGACTTCTGGAAGAACTCGCGCTGAGTGAAATTGAACATGCCGGCCACGATGTTGCTCGGCACGCTTTCGGTCAGCGTGTTGTAATCGCGAACGGAGCCGTTGTAGTAACGACGTGCGAACTGCAGGTAATTTTCGGTTTCGACGAGTTCATTCTGCAGATTCAGGAAATTCTCATTGGCCTTGAGGTCAGGATAATTCTCCGCGAGCGCAACGAGGCGCTCGATCCCGGCGCTGAGCTCCTGCTCCACCTTGCCGCGCGCGCGCACGTCGGCCTGCCGCATCGCCTCGGAGCGCAGCTCCGTGACCGCCTCCAGGGTTGCGCGCTCATACTTCGCGTACTGTTCGACGGCTGCGACGAGTCTCGGGACCAGGTCGTGGCGCCGCTGCAACTGCACGTCGATGTCGCTCCACGCGGTGCTGACGCGATTGCGGCCGCGAACCAGGCGGTTGTAGATAACGACGCCGGCTACGGCGATCAGGACGAGTACGGCAACGATCGTTGTTGTCATGCGCGAAATCCGTAATCAGGATGTCGCACATCCTACCATTGTAGGAATTAGTAGAAGAACGAGAAGTAGATCTGGACGATATCGGCATCGAGTTGGTAGAGCGGCTCGCTACCGATAGGCTGCTGGGCAGTCAGGTCCGTGAATTCGTCGTAGTCCACGTGCAACATATTGAGCGAGGCCGTGACCTTGGCGCGCTTGATGAAGCCCCACGTATCGTTGCCATCGTCGCTCAGGAACTCGTAGGCCGCCTGCAGGCCGATCGTATAGCTCGTCAGCGGGCTGATTTCCTTGTCCCGACCGCGGAAGTTCGTCGCCATGGCGCGTGGAAACAGATCGTTGAAGAAATGCGCACCGGTCTGGCTGTGATAACGGAGCTTGGCCGAGAACGTGAAATCGTTCCACGGATGAATGTAGTTGATCGATCCCGTGTGGCCTTCGATGTCCCACGTATCGGTGAAGAAGCGGTATTCACCTTCAATAGCGGCACGATACGGCAGGAAGTAGCGCATCCGCAGGCCGACGGCGTTACTGGTTCGTGTGTTCGGGTACAGCTCGGCCTCCCAACTGTAGCCCACCGCGCTGTTGGGATCGAAGTAGCGCACCGAGCGATACGGATTGTTGAGGAAACCCTCCTCGGTAATCGTCTCGACGTTCAGCGTCGATATCAGGTTCTTGGTCAGAATCTGCGTGACACCGACGCCGTATATCTGGCGGTCAAGTGGTCGTTCAAACGATTCATCGTCGGAACGACGGACAAGGTCGTCGCCGAGCGCGTAGCTCAAGGTGAGCGTCGTCAAGTCGCCGAACATGTCCTGGCTGACTGCAAAGCTGAACGTCTCGGCATCGAAATCGGACTCCTCACTGGTCGCGTAGCCAACCCGCATCGTCGTGTTGCCGTGCAGGTAATCGACACCCAGTGAATATTGGGTGCGCTCTTCCTGGTACGGGCTTGCCTGCGTAACGACGTCGATAGAAGCCGAGCTGATCATGTCGACGTAGTAATTGCCGACGACGGATACGCTCTTGCCGATTTTCTTGCGCACGAGAACCGAGGGTCCATCGATCGTTACGCCGCCGCCGTCATAAAAGTGGTACAGCGCATCAGCCCGATCGTCGGGCAGCACCCCGGCGTGCGCGACGCCAAAGGCGAGCACGGACACCACGAAAATGAGGATACGACGAATCATCATCACAATCCGTTAGTTACAGCCGCAGCCGCCGCCGGCAGCACCTTCGCCACCGCGAGCACCCTCGCGTGCCTCGTAAACATGCTGGATGTACGAGATCGATACGGGGTCACCGTCGAGAGCCATGATCGGGTCGGCCAGCCGGTCACGCTCGTAGGGTTTCACCCACGGCTCAATACTGCTGCAGCCGGACAGCCCGGCGACCGCCAGCAGGGGCAGCAACATGCGGCCAATCATAAACAGTCTCTTTTCCATAATGCTTACTCTATCCCGTGAACGGGGCCCGGAATGTGATCCCTGCCTCAGAAGAACACCGTGAAGCCTAAAGTGGCTTCAAGATTGTGCGCTGTCTTCTCTTCGCCGATAACATCGATATCGAAAAGGTGATCGCGGAAGTCGAGGTGCAGCGCAACCGAATCCGTCAGCAGGAAGCGATAGCCCGCACCGAAATTGACCGTGAAGCGATCGTCACCTGCAAACGTGGTCGAACCCAGCCCGGCAATCACATACAGGCTCGTGTTATAGGCGCGGCCTTCGCCGATAAATACTTCGCCCGGCATGATGTTGTAACCGAGGTTGAGGTTGTAGTAGTAGAGGTCGCGCTCGTCGTCCGAAATAAGCGTCGCGCCGCCAGACAGGACTTCAAAGCTCGTGTACCCGGCGCGCGAGTAGCCGCCAGTCGCCTCAACAAAGAAGCCTTCCGTCACGTGGTACGCAACACGCAAGCCGTAGGACAGGTCCGAACCGAAGTCTTCGATACCCATGATCCCGGCGAAGGCGCCAATTTCCCAATCCTCGCGATCGATTGCGGGCTCCTTGATCTCACGGCGCTCGACTTCCGGATCGATAACCTGCCCGGGCGCTTCAGCCGTGGGAGGAGGCGCTTCCCGGTCGCCAATGCCGAACAGGTTCTTCGTCGCGGCACAGCCTGACAGGCTGATCATCGCAACGATCAGAAAAAGAACGCGAAACCGACTTTCCATTCTTCTACTTCCTCATTTTCATCACGGCTAGTGAAAACCACATAGCTCTTGTATTCGGCGCGCAACAGGAAACGTCGCGTCGCATAGATCCGGAACCCGGCACCGACGTGACCAATCTGGTCAGTACGATCCTCGCCCTGGATAATCGTCGACTTGGGCATCGTGTGAATGGCGCCCGCGCCAAGGGTGAAGAACGGCGACACGCGCCATTCGGGAAAAGCCTCGTGCACGACGTTGACACTCGCCATCCACGCATTCGAAAAATTGCCCAGGATCTGCGAGGCCCAGAGTTCCACTGACACATTCGGGTTCAGCGAGTAGCCGCCGTAGAGCGAGATAATGTTCGCACCGCCAAAGTCGCCCGCGAGTAGCCCCGTTTCCCACTTGGCGTTGGTGAAGTCTTCGATGCCAGCCTGCTTGAAGCTGACTCGTTGCCCGTCCGGCTGCAGCGTCAGTTCCATCTGCGCCCGATCGACCCAGCCTTCCTTACCTCTGTCCGAGCGCACCAGGAACCAGTCCGTGCGCTGCATGATGATGTCGACGGGTTCGCCGCGATCGACAACATGAAACACGGGGTAGCCTTTGCCAGGCCCCGTACGCATCTCGATGTAGGGTTCGGCAATAGTTACAGAACGATATTCATCGGCAGCCTGTAACGGTGCTGTCAGAAAAATCTGCAGTACGACAGCACACAGGCAAGCGGCAATAGTTGCCTTAATTTGCTGGAGCGTCGAAGGGATTGTTGTAGTACTGGGCTCCGACATCCAACCATTCCGCAATAAGGCGGCGCTCCGCCTGCGATAAAATATTGAAGTGAAGATCGTTAGGATCGTTAAATCGGTCAAAGAAATCGCTCGACGCCCTTGCGCCTATAGGTGATGCAGGTGGCGGTGTCGGGATTGGCTCGAGGATGTCGTTTCCATTCGCATCCTGGCCGATCACTCGCATCGCATCGACGAGCGCCCCGTTAGCATCCAATTCCTGAAGGTTATCAGTAACTAACAGCTCGCGATAGGCGTGGAAGTGATCGGGCTCGTCCAGCGAGATGCCATCCTGCAGCTCCAACTGGCCTGCGGGGACTCTCGGGGCGTTCGCATTCGCGACATCGACCGGCGTGTGGCAATTCAAACAATTGTCGTTAACCGGGTTGCCGTTTGCGTCCAGCAACGGCACATCCGGTGTTAACGGGTCATTGTCATCATCAACCATGACGATGCGCGGCTCGTTCCACAGCGGATGAATGACAGTTTCGTAATTGATAACGCTGCGGCAATTCCAGCGCCAATCGGTCTGGCACTGGATCGTCGTCGGCGGTGCGGTTGTCAGGTCGGTGTAGCGATAGTCGATGTCGGGGTTGATTGGATCGCCGTTTACATCGAGCGGATTCGCGCTCCATATATCGCGGTAGATCACATTCATCGACGGTTCGAGCGACGAGCAGTTATCGTCGCCGCAAGTGATGCGTGCCCGGATCTCGGCCATCGTCTCGCCCGGATCGCCGATGAACCACCTGGGATCCGTGTTCGGAAACGCATTCATGCCGGCCGGAGCACCGGCATAGGCGCTCTCGAATGCATCGTAGCGACCATGTGACTGCCCGAGATTCGCGTCGTGACAGCCATTGCACTTGAGTTCCTGACCTTCACTGAGTCCAATCCAGTTCTGGTGGCGCTGTGTAATACGCATGCCGTTCTCATCAAGCACGCTGATCATGAGGGCGGCGTTGGCCGGGACCTTGACCATGACCGAGCCGTCGGGCTCAACCATCGCGTAGCCAACAATCTCTTTCATACCGAACTGCGTCGTTACGCCGAACGCCGTGTCATCAATATCCCGCAGATCTTCTTCCGGCTGGGAAACGGCTTTCACAATGCGGATGAATCGCGCAGGGCGATCCGCCGCCAGCGTCTGCGCCGGATCGGCAAGAACATACGGATCGATCCCGGGGATGATCGCTCCGTCGAAGTCATAAACGTTACGGATATTCAGGATTGCTTCGCCTGAATCCGGCAATGAAGGATCGAGCGTGTAATAGGTGCTGCCGTCGGGGATTACAGCGGGGGCCACACGCGGGTCGGCCGTGACCACCTCGGTGAACATGAAACCCTCTTCGCCCGGGACGATCGGCAGCTGCGTCTCGTCGCGCGGATCGTAGATCCAGATGCCATACAGCGGTGGCGCGACCAGCGTGTCGCCGGGTACCAGCGTGACCGGGTTGTCCGGGTCGATGACGACAAAATTCGCAAGATTCTCTTCCGTGCATGCCACGATCTGCTGATCGATCGTATTCGGGTCGCCGTCGTCGGGCAGGACCTCAAGGAGCCTGCACTGGGACCAGCTCACCAGCAATCGGTCGGTTCCGTCCTGAATCGGGTAGGCGGAGTAGTAGCGGCCACCCGTGGACGGCACGCCAGGCTCGGTAGATACGATGTTGATCGTTGCGTCCCTTTGGGCAGGGCCGCCAAGCACACCGATGTTGTCCTTTGTCGGCTGCGTGTTCTCCACATACTGAGGCGTATTGATAATGATGAGATCGCCACCGCCTTCCGTGCTCGTAAAGGGTCGCGCCAATACCATGATCTCGCCGGCCTCGGTGTCACGAGGCTGCATGAACTGAACGGTCGAGCCGTTGGTACCCGTATCGTGGCTCCATCGGCCGTACAGCAATTCCAGCTGCGAGCCATCCGGGTTCATGCGATACAGATTGACCGCATCATTGCTCTGGTTGTGATCCCAGCGGCTGAATACGATCTTGCCATCGGCCATCACCGATGGATCCAGGTCATGGCTTTGATTGAAGGTAACCTGCTTGAGCTGGGAACCGTCGTCATGCATGACGTGCAGATTGAACGCGAACTCGTTCTGGTCTTCGTCCATCGCCGAGAACGCGCCACCGCCACTGTTTTCGTCCAGCAACAAGGCCTGCGACTGCGTCTGCCGGGTTGAAGCAAAGATGATGCGGCCATCAGGCAGGTACTTCGGCATGATGTCGTGCCCGATCTCGGCCGTCAGGTTGTCCGGTATTACTCGGATCAGCTCAGCCGTCTCGAACGTGTACTGCCAGATATTCCAGGTGGCCACCTGGTCTTCTTCGTCAACGCCAATTTCAAACGGGGTTCGCATCGAAAACAGCAGGCGGCTGCCGTCATAGTCAATCTCGACATCACGGATCGCGCCCAGGCCCTGGGTAATGTCTCCGGTGATGTTGACAGCATCCGCACCGACGGCCGCTCGATCGCGGTAATAAAGGTCGGCGCCGAAATCAAAGGTAATCTGCTCACGCAGGTCATCTTGCTCGAAATTGCCGTTATCGTCTGTGGGGAGCGGTGCTTTGACGTAGGCGATCGGGAAATCGACGATGACCGGGTCGGCACTCTGGCCGGTGCCTATCTGTACGCCGTCACCCTTGGTGCAGGCGGCAATCAATACTGCCGCCATCGACAACACGACCATCCTGGTCGCGGTTCCGGCGAATCCTTTAGCAAATTGTCGAGATAGCCCTTTCATAGCTCTCACCTCAGTTCTTCTGGCAGGGTACGACGTGACGTCTCCTACTTACCGTTAACACAGTCACAAACAGCAACTTGCATGTGGGAGCTGGCGACTACCGGTCGATGTCTGTCGCATGGATGGCTAATTGAAGGCAAATTATAGGAGAGCGTCATGCACCGATGTAATGTCTCAAATGTCCGACATGCGGTGGATACCGCTCCCGCATGAGCGCTGCTATGTCGCGGTGGAAAAAATAAACTCGTCTGCAGCGTGAATATTGGTGTTCGCTTGTGACAAAGCACCGGCACACTGTCTGTATTCGCCGACAGAGGCGCTACCCTTCTAAATCAATGGCTTAAGTCATCCGGCCATAATGTCTGTGCTAAAGTGCCGACACTCACTTGACATATCCTCCTATCGGAAAGTGCCTACAGGAACCCTTCCAAGTAATTGTTTCATATGACATTTTTCGGGTCATTCCCGAAGAACAATCCGAACTGGCACAGCACTTGCTTTAGGGATTACAGATCGACTGGAAATCGTATGCGGTAAACAAGAATCGATCTCAAGGGATCTCAAGGACTGTGAATGTATTCACGGCAATGAGCGAAAGGCTAAGGCAATATTTTTCCGCCACGCTGTGCGTTATTAACGAAAGACGGACGAAACGATATGGATAATTGGATGTGGACAGGCAACAAGGACGGCCTACTCGGCGGGTTCCTGCGTGCCGTGCTTGCAGCAGTCATGATGACAATGCTTGCGGCACCGGCAAACGCGGGCTCAAGGGAACAGGCAAAGCGCATCCACGAGCGCATTGCTGGCGTTCCGCCCAGCGAGACCGTATTGGGGCAGATGCAGAATGCGATCGATGGCACGGAGCCGTCTTGCTCGCAGTATGGCTCGGTAACCGGTCCTCAGTGCGCCGCGTATATCGCGATGGAGAACCACAGCTTCTATAACGTGACGCTGAAGAACTTCGCCGCGCCCTGGACCAATCGCGAACGTTCCGTGTTCGTACCACTCAATGACTACATCGCGACCGTGATCGGCATGATTCGGGACGACCGCCCGTTCAACACCTTGCTATCAGACGACATTACATACGTGGGCATTCCCGGTACGGTGAACGCAGCGCCGTCCGCTGGCAACAACGATCACTACGAGCAGCTCGAGGCTGGCAATCACAACCTCAAGGATGTGCTGCAATGGGATCTGCAATCCAACGTTCCGGGCAGCGTGCCAGGAGCGGCCACTGCCGGCGTTATGACGTCGCGCGCCGCGGCCGAGGCCTTTTTCGTTGCCGGTACCAACCGTGCAATGTTCCGCTTCACGATGGTCAATCATTTCTGCAACGACATGGAGCAGTTGCACGATCCGAATATGTCGCCGGATCGCATCCGCCAGGATGTCAGCCGCAGCCCGGGAGGCGACAGCCGCCTGTTCCTCAACAACTGCGTGGGTTGCCACACGGGTATGGACCCGATGGCACAGGCGTTTGCCTACTACAACTATGTTGAGAGCGACCCGCCCGGCAGAGGCAGCATCGAATTCACCAATGGCGTTGTGCAACCCAAGTATTTCAACAACGACCTGAACTTCCCCCAGGGTTATCGCACGCCGGATGACCACTGGACGAATTACTGGCGCAATGGCCAGAACCGTTACCTGGGCTTTTATGGACCGGGCAATGGCGACGGTGACGGCGCCAAGTCGCTGGGCGTAGAGCTCGGCAACAGCGACGCGTTTTCTTCCTGCCAGGTCAAGAAGGTGTTCCAGGCTGTCTGCCTGCGTGAACCGGAGACGGCCTCCGACCACAACAGGGTCGACCAGATCGTCGCCACGTTCCAGGGCACCGGCTACAGGATGAAGCAGGTGTTTGCCGATACCGCAGAATACTGCATGGGCCAGTAGGGAGACATGATAATGACTAAAGCAATCGGAATTGCTACCTGGCCTGTCAATGCACGCGCATTGCGCACGGGCATCGTGGCGCTACTCACGAGTGTCGTGCTTGCTGCCTGTGGCGGCGGCGCGTCGACTACCGAACTTCCGGCGGCACCGGGCAATAACAACAACAATACCGGCAGCACGCCTTATAGCGGGCCCGTCGCGGCCGACGCTGACGTACTGAGATTCCAGCAGGAATTCTGGGCGAACGCCCGCAGCGCGGACCGTTGCGGCAACTGTCATAGCGAAGCCGGGCCCCAGACGCCGTTCGTCCGTTCGGATGACGTCAATGCCGCCTACCAGCTGGCTGTCGCCTATATCGACCGCGACCAGCCGTCGGCATCCGAGTTCGTTAGCAAGGTCAGCACGATGCCGCTGGGCCATAACTGCTGGGTCGCAGACCCGGGTGTCTGTGGCGCAATCATGACGAACTGGATTGAGAACTGGGTCGGCGGCGGCAATATCAATGGTGGCCGCAGTATCGTATTGACGCCTCCCCCGGATCAGGCTCCGGGCGGCGCCACCGGCACGTTCAGGAACTTCCCTGCAGACCCGGCACTGTTCGACCAGCATATCTACACGCCGATTCTGTCGCAGTACTGCGCCGGCTGTCACAGCTCCGAATCAGCGACGCCACAGCAACCCTATTTCGCAGAAACCGATGCAGCGAACCGCGCCGCGGCCGTTGCCAGTGCATACGAGGCGGCCAAGTCGAAGATCAACCTGATCTCGCCGGTCGACTCGCGCTTTGTCATCAAGGTGTCTCCGGGCTCCCTGGGCGGCGAGGCACACAACTGCTGGAACAACGATTGCCCCACATCGCGGACTGGCATGCTGAACGCAATCAATGCGTTCGTGGGCCAGATTCCCGAGACCGTACTTGACCAGAACCTGCTTTACAGCCAGGCCGTTCGCCTGGTCGACGGCACGGTCGCATCGGGTGGCAACCGCTACGAGAACGACCAGATCGCATTGTGGGAATTCAAGACGGGCAACGGTTCGACTGCCTACGATACGAGTGGCGTGGACCCGGCTATCGACCTGAACTTCTCGGGTGACGTCACCTGGTACGGCGGCTGGGGAATCACGATCGGTGCCGGTGCCGCGGGCCCGGGCAAGGCACAGGGCTCGACAGGTACGAGCAGAAAACTGCACGACATCCTCGTTGACTCGGGTGAATTCTCGATCGAAGCCTGGGTCGTTCCGGCAAACGTGACGCAGGAAGATGCGCGTATCATGACGTACTCGGCGGGACAGAATACCCGCAACGTGGCCCTGCAACAGACGCTCTACAACTACGACTTCCTGTTGCGCACCAACGCCTCGGATGCAAACGGCCAACCGCTGACAACGCTCAACGGCCAGCCACAGTTGTCCACGCCGGCCGATGATGAGGTTCTGCAAGCGACCTTGCAGCACGTCGTCGCGACCTACAATCCGATTGAAGGCCGCAAGATCTATGTGAACGGCGTACTGGCGACACAGACCGATCCGGTACCGGGCGGCACGCTGGTTCCCTGGCAGGACAACTTCGCACTGGTGCTGGGCAACGAAGCATCGAGCGACGGCGTATGGGAAGGCACATTCCGCCTCGCTGCTGTTCATCGTCGCGCCTTGACCGAGGAGCAGATCAACCAGAACTTCGATGCCGGTGTCGGCGAGCGGTTCTACCTGTTGTTCGACATCTCCGCACGCATCGGGGCGGCACCGCAGTCGTCATACATACTGTTCGAGGCCCAGCAATACGACTCGTACTCGTACCTGTTTGACAAGCCTCATTTCACGACGCTGGACGGTTCACAGCCGCAGGGCATTGCAATGGAAGGCCTGCGCATCGCACTGAACGGCCAGGAAGCACCGGTCGGCCAGAGTTACGCGAATCTCGTGCAGCCGCTGAACCTGGCGAGCGGACCGCTGGACGAGCTCGGACAGCCGCTGTCGGTGCTCGGCGCGGTACTGCCGCTCGAGCTTGGCCCGCAGGACGACGAGTTCTTCCTGACGTTCGACAATATCAACGGTGTGCTGTACAACCGGGCCGAGAATCCAGTGCTCACAGTCAGTGATTACATTGCGACTCCGGGCATGCTCCATCCGGACATCGGCGTCAAGACCTTTGACGAGATTGATGCGACCTACGCGGCGATTACCGGTATAAGCCGAACGACATACCAGCGCGGTGGCACTTCCCGGTCGAAGAGACCTACCAGGAGTTGCGCCAGTCATTGCCGGCTGTCGAGGGCATCAGAGACTTTCCTCTCCTCGCACCAGGTTGCTATCGCTCAGCTCGCGATCCAGTACTGTGACGCGGCGGTTGAAGACGCAAGCTTGTGGCCGACCTTCGACTTCGATGCGGTACCGAGCACGGCCTTCAGCCTCGCGAATCGCGGCAGCTTTATCCGGCCGCTGGTCTTGCGGGCTGTGGGTCACTCGGACCTCACCGTCCAGATCGCATCGCAGCCGGACTACACGACGGTCTATGAAGAGCTGGCCTCGTATTCATCCGGCGGCGGTATGCGCCCGGACAACCTGATCGACCGACTGCTGCCACCGCAAGAGCACCAGCAATACGCGGGCGATCGCCAAGGGTGTTTGCGCCACGGTACTCGGCAGCGCAGCCACACTGATTCAGTAAATGACAGGATTAAAAGGAATTATCTGAAGATGACAAGAAACGCAATGCAAGCAATTGGGATATGCCCCTGCTGCACCCGGATCATCCGCGTCCTGTCACGCGCCGTCAGCTTCTGTCGCAGGGATTCATGACAGGTGCGGCGTACACAGTCGGCGGGATTGCGCCGTTGCTCGGTTCACGCTTTGCGCGTGCAGACCTGGCCCCGGACCTGAACGCGCTACGCGCCCCGACTGAGTGCAACATCACGGATGGCGCCGGCAAGATTCCGTTCATGTGCTTCGACCTGGCGGGCGGCGTCAATATCGCCAACTCAAATGTCCTCGTCGGCCAGGAAGGCGGCCAGAGCGACTTCCTGAGTACGCAGGGCTACGAGAAGATGGGGCTTGCCGGGCGACATGGTTCCGGGCCTGAATGACCCGGACGGTAACCCGTACGCCAACTTCGACCTGGGACTCGGCTTCCACTTCGACAGCGCGTTCCGCCGCGGCATCATGTCGATGATCAGCCCGACGACGGCCCAGAACATCAACGGTGCCGTCATTCCCGCACGCTCAGACAACGACACCGGCAACAACCCGCATAACCCGATGTACGGCATTGCGCTCGCCGGCGCGAGAGGCTCCATCCTCACGCTCGCAGGTTCCGAGAACACGGACTCAGGCGGCAACTCGATGCTCCCGGCAGCGCTGTTCGACCCTGAATTGCGCCCGACCAAGGTCGACCGCCCGAGTGACGTGGTGAACCTCGTCGATACCGGCGATCTCGTTGGCATACTGACGAAAGACGATGCGACCAAGGTCATGGAGTCGATCTACCGACTGTCCGACGAGAAGATGTTTAACGTCGAGACACTGGTGAACAGAGATGCGGACATCGACAAGGCCGTGCGCTGTGGCTACCTGAAAGCGGCGCACATCGCCGATCGCTTTGGCGGCACGCCGATCGACCCGGGTGCCGACCCGGTTATCGTTGACGACACCAACGGCATCTTCACGACCGCGCAATGGACGGCGGGTGATCGCGATGCTCGCGAGTTCCAGAAGACGGCGTCCATCATGAAGCTTGTGATGAACGGCTTCGCGGGCGCTGGCTGCGTCGAGATGGGCGGCTACGACTACCACGGTGGTCGCCGTGCCGAAGGCGAGGTCAAGGATTTCCGCGCCGGTCGCTGCATGGGCGCCGCCCTCGAGTACGCCGCACGCCTCGACAAGCCGCTGATGCTGTACGTATTCAGCGACGGATCGCTGTCGTCGAACGGTGCCATCGACAACACACTCGAAGGCCGTGGCAAGGGCGAGTGGGTCAGCGACAATTCGTCGACCGCCGGCGCGTTCTTCCTGGTTTACAACCCGCCGCGACTCGGTGGTCGACCACAATTGCGAGGCGTCACCCCGGCCGACCAGTTGATGCACCAGCAAATCGGCTACATGACGGCTGATGGTTCGGTGCAGCGTTCGGCGACGCCAATGGCGAACAACGTCAACCTCCTGGTTAACTCGGTCATTCTCAACTACATGGCGCTGCACGACGAAGTCGGCCTGTTCAATGGCCTGTACCAGTCGCTCGGTATCAGCCATGGCCTCGGGAGTGACCTCGACCAGTACATCGCCTTCCAGAACATTGTTACCGGGACGGTTCCTGCATAAGGACGTCCGATGATTGCCAACCCCGTATAGCTGTGGCTATACGCGACGGCCAACCGCGTCCCTCACGGTTGGCCGTTTTCTTGTGCATAATTCAACCATGACCGAGTTGTCCGCCCTCCTCGCCTGCCCTCGCTGCGACAAGACGCCGTTGGACAGGCGTGACGACGCCTGGCACTGCAAGGCCTGCGACGTCGATTTTCCCTTCGTGGGCGAGATTCCCTGGATGTTCTCGGAGCCGCAGGCGGCACTTGGTGAGTGGCGGGGGCGACTGCAATTCGCGCTGCAGACACTCAGCCAGGAAGTTGCAGGCCTCGAGCAGGAACTCAAGAACAAGGACCTGTCACAACTCGCGCGGCGACGCGTGGAGCGCTACATGAAGTGTGTCGACGCACACCGACGCAAGCTGCAAAAGCTGTGTCGGCCGGTCGACGTGCAGTCGCTGCAGGGCACACACGAAACCTATCTCGCGTTGCGCACGCGCCTGCCGGTCGACCACGGACTGCACACCTATTACGCGAACGTTCATCGCGACTGGGCCTGGGGGGACGAGGAAAACAGGGCCTCGCTCAAACAGATTCAGTCAGTGCTGCACGATCACGCCGAACTCGGCAATGTCCTTGTCCTGGGCGCCGGTGCCGGTCGCCTGGCCTACGATATTCACACCAATCTGCAGTGCGCCAGCACGGTCGCAATGGACTTCAATCCTCTGCTGATGCTCGTGGCGCAGGCCGTCACACAGGGCAGTCAACTGAACCTCTACGAGTTCCCGATTGCGCCGCTCGCGCTGGAAGATGATGCAGTGCTGCGCAAACTCACAGCACCGGAAGCCGTCGATGAAAATTTCCACCTTGTGCTGGGCGATGCGCTACGACCACCCTTCCCGGACACGACATTTGATACCGTCGTAACGCCATGGCTCATCGACGTCATTACGGAAGACTTGCCCATACTGGCGGCCCGCATCAATCGGTTGCTCAGAAAAGAAGGCCGCTGGGTGAATTTCGGCTCGCTGGCATTTTCGTCGCCAAAGAAAACGCGTTGCTACAGCCCCGAAGAGGTCAAGGCGATTGTGGCCGAAAGCGGCTTCTCAGACCCGTACGTGTCCCAGGCAACGATCCCGTATATGTGCTCGCCTGCAAGTCGTCATGGCCGGCAGGAACGCGTGTTTACGTTTTCGGCGTACAAGGAACGCAATGCAAGCAAGCCAGCACGTCACAAAGCACTGCCGGACTGGATTGTCACGGGCAATGAACCCGTGCCGCAGACGCCGTCATTCAGGCAACAGGCCATGACTACCCAGATCTACTCCTTCATCATGTCGCTGATTGATGGGAAACGATCGATCAAGGACATGGCTGCCGTCCTCGAGAGTCAGCGACTCATGACGAAGGAAGAAGCCGAACCGGCGATCCGATCGTTCCTCACGAAGATGTACGACGACTCGCGGAAACAGTCGGGGTTCTAGTCGAATGGCAGACTCTCTGCGCATCGACCGCTGGCTGTTCTATTGCCGCTTCTTCAAAACTCGCGTTCGCGCCACCGAGGCAGTAAGCGGCGGCCACGTAAAACTGAATGGTGAACGTGCTGCGCCGGGCAATCGCGTCAGTTGCGGCGATCGCATCGACCTGGTCCGCGAACGACTGGCCTACTCCCTGGAGGTCGTCGGCATACCCTCCCGGCGCGGCCCCGCTGTCGAGGCGCAGGCCTGCTACGTCGAAGATGAGGAGACCATGAAAGTACGGGCGGAAAAGCTTGCTGTTCTCAAACAGGACCGCATGCTCATGCCAAAGACCGATGGACGGCCAGACAAGCACACGCGCCGCCAGTTACGAGACCGCAATCGTCGATAGCAGCAGATTTTCGCCCCCCGCCTGAACAGGCTACGGCGCGCTAACCCCATAGAGATAGGCGAGTACGACGAGCACAAGCAGAACAACAAGGAACACGAGGGGTCTGAGTTTGAATTTTCGGAATGGCAATTGAGTCTCCTCTGGCAGTTGTCACCCTGTTGCTCGAGAGCCATCCGATTCGCTGGACCTGCTCGCATACTCAGCGTATCCACGGACCATTGCTCGAACACAATCTCCTGGCGTTGGCCGGCCGTCCCGGGTCGGCAACCGTCGCTCACGTGAACTGAAACTTTAGTTCAAATTGCTACCCTGCCATATCGTCCAGGCCCCAATGATGAGGAATCCCGCACCGGCCACGTAGGAAAGGTGTTTTGGACTAACGTACTGAGAGATCACGCCGCCTGCCACAACGCCCATTGCAGATGCCACGACCAGAGCCACTGAGGCTCCGACAAACACCGCGATCAAATTGCCCGGCGATTTGGCCGCAAAGAGCAGCGTTGCGAGCTGTGTTTTGTCGCCAAGCTCAGCGAGAAATACGATCCCGAAGACCGTCGCCATTACCTTCAAGTCCATCTATTTAGATTCCCAAGTCAAGTTGCCGAATGTTTGCCTTCCATTAATACGGGCGTTTGATCGTGCGGGTTCGATTGGAAGGACCTTGTCTTGAGCCACGTCTGGAATTGAAACCTTGCCTTGGCTCAGAAGTCGTCATTCTAACGTAAACCGGGCCAACCCCTGCTTTCAACAAGGAGCAGCTGGAGGACTCAACTCAGCTGTCCAGCAAATGCGGGACAGCCTGCTGGCAATCGGACAAAATAAAAGGCTCTGCCGGAGCAGAGCCTCTTGGTTTTCATGCGTCGAGCGATCTACTTCCCAAAATAGAAGCGCGCACCAACACCATACGATGTGACGTCATCACCGGCCGAAGCGGACAGCCCCACCGCGAAGGTTTCGGTGAGGTTGAACCAGGCGCCACCAGCGACTGCCGTCTCATTACCGTCGCCAAAATCGACGTAGGAGACTTCGCCAACCAACTCGACCAGGTCGGATACATTACTGCGTACGCCGATTGAGGCGCCGAATCCGCTGTCATCGACAGACTCACCAAGAGCCTCGACTTCGGCGTCGACATAAGCCAGGGTGGCAAAGAAATCGGTGCTGTCAGTAAGCCCGGCGTGGTAGCCGAGACCGACCTGCAATTGATTCAGGTCGACACTGAAGTCAAAGCCCGTTGTCGCATAGCCAGCGATGATGAACATGCTTTCGCCGACTTCGAACGATCCAGCCAGTCCGAACCCATCACCGTCGACATCGAAGCCACTACCGAGGTCGAGATTGACAGACTGATAGCCAGCCTGGACAAAGTTGTAGCTTAGCCCATCAGCAATGGCTGGGGCGGCAACAAACATTGCCAGTGAGACCACCAAAGTAGGCAAACCATATTTTCGTTTAGCCTGTTGCATTTCATAACTCCCGTAATCGAACCACGGTTGTGGTAACAGGTTATTTATCAAGGAATCCGGCATCTTGGTGAGGACTATTGCCCAATTATGGGGTTACGACCTGCGTTTGGGTCACCATTGTGACGTGAATCACACTATCGCCAGCTTGGTGTCGCGAATTGACGTTTCGCCGGTAACGTCGAGTTTTTCGCTGTCGGACCTCTCGAGCTCGGGATTGTTTCGAACTGCTAGGAAAGTGCCCTGTCGATGTACGCGCCAATCTTCGCCACGGCCCTGCGGCTCTCCGGCATTTTGCCGACAAACAGCTGGAACACGTGCCACATCTCCGGCCATATCTCGATCTCGACATCAACGCCGGCTGCTTCGAGTTTCTCCGCAAATCGCGTCGAGTCACTTAGCAGGATTTCGTCATCACCAACGTGGATCAGCATGGGTGGCAAACCCGAGACATTGGCAAATACAGGCGACACCAGCGGGTCACGCCACTTGCTTTCATCGGGGCAGTAGTAGCGCGCGACGACCGCCATATCCTCCACCTGGAACCAGGGGTCCCGGTCTGCTCGTGTCGTCGCCGATTCGCCACTCGCCGTCACATCGAGAAACGGCGAAAGCAAGACGGCTGCCGCAGGAAGGGGATCTCCCGCATGTCGCAGCGCAGAGCAGCGTCGCGACCGACAAACCGCCGCCCGCTGAATCTCCGGAGATAACGATGTTCTGCGGTTTGAAACCAGACTCGAGCAACGCCCGATAGACCGCAACCGCATCGTCAATCGCCGCAGGAAACGGGTGTTCCGGGGCGAGTCGATACTCTGGAACGACGGCTATGACTCCGGCCGCCCGTGCCATATGGCTGACCAGCTGCCGGTGCGTCCGACGGCTGCCGAGAACATACGCGCCGCCATGCAAGTACAAGAGAAGCTTGTCCTCGCGAGCGCGCTTCGGCCGCAGCCAATCGACGTCGATGCCAGCCAGTTGTGATGCCTCGACGGGGACGCCGATCGCCCGGACAAGCAACGTTCGTGCGATCGTTTCGAGGTGCCGTCTCGCGGTTTCGACCGGCACGTTCGGCACGTCGAGTTTTTGCATGTATCCGCTGGTTAACCAGCGGACAAATTTTGCGCGGCGGCTTATTGTCATGGTGTTACTGTAACGGAATAACAGGCCGGAATAGAAGAAGAAATCGATGACAGATTTCCTGCGTACGCCCGACCATCGTTTCGAGAATTTGCCCGACTACGACTTCGCGGCGAACTATGTCGAGATCGACGGTCTGCGTATGCACTACCTGGACGAGGGACCCCGTAACGGTGCCATCGTATTGCTGTTGCACGGCGAACCGAGCTGGTCCTATTTGTACCGTCACATGATCCCGCCCCTTCGCGATGCGGGCCTTCGCGTCATCGCGCCCGACCTCATCGGCTTTGGCAAGTCCGACAAACCAACGCGTAAGTCGGACTACACCTACGCCGGTCACGTCGCCTGGATGAAGGCCTTCGTCGAAGTCCTCGGCCTCAACGACATCACCCTGTTCTGCCAGGACTGGGGGTCGCTAATCGGGCTACGGGTTGCGGCCGAGAATAAGGCGCGTTTTGCGCGCATTGCCCTGGGTAATGGTGGACTGCCAACGGGCGACACGCCCCTGCCGAAAGCGTTCAGGCTATGGCGGGCGTTTGCCCTCTACAGTCCGTGGTTCCCGATTGGCCGCATTCTGCAGAAAGGCACGGTGAAGGAGCTCTCCAGCGCGGAAGTCGCTGCCTATGACGCGCCATTTCCCTCGGCTCGCTACAAGGCCGGCGCTCGCGCGTTTCCGCAACTGGTACCGGCGACGCCGGACGACCCGGCACGGGACGCGAATACGGCTGCCTGGGAAGTCTACAAACAATGGTCGAAGCCGTTCCTCACGACCTTCAGCAATCGGGACCCGATCACACGGGGTGGCGAGAAACGCTGGCAGGCGACCGTACCGGGCGCCAGGGACCAGGAACATACGATAATAAGAAACGCAGGACACTTCCTGCAGGAAGACAAGGGCGAGGAACTCGCCGGCGTGCTGGTCCGGTTTATCGCTCGAGGTACTGAAGCTTGTCCTTGACCTCACGCCACTCGTCGGCATCGGCAGGCGGATCTTTCATCTCGGTGATGACCGGCCATTCCAGCGCCAGTTCGGCGTTCAGCGCCAGGTAATGCTCCTGGCCGGCCGGGATTTCGTCTTCCGAGTAAATGGCCTCAACCGGGCACTCGGGCTCACACAGCGTGCAGTCGATACACTCATCGGGATCGATCACGAGGAAGTTGGGTCCTTCGTGGAAGCAATCCACCGGACAAACCTCGACGCAGTCCGTCAGTTTGCACTTGATACAGGCTTCTGTGACCACGAATGTCATTGCTGCGACCCTCTGTTTCCGGACCGCACAAACTATGCGAAGTTGCGCCGCTAATCAAGCCGTGATTTGCCTGCATACAAGCTTGCCCCGAGTTTGCGTTAAACTGCCGTTCACAGGTCCTTTCAGGCATGGGCCGCTTCTTAGAACTGATCATTTTTTGTGAATAAAAACAACGACGTAGACTCGATTGTCGTCCGTCTGGCGGGGGACTCAGGCGACGGCATCCAGCTCATGGGATCGCAGTTTGCTGTCGCGACCGCGCTGGCGGGCGCGGATTTCGCGACATTCCCGGACTATCCGGCGGAAATTCGTGCGCCGGTCGGCACGACCTTTGGCGTCTCGGCCTACCAGATCAACCTGGGTGGCGGCCCCATTACGACGCCCGGCGATGCGCCCGAGGTGCTCGTTGCCTTCAACCCGGCAGCACTGAAAGTCAGCCTGCCCATGCTGGACAAAGGGGCCCTCGTCATCGTCAACAGCGATACGTTCACGGCCCGCAACCTGACCAAGGCCGGCTACGACGGCGACCCGCGAGATGACGGCACGCTGAACGACTTCCAGGTCGTCGCGGCCGATATCAGCCACCTCAACCTCGAGGCCGTCAAGGAGTTCGGCCTGAGCAAGAGCGAGGGTGGTCGCTGCAAGAACTTCTACGCACTCGGGATGCTGCTCTGGATGTTCGATCGGAAACTCGAGTCGGTCGAGGCATGGATCGGGCGACGTTTCGCCAGCAATCCAACCATGCGCGACGCCAACATCCGGGCACTGCATGCGGGACATGCTTTCGGCGAAACCGCCGAGCTGTCGGCCAACCTGTCGCAGATCAAACTGGCCCAGGCCGACATGGAGCCCGGTGAGTACCGGAGCATTACAGGTGCCGAAGCGCTGGCGCTCGGCATTGCGGCTGCGGGAGAACTCGCGCAAACGCCGGTCATGTTCTGTTCCTACCCGATTACGCCTGCCTCACCGTTGCTGCATCGCCTGACCCATCTCGCAGAACTCGGCGTCGGCACATTCCAGGCCGAAGATGAGATCGCCGCGATCTGCGCGGCGATTGGTGCGTCGTATGGCGGGATGATCGGCGTGACCTCGAGTTCCGGCCCCGGCATCGCGCTGAAGACAGAAGCCATGGGGCTCGCCGTCAGTGCCGAGTTACCGCTGCTTATCGTCAACTGGCAACGCGGCGGCCCGTCCACCGGCTTGCCGACGAAAACCGAACAATCCGATCTCTACCAGGCCGTGTACGGCCGCAATGCCGACACGCCCATTCCCGTGTTGTCGGCGTCAACGGCGGGTGAGTGTTTCGAGATGGCCATCGAGGCAACGCGCATCGCATTGCGCCACATGACGCCCGTCATTCTCCTGGCGGACGGATACCTTTCCAATGCCGCAGAGCCCTGGCGGATTCCGGACCTGTCATCGTTCAAGCCGATTACGAGAAACCTCGTGCCCGACACAGACGACAGTCCGCAGCGCAAAGCATTTACGCGTGATCCGAGTAGCCTCGGTCGTCCATGGGTGATACCGGGCATGCCGGGCCTGATGCATCGCATCGGTGGTCTTGAGAAAGACATCGAGACGGGCCACATCTCCTACGATCCGGCCAACCATCAGCGCATGACTGACTTGCGCGCTGCGAAGGTTCGCGCGGTCGCTGACTTCATCGATGACCAGCGTATCGAGTACGGACCCGAAAGCGGTGAGATCGTGGTCGTGGGCTGGGGTTCGACCTACGGCCCTATCTACCAGGCCTGCCGCAAGACCGGCACCAGCTTCGTCCACCTGCGCCACATCAATCCGCTGCCGAAGAACCTGCGTGAGCTTCTCGGGCGCTTTGACAAGGTCCTGATCCCCGAAATGAATGATGGCCAGCTCAGCACGCTCCTGCGCGACAAGCTGTGCATGGAAACGCTGCCATTCAGCAAGGTGACCGGCCAGCCCTTCCTGATTCGGGAACTCGTTGAGAAAATCGAGTCGCTGCGAGGTGACGCATCGTGACTGACAAATTGTTGCCCAAGGACTTCGCCACTTCCCAGGAAGTTCGTTGGTGTCCAGGCTGTGGTGACTACGCCGTACTCAAGGCCGTGCAAAAAGCACTGGCTGATGTTGGGGCAGACCCGGCCAACACAGCATTCGTCTCCGGTATCGGCTGCGCGTCGCGCTTCCCTTACTACGTTGAAACCTACGGCTTTCACACCATTCACGGGCGCGCGCCCGCCATCGCCACGGGTCTCAAGCTCGCGAATCCCGAACTTGATGTCTGGGTCGTCACCGGAGACGGTGACAGCCTGTCGATCGGCGGCAATCACCTGATGCACGCCCTGCGCCGCAACGTGGGCTTGAAGATTCTGCTCTTCAACAACGAGATCTACGGACTCACCAAGGGCCAGTATTCGCCGACTTCGCGCGTCGGCACTACCTCGCCGTCGAGCCCCAGGGGTTCTGTCGACACGCCGGTCTCGCCGGGACAGTTTGCCATGGGTTGCGGGGCACACTTCTTTGCGCGCGGCGTGGACACAGACAAGACAGGCATGAGCGACGTGCTGGGACAAGCGCACGCGGTCACGGGCACGGCGTTGATCGAGATCTTTCAGAATTGCATCGTGTACAACGAAGACGTGTTCGCAAGCTTCACGGAGCGCAAGACCGCCGCTGATACGCAATTGCACCTGAAGCACGGCAAACCAATGCTGTTTGGCGAGAACAACGACAAAGGCATTCGCTTCAACCAGAAAACCTGGTCACTTGAGGTTGTCGATGCGACCGAATCTCCGGATGAGGTGCTCATCCACGATGAAGCCAATGCCATCCTTGCGCGGCTGTTGATCGACCTGCATCATCCTGTTGCGATGGGCGTGATCTATCGGCAGCCGGCAGTAAGTTTCGAGGACGCGTTTTACGCCCACCATCCGTCGCGCATGGCGCGCACGAAGAGCATTGCGGACTTTATCAAAGGGCCGAGTAGCTGGACCGTGGATTAGCCGGGCGACCAGCGATCGTCATTTCGCACGGCCGCGCCGTCTTCTTCCAGCTTGATGAGGTGCGCAAGCAGTGAGCGCTGCGCCCAGCCGTAAAGCTTCCTGTCGACATCTTTGTACACGTGCGGCACCAGTTCGCGCGTAGTCAGGTGTGGGTTGGCCCGCAGCGCCGCGATGACTTTTGCTTCGCGCTCGAGTCGATGATGGATGATCCAGTCGATGACACGCCGGGGATCGTCAATAATCTCTCCATGACCTGGTGCCAGCGCGGCGCAGTCGAGATCACGAACTCGCTGTAGCGACTCAAGATACTGTTTCATGTTGCCGTCGGGCGGGTCGATAACAACGGTCGAGCCGTCGATAACGTGGTCCCCGGTAAACAACCAGTCGCTCGCGGCATGGCGATAGCATAAGTGGTTCGACGCATGCCCCGGTGTGTGTACGGCCTCGATGACAAACTCGCTCGTCTCCAGCTTGTCGCCATCTTTCAGAATCCGGTCCGGCACAAACGTGGCGTCCTGGTGTGGTCCTTCTGGCGCAGGCCTGCCCAGCAATTCGGCGCCGGTTGCCCTTGCCAACCCGACGGCTGCCGGCGAGTGGTCGGGGTGAGTATGGGTAGACAGCACCCAGCGGATCGGAGCATCCGCGATTTGCTGGATCCTGTCGATATGACTGTCGATGACCGGCCCCGGGTCAAGAACCGCGACTTCGTCGATGCCGAACAGGTAAGTATTGGTTCCGGGCCCGGTCATCATCGACGGGTTCGGTGCCACGATCCTGCGAACTCCCGGCAGCAATTCACTGAGCGGCTCCATCGTGGGGCCAAACGCCGTCAAGACCCGGTACCCGGATAGTCTCTTTCACCCGGCAAAGCGATGGCGTCCTTGCCGTCCCGCTTGATCAGGATGGGAAGCATGCTCGTGACGCCCCACTCTACGCACGCAGCCGCCCATTCGATAAGCGCTTCAAAGCTCTTGTGCCGCGCAAGGCTCTCGAGCGTCTTGATGGTCGGAAAATGCAGCTCGACCTTCCCTGCTCTACCGCTCGCCAGCGCGTCGTGTGCCGAGACCCAGCAGGAATCCGTCAGCTCGCCGCCACAATGCACGGCTGTCTGCCGCTCCGGCATGGCGGCAACAAAAAAGCGCGTGGAGTACCGCTTCGGTATCGACGGCGGTGTAACCCAGTGACTAATGTAGTGCAGCGCGTCGCACTGCAACTCCAGCTCATTCCTCTGCACAAAGTCGGCCCAGTTGTCGCTGCCATCATTCAGGGCATCGCGTGCCGCTTCCGGGCCTTCAGCGACCTCATCCGGATTGGCAAGTAGCACACCCGACTCTTCGAACAATTCGCGTATCGCGGCGCTGAAGTAGTCGAGCCCCTCACCACGAACGCCCAGGCGTGAATCCGCTTGCCGCGCACTAACGCCGCGGCAGTAGTCATGTACCAGCTTGTCCTCAGGATCGACGGTGCCGCCCGGAAACGCATAGGCGTCGCCGAACGATAACTCCGAGTGACGCCGCACCATGAACAGTTCCGGCTCGCCAGATGCCGGCCGCACCAGAACGACCGTCGAAGAAGGCCTGGCGTGCGCCACGTCACTCAAGTTCTGCGGTCTCCGGGTTGCCGGTTTCGACATAGGCCTTCAGTCGATCCAGGGCCTCGCCAATCACGTAGTCGACGGCCGGTGCGAGCGATTCCATCCCGTTTTTTGACGTAACCGCCGACAGCGTAGGTAAATCGCACGCGCGTGCCCTCATCGGCATCGAGGAATTCCCAGGTCATATTGCCGTTGACGCCCATGAGGCCGAGTGGCCCGAGACCGCCCGTCATGCGCAGCAAATGCGTGGGATTGACCATGGTCACTGTCAGATGAACCACACCGGCTTGTTCGCCAAGCGTCTCACAGAAGCAACCCTGCAACTCCGGCGTGATGCTCATGCGCGCCGCCTCGCCGGAAACGGTATGGTCAGAGCTCCACCACTGACCGACTTTGCCAACCGCTGCGATCCAGCTCTCGGCACGCCCGGCATCGATAAGGACCTCGTTGACGGTCGTAAATCCGGTAGCGGCCGAGTCGGTAACTTCGGCGCCAGCCGTCGTCGCGAGCACCAGGAGCATCGCCGCAAGCATTGTCTTTTTCATTATCACCCCCAAGAAAGCGGGTCCTAGCTTACCGCAATCTTGCTACCCTGAATTGATGGACGACCTTCGCGTTGTATTTGAGAGTCGCAATCGGCAGCAATGCTCCGATCGCGCCCTCGTGCTCGCCTCCGCGCGGATTCCGTACCAGATGGTTGACGACGGCCAGAGCTGCGCCCTTGTCGTGCCTGCCGAGAGATCGGCCGCGGCGATCGAGGAACTGCGGCTGTACGAGGACGAAAACCCGCCGGTACGCCCGAAACCGCGCAAGCGCATCGTCTACCAGGATGCCCTGCCGGGTGTGGCTGGCTACGTTCTCGTCGTCTGCATCGTGGCGGGCCTGGCGGGCTACTCGTATTTCGGCAAGGACTGGTTTGCGGCCGGTGCCGTCGATGGCAATCTCATTCGCGACGGCGAGTGGTGGCGAACGATCACGGCACTGACCCTGCATTCCGGGGTCAGGCACCTGCTGGGTAATCTCGTATTCGGCGTATTCTTCGGAATCTTCGCGGGACGCCTGCTGGGTTCCGGTGTAGCCTGGCTTGCCGTCGTCATTGCTGCTGCAGTTGGCAATGCTGCCAACACGCTGTTGCTCGACTCGACGCACCGCTCGCTTGGTGCATCTACCGCGGTGTTTGCGACCCTGGGTCTGCTGGCCGGTTATGTCTGGCGCGGTCAACTGATGGCGCAGGATCGCTGGCCAACACGTTTTGGTCCCATCGTCGGCGGACTTGCTTTGCTGATGTTTACGGGGACGGGCGATGAGAATACCGACATCGGGGCACATCTCCTCGGATTTGTCTGTGGATTCGGTACGGGCATGCTGCTTACCATCTTCGGCCGCATGCCCGCACCACCCCGCGTACAGTTTGCCGCGGGCGCTCTTGCACTGGGTCTTGTCGCGATCGCGTGGCTTGTGGCATTACAGGTCTGAAAACCCGCCGCATTGATGTAGAATCCGGGCGGGGATATCTGACAGGCCACAGCAGCCAACGATGAAGAATATTCTGCTGTTCTTACTGGTACTTGCGCTCATCGGGACGACTGTCGTCTGGATCCGATATGGCGGCGGTTCGCCGTACCCGGACCTTTCGACTGCGCCTGCGCTACCTTCGGACTCACTCGAGAAAGTCCTCGAGTATTCCGAGCCGGTTGGCAATGTCGCCGTGAACAGAGACGGCCGCATATTCTTTACGGTCCATCCCGAAGCCAGGCCGATCGGCAACAAGTTGCTGGAATTCGTACGCGGTGCAGCGGTTCCCTTTCCGTCCGGTGCCGCGCAGGCGGAGTTGTTCGATACGGTACTGGGCGTTGCGATCGATCGCTTCGATCGGCTCTGGACGATTGACCACGGCAACCACGGGCTGCGTCCGGCTCGCATCGTCGCCATCGACCTGCACACGAACGAAGTTCTCCGCCACCAGGTATTGAGCCCCGATATCGCCCCGGCCGGCTCGTTCCTGCAAGACCTACAGATTTCGGTGGATGGCCGAACGATTGTTATCGCCGACGCGAGTTTCTGGCGCAAGTCACCCGCCATCATCGTGTACGACATCGAGACTGGCGATGCGCGCCGCGTTCTCGAGTCGCATTGGACCGTATCGGCCGAGGATTACCTGATCCGCAGCCAGGATCGGGATATGAAGTTCCTCGGCGGTATCGCGTCGCTGCGCGGTGGCGTCGACGGTATAGCCCTGGACCATGAATGGCTTTACTTCGGCGCACTCAGTGGATCCAGCCTGTTTCGCGTCAAGCTGTCCGATCTTCGCGATACAGGTTTGCCACCGGGGCAACTCGCAAACCGGGTCGAGCGCTACAGTGACAAGCCGCTAAGCGACGGTATGAGCATCGACCTTGAGGGCAACGTCTACATCACGGACGTCGAACACGGTTCGGTGTTTGTCGTCGGGCAGGAACGAGCGCTCAGGACGCTCATTCAGTCGCCGGACATCCGGTGGCCGGATGCATTATCCTTCGGTCCCGGTGGCTACCTGTACCTTGCGGACAGCGCGCTGCCCGAACTAATTCTGCAATCTCGTGAACACATCGAGGCGAGCGGGCCCTATCGAATTTTTCGGTTCCGCCCCGGCTTCGAGGGAGTTCCAGGACAATAAATAAGGACGAATAAATGGACGCTGCAAATATCCCCGATCTTGGCTTCGACTGGGACGCGCTGCTGCTACTGGCGCAGACCAAGGGCATCGACTTCGGTATCAATGTCGCCATCGCTCTCGCGATCTTTTATGCCGGTAAGTTTGTTATCAGCCTGGTCGTGCGCGGTATTTCCAAGGTCATGCGGGCCCAGAACGTGGACAAGACGCTCGAGACCTTCGTCTGCAATCTCGTGCGCATGGTGCTGCTCGTTATCGTTGCCATCGCAGCGATTGGCCAGCTCGGTATCCAGACGACTTCATTTATCGCAATCTTCGGTGCCGCGGGACTCGCAGTCGGCCTGGCATTGCAGGGCTCCCTGTCGAACTTCGCTGCCGGCGTGCTCATCGTTCTGTTCCGACCCTACAAGGTGGGTGATTTCATCGAAGCAGCAGGCATTGCCGGCGTCGTAGAACAGGTACAGATTCTGACCACGGTCCTGAAGACCGGTGACAACAAGCAGATCATCGTCCCTAACGGCCAGATCATGGACAGCATCATCACCAACTACTCGGCCAACGAAACGCGCCGCGTCGATATGGTGGTGGGTGTCAGCTATGGCGACGATCTCGACAAGGTTCGCTCGACGCTGCAGGCACTCGTCGACGCAGAAGAACGCATTCTCGACGAGCCGGCCTGCACAATCGCGGTTTCCGCGCTGGCAGACAGCAGTGTCAATTTCGTCGTACGGCCCTGGGTCAAGACGGCCGACTACTGGGGCGTCATGTTCGATCTGACCGAGGCGATCAAGAAGCGCTTCGACCAGGAGGACATTTCATTCCCGTTCCCGCAGCAGGATGTGCACCTGTATACCGTAAAAGACTGATTTATTTTCGGCCGGGCGCATCCGGGAGAAGAAAACTCGCATCTCCACTAGTGTAAGACCACTTTATTCAGGAGAGCAGTATGGATAGCGGAATATTTGGCCTCGCCGCCTTTGGGTTCTGGATGTTCATTGCCGCGGCGACGGTAGGGGGCATCTGGGACGGCATTCGCAAGCGTGATGCAGAGCACGAGACGCTGCGCCGCATCATTGAGAGCGGCAAGCAGCCCGACCAGCAGCTCATGGACAAGCTCCTGGGCTACAACAAGGCACCGGAACGCGACCTCAAAGTCGCGGGACTGATTGTCCTTTTCGTAGCACCCGGACTTGCCGTGATGGGCTGGTTGATTGGCGACGATGCCGATCATGCCGCTCCTTGGCGTCGCAATGCTCGTGGCATTCGTAGGCCTCGGGCTGCTGACTGCTGCGCACTTCATGAAGAGGGCTCGCGAGGCCGATTCAGCGAATAACACACCGACCATTCGGTAGTCGGGGCGACCCGCGTGCGCATTGCGCCAGACCTGTTCGGCAAGAGCCCGGAGGCGGTCCTCGTTGGCCTGTCGCGCACGGGGAACCGTGACGCATTCGCGGAACTCGTGACGAGACGGCAGGCCTGGATTCGTAACCTGATGCGCCGCTGCTGCGGCGATGCAGTGCTGGCGGACGACCTGTCACAGCAGGTATTCATGCAGGCCTGGCGCTCGATACGCCAGCTACAGGATGCCAATCGATTCGGCCCCTGGCTCAAAGCGCATGGCCATCAATGTCTGGCTGCAATATCAGCGCAGGAATGATGCGCTCCGCGGAGCTGACGAACTCGTCGATACGGACTCGGTGTGCAGAGAGACCCCGGCATCGCGATGGACCTCGACCATGCGCTCGGAACACTGCCCGATGATGTCCGCCTGTGTATCGTGCTGAGCTATCACGAGCAGATGACTCACAGAGAAATTGAGAGTCACACCGGTATTCCGCTCGGGACGGTCAAGTCCCATATACGCCGCGGCACGAGGCTGTTGCAGGAGCGACTGGCCGACTATGCTACGCCCGAAGAGGAACCGAACGATGAAAGACCAGGACCAGGATCTCATCGCCTTGTTCGCCCAGGCCGAACAGCAGTTTGACAATGACGCATTCGTCGACGGTGTAATGAGTCAGATTGACCGCGAACGACGGAGAACCCTGCTCGTCTGGATTGCGTTGTGCCTGTTCATCGTCGCGTGCATTACAGCATTCGCGGCGCCGTTGGTCGCCGCGGTAAACATGGCGACCCAGTTACTGCCAGTGTCGCTCGTGGAGCTGCAGGATGACTGGATTGGGCAGCTGGTCTCTCCCATCAACAGCGTTGCCGCCGCAGTGGCCGTGGTCCTGCTGGTTACGATCAGGTTTTTCCGCAGACTATTCCGCTAATCGGAGATGCGTCAACTTGTGTTATCTCTCGTAGATCGAGAACAGGCCACCCATGCTGAACAGCAGGATCGCGACGATAAAGCTCCAGAAGTAACTCAGCTTGCCGTAGCCAAGCGGATGCTTCGCGTCGGCGCGCGTATGAGTGAATCGCCTCGGCCAACATACTGCAACCGGTAACGATGGCGGCCCAGGTCTTGGCGATCGCGATACCGAAATTTGCGAGAAAAGCGTAGAGTATCGCTCGAACAGTAGAGTCGTGTGAGGTTCCAGGCATTGCAGGGCCTTGTAAACGAATTTTCCTGTAGTGCGTTGATAGCATGATGCGTAGAACTATTCTCAGCCTCTTGATCATTTCCGCTGCGCTGGCTGCCTGCGCGGCGCACCCGGACCCCATCGTCGACACCAAGGGCGTCGATCCGGAGAAGTTCGCCCGGGATTGGGACGAGTGCGAAGCCTATACCGAAGAAATCCTGATCAGCCAGGGCGTTGCAAAAGGCAGCGCGACGGGCGCCGCGGTTGGCGCTATTGGCGGAGCGATTAACAACGACGTCGCGCGCGGCGCGGCCAATGGAGCGCTTTACGGTGGTACGCGCTCCGGTCTCGACGCAGACCGCGAGAAGCAGCAGGTCTTCAAGCGCTGCCTGCGTGGCCGAGGCTACCGCGTCCTCAACTAGCGGCGAGGCTCTTTTCCCACAGAGTTTGTCATACTGTACATCCATACAGTATGATGGTCGCAACCATGACCACTCACGCACACAAGGGACGTGGCGCTGTATCGGCGCCGCTCGGACGATTCGATCAGCGACCGGTCGAACTGGAACCTGAGGCCGCGCACGAGAAAGCCGGGCAGATACCGCAAACCGTGCTGCGGGCCATGCGTGCCGGGCAGATTATCAGCAGCAATAACTCACCCGATGTCCCGTTTGACCGGTCGATAAATCCCTACCAGGGCTGTGAGCACGGCTGCGTTTATTGTTATGCGCGCCCAAGTCACAGTTACCTGGACCTGTCGCCGGGCCTCGATTTCGAAACGCAGATATTTTACAAGCCCAACGGCGCCACCCGCTTGCTCGAGGAATGGGAGAAGAAGTCCTATGAGTGCAAACCGATAACCATCGGCGCCAACACGGACCCCTACCAACCGGCCGAAAAGACGCTGGAGATTACACGGCAGCTGCTGGAGCAGTTCGTCAGGTACCGCCATCCTGTCAACCTCATCACCAAGAGCCACCTGATCGCCAGGGACCTTGACCTGCTTACCGATCTCGCAGCGGACAATCTGTGTTCCGTCGCGATCAGCATTCCCACGATGAACGACAACTTGAAGCGTTTGCTGGAGCCGCGCGTTCCGTCAGCCAGCTCGCGCCTGAAAGCCATGCAGCTGCTTGCCGAGAACGGCGTTCCAACCAGCGCGCTGCTCGCACCCGTCATCCCGGCAATCAATGACAATGAGATCGAATCGATTCTTGAGGCTGTCGCCGGCGCCGGCGCCAGGCAGGCACATTATATATTCCTGCGATTGCCGCACGAGCTGCTGGAGATTTTTTCGGCCTGGCTGGAGACGCATTTCCCGGACCGCAAGGAACGCGTCCTGAGCCTCGTGCGCCAGGCAAGTGGTGGCCGTCACTACGACGCCCGTTTCGGCGTCCGGCAAACGGGCCGTGGTGCATACGCTGATATGCTGGCGAGCCGCTTTCGCGCGGCCAGCCGCAAGCTCGGGCTGGCGGCAGATTCCTATCAGCATCCTCTTGATTGCAGCCGCTTTTCCAGGCCCGGCGCGCAACAACTTGGCCTCGATTTTTGATGCCTTGACGGCGCTACCGCAGGGCCCGGGCAGCCGGTATAGTAGGTCGCACACGCATCGGCAATCACAGAACTAATCAAGCCGGATCGTGTCTGAAATACATCGATACCGGCGCTGCAGGGCGTTGCCAGGAGAATTGTTCCAGCGAATGAGAGCCATCCGATCAACAAGCTTCGCTGCTTTGCTGTTGGCCATTTCCGTGGCCGCCCACAGCCAGGATACGCAAACCGCGGAAGACGATGCCGGACCCCTGGAACAGACGGTGCCTGTTGCCGTCGAGGGTGTTGAACCCGCCGGTGAGACAAGCGGTGAGGCCATCACGCTGTCTCCGGAAGATGCCCTGATCGAGGAGTTTTCCTACTTTCGCGAGTTGGTCGAAGAAGGCAACTACGACGCAGCCGACGCATCGGCAAAGCGCGTCGTCGAAATGGCGATACGAATCCATGGCCCTCAGTCTGTCGAGACATCGAAAGCGCTCAGCAACCTTGCGCTCGTGCAGTACAACAATAAACAGTATGACGCAGCCATCCAGAACTTCACTTCGTCGATCGAGATTCTCGAGGTAGTCGAAGATCGCCTGAATGAGCAGCTGGTTAATCCGCTGAAGGGCCTCGGTGCAGCCCAGCTGAACAGTGGCCGACCCGACCTCGCCACAGAGACGTTCGGCCGCGCGGCTCATATCACGCACGTCAACGAGGGACCGCACAACATAGAACAGATCGAAATCCTCGAGTCACTCGCGGAAGCCAATGTACGCCTTGGGGAAGTCGAATCGGCCCGCGACATACTCGATCGCATTCATGCGCTAAACGTCCGCCATTTTGAGGACGATGCGCTGGGCTTGCTGCCTTCGCTGATGCGACGCGCCGAATGGCAGCATCGTGCTGGCTATTACAACGACGAACGCGCAACGTATCGTCGCACTATCCGTATTATCGAAACGTCGGCTGGCAAGGAAGACCCTCGCCTTGTCACGCCCCTGGTCAAGCTCGGCGAGACCTACTATTACTATAGCCCTGTGGCAACGGACACCCTGGGCGGGTCCGCTGGAGCAAGCGGTGAAGCCTATTTCAAACGCGCCGTTCGAATCGCCGAAGAAATTGACGATTTTCCCTGGCTCGAACTGGCTACGACGAAGCTCGCGCTGGCAGACCACTACGCGTATTTCGACGGGCAGAGCCGCGCACGCAAGTTGTACCAGGAAGTTTGGGACGAGCTCTCCGTCGATGAAGATCGGCTCGAAGTTCGCAGGGACCTGCTCGAGCAGCCGATAGCTTTGCTCACACAGCCGCTCCCCCTGTACGCCGGCAACAGCAGCGAAGCGGCATCCGGTGAGGCCATGCTGCAAGGAACCATCCGCGTGGACTACTCTATTTCAGCACGCGGCCGCGTCAAGAATATTAGAACGGAAGCCGATCCGGCCGAATTCACGGACATGCAACGAATGGTGCACCGCGAAGTTCGCGGACGCTTCTTCCGGCCCCCGATGGTCGATGGCATACCGACAGATGCAGAAAACCAGGTATTCATACACGAGTTCCTGTATCAGCAGGCCGAGCTTGACGCACTGAGAGAGGCCGCAACCCGCGAGCCCACCGAGAAGACCTGATGAGAAAAACCACCTTACCTCTGCGCAGCGACGCACTGCCCGGCCGGGATACGGCGATGCCGGTTCCGCAGAAACACTTTGTCAACGGCAATCCGCTGCAGCCCCCCTTCCCTGACAATATGCAACAGATCGTATTCGGCCTTGGTTGTTTCTGGGGTGCCGAGCGGCGATTCTGGGAGTCCGATGGCGTGTTTACGACAGCGGTCGGCTACGCAGGCGGCATAACGCCCAACCCGACCTACGAGGAAGTTTGTACAGGGGACACCGGGCACACCGAGGCCGTTCTCGTTGTTTATGACCCTGCGTTTGTCAGTCTTGACAAACTCCTCCGGGTTTTCTGGGAGAGCCACGATCCGACCCAGGGCATGCGGCAGGGCAATGACATTGGGACCCAGTATCGTTCCGCGATTTACACCCTGGATGACAACCAGCAGGCGCTTTCCCGGCAATCGCTGACAGTGTACGAGGCAGAGCTGCGCGCTGCGGGCCTTGGTAAGATTACGACCGAAATTACGCCGCTTGAGACGTTCTACTATGCCGAGGACTACCACCAGCAGTACCTGGCCAAGAATCCCGCGGGCTACTGCGGGATCGGCGGTACCGGTGTGAGTTGCCCGATCGGCCTCGACCTCAGTCAGAAGTCTGCGTAGGATTGTTACGCATGAAAAAACAACCCAAGCCACGCAAACCCAGTCGCCAGCAGGCCGAAGAGGCTATCCGCACGCTATTGTTATGGGCAGGCGAGGACACGCGCCGGGAAGGCCTGATCGATACACCCAAAAGGGTCGCTCGCGCCTACGAAGACTGGTTCAGCGGTTACAAGGTAAACCCGTATGAGTTCCTCGAGCGCACGTTTGAGGAAGTCGAAGGTTACGACGAGATGATCGTGCTTCGTGACATTTCCTTTGAATCACATTGCGAACACCACATGGCACCCATCATTGGCGTCGCTCACGTGGGCTACCTGCCACGTAACAAGGTCGTTGGCATCAGCAAGCTCGCCCGGGTCGTGGAAGCCTTTGCCAGGCGGTTCCAGGTGCAGGAAAAGATGACGGCGCAAATCGCCAACTGCATTCAGGAGGTCCTGCAGCCGAAGGGGGTTGCCGTCGTGGTCGATGCCAAGCACCAGTGCATGACGACGCGTGGCGTTCACAAACCCGGGGTGTCAATGGTTACCAGCCAGATGATCGGCGGCTTCCGCAAGGACGCCCGGACGCGCGCCGAATTCCTGCGCATGCTCGATACCAAACGCTAAGCCCGGGTTACCGTGAAGCGTGCCCTCGGATACCTTGGGATTCTCCTCGCCGGCATCACCATTTACCTGCTCGCATGGCCTGTCCCGGTCGACCCGGTTGCGTGGCAAGCGCCTGCCGACCGGGGTCTGGTTGATCCATTCGAAGCCAACGACCTCCTCAAGGCGGCCACAACAATCGACCTGGGGGACCATCAGGGCCCCGAAGATGCAACGCTGGGCCGAGATAACCTGGTCTATGTAACGACCGAGAGCGGTCACGTCCTGCGCATCCGGAATCGCCAGGTCGAGACCTTCGCGGATACAGGCGGCCGGCCACTCGGCATTGAGGCGGACGCAGACGGCACTCTCGTCGTCGCCAACGCCTACCTCGGGCTGCAGCGCATCGACTTACAGGGCAAGGTCACAAGTATTCTCAGCAGCATCGACGGCAATACGCCGGTCTGGCCGAACAACCTGGCGATCGCGCGAGACGGGAAGATCTACTTCACAGAGGCGAGTAGCAAGTTTGGCGCCGATAAATACCGTGGCTCCTACGACGCTTCACTACTCGACATCATGGAACACGGCGGGCACGGCAGCGTGTTTGTGTTCGATCCCGGAAGCGGAACGAGCCGCCAGCTACTCGGTGGCCTGAACTACGCGAACGGCATCGCAATCAGTGAAGACGATAACTACCTGGTCATCGTGGAGACGAGCAACTACCGGGTTCTCAAGCACTGGCTGGCAGGTCCGCGCCAGGGTGATACGGAGATACTTCTCGACAACCTGCCTGGTTTCCCGGACAACCTGAAGACTGGAAGATCAGGCCGCTTCTGGATGGGGCTTGCGGCGCCTCGCAACAACCTGATCGACAAGATCTCGGACAAGCCCTGGCTGCGGAAAGTCATCCAGCGATTGCCCGGCGCACTTCGACCAAAAGCGATTCCTGCTTCTCATGTGGTCGCATTCAATGGCGAGGGTGAGATACTCATGAACATGCACGAGCCGAACGCGCGCTTCCCGATGCTCACGGGGGTACTCGAAACGCAGCGGTCACTGTACCTGACGACGCTATTTGGTCATCAACTGCCGGTGGTCGCCAAGAGCGACCTCTGAATAGCTGCAGGGACAGCAGGCTCGCTCAGTCCAGGCCCAGCTCCGCAACACCTTGCTGGAATACGATATCGACCGGGATCGAGGCCTGCGTCAGGCGGTCAAGGTCCGCCTGCAATTGCGGCGCAATGATCCCTTTCGTTTCCGTCAGTTTCTTCGCGCCTTCGTAGTCGCCATCTCCCTGCAGAGTCAGCAACACGCGTGACAGGTTGGCGATGGCCACACCCATGCGGTCGAAGTCGACGCTGTAGCGTCCGGTCTCAGCATCCCGAACAAACGCGCCCTCATCCAGGAAGAAATTGAAGCGCACCATATTGGCCTTGCCGTGTGCACTGGCCGCGCCGAAGCGGATCGAACGGAAGATGCCCGCCATGAACGTCACGTAGAAATCGCGCAGATCCGCTTCGCCCAACTCGCCGGCCTTGTGCAACTCGGTGATCATATACAGCCCGAGGATATCGGCCTTGCCCTCTTCCATGCTCGAGGCGAGGTCCTTGAGCGCCAATCCAACCGTGGTCCGGCCATCGATCGTATTCTTGATGCCGAGGCCATGCGCAACCTCATGGAACATCGTGTTCGAGAAGAACGCATCGAAGGTGATGTGCTCGCGCTGGTCCTCGGCGATCAGTACGTCGGCGATAGGCTCCAGGATCTTCGTGTACTTTGCTTCCATCGCATTCTTGAGTTGCAGGCGACGTGAACCTTTCTCCAGCTGCACCTGCTCGTCGTTTGGCAGGTTTATGGCGATTGTTTTGGAGCCGGCATTGCTGTGGCCTGCGTAGTAGACGACGTCATAGGCGTTCAGGTCCGCGTTGGTCCCGGGCGATTCCCGTTTGTACTCGTCGGGCACCGGCAGCCCTTCCTGCAGTTGCGGCAGGAATTCGGCGAATCGGCCCAGGCGTTCACTCCACTCGAGATCTTTGATCAGCACGTAGGCTTCATACGCTGCGCGGTAGCCGTAAAGCCTGTCGAGGTAGGTCTCGATCGGACCGATAACGACATCGACTTCATTGTCCTTGACGTCCATCCAGTAGCTGTCACTGAGCTGGAAATCGTCGCTGATCAGCGCAGCGGCACGGAGCTTCAGGTAATTCGCGAAATCCGGGCTCTCTGCCAGCGCGGCAGCTTCACGCAGGAGCCGTGCCGCCGCCGCAAGCTCTTCGGCGTATTCGACGTGGTAGGGAACCAGTTTCAGCCTGCCTGCCTCGTCACGACGCACGAATGTGTAGAGGCCCTCCTTCCCGGGGAGAAAGGCTTCATCGAACTCCTCTTTGCTCATGTCCTGCGGATAGAATCTTGCGCCGAGCGGTTTCGATCGAAAGCCAGGCATGAACGGCTTGTCGTCAGCGAGCCCGTCCCAGGGACCGTAGTTCAATTCTGCAAAACGCCGCGTCCGGTCATCGGCAATCGAATCCAGCCACTCTTCGTAGTTGTCGCCAAATGACTGCCTCCAGAACAGGTCGTCCATGATCTGCGACGCATCGATCAGCAATGCGACCATTTTTTTCTGGTCGTCGCTAAGGTGGTCGAGATTGGCTGTCAGCGTGAAGTCGGCGTAGATTTCAGGACGCACCTCGACGGTTTCGAGCATCTCGACAGACACCTCGGGCGGTGCCTCTTGCCCGCAGGAAATCAGGACGGTAGACAGCAGAACGACGCCCATTGGGCGAATGCGGTTGAGGATTTTCACGGCTTACCCCTGCAAAGAACCTGGTGTGCAATTATCGCACAAGACTCGACCGATGCTCAGAGATCGACGAGTTCCACGTCGCTGTAACTGAGGTCGTGCCCCAGGAACTGGCCGCCGACTCGCGCGAACCGGGTCGCACCATCCGTGGCAAGAAGGCGCAAGGTGCCTGGCGAATCTTCGCTGCGCAAAGCGCCTTCTGTCTCAAGCGCTGCGCGGACGACGCCTGCGGCCGTACTGGCTGAGTCGACGATGGTCACGCCAGCATCGGCGACGTCCCGAATCGCTGCCTTGAGCAACGGAAAATGGGTGCAGCCCAGGATGATGGTGTCAACCGACGCTCCGTGCGCTTCGTCCAGGTAACGACGCACGATCGCGCGGGCGATCTCGCCGTCGCTCCAGCCCTCCTCGGCAAGCGATACGAGCATCTCGCAGGCCTGCTCACGCACAGTGGCTTTTGGGTCACGCGCGAGAATTGCAGTTTTGTAAGCCCCGAGAGCGACCGTTGCCTCGGTCGCAAGGACCAGGTGTTCACCGCCCGGATGCGCATTGACGGCCGCGATCGCCCCTGGCTCGACGACGCCAACCACCGGCAGCGGTGCCAGTTCCCTGCGCAATGTATCCAGCGCCACCGCCGACGCCGTGTTGCACGCGATGACCAGGAGTTTGATGCCCTGCTCCTGCAATTTCGCCGCTGCCTGTGTCGCATAGCGCTCGATCGAAGCCGGGCTCTTGGTGCCGTAAGGCAGGCGCGCCGTGTCGCCCAGGTAGACCAGGTGCTCGTTGGGCAGTTCTTCCTGGATCGCCTTGAGAACGGTCAGTCCACCAACGCCGGAGTCGAACACGCCAATGGGCAGATTGTTGCGAGAGTCATTTCGAGAATCGTTGCTCATTGACGCATTGTGCCGAAGTAGCGGCAACTGTGGAATAATTCAGCCCGGATCAACAGACCAGCAGGATTGCGAAGTGCAAAAAGTGTTGTATTGGGTCATGGCTGTACTTGCCATGATAATCGCCGTCGGCTTTGCGATGCCGCGCACACACAGCTTCGAGGTATCCGCAGAAATCGACGCACAGCCCGCCACCGTGTTCGCACTCGTCAACGATTTCAGGCGATTCTCACTGTGGGCGCCATGGGCCGATACGGATCCGAATGCGCGCTTTATCTACTCCGGCAATAACCGCGGGGTCGGCGCGACCATGACCTGGGACGGCGCCATTATTGGCAGCGGCGCGCAAGCCATCACGGAAAGCCGGCCGTTTGAGTACGTCGGCATCACCATGAACCCCGGCGAGGCCGGCGAGGCTCGCTCCTGGTTCCGTCTCACGCCCGGCGTCGGTACGACGATCGTGCACTGGGGCTTCGAAGTCGATTACGGCTTGAATATTGTCGGGCGTTACTTCGCATCGATGCTCGGCAGCGTCGTCGCACGTGACTACACGCTGGGTCTCACCAGCCTGAAGGAACTGGCCGAGAGCCTGCCGAGCGCGGACTTCAGCGATATAGAAATCGAACACCTGGTGGTCGAGCCGATTGATATCGCCTACTTGCCAACCACGTCACGGCCCGAGCCGGCGGCGATCTCGGAAGCCATGGGCCGCGCGTACTTCGAGATTCTGACGTTTATTGATGAGCACGACCTGCAGGATGCGGGGGCCCCGATGTCAATCACTCGCACCTTCAGCGGTTCCGCGCTCGTATTTGACTCGGCAATTCCGGTTCGGGGCCTGACCGAGACCACGCCACGCGACGGGGCGAGCGTGAAGATCGGCAAGACCTATGGGGGACCGGTCATCCGGGTTCGGCACGTGGGCTCGTATCGCGATCTCAGTGCGACACACCGGAAAATTACGGCCTACCTGGCCGCACTCGGAATCGAGCGCAATGGCGCAGCCTGGGAGTCGTACGTCAGCGACCCCGGCAACACGCCGGAAGCTGAATTGCTGACCTACGTTTACTACCCGATCAAACAGACTTGACGAGAAACGGCGGAACGCGAACCTCATCGCCGTCGTTCAAGGGCGAGGCTGCTCTGGAGCTCGTCGCGAGATCCGGCAATCTGACCATAAAAAGAAACGATCCTGCCGGCGCACTCGCTCGCCTCGTCCAGCGACATCTTCCTGACCGACGCGCAAATCGGGCCTTCACCATTGAGCGGTGTGACGCGGTGCATCTCGCGCCTGAGGTCGGCAAATGACTGCTTCATCGTGATGGGTAATTCGTCCTCGTGAATCTCGACGAGGTTCTCTTCGTAGGCCTTTATAAGTCTTTGTTTTATATGGCCATGCCCAGCGAGCACGGTAAGTGCCGCGTGAAAGCGATCGAGGGGGTCCGTCATTGCCACTCCAGCGTATGGTTTTATTTTTTGTCTACGCTTTTCTTATTCAGAATTGACTACATCCTGTAGTCCGGGGCTCCCTGCAGAGCCTCGCAAGTCCTTTAAGTACTTCTGATGATTCAGAACCTTGCGCAGGGTTTTTATAACAGAGTTGGCAAAGTACGCGCAAGTGTCGGTCATTACCGACTAGAATGGGTTCCGGAGGTTGATTCGATGCAGCTTCGCTGCCTGACATTCATTCTCATTCCGGGACTGCTCGCCGCGACACCCGGGCTGGCAGACTCGATCCCGGATGAGGAGACGCTCGTAGCGAGCGGAGCGGTCATTGGCAAGATTGTCATCGAGCGCGAGAACGTATTTGACCTCTCGATTCCCAAGGAAAACAACTGGCTATATCGATTCGCCAACCGCGTGCACCTCGTCACGCGCGACAAGATCATCCGCAAGCAACTCCTGATAGCCAGCGGAGATGACTACTCGAAGCGGCTGTCGGATGAGTCAGAACGCATCCTGCGCAATAACCGTTACCTTTACGATGCGGATATCGTCCCGATCAGCTACGAGAATGGCGTTGTCGATCTGGAGGTGACCACGCGCGACACGTGGTCGTTGCTGCCGGCGTTCTCGCTGTCGCGGTCCGGTGGTGAGAACAAGACCCGCATTGGCCTGGTTGAATCCAACCTGCTCGGCAACGGGCAGAGAATCGCCTTTGTCAGCGACAAGGATGTCGATCGGCGATCACAGACCTTCGAATACTCAGACAAGCACATTGGACACAGCTGGGTTTCAGCAGCCCTGTCCATCTCCGAGAATTCGGATGGGCATACCCACCTGCTGTCAGCCGTCCGGCCTTTCTACCAGCTGGACGCACGCTGGAGCGCCGGCATGCGTTTCTCGGACAGCGATCGGGCCGAGACGCTTTACGAGCTTGGCAACCCGGCTGCCGAGTATCAGCAAGAGCGGCAGTACCACTCCGCTTTCTTCGGTTGGTCCAGGGGGTTGCGCAAAGGGCGAGCCAACCGTTGGACGGCCGGCTTTGTGTACGACGACAATGCGTTCTCGGCGGTGCCGAACGGGAGCTTGCCGCCCGCTATTCCCTCGGACCGCAAGCTGGTTTACCCGTTTCTCGGCTTCGAGCAAATCGAGGACCACTTCGAAACAGCAACGAACCGTGAACAGATAAGTGAGACCGAGGATTTCCTGATGGGCAGGCACCTGGTTGCCTCGCTTGGCTGGTCGGATACGTCGCTCGGTGCGGACCGCGACGCCCTGATCTACTTCGGGTCGATCAGCCAGGGCTTTGGCAGCATGTCTGGCAACGCGCTGCAGTTCGGCATTGCCGTCAACGGGCGGATCGAATCCGGCAATGCTGCGAACTCGCTGGCGCAGGTCTTTGCGCGTTACTACCGCAAGCAGTCAGAAAAGCGCCTGTTCTTTGCCTCCATGCGGGCGACCGCAGGCCTTGAGCTGGATCTCGACAATTTGGTACGGCTGGGTGGTGACACGGGCTTGCGCGGTTTTCCGCTGCGCTACCAGAACGGCGAATCCAGTTTCGTAACGACGCTGGAGCAGCGCTACTACACGGACTGGTACCCGTTTCGACTTTTCCGTGTCGGCGGCGCCGTGTTTGTCGACGCAGGCCGCGTCTGGGGCGAGAGCCCGGTCGGTGAAGAACGCCTGGACTGGTTGGCGGACGCAGGCCTTGGGCTGCGCCTCGCGTTCACGCGCAGCGCGTCAAGCAAGGTCGTCCACATCGACGTGGCCTTTCCGCTCAATGGCGACCCGTCGATCGACAGCGTGCAATTTCTGGTCGAGTCGCGACAGAGCTTCTAGATCACAAGCTTATTTCGATCTTCCAGTGATCGTCGCCGAGATCCCGGTCGGCGCTGAACCTCGCGTTCGGGTGGCCGATCTTCCATGTCGTCGCGAGTGTCTCGTTCATCACGTAGTCGCGATGCACTTCGAGCGCATTCTCGACCGCCTCGGACCCCGATACACCCAGGGTGATTCGATCCGAAACCTCCAGGCCCGCCTGCTTGCGGGCGTCCTGGACGGAACGCACGATCTCGCGAGCGAGCCCCTCTGCGATGAGTTCATCGTTGAGCGTGGTATCCAATGCGGCGAGGTAGCCGGAATCCGCCTCGCAGGAGTAGCCTTCTGCCGAATGCGTTTCGATCAGGATATCGTCGCCTTCGAGCGGAATTGTCTGCCCGGCCACTTCGATCTCGAACGCTTCGCCATTGGCCGCGGCACTCGCAATCGCGGCGCCATCGGCATCCACGAGTGCCTGCCGAATCTTCGGCATCAGCTTGCCGTACTGCTTGCCGAGCTTGGGCAGGTTCGGCTTGATGTTGTAACTAACCAGCCCGGCGTCGCGTGCGATGAACTCGATCGCTTTGACGTTGAGCTCTTCGAGAATCTGGTCCTTGTGGCTCTCGAGTGCCCTGGCGGCGGCGTCGTTGGGCGCGCGCACCAGGAGGCGCGAAATCGGCTGCCTCGTGCGCACGCCGGAATGACTGCGAGCCGCGCGACCCAGGCCAACGACTTTCTGCACGACGTCGATGTCGTGGAGCAGATTGTCGTTCTGCCAGGAGGCGTCGGCCTCGGGCCAGTTCCCCATGTGCACGGATGGCAAGGCATCCGGGTCCACTGAGCGAACCAGGTTCTGGTAGACCTTCTCGGCGAGGAATGGCACGAACGGCGCCATCAGCTCGTGCACGCCCTTCAGACACTCGTATAGCGTCAGGTACGCTGCCTGCTTGTCCCGTGGATCCGTCGACTTCCAGAAGCGGCGACGGTTGCGGCGCACGTACCAGTTACTCAGTTGATCGACGAACGACTCGATGGCCTCGCCAGCGGTCTTTGCGTCGTAGTGATCCAGCGACTCGGTGACCGTGGTGATGGTCTTGTGCAACAGCGCCAGTGCCCAGCGGTCGATCTCCGGACGGTCTGCGACCGGAATGTCTTTTGTCAGGTCGATTTCGTCGAGACGCGCATACAACACGAAGAAGCCGTACGTGTTCCAGAACGTATTGATGAATGAGCTGGCCACGTCGGCAACGATGTCGACAGACACGCGCTTCGGCGCATCCGGCGCGAGGCGCGCCAGGAAATACCAGCGCAGCGCGTCGGCACCGACCGTGTCGAACACATCGTACGGGTTGATGATGTTGCCCACCGACTTCGACATCTTCTTGCCGTCTTTGTCGACGATAAGGTTCAGGCAGATACAGTTTTTGAAGGCCACGCTGTCCGAGACGAGTGTCGAGATTGCGTGCAGCGTGTAGAACCAACCTCGCGTCTGGTCGATCGCTTCGCAAATGAAGTCTGCCGGGAAATGCGCCTCGAACTTATCCTTGTTTTCGAATGGGTAGTGCCATTGCGCATAAGACATCGCGCCCGAATCGAACCAGCAGTCGATGACCTCCGGTACGCGACGCCAGGTTTTGCCATCGAGTTCAAAGGTCACGTCGTCAACCGCGGGGCGATGCAGGTCCAGCTCGCTGAGCTCCCTGCCCGTCAGCCCTTCCAGTTCCGCGACTGACCCGATGCACTTGAATCCGTCCTCGCCGTCCGTCCAGACAGGCAGTGGTGTGCCCCAGAAGCGCTCGCGCGACAATGCCCAGTCGACGTTATTCTCGAGCCAGTTGCCGAAGCGACCATCCTTGATGTGATCCGGAACCCAGTTGATCGTCTGGTTCAACTCTGCCATGCGTTCGCGGAATTTCGACGTGCGGATGTACCACGCGTTCTTTGCGTAATAGAGAATCGGGTCGCCGGTGCGCCAGCCGAACGGGTAGTTATGCTTGAAGCGCTCCGAACGGAACATCATGCCGCGATCCTTGAGGATACGGATCAGCGGCTTGTCCGCATCTTTGAAGAACAGTCCTTTGACGGGCTCGACATCGTCGATGAAGTTGCCGTCAAGACCGACGCCATGCACGACTGGCAGGTCGTTCGCCTGACCAAGTGCGAGATCGTCCACGCCGTAGGCCGGGCGCCGTGTGCACGATGCCGGTACCGTCTTCGGTACTGACGAAGTCTGCCGACATCACGGTGAATGCATTGCCGGCGTCCACCTCGATGTAGTCGAACAGCTGCTCGTAGCGCATACCGACAAGCGTTCTGCCTTTCACGGTCTTCACGACTTCGTGTTCGATATCGCGGAACACGGACGCGCGCAGAGCTTCAGCGACGATTAGTGTCTGACCGTCAGATTCGCAGTAGCTGTAGTCGATGTCATCGCCAACAGCGAGTGCGAGGTTGGACGGCAACGTCCACGGCGTCGTGGTCCAGACCAGGAAGTAAGTGTCGTCGGCGTCGGCGAGCTTGAAGCGGACAGTGATCGACGGGTCTTCGACTTCCTTGTAGCCAAGCGCAAGTTCGTGCGAAGACAGGGTTGCGCCGATGCGTGGATCGTAGGGGACAACCTTGTAACCCTTGTAGATGAGGTCCTCGTCCCAGATCCTCTGCAGCAGGTTCCAGACCGACTCGATATAGGTGTTGTTGAGCGTGTAGTAGGCCTCGTCGAGATTAACCCAGAAGCCCATGCGCTCGGTCATCTTCTCCCAGTCGCCCACGTAGGTCATGACCGACTCGCGGCACAGTCGCGTGAACTCAGCGATGCCGACTTTCGCTTCGATTTCCGCCTTGTCGTAGCTCTCGATCCTGCCCTCTTTCTTCAGGAGTTTTTCGACTTCGTGCTCGACGGGAAGACCGTGTGTATCCCAGCCCGCCTTGCGCGGCACATGGTAGCCACGCATGGTCTTGTAGCGCGGGAAGATGTCCTTGAATGAACGTGCCAGTACATGGTGGATACCGGGCTTGCCGTTCGCCGTCGGCGGGCCCTCATTGAAACTGAATTGCGGGCCGCCCTTCGTCTGCTCGAGCGTCTGCTCGAAGACATCGTGCTCACGCCAGAATTCCAGCACCTCTTCCTCGAGGGCTGGTCCATCGTAACGACCGGTTACTTCCTTAAATTTCAATTCAAGCTCCTGCATACAAAACCGCCCCGGGAATCAGGTACCGGACACCATAATTCAACAAGAAATATGGTGTCCGGTACCTGATTCCCGGGGCGAAGGATTCATCGCGGTACCACCCGGCTTCGCGGCAACGGCCGCCTCAAGGGTCTTGCGACCCGACATCCGTATCGTGGATCAGTCGGCCAGGCTTACTCAGCTGAGCTTTTCGGTTGGCGACTCCGGGGTGATATTCGGCAGTTTCGGGCCCGGAGCTCTCACCATCCTCCGGTCGCTGTGGCCTGATCAGGCTGCGTACTCGTCCCCATCAGCGTCTTGCGGGGCAAATTAGCCGCCCAGCGGCCAAAAAACAAGCGAAATTGTGCGATAGTGCTGCCCATTATGGGCAGAGCACTTATTACAGGCGCATCGGCAGGTCTCGGCAGCGAATTCGCGCGCCAACTGGCAGCCGGTGGAAAAGACCTCGTGCTGGTCGCACGCCGGGCCGAACCGATGGAGAAACTCGCGACCAATCTCAATGACGAGTTCGGGGTGGAAGTGGACATCATTACCGCGGATTTATCCGACGCAGACGCGCCGCAGGCGCTTTACGACGAGACCGTCGCTCGCGGTTTCGAGATCGACACTCTTATCAACAATGCCGGATCAGCCGGACCCGATCTTCTCACGACGCGCGACTGGCAGGTTCAAAAAGCGCACCTCGATCTCATGATGACGTCGTACGCGGCCTTGTGTCATTTCTTTGTCCCGGCAATGCAGGAACGTGGGTTCGGGCGGGTTCTCAATGTCGCTTCGATCGCCGGGCAAATTACAGTACCCGGCGATATGAATTACGGCCCAACCAAGACCTACCTGATTGCCCTGTCGCGGGCGCTGTCAGCAACCGTAAGAGAAGACGGTGTGCACGTACTCGCGCTTTGCCCCGGCTTCACACACACCGATTTTCATCAATCCGAGGCGCCTGAGTACCATGAAAGCCGGCCTGCCCCGCTTCATCTGGTACGACGCAGACGTCGTGGTTCGTGAAGGTCTCGCAGCACTCGAGAAAGGCAAGGCCGTGTACACGTCCGGGCGCTTGTATCGATTTGCGATGCCTGTCATCCGTCAACCCTGGATGCGCAGCCTGCTCAAGGGATTTCGCATAAGGAACTAGGAGACGCAACGCATGCACGTGATTATTGGGCTGCTGGGAGGTCTGGTTACGATTTTCTACTTGCTCGACCGACTTGGGCGTAGATATTGGCGGACTGAACCCGTTCTACTGGTATCGCCGGCACGCATTTGCCAAGAAGTTCGGCGCCGACCCGGTCTACTCAATCGAGGACCCCGTTCACATCGCTGCTCTGCTCGTCATTGGAACGGCAAAGCTCGATGGCGATATCACGTCTGGCCAGAAGGAGACTGCTCTGGAACAGTTCGCAACGAATTTCTCGATCGAGCCCAGTGAGGCATCGGGGCTATTTGGCTCTGCCGCGCACTTGTTGGCCGCGCCGCAACTGGTCAGCACGCAACTTGAAAAGCTCGCCGACCGCAATGGCGACCGGTTTTCTCCGGACCAGGTAAAGTCTCTGATCGAAATGATGCGCAAGGTCGCTTCAGCCGATGGCCAGGCTTCTGGCGCACAAGAAGAATTTATCGAGAGCATCGAGTCTCGTTTTGGCACGCGACGAGAAAAGCACGGAACCTGGGGAACGTAAGACCGTTTGCTTCAACATCCTGAAACACGAATATCCGGAGTGATTATGAATTGTCGTCTCATCGCCACGTTGCTGGCGATTCCCCTGCTTACCTCCTGCACAGAAAGACAGCCGGAGCACCAATACTCCGCCGATATCCGGTGGACGAGCTATGGCATACCCCATGTCCTCGCGGATGACTGGGGGAGCCTCGGCTACGGATTCGCCTATGCAACCGCGGTCGACGGTGTTTGTGTCTTCGCAAAGGAACTGGCCACAGCCAAGGGGACACTGTCGGCGGACTTCGGGCCATCCGACGAGCACTTTGCGAGCGATGTATTTCATCGCAGCATCCTGACTGACGAGAGGCTCGCGCATCATCGTGCTGCGGTCCCGGCCGAGGCGGCCGAATACAACGAAGGGTTCAGGGCTGGATACAACCGGTACTTGCAGGACTACGCCGGCAAGATGCCCGCTTCCTGCAATGGCCAGGCTTGGGCGCGACCGCTCGAGGACGGTGACCTCGACCGAATGATGGTTGCTTTCGGCATTCGTTATGGCCTCGGTTTCTTCAAGGAAGAGATGGCAGCGGCAGCGCCGCCAGGTGAAGCCCTTCTGCAGGTGGCATTCGATGCGGGGCCGGTACAAGGCATCGGCAGTAACGCAATAGCTGTCGGCAGCAGCCTGACCGCCTCGGGGCGCGGCTTGCTGCTTGGCAACCCGCACTACCCGTGGCACGGCCCATCCAGATTCCACATCGTTCACGTAACAATTCCCGGCGTCGTCGATGTCATGGGCGCGAGACTCATAGCCGGCAACTTCATCGGCATTGGTTTCAATCGCGATATTGCCTGGACCCACACGGTGTCGACGGCAGCGCGCTTCACGCTGTTTGAGCTTGAACTCAACCCGGAAAATCCGATGCAATACCGATACGGCGATGAGTTCCGCGACATCGAAGAGATGGCCGTGCTGGTGCCGGGCGCCGGTGAAGATTCGGCGCCGCGAGAACACAGCATCTACATGACGCACTTTGGTCCGGTCATCGCCAGTGAAGGGCTCGCCTGGACCGGAGAAAAGGCGTTCGCAATCCGCGACGCTATTGTCAATAACAACGCGACGGTACCAACCTATTTCGCCCTGCAGACCGCGCAATCGGTTGCCGACGTGGAAGCCGCAATCAGTCACCAGGGGACTTTCTTTGTCAATACGATTGCCGCTGATCGTCACGGCAACGCGTTCTATGGCGACCTGTCCGCCACGCCGAATCTCGACGTCGAGACGATCAGCAAATGTCGCAAGGCAGTGGAAGGCATGCCCGGCCGGTTGTCATCCTGGATGGCTCGGACCCCGGCTGTGACTGGAAGGTGACACCGGGCAGCCCTGTTCCCGGAAATCTGCCGCCGGAGAAAATGCCGAGGGCCACGTCCACCGACTATTTTACGAATTCGAATGACAGCTACTGGCTGTCGAATCCGGACCGGCGGCTCGAAGGGTACTCGCCCGTTATCGGCGATGAAAGAACGGTACGAAGTCTGCGTACTCGTGCCGGCTTGACGTATGTCGACGAAGCACTCGCGGACGGTGCCAAACTCGAACCTGACGATTTGCGGCAGATTCTCCTCAGCCATCGGCACTTTAGCGCGGAACTCTTTCTCGAAGGGGTCCTGACGCTTTGCGAACAGCCCGCTGACGAGATAGCCGCCAGTTGCGAAGTGCTGGCAAAGTGGGACCGGACGTCAAATGTCGACAGCCGGGGAACACACGTCTGGACCGAGTTCTGGGAGCAGGTGCAAAGCCTGCCAAACCTGTACGCCGTGCCATTCGATGTGGCCTATCCGGTAAACACGCCTCGCGGCCTCGCACTCGACAATCTCGAGGTTCGGCAGGCGATGCTCAGCGCCCTGGCTACAGCCCAGAAGAAGCTGACGGATGCCGGCATCGCACTGGATGCGCGCTGGGGTGACGTGCAGTTCGCCGAGCGCAATGGCGAGCGTATCGGCGTTCCCGGCGCAGTTGGGGACCACGGATCGTTCAGCTACATCGTTACCCAGTTCACCGAAGGCAAGGGCTACACGCCCATCATGCACGGCAACAGTTACATCCAGGTTATCGGCTGGGATGAGGACGGCAACCTGGACGCGCGTGGGCTGCTGACCTATTCGCAGTCGCCGGAACCGGACTCGCCGCACTATGCGGATCAGACCAGACTGTATGCCCGGGGTGAGTTGATTGAGTTCCCGTTTACAGAAGAAGAAATCCTGGCGGACCCGGAACTCAAGGTACTGACGCTGCGGGAATAGCGAATAGCTACCTGATGAGCTCGCGAACCGTTGCGGAGTCGACGTGCTGCAGGAAAGCGGTAGCTTTGCCGTCAACCAGCGTCCAGACGTGCGCCATCCTCACTTCGCAAGACTCGCCGGTTTCCTTGTGGTTCCAGGTGTACTTGCCATCCGCGACGACCGTGTCGCCATCGGCGATAAGTCGGTCAACGACAACCGCCCAGTTGTCGCTGAACTCGCCGAGACGCATGAAGACGCCCTCGAGAACTGCCTGGGGACCGACGTAAGTGCCTGCGAGTGGGAAGCCATCCGACTCGGTCCACGCGATGTCGTCGTTGAACTTCGCAAGAACGGCGGGTACGTCGCCGCTCGCAAAACTCTGGTACAGGCCTTGGATAATTTCTTTGTTGGTCATTTGCACTGCCTTTGTTGTTGTCGTCGGATGTAGCCCCGGTATGGTCGACGAGCAGTCACTCGATTGAACTGGCCAATTCCCCAAGCTTCCCAATCGTGCGCCAGTTGCGCCCGGTCATCTTCACCCGCAATACTCGTTCGATTCCGCCGGCAAACTTCGATCGGCCGATGCCATCCGGCGCGTGCAGATAGAGAAGATTCCCGAGGACCGTGAAAGACTCGGTCTCCGACAGAAGCGCTTGCGCAGCGCTGACCCGGTCTTCCTGGGGCGGGCATTCGAGAAAGAACAGGTGCAGCGTCTGCGGCTCGAGCGTGGCTTGCGGGTAGGGGTTGGACACAATCGCCTGCCCCAGTTCATCGGCACCAATCAGTTGCACAGCAGGACAAAAACCGTGTTCCTTTTCGATTTCCCGGCCGATCTCCTCGCTGAACCGGGCAGCAGACTTCACCTCCCCTTTGAATACGACATTACCGCTCTGAATGTAGGTCTTCACCTGCTCGCAACCAGCTGACCCAAGTATCTGCGACAAGCTTCTCATCGGCAGGCTGTTGCGCCCACCGACGTTGATCCCGCGGAGCAGCGCGACCCAGGTTTTCACTGCTCCCGCTTGCTCACAGCTTCTTTCGCCTCCTGTTCTTCCCACCCGGTCCAACCGGGTCCGCGAACAACACGGCCCGGCGTTGCCCCGGTATGCTCACCGTCCTTCAATACCTGCTCGCCGTTGACGAACACGTGCTCCACGCCCGTGGCGTACTGCAGTGGCTCTTCAAAGGTCGCATGATCGCGCACAGTCGCCGGGTCGAACACCACGACATCGGCAAAGTAACCCTCGGTCAGGCTGCCGCGCTCACGGATGCCGATATTTGCTGCCGGCAGCGACGTCATTTTCCGAATCGCCTCCTCCAGGGTAATCACGCCGTCGTCGCGTGCGTACTTGCCAAGAACCCTGGCAAATGTTCCGTAGGCGCGTGGATGCGTGCTCGAGTTGAGAAATACGCCTTCCGGCGCCGACGCTTCCGCATCGGAGCCGAAACTGACCCACGGCTTGGCCACTTTCTTCGCAACGTTCTCTTCGGACATCAGGAAGTACACGGTATCGACGCGGCTGCGGTCCTTGATAACCAGGTCAATCGCCGCCTCGGCCGGTGTGACCTCCCACATGTCGGCGACTTCTGCGAGCGTCTTGCCGGTCAGGTGGCGCAGCTCTGGATTACGGAAGCCGATGAACATGACCCCGTCAGGTCCTGCGTGGTAGAAAAGATTCTCCCACTCCGACTGGTCCTCAAGCATTTCCGCGAGCACTTTCTCGCGGATCGCCGGATCCTCAAGCCGCGCGAACCACGCCTCGTCGCCACCTTCCTGCACCCACAGCGGCATCGCCGCATCCAGTCCGGTCGCACCGGCGGTATAGGTGTACATGTCCGCTGTAATCGCGAGCCCGTCAGCGCGCGCTTGCTCAACCATCGCGAACACATTATCCAGCTTGTGCCAGTTGTCCCGGCCACCGGCCTTCAAGTGGTAGATCTCTGCCGGCGCTCCCGTCGCTCTGGCGATTTCGATTAATTCCTCGACACTCTCTTCCAGACGGTTGCCTTCTGAGCGGATGTGGGAAATATAGCGACCGCCATACTCCGCAGCCGCTCCGACAAGCGCGATCAGTTCTTCGGTGCTGGCAAAGTTTGCAGGCGCATAGATCAGTGACGATCCGACACCGATCGCCCCCTCTCGCATGGCAACGCGAACGTGCTCCTGCATGCGAGCAAGCTGCTCATCGGTGGCTGGCACATTGTCGAAGCCGATTTCGTAGATGCGCAGCGTCGTAGCGCCTACGTAGGATGCAACATTGGGAGAGATGCCGCGATTCTCGAGGAATGCCAGGTATTCACCCAGTGTCGTCCACTCGAGCTCGTACTTGAACTCGCGTTGCTGGGCAGAGGCCAACGCTTTGAGTGCATCATTCAGAGGCCCCATGGACCAGCCTTCGCCCATGACCTCGAGCGTGACACCCTGCTTGATATCGCTCATGCCGCGGCCATCGATGATCAGCGATTCTGTCGCCCAGGACAGCATGTTGATAAACCCGGGAGACACAGCCTTACCAGTGGCATCGATTTCCCGGGTAGCCGTTGCTGCGGACAAGTCACCGATTTTCGCAATCCGATCGCCATTGATCGCAACGTCGGCCTGCATCGGCGCAACACCCGACCCGTCGTAGACGCTGCCACCGCGAATGATTACATCGTAGTTTTCCGGAGCCGGGCCCTGCGAACATCCAGACGCGACCACCGCGAAAAGAAGAAGCGCCGTACGTTTCAGAATCGTCATCATGAAGAAAAGTCCTCGTCAGTAAATATTCGCGGTACATCCGGGTCGGACAACCTGTTCGCCAGGTCCCTTACCTTGGTCACCAGCAACGTGCGCTGGTCCCTGAGTTCTGCCACCTCTTCGCGGAGCCTCGCCAACTTGAATAGCGACATCGCCGACCAATACAGGCCTGCTTCGGCTTCGAGCAGTGCAATAGTCGCAGAAAAGCTGACTGTCAGACCAGCAACCGTGGCAACGCCCCAGGGCCACCCGAACTTACTGCCGACCCAAAACCCGATCAGCACGTAGATGAGCGGCAGCAAGGCGATGGTGGCAAACACCTTGAGCGTCGCGACATCGTCCATTTCATAGCTGAACCGCTCACCGACCGAAGCCGCAATCCAGCCAACCGGCAGGTGCAGGATCGCGCCCGGTATGGCGAGCGGCAACAGAATCAACATGCGCAGGCCCCGCCACAGGATACGACGAAACGCGGGTCCGAGTTTGACTGGCTTGCGTAACTGGTGGTCTTTGAGTCCCAGGAGTTGCAGGTGCGCCTCGTATTCTTCGACATCGTCGCGAAAGGCGAGCAATTCGGGGTCGTCCTGTAATTTAAGGTAGCGATCGACGAATCGCTTGTTGAGCTCGATGTATTGTTTCGGCGTCAGGCGAGTAGTGGTCGGTTTGTACAGGCGTCTCGCCGCCTGTGCAAAACGCAGCGTCCGCCAGTCGGGCGCATTCAGGGTTACCCCGACAAGTGCTTGTGCAAGTTCGTCGGTGAGATCTTGCACAGCTGTTGCCTGGTCGTCGTGGAATCGCCGGACCCACTCATCATCGATAACGATTGGCTCGCCAAATTCGATAAGCACCTGGCTGCGAAACCGGTGTCGATTGATGTAGTTCAGACCGGACGGGACGATGACGACATTTGCCTTACCGCGAGCCGAGACCTCCAGCGCGATGCGCGCGGTGCCGGTCTTCAGCGCCGTGAGTTGGGATTCCGCATGGCTGATACCCTCGGGAAACACGCCCATGCAGTTGCCGGACTCGATGACTTCGTAGAGCGTTTCGAATGCCGCCTGGTTATTCGCCGTATCGCCGTACTCGGACCTCGGGTAGACCGGCACTGCCCCCATCGCGTCCAGTGCCCTTCCCAGCAATGGGTAGCGCCAGAGCTTGGCGTTGCCCATAAAGTGGAGCGGCCATCGACCGCAGCGTGCCGTCAGCAGCCAACCGTCCATCAGCGCGTTGGGGTGATTGCCTGCAAATATGACCGGGCCTTCGACGGGCACGTTTTCCAGGCCGACAACATCGACGTTGCGGAAGAACGTGTTCGTGATCGTGCGAATCAGCGCCTTGATCAGTCGCTGGACCATCGCCTGTCTCCGCTTCTCTGTCGGATCGGGCCACTTTGCGGTTTGCAGGCTTTTGCTGTCAAATGCCCGCATGTTTCCTGCGCCCCGGACAGTCGCGACAAACGGCCTTGAAATGGCCGTCTACGAGCAGGGGGAAGGGCCGCCGGTCATCCTCCTGCACGGTTTTCCCGAGCTCGCTTTTTCCTGGCGACACCAGCTACCGGCCCTGGCCGACGCGGGCTTCCGGGCAATTGCACCCGATCAGCGAGGCTATGGCCGAACTACCGCCCCGCCAAACGTTGCCGATTACCGGGCAAGCGAACTTATCGCAGACATCCATGGCTTGCTCGACGCGCTGGAACTCGAGTCTGCGGTCTTCGTTGGCCATGACTGGGGCGCCCTTTTGCTGTGGCAAATGGCGATGCTGGCGCCACAGCGCATCGACAAGCTGGTCATTCTGAATATTCCGCTGTATCCACGGTTTCCGGTGGACCCGATTGGGCTCATGCGCGAGCGTTTCGGCGACGATTTCTACATCGTGAACTTCCAGGATTCCGACGAAGCCGATCGTGTCTTTACTGCGGATACGCGGCACTTCATCAATCGCCTGATGCGCAAGAACCAGGTCACGCGCGAGGAATTCGAGAAACTCCCGCTCGAGTACCGGATCGTCAGTCTGCTCAAGATCGTCCGGGACCCACACGCAAGTGGCGATGCCTTGCTCAGTGACGACGAGCTCGATTACTACGCCGACGCTTTCGCGCGATCCGGGCTAGGCGGTCCGATCAACTGGTATCGCAACTGGACGCACAACTGGGAGCAATTGCAGGGTGTCAGTCAGCAAGTAAACATTCCGACGCTGTTCATCGGCGCTGTGAACGACGTGTTGATCGACCCGCAGTACATCGAGGGAATGAAGGCGCTCGTCAACGACCTCGCTGTGCACATGCTGGACGACTGTGGGCACTGGACGCAGCAGGAGAAACCGGACGAGGTAAATCGCCTGATGATCGAGTGGCTAATGCAGCGCCGGTGATACCAGCGAGTCCGTTCCCTCGCCAAACATCGCCCGATCGAAGGCATTGACAATATTGTCCGTCGACTGCGCCCCTACAACCAGCAGGCGGCGATTGATAAGAAACCCGGGCGCGCCCAACAAGCCACTGGCGCGAACCTGGTTTTCACGCGACAGAACCATCTGGCGAAGCTGGTCGTTGACGACGGCCTTGCCCGCTTCTGTTGCCGAAATGCCATGGGGCTCGGCCACATCGATCAACACGCCGCGTTCGCCGATGTTGCGCCCTTCCTCGAAGAATGCAGACATGAGGTCCTCGGCCAGCGCTGATTGATCCACACCCAGTGTCTCTGCCAGTTGCATGAGTTGGTGCACAGGGATCGTGTTCGGTACGTGGCGTATCCGGTCAAAGCGGAACCGAATGCCGGACGTCTGACCCTCTTCAGCAAGGTGCTCGAGCACGGGCTCGATATTGGCGGGGCTGCCAAAGCGGTTCTTGATGTACACATCGAACGGCAGGCCCTCAGGCGGCATATCCGGATTCAACTGAAATGGATACCAGCTGACCTCGGACGGACCCTCAACTGCCTTGAGTGCCTCATCGAGACGGCGCTTGCCAATAAAACAGAACGGGCACACGAAATCCGCGATCACCTCGACATGCAGTGCTGCCGTCGGGGTAACCCGGTCATCGCTGTGAACGATATTGGAAAATAATTCGCCCATGTGTCCGATCCTCCTCATTAGCCCGTTACATAGGGTCCCGCCGCCTGATATCAAGCTTAGCCAGGGCCGCTTGAACCGAAACTGAACAGGAACTACCGTTTTTAAGCGTTTGCAGGCCCCTTAACCAGGCGAGGTAAGCCACGCTGCCGGAGATAACGAAGTTAACAATCTCCTGAACGTTCACGAATGCTGCATTTTCCTCGAAGATCGCGTCATTTGGCACCATTACGCGCAGGGCCATGCTCAGGATCAGGGCGACCAGCGTCACGAGCGACTCGAATGTACCGATGAGGACGGCCCAGCCGGGTCGCCACACCATCAGCGCCAGGCAGCTGAAACAGATGCCGTAGTAAGCCGCGCGACCGGCCGGGAACGCATCGAGAAACGCGACGCGGACGTTGATGCCCAGCCCGTAGTCGAGCGCCAGGAAGACGGCAGTCGCGGCGTAATACCAGGGCAGGATTCGGGCAATATTCATCATCGTGCAATATTGTAGTCGAGTTGCCGGTCTGTATAGGCTACAGGTAACAGGAGGCCGTCTGTGCTAATCAAGAAACCGTCCGATATTCGCCCGTCCGAGATCACGAGCCACGCCAACTACCTCAACCGCCGCGAGTTCATCCGCGCGGGCGCGATCGCCGGTGGCTCCCTGCTCGCCTCATCCACACTGGCTGCTGTTATCCCGGAGGGGCAACTCGCCAAGCTGAAGGATGTCCGCAGCAGTGCGTTCAGCACAGACGAGGCGCCGAATAGCTACGATGACATCACGACCTACAATAACTACTACGAGTTCGGCACTGGCAAGGCGGACCCGGTCGTGTACGCACGGGACTTTGAACCAAGGCCCTGGACGATTCGCGTGGAGGGTCACGCGGAGAAGACCGGCACATTCGATCTCGACGATTTCGTCCGGCCCTTCGACCTTGAGGAACGTATTTATCGCATGCGTTGCGTCGAAGCGTGGTCGATGGTCATCCCGTGGGTAGGCATCTCCCTCGCGCAGGTCGTGAAGCACCTGCAACCGACCTCGAAAGCGAAATTCGTGGCCTTTGAAACGCTTAACGATCCGGAGCAAATGCCCGGCGTACGTCGTCGCGTGCTCGAATGGCCCTACCGGGAAGGTCTGACGATAGCCGAGGCAACCAATCCGCTGCCCATTCTCGCGGTGGGACTTTATGGCGAAGTCCTGCCCAACCAGAACGGCGCGCCGATCAGGCTGGTGGTGCCCTGGAAATACGGCTTCAAAGGCATCAAGAGCATCGTGACGATTCGTTTCACCGAGAGCATGCCAAAGACGAGCTGGAATATGTCCCAGCCACGCGAATACGGTTTTTATGCCAATGTGAACCCGGACGTCAGTCATCCTCGCTGGAGCCAGGCGCGGGAACGCCGCATTGGCGCAGGCGCGTTCGCGAGCAAGCAGGCAACCCTGATGTTTAACGGCTACGGTGACGAGGTGGCGCATCTCTATGAAGGCCTGGATTTAAGGCGCAACTTCTAAGCCCCTTGAACACGTTGCAGCAAATCCGGTTTGTCTGGAAACCGCTGGTCTTCCTGGCCTGCCTGTTGCCATTCACACACGTCGTGACCGATGCACTGGAGATCACCGGAGGACTCGGCGCCAATCCGATCGAGGCGATCATGGATCGCTTCGGCAACTGGTCACTGCGCTTCTTACTGGTTACGCTCAGCGTTACCCCACTGCGCCGTCTCACCGGCTGGAACTGGCTGGCCCGGTTTCGACGCATGCTCGGGCTGTTCGCGTTCTTCTACGTGTTGATGCACTTCCTGACGTGGCTGGTTCTGGACCAGGGGTTCCTGGTGTCTGCCATTCTCGAGGACATCATCAAACGGCCGTTCATCACCATCGGGTTCGCCGCGCTGCTCCTTCTCACGGCGCTGGCCCTGACGTCGACCAACGGGATTCGCCGCCGCATGGGCCGCCACTGGCAGACGCTGCACAATGCGGTCTACCTGATCGGCATACTCGGAGTCTGGCACTACTGGTGGCAGGTGAAGAAGGACATCACCGAACCGATGATCTACGCGGTGATACTGGCGATCCTTCTCGGATATCGAATTATTAGGTACCGGACACCCTATTTCCGGAAATAGGGTGTCCGGTACCCAATAAAAAACCGGGGCGGCCATGGCTAGTCGCCCCGGTACTCACAACACAGTTACTTCGTCAGGCAACTTTCACTGTGTGTCGTTCCGCCACCCGGATCTTAGGAAGCGTGACTGTCAGGATTCCTTCCTTCAGTTCGGCGTGGATTTTTTCAGGATCCACTTCAACAGGCAGGGCAACCGTTCTTGACAGCTTGCCGTAGCCCATCTCATGCCGATAGAAGTCGTCCTTTTCGTCTTCTTCCTCGAACTCCCTTTCGGCTTCGATCATCAGGCGATCACCTGAGATCGTCACCTCGACGTCATCTTTCTCGACGCCGGGCAGCTCGGCTCGGACTATGAGTTCCTTGTCGCGGTCGACGATATCCAAACGGAATGCCCGTTCATAATCGATACCTACCGGCCACTTCCAGCCAAGGGGCTCAAACGTCTCCATCCAGCGGCGTGGTGGGAAGTCCTCGAAGAACTCCTCCATGCTGTGGGTGAGAGGCGTGGTCCGTCTTACATCAATCGCCCTTTTACCGGGCTCGATCTTGCGCAGGATTGACATGTAACCCACCTCCTTCCCGTACAACACTGGCGAATTGGCGCCAGCAGATCATTTATACTCGCACCCTGGAATCTGGCAATTCGGACATCCTCTCATTGACAGGATTTGACAATTTTCGCGATTTCCGGATGGCGCCGGAGGCTTGAAAACGGGCAAGCCGGACCCAGATTCTCACCGTAGTTTCGGATTTATTGCTTTCAGGAGCTTTTTGAATGTTTAAGCGCATTGCGTTGTTCCTGGCCACCAACGTGGCCGTCATCCTGGTACTGAGTATCGCGTTGCGCGTACTTGGCGTTGATTCCTACCTCGAAGAGACCGGGTCGGGCCTGAACGTCGAGGCCTTGCTGATCTTCTCGGCGGTCTTTGGTTTTGGCGGCTCATTTATCTCGCTTGCCATATCCAAGTGGATGGCGAAGCGCGCCACCGGCGCCAAGGTCATCACGCAGCCTCGTAACGAGGTCGAGTCCTGGCTTCTCAACGTCGTTGCGCGTCAGGCCCAACAGGCGGGTATCGATATGCCCGAGGTCGCTATCTACCCGTCGCCGGACATGAACGCATTCGCCACGGGCGCCCGGCGGAACGCTGCGCTGGTTGCCGTTAGCTCTGGCCTGCTGCAAAGCATGCCGCGCGATGAGATCGAGGCGGTCCTGGCGCACGAGATTTCGCATGTTGCCAACGGCGATATGGTCACGCTCACGCTCGTCCAGGGCGTCGTCAACACCTTCGTGATCTTCCTGTCGCGCGTGGTCGGCTACTTCGTCGACCGGGTCATCCTGAAGAACGACTCGGGCCATGGAATCGGCCACTTCGCGACCGTGATCGTTGCCCAGATAGTCCTCGGCATCCTGGCGAGCACGATCGTCATGTGGGTATCGCGCCGGCGTGAATTCCGCGCCGATGCGGGTTCCGCAAGCCTGAATGGCAGCCAGCCGATGATTCGGGCGCTCGAGCGCCTTGGGCGCGGGCAGCCTGCTGAACTGCCTGAGCAACTTGCGGCATTCGGCATCTCTGGCGGTCGCGCCGCCGGGCTCAAGAAGCTCTTTATGAGCCATCCGCCGATCGCTGACCGGATTGCGGCTCTGCAGAATCCCTGAGATCGAGGACCAGCAGGAGGAGATGCGCCCCCTTCAGGGCCTTCGGCTTCGATAGACGGCTCTTGTCACTGCTCCACCTCCGTCTTTCGCTGCCGACCAATGGACACGAGGTCGGCGCCCCGCGGCCCTGCCGACAGGACGGTCAGGCGATGGCCCCGCCAGTCGAGCGTATCCCCGACTTCGGGAATACGGCCCAGTGATTCGCTCAACAGTCCACCGACTGTCGCGATCTCGGTACCGCCGGGCATTTCCTCGCCCAGCATGCGGCAAATCCGATGTAGCTCGGCGGTCCCGAACGCCCGCACCGAGCCGTCCGGCCGTTGCCAAAGGTCCTCGCTGGGAAGATCCGATTCGTCGAAAATGTCTCCAACGATTTCCTCGATGACATCCTCAAGCGTCACGATGCCCTGGAAATCCCCGTACTCATCGACGACGAGTGCCATGTGCCTGCGCGTCTGGCGGAACGTGCGCAGCAACGAGTCAAGCGCCACTGTTTCCGGCACAACCACGGGCTCATGCACCAGCTGTTGCCACTCGATCAGGTCGGCCCTGGCCACGACGAGCTGGGCCAGGATTTCCTTTGCGTACACGACCCCGATAACCTGATCGAGATCTCCGGTGGGAGAATACGGAAAGCGACTGAAGCCTGACTCGTTGATCCTTCGTATTACCCTGTCAGGGGCATCCTCGCTCGACAGGAACGCGACATCTTGCCGGGGCACCATCACATTCGTCGCTGACAACTTACGCAGCTCCGACGCGCCAACGATCATTTGTGCGATCTGCGTCCCGACGACGCCTTCGCTGTGTCCAATCGTCGCGAGCAGCCGAATCTCTTCGAGCGAGGTGACAGGGCCGGACTTGTCGCTGCGCAGAGACCGGGAAATGGCCTCGCTCGCCAGTACCAGCGGCCGAAGTATGGCTGCCAGCGCCTGAATCCCGTAGGCGACCGGTTTGGCCAACTGTCTTGCATAGGCGACCCCGAGAGTTTTGGGAATGATTTCTGTAAACAACAGCACGGCGATCGTAAACACGACCGTAAATATCCACAGCGAGTCGGGGCTAAATGCCTCCGAATAGCTCGCGCCGGCCACGGCCGTGCCAATAGTGTGGGCCGCCGTATTCGTAATCAGAATCGCCGAAATTGGAATATCAATCCGTTCTTTAAAGGCCTTCAGAATCCGGCCGGAGGGTTTTCCCTTATTTGCCAGCACCTCGACCTGGGCGTGACTGAGAGACAACAGCACGGACTCGAAGATCGAGCACATGAAAGACACGATGAGTGCCACAGAAACCGCAACGACAAAAACCTGCATGACGTCCTCCTCTGCGGTCCATTGTAGCGACAAGCGGCCAAAAAAAGCCCGGCGCGAGGCCGGGCTTTTTGGCCATGAATGGCCTTATGTCGCGGAGCACAGGGATGTGCGCGAGCGACCTCTGTCAAATCAGAGGCGCGCTCTTACATCATGCCGCCCATGCCGCCCATGCCGCCCATATCCGGCATCGCAGGACCACCCGAGTCCTTCTGCGGTGCATCGGCGACCATTGCTTCGGTCGTGAGCAACAGACCCGATACGGACGCGGCGTTCTGCAGGGCATAACGCGTTACCTTGGTCGGGTCCAGGATTCCCATTTCAATCATGTCACCGTATTCGCCAGTTGCAGCGTTGTATCCGTAATTGCCCTTGCCTTTGGCAACAGCATTCAGGACCACACTCGCGTCACCGCCAGCGTTACGTACGATCTGCCGCAGAGGCTCTTCGACAGCACGACGCAGAATGTTGATACCAACGGTCTGGTCGTCATTGTCGCCGACAAGCTTCGCAACCTTGCCAACCGCGCGAATGTAAGCGACACCACCACCCGGCACTACGCCTTCTTCGACAGCAGCACGAGTCGCGTGGAGTGCATCTTCAACGCGAGCTTTCTTCTCTTTCATCTCGATTTCGGTCGCAGCGCCAACCTTGATGACGGCAACACCGCCAGACAGCTTGGCAACACGCTCCTGCAGCTTCTCTTTGTCGTAGTCCGACGAAGACTCTGCGATCTCAGCGTTGATCTGGTCGACACGGCCCTTGATGTCAGTCGCCTTACCGGCGCCATCGATAATCGTGGTTGCTTCCTTCGTGATCTGGATCTTCTTGGCTTCACCAAGGTCATCCAACGTAGCTTTCTCCAGCGACAGGCCGACTTCCTCAGAAATGACCTGGCCGCCAGTCAGCACTGCGATGTCCTGCAGCATGGCTTTGCGACGGTCACCGAAGCCCGGTGCTTTGACAGCAGCGACTTTTACGATACCGCGAATATTGTTGACAACCAGGGTCGCGAGCGCTTCGCCTTCGACGTCTTCCGAGATGATCAGCAGCGGACGACCGGCCTTGGCAACACCCTCGAGGATCGGCAGCAAGTCGCGGATGTTCGAGATCTTCTTGTCGAACAGCAGGATCAGCGGGTTGTCATGTTCAACCTGCTGGCTGTTGGCATCGTTGATGAAGTAAGGCGACAGGTAGCCGCGATCGAATTGCATGCCTTCGACAACGTCCAGTTCGTTGTCAAGACCCGATCCTTCTTCAACCGTAATAACGCCTTCCTTGCCGACCTTGCCCATTGCATTGGAAATGAGCTCGCCGATCTCGGCATCAGAGTTAGCAGAAATACTGCCAACCTGTGCAATCGCCTTCTCGTCTTTGCAGGGCTTGGAAAGCTTCTGCAACTCCTGAACCATCGCAGCTGACGCTTTGTCGATACCGCGTTTCAGGTCCATCGGGTTCATGCCGGCAGCAACTGACTTCAGACCTTCCCGGAGGATGGCTTGAGCCAGCACCGTAGCCGTTGTGGTTCCGTCACCGGCGATATCAGACGTCTGTGAAGCAACTTCCTTCACCATCTGTGCGCCCATGTTCTCAAACTTGTCTTCCAGCTCGATTTCCTTGGCAACCGAAACGCCGTCTTTCGTGACGGTCGGCGCGCCAAAGCTCTTATCGAGCACGACGTTACGGCCCTTGGGACCCAGGGTCACCTTTACCGCATTCGCGAGAACGTTCACGCCAGCAAACATCTTCTGCCGTGCGTCATCGCCAAATCGTACTTCTTTAGCAGCCATTATCTAGTCCCTCTTTACTTTTCGATTACCGCCATGATGTCGTCTTCCTTCATCACGAGCAGTTCTTCACCATCAACCTTGACCTCTGTACCGGCGTACTTACCGAACAGAACCTGGTCACCAACTTTGACATCGAGAGGGCGAATGTCGCCGTTCTCGAGTATTTTGCCGTTACCTGCGGCTACAACTTTTCCCTTAATGGGCTTTTCAGCTGCGGCGTCAGGAATGACGATTCCGCCAGGTGACGTGCGCTCTTCTTCAGTGCGCTTAACGATGACCCGGTCATGAAGCGGACGCATCTTCATGGTGCATTTCTCCTATAAACTATTGATTTAAAACCGTATTTTGTCGGCTTTCGGACCGCGTGTTGTTAGCACTCGGCCTCAAGGAGTGCTAATGATAGGCATGAAGCGCCAAATTTCAAGGGCGATAGTGAGGGAATTTCTAAGAAATAAGACTCAGACCCATGACATCGTGCGCCTGAGGCGTAACAATCGGCATCCCGTTGGGGTCCAAACACTCGAGCCACCCTATGAGAAAGACTTTGAAAGCACTGTTCGCCCTTGCCCTGGCATTGTCGCTGGCCGCCCCCGCTATGGCCGAGGATGAGTTGCTGCCGGCCACCGAAGCCTACAAGTACGTCGTGACCGATACGGGCGACGCATTCGAGATTGACTGGGCAATCTACAAACACGCCTATCTTTACAAGAACAAGCTGGCCTTCGAGAGCGGCACCGCGGGCATCGTTCTTGGCGAGCCGCAATTGCCGGACGGGATTCCCCACGAGGACGAGTTCTTCGGCAAACAGGATATCTACCGGGACTTCTTCTTTGTAACGATCCCGTACACCGTCGAGGGCGACCGCCCTGCGACGGCGGACCTCATCATCAAGAGCCAGGGCTGCGACGACAACATCGGCATCTGCTACCCGCCCCAGACCTGGACCGAGTCAGTCAAGCTGCGCAAGGTAAGCACCCTCAGCGGCAAGGCCGAACTGGGGTTCGGCAACCTGGGTGCCAACAGCGAGTTCCCGCCGGTCGACGAAGTGTTCTTTCCTGAGATCTTCGCGGTCGATGGCAATGCCGTCGAGATCGGCATTCGCATCGTCCCGGGCTTCTACATTTACAAAGACAAGCTGTCCGTTCGTTCGCTCAGCGAGAACGCGCAGACCGGTCGCTGGGACCTGCCCAAGGGCAAGATGAAGAACGACGAGTACTTCGGCGACATGGAGGTCTATCTCGACAGTTTCATCGCGCCGCTGGCCATCGCTCGCGCGACGCCGGATGCCATGGAACTCGACATCGAATTTGGCTACCAGGGCTGCGCCGAAGGCGGTCTTTGCTACATGCCGCAGACGCGAGTGCTCACGGTCAGTCTGCCCACTGCGACGACTGTCGGTGCGCTGGCGACAACCCCGGATGCACCGGTCAGCGAACAGGCCCGGCTCGCAAACATCATCACCGGATCAAGCATTTGGGTCGCGGCAGGCTTGTTCTTCCTCGCCGGACTCGGCCTCGCCTTTACGCCCTGCGTGCTGCCGATGGTCCCGATCCTGTCCGGAATCATTGCCGGTGAGGGAGAAGACGTCACACCCATGCGTGGCTTTACCCTGGCACTGAGCTACGTCCTTGGCATGGCACTCGTATACACGGGTGCGGGAATCGCGGCGGCGGCCGCCGGCATGCAACTGCAGGCGACGTTTAACCAGCCATGGATCCTGATCCTGTTCTCGGGCCTGTTCGTCGTACTGGCACTCGGCATGTTCGGCGTCTATGAGCTGCAAATGCCAAGCGGCATCCAGACCAAACTCGCGGGAGTCAGCGGTAACCAGAAGAGCGGCACAACGGTTGGTGCTTTCATCATGGGCGCATTGTCCGCGCTGATCGTGACGGCCTGCGTTGCACCCGCATTGATCGCCGCGTTGACCGTGATGGCACAGACCGGCGACATGGTGCGAAGCGGCAGCGCATTGTTTGCGATGAGCCTCGGCATGGGCGCCCCGCTACTGCTCGTCGGTGCCGCACAGGGCAAGTTCCTGCCGAAGGCCGGCCCGTGGATGGTCGCTGTCAGGAACGCATTCGGCTTCATGATGCTGGGTCTCGCTATCTGGATGTTGTCTCGCATCTTGCCGGGCGAAGTGACCATGTTGCTGTGGGCAGTATTGATCTTCATGAGCGGCGTATTCCTCGGTGGCCTGACAACATTGACGAGTGAATCGTCCGCCGCACAGAAACTCGGCAAGGGATTCGGATTTCTCGCCATCATCTACGGCGTCGTGCTGCTGCTCGGCGCGCTCACCGGTGGCAGCAATCCGCTGAAGCCACTCGCGAGCGTCAACCTCGGTGGCGCGACCATGGTCGCCGAGGCCGAACACGAGTTGCCATTCAAACGCATCAAGACCGTGGCCGACCTCGATCGCGAACTCGCTGCCGCGTCGAGCCAGGGCAAGACGGCATTTCTCGATTTCTATGCGGACTGGTGTGTCTCGTGCAAGGAAATGGAGGCCTACACATTCACCGATGAGGAAGTTCAGGCCGCGCTGTCGAATACCGTCTGGATTCAGGCGGACGTCACGGCCAATGACGAGGCGGATCAGGAACTCCTGAATCGTTTCGGCGTATTCGGCCCACCGACCATTATCTTTTTCGGGACGGACGGCGAGCAGCGCAATGGCTACGAAGTCGTGGGTTACATGAAAGCAGAAGATTTCGTCCTGCACTTGCAACAGGCCCTCGGTACGGCTCAGACTGTCGCCCAACGCAACTAACCGGGTTTCACCGTGTCACGAGTCATGCTGATCTTCGCGACGGCACTGCTTGCCTTGATGGCAGGCGCGTTGTTTTATGCCGCGCGCATTCCCGTCGAAGTCGAAGCGCCTCCCGCGCCGCCCCAACCCGCGCAACTGGAAGCGGTTTCGCATCCGGCGTTCACACTTCCGGACATTGAAGGTGTGGCTCGGGATTTCTCCGAATGGGATGGCAAGCACCGGCTGGTGAATTTCTGGGCGACCTGGTGCGCGCCATGCAGGCGCGAGATTCCGCTCCTGAAAGATTTCCAGGCGGAACATGGCGACGACGACTACCAGGTACTCGGCATCGCAGTGGACTACCCGGAACAGGTTGCGAACTACGCTGAAGAAGCGCAATTCAACTACCCGGTGCTGGTCGGCCAGCAGGATGCCATGGCAGTCGCGGAGTCGTCCGGGATCGAATTTATCGGCATGCCGTTCACGATGTTCGTGGCGAAAGACGGTGAGTACGTGGGTGCGTACATTGGCGAACTGCACCAGTCCCACCTCGACGACGTGGTTCGCATCCTGACCCTCCTCGACAAGGGCGAGATCAGCAAAGACGAAGCGCGCGGCGCCTTCGACCTCCTCTAACCAATAGGGTACCGGACACCCTATTCCCTCCGAAATAGGGTGTCCGGTACCTTATTGGTTGCACAAAAATCGGAAAAAAGGGGTAGAATTGCCGCCATCGTCGGCTAAATCACCAGAACAACAATACGATGTCCGATTTTCTGCTAATTAATGGCCCAAACCTGAACCTGCTCGGCTCACGCGAGCCCGAGGTCTATGGCGCGGACCGCCTGGCCGACATCGAGGCTCGTTGCGTGCAGGCCGCGAAAGCGCTCGGGCATTCACTGGTTTGTTTTCAGAGCAATGCCGAACATGAACTCATCGATCGCGTGCAACAGGCTGCGACCGATGGGATCGCTTTCATTATCCTGAACCCGGGCGCGTTTACGCACACGAGCATCGCCTTGCGCGACGCGTTGCTCGCGGTTCAGATTCCGTTTATCGAGATCCACCTCAGCAATACCTTTGCGCGGGAGGATTTTCGGCATAACAGCTACTTTAGCGATATCGCGAGTAGCTGCCTGTTTGGGTTTGGGGCATACGGCTACGAACTGGCGTTGCAGGCCGCCAGTCGATACGTCGCAAAGGCCGAGGGGTAGAGATGGATATTAGAAAAGTAAAAAAGCTGATCGAACTGCTGGATGAATCCGGCATAGCGGAAATTGAGATTACCGAGGGAGAGGAATCGGTAAGAATCAGCCGTTACTCGGCGCATGCACCAGCCGCGCCGGCACCCGCGGTTGCCGCGGCGCCAGTTGCCGCCGCCCCGTCCGCAGCAGCGCCTGCTGCGGCGCCGGCCGCGGTCGTCGAAGAAGACGGCTTTGAGGTCACGGCGCCGATGGTAGGCACATTCTATTCAGCCTCATCACCTGGCGCAGCGGCATACGTGCAAGTCGGCGATCGCGTCAGCGAGGGCGACACGCTTTGTATTATCGAAGCGATGAAGATGATGAACCAGATCGAATCGGACGTCTCGGGCGTCATCAAGTCGATCCGCATCCAGAATGGCGAGCCTGTCGAATTTGGGCAGGTGTTGTTCGTCATCGACCAGCGCCACGGTGACTAAGCGAGACCGCCAACATGTTGGATAAAATTGTAATTGCCAATCGCGGCGAGATCGCACTACGAATTTTGCGAGCCTGCCGTGAGATGGGTATCAAGACCGTGGCCGTTCATTCGACCGCCGACAACAACCTGAAGCACGTACTGCTGGCGGACGAAACTGTCTGCATCGGTCCGCCTCAGTCCGCTGACAGCTACCTCAACATGCCCGCCATCATCAGCGCGGCCGAGGTAACCGACGCAACCGGTATCCACCCGGGTTACGGTTTCCTCTCCGAAAATGCCGATTTTGCGGAGCGCTGCGAGTCGAGCGGCTTTACCTTTATCGGGCCCAGGGCCGATTCAATTCGCCTCATGGGCGATAAGGTTTCCGCCATTCGCGCCATGAAGGAGGCCGGCGTACCGTGTGTGCCGGGCTCCGACGGACCGCTTGGCGATGACCCAGACGAAAACATGCGACTCGCGCGCGAGATCGGCTACCCGATCATCATCAAGGCGGCGGGTGGCGGCGGTGGTCGTGGCATGCGCGTCGTGCACGCGGAGGCCTCCCTCATTGCGGCGATTACGGTAACAAAAGCCGAAGCGCGAGCAGCGTTCAGCAATGACGTTGTGTACATGGAGAAATTTCTCGAAAAACCGCGTCATGTGGAATTCCAGATCCTGGCCGACACGCATGGCAATGCCATTCATCTCGGCGAACGCGACTGTTCCATGCAGCGCCGGCACCAGAAAGTCATTGAAGAGGCACCGGCTCCGGGCATCACCGAGGAGCAGCGCAATCGCATCGGCATGCGTTGTGTGAATGCCTGCCTCGAGATCGGCTACCGCAGCGCCGGGACTTTCGAGTTCCTGTACCAGGATGGCGAGTTCTATTTCATCGAGATGAATACGCGCCTCCAGGTGGAGCACCCGGTGACGGAGATGATCACGGGCATCGATATCGTGCGCGAACAATTGCGCATCGCAAGCGGTGAACGGCTGACGATCAAGCAGGAAGATGTCAAGATACTGGGTCATGCCATCGAGTGCCGCATCAACGCCGAGGATCCGAAGACGTTCATGCCATCGCCTGGCCTGGTAACGCTATGGCATTCGCCTGGCGGGCCCGGCATTCGGATGGAAAGCCACGTCTACAGTGGTTACAAAGTCCCGCCCTACTACGATTCGATGATCGGCAAACTGATTGCGCACGGTGAGAACCGGGATGCGGCTATTGCGCGGATGAAGAACGCACTGTCCGAGATCGTTATCGAGGGCATCAAGACCAACGTGCCGTTGCACCAGGAAATCTTCCAGCACTCGGCCTTCCAGGCCGGTGGAACGGATATCCACTACCTCGAAAAGCGTCTCGGCCTGACCTGACCTGGAGCGGTAAGGGATGGACTGGTGCCAGTTCGTCATGGACCTCGAATCGCTTGACCCTGCCACTGTCGAGGAGCTGTTCGGCCGACTTGGCGCGAGTTCAGTCACCTTGTCCGATGCGGGCGACGACCCTGTGCTCGAGCCGGGCCCGGGCGAGACCCCGCTGTGGACCAATACCCGCATTACAGGCCTGTTTCCGGGCGACACCGATATGCAGGCTTTTCGAGCCGCACTGCTGGCCGAGCTCGGCCTCGACGAATTACCTCAACACCGTATCGAAGCGCTTGCCGACCGCGCCTGGGAGCGCGAGTGGCTCCGCGACTTCGGAGCGATGCGTTTTGGCGAGCGCTTGTGGATCTGCCCGACAGGCAGTGAGGTCGATGACGATGACGCGATCGTCATTAATCTGGACCCGGGCCTCGCCTTTGGCACCGGCACGCACGCCACGACAGCGCTCTGCCTCGAGTGGCTCGACGAAATCGATCTCACCGGCAGGACTCTGCTCGATTACGGCTGCGGCTCCGGCGTCCTCGCAATCGCGGGTCTCAAGCTGGGCTGCCCTGCCGCGACGGCTATGGACATCGATCCCCAGGCTGTCATCGCCACACGCCAGAACGCTGTCGCCAACGATGTGGACCAAAAGCTGCTCGTTACGGGCAGTCCGGACGGCATTGAGGGCCAATTCGACGTCGTCGTGGCCAATATTCTGGCCGGTCCGCTTGCCCAGTTTGCCGATTCCATCACATCTCTGCTCGCGCGGGGCGGTATGCTTGCATTGTCCGGCGTATTATGTGAACAAGCCGACGAGGTAATGGCAGCATACAAGGCCTGGATCGAGTTCGAGGAACCCGTTTTCAGGGAGCAGGATGGCCAGATTTGGTCACGATTGACGGGTTTGAAACGATAGGTTTGCAAGACTGATGTATACGCAATGTCCTGATTGCAGCACCGCATTTCGCGTCACTGCGGATGTGCTCAAGATGGCCGCCGGCAAAGTCCGTTGCGGTGGCTGCGGCAATGCGTTCAACGCCCTCGATTACCTCTCGGAGTCGATGCCCGAACGACCTGCCCCCAGGGACGCGGACGCCGCACTGCCCGAACTCAAGCCTGAACCCTTGCCCAAAGACAGCGGCCTGCCTGCCTCAATTTCGGCCGAACAAAGCGCCGCGTTGCTAAAGACACTGGATGAACTTGCCGGCTCCAATATTCGCATCGAGGATACGGGCGTCGAATGGCGCGTACTCGATGACGACGATGTCGGCGAGGCCGCCTCGGACTCGGTCGCGAATGAGGAAGATGCCGATGCATCCCCGGCAAACGATCTGCGGGCAGATGATTTGGGCGCGCTTTCGCTGGACATAGACGAGTTGCTTGACGAATCGCCAACGCCAGTCGACCAGTTCCTGACTAACACGCCGCCGCAAGTCGACGCGCCCGAGATTTTCGAAGAGCCGGATGACGAACCCGCGAAAACGTCGGTCGACGAACTGCGCTTCGACGACAACACTCCGTTACCCGATGATTTCGATCTGGACGACGAGTCCTGGTTCTCACGAGCGCCGGTCGCCGAGACGGTGGACCAGCCGGCTGAGCCTGCGAAACACATACAAGCGGGATTGCAGGCGGATCTCGACCTGAGCGAGCCCGACGAATGGACCGATATCCTCGGCGAATTCGAGGACCTCGTCGACGCAGTCGCCGCACCAGCCCCACTTGACGCTGAACTCGATGACCTGGAAGCGCTGGAGGAGGACGAGGCAGAAGAGCCCGACCTCGAACCCGACGAAATCGAGTCCGGGCCGGAAGAATTCGAGCGCGCGCCGGAAGGGCCGGAAGCCGTTGTCAGTGATATCGACGAGTTGCTCGACATGGATTCTCAGTTTGCATTGCAGGCCGAGGCCATGGGAATAGACCTCAGTGGCATGCACGAATCGCTCAAAGAGCCTGAAGTTGAAGAAGACGTCGACCTCGAACTGCTGCTTGAGGACAGTGCCGAAGAAGACAAGGACATCGAAGACCTCCTCGACGAGGACCTCGTTCAGGAGGTTGATGAAGACGAATTTCTCGAAGATGGGCCTTATGAGGAAGCGGAAGAGGCAGGCAAGGATGAACAGCGGGAGGCTGATGCGGATCCCGGCGAACCCGACGAGAACGCTCAGCTCGCACTGATCGATGACGCCGAGGACAAGTTCGAGGACGTCGAGGACGTCGAGAGCTCGGCCGCGGTCTACGAATTCGACATCGCGCCGCTAACTGAAGAAGAACAGACGATCAATATGCAGATCGATCAGGACCTTCTTGCCCTTGCCGTGCAGGACGAGGACGGTTTCGCGTCAACGATCGTTATTGCTGAAGACGCGGCCGAGTCGAAGGCGCGCGAGAAAAAGAAAAAGAAAGACAAGCGGGCTGCGCTGGACCTCACTGACACCAGTGCGGGTTTTGAAACCATCGTCATGGAAGGCGAAGATTTCAGTACCGGGTTCGACGGTGACAAGCAAGAATTGAACGTGGCAGCGGCCGCCAGCCTGGCTGCCGCGGCGGCGGCCGAACGCGAAGCCGAGATGGCTGCTCGCACGGGCGGCCGGCGGTGGGGCATGATCGGTGGCGCGGTGGCATTGGTCCTGCTGCTGAGTATCCAGGCCCTGCACCAGTCGCGCGAGGCGCTGGCCACCATTCCTGCGTTCAACAACGTTGCAGGTCCCTTGTATCGTGCTCTCGGCATGCCGTTGCAGCCAGACTGGGATGTAACCGGCTGGCGCTTTGAAACAACTCGAAGCAGCGTGGAAACCACAGACGAAGCGGAAACGCCCAGCGTGGACGAGAGCGACAGCAGCGTCGTGATTTTCTCTCGCATGGGCAACAATTCCGACAAGCCGCTCCCCTACCCCATCATCGGCATTTCGTTTACCGATCGCTACGAGGAACCCGTCGGCGGATTTACGCTCGATCCGGCAGAATACCTTCCCGATGATCTCGACCCACGCAAGCTCGTGGAACCGGGCAATTCCTTCAATGCCGTCATGACGATACGATCCCTGTCGCCAGACGCCGAGAGCTTCCGGCTGAGGGCATGCTACCGCAACGCCGACAGCTCGCTGCGTTGCAAGGACGACGGCTTCAAGTAGGCATTGCAGGTCGCCCACGCGGGGCCGCAGCAGTACAATCCGTCGAGTGACCCCCGCACCCCTCAAAATCGGCCCCTACACGCTGCAGAGTCCCTTCGTGCTCGCGCCGATGGCCGGCGTGACCGACGCACCGTTCCGGCGCATCTGCCGCAGCTACGGGGCCGGGATGACGACCTCGGAGATGACGACAGCCGACACCAGCCTCTGGCAGACGGCGAAATCACGACACCGTCTGGACCTGGACCTCGACGCCGAGCCCGTCGCCGTGCAGATTGCGGGTTCGGAACCCGGCCAGTTGGCGATCGCGGCCAGGGCATGCGTCGATCGGGGCGCCCAAATCATTGATATCAATATGGGTTGCCCGGCGAAAAAGGTCTGCAAGAAGCTCGCCGGATCGGCATTGCTCCAGGACGAAAAGCTGGTCGCTGAAATCCTGGCTGCCGTCGTTGCCGCCGTCGAAGTACCGGTCACGCTGAAATTTCGCACCGGCTGGGACCGGGAACATCGCAATGCACTCCAGATCGCGCGCATCGCAGAGGATGCCGGCATTCAAGCGCTCGCCATTCATGGCAGAACTCGTGAGGATCGGTACAGGGGCTCCGCGGAATACGAAACAATTGCGCGCGTCAAAGAGGCCGTGGGGATTCCCGTTATTGCCAACGGCGACATTACGACAGTGAAGAAGTCGCTTGAAGTTCTGCGCCTAACTAATGCAGATGGCTTGATGATTGGGCGGGGCGCCCAGGGGCGCCCGTGGATCTTTCGCGAACTCGTCGCTGCGCTTGATCCAACTGTGGAAAATACGCAGCTAGAAAAAAATGAATTGCGTGATATTATGCTCGGCCACTTGAATGATCTGCACCGGTTTTATGGGGAAACCACCGGCGTTCGAGTGGCCCGCAAACATCTGACCTGGTATTGCGAAAACCTGTATGACGCTGAAGATTTTCGGCATCAGGTGGTGCGCGTTGACAGCGCTTCCGAACAGCTGAGACTGACGAAGCAGTATTTCTTGGGGAACAACCGAAGTGGCACAGAAACAAAACAAGAAGAAAGACACCGGGATAAAAACCAACAAGAAGCCGCTTTGTAAGCACACCGAAGACGCACTCGACCAGTATTTCGCCGCTCTGAACGGCGATCGTCCCGGCGATTTGTACGATCTCGTAATCGGCGAGGTAGAGCGGCCATTGTTCAAGGCCGTCATGGATTTCACCGACGGCAACCAGAGCCAGGCTGCGGGTATTCTTGGAATTAATCGCGGGACCCTGCGCAAGAAACTCAGGACCTATTCCCTCATTCAATAGCCACCCCCAATCGCTACCCAGGTGCAAGCATGTTCAAAGTACGACGTGCGCTCGTCAGTGTTTCTGACAAGCGTGGACTTATTCCTTTTGTAGAGGGCCTTGCCGGTCTTGGCGTTGAAGTCCTTTCCACGGGTGGCACCTGCCGCCAGTTGCGCGAGGCCGGCCTCGACGTCATCGAGGTTGCAGAGAAAACCGGGTTCCCGGAGATCATGGATGGCCGCGTCAAAACGCTGCATCCTGTCATCCATGGCGGACTGCTCGGTCGCCGAGGGACCGATGAGGCCGTGATGAGCGAGCACGGCATCGAACCGATCGACCTGCTCGTCGTCAACCTGTACCCGTTTGAACAAACCATCGCACGCGAAGACGCGACGATCGACGACGCTATCGAGAACATCGATATCGGCGGTCCGGCGATGATTCGTGCGGCCAGCAAGAATCATGACGGCGTCGCTGTTTGCGTCAGCCCCGACGACTACGACGCGGTGCTCGAAAAACTCCAGGGCAATGGTCTCGAACTGGCTGACAGGCGCAGACTTGCCGCAAAGGCCTATGCGCATACCGCGAGTTACGACACGGCGATTACGAAATACCTGTCGGCATCGCTGGGCGATGACGTTCTTGGCGAACGCTTCCTCTACTCCGGTGGCCTTTCCGAGAGACTCCGCTACGGCGAAAACCCGCACCAGCAAGCAGCGTTCTACGTTGATCAACAGGCTCCCGCGGGTTCACTGGCCGCCGCGAAGCAACTGCAAGGCAAGGCGCTTTCCTACAACAACATCGCCGACAGCGATGCGGCGCTCGAGTGTGTGAAGCAATTCACGAGTCCCGCCTGCGTGATCGTCAAGCACGCCAACCCGTGCGGTGTGGCGGTAGCCGGTGACATCCTCGAGGCCTACGAGAAGGCGTTCAAGACAGATCCGACCTCGGCGTTCGGCGGAATCATCGCATTCAATCGGCCGCTCGATGCGGAGACGGCACAGACTATCGTTGACCGCCAGTTTGTTGAAGTGATCATCGCGCCGTCGATCGATTCGGGCGCCCAAAAGGCGTGCGCAGCGAAGAAAAACGTCAGAGTCCTGGAAGTCGGCGATTGGGCACCAGTGGGAGCCCGCGTTGCAGGCGAATCTTTTGATTTCAAGAAAGTCTCCGGCGGCCTTCTGGTCCAGACGAGTGACCTCGGAAGCATCACCGCCGACGACCTCAGGGTCGTCACCGAAAAAGCGCCGACCCCGGCGCAGGTTCAGGACATGCTGTTTGCGTGGACGGTCGTGAAGTACGTGAAATCCAACGCGATCATATTCTGCAAGGACAATATGACCATCGGTGTTGGCGCCGGCCAGATGAGCCGCGTCTACTCGACGAAGATCGCTGCCATCAAGGCAGCCGACGAAGGACTCGACGTCGCCGGTTCGGTGATGGCCTCGGACGCTTTCTTCCCGTTCCGCGATGGCATCGATGCCGCGGCCCAAACCGGTATTTCGGCGATCATCCAGCCCGGCGGCTCCATGCGCGATGACGAGGTTATCCAGGCGGCCAACGAGCACGGTCTGGCCATGGTCTTTACGGGCATGCGACACTTCCGTCACTAATGAATGTTTTGATCATAGGCTCCGGCGGTCGCGAACACGCACTGGCCTGGAAATGTGCCCAGTCCCCCCGGGTCGAGGAGGTGCTGGTCGCGCCTGGCAACGCCGGAACGGCCAGGGAAGACAAGGTTCGCAATGTCGCGGTTTCTTCCGACGATATCGAGGCCCTTGCGCAGCTTGCTCAGGATGAAGCCGTCGCGCTGACGATCGTTGGCCCTGAAGCGCCGCTGGTCGCAGGTATCGTGGATCGTTTCAACGAGCTCCGTCTGCCCTGTTTTGGCCCAACGGCAGCCGCGGCACAGCTCGAGGGATCCAAAGCATTTACCAAGGATTTTCTCGCCCGTCACCATATCCCGACGGCTGACTACCAGAACTTCACCGAGCTCGCGCCCGCCCTCGAATACATACGTCGCCAGGGGGCGCCGATTGTCATCAAGGCCGATGGCCTTGCGGCCGGCAAGGGCGTCATTGTTGCGCAGACACTCGCAGAAGCCGAGCAGGCGGCTACGGACATGCTCGCCGGTGGCAGCTTCGGCGAGGCCGGGGCCAGGATTGTCGTTGAGGAGTTCCTGGAAGGCGAGGAAGCAAGTTTCATCGTAATAACCGATGGTGATGCCATCCTGCCGCTCGCGACCTCACAGGACCACAAGGCTCGCGACGACGGCGACGTTGGTCCGAACACGGGCGGCATGGGCGCCTACTCCCCGGCCCCGGTCGTCACGCCGGACATCGAAGCACGCATCATGGACGAGGTGATTCGGCCGACGCTCGAGGGCATGAAGGCCGATGGCAATCCTTACCTGGGCTTCCTCTACGCTGGCCTCATGGTCATGGCGGACGGCACGCCCAAGGTCATCGAGTTCAACTGTCGAATGGGCGACCCGGAGACACAGCCGATCATGGCGCGGCTCAAATCCGACCTCGTCGATTTTTGCCTGTCGACGATCGAGGGCGATCTCGATCAACGTGACGCGATATGGGATACGCGCGCGGCGCTCGGCGTGGTCATGGCAGCCGGCGGTTACCCATCGAGCTACGAGAAGGGCAAGGTCATTTCCGGTCTCGAGAACGCCGACAGCAATACGCAAAAGGTGTTTCATGCCGGTACAGCACTGGTCGACGATGACGTGGTAACGAGTGGCGGCCGTGTTTTGTGCGTCGTCGGGCTCGGTCACACGGTCGCAGACGCCGCTGCCGATGCCTATGCGGCCGTTGCGAAGATTGACTGGGAAGACGTGTATTACCGGCGTGATATTGGCCATCGCGCAATTGCGCGGGAGACTGCGTAAACCGTGCTGACGACCGCCGAGGCGCTGGAAGCCGTCCTGGCAGCGATGCCGGAATTTCCTGCCGAAACGGTCGACGTTGCGAACCTGACTGGACGGGTGCTGCGACAGAGCATCGTTGCGGAACGAGACCAGCCCCCTTTCGATCGAGTCATGATGGACGGCATTGCCATCGCGTATTCGGACTACGCAGGTGGCGCGCGTAGCTTTCCAGTCCAGGCGTCACAGGCCGCCGGGGATCCGGCACTGACCCTGGACGCCGGCAAGGCGATCGAGATAATGACCGGCGCGTCATTGCCCGGGAATGCCGATTGCATTGTTCCGGTCGAGCGCGTTCGCGCTGCAGGCGGTACGGCGACGCTCGAGGACGGGTACGAAGCCAGGCAGGGGCAGTTTATTCACCCCCGTGCCTCCGATTATGCGGCGGGTGCGGAGCTGCTGAGACCCGGCAAGTGCATCTCGCCGATGGACATCGCGGTCATCGTGTCTTGCGGCCTGACCGCGGCCAGCGTCAGTTGCGCACCCGTTATTCGGGTCATCTCAACGGGCAACGAGCTGGTTCCACCGGGCGAACCGATTCAAGCACACCAGATCCGGATGTCGAACGGACCTGCGATCCGGGCGATGCTCTCGCGGCACGGCTATGACAACTGCGCCCACGATCATATTGCGGACGAGCCCGAGCTGCTACGAGAGCGAATCAGCGCACACCTCGATGCCTCGAATGTCCTCGTTCTCAGCGGCGGCGTTTCCATGGGCAAAGCCGACTACGTGCCGGCCGTGCTCGGCGATCTCGGCGTTGAGGTGGTATTCCACAAAGTCAGCCAGCGACCTGGCAAACCGATGTGGTTTGGAACCGGACCCGGTGGGCAGGCCGTGTTCGCGCTGCCGGGCAATCCCGTGTCGGCGCTCGTCTGCTGTCGGCAGTATGTCATTCCTGCACTCGACAAGGCCTCGGCTGCAGTACCCGCGCCACCCGAATTCGCATCGCTGGCGAGCGAGGTCACGTTCATGCCCGACCTGACCTGCTTCCAGCCGGTAAAACTCGCCTCCAGTGCCGCGGGGCAGGTTCTCGCCATACCAGTGAAAACCAATACCTCTGGCGATTTCACCGCCCTCTCGGCGACTGACGGGTACGCCGAACTGGCGCAGGAGCAAAGTCAGTTTCCAGCCGGTACGTCAGTTCGTCTCCATCGGTGGTAATCTTCAGGCATGATTTCTGCTGTTGACGCACTAAAACGCCTTCGCGAAGGCAACCGCCGTTTCGCCAATGGCGAAGGCGGCAAGAACATTTCTGGCACGCAAGCCAATCGAGCCGAACTCTCCGCGGGGCAGACGCCGTTTGCGATCATCCTCGCCTGCTCCGACTCGCGTGTACCGGTTGAGATGGTTTTCGACCAGGGTCTCGGTGACCTGTTCGTAATCCGGGTAGCGGGCAATATCGTTGCGCCGTCACAGGTTGGCAGTGTCGAGTTTGCAGCCGCCCAACTGGGTACGAGACTGGTCGTCGTGCTCGGCCACAGCAACTGCGGTGCGGTCGATGCGACGCTCAAGGAACTGGCGGCGGATCAGGAAGTGCGGTCACCGAACCTGCGTGCCATTGTTGACCGCATCCGGCCCGCCATCGATTCCCTTGGCGAGCGGCACATCAGCCTGCAGGAAGCCGTGGTCGCCAATGTCCACCAGTCGGTCAGGCGCCTGCAGCACGGCTCGCTGATCATCGAGCAACTGGTGGAGTCCGGTGAGCTGACGATCGTCGGCGCCAATTACTCCATTGAGAGCGGCAAAGTCCAGTTTCTGGATGTCTGAGAGAATCACCGGGCGCTGCTTCTGCGGTGCCGTCCGGTTTGCCGTGGACGGCCCGGAGCAATTTGCCTGCTACTGCTATTGCGAAAGCTGTCAGCGAGCGGCCGGGGCCCCGGTTGTCGCATGGGCGACTTACGCCAGGGCCACGTTTGAGGTCACGGCTGGCTCGATGCATTGGCTGCACTCTTCTCCCGGCGTGACCCGCGGCGTCTGCCGCGACTGTGGCTCTTCGATCTCTTACGAAAACGAGAATCGCCCGGGTGACATTGACCTCACATTGAATACGCTCGACGATCCGACAGCACCGGTACTGCGCGCCCACATCTGGACAGAAGACAAGCAGCCCTGGATGCAGATCGGCGACGACTTGCCTGTCTACGAACAGAAAATCGGATGAAAAAAACGGTCGCAGCTACTAGACTTGATACATGACCGCGGCCTACAGCATCGCCTTTGTCCACTCGACGATCGAAGTCCGGGCTACCGGGATCCCGGATCGCGAATCGGTCACGCGGATGTGGAAAGATATCGTCGCCGCCAGCGCAGAGCACCACTGCTTTTCCATACTCGGGCTAAGCAATATGGACCGGCCGCTCAAGCTGTCCGATGCCATCGACCACCAGGCGATCTTTCTCGAGGCGGGCGTCACGATCGATCACCGCATCGCCTGGGTGCAGTTAAACCCGGACGCACTCAAGATGACCGAAGTGGCCGAAACGATATTGCTGAATCGCGGCCTGTTGAATGGCCGACTGTTTACCGATGAATTTGAGGCGCGTCGCTGGCTGGCCAGCCGGGGCTAGAAGCTGCAGGCGAATGGGATCTCGATCGGATCTGGTCGGTTGATTCCCTCTCTTTCCAGTACCGCCATCAGCCTGGGGTACGGATACGGGTCGAAATAAGGGTAATTCAGGAACTCGGACAGCGCGAACAGCTGGCCACTATCGTGGATCGGCCGCATCACTGCTTCGACTTTCTCCAGCTGCCCGGTCACGTGGTAGGGAATCCAGAGCGTGTCATCAGCGTACTCGCTCTCGAGGGCATCCATGATCTCTCGCGCCGCATCCAGATCGTCATCGGCGCAGGCCTGGCGGAGATTTACGAACGCGAAATTGACGGGCGGCAGCTGACTGGCCTCGATTCGCGGGACCAGTTCCCTGGCCGCGTCGTATTCGCCGTTCCAGATCAACGCGCGGTGCGCCTGGTACAGAACCAGCGCGTTGTCCGGGAACCGTCTGACCATGTCTTTCGCAAGTGCCGATGCGCCCTGGTAGTCACCCGCAAAGACGTGCGTCGCAATCAGCCAGTTCATTGGCTGCGGGTCATCCCTGTTCAGCTCGACTGCATTTCCCAACTGCTCCAGGGCTTCATCCCATCGCCCGAGCCGCATCTTGATGTTGACCAGCGATTGCGCAGCATCGCTATCATTCGGTCGCGCCTGCACGTACTTGTTCAGCAATTCAAGCGCGTCGTTAAACCGCAAATCCACGGTGGCCACCCAGGCACGCAAATGGTCTATACCGATTTCATCTGTGGAGTTGTCAATCGCAGCAGTGATGTGCTGCCTGAAACCCGCCATCTTCTCGGCCGGCGAGATATCCACCAACTGCGAGCCAATATTGTTGAATGTCATTTCCGCGGTCCAGAAAAAGGCGAGTTCGATGTGAGCCGACGTGAATTTCGGGTCTATCGCCAGCGCGCGTTCAAAGGACTCTTTCGCTTTCAGGTTAAGAGTCTGGTCGCCGGTCCGGTTCGCTTGCGAGTCGTGAGCGAGCCCTTCCAGGTACGCTTCGTACGCAGGAACTGACGCGGTGCCCACCGAGACCATATCCGCCAGGGCCTCCGGATCCATCGCGATTTCAAGAGCCCCCGCGATTTCGATCGCAAGGTCTTCCTGGATCGCAATGACATCATCGGGCGTGCGGTCATACGTCTCTGACCACAGGTGGAACCCGTCCGACGCTCGAATAAGCTGCGCCGTTATGCGCAGTCGGTCCTTGCCGCGCCGCACCGAACCTTCCAGCACATGCGCCACATCAAGCGCTTCGGCTATCGCCATGACGCTTTCGTTCGAGCCCTTGTAGGCGAAAGACGAGGTCCGCGCTGCAACCAGCAGGTCGGGCATGCGCGCAAGGGAATTGAGCAGTTCTTCCGTCAGCCCGTCGGCGAACCACTCCTGCTCCTGGTCCGACGACATGTTGACGAAAGGCAGCACGGCGATCGATCGTGCTGTTGGCGCTTCTACAATCTCAGCATTGGTCGGTTGTACTTCGTCGACCACAGGCGTATCGCGACCGTCCCAGATGAAATAGACCAGCGCGACTGCGAGCGCAACAATAATCACCCGGTCCAGCTTGCGGCCCGTCTGCGGTGTGATCGATGTACTGCGATCGACCTCTTTCTCGAGCCTGAGACCTTCCGGCGTCAACTCGAACGCCCACGCGAAGAACAAGGCAAGCGGCAAACCGAGAAGCAGTACGACAACAAAGGTCTTCAAGACCCATTCCGGCGCACCAAAATTTTCGAAAGCGAACTCCGCGACCTGGGCGAGCAACCACGCGATCACGACGTAGGCGAGGCCTACACGGACTACGTTGCGTCGTTTGAGCTCCCCCAGAAATCCCATATTTTTCTTACGTTTGCGCGGAAAGCAGCATCATAACGAAAAACGGGGCCTATAGGCCCCGTTCTTCACATTTTGTCGCCCGCAAAACGGGCTCCCACAACTGTGGGTCTAGCGTTTCATTGCCTCGAAGAACTGCGCATTCGTCTTGGTGTCCTGCAGCTTGTTGAGCAGGAACTCGATAGCGGCAAGCTCGTCCATCGGATGCAGGACCTTTCTGAGAATCCACATCTTCTGCAACTCGCTGTCCTCCGTCAGCAGCTCTTCCTTGCGCGTACCGGAACGGTTGATGTTGATTGCGGGGAAGACGCGCTTCTCGGCAATGCGGCGATCCAGGTGGATCTCCATGTTGCCCGTGCCTTTGAACTCCTCGTAAATCACTTCGTCCATCTTGGAACCCGTATCGACAAGTGCCGTCGCCAGGATCGTCAGGCTGCCGCCCTCTTCGATGTTGCGGGCAGCGCCGAAGAAACGTTTCGGACGATGCAGCGCATTGGCATCGACACCACCGGTCAGGACCTTGCCGGAGCTCGGTACAACCGTGTTGTAGGCACGTGCGAGTCGCGTAATCGAATCGAGCAGAATGACGACATCGCGCTTGTGCTCGACAAGGCGCTTTGCCTTCTCGATCACCATGTCGGCAACCTGGACGTGGCGGCTGGCTGGCTCATCGAAAGTCGATGAAACCACTTCGCCACGCACCGTGCGTGTCATCTCGGTGACTTCCTCAGGGCGCTCATCGATGAGCAGTACCATCAGGTCGACCTCGGGATTGTTCGCACAGATCGCTGAAGCGATGTTCTGCAGCAGCATCGTCTTACCGGCCTTCGGCGGCGACACGATCAGGCCACGCTGGCCTTTGCCTATTGGCGCGACCATATCGATGATGCGGGCCGTAAGGTCCTCGGTACTGCCGTTACCCTGCTCCAGGACGAGCCGGTCTTTCGGAAACAGCGGCGTCAGGTTCTCAAAGAGAACCTTCGTACGTGCGTTCTCCGGCGCGTCGTGGTTGATTTCACCAACCTTGAGCAAGGCGAAATAGCGCTCGCCTTCTTTCGGCGGGCGAATCAGGCCTGACACCGTGTCACCGGTTCTCAGGTTGAAACGTCGAATCTGGCTCGGGCTGACGTAGATGTCGTCCGGACCGGCGAGATAGGAACTGTCCGAGGAGCGCAGGAAGCCGAAGCCGTCCTGCAGAATCTCGAGAACGCCATCGCCGTAGATGTCTTCTCCCAGAGCGGCATGTGCCTTGAGGATCGAGAATATGATGTCCTGCTTGCGCGAACGCGCCATGTTCTCGACGCCCAGCGACTCTCCGAGTTCGACAAGTGCTGCGGCCGGACGGGTTTTCAGCTCCGTCAGGTTCATCATTGTCTTGCTCGCCTCGAGTTGCTCGGGCGGTATTACCTCGAGGCTGCCCTCGTCATCCGGATACATCTCGGTCGCCGGACGGCGGCGCCTGCGGCGATTCGGATTTCCCTTTCCCTTGTTGCCCGACTTGGCCGGGCGATTACCAGTTGAGTTAGCCAAGTACCCTCTCACAGATTAGTGTCTAAGAACTCTTCGAGCTGCGATTTCGGCATCGCGCCCATCAATTGCGCCTCAACGGCGCCGTTCTTGAACAGGATTAAAGTGGGAATGCTGCGAATACCGAACTTTTGAGCGGTGTTCGGGTTCTCATCAACATTCAGTTTGACGACCGCAAGCTTGTCTTCGTACTTGTCAGCCATCTCATCAAGCAGCGGCGCGATCATCTTGCAGGGGCCACACCATTCGGCCCAGAAGTCGAGCAGTACTGCCTTGCTGTTCTGTAAAACATCGGCATCAAACGTGCCGTCCGAGGTGTGCACAATCTTGTCGCTCACCGGCTAACTCCTTCAAACGTATCATTAAGGTTGATAATGGAATTGCCCGCCGCCAACAACTGACGAACGAACATTTCAAAAATGGGTGACGCTGCCTAAACTATCAGGCACTATGTCGCAGCTTTATTGCCGACGAATTCCGGTAACTTTTCCGGCTTTTTTCTGGGTCGTTGAAAAGCGAAATTGGCGGGTGCGACGGTTGTCGCGTCGAATTAGGGCCAATTTGACCGTTTCGTGAGCCATTTTGCAAGCTTTTAACGCACATTTTCCGGTTCTAATTTTATGTCTGAAAACCATCTGAGCGACCTCAGATTCGACTCATTGCCTCTGGATGAACGCATCCAGGCGGGCATCCGTGATGCAGGCTTCGAATTCTGCACACCCATCCAGGCAAGTACGCTGCCAACTGCCCTTGAAGGGCACGATGTCGCCGGGCAGGCGCAAACCGGCACGGGCAAGACCGCCGCGTTCCTGATCGCCGCCTTCCAGCGCCTGCTGAACACGGAACCCGACCCCGAGAGAAAGCGGCAGCCTCGAGTGTTCGCGCTCGCGCCAACTCGCGAACTCGCGGTGCAAATCGCCAACGATGCCGAAGTGCTCGGCAAACACACGGGCCTCAAGATTGCGCTCGCCTTTGGCGGCACAGACTATGAAAAGCAGCGCAAGACGCTCGAGGGTGGCGTCGATCTTCTGATTGGCACGCCCGGGCGGATCATCGATTACTTCAAGCAAGGCGTGTTCAAGCTCGACCAGGTTGAAGTGGCGATCCTCGACGAGGCCGACCGCATGTTCGACCTCGGGTTCATCAAGGACATTCGTTACCTGCTGCGCCGCTTGCCCGATCCTGACAAGCGCCTGAACATGCTGTTTTCCGCCACGCTGTCACAACGCGTCATGGAGCTCGCATACGAGCACATGAACGAGCCGGAGCTGATCCGTATAGAGCCTGACAAGGTCACTGCGGACCGCGTGCGCCAGGCCATCTTCTTTCCGTCCAACGAAGACAAGATGCGATTGCTCATCGGCCTGGTTCGCGAGATGGGTGACGGACGCATCATGATCTTCGTGAATATGAAGCGTGAGGCCGAACGCGTGCAGGACTTCCTGGAGGCGAACGGCATTCAGGCCGCGGCGATTTCGGGCGACGTTCCGCAGAAGAAACGGCTGCGCATGCTGATGGATTTCCAGGCCGGCACGCTGCCGGTGCTGATTGGCACCGATGTTGCGTCCCGTGGCCTGCACGTTCCGGACGTGCACTACGTCATCAACTACGATCTGCCCCAGGACGCCGAGGACTACGTTCACCGGATCGGCCGCACCGCGCGAGCCGGCGCAGCCGGAGACGCGATCAGCCTCGGCTGTGAAACCTACGTCATTACCTTGCCGGAGATCGAGAAATACATCGGTCACAAGATTCCGGTTGCGACCTACAATCACGAAGACCTGCCCGAAATTGTGAAGCCGAAGCCACGTCCCCGCAAACCCAGGAAAGACGGACCGCGCGGCAAATCCGGCGGTGGTGGCAGATCGCGGTCCGGCGGCGGTAGCCGACGCCCGCCCAGGCGATAATGTGGTCGCCCGCAAGGCGGGCTGCCTACAGCAACAGGTCTTTCACGCCTTCGACGCCGCGGAATTCGGAGCCCCGTTTCACGGGCTCTGAGGTATCGGGCCGGGTTACGGTGACGAGCATCTCCACGCCAAATTCCTGTGCGCTGCGCAGCACCGGCTGGCTATCGTCGACAAACAGCGTCGTCTCGACATCGAAACCCACATCGGCCTGCAGTGCGTCCCAGAAAGACTGCGATTCTTTGGCGTGACCATAGGTATGCGAGCTGTACACACCGTCGAAATAATCGGCCAGCCCGGTAACGGCGTCTTTCAAATTCAGGGTGTCCGGGTGCGAGTTGGTGACGAGTAGTACGCGCACATCAGACTGGTGCACGCGGCGAAGAAAATCCAGCGCGCCTGGCAGGTAGCCGATACGGTGTGTCACATCGTGGTGGATTTTGACCACATCAATACCCAGGCGCTCGTTCCAGTGATCGAGGCAGTACCACTCCAGGTCGCCCTGCACAGCCGAGTACTGCGCGAAGAGATGCGCCCGTGCCGCTTCGAGTGTCATGCCATTGGCGGTGGCGTATCGGCGGGGAACGAGGTCTTTCCAGATGTAGTTATCGAAGGCGAGATCGAGGATGGTCCCGTCCATGTCGAGCATCAGCGTTTCGCATCGCTCGAGTGTCATTTGCGGGTCAAAAATCATTGCTATACTGCGCGCCCGGTTGTCCTGCAGGAATAAGACATGGACCTGAAGTCCCTCGTTGATCCGATCGTGGCGCTGGCCGAAGATGCCGGTCGCGCGATCCTCGAAGTCTACTCGACCGACTTTGAGGTGCAAAGCAAGGACGACGAATCGCCACTCACCCAGGCCGACCTTGCATCGCACCGCTGGATTGAGGCGGGCCTCAAGTCGCTCACCCCGGATATCCCGATCATTTCAGAAGAATCCGGCCTCCCGGATTTTGAGGAACGTAGCCAATGGACGCGCTACTGGCTCATTGATCCACTCGACGGGACCAAGGAATTTGTCAATCGCAATGGCGAATTCACGGTCAATATCGCGCTGATCGAGAACCAGCGGCCCGTGCTCGGGGTGGTGCACGTGCCGGTATCCGGCAAGACCTACGTGGGCTGCAAGGGAATCGGTGCTCGGCGTCGTGACGGCGACACCGAGGCGGTCGCGATAGAGGTCGCTGCGACTGCAGGCAAGCCGCCCAGGATCGTGGGCAGCCGCTCGCACCGCGGCGCGAGCCTCGACGCTTACCTCGAAAACCTGGGCGACTACGACATGGTTCCGATGGGCAGCTCATTGAAATTCTGTGTCGTCGCCGAGGGCGGTGCGGACCTCTACCCCCGCCTCGGTCCGACATCCGAGTGGGACACCGCGGCAGCCCAGGCGGTGGTCGAACAGGCCGGCGGCCACGTCGTGACGCTTGACGGCAAGCCGATGAAATATAATGCGAAAGCAGACATCCTGAATCCGCACTTTTTGGTCATCGGTGCGGCTGACAAAGACTGGTTGTCACTGCTGCCTGTCAGCGAGTAGCATGGAAGTATGACTGACAAGGTAGACACAGAATCGTTTGCTCAACTGGAGCGATTACGTGAGCTGCGGGTCAGCCACAGGGACCTCGACTACCTGATCGACCGCCTGCAGGAAGACCCCATGGTGGATCAGCTGCGCATCCGCAGGCTCAAGAAACGAAAACTCCTGCTGAAAGACATGATCGCAATGCTCGAGAGCGAACTGATTCCCGATCTCGACGCCTGACCGCTGGCGTTGCCGTCAGGACTATCCACAGGATTCGCGCAAGTCGACTGGTAACGCGCGTGCAAACCCATCTCGCAGCTCGATCAACGGCTGAAAAATGACAATGAATCTGCGCTCTGCAGGTCACGTTTTCCCATATGTCACCGTTGGGCAGAGCCATGTGCGCGCAGCCAGGAACCGGAAAGCTTTCATGGTAAGAACTGAAACACCGCATGCTAGGATTCTTCCGCTCGCGACGATTGGCTCGCATGAATTCGGAGAATACTACGGCAATGATCAGTAACATGGATGTTGCACGCCTAAGCGCTTTTTCGCCTTTTAGCGGGCTCAAGACGGACAATCTTGAGAGTCTTCTGGCGAACGTCAAGACGCTGCAGGCCAGCCAGGGCCAGGCGCTATTTAACCAGGGCGACTCCGATAAGCGATCCGTTTACCTGCTTTTGGGAACCATCGAACTGGCAGGGGATGACGCCACCAGGCGCCGCATCACTGGCGGGACCGACGAGGCAAAGCACCCGATAGCCCCGCAGTTTCCACGCCAGGAGACCGCCGTCGCCGTTGACAATGTCCGATACTTCACGATCGACAGTGACTTGCTGGATATGACGCTGATGCTGGATCAAACCGGGGTCTACGAAGTATCCGATTTTCGTTCCGCACCGGATGCCGGAGAGTGTGACTGGATGACGTCATTTTTGCGGACAGAGCTTTTCCAGCAAATACCGCCGCACTGCATTCAGAAGATATTTATGCGCATGCAGCGACGGGACTTCAAGGCTGGTGACGTCGTCATCCAGCAAGGCAGTGCTGGCGACTACTTCTATGTTATTCGCAGTGGGCGGTGCGTGGTCACTCGTGAGACGCCCGCTGGTAAGCAAGACATCGATCTTGCCGTGCTGCGCGTTGGCGGAACGTTCGGCGAGGAGGCACTAATTAGCGAGGCCGAGCGCAATGCCACGGTAAAGATGCAGACCGACGGCATTCTAATGCAATTGGGAAGGGCAGATTTCCAGGAGCTTCTGAATGAACCCCTGGTGGTATTGCTGGATCATGAAGAAGCCGACGAAGCGGCCGCCCAGGGCGCCAAGTGGCTTGACGTTCGGTTGCCGAGTGAATTCGAGGCCAACGGTAAGACTGGAGCCTTGAATGTTCCACTTTATCTTCTTCGCCACAAGCTGGACAAGCTGGATCGGGCAACACCGTACATTGTCTATTGTGACACTGGGCGACGCAGTGCCGCTGCGGCCTTCATTCTGATCAAAAGGGGCTTTCAATCCGCAGTGCTGCGCGGCGGGCTGAATAATTATCCGGTCCCCGGCTGAGTTTTCCTGGCAGGCGCGTCAGGCCTGTTCCTGCACTTGTCGCCGACGCCAGAGCAGGAACAACGCCGGAATCACGGCAAGCGCCAGCACCGTAGCACTGACCATGCCACCCACCATGGGTGCGGCAATGCGCCGCATCACCTCGGAACCCGTCCCGCCGGACAACATGATCGGCAGCAAGCCACCAATGGTCGCCGCCACCGTCATCACCACCGGCCGGATGCGCAGCAGAGCACCCTCCATGACAGCCGTCTCAATATCCTGCACGCCAGTGATCGTCCGTCGCTCGAGTGCCTGGTTGAGGTACACCAGCATGATCACGCCGATCTCGACCGCAACACCAGCCAGGGCGATGAAGCCGACCCCGACTGCTACCGACAAATCGTAGCCAAGCAAGTACAGCAGCCAAAGGCCACCGATCAGCGCAAACGGTAATGTGCCCATGACAATCGCCACTTCGCCGAATCGTCCGAAATTGATAAACAGGAGCAAGACGATCACTGCCAGTGTAATCGGCCCAAGCACGGCAAGCCGTTCCTGGGCCCGCACCATGTACTCATATTGTCCGGACCAGGCGAGGGAGTAGCCCGCCGGCATTTCGATCGACTCGGCAACGACCTGCTGTGCTTCGGCAACATAGGATCCGAGGTCGCGATCCACTATGTCCACGTACGTCCAGCCGTTCGGGCGAGCATTCTCGCTCTTGATGACCGGGGGGCCATCGACAACCGTCACGTCAGCGACATCGGCCAGTGCAATTCGCGCACCCGATGGCGTGACGATTGGCAGCAGGCGTAGCTGTTGCACCGAATCGCGGACGCGTTGCGGGTAGCGGACGTTCACAGGATAGCGTTCGAGGCCCTCCACGGTCTGCGTCACGTTCATGCCACCGACAGCCGTACGAATAACGTCCTGTACGTCGCTGATGTTCAATCCGAAGCGCGATGCCCGACGCCTGTCGATGTCGACGTCCACATAGCGACCACCTGCAACCCGTTCCGAATACACCGAAGCGGTACCAGTCACTCCTTTGAGTATCTGTTCAAGCTGCTGGCCGATGCCTTCGATTACCCTAATGTCGGGGCCTGCAACCTTGATGCCGACCGGCGTTTTGATACCGGTTGCCAGCATGTCAATGCGCGTCTTGATTGGCATTACCCATGCATTGGTCAGGCCCGTGTACTGGACGGCTTTGTCGAGCTCCGCACGCAATTTCCCGGGAGTCATGCCAGCTCTCCATTCAGAGCGAGGCTTAAGCTGAATGACTGTCTCGATCATGGTCAGGGGCGCCGGGTCCGTCGCGGTCTCCGCACGTCCAATCTTGCCGAACACCTGTTTAACCTCGGGCACCTGGCTGATCATCCTGTCGGTGTGCTGCAGAATTTCGCGCGCCTTGCCGATGGACACACCCGGGTACGTTGTGGGCATGTACATGAGATCGCCTTCATCAAGCGGGGGCATGAACTCCGATCCCAGGCGAGTGGCCGGCCACAGGCCGATGATGAGAATGATCGCCGCGGCAAGCAGGGTGGCTCTCGGCGAACGAATGACAGCGCTGATAACGGGACGATACACAGCGATCAATGCGCGGTTCACCGGGTTCTTGTCCTCGTGAATAACCGTGCCTCGAATGAAGTAGCCCATGAGCACGGGTACCAGCGTAATCGACAGGACTGCAGCCGCAGCCATCGCGTAGGTCTTTGTAAACGCGAGCGGCGCGAACAGGCGACCTTCCTGGGCCTCGAGCGTAAATACCGGCAGGAAGCTCAAGGTTATGATCAGCAGCGAGAAGAACAGCGGTGGACCCACTTCGGCTGCTGCCTCGCCCATGATTCGCCAGCGGTTCTCGCGCGTCAGTGGTTCTTTCTCAATATGCTTGTGAACGTTTTCGATCATGACGATCGCCGAGTCGACCATAGCGCCAATCGCAATCGCGATGCCGCCCAGCGACATGATGTTTGCGTTGAGCCCTTGCACCCGCATGACGATGAACGCAACCAGCACACCGAGAGGCAGACTCAGCACGATGACGGCAGATGAGCGCAGGTGAAACAGGAACAGCGCACAGACCAGCGCAACGACAATGAACTCCTTGATCAGCGTGCTCTTGAGCGTGTTTACCGAGCGTTCGATCAGCTCCGAGCGATCGTAGGTCGTGACGATCTCCACACCATCCGGGAGACTCTTCTCCAGCTCGGCCAGGCGCGCTTTGACTGCATTGATCGTGGCCGAGGCATTTTCACCCCAGCGCATGACAACCACGCCGCCAACGACTTCACCCTCGCCGTTGAGGTCGGCTATACCGCGTCGTATTTGCGGTCCTATCCGAATCTCGGCGACGTCGGCAAGCAGTAGCGGCGTTCCCTGCGGGTTCACGCCGAGCGGGATAGCCGCAAGATCGTCGATGCCCTGCAGGTACCCGGTCGCGCGCACCATGTACTCGGCTTCGCCCATTTCAATCACGGACCCGCCGGTTTCCTGGTTGCCGTTGCGGATGGCTTCCTTGAGTTTTGCCAGCGTAATTCCGAACGCGCGGAGCTTGTCCGGATCGACCACGACCTGGTACTGGCGAACCATGCCACCGATCGTTGCAACCTCGGCAACGCCCGCCACGGTCTGCAACTCGTACTTGATAAACCAGTCCTGCAGGCTGCGCAGTTCAGCGAGGTCGTGCTGCCCTGTCCGGTCCACGAGCGCAAACTGGAAGACCCAGCCCACCCCGGTTGCGTCGGGTCCCAGCGACGACGTAGCGTCCGATGGCAAGCTGGACGCTGCCTGGTTCAGGTACTCAAGAACCCTGGATCGCGCCCAGTAGAGATCCGTACCGTCTTCGAAAATGACATAGACGTAGGAGTCACCGAAGAACGAGTAGCCCCGGACAGTGACGGCCTTCGGCACTGACAGCATCGCGGTCGTCAGCGGATACGTGACCTGGTCTTCGACAACCTGCGGAGCCTGCCCCGGAAACGATGTCTTGACGATCACCTGCACATCGGAAAGATCCGGGAGCGCATCGACCGGTGTTTCCTTGACCGCATACACGCCTGCGGCCGCCACGATAACGGCGGCAATCACCACAAGGACCCGGTTGCGGATTGACCAACGAATGAGTGCGGCTATCATTTCGAGGTCTCCAATCGATTCAGGGCACTGTTAATGTTCGACTCGGAATCGATCAGGAACTGGGCCGACGTTACGACGCGTTCTCCTTCCGCCAGGCCCCGGCGAATCGCTACGCGCTCGCCGGACTCGATCCCGATCAGCACTTTGCGCGACTCGAATCGGCCGTCGCCAAGGTCGACCACAACCCGGTTCGACGAGCCGCCCCGAATGACGGCTTCGCGCGGTACATGAACGACATCGTCAATTGCGCTGCCGTCGATCACAACACGGGCGAACATGTTCGGCCGGAGTGTTTCCCCTTCATTGTCGAAGCGCAGCCGAACTTTCAGTGTGCGCGTCACGGGATCAAGTTCCGGATACACGTAATCGACTGAGCCCTGCAGTATCCTGCCCGGCAGAAAGTCCAGCTCGACGCTTGCCTCCTGGCCGGGCTGCACCCAGGCCGACTGCCGCTCGAATACCTCGGCCAGCACCCAGACCCGATCGAGGCGCGCCACCGACATGACCTCGGTGGCGGGCGTTACGAAGATGCCTTCGCGGACACCGAGGTGCGCAACGACACCATCCGACTCTGCATAGACACGGATGCGCTGGCTAACCGTGCGTTCACGCTGGAGCCGCGCAACCTCACTCCTGGTGACCCCCAGCGCTGTCAGTCGATCACTCGAGGCATCCTTCAGTCCCTGGTTATTGCTCGCCAGCGCGGTCAGGAATTCCTGCTGTGCATTGACGAGCGTCGGCGAATAAAGCTCGAACAAGAGCTCACCCTGCTTGACGGCGTCGCCTGTCGCGGTCTTTGCGAGCGTCTCTATCCAGCCGTCGACGCGCGTGTGGATGTGCTGCAGGGTATCCTCGTCGTAGCCGATGTAGCCCACGGTTTCGATCCGGCGCGGTAAGGTCCCGCGCTCTGCCAGGGCAGTACGAACGCCAAGATTGCTGACCAGCGTCGGATCAATCGAGACCACTCCGGGCCGCGTTGCGGCTGCATTTGCGTAGACCGGTACGAGATCCATGCCCATCGGTGACTTGCCAGGCCCGTCGCGCCTGTAGTCCGGGTCCATCGGCGCGACCCAGTACAGGATGTCGTTCTCGACTGTTGCGGGTGCCGGCTTATCGCCAGGCTGCTGCCGACCCACAAGCACGCCTGTGGCAAGTGCTGCCAGGATCGCGACTGCGACCAGAATTTTTGTCTTCATTGTTCCAGACCTCCGAGGTTGGCGAGAACGGCATAGCTTTGCGCGCGCTCGACCTGCAGGCGAATGTGTTCAAGCCGGGTATTCAGATCGTCGATGAAGCCGCGCATGACGTCCGAGAAATCTGCCGTGTCGCTTTGGTAAGCAAGCAATGCGGCCTGCGCCTGGCTCTTCGATTGTTGGAGAATCCGTGCCTCGTAAAGCTCGAGCCGGCGCGTCAGGTCCAACCAGCGCGCGTACTCGGCATCGAGCTCACTCTGTAGCTGTGCCTCCAATGCGATTCGCGAGTGTTTCGCCGCGCTGCGTTCGCTCAGCGCCGCAGCAAGCTTGCGGTCCTGGCGATTCTTCCCGAAGAACGGCAAATCAACGGTGACCGCCAGGCTGACAAGGTCCGAACGCGGTGCACCGCCTGGCTGATACCCCTCGCGATAGCCGTAGCCAATATCGAGCGCCCAGCCCGGTTTCTGGTTTTCCTCCGCCATGTCGACCGCGGCTTGCTGTGCCGATACTTCCGCCGTCGCGGCTGCAAGAACCGGGTGGCTGGCGAGACCCTCCCGCAGCTCGGCTTGTTGTGGCAACGTCTCCCAGGCAGGTAGCTTCATCGCGATCGGACGCCAGGCGTCTTGCCCCAACCATCGCGACAGCCTGGCCTGCGCCTCCGACCTCGCTCGATCGGCTTCGATCAGACGGTCGTCGAGCCGGCTGAGTTCGAGTTCCGCGCGCAACACGTCATGCTGTGACTTTCGTCCAACGGCGTACATCGAACGTGTGATCGTCACGAGATCGGCAAAAAATGGCCGCGATTCATTGACCAGCGACCAGGCTTGCTGCGAGTAGTACGCCTTTAGCCAGGTGCTGCGAACAGACGTCAGGACTTCGCGCAACCTCGCGTCGGCACTGCTATCGAAGGCATCGGCCCGCGCGAGCATCTGCTCGCTGCCCAGCTCGCGAACACGCCCTCGGGGAAAGGCCTGCCGTATTCCGAGTCTTGCCTGGGTCATGCCCTCGGCCGAGAAACCGCTCCCATCAGTGGGGTAGTTCTCGAGACCGACGCGCAGCACGGGGTCGGGGAGCTGCCCCGCGGCCACCGCCTGCTCCTGAAACGCCTCAGACCTGGCCAGCAGGGCCTCGTGGCCCGGCTCGCCGGCTATGGCAATGTCTTCCGCCTCAGCGAGCGTCAACGGCACGCGTTGCTGGGCGACAGCGTGTGAACTCCATGGCAGCAATGCCATGAACATGAATACTGAAATGTGTACGGGTACTCGCCCGCGCAAAACAAACATAGGTCCAACTCCTGCGAAAAAAACCGGAAAGGCTTACGGCGCAGGACTGGCTAGTTCAGATAAACACAGAATAGTTTGTGGCGGGCCTCGACCCGGTCGGGCGGATCGGGGGGATTGGCTGCCGAAAAGTCTCGAGCCGGGACCCGGGCAAGAAGCTCGTCCAGCGAGCCTGCTGCACTGTCATCGAGATCGGGATGGTCCCACAGTTCCAGCGTACCGTCGCGCTTGTCGATGCTGACATCATCGATTTCACAGCACTGCGGCAACTCGAGCTGCAATTCCGGCGGGCAGCAATCGTGCCCTTTTTCGACGACCTCGAGGGCCATCGTGCAGGGCACGAGCGCCAGATTCAGCAAGGCCACAAGCAGGACGGCGCGGGCCCGGCGAGACGCCAGGCGAGCGAAATCTTGTGTGAGCCGTTGAATCATCAGTCCTTTTTAGCCCTTCGCCACGCCTAAAACAAGGATTTGCATCCGATTTTGGGCGTTTTTTTGCGCCAGGACGTAATCTGCCGGGCGCCGGCCACTAGGCGTTGTCCCTTATCGTAAGCGACAGGATACTGTGGCGAATCTCCTCGCCAAGAACAAGGCGAGCATCCGCACCGATCGAATGGATATCGTCGTCGAACTCTATCGTGCCCTCCTCGTCGCGGCGCAGCACGCCCTGTTCGTGCAGGGTCTTGATGAAATCGTGAAACAGCGTCTTGTTGAAGAAATCCGGCGAGTGCAAGCCGTAGATCATGGACAGCCGCTCGGCGCTCTGCTGGCACATTGACTCGAGGCCGCCGCGCGACAGTCTGCCCGAACCATTGCCGACGAGTATCGCGATGACGAGGTAGAAGCGCTGCAGCATCGGCACCATGGTCTGACCCAGCATCAACAGCTGGAATGCTTTTTCCGAACCTGCCCGTGGTCTGACCAGGGTATTCTTGCGCTTCCCGCGAGTCAGGATATCGACGTCGATAAGTGACTCGATCGCCTCGGTCGTGACCTCGTCGACTGTCATCAGAGTCCCATTTCAGGCACAACTCTCGTCGCATGAATGGATAGATCAGCCGGACCAGGCGCTGCAGTTCCGCGTGCGCGAGTTCTGTTCCCTGAATGAAGCAACAGGCCACGGATGCCGGGACAGCGAGAAGATGAAGGATGTTGTTGCGGAAGTAGGTCATGAGCACGGCAGTGCGCTCTTCCATATGGATGACTTCACCCATTGGATGTGTTGTCCGGCTGATAACATCGAGCTGTTCGCCATGCTCAATGATCGCGTCAGGCGTCCAGTCCGGCAGGGTGACCAGGTCCGAGTACTTGAAGCGCTGTAACAGGTTGAGCGTCATCTGCAATTGCCGCCGCAGCTCGTCGATGCCGATCTTCTGCTTCGGCGTGGCCAGCAACACGTACGCCAGCAGGCTGATCGGTGTCACGGCAGCGGCGGAGTTGATGTTCTCCATGATCTGGCTGCCAAGCGTCTCCACGACGCCGGCCAGCCACCCGGGCCGCTCGCCATTATCCGGCTTGTAGTCGCGCCAGTCGGGCCGTGTTCGATCCAGGATTGGGTCCAGCTCAATGGGCTCGGCGATATTCACGTACACCTTGCCGAAATGATCGCGCAACGATTTGACCGAGCGGATCAGGCCGCCCAGTGACTCTTTCTTCTTCTGCGCGCCGCCAAGCTCACTGATGAACGAGTCACCTTCGATCAGTTTTTCATAACCGAAGTACACCGGTACGAACACAACCGGTCGTTGCGGACTCTTGATGAAGGAGTTGACTGTCATGGCCAGCATGCCGCCCTTCGGCGAAAGCAATCGCCCGGTCCGGCTCCGGCCTCCCTCGACGAAGTATTCCATCGAGTGACCCTTGACCAGTATCTGGTGAATATAGGAATCGAAGACGGCTGCATAGAGTCGATTGCCCTTGAACGTGCGCCGCAGGAAAAACGCACCGCCGCGCCTCAGGATCCCTCCGACAATCGGCATATTGAGGTTAATGCCGGCGGCAACGTGCGGTAGTTGCAGGCCTGCGTGGTAGGTCACGTAGGCAAGCAGCAGATAGTCGAAATGGCTGCGGTGACAGGGAACGTAAATGATCTCCTTGTCCTTCGCGACCTCGTGCACCAGCTCCATGTGGTTAAGTTCGATGCCGTCATAGATTCGGTGCCATAACCATCGAAGCACTCGGTCGAGGATGCGAATGGTGGGAAAGGAGATATCGGCCGCAATTTCGAGCGCGTATTTCTCCGCTTTAGCCCTTCACGACCTGCTGCTTGCGAAAATCGTCGCCGGCCTCAGCCGCAATTGCGCGCTGCACGGATGGTGCCCTGAGGACCTCTTTGATCAAAGTGCGGCGGTGTGACCGATCCGGCCCGACTGTCGCTACGCGTCGCTTGCGAAAATGCACTCGCAGGATGCGCGACACTTTGCGGAAAGCAATCTCGGGGTTACTTCCGCGCTCGTCAATTGAACGCAAAGGCAGTGCGTGGCTGAACCGCAACAGCGTATTACGTCCCTGGAAGATCGTGGTGAAGAACTTGCGCGTCCGACCCATGACATCCCAGTCTTCTGAGAACATCAGTTGCAGCATCGAACGCTCTTTTCCTGGTGCGCGGCCCCAGTAGATAGCGACCGGTATCAGCAACAACTCCTGGTCGCCGTCCTCGGCTGCCTCGATAATTCGTTGCAGGCGTCGCGAGCCCTCCTTGCGCGGGCGGCGATAGATAAATCCTTCCAACCTGCGCAATACGACAAAACGCCGATACTCGCGGTTGCCGCAAAACTCGAACGGCTCTGTCGGTGAAGGCATGCCGTGCTGCGCGCACGCGCGCTCCAGCGCGAGAACGTCGGCAAGTCCGCCAGTCTCCAGGACATAGCACACGGCTGCATCGGTGTCCGTGATGTACTCAGCCGGCATCTCCGGGCTCACCACGGGTCGTGCCCAGATGGAGAACACCTTTCCTGCCAGCCAGTAAAGTGGTCGGAATATGAAACCAGCGACGTTCATTGCGCTCCAGTCTACCCAAAAGAACGCGTCAGCAGATCGTTGACTTTCAGGATTTACTATACTCCGGTGATGAACCTGAAGCCGATACCTGCACTGCTGCTGGCTCTTTGCCCGTTTGTGTCAGTCGCAGAGGAAACCTACATTCACGTACTCGGCATCGCGCAGGACGCAGGCTACCCGCAGACCAATTGTTACCAACCCCACTGCATGCGTGCCTGGGAAGATCGCGACACGAGGCGTATGGCGAGTTCCATCGCTGTCATTGATTCTGCAAACAGGACGAAGTACCTGTTCGACGCGACCCCGGATATGCGCGAGCAGTTGTACGATCTTCACCGCGTTGCACCCGATGGTGAGTTCCTGCTCGACGGCGTATTCCTGACCCATGCCCATATGGGTCACTACACCGGCCTGATGCATTTTGGCCGCGAAGCGGCCGGGACAAGCGGCGTCCCCGTGTACGTGATGCCGCGCATGCGCGAATACCTGGCGACGAACGGCCCGTGGAGCCAGCTCGTGCAGCTGCAGAATATTGAGTTAATCGGTTTAGCCGGCGGGAAGCGCGTGGAAATCAGCCCAAATGTCAGCGTCACGCCGATACTGGTGCCGCATCGCGACGAGTACTCGGAGACGGTCGGTTTCCGTATCGAAGGGCCGAACAAATCAGCGGTGTTTATTCCCGATATCGACAAGTGGGAGATGTGGGCCACCGACATTCGCGACGTCGTGAGGTCCGTCGACTATGCATTGCTCGATGCGACGTTCTTCAAAGACGGGGAGCTGGAAGGTCGCGACATGAGCAAGATCAGGCATCCTTTTGTCTCCGAGAGCATGGCGCTGTTCAGCTCACTCACAGACGATGAGAAAGCACGCGTGATCTTTATTCACATGAACCACTCGAACCCGTTGTTGATCGATGGCAGCCCCGAGCAGGCCGAAGTGCAACGGCGCGGCTTCCGCTATGCAACGCAGGGCATGCGCCTGGACCTTTAGCTCATTCAAAAAGGTGTCAGTCACCTTTTACTGAGTCTAAGGTGACTGGCACCTTTTGGCTCAGTCTTCTATGGCCTCTTCCGCTTCTTCGATCGCCGTATCGATGTCAGTTTTCGCCTCGTCAAGCAGCACCTCGACATCGGCGGCCGCATCCTGCGCATCATTCAGCGCATCGGCGATCTCCGCGCCGGCAGTTTCTGCGCTTGCCTCATCGGCATCACCCGACTCGCCGCCGCAGCCCACTAAAAACAGGCTAATTGCCAGAACCCAGTACTTCATGTTTATCCCTCCGTCAGTGAATATCACGCGCTTGCTGTTTTTATAAACTGTTCCAGGTAGTCGTTGATCTCGTCGATATTGGCCGTCAGTCGATGATCACCGTCGACGATGTGCAATGTTGCGCTGCAGCTCCTCGCATAGCGAATGCTGTTCTCAACGGGCACGACAACATCGTGCCAGCCATGCACGATGCAGATCGGCATCGACGGCGGCTCAGGCGTGAGGTCTTCGTAATCCTCCATGAAAAAGGCCGGGGCCAGCACGAACAGCCCCGCAGCACCGACGCGTTCCGCGGCTGCCGTTGCGACGTGCCCACCCATGCTCGATCCCACGAGGATCAGCGTGTCCTCGATGCCCGCGCATTTGCGTACGCACTTCTCGACGCGTTCCGTCGGGTCCGCTATCCCCTGGTAGTTGATACTCTCAACCTGGCAACCAAGGCTTTTGACCCGTTCCGCCATCGCACGAATCTTCGTGCCCCACGGCCCGCTTTCCTGGCCGTGCGAAAATATTACTGTTGTCATACGAGTATCCCGTCTCCCGTGTCACAGAGTTCTTCAATATGCCGCGCCAACAACCAGTCGCGATCCTGCCCCCAAAATACCTCGTTGCCAAGGCGCATCGTCGGGACCCCCCAGGAACCAGACGCCATCATCGATTCCCTGTTGCCCTCGACCTCGGGCCGCCAATCCTCGGATTCCATGGCAGCCAGCACGTCTGGCCAAAACAGGCCTGTGCGCCCCGTCACCTTGCGCATCCCCTTGTCCGTCGATACATCGACGGCCTCACTCCAGATCGCCACTCCCGCATTGACCAGGAAGTCCCGGCCCTTGCGCTCCGCCTCGGCGTAACGATACACAGCCAGGCATCGCTCGACACCTTTACCGACCGGGTCCGCAATTCTTCCGTACGGCATCCCGAGCCGTTCCGCCTCGCGCGCCGCGTCTTTCGCTATGTAGAGCAGTTTCGGACGCGGCACCAGCATGCCACGCATCACCATCGGGAGCACGGGCCGCAAGGTCAGCTGAAGTCCGAAGGCATCGGCGATCTCATACACGCGCCGTAGCGACAGATAGGAATACGGGCTGCGAAACGAATGAAACAACTCAAGCGGTGGCAGTTGTTTGGCGGCCGCTGGTGGCGCCACAGGCAGGGAGAGCCGCATGGACTGTCTTAAAGAGGCAAGTCGCGCGCCTTTGGCGCCGTCGCGCGTGACGCCCATTTCATCCAGCCTGCCGGTCAAATAGTGCAATCGATCCACACCCCAGTACCACTCGCCGCCGTAGTACAGCATCCCGCTGTTGTAGTGCCCGAGCCGCTCCTGCAGGCGCTGCGACCTGGCAATGATCTTGTCGGCCCCGCCGGATTCGCCGGTGTCCGAGCGACGGGCGGCCGCTTCCGTATCGCCGCGCCAGTAAACACCGAGCACCGCGAACAGCTCTTCGGCGAAGTCGTCCTGTTCTGCCCTCGCTGCCAGCACGTCGAGCAAGCCGCGCCGATGCTCCACAGGCGGTGTCACACCCTTGTCGAGGAAAGGAATTCCGAGTTCGCGCGCGACGCGCTGCGCATCCATCGCCGCGTACTCTGCGGCCATGTCCGGCGCGGGCTGATACGCGTCGCCGCGCGCCTGCGACAGGTACACTTTCAGCTCGATATCGTATGTCGCCGCGAGTTCCGGCAGGTAGCGCGCCAGCAAATAGGAATAGGGATCATCGAGCTGCAGGAACGCGCTGACGACATGCCCTTTTCGTCCGAGCCGGCGTCGCAACTCAAAGTATGAACGCCGCAAGCGGCGCGAGCGTTTCGAGAGAAGCACACGAAGGAAGACCGACCGGATTTTGCTTCTGAGTCTCACGCTTCGTCCCAGGTTGAGGTCGGTTTCCACAATAACTCATCGAGACCCGGTTCCCACCGGTACTTGCTCATATTGACTTTGCCGTTCAGCATCACCACCCCTTCGTCGGCCAGGCGATCACGCTGCGTCCGGTATGCGCGGCTGCCTGCATCGAACGCGCTCTTCCCTGACGACTGGACTACCCGGTGCCAGGGCAACTCAAGCCCTTTGGGCGCGTGGCGCAGCGCGTATCCGACCTGACGCGCGCCCCGCGGGATCCCCGCGTATTCGGCTATCTGCCCGTAGTTCGCGACGGTGCCCGGCGGGATGTCCTGGATAGTCTCCCAGATGCGGCGCAGGCGGGTCTCTCGATCCATCTCAACTGAATCCGAGCCGCGCCTGGATTTCACGCTTCGCATCGAGCAACACCGTGTCGCGATCGAGTGAGTCGAGGATTTCCTTGACGACTTTTTTGGGTCCGCCCTCACCCCAGGACTTGCCGTCCGCGAGATACTTGCCGGCAGCCTCGCCGACAAGGTAAGTGCTGTAGTAGGCGATCGCGCCTTGCGCGCCAGCCGTGAGGATTGTCGACAGTCCCAACGTGCCAACCTTGAGCGCGCTGGAAACGAGGTGCAGCGCCCAGACCGTCGTCATAAGAGCGGCCGATTCGGCAATGATCACCCTGACGATGGAGCCCGCCTCTTTGCGGCTCAGTGGCAGGTCGTACACGCGTGACAGGTGCACCACCATGCCAACGTCGATGAATGCAGCGGCGAACAGATCGGCCACCGGCACCGGGTTCAGCGCCACGGCAACGCCTTTGCCGATGCAGTATGTTCGCACCAACTTGTCGCCAATCTCCTTTCGCGCCGCGAGAATACGCCGGCCGACCTGGTCCGACAGATCAGCGGCAAACAGGCTCGCGTTCAGTGCGGCGAGCGTCTTGCCCTCTGCCTCGAGAATGTCCCAAAGCTTGAGGCGCAACGCTGCAACATCCGGACGGCGCGCTCGCTCCGACGTGATTTCATTGCCGGATGCGTCAATCTCAACAACGGATTGCGCGCGTGGCTGAGCAGCAGCAATGATGATGTGGTCCGGCTCGACGAGGCCCTTTGTCTTTGCACGAATCGATGCGAGCAAGGCATCGACTTCACTGCGTGTATAGAGGTCGGACTTGTTGAGCGCCACGATGACAGGCCGACCTTGTGCCAGCAGCGCCTTCAGCGCATCGAGTTCCGTTTCTGTCAGGTCACCATCCAGGACAAAGACAACGAGATCGGCGCGACCCGCAACTTCTTTCGCCAGTGTTTCTCGATCTTCACCGCCCGCTTCATCAAGCCCGGGCGTATCGATAAGAAAAACGCCGCCTGTATCGACCTCGTTCCAGGCCTGCATCGACGAATACCGGGTCTCGCCATGGATCGGACTAACCGAGAACCGCTCCTCACCGATCAATGCGTTGAGCAACGAAGACTTGCCGGTGCTTACCCGACCAAAGACCGCGAGGTGCAGATGCCCGTGCTCAATCTTGTCGAGCATGCCCTGCACGGCCTCGTAATCGTGTACCAGGGAATCGCGGACGCCGGCAGGCAGGCGCGTGTCGTGGACGAGCTCGCGCAGGCTCTCGCGCGCGAGACCGAGATGATCTTCCTGGTCGGCTCCGCCGTGCCTAGCGTTTTTTCTCGTCCAGGGCCATTTTGGCAATGCGGCGTACGCCCGCTTCCAAATGCTCACTGATTCCTTCCTCGAATTCCCTGGCGGCCACATCCGGTAGCAGCGCGCCATGACGTGACAACGTCAGAACAAGGCTGCGACCCAAGGCGTCGAAAATCAGGCCGTAGGCGACCGCGTGAACAAGGCCGCCGGCGACCGTTCCGAGGCCCGGAAACGCCTTGAGAGCGTTGCCCGCTACAGCCAGTGACAATGGCAAAGCCCTTCCCACGCGACTCTGGCTCAAACTCAGGAATTCCTCGATATCGAGATCTCGCGGCGCCGCACCATAAAGCCTGCAGAGATCCTGCGTCATCGCCGTCCCGATGTAACCCTGTATGAGGATGTCGGTACCTGGACTGATCGCGGCCAGTGCACCGACAATGGCCTTGCGGGTCGAGCTGCGGATAATCTGCTCGGATCGTTGCAGTCGATACTCACCCTCGGCCACCGCGAGGCGGGCCGCGGCCATGCGAAACACCGCTCGCTCGCGACGTGCGTCGAGCGCCTCGCCCTCCTCCGCCAGCATGCGATTGATAGCGACAACCAGCACGCCAATGTCCGCAGGACGGGTGCGTCTTGTGCTCTCCTCGCTACCGTCATCCCGCCGCTCGATAACGTCGATCTCGCCGCCTGCACTGACCGCGACGACGTGGTCGCGATCCAGTTGGCCGCCGATGTTCTCGACGCGCTCGAGCAGTTTTTGCATGAGCGCTGCCTGCTCATCGGCAGTGAACCGATCGGCCTTGTTCAAGACGATGACCAGGGGTTTGTCAAAGGCGAGCAGAGACTTGATCGAATCCGCTTCCGACCTTGTCAGGTCGCCGTCGCAAACGAACAGCACGACGCTGGCACGCTTCGCCTCTTCGACCGCGGCCTCGGTGTGTTCGCGTGCGCCACCGCCGATACCCGGGACGTCCGTCAGCAGAATTTCTGCTCCGCTATCGTCCCGCCAGCGATAGTGACGGACATCGTCGGTAGAGCCGCCCACCACATCGACGACTACGTTCGCCTCTGGCACAAGCGCCTTGATTAGCGAGCTCTTGCCCGAGCTCACTTCGCCGAAGAAGCACAGGTGCACGGTGTCCTTGCGCGCAGCCAGTTCCTTGAGCTCCGCCTGCGCCTTACTGACGTCGACACCCGTCGCTTCTGCCTCGCGCAGTCGGGACTCGATATCCTCTTTCGAAAGCGGTGCCGACGAGAGCTTCCTTGCCGGTGCGATTTTGCGACGAATTACGAGCCGCCAGATCAGCCACAGGGCCGTGACCGCCAGCAGCAACATGACGCTGACATACGCGTAAAGCAACGCCGGGGGACCCGCTTTCAGCCGGTCCCAGACATTGAGCGCCGCTTCGGAAATGAACAGCAGCGCGCCCGTCGCGACAATGAAGACGAGCAGAACGACGACCGCGATCGCGACGCGAATGAACCGATCGAGTTTCATGCCGACAGGTTACACGATTGCCGCGTGGCGGGACGCGTTCAGAGTTGCGCGTCTACCCAGCGATCGATCTTGGCCTCCAGCATCGAGAGCGGCATCGCGCCGTCCCGCAGCACCTCGGTATGAAAGGCCTTGACGTCAAAACGATCGCCAAGCCGCGCCTCGACATTGTCGCGAATCTCGCGGATCTTGAGCTGGCCAACCTTGTACGCGAGTGCCTGGCCCGGAATGGCCATGAAACGCTCCGCCTCGGAAACGGCACGCGCCTCGGCTACAGCAGAGTTCTCATACATGTAGTCAAGGACCTGCTGGCGCGACCAGCCTTTGGCATGAATTCCGGTGTCCACTACCAGGCGAATCGAGCGCCACAACTCGGCATTGAGTCCGCCGAAATACTGGTAGGGGTCGGTGTAAACACCAATCTCCTTACCCAGCGATTCTGCGTACAGACCCCATCCTTCGGAGAAGGCGGTAAACCCGCCGAAACGGCGGAATTCCGGCAGGTCCTCATTCTCACGCTGAATCATGATCTGGAAGTGATGTCCCGGAATGGCTTCGTGCAGGAACAAGGATTCCATTGCCCAGTTCGGACGTGCGCTCAGGTCATACGCGTTGGCATAGAAGATTCCCGCACGGGCACCATCCGGCGTGCCCGCCTGGTAAGACCCGCCAGATGCCGATTTTTCGCGGAACGGTTCGACGGCCCGGACCTCAAACCCGGTCTTCGGGAAGATCTCAAACAGGTCCTTCGACAGTTCGGAGATGTGATCGGACATGTCGCGGTAACCCTGGATGAGTTGCTCCCGCTCTTCAAAAAAGAACTGCGGGTCCGTATTCATGTATTCGAAGAATTCCTTCAGGTCACCGTCGAAACCAACTTCTTCCATGACGCTGTGCATCTCGCCATGGATGCGAGCGACTTCGTCCAGACCGATCTGGTGAATCTGCTCCGGCGTCATGTCCGTCGTGGTGCGCAGGCGCACCATGAACTCATACCATGACACGCCGTTCGGTTGTGCATAGAGCCCGACCGTCTCGCGCGCGGCGCCCAGGTAATCGTCACCGACGAAATTGCTGATGCGCTGATACGCCGGGATGATCGTGTTCGTGATCTTGTCTTCATACGCCGCGGTCAGGCGCTCACGATCCTCAGGGCTGAAGTCCTCCGGCATATTCTTGACGGGCGTGTAGAAATTGCTGTCTTCGACATTCTCGACGATGTGCGCATCGATCTGCGGCTGCAGTTTCTCCATGAGAATTCGGGGCTGCACCACGCCCTCGCGCATGCCCTCTCTCATATTGACGATGAGCTGATCGATGATGACCGAAAAATCGTCGGCGCGGGACAGGAAGTCCTCGTAGTCCTTGACCGTCTTGAACGGGTGCGCGCTGGCACCGCTGCCGAGTTGCACGAAAAAGTTCGTAATCGAGTAGAACTGGTTGATCGGCTGGAGGTGGAACGGATACAGGTTGCTCTCGAGCGACTCTTCCCTGCCGATACGGAAGATGTCATAGCTCAACTGATCCTGGTAGCTCAGTTGTTCGCGGTCTATCTCGAGGAGGCGTTGCAGGAACTCCTTGTCCATCGCCTCGGCAGCCGCCCGGTATTCCGGACTGTTGCTGTTCGCCATGCGGTCGTTGTAACGATAGTCACCAATAAACGTCGCTCGCAATGGGTTCATTTCAAGATCGCGCTGAAAATGTTCGTCAAACAACGCGTGCAGCTGTACGCCGGCATCGACGGGCTCGGTGGTGGCCGGATCTTCATGGTCACCGCAGGCAGCTAATAGAAGGGCGGCAGCCAGGACGGCTGTTCGTGTCAGTTTCATCTGGTTTCCCCGGAATGATCGTTTATAGAGAGACCAGCTTGGCCCCTGTTTGTTCAGCCAATCATAAACCCAAGATCGCGCTGGGCAAAATTGTTCGAGATTCGGTGCCACGATATCCAGGTCCGTATCGGGAATTCCGAACCACTTGCGCCAGCGTTGCCGCATACTGGTCCGCAGAAGTCGAAGGGATCATTCGACCGCCACCGACGTCGTCCGGACCCCCGATCTGCAGTAGCGGGTAGCTGCCGTACAGGTCCCGGCCATTGACCGCGCCGCCGACGACCAGCTGGTTGCCACCCCACGCGTGATCCGTCCCGTCGCCGTTCGACGTCAGCGTCCGGCCGAAGTCCGACTGCGTGAACGTCGTCACGCTGTCCGCGATATTCAACTCCTCAGTCGCTTCGTAGAACGCTGCGACAGCGTCACTGATTCCGCCAAGCAGCCCGGGTTGGTTCTCGTTCTGGTCGTCGTGCGAATCGAAGCCACCCGTCGCCACGAAAAATACCTGGCGCTGCATCTGCAGCTGATCCTGCACCGCGATCAGGCGTGCAACCGTGCGTAACTGCGTACCGAGTTGCGACTGCGGGAACACGGTGTTGAGTCGGCGGCCCGGCGTCGATTGCCGCGCTCACAGGGTTTCCGCCGCATCGATTGCGCGGCGCTGCACCTCGGCGAAGCCGCGTGCGTAGACCGAATCGTACGCTGCGTCCACGACACGCAGGAACGCAAGACGTTGCTCGTTGAGAATGTCGCCTGGCGTTGTCGAGAACCCCGTGTACGCGAATCGGGCCGTTCGGTCCCATGACGTAGGCAACCGTCTCGTCCGCCGACTGGAACAGGTTTGATCCGGCGAGTGACGCATTGGTCGCCATCTGCTGGCCGGCCACGCCGTCCCGGATCAGGTCTGCCATGCGGCCTGCCCAGCCTGTCTTGCTCGGGACGTTGCCGCGCAACGATGTCCACTGGTCCTGCTGGTCATTGTGCGAAAACAGCTGCGGCGGCAGCGTGACAGAGCCGTTGAAGTACTGGTCCCTCGTGGTTGGCTCGATGAGCGGACCGACGTTCGTCACGAAGGCTGCGTTGCCCGCTTCGAACAAGGTCTGGATTCTGCCCATCGCCGGATGCAGCCCGAAGTCCGGGCCAGGTGATGACAGCCGGCGTGATCGGCAGCAAATCGGTCTGCAGCAGCGCGAGATTCTGGCGCGCTGCAGCATACTGCGCGTACTCGGCCGCGAGTATTCGGCACGAGCATGTTGTAGGAGTCGTTGCCGCCGAACAGGAATACGCAGACCAGTGCTCGATAGTCCGTGAACGGCCCGGGGCCGCCGACCACTTGCGCGTAGGAGAGTGCCCGGTGTCGCAGCCATTAGTGCAGCGGCTCCACTGGTCCTCAGGAAATCACGTCTGTTCAATGTCTTCATGTTCCCTCCCCGCTTACCGCTGGTGCGCGAATTCGGGTGATGTGACGACGAAGTAGATCGTCTCGGCCGCACGAATTGCCGCATCCGGCCTCAGGCACACGCTCGAGCATGCCCCTGATCTCGGTTCTCAACGTGTTCGAGATTTCGCCGCCGAGGAGTTTGCCCGCCACCATGTTGATTAGCGCGTCGATGTCCGTCGCGACGTCCATCTCCTCCTGGATGTTGATATAGATATCGTCTTCCTCGAGATTCTCATTCGTCTGGTTCAGACCGAAGATCTGGCCAAACAGGTAGTTCGTCAGCAGGGTGTTCGTGTACTCAGTTGCGATCTCCAACTCTGGTGCAACGAGGCTGCTGTCCCGGATCTCACCGGGTGGCGCATAGAACGGACTGAAAGAAATTGAAAACCGACGGCGACTGCAGTGGCCCCTGTGCAAACAGGATGTACGCGGCCAACAACGGGTATTTGCCGCTCGTCGACGCCGCATTGTAAGCCTTGTACAACTGCGTTAGTCGGAGTAACGGCTCTTTCAGCTTGCCGTCAATCTCCATCGGCATCGCCGGGCTCGCTTCCGGATCCAGCAGGATCGCCTTGACGACCGCCCGAAGATCTCCTCTTACGCCGAAGCCATTGTCGTTGAAGACCTCCGCGACACGCCGTACGTAGGCCGTCGATGGATTGCTCGTCGTGAGTCGCTGGATCAGCCGGATCGCCACGAATGGCGCGACATTGCCGGTGAGCAAAAATGTTGTCGAGTGCGTCCGCGAGATCTTGCTCACCCGTTTGTCCGGCTGGCAGAGTCACACCGTTCAGCAGAATCTTGGGGCCCGTGTCGTGGTATTCCGGCCACAGCTCCATCGGTGTGTACTGGCTCTGAAGGAGGTACGCGGCCACTGCCGAAGCTCGGCGAGTCCGCCCAGGTCCAGCCGGTGAATACGTGTGCGAAACCTTCGATGATTTCCTGGTTGTACGTCGGGATCGGCTGGTTATTGGCGTCGAGCCTCTCGCTCCCGTCGAGGTTGAGCTCGACCAGCCCGATCGAAAACAGCTGCATCAGTTCGCGCGCATAGTTCTCGTCGGGACGAATATTCAACGCCGGATTCGGCTTCTCGTTGCCGAGCATGCTCAGGTACACACCCATGGCCGGGTGCAGCGTGACTTCCTCCAGGAGATCCCGGTAGTTACCAAACGCGTTTCTCGCAAGCACATCGTAGTAGTCAGCAACTGCGAAAGGGCGACCCTGCAGCGCGCCGAGCTGCGAGACTACCAGGATCTCCGACAGCGCAAAGGCGACGCGCTGGCGCAGCTGATCGTTACCCCACAGCGAATTGCGGAACCAGATATCGACGCGATCGGCGTGCAACTGGCCCATGAACTGCGGCGGGGGTAATGTCAGCATGTGCGGCAGTTGCAACGACGTCGGCTGCGCCATCTGGTTGTCGATCCACTGCTCCTGGCGCATCGCGATAACGGCATCGGCTTCAGCTTCCGTCGCGCCAAAGCTCGCCTGGTTCAGGAACTGGAAGGCCTCAAGCTTGGTTACAGGCGCTGGTGGAGGTGGTGGCGGGACATTCGGACTACCGCCATCGCTGCCTCCGCAACCGGCAACGCCGAGCAGCAACGATGCACATACTGAAACTACGCGTTTCTTGATCATGGGCTTACCCTTTCCTCTGGCACATACGCAGCGTTAATTCGCGTACGTGGATTCCAGGTAACGTATCTGTTCGGCCGTGAGCAGGTTCTTCAGTCGGACCAGCATGGCCATCTGTTTCTTCTTTACCTGGTTTTCCGCCAGCAATGCCGCGCCGGCGTACTCCAAAACCTTTGCTTCGCTGACAGGCGACTTGTCGAGCTCGAGCATCAGTGCCTGGTACGCCTCCTGCATATCCCACTCGTGCTCTGCGACACCGGCCTGTACCTCGACAACTGCTGCGCGTATAGCTGTGAATTGCTCTTTGCTCAGCTGCAACGCATCCCGGTTTTCCAGGATGACATTCGGGGCAAACAGCTTGCCTTTAAATACATCCTTGGGCTCTGCGGCAATCGCCGTAGCCATGCCCAGACTGGCGATTACCAGCAAACATAGAATTCCTTTCCTCATAGTAACGCTCCTTCTTCTGTCTTGGTTGACTCGATGAGCACTGGAATTTCACGATATATGTCAACTCGGTGGTAAGGTAGCAACACGTCGCTTGGCGCAACCCAGCTGGTGCTGCTTTCAAGTTCGGCGGGATCGACAAACTCCCATTTCTGCTCTGCAGGGCGCAGTAATCCGACAGTGATCGTGGCAACGATCGCGGCGGCGATCGCACCGCTCGCCAACCAGCCCCGTATCCGGACCGTAGCGGCACGCTCCTCGGCGGCCGCCCAGACGCTATCGAAGCCGGGCACCTGGCCTTGCTCAATATCTTGCTGTGCGCGTTTCAAGCGGTTCTGCAATGTCTTGTCTGCATCAGTCATTTTCGAGATCATTTCCCAGCTTTTCCTTCAGTGCTTTCTTGGCCCGGTCGTAGTGCACTCGTCCCGTACCGGTGGCAACACCCATGACGCGAGAAGCCGCTTCAATGGTCATGTCCCGGCAAAATACGAGCTCCACGATATCGCGTTGTCTTGGTGGCAGCGTCTGCACGGCCTGCCAAACAACATCGTTCCCGCCGGGTTCGACTGGATGCACGATGCCGGCGTCTGTTGGTGCAGCTTGCCGCGCCAACCGCAAGCGAGAGGTGATGCGGCGAAAGCGGCTGCGAGCCAGGTTCTGCACGACCGCAAACACGAATGTCTGCAACGACGACTCGCCGTCAAAGCGTGCCTTACCGGTCAGCAATTCCACGTACGCCTGTTGCACCAGATCCTCCGCTACCACTTGCTCGAAATTGCAGCGGGAGAGGGCCCAGCCGAATACCTGGCCGTGCATGGCTTCCAGTGCCGATCGAGATACTTGCGGGTTATTGTCCAGGACATCGCTGTCTCTCATACCCCCTCCCGATATATTGGTGGCACAACGCAGATGCTTGTATGACAAGCGCCAGGTGCTGGTGTAGCGGCGTTATGTCAACGGCCGCGGCGCGGATTCAGGCGCAGTTCTCGACGGTCGGTGCAAACGCGGTACTGCCCACCCGGCAACCAGAAGCCGTCAGGTGCAGCGTCAGGGAAACCGGTTCGTCACATGACGACGGGTGGAAGACCAACAGAATCGTCACGCCACGCTGGCCACTGTCATGGCGCTTGCTGACGCCTGCATCGCATTCAACGATGTAGCGATCGTCGGAGAAGGCACCAAGCTCGTTGAGACAGTTAAAGTAGGTCGTAATTTGCGCACGAACTTCCCTGGCCAGCTCACGATCGCCGGGCTCGAACAGGGCCCACTTGGCGGCGCCGGCAATGTCATTGACGATCTGCAGGCATAAACGGCGCACGGGCAGCTGCGCAAACTTGCGGTGCGCTTCACTGCCGCGCCCCATGGTAATGGCGCCTGTCAGGCGAGCGCGGCCGGCAGGTCCGGGCGCAATGACATTCAATCCGGCCCGGTTGAGCAGGAGAGTTTCTTCCTCGTCGACATCCTCGGCAGGCACCAGCCGGCGCTGCAGCCCCATGCCTTGCTGATTGATGTCTTGCCACGGCCCATTCGTACGATCCTGTTTACAGAAAAGGCCGGCAAGCGCGCCGCCCGCAGGACGTGCAATGTCGTCGCTGCTTCGTTCCCGCATGCGCGGGAAGTAGCCGAGCATATTCGGACTGGCGTAACCAAGATCTCGAACGCCCTGGGCCGCCACCGCGGCAGTTGTCCATTCGGCACGCGGGTCGACGAACAACATCGCGCGTCGTTCCCTGCAGTAGAGCTCGGCGGCGAGTATGGCGGCCGGACCGGTATCGATTCCTTTTCCGGGCGGCGGCAGGTACAGGATGTCGAAGCGTTCGACCTGCTCGAGTGCAAACAAGCCGGATCGTCTGGCGCGCGATCCGATAAGGTCGTAGTCAGACAACTCGGTGCCGTCCGTTCCGGCCTGTACCGGCCCGACGTACGTCGCGTCCTGGCCGCTGTTCCTGTTCATCGTGCTTTCCGGGCGATGCGACGGGTATGGATGTTCGACACGCGCCAACGTCGAGGTCAACAGGGCGTCGCCGACAAACTGCTCGGCGTCCTTGACGTAGGAGACGCGGCGAAACAACTCCTGGTCGTCCACCAGTCCGCTCGTCGGGTTCACGCGTTGGAGCGTAAGATTGAAGAGTCCATCGTCAGCGTCGTCGATACCGTCATAGTCGACAGCAGCCCGGATGAGTTCAGTGGAGCCCGGTTCGACGGCACGCAGGACCAGCGCCGAGCCGCTCGCCGGCAGGCAGATCATCGCGCCTCGCGCATTGTTGGCCACCCGCACGATGTACAGGCGCAGGCCGCCGTGCTCAAAGAACTGTTTGACGGCGGGACCAAGACTCGATCGCGTCCACACGTCGCCAAAGCGACGACGATATTCGCCGAAGCTCTTGACGAGTATCGGAGTATTCAGGGGTCCACGAAGGGCACGGCCAACGAATGCGGCCGTGGTTTCTGGCGACACAGCGATAGGCTGGCCCATCGCCGCGATCTCTGTGACCGTAATACCGCGGTCAACTGCTTCTGACAAACCTGTCTCCGTACCTGGCCAGATAAGCGTGTCCCGATTCTAAAGCAATAGCGATCGACAATGCACTTCGATAGTCTCGTTAAATGACTGATGCTCTTGCCACCGCGTACCCGCGTCTGGGCGCACAACTGCGCAAGGTGCAGCTCGCCGAGCTGCCGACACCGGTCGTTCTAAAGGAAGTAACGACGCCCTCGGGCACGCGGTCGATTGCCGTGAAGCGGGACGATGTCACCAACCCACTCTATGGCGGGAACAAGGTGCGCAAACTGGAGTACATCTTCCAGCGGGCGCTGGACCGCAAGGCGACGCGGGTGGCGACGTTTGGCACCGTTGGTTCCAATCATGCGCTGGCTACCGCGATCCTCGCCAATGACATCGGCCTCGAATGCACCTGTTTTCTTGCGCACCAGAAACGCACATCAAAAGTGCCGTACATGCTCAATATGCATCGACGCCTGGGGACGGAGATCGTGCGCTACGGTGGGTCGACCGACACACTTCCCTTGTTTCGCAAATTCCTGCAGCGCCGCAACGCCTGGGTCGTGCCGCTGGGCGGTTCCTGCTGGCTCGGCGCGACGGGCTTTGTAAGTGCCGGACTCGAACTGGCCGCGCAGGTCGCGCAAGGCGACATCCCCTGCCCGGCGCGCGTTTACATTGCCAATGGCACGATGGGCAGTGTTGCAGGTCTCGTGCTCGGCCTCGCCGCGGCGAATTTGCCAACCGAGGTGCATGCGGTGCGCGTCGCCGATAACCGCTTCACGAATCCGGCGACTCTCGATCGGCTCATGCGCAAGACGGCGCGCATGTTGCATCGAATTGACCCAACATTCGATGCGAACTCAGCCGACCGTGTGCGACTGCAATGGCGTGGCGATTTCTTTGCCGGTGGCTACGCGGTCTATGATGAGACGATCGAAGACGCCGTGTCTTTCGCATCGGGGCAACTTGGTCTCACCCTGGAAACGACCTACACCGGCAAGGCGATGGCCGCACTGCTGCATGACCTGCAGCAAACGGATTACCAGGGCGAGACGTATCTCTTCTGGAACACGCACAACTCCCGGGCGTTGCCTGTCGGCGCAGGCCGGCCCGAGAGCCTCGGGAACATCCCGGAGGATTTTCTGCGCTACTACGAGCCGTCAAGCTCCCACTCGTAAAGCAGAAAAGTCTGCGGTTTTTCTCCTGCGGACACCGATCCGAAGCAAGCCTGGGCAGCCTCGTTATCGATATCGGTACCAAGCCAGGCATAAACACAACCGCGAGCCCTTGACGCATCCAGCACCGCGTCGACCAGGCTGCGACCAATACCCTGGTTTCTGCAGGCCGAGGCGACGCCGACTTCGTTAATGAACACCTGGGGCTTCTTGTCAGGATGGAATAACTCCACGGCTGAGGCCATGCCGACAACCGTGCCGTCCACGACCGCGATAAACATGAAATGTCGCGGATCATCCAGAAAGGCCCGGAGCTGCACCTCGTCAATCGCATTGTCGAACACGTCCTGATCCAGTCGCTCCAATAGCACGGAGTTGCATGAGTCGAGCCGGTGTATTTCGAAATCCATCGGGCTTCCCGCTTGAGGTCCGTCAGGGCGAACCAAAAGCATCGTTGATCGCATCGGCCAGCGTGTCCGGTGTAACACTATCCCCGGCTCCATCGTCCTGGCGAATGTTCGCATTCTGCTCGATATGCAGCCACCGTGAGTTGCCGAAATCCGTTGCACTATTCTGGCAAGGATCCGTCTGGCCGTTGATATACCGGCCAAGCGTGTTGGTCGTACCACACAGCTGCTTGTCTGCGGATGGCTCACTGCAGCTCAGCGACGACCCGAGCAGCAGTGGCGCCAGCTCCTCGTTCAATTCGGCATTGAGCACATTGACGAGTTCGGTGGCCGGCAAGTCGCTCGTCGTGCCCGCGCTCAGTCGGGCGACGATATCTGCATTGTCGAGATTCGACGGACAAGCCGCCGACCCGCAGCCGTGCAACTGCAAAGTATGCGTGGCGGCGCTTTGGTCGTGGACAAGCATGCCAAAGTGCTGAAAAAACGAATCCACGTTATGCGCAAGGTCAGACACCTTGTAAGCACCCAATGCTCCACAGGCCGACGTTGTGCCTGAACAGGACGACGTGGCGGCGTTTGCGCAGCGATGGGTGGACGATATCGACAGGAAACGTGCACCTGTCGCGCGCATGATCGTGACAGATCCCGTATTCGTATGGCTGTCGAACAATGGGTGAGGCACTGAAACAGTGGTGTGGGTTGGGCGAGTCGAAATCCACGCAGAAGAACCCCTGCCCCCTCAGGTCGACTTCCTCGAGACAATACAATTCGTTGTTTCCGGCACCGCTGTCGATGATCCTGACCAGGCGAAAGCCGAGACTGCCGGCCGCGACCTGCACCGCCCTCAGGTCCTGGGCTCAGGAGGCCGGACGCAGCGAATCAAACTGGAGCAATGCAGATGCGGTGGGTACCGAATAGCCTTCCGAAAAGGCCTGCACATACGGAGCGAACCGGTCACAAAATCAAGCAGGTCGGCGGTCCGCGTTTCGATGACAGGATCCGGATTGGGACCGGCATCCGGGGCACTGCCCCCACCATCACAGGCGGCAAGCGCTGCGAACTGCAGAAAAACGACGGCGGTCCAACCTGCTGTACCTGTACTCATCTTCACGTTCTTCGACGCATCCGCTGAACCGTCGCAGTCAGAGCGACTCCTTTTCTGCCGCTACTTCCGCTGCTACCTCGTCCATCATTTCGCGGACTTCCGAAAGGGTCGGCGCATCCGGGTCGACTTCGACTGCATTGCGCACGACACGCGCGCGTGCCATGTATTCGGACGAATCGTAGGCAAAGACGTTGACCGCAATGCCACGCGGGTCTGCTGCCAGGGTCTCGACGTGGGTGCGCAGGTGTTCGTTCAGCGCCTGCCCGGCCGCATCGACCTGCTTGTCCAGCAAGGCTGCAAGGCGCTCATCCGCGGGCTCAAGGTCGTCTTCGAGAGGCTCATGCGCTTCAAAATAAAGCGTGCCGTCGCGACTCCCGAACTGGTAGGGCTCGTTAATGATCGTGACGGCTTCTCCGACTTCGACGAGCTCGTACAGGAACTCGATATTCTCCGGGTACAGGCGTACGCAACCGTGGCTGACGCGCATACCGACGCCGTAGGGCGCGTTCGTTCCGTGAATCAGGTAGCCGGGCATGTCCAGTTTCAGCACGCGGTGCCCCAGCGGATTATCCGGGCCCGGCGGGACGACCGACGGGATCGGGTCACCCATCTCGGCGTGCTCACGGCGCACCGACGGCGGCACCCACCAGTGTGGATCTTTTGCTTTCGCAACGACGGTCGTCGCGCCGAGTGGCGTCTCCCAGCCGACGCGCCCGATCCCGATCGGGTACGTCAGAACACGTTGCGCTTCCCCCTCTGCCACCGCGGGAAAATAAAACAAACGCTTGGTCGCGATATTCAGAATGACGCCGCGATGTTCTGTATCAGGCAGGACGTATTGCGTCGGCAATACGACCGGTGTGCCAGCACCCGGCAGCCAGGGGTCGACTCCCGGATTAGCGGCGATGATCTCGTCGTAGCCGAGGCCATAGGTGCGAGCCAGGTCCGACAATGTGTCGGCCTCGGTCGCGAACACGATCTCGGGCTCGCCAATCACGGTCTGGCCGGCTACATCAAGGATAAAGACGTTCGGGTCTCGCGGCTCCTCCACGGGGCGATCTTCGAGAGGAACGATAGCAGGACCGTCGTCCTTGCCCATCGACGACCACAGATCGTCAAGCGTCGCGCAACCGGAAATCCCCAGCAATGCCGCCAGGAGCAGTGCCCTTGTAGCGATCAATTGCTCTCTTTTTCGGGTTCGGGTTCGGGTTCGGGCTCTTCGGCTGCGGTATAGCGTGGGTTAACGCCACAGTCCGGAGCGTAACCGTTGGTCCGCGCCTCGTTATAGAGAGGAAGCGTCGTCTGCCACTGGGAAACAAGGTTCTCGATTCGCGTTTCGCTCGACGGGTGAGTTGACATGAATTCTGCCGGTTTCCTGCCGGACGCGCCGTCCATGCGTTGCCACAACGGCACCGACTCACGTGGGTCGAAACCGGCGCGCGCCATGTATTCGAGCCCGATCACGTCCGCCTCGGATTCCTGCCCGCGGGTATGCGGCAACGTAATCCCGAACTGGGCACCAGCCGCGAGGGCCTGCTGCGCCGTATAGGTTGTGCCGGTGTAACCGCCGCCGAGAAGAATCGCCGCCACATTGATACCGAGATTCGTCAATTCGGAACTCTGCGCCCGGTTCTTCGAATGCTGCGCGGTAACGTGAGCGATTTCATGGCCCATGACTGTTGCCAGCTGATCCTGGTTTTCCGTCACGGTAAGAATGCCGCTGAACACACCGATTTTGCCGCCCGGCATCGCGAACGCGTTGACGGACTCAGCCTCGAAAATCGCGAGCTCCCACTCGATGTCGTTAAAGGGTGGCTCCAGCTGCGCAACGACCGCCTGGGCCACACAGGCCACGAAGTCGATCGTCGGCCGGTCCGTTACGAGTGGCATGCTGGCTCGCATCTGGTTGAAGGCACGCGCGGCCTCGGCCTTCATTTGCGCGTCTTCCTGCTGGGTCGGCTGCGACGAGCAGGACCACAGTGCCAGCGCGGCAACACCCAGTGGGGCCAACAGCTTGAGGCGAAGCATACTCATGAGAACTCCTTGACAGCTTGCAGGATTATAGCCTCTCGGCAGTCCAGCCTGCTCAACGTTTGACTGCTCTGTGCGTCGCCAGTTCCGCGTCAGCGGGGCAAACGTGATTCAAACTTGCGGCGCCAGCCAACCGCCTCGGCGCCATCAATGGCGCTTTCGACGTTGCCCATCAGGCGTTTTTGCAGCGGCTGCTTGATCTTGTAGGTCACGAGATAGAGGTCCCGGTCCGCAGCCCGCGAGCCGAGCAACTCGTCGCTCGTCAGCAGCGCGTCCGCCAGCCCAAGTTCGAGCGCCCTGGTGCCGTACCAGTGTTCGCCTGTGGCGATCTTTTCCAGGTCGAGGTTCGGCCGGTACTTCGCCACGACATCCTTGAACAGGTGGTGCACGTCTTCGAGCTCTTCCTTGAGTTTCGCGCGATCCTCGTCGGTGTTCTTGCCGAACATCGTAACCGTGCGTTTGTGCTTACCAGCCGTGATCTGCTCGAAATCCACGCCGTGGCTATCGAGCATGCGATTGAAGTTGGGGATCTGGGCCAGCACGCCGATCGAGCCCAGTATTGCGAACGGTGCCGCGTACACTGTCGAGGCCACGCACGCCATCAGGTAGCCGCCACTCGCAGCCACCTTGTCAACGCAGACCACCAGGGGAATATCGCGATCACGTATGCGCGCCATTTGCGAAGCGGCAAGACCGTGCTCGTGCACCAGGCCGCCGGGATTCTCCAGGCGCACGATGACCTCATCGTCACTGGTCGCGACGTCCAGGATTGCGCTGACCTCCTCGCGAAATGACGCGACGGCACTGGCCTTGAGATCGCCTTTGAAGTCGACGACAAAACTGCGCGGCCGCGCGGACGGCTGCTTGGCCTCGGCCTTCTCTTCCTGCTTGCGCGCCTTGGCCGCCTGTTTGCGCTGCTCCTTTGTCGACACCGCCTTGCGCAGCGCATCGCCGAGCTCGCGGTACTTCTTGTTGAGGTTTTCGACCTCGAGGCCCTCGTGCGTCGCTTTGCGGCCCGCCGCAGCGGCGACCACGATGACGACGACAATCGCAACGACGATCGTGACAGCTTTAAGGAGGAACAATCCGTAATTGGCCAAAAACTCGATCATGGTCAGATAGCAATCCCGACATTATTTTTCTGCAACACCTGCTCGGCGCGGTAGCTGGAACGCACCATTGGTCCAGCGACGACTTCGACAAAACCCTTGTCGAGGCCCTCCTGCCGGTACCCTTCAAACTCCTCCGGCGAGACGTAACGCTCCACGGGCAGATGATTTGGCGTGGGCCGCAGGTACTGGCCCAGGGTCAGGATGTCGACGTTGGCTGCGCGCAGGTCGTCCATCGTCTTGAGAATCTCGTTGTCGCGCTCGCCGAGACCAAGCATCAGGCTGGTCTTCGTAAGCACATCCGGTCGATGCAGTTTGGCGTGCCGAAGCACCGCTATGGTCTGCTTGTAACTGGCGCGCGGGTCACGCACCGGGTGCGTCAACCTGTGCACCGTCTCGACATTCTGGGCGAATACCTCGAGCCCCGAATCGACCACCAGTTCGACATGCTCCATCACACCATTGAAGTCCGGCGTTAACGCCTCGACCGCGGTGGTTGGATTGAGCTGCTTGATCTCGCGCACGCACTCGGCGTAATGCGATGCACCACCATCCTCGAGATCATCACGATCGACTGACGTGATGACAACGTATTCGAGCCCCATGAGCTGGACAGCGCGGGCTGCGTTCTTTGGTTCCTCCGGATCCAGCCAACCTTTGGGGTTGCCCGTATCCACTGCACAGAAGCGGCAGGCGCGCGTACAAACTGAGCCGAGCACCATGATGGTCGCCGTACCCGCATTCCAGCATTCACCGATGTTCGGACACATCGATTCCTCGCACACGGTGCTGAGCCGATGTTCGTGAACAATCTGGCGCGTACCGGAATAGCCTTTGCCCGACGGCATTTGCGCGCGCAGCCATTTCGGCTTGTCACCGCGCACCAGGGGCGTGGCTTCGCGCCCCTGCTTCTGGCCATTCTTGATGGCTGAGAAGCCGGCGCCGGTCTTGTATTTGCTGCCGCTTTGCACGACCGCAATACCGCGGAGTTTTTCGTCTGCCTTATTCATGCAAATGTCAGGAGTGCTGCTACTTAGGGGGCGGCATTGTCGCATATAGGCATGCGACCATCCATGTGCTCCGCGGCAGAAGGTTGTCAGTGGCCAAAAAAAATCCCGGCCGGAGCCGGGAGAGTCAGGGGGAAATCATGGCGACGCCAGAGTTGTTCAGTGCAATCTCGACCAGCTGACCAACCTGACGGCGCTCTGTCTCAGGTCAAAATTGCGGGCGAGAATCGCTTCAATATCCTGCCGGTCGGTGCGCTGTTCCATCGGATGGTTCAGTTCGACGATGCCGCAGAACTCATTGCCGCCGCGATATTCAGCGTCGGTCAGGATGAACTGCGTGTAGTACTTGGCGGACATGGGTTCAATGTACGCCTGCCCCCTCAGGGTATCTGTGAGCTAGAGCACAAAAAGCCCCGTAAAGGCCCGAATTCGCCAAAAACTCGACACAGGTCACGAAATTTGCCCTTTTTGTCGGTATTCAGGCTTAGAATCCGCGACTTACAGGGACACGGCGCACAGAAAAAGTGCGCTGGCATATGTAATATCGTGCTTCATCCGCCTTCGCTTGGGCGGATTTCGGACCAGAAAGACCTGAGGATTAATTAAATGGTTGCGAGACCCGGTTTCATCACACTCGTTGTCGCTGTCCTGGCGCTCTCATTCGCCGGCCAGGGCTATGCGCAGGACGAGCTACGCAAGACCTTTTTCAAAGACGCCGACGCCGCACTGGCGGCGGCTGAAGCCGCCAATGCGGAGCTCCTTGCTCCGCGGGCGTTCGAACGCGGTCAGAAAGAGTACAGCGAAGCGGAAGACGCTTTGCGGCGCGGTCGCAACATCGAAACGGTCCGCGCAAACGCCGCCGACGCGACACAGTACTTCAGGGAAGCCGCCGAAAAGGCGTCTCTGGCGCAGACCAAGTTCGCCCAGGTGCTGAAGAGTCGCCAGGACGCTGCCAATGCGAAAGCGCCGGAACTCTCTCCCGAAACCTGGCAACAGGCGCAGCGGACATTCGGCGATGCCATTCGTTTGCTGGAGCGCGGCGATCTGAAGAACGCCAGCCGGCGCGATATCGAAGCCACCAGCCTGTACCGGGAAGCCGAACTCGTCGCGATCAAGGCGCAGTATCTTTCCGAGACACGCCGCCTGCTCGCTGACGCTGATCGCGCACGCGTCGGTCGATACGCGCCGATTACCCTGGGTCGCGCCAAGCAGCTGCTCGCGGATGCCGAGCGTGAACTCAACGAGAATCGCTACGACACCGACTTGCCCCGCAGCCTCGCCCGCGAGGCGAACTACGAGGCCAAGCATGCCATCTACCTCTCGGAGATTGTGCGCCAGGTAAGGGACAAGGATCTGACGGCCGAAGAACTCGTATTGCGCTGGGAGGAATCACTCCGGCAGGTCGCAGGCGCGGCCGACGTCTTTCCTGATATGCAGAACGGCAGCGAAAAACTGGCCGCCGAGCTGGTCGCGTTTCTGGAGCGGCAGCGCAACACACTGCAGGAACTCGAGCAGGAAAAAGCAGAGAACGAAGTTCGCATCGCCGATATGGAAGAAGAAATGAGCGCGCTCGATGAGCGCCTTGGTGGTGCAACCGCGGAGCGCGCAGCGCTCGTCCAGCGCCTTGAGGCACAAGCACGCGTGAAGCAGCAGTTCGAGCAAGTCGAGAAGTTGTTCACAAACGATGAGGCCCGCGTCTTTCGCCAGGGGAACAGCATTATCCTGCGCCTCGTTGGCCTGAGCTTCGACAGTGGCGCCTCACAACTACGTCCGGCAAACTTCGATCTGCTCGCCAAGGTGGAGAAAGCCATCGACGTGTTCCCTCGCAGCGAGATCATCATCGAGGGTCATACCGACTCCCACGGTGGCGATGACCTGAACCAGGAACTGTCGCAGGAACGTGCAGAGTCTGTGCAGCAATACATGATCAACGCCATGCGCATTCCCAGCTACCGCCTGATCGCAACAGGCTACGGTGAAACACGACCCGTCGCGAGCAATGAGACGAGCGCCGGTCGTGCGCGCAATCGACGCATCGACATCGTCATCAAACCTGCCGCTGGCACGACTGACTAACCGGCAGACGAAAACCGCTGACCGCGCCACCATTCAACAATGGTGTGCGCGGTCTTTTCGTTTACGAAGTAGCCATACTCTGCGTGTACGTTCAGTTCGCCATTGAGGCGGAAGTTCGTGAATATCATCGCGTCGTTGATCCGGTTGACGAGTCCCAGCTCCAGCATTTCACCAAAGTCGTTCACGAGGTACGGATCGAGTGCAGTCAGGTCACCGACCGCGGAGAGGTTGGCCCAATGGCGGATATTGTTCGGGTAGCGACCGAAGCCGGACTTACCCGCCCCCAGGATGCGTTTTTGCAGATACCGTTGCCCAAGCGGACTTCCCATCGTCAGCAAGGTATCGACCTCAACATGATCCCGACCAACGTGGCTGAGTTCCCACAGGCTGTCGTACGCAATCACTGAACCCATACTGTGACCGATCAGGAGTACCGGTCGATGCGCCTCGGTCGCCGCACGCAAAGGCACCTTGAGCATGCGGCGCGTGTGCTCGCCAATGCCGTTGGTGTCATGCAGGTAACGCCAGAGGTCGCGCAGGTGCACGGCCGTGCTTTCGCTCGCCACGTGGGGAATCAGGAACGGCAGCATGTCGCCCAGGGTGTAAATTCCACGCGCGAGCTGGCGCTTCCACGAGGTAGCCTCCGCGATATCCTCCTTGCTGGCCGTCGGCTGCTCGATAAGCGCGTCGATCGCCGCCGCATCCAGCGTCATGTCGCGATGTTCCCGGTAGAAATCGTAGGTCCACGACACCAGGTCGAATGCGCCCGGCAGCGATTCGATCTCCCGGGCCACCTCCGCATCGATTTGGCGGACTCCGGTTAACAGGCAACGCAGAATGGCCTCGCGATGCAGTTCCGGTTCCGGCTTCGGCAATAGCCCGGGAACGTAGAGGATCAGTGGGTGGCCGGAACCAATCACGAGCCGGAATCGCTCACGATATCGGCCAGTTCGCCGACGTGCTGGACTTCGAGATCCGGCCGCGCGTACTCGCTCGGCCAGTCGCCGCCATCGCGATTGACCCAGGCGGTGCGCAAGCCGGCCTCACGCGCGCCGTGCACATCGTAGAAGGGATGGTCGCCAACATGCAGCGTTTGTTCCACGCCCGCCCCACCGGCACGCACCGCAGCATCGAATATCTGCCGGTCCGGTTTCGCTGCACCGGCGATCGCGGCGTTAATGTGTCCGTCAAAGAGATCGCCGATACCTATTCTCTTGAGATCGGCATTGCCATTGGTCACGGCTATCAACGTGAAACGCTTTTTTAGTGCCAGCAACGCGGGCCGAACCTCGGGGAACATCGCGACGTCGTTGCGGACTTCGTCAAACACGGCGAACGCCTCGTCGACCAGGAATTCGCGATAGCCTGCGGCGGTCGCGACCTCCATGAGTACCGTTTGTCGCAGGAAGGTCAGGTCGTGCGCCCGATCCGCATGCTCTTGCACCACGCGCGCACGAACCTCGCGCAGGGCGGCGGGTTCAAACTGCTCGGTAATCCTGGGGTAGTTTTTGCCAAGCCAGGCGTACAGGCGTTCCTCCGCTCGCCGAATCACCGGGTGGATCTCCCAGAGCGTATCGTCGAGGTCGAGCGTTATTGTCCGTATGCCTTTCACTGGTCGGGATTCAAGGTTGCTTGCGGCGTGATGATCGACCACCATTGTGGGGTCAACACAGGAGCGGAGCAAGGCGATGAAATACCTCCATACAATGGTGCGCGTCACGGACATCGACGAGTCCCTGGATTTCTACTGCAACAAGCTCGGACTGGTTGAAACCCGGCGCGTCGACAACGAGCAGGGTCGTTTTACGCTCGTCTTCCTGGCCGCGCCCGGCGACGAAGACGCACAGGTCGAACTGACCCACAACTGGGACCCGGAGCAATACGGCGAAGGGCGCAACTTCGGACATCTCGCCTATGAGGTGGACGACATCTATGCCTTGTGTCAATCGCTCATGGATGCCGGCGTGACCATCAACCGGCCGCCGCGCGACGGGCGCATGGCGTTCGTACGCTCACCCGACAACATTTCGATCGAGCTGCTGCAAAAAGGTGGGGCACAGCCCCCCGCAGAACCCTGGGCATCGATGCCCAGTGTCGGTCACTGGTAGTCAGTTCGCGGGTGGCATTAGCGGCGGCAACGGTTCGCCGGCTGCGGCATCTTCCCTGCGCGCGACGACCGTGATCGTGCGCAGCGCGCTCGCGAGCGCCGCCGCATCCCAGCGACCACCCGCGGCGCTGTAACTGGCTGTCGACAGGCTGCGAAGTTCGTCAGCCAGGGGCGGAGCGACACGATCCGCGAGATCCCCGAGACTGCGCGGTGCATCGTCGGGCCACTGCAGCCGTGCCCATTGCAGCAGGGCGGCGCGCACGCCGTCACCGTCTTCCGCGCTCGCCGCCTTGCGCGCGGCCTTGATCAGTTCTTTTTGTTGTTTCTGGACCGGCGGCTCTTCCGGAGTGCGAGCTTCACGACTTCGCTGTGGCTGCGTCCGGGACGACCACCACCACGCGGCCAGTGTCAGAATCCAGAGCACCGCGAGCACCTCGGCCGAACGTTGCCAAAAGCTGGTGACAGCAAGCGCGGCAGCCGGGTCCACCGCAACCGGATCGGCCACAGCTGCTGTCCCCGCGGGCTCAACGGCAGCGGGCGGTTCTGCGATAACCGGGGGAAGTTCGGCGCCGGCAACCGTCAGCGTCCGCGCCGGCAGGGTCGCAACGCGCCATTCGCCGGCCTCGATATCCCACCAGGGGACTTCGAGCTGCGGTAATTCCAGCTCTCCGCCGAGCAGGCCGATGATGGCGTACTGGTCCCGGCGCACGCCGCGTATTCCGTCGGCTTCGATCACCCGACCGAGTTCGGGCATGTCCGCATAGATATTCAGTCCGTCAACGTCCGGCGCTTCGACTGCCGGCAGCTGGGTTTCGATCTGCCCAAGCGCTGACAGCGTCACGATCCGTGTCACCGGTTCGCCCGCCTTCAATTCGTCCGGTGGCCGAGACCATTCCTCGCTCAGCTTGCACATCGCGTGCCGGCAGCCACGCAGCATTCGGCCTGTCGGCGGGCGGCGCCGGGATGGGCAACACCGTTATCTTGTGAGATTCCGACTCGAAGACCTTGCGACCCGTAATGCGTCCATCGCGCAGCACGCGCGCTTCGAAGCGCGCCGGCGATATCTCGATTTCCCCGCTTTCCTGCGGATACAGCGCAATCACCCGTTCTATGACGTTGTAAGCACGACCATTCAGCACGGACTCGTACTGGCGCTCGTCGCCTGCAAGCTCGAAGAGTGCCTCTGCACCCGTGATCGTCGGCTCGCGCAGCGCCGGCTGTCGCGTGGCAACTGCGCGGTAGATACGAATGCGATACAGGATCTGCGCCTGCACATAGGTTTCGTCGACATCCACTTCGCTGGTGACAAACACATCGGCTTCGCCCGGTGGTGCGTTCGTCGGTTCGTTGACCACGATGCGAACCGGGTTGCTCTGTTCGGCGCCGATTTCGATCGCGGGAATGTACTGCACGCCGGTATTCTTCGGCATCAGGGCAACGGACCACGTCAGGCTGCGCTGGATATCGCCATTGATAATCGACGTATTGCTGAGCTTGCTGACTTGCCCGACGTAAAACTGCTCGTGAAGGACGGACAGGTCCGGCTCGAGGTCGGTATTCGTGTCAACGATAACTTCGAGCGTAAACGACTCGTTGAGATCGACGGTGGGTCGGTCTACCCGCGCCGTCACTGCTGCGGACACGCTTATGGCCCACAGCAAGCCCGCCATCATTGCCAGGACACCAACCACTGCGCGTTGCCACGTTGTTCGAATTACTACCACGGCTGTACCTCGTCGTCGGGCCACACGTCCTTACCATCCTGATCTACGCCGTACCGCTGGTACTGGTACCGGAATTTGCGCCTGAGCAAGCCGCCGGGATCGTCAGGAATCCGGCGCAACCACTGTTCCATTGCCTGCTCCTGTTCCTGCTGCTGGCGCAACTCGGCCAGCTCGGCTTCCGAAAGCTGCTGGGGTTGCTCTCCCTCCTGCGCTTCCTCGGCCGCGCGTTGCAGCTCTTCCTGCAGCGCCTGCAGGTCCTCCTCGCTCATCTCGTCTTCGCCACGCTGTGTGGAATCGCTTTCTTCAGATTGCTGCTGCGATTCCGATGATCCTTCCGAGCCTTCCTGGTTCTGCTCACTCTCCGAGTCCGACTGCTGCCCTTCACCACCCGGGTTCTCGGTGGACTGCTGGTCGTCGCCCTGGGTCTCTTGTTCCTGCTCCTGCTGATCCTTGATCTGCTTCACGAGATCAAGGTTGTAGCGCGCGTCCTCATTGTCCGGATCGGCCTCGAGCACCTGTTCATAGGCGTCAATCGCAGCATCGAACTCGCCCTGCTGCGCGAGCGCATTGCCCAGGTTGTAAAGGTTGCGAGTGTCTGCAAACTCCGCGAACTCTGCCGCACTGCCGGTGTAGTCGCCGGCCTGGTAACGAGCGACCGCACGCCACTCCTGGTCATCGAAAAGCGCCGCCGCATCCGCGGGGCTGCCTTGCTCGAGCGCCTGCGCTGCCTGCTGGTTCTTGTTGAACCAGAGATCCTCCCAAAATGCCGCCTGTGCCGGAACGGGCAGCGGCGCAATAAAGACCACGAGCAACAGTACCCAGCCCTTGCGGAACGCCAGCGCCGCCAGCGGCAACAGCAACAGAACCAGCCATGGGCCTTCTTCACGCCACTGGTCCGTTGCCATCGAATCGTCGTCCGCCGCGGCCGCGGCCGCAATCTCGCCGGACAGCAGGTGGTCCAGGTCGCTGTCGTCCGACGACAGCAACGCGAAGCGTCCGCCGCCCGCCGTCGCAAGATCGCGCAGACCGCGCTCTTCGAGCCGTGCAACGGCGATCGCGCCGCGGTTATCGGTAACGAAACCGCCCGCCAGTCGCGGAATCGGTGCGCCTTCGCGAGTACCGACGCCGAGCACCGACAAGGAATAGCCGGCCGACTTGAGATCCCGCGCAGCCTTTTCCGCTGCCGCTGACGAACCACCGTCCGTGATCAACAACACCTCGCCGTAGCCCACGCCCGCCTGTTCGAGCAACGCCAGTCCTTTGCGAATGCCGGCCTCGGGGTAGCTGCCCCGGCTGGGCATGATGTCCGTGCTCAGGCTGTTAACCAATGCAGCAATCGTGTCCGTGTCATCGGTCAGCGGTGTAACCGTGAACGCGTTGGCCGTGTAGACAAGCAGGGCCGTCTGCCCGCTCTGCCGTCGCTCCAGCATGCCGAGAATCTTCAGGCGTGCCCGCGCCAGCCTGCTCGGTTCAATGTCCTGTGCGTCCATCGACCGGGACAGGTCGAGTGCCACCACGAGGGCCTGCTCGGCGCGGAATACGGGTTGGTCAATTCGCTGCCAGGCCGGTCCTGCCATCGCCACGGCTGCGACAATGCCCGCAACACCGAGCAGCCACCAGCGGAAATCGAAGCCTCGCCCGGGTGTGCGCGACAGCACATACGGCATCAGGGCCGGGTCGATGACATCGCGCCAGTGACCGGCGCCGAGCTGCCGTTTTGCCAACAACAAGGCAACTGCGACAACCGCGGGAATCAGCAGCAGCCAGGTCGGCCGGATCCAGTGGAAGTCAGCCAGCATGAGCCTGCACCTCCGATTTGCGCCGCATCAGGGCCTTCTGCAGCAAGGCCGCGAGGCACAGCAGGCCAACCAGGCCGAGCGCCGCACCCAAGGGCCAGAAATAGTAGGACTTCACGGGCCTGAAACCCGACTCGGGCTCTTCCACAGGCTCAAGTTCGTCGACGAGCGCGTAGATGTCCTGCAGGCTTGCCGTGTCGGTGGCGCGAAAGTAACGACCGCCGGTCAGCTGCGCGATCTGCGTCAATGTGACTTCATCGAGATCGGCGGAGGGATTAATCGCGCGGCGCCCGCCAACGAGTGACGAGACGTCCATCGATTCGGCGCCGATACCGATTGTGTAGATCCGCAGGCCAACCTGCTGGGCGAGCTCGGCGGCTTTCAGCGGCTGCACCTCGCCGGCCGTGTTGGCACCGTCGGTAAGTAACACGAGTACCTGCTCCCCAGTGTCGGCCTTCTGTTCATGAACACGACGTACGGCAAGCGTAATCGCATCGCCAATAGCCGTCTTCTCACCGGCCAGCCCGATCTCCGCCTCCAGCAACAGGATCTTGACGGTATCGCGGTCCAGCGTCAGCGGCACCTGCAGGTAGGCGCGCTCACCGAACAGGATCAGGCCGATTCGGTCGCCCTCGCGGCGGGCGATGAAATCACTCGCGACCGCCTTGGTCGCTGTCAGCGGTCGACGCGGCGGCCGGCCAGTTCGAAGTCTTTCTGGTCCATGCTGCCGGACAGGTCGACAGCGAGCATCAGATTGCGGCCCGCTACCGGCACCTCGAGCTCGTCGCCGATGCGCTCGGGCCGGGCGGCCGCAAGCACCAGCAGGATCCACGCAAGTACGGCGACCCAGACACGCCAGTTCAGCAACTGCTCGGTCTCCGAGCGATCCTTGAGCGTCTCGAAATTGCTCAGGTTAGGCACACGCAGGCCAGCCTCGGACAAGCCAAGCGCTTCCGGAAGCAGGCGATTCGCGAGCCATGGCAGTGGCAACGCGAGGAGAGCCCAGGGCCAGGCGAGCGACCACATCAGGCAGTTCCTCGCAGCGGCACGCCGAGGCGCATCCGCACGGCGGAGACCAGCGCGTCGATATCGACATCCGAGAAATCGCCCTGCGGGTCACGGTACGGCAGGTGCAACAGGCTCTTGCCGCCTTCGGTATGAAAATACGGGACCGGCATGCCCTCATCGAGCCAGGCGAGCCACTCATCGCCAGTCAGTCCCGCTACCTCTTCGCGCGGCGCATACGCCAGCATGCCGCGTCGCAACAGCTCGGAAAGCTGCTTTCCGAGCGTGACCGGGTTGCGATGCTCGCGGTACTCGGCCTCGAATCGCGCGAGTTCGCGCAGCGCGTAACGGCGCGGCGCATGGAATTGCCAGCGTTTGAACAATCGCCAGGCCAGGTAGACGAGCACGGCAACGACCATTGCAAGCACCAGCCACCAGCCCGGCGCGAGCGGCCACCAGCCGATCGCGTCAGGAAGATGCAGGTCACGCAGTGGGAGTGCCTTCTCGTCCATGACTAGTGAGTCCGCCGTCCGAGTGCTGTCTGCAGCGTGCTGACCGGGTCATCGTCGGTCGACATGGGCATGAGGTGAATCCTGTAGCGCTGGCAGAATTTCTCCAGCTCTTGCAGCGGCTTGCGTAGGCCTGCTCGTAGTCGTGCCGTGCCGGCGCGGCATACGTATCGATTGCGAGCTCCTCCTCCGGCGACACGAGCCGATAACGACCCGGTGGCGGCAGCTCGCGCTCGATCGGGTCATTCAGGAATACGGCCAGTACCTCGTTGTGCCGCGCCACGCTCGACAGGTAGGACTTTGCCGCGCGGGAAAATCCAATGAAGTCGCTGATGACGACGACCAGGCTGCCCGGCCGGGCGACGCGCCGCAACGCAGACATCGCCTGCGCCAGCGCGTCAATGCCCGATGGCTCAACGTCGCGTGCTTGCCAATCCGGGTGCTCCGCGAGCTCATGCACGAACCTGAGCGCTGCGCGTCGACCCAGTCGAGGCTTGAGCTCCCGATGCGTCGTGTCACCGAATATCAGGCCGCCCAGGCGATCGCCGCGATGATGCGCAGCCCACGACAACAGCGCAGCTGCGCGGCTCGCATTGACCGACTTGAAGCACCCCTGGGTTGCGAAGTGCATGTTCGAGCGCAAATCGACAGCGATGAGTACCGGGCGCTCGCGTTCCTCGCGGAACAGCTTCGTATACGCCGTCGTACTGCGCGCCGTGACCCGCCAGTCGATGCTGCGCGGATCGTCGCCAGGCTGGTACGGCCGGGATTCGTCGAACTCCATGCCGCGGCCTCGAAAACGCGATACGTAGGCGCCCGTCTGCAGGGAGTTCACACGCAGTACATTGAGCGCGATCGCGCGCGCCGGACCGCTTAGCCGGATCAGGCCGGGTTGGCTGACGCTAACCGGGGATGCGCCTTCGTCGATGTGGTCGAGACGCATTTAGTGTCCTGCCTTGCCCATCGCTAGGGCACCCCGACGCCGTCCAGGATGCCTTTGATCACGGACTCGGCGTCGACTCCATCCGCTTCGGCCTCGAAACTGAGAACGAGACGATGGCGCAGGACGTCGGGCGCGACCGCCTGAATGTCCTCCGGACCAACGTAGTCCCGTCCCGCCAGCCATGCGTGAGCGCGTGCAGCACGGTCGATACCCATACTGGCACGCGGGCTCGCACCGTACAGAACCTGGCCATCGAGCGCGGCATCGATGGACCCGGGATCGCGTGTTGCGACAACGACGTTGACGATGTACTCCTCGAGCTCTTTCGCCAGGTGCAGGTTCAGGATGTCCTGCCGCGCAGCCATGATCGACTCGAGCGACAATAACTCGGGTGGCTGGAACGCGTCGCGCTCGCCCTGCTTCGCCTCGTCGCGGTTCAGCACGAGAATGCGCCGTTCGTCCGCAACGCTCGGGTAGCCAACTCGCACGTGCAGCAGGAAACGATCGAGCTGCGCCTCGGGCAGCGGGTAAGTGCCCTCCTGCTCAATCGGGTTCTGCGTCGCCATCACCATGAACAGGTCTTCGAGCGGATAGCTCTTGTCACCCACGGATATCTGTCGCTCCTCCATAGCCTCGAGCAGCGCCGACTGTACCTTGGCCGGGGCACGGTTGATCTCGTCCGCCAGGATCAGGTTGTGGAACAACGGACCTTTGCGAAATTCAAACGTGCCTTCCTGCGGCCGGTAAATATCGGTACCGGTCAGATCCGCCGGCAACAAGTCCGGCGTGAACTGCAAGCGGTGGAAATCGCCCTCGATGCTCTCGGCCAGCACTTTGATGGCACGTGTCTTTGCCAGGCCCGGCGCACCTTCGACGAGCAGGTGTCCATCACACAGCAATGCAATCAGCATCCTGTTGATCAGATGTGCCTGCCCAATGATCAAACTGCTCGCATGAGCTTCGAGTTTTTGAAATTGTCCTGCGACGCTCATTGATTACTCCAGAGAAAAAAGCGGCGTGCCATTCTATTCTTGATGCCTGATGAGGCCAACCGGTCGCAGCATTTATTCGTCACAATCGGGGCCGTTTCAGTACTATTGGCCCCAATTCCGACAAATCCGATTGAAATACATTGCATCCAAATCAAAAAAACCCCGGTTCACTTCAGCTTGTCGCGGCCTTGCTCACGCTCGCCAGCTCCCTTGCGGCCTGCGAGGAATCGCCGCCGGCGACACAGGCGGCGCCGCCGACGAAGGCTGAATCCACGTGTGGCAACGCGGGCCGCCTGGTTGGCTCTCTGTCCGGCGCTATCCATGCACAGCTCGATTGGCTGGACAATGAACTGCGCTGCGAGAGCATGCCGCGGCCAGATGCGGAGGGCGTCAGGCTGCGTTTTTCAGGCGAGATCAGCCAGGAGCGCCTCGTAATCATTATCGCCCTGCCCACGCTCAACGCCGGGGCGACCGGTGAGGGATTCGACAGCAATGTGACGATTACGGTCGAGAATAGCGGCCGGTTCTTCAGCACGCCGAATCTCGATACCTGCTGGACCGATGTGACAACGAATGAGCCGCTGCCCGACACAGAAGGCAACTTCAATGTTGTCGGTGGTCTTTCCTGTGTTGGCCCGCTGGGCGAAATTAACGGGGACGCTTTCGTCGATGTTCGGGACCTGCGTTTCAGCGGCGTTGCCAACTGGAGCAAGCAATGAAAGCTTTCGCCGTGCTGGTCTTCCTTGCTCTCGCCGGCTGCAGCCCGCAACCGGCAACCTCACAGGGAACCATGCCGGAACTGGATGGCGCCTTCGATTTCAGCCGGCTCGAGATTGTCAATGACGCGGGGGAACGCCTTGAATTCGATGTCTACCTGGCAAAAACCGGCGAGCAACGGCGGCGGGGGTTGATGTACGTGCGCCACATGCCTGCCACGACGGGCATGCTCTTTCTTTACGACAGCGAGGACCTCCACTCCATGTGGATGAAGAACACCTACATTTCTCTCGACATCGTGTTCGCCCTTGCGGATGGAAGCATTTCATCGGTGATCCAGGACGCAGTACCGCTGTCGCTTAAGTCGCTCGCTCCCCGGGAGCCCGTGCAATACGTCCTCGAGTTGAATGCGGGAGCGGCGCGACGCTTCGGCATTGGCCAGAAGAGCCGCATAATCTGGAGTGATAATTGAGCAGGAATGATCGGCAGAACTGGATTGGTTTTTGCCGCGATGTTTGCCTTGACCGGCGGCCTTGCGCTGCTCTGGCTGGCGGGCCGCGCAGGGCGCTCGACGACCTGTCCGACCCCGATTACCTGAAATTCGGCGTGCCGTTCGCGATTGCGATCCTGATCCGGACTACAGCGTGGCTGCGATCGCGTCCGCAAGGTAGTTGACGTTTCGCGCCGTAATACCGGCCGTGTTGATGCGGCTGGAACCAACCATGTAGACGCCGTATTCCTGCTTCAGGCGATTGACCTGATCCTCGCTGACGCCGAGGAAACAAAACATGCCTTTCGCGCGCACGAGATGTGAGAAGTCGTGATCCGGCACCCGCTCCACGGAGTGCGTCGTGGAGCAGAACCCGCATCTCTCGCAGGCGCCCCCGCATTTCCGCCAGTTCCACGCGCCAGGCCGCCTTGAGCTCCGGGTCGTTAAGAATCGTGCTGACGACGACCGCGCCGTGGTCGGGTGGGACCGAGTAGATCGTACGGACCACGTTATTGACCTGGCTGTGGATGACATCCCGAGATGCCTCGTCTGCCGCCAGCACCGACAAACTTCCGACACGGTCACGATAGAGGCCGAAATTCTTGGAGCAGGAGTTCGCACACGATCATCTCCGGCACGAGACTGGCAAGATGTCGCACGACGAACGCGTCGCCGTCGAGGCTGGTCGCGAATCCCTGGTACGCCATGTCGACGAAAGGCACGAGTTCCCGCTCGACGATAAGGTCGGCGATCGCTCGCCATTCATCTTCGGTCGGATCGACGCCGGACGGATTGTGACAACAGGCGTGCAGGAGCACGAGATCACCGGCCGGCATCTCGCTCAACGCATCGAGCATCTGATCGATCCGCAAGCTGTGATTGCTGGTGTCGTAGTACGGATACGACTTGAGGTTCACGCCAGCGCCGCCAAGCAGTGGAATGTGGTTCGCCCAGGTCGGGTCGCTGACCCACACCGTCGCATCCGGACGAGCTCGCAGTATCAGGCCCGCCGCAACTCGCAGGCTGCCGGAGCCACCGGGCGCCTGGATCGTTGAGATACGATTGGCATCAACCGAGTCAGCGAAGGTCAGCGCCTGCATCGCGGCGTTGAAGTTCGGGTCGCCCGCCGTCCCGATATAGGCCTTGCTTTCCTGCGTGTCCACCAGGCGCTGCTCGGCTTTCTTGACCACCTCGAGTACCGGTGTCTCGCCTTCCGCGGTACGAAATACACCGACGCCCAGGTCGACTTTCTCCGTACGCGGATCGTTCTTGTGTTCGGTGATAAGACCAAGAATGGCATCGGCCGGTGCGGCCAGCAGGGATTCGAACAAGGTAGCTCTCCAGAATGAGTTGGCATTGTATAAGTGAACCAGCCACAAATGAAAACGCCGGCTAAATAGCCGGCGTTCTCGCTACAACACTGTGGGTGTGGATCAGGCTTTCGGGGCCCAGACCGAACACCAACCGCCAGCACTGACGGCCTTGCCGGGGAAGATCTGGCACGGACGCCAGTCGCCTTCACCCTGGACGAGCGCGCAGTTTGCGCACGTCTGGTCGGCAGCGGGGTTGTTGCGTGTCGACGGATCGACCGTCGATGCATCGTGAGTGTATTTCATGGCCTTGGCCATCGGGTCGTCTTCCGACAGCTGCGGCAGGTCGTCGGCGTAGGCTTCACGACCGGGTTGTACAAAGCAGCCAGCAGCCGCGACGGCTGAGAGCTGGAGGAATTTGCGACGTGCGATTTTGCTCAACGGAATCTCCTTTGTGCATGACTTGTGCGGGTTCAAGGCGCGCATCTTACCGAAGTTTCCTGAACGTCCGCACAACGGGACAGGCGTATGATTCCGCTTAATTTTGAGAACCATTCTCATTACGTGCTGCAGCCCCCGTGGCTACGATATACTGCTGGCCGAAGCGCTGGAATCGCAGCTGATGACAAGTCGTAGCCAGGTAACAAGCGTCGTCAAAGATGCGCGGAAATCTGCGCGAACCCGTCGATGACAGGGTCGCTATCGAAGAGCCGCTCGAGATTCGGCTTGGTTATGAAGTCAATGGTGAGCGACATACCAGGAGCGTCTCCATCACGATGCGCACGCCTGGCCACGACGAGGATCTCGCCACCGGGTTCCTGTTCGCTGAGTCGATCATCCGTTCGCCCGCCGACGTCGCGCTCGTCAAACCGTGCAAGGGCGACAATACGATTCGCGTCGAACTGGAAGCGGGTGTCGAGGTCGACCTCGAGCGCTTGCAGCGCCACTTCTACACAACGTCGAGCTGTGGCGTCTGCGGCAAGGCATCGTTGGAAGCACTGCGCGTCGCAGGTATCGAGGCGCTGACCGACAATACGCGGTTCCCGCTTGACGTGCTGGTTCGACTGCCCGAGAAACTGCGCGAGACCCAGGCGACGTTTGACGAAACCGGTGGACTGCATGCGGCTGCAGCGTTCGATCCATATGGTGAACTACTTATCGTGCGTGAGGATGTTGGCCGTCACAATGCGGTGGACAAGGTGATTGGGGCCCTGCTCGCCGAGCGCCGGCTACCCGCTACCCGGCTGGGCCTCATCGTATCGGGCCGTGCGAGCTTTGAACTCACGCACAAGACGCTGGTCGCGGGTATGCCGATGCTGGCTGCTATCAGCGCCCCTTCGAGCCTTGCAGTCGACCTTGCCCGGGAGTTCAATGTCACACTCGTCGGATTCTTGCGCGGCGATACTTTTAACATTTATGCCGGTGAGGAACGCATAGCAACATGACACCACGAACCATCGACAGCGAAGCGGTCGCGGCCATCGTCGAACAACACGCTGCGCGTCCCGAGATGCTCGTGCAGATCCTGCAGCAGATCGTGCAGCGGTACGGCTGGATATCGGAAACAGTGACTCGTCAGCTCGCGACCGCATTGAACCTGTCGCGCGCCGACGTGCATGGTGTCGTCGAGTATTACCACGACTTCCGAACCGAGCCACCCGGCAAACACATCGTCAGGATTTGCCAGGCCGAAGCGTGCCAGGCAATGGGCAGTCGCGAATTGACAGAACATGCCAACAAAGTGATCGACGCCGATACGACACTCGAACCGGTGTATTGCCTCGGCAACTGCGCCTGCGCACCGGCAGTCATGGTCGACGGCAAGACGCTTGGCCGTGTCAGCACCAGGCGCTTCGATGCCGCCCTATCAAGCATGCGGGAGGCGAACTCTTGAGTACCGTCAAAGTCTATGTCCCTCGCGAAACATCGTCGGTGTCCGTTGGAGCCAACGAGGTCGCCGTTGCGATCGCCCGTGAAGCGGGAAACGCCGGCGCGAGTATCGAGCTTGTGCGCAATGGGTCGTGGGGCGCCTGCTGGCTCGAGCCGCTGGTCGAGGTGCAGATTGGCGAACAGCGTATCGCCTACGCAAACGTCGACGCTGACGATGTGCCCGGCATGTTTGCCGCGGGATTCCTCGAAGGCGGAGAACACGAGCGACGACTGGGGCCGATTGGCGAAATTCCCTGGCTCATCACCCAGGATCGCTGGACTTTCTGGCGCGTGGGGCTCGTGGAGTCTTTGTCGCTTGACGATTTCCTGCTGCACCAGGGCTTCAAGGCGCTGCAGAAAGCCTGGGAGATCGGTGCCGATGCGGTCATTGACGCGGTTACCGACGCCGGCCTGCGCGGTCGCGGTGGCGCCGGCTTTCCGACGGGTATCAAGTGGCGCACGGTCGCAAACGCCGCAGGCGCGCAGAAATACGTCGCCTGCAATGCGGACGAAGGAGACAGCGGCACGTTCTCTGACCGCATGCTCATGGAAGGCGATCCGTTTGGCCTGATCGAGTCCATGGCGATCGCGGGATTCGCGGTCGGCGCGAACAAGGGCTATATCTACCTGCGTTCCGAATACCCGCTGACACACACTATCCTGACGCGTGCGCTCGAAACGGCGCGCGCTGCAGGATGGCTGGGCGAGAATATCCAGGGCAGCGGTTTTGACTTCGACATCGAATTGCATCTCGGTGCCGGCTCCTACGTCTGTGGCGAGGAGACAGCCATGCTCGAAAGTCTCGAGGGCAAGAAAGGGATCGTGCGCTATAAGCCGCCCCTGCCGGCCATCGAGGGCCTGTTTGGCAAGCCTACGGTCGTCAACAACGTAGTGACGCTTGCGTCCGTGCCAAACATCGTCAATCTCGGCGGCGAGCGCTACGCCGGTATGGGCGTGAACCGGTCCAAAGGCACGCTCGCATTTCAGCTCGCCGGCAACGTCAAACGCGGCGGCCTGGTCGAGAAGTCATTTGGCATTACCGTGCGCGAGCTCATCGAGGAATACGGCGGCGGCACGGCCAGCGGTCGACCCATCAAGGCTGTGCAAATCGGCGGCCCGCTCGGCGCCTATCTGCCTGTAGAACAGCTCGATACGCCGCTCGATTACGAAGCCTTTGCTCAAATCGGTGCAATGATCGGACACGGCGGCATCGTCGTCTTTGACGATACGGCAAACATGGCGCAGCAGGCGCGCTTCGCGATGGAGTTCTGCGCCATTGAATCCTGTGGCAAGTGCACCCCGTGCCGCATCGGTTCAACGCGCGGCGTCGAGGTCATCGACAAGCTGATCGCCGGTGAAAAACGCGACGAAAGTTACGATTTATTGGTCGAACTCTGCGATACGATGGAAGACGCGTCGCTGTGCGCCATGGGCGGAATGACACCGTACCCGGTACGCAGCATTCTGAAGCACTTCGCGAAAGACTTTGCGCTTGAGGCTAAAGCATGAACAAAACTCGCCAGGCAGACCTCGGAACGCCCGCCAGCAACGCGGGTGAGACTGTCCAGGTCGAGATTGACGGGCTGCCCACGACAGTCAAGGCCGGTACCAGCATTCTGCGTGCCGCGCGCGAGTCCGGCGTCGATATTCCGAAACTCTGCGCAACCGACAGCCTGAAGCCGTTCGGTTCCTGCCGCCTCTGTCTCGTCGAAATCGAGGGCCGCAAAGGTTATCCCGCATCCTGCACGACGCCGGTCGAGGCTGGCATGAAGATTCGCACGCAGACGCAAGCGCTTTCCCGGCTGCGGCGCAATGTTATGGAGCTCTACATCTCCGATCACCCGCTCGATTGCCTGACCTGCTCCGCAAACGGCGACTGCGAGTTGCAGGACATGGCGGGTGCCGTCGGCCTGCGTGACGTGCGGTACGGACTTGACGGCAAGAACCATCTCGACGCGCCGGTCGATGCCAGCAACCCCTACTTCCAGTTCGACGCATCCAAGTGCATTGTCTGCTCGCGCTGCGTGCGGGCCTGTGACGAGGTCCAGGGTACGTTCGCATTGACGATCGAGGGACGTGGCTTCAACTCCAAGGTCTCGGCCGGGATCAGCGAGGACTTCCTCGATTCCGAGTGCGTTTCCTGTGGTGCCTGTGTGCAAGCCTGCCCGACCGCGACGCTCATGGAAAAGAGCATCGTCGAAAACGGCCAGCCGGATCACGCCGTTATTACTACCTGCGCGTACTGCGGTGTTGGTTGCACGTTCCAGGCAGAAATGAAAGGCGACCAGGTCGTCCGCATGACGCCCTACAAGGACGGCGCAGCCAATCATGGTCACAGCTGTGTGAAGGGACGCTTTGCGTGGGGCTACGCATCGCACAGGGACAGGGTACTGAAGCCGATGATCCGGGAGAACACGTCGGATCCGTGGCGCGAAGTCGAATGGGATGAAGCCATCCAGTACACGGCCAGGCGCTTCAAAGCGATTCAGAAGGAACATGGCCGCAAGTCCATCGGCGGCATCACGTCTTCGCGATGCACGAACGAAGAGGTATTCGTGGTGCAGAAGCTGGTGCGCGCGGCGATGGGCAACAACAACGTCGATACCTGCGCGCGCGTATGTCATTCACCAACGGGTTATGGCCTGAAGACGACACTGGGAACGTCTGCCGGTACGCAGCCGTTCGACAGCGTCATGGACGCCGATGTCATCATGGTTATCGGCGCGAACCCGACGGCCGGCCACCCGGTATTCGCATCGCAGATGAAGCGCCGTCTGCGCGAGGGCGCACAACTGATCGTCGTCGACCCGCGTGAGATCGGTCTCGTCCGTTCCGCTCGAATCCAGGCCGCACATCACCTCAATCTCTTGCCAGGCACCAACGTACCGATTATCAATGCGCTTGCGCACGTGATCGTCAGTGAAGGACTGGCAGACGAGGACTACGTCAGGGAACGTTGCGACCTCGATTCCTGGGAGTCGTGGAAAGCGATGATCCTGAAGCCTGAGAATTCTCCCGAGGAAGTGGCAAAAATTTCCGGCGTCGATGCAGACACGATTCGCGCCGCTGCCCGTCTCTTCGGCGCCGCGAAAAACGGCGCGATCTATTACGGACTCGGCGTTACCGAACACAGCCAGGGCTCGACGATGGTCATGGGCATGGCCAACCTCGCGATGGCCACCGGTAACATCGGGCGCAGTGGTGTTGGCGTAAATCCCCTGCGTGGCCAGAACAATGTGCAGGGCTCCTGCGACATGGGTTCGTTCCCGCATGAGCTCGCTGGCTACCGGCACATATCAGGAGAGGAAGTCCGCACGCAGTTCGAACAGCACTGGGGCGTCACGATCGACCCCGAACCCGGCTTCCGCATCCCGAATATGTTCGACGCGGCCTGTGCCGGCACATTCAAGGGCATGTACATCCAGGGTGAGGATGTGGCGCAGTCCGACCCTGACACGCATCACGTCGAAGCGGCCCTGAGTGCCATGGAGTGCATCGTGGTGCAGGACCTGTTCCTGAATGAAACGGCCAAGTTCGCACACGTCTTCCTGCCCGGCACTTCGTTCCTCGAGAAGGACGGGACTTTCATTAACGCCGAACGACGGATCAACCGCGTGCGTCCGGTGATGAAACCTCAGCAGGGCAAGGACGAGTGGGCCATCACGCAGGAACTCGCGCAGGCGCTCGGTTACGACATGAACTACGGTTCCGCGGCCGAGATCATGGACGAAGTCGCCGAGTTGACGCCAACTTTCCGCAACGTCAGCTTCGCCTTTCTCGACAAAGTTGGCAGCGTCCAGTGGCCATGCAACGACGATGCGCCGATGGGAACACCAATCATGCACATTGACGCGTTCGTGCGCGGCAAGGGCTTGTTTGTCGAAACCGACTACGTGCCAACCGAGGAACGCACGAATCGCAAATTCCCGCTGCTATTGACCACAGGCCGCATCCTCTCGCAATACAATGTTGGTGCGCAGACTCGTCGTACTCAAAACAACGTCTGGTACGGTGAAGACGTCCTGGAAGTTCACCCGTCAGATGCCGAGATGCGTGGCGTGAGAGACGGCGAACTCGTTTCGCTGACGAGCCGCAAGGGTACTATTGCGTTACGCGCGAAGATTACGACTCGCGTCAAGCCTGGCGTCGTCTACACGACGTTCCATAATCCGGAGACCGGCGCGAACGTCGTCACCACCGAGTATGGCGACTGGGCGACCGACTGTCCCGAATACAAGGTGACCGCGGTGCAGGTCGCGCCGGCGTCGCATCGTTCCGAATGGCAGAACGAATTCGCGGCACGGGCCGAGGAGCAGGGTCGCATCCTGACCCCCGCTGACGAGTCATAAACCGGCCGCTTGCCGGACTGCAGCTGGAGGACCTACCGGGCCGCTTTTTTCGTGCCCCGCTCGGCCGATAGCACGACTGCCCGCAACAAGTCGGCCAGCTCCCTGCGTTGACCGGCTTTCAAATCCTTGAGGGAGTTCTTCGCGGCATCGAGCCGGTAATGAATTGCCTCGTCAATGGTCGTGCGTCCCTTTGCGGTCAGCCTGACAATTACACTACGCCTGTCCTCCTTGTCATGCTGCCGGCTGACGAGGCCCCGATCCTCAAGCCGATCAATCCGGTTGGTCATCGCCCCGGTACTCAGTTCCGTCTCCCTCGCGAGCCCCGTCGCGGGTAACGCAAACGGCTCACCCTGCCGGCGCAGGGCAGACAGGACGTCGTACTCGAACAACTCCAGGCCGAGTGGCTCAAGCGCACGAGCAGCCTGGCGCGCAAACGTGCGGTTCAAGGTCATGACTCGAATGACGACCCCGAGGGCGGCCGTATTGAGCTCGGGGCGTTCCTCGGACCATTGATCCAGGATGTCGTCGACCGCGTCCTTTTCCATAAGTAATCCTTGCATCATATTTCTACATCAAAATACTTGACATCAAATCAAAATGGCAGATACTGCGAACAACTACAACATGTTTCGAAAGGAACCCAGGCATGGCGGCAGCTGCGCACGAAGTCAGACACTACCATCTTCCAGCCCGAATCAGGGCAAGGAAAGCGCGCGACGACAGCTTCTCGTGCCGCCTTGCCTTGGCTGACAGGATTGCAGACCTTGCCGGGATCCAGACAGTGGAAGATGGCGACGGCGTTTTGCCAAATCGCGTGACCGTCTACCTGCAGGCTCCGAGCACCTCACAGCGGCGTGAGCACGCTGCCCTGCTGCTCTGCAAGATTGGTCGCGACGAAATTGAAATTCATGGCCTGAATGTGGGGGACAGACACCGGGTCTTGCGGGCCGGCTGGGGCAGGCTTCGGCAGGACCACGTTCTTATGTACCCACCCAGAGATCACGCGGAACTGGAAGTGTGCTGGAACATAATACAGCGCGCGTACAGATTTCTCGCTGATGCGTCGGCAAGGAGCCCACTGGCGCGCAAGCTTGCGTCCGTCGAATTGCCGAAATTTTCCAGAACCGCCCTTCAGTAAAAGGAGATTTTTTGTGCGCCACGTATACGATGAATTTGACGAGTTCGACTTCAGCGATGACGATCTCGTTAGCCGCTTTGTGCGTGAGCAGGAGATGGAAGACCGCCGGCTTGCGAACAAGCGGCGTCGCGGATCGCTTGCCAGGCGCCGTCCCGAGCGCTTTGATGAGGATGACGACTTAAGTGACGTCGAGAGTTACGAAGAATTTGGGCAGTACGAAGAAAACGAAGACGACCTCACTACTTACGCTTGAAGCCGTATGCTCCGCTGAGCTAGAGGCGACACCCTAGTTCGAGCACTGCGAAATCCTGGATATAGGCGTGGGCGACGGACGCAACACGACCGACATTGCCGTTGTCCGTAGCACCGTCCGGCAGGCGACGCATCCAGGTACCGTTCTTGCGGATTCCCTTGATGGTATACGTTGGCCGTACTGACCAGCGGTAGACTTTGCACTTCTCAAGCGGCCGGTCGACGGTGTGGCTCAGGCCGCGGACATTCTGCGCCCTGTAAACCGGCCGATTCGCATCATAGATTTCAACGTCCCAGGTGACTTCCGCAGCTTTGACCTCCTCGAGCCACGCTGCATCTCCACCACCGCCGATCAGTTCGTAGCCCCAGGCCAGCGTCGGATTCAACGACCTGGCCTCGGCGTACCAGTCGTCTTTCTTCTTCTTGTTCCTCTTGACGTTGTTCGACTCCAGCGGCGCCAGCTCGTAATGCAACTGGATGCGCTCGTACAATTCACCGGATATTTCGCGACCGATGTAGTGGCGAGCAAAACTTCGATAGGAACGCCACAGCGCGGTGTCGTTCCGTGTCCAGTTGCCAAGCGTATCCTGGTCCTGGTAGCTCACTTCCTTGTGATACAAGGTCACACCATCACTGTAGCGCGCCAGTCTCGCTGTAGCCGTCGTCGTGATGATCGCAATATCTTCCTGAACATTGATCGATAAATCGGTCACAGCGATGTAGAGGATCGCGTCCGTGTCCTCGGGAATGGGCGTCGACAGCGCCAGGATCTTCGGCTGCACCGTCGATACGTTTCGAATCCCCCAGAACACGTCGTTGGCAAGCGCGTCGTTGCTGAGCGGCTGCTCGACCGCGTCGACAAGATCGTCCGTGAGGGCATCCCGAAAGTCCTGGATCTCGCGTTTTGCACCGCCGGATAAGGCGCCGGCGATCATGCCGATTTCACGCAGGATCGGAATCGGAATGCCAACCGGTACGCCGCCCACTTCGACAGGAATTGTGCCAATCTCGGCACCCTTGGCCATGCCGCCCTGGATGCCCGCCGTGGACTTTTCGTAACTGCCGGTGACGACCTGGCCGCTCTCGCCGGCGGTCGGCAGGATGACGACCTTCGCGATCGACCCGCGCAGATCTTCGGGCATGTGCGTCGCAACAGGATTTGCGATCGTTGCCGTTGTGCCCTCTTCTTCCGCGGCAATTGATTGTGCGGGCGCGCTGGCCGCTAACGCCACGACCGCCGCGGCTACAATCAGCTTGCGCACGTCCGGGATATTCACGTTACTTCTGCGGCTCTTCGACACTTTCGGGAGCGTCGGCAAATAACCAGCCTTCGATAGGCATTTTCAGAGAACGACGAGAAACCGAAGAACACCAGCCCCAAGCCGATCGCGCCCCAGGGTGGGGCGAACTGCACGACGTAGACAGGCCACATGAACGAGTACATCGTGTTCATGAACGAATCGACGATGAAGTTGACGATGAAGGCGAACGCCTGGCCGGTGAAGATCGCGCCGATGCCGAGCACGTCGTCAGCCAGTGAACCTACCTCGCGTATGACGAATGAGATCGCAAAGCCGCACGCATAAAGCCCTCCCCCTCGCAGTTTCCAGACTTTGCGAAACCACTCGCGGAACAGGCCATGCGGCTTATCGAGCATGGCGGGCATCGTCTGCGTCTACTTCGACTTGTCGAGCTTCGAGAACTTCGTGCCCTCGAGAGTCAGGTTGTACATCAGCCCCTTGGAGCCGAAGACAAAGCCGACGACCGGGTCCTTGATATTGTTGGTATTGATGGATTTGCCTGCGCCGATATCAATGAGGGCGACCGACCCGTCAACACCAGCCTCCCAGCCCGATGACGCGCGGAACTTCGCCAACGACTCTGGCGTCATGAAAGCGATGACGATCGACTTGGCCTGCGCGCCCAACTGGAATCCGATCGAGCCAGCGCTGGTCCGATAATAGTCGACAGTCTTCCCACCCACTCGAAGTACGCCTTCGCCGGTTTCACCGCCAATGCCAATACCTACTTTTATGACTCGGGGAAAGACAAGGTAGCCCGCCGCCTGGTTCAGAAAGACGTCCGCGCCGTTAATGTCTTCCCTGAAGACCTGTAAAGCCTCGTTGGCATCACGGTCGATCTCTTCGGCGGGCGCTGCCAGGGCAGTTGCGGAAGCCAGCACCGCAGTGGCCAGCGCGACGAGGCGAAAAAAACCGTTGTACTTTTTCATCTGTTAGATTCCTGTGAGTCTTGGGTAGAGCGAGCAATAATAGCCCGCCCGATCAATTGGACAGTATACCTCTAACCCTGAACCAGCCCTGAACCCTGTCAGCCGGACGCGGCTCGCAGGAACGCCATGACGAGTTGCCGCAGGGTTTCCTGGAGCTGCCCTGCAAGTTTGACCTCAAACACACGCGTGCGTTCATCCATATACGTGCGTTGCGCGATTTCCAGTTGCAGCGCGTGCACCTTGTTGTCCGGGTCGCCGTAATGGCGAGTGATATAGCCACCCTTGAAGCGCCCGTTGACGACCGCGTGATAGGGGCTGTCCTTGGGCTGCTTCGACTACGGCCTGCTCGATGTTCGACGCGCAGCTGATGCCATTGTTCGTACCAATATTCAGAGCGGGCAGCTCGCCGTCGAACAAGCGTGGCACGACGCCAGCGATCGAGTGCGCATCCCATAACAGTGCAATCCCGTGCTTCGCCCGCAGACGCGCTAGCTCCTGCTCGATTTTCGCGTGGTAGGGCCGCCAGTAGGTCTCGACCCGCTGCGCCATCTCCTCCGCCCCGATCTCGCCAGTGGTGTAGATATTCTCGCCTGCAAAGGTTTGCGTCGGGCACAGGCCGGTCGCAACCTGACCTTCGTACAGCGCCGCGTCGGTTGCCGGTCGATTGAGATCGACGACATAGCGCGAGTAATTGGCTACCAGCACGTTCGCCCCGAGTTCCCGAACAAAATCGTAGAGCTGCGCAACATGCCAGTCGGTGTCGGGAATATCGATCCCGTCCGGTGTCATGCGCCGCCGCAGGGCTGAAGGAAGTTCGCGGCCGTCGTGCGGCACGCTGACCAACAACGGCGAATCGCCACTGTAGAAATCGAAAACCTCGGTCATTGACTCAGGCTTGGTAGCACCGAGGCTGCGTAGCGACAGTACTCACCCTCGTCGATCGTTACGGCAATGCGGCGAATATCGGCCGACAACGAACGATCCTCTGTGTACCGCGGTGACAGCTCACGAATCCCCGTCATTACGCCTTCAATCGCAGGAGAGCTTTTTTGCGGATGATGAAAATCGATCCCCTGCGCTGCCGCCAGGAGTTCTATTGCCACGATGTCGGCGACATTGTCGAGCATCGTGTGCAAACGGCGTGCCGCAAACGTCGCCATGCTGACATGGTCTTCCTGGTTGGCCGACGTAGGAATACTGTCCACGCTCGCCGGGTGCGCGTGCGACTTGTTCTCCGACGCCAGCGCAGCAGCTGTAACCTGCGCCATCATGAAACCGCTGTTGAGCCCGCTGTGCGCGACGAGAAACGCTGGCAGCCCGCTCAGGTGAGTGTCGATCAGCAATGCAATGCGCCGCTCCGACAAGGCGCCGATTTCGGCGATAGCCAGTGCCAGGTAGTCGGCTGCCAGGGCGACCGGTTCAGCGTGAAAATTGCCGCCCGACAAGATCGATTTCGAGTCGGTAAATACGAGCGGATTGTCCGTCACCGCGTTGGCCTCGGTTTCGAGGACCTTGCAGACGTGCCGCAGCACATCCAGGCAGGCGCCAATCACCTGGGGTTGGCAGCGAATCGAATACGGGTCCTGCACCCGGTCACAGCCAATGTGCGAGGCGCGAATATCGCTCCCGTTCATGAGGTCGCGCAGCACCGCCGCCACGGCAATTTGCCCGCCATGGCCGCGAACGCTCTGAATTCGTCGGTCGAATGGTGTGTCGCTGCCCTTGATCGCATCAGATGACATCGCACCGGCCATCAGGGCGGCCGACAGGATATTTTCCGTGCGAAAGACGGCGGCGAGGGCCAGCGCAGTCGAGACCTGCGTGCCATTCAATAACGCCAGTCCTTCTTTCGGTGCCAGTCGCAGCGGCTCAATGCCGGCTTCTTTCAGCGCGATGGCCGCCGGCGCGAGGCTGCCACGCACCCGCACCTCACCAATGCCGATCAGGGCGCCGGCCATATGTGCAAGCGGCGCAAGATCGCCCGAGGCACCGACGGAACCGCGCGACGGGATTCTCGGGTAGATGTTGTTGTTGATGAGGTCGCACAGTTTTTCGACGAGCTCGAGCCGTACGCCCGAGAAGCCCTCGGCCAACGCGATAACCTTCATGAGCATGATCAGGCGCACAACGTCGTCGTCCAGGTCTTCGCCGACACCGACAGCGTGAGAACGCACGAGGTTTTCCTGCAACTGGGCCAGATCCTCGTCGCCGATGCGTACCGACGCGAGCTGACCAAAGCCGGTGTTCACGCCGTACACCGTGTCGCCGTGAGCGACGATATCGTCAACTAACTCGTTCGACTCGGCGATCCTGCGACGGGCATCGTCGCCGAGATCGACGGCGACCGGCTCGAGCCAGGCACGCCTCAGTTCGCTCAGCGTGATCAGCTGATTGTTGATCGTCAGATTCATGGCTTGTTCCCGTAGTCGACCATCGGCAAGTTCAGCCCGTGCTCCCGCGCACACTCGATCGCGATCTCGTAGCCGGCGTCCGCATGGCGCATGACGCCACTGGCGGGATCGTTCCAGAGCACACGCGCGATCCGCTTGTCGGCCTCCTCCGTGCCGTCGCACACGATGACAAGGCCCGCATGTTGCGAGTAGCCCATGCCGACACCACCACCGTGATGGAGCGACACCCAGGTGGCGCCGCCTGCCGTGCTCAGCAGGGCGTTGAGCATTGCCCAGTCGGACACGGCGTCGCTGCCATCTTTCATGGATTCCGTTTCCCGATTGGGGCTCGCGACCGAGCCGCTGTCGAGGTGATCCCGCCCGATGACGACGGGTGCCTTCAGTTCACCAGTGCGCACCATCTCGTTGAAAGCGAGACCGAGCTTGTCCCGCTGGCCGAGCCCGACCCAGCAGATGCGCGACGGCAATCCCTGGAAGTGGATGCGTTCGCGCGCCGCATCGAGCCACTGGTGCAGGTGCGGGTCGTCCGGAATCAGCTCCTTCACCTTGGCATCCGTCTTGTAGATGTCTTCCGGGTCGCCGGACAGCGCCGCCCAGCGGAACGGTCCGACCCCGCGGCAGAACAGCGGGCGTACATAGGCCGGGACAAAACCCGGGAAATCGAATGCGTTCCTGACCCCCTGGTCGAGTGCCACCTGGCGAATATTGTTGCCGTAGTCGAACGTCGGTATGCCCTGCTTCTGGAAGTCGAGCATGGCCTGCACGTGGATCGCCATTGATTTCACGGAAGCGGCAACGACGGCATCCGGATCGGACGCACGCTTCTCGATCCATTCTTCGACGCTCCAGCCAATTGGCAGGTAGCCGTTAGCCGGGTCGTGTGCGGACGTCTGGTCAGTAACCGCGTCCGGGCGGACGCCACGCTTTACGAGCTCGGGCAGGATTTCACCCGCGTTGCCAAGCAGGCCGACAGAAACCGCCTGCTTCTTTGCAACGGCCTTGTCGATGATTGCGAGCGCGTCGTCCAGCGAGTCCGCGCGCATGTCGAGGTAGCCGGTTTCGAGGCGCATGTCGATGCGGTCGGACTGGCATTCGATGGCCAGCATCGACGCGCCGGCCATCGTCGCAGCCAGCGGCTGTGCGCCGCCCATGCCGCCAAGGCCTGCGGTCAGGATCCAGCGTCCGGCAAGGTCGCCGTTATAGTGCTGACGGCCCATCTCGACGAAGGTCTCATAGGTACCCTGCACGATGCCCTGGCTGCCAATGTAGATCCACGAGCCGGCCGTCATCTGCCCGAACATCATCAGGCCCTTGCGATCGAGTTCGCGAAAATGCTCCCAGTTGGCCCAGGCCGGCACGAGGTTCGAATTGGCAATGAGGACGCGCGGCGCGTCTGCATGTGTCTTGAATACACCAACGGGCTTGCCTGACTGCACCAGCATCGTTTCGTCCGCTTCGAGTTCCTTCAGGGTCGCCACGATCGCGTCGAAGCATTCCCAGTTGCGCGCTGCCTTGCCAATGCCGCCATAGACGACGAGGTCCTGCGGCCGTTCCGCGACCTGCGGGTCCAGGTTGTTCATCAACATGCGAAGTGGCGCTTCGGTCAGCCAGCTTTTCGCCTGTAACTTGGTGCCTGTCGGCGCCTTTATTGTTCTGCTCATAGGGGTCTTCTCATTGTCTCAACTTGTCCAGCTGCAGGACGTCGGCCGACGTCGATCGCGGTGTTCCTGGTGGGGTGTAGTGTCCGGTCAGCTCATAGCGGCTACCGGGATGGTGTAAGCGTGCAAATGTCACCGGTCGGCCTTTCGACCAGGTGCGGCGTATGACGACCAGCGTGGGCTCGCCCTCCGGAATACCCAGGTGCTGGCGTACCGCAGCATTTGGCATCGCCGCGCGGACGACCTGTTCGGCTTCCTGCAACGGGGCGATCGAAGTCAGGTATGCGCTCGGTGTGATCGCTGCGAAATCCTGCTCGAGACAGCCCGGTGCAAAGCTCGCGAGTACGTGCCGGTCCTCGACCTGGATTGGCGCTTTGTTTTCAAAATGCACCAGCAGCAGGTGAAAGACATCTGTGCCCTGATCGACGTGCAGGGCCCTCGCAACTTCGCCGCGCGCATGCTGGCACGACTGGCGAATCACGACACTCGAATGCGTGTGACCGCGAGCGTGAATTTCGTCGGCGACGTTCTGCACTTCGAGCAAATGGGATTGCGAACGAAAGTCGGAGACGAAGGTGCCCCGCCCGGCAATCCGTTCGACATAGCCCTCATCGTTGAGCTCGCGCAGCGCGCGATTCGCTGTCATGCGCGAAACGTTCATTGCTTCAACGAGCTCATTCTCCGATGGAACCCGATCGCTGGGGCGCAGTTCGCCCGCCGAGATACGCTTGATGATCAGGTCTTTCAGCTGCTGGTAGCGGGGTTTCGCGGCGTTCATGACCTTGTCCCCAGCGCCTTCAGCGTCTCTGCAAATTCTGCGCGGGCCCGCTCGCGATCGACGTGTACTGCGTCAACAACGCGCCACTTGCCGGCGACCATCACGCGTTCGAGCGGCAATGGATAGCCGGAGAACACGAGCGCATCCAGCCGCGAAGCATCGCTGTGACCGGCCAGCATCGGATCGTCATCGCTGAGTGCCACGATGTCCGCCGGCGCGCCCTCGATAATGCCGACATCTGGCTGTCCGGAGGCCAGCGCGCCACCCTCCAGCACCCGCGAAAACAATTCGCTGCCAACGTGGCTTTCCCTCAGGGAAACGATATTGCGTGACTGCGAGACCAGGCGCTGCCCGTACTCGAGCCAGCGCAGCTCTTCGAACGGATTGATCGAGATGTGGCTGTCCGAGCCGATCGCGATCTGACCGCCGCTCTTCAGGTATTCGTGTAGCGGGAACAGCCCGTCGCCAAGATTGGCTTCGGTGCTCGGGCACAGGACGGCAACGGCGCCCGATTGCGCGAGTGCTTCGACTTCTTCCGCATCCATGTGCGTCGCGTGGACGAGACTCCACCGGTCGTTCACATCGAAGTTCTCGAGCAGCCAGCGGACCGGGCGGCGACCGTAGGACGAAAAGCACTGATCGACTTCGCGTTGCTGCTCGGCAACATGAATGTGCATGGGTATCGCGGCGTCGCTCGCATAGGCGGCGATTTGCCGAAGCGCAGCCTGGCTTACCGCGCGCAGGCTGTGTGCGCCCACCCCGAGACTGACTGCCCCGCTGCATTTCGGCGCAACACGCTCGACGTGTCGCAGGTACTGGTCTACCGGCATCGCAAACATCGCCTGTTGCGACGTGGGCTCCGGATCTTCGAATCCGGCCCGCTCGTAGTGCACCGGAACGTAGGCCAGGCGAATGCCACTGTCGCGGGCAGCCGTCACGATCGCATCGAACATTGAGTCGACCGATTCGGGGTCGGTCGGATCGCGATGCAAATAATGAAACTCGGCAACCGACGTGTAACCGGCGCGCAACATCTCGCAGTAGGCCTGCCGTGCGATCGCTGCCAGCGCGTCGGCGCTGACCCGCCCGGCGAGTTCATACATGCGCTCCCGCCACGACCAGAAATTGTCGCGCCCGGCCGGCGAACGTTGTTCCGTGTGCCCCGCCAGCGCCCGCTGGAACGCATGGCTGTGTGCGTTGCAGAGGCCGGGAATGACGCAGCCGAGTTGCTCGTCGTCGGCAGCCGGCAACTGACCTGCCTCGATGCCGGCGATGCGGCCAGCACTGACCGTCAGTCGGACATTGTCGGTCCAACCGCCGGGCAGCAAGGCTTTGCGGGCAAAGAGCACAGTCATGGGGATCTCGCTAAGTTGTATATACAGGTTAGTACATGGTACCTTGCGATGCAATGGACCTGCTGCTGACCGACGCGAGAATTGCGACCCTGTCCGGCGACGACTACGGCGTCATCGACGACGGTGCCATCGCAATCTCGGAGGGAAGAATTTCCTGGATTGGCCAGCAAAGGGACCTGCCCGCCAACACCCCTGGGGAAACGCGATCCCTCGCAGGTCGCTGGGTGACGCCGGCGCTGATCGACTGCCATACGCACCTGGTGTTCGCTGGCGATCGTTCGGGTGAGTTTGAGGCACGCCAGCGGGGCACGAGTTATGAAGACATCGCCCGCGCTGGCGGCGGCATCATGTCGACCGTGCAGGCGACCCGGGCGGCCTCGGCTGACGAACTGTACGCGGCCGCCCTGCCCCGGGTGCAGGCGCTTGCCGCCGAGGGCGTCGGCACAATCGAGATCAAATCGGGCTACGGACTCAGCATCGACAGTGAGCTCAAGATGCTTGCCGTCGCGCGGCAACTCGGCGAAGCCGCGGATGTGACGATCAGGACGACGCTACTCGCCGCTCACACGATTCCACCGGAATACCAGGGCAAGGCCGACGACTACATTGACCTGATCTGCGAAGAACTGCTGCCCGAGGTTGCTGCCGGCCGACTCGCCGACGCCGTAGACGCCTATTGCGAATCGATCGCCTTTACGACCGACCAGGTCGCAAGACTCTTTGCACGAGCAACCGAGCTCGGCTTGCCCGTGAAACTGCACGCCGACCAGCTCAGTGATGGCGGCGGCGCCCTGCTTGCGGCGCAGTTCAACGCGCTGTCGGCCGATCATCTGGAGTACACATCGGCGGCGGGCGTGCGGGCGATGGCCGAGGCCGGGGCCGTCGCCGTCCTCTTGCCTGGCGCTTTTCTGACGCTTGGCGAAACGCAGCTGCCGCCTGTCGAGACGCTACGTGAACTGGCGGTACCGATCGCCATTGCAAGTGACTGCAATCCTGGCACATCGCCCATCTGCAGCCTGCGCATCGCGATGATGCTCGCCGCCCGTCAGTTCGGACTGACTCCGGAGGAGTGCCTTGCCGGCACGACGCGCGAAGCCGCAAGAGCACTGGGGTTGGATGACCGCGGTGTGCTCGAAACCGGAAAACGGGCCGACCTGGCCGTTTGGAACGTCGGTCACCCGCGTGAGCTGGCCTATTGGATCGGCACGCCGCAACTGCACAGTCTATTGCTGGCGGATTCACTATAGGACGGGCACACTACACGCCCTTGAACACCGACCCCCTCCACCGCAAGAGCTTCATCATCACGCTCGGCCTGCTGACTGCCGTGGCCGCTTTAACGGTAGACCTCAGTCTGCCGGCGATTCCCGCGATGGTCCTGGCGCTCGACACGACCTTGTCGCACGGCCAGCAGATCGTCGGCGTATTCATGGTAGGCATGGCCTGCGGCCAGATCCCGGCCGGGCTTTTCGCAGACCGGCTTGGCCGGCTTCCCGTCCTCTATGTCGGTATGGTCATCTTCACCGTGGCCGCCGTTGTTGCGGCGACCGCCAGCGACATCGAAGTCATGCTGGAGGCACGCTTCGTGCAGGGCGTAGGAGCCGCGGCAGCGATCGTGCTGTCACGCGCCATCGTTCGGGACGTCTCGTCGGGAAGAGACTCGGCGCGCCTGATGTCGCTCATGACCATGATTTTCACAGCCGCTCCGGTTGTCGCACCAAGCATCGGCGCCCTGCTCGTCGCCCATTGGGACTGGCGCGCACCGTTCATCGTGATTGCGGCCTGCGGCTTCGTGATGATCTTTGGCATACGAGCCAACCTGGTCGAGACGCACACTCCGAGTGTGAACGTGCATCCGGTTCGCCAGCTGATCTCCAGTTTCCGCGAATTCTTCTCGCACCGGCAGTCAATTTTCGGTTTGCTGCTGATCGTCATCCCGCCTGCCGGCTTTATGTCGATCATTGCCGTTTCCGCGGCACTCACTGTCGAGATTTACGGCTTCTCGCTCGAGGCCTATGGCTTGATCTTCGCCTGTGCAGGATTGTCGATTCTCGTCGGCTCCATAATCAATCGTTGGCTCGTGATGCGCTTCGACCAGTTGCAGCTGATTGCCCTGGGTGCGGGGCTGATTTTCGCGTCCAGTGCGCAGCTCATGATCATCGCATGGCTCGACACCGCGCCATTCTGGTGGGTGTGGTCCTGCGTGTGCCTGTTCATGTTCACGATCGCGATCCTGATGTCGAATTCAATGGTCGTTGCGCTCGACCCATTACCACGTATCGCCGGTGTCGCATCATCGATCATTGGCACGCTGCAGAATCTGTTTGGTGCGGCTGGCGCCCTGCTCGGGGCAGTTATCTATGACGGCTCGGTCAGGAACTCGGTGGTCATCATGGCGACCGTGGGAATCGTCGTTACCGGCGTGTTTCTGCTGCGACCATTTATTGCGCCTGGCGACCTCGTGCATCACCCCGACGAGCTGGCAAGAGACTAGGGTAAGGTCGTTGTGACGACATCGACGGGCGCTCGCGACTGCGTCGGTGTCACCTTCGGATAGCCGAACCAGAGCATGCCAACCACAAAGACTTTCTCGATGTCCGCCTCGATGATGTCGAAAAAGCGCGCATCGCGAGTGATCGCGCCCGTGGTCCATTTGGATCCGACACCGGCCTTCCACAAATACAGCATGAAGTTCTGCACCGCCGCACAACAGGCGGCGTAGTCTTCCTTTTCACGCAGGGCGTCTTCGCTGCTGTATGGACAGGTGACGATCAGCCAGCCCGGCTTCTCTCGCCAGGCCTTTTGTTTGTGGTCCGCCAGCTCCGGACCTTTCTGGGCACAAACCATCTCGGCACACAGATCGACAATGCGCACCGACCGTCTCCGGGCCGGGGAGAATGAAGTGCCACGGTTCGGAGACGTAGTGGTTGGGCGCCCAGGTCGCCGCCTCCAGCGCGGCGCGCACGAGCTGGTCGGGGACGGGTGTGTGCAGGAACTGGTCGACGGTGCGGCGCCCATGCAGGACTTCGGCGAATTCACGCAGCTCCTGCGTTTCGAAACTGGGCGCCTTTTTCATCGGGTCTACTTCACTCCGTGCGTCATCCGACGCAGAACGTCGTTTTTGGCAACGAAATGGTTGTAGAGCGCCCCCAGTATGTGCAGGACGATCAACACTGCAATCGGCTTCCACATGAATTCGTGCACTTCCTCCCAGAACTCGTGCGCATCTTCATTCTCGGCGATGGGCAGCGGGATCGAAAAGAAGCCAAAAAACGGCAGGCCCCTGCCGCCCGTGCCCGATATAAATGCGCCGGCCAGCAACTGCGCAAATACCGCCAGGTAGAGGCCCCAATGCACAACGTCGGAGATAACTCTTTGCAGCCGCGAGCTGCTGTCCGGGTGCGCAGGCACCTCATTCATGAAGCGCCAGACTATGCGGATCGTCATCAGGACCAACAATCCGGTCGCGATCGACGCATGGATGAAGCGAATTCTCGACTTCTCGTCGCCACGGTCCATGCCGGCCTGTTCGAGGCCCAGGTAAAGGAGCGCAAAAAGCGCTATCGCAGCCAGCCAGTGCAACGCCTTGGCCAGTGAGCCCCATTCCGTCGTTGTGTTTCTTAGTCCCACTTCGTCTACCCTCTATCGTGTGTTGTCTTCATTGTTGTCGTACTTGCCACCCAGGTACATGCCGGTACCCGCCCAGATTGCCGCAATAGCCGCAGCGATCGCCGCGACGCCTGCGAGCCCCAATCCAAGCGTCGCTGTGAGCGCCGTGTAGAACCACGCTGTTATAACATCGCCGCCCCGGTACACAACAATATCGATAACCGGCTTGGCTTTGAACCTCGTCTCCGCATCGACGGCCGTGAACAGCATTTCCCTGCCCGGTCTCGTAATCGCATAGTTGCCGGCCCGGCGCGCAACCTGCAGTCCGATCAGTACTGCAAGAGCAGGGCTCAAGGCGACGACGACCCAGCCGCCGACCATGAATAGCGGAATCAAGGCCAGTGTCGTGGGCATCCCAAAGCGCGTCGCCAGCCGCCCGGTTACGAATAGCGCGGTAACAAAGGCGAGCAAGTTCACTGCAAGATCGATGCTTGCCCATATCTGGGTGCGGGTGTCGCGGTCAAACTCACCCAGCATCTTGCGGAGCTCGAAATAGATAAACGTGTTCATGACGACGTAGAGCAGGATGAACAGGCCAATCGCAAGCAGGTAAGGATTGCTCGCGAAGGTCTTGAAACCCGAGAACGGGTTGCCGCTGAGTTGCCTGTCGTTCGCCAGGTTGGCCTGTGCATCGACGTTGCCGAGCTGACTGGCCCGCAGACGCTCGAGTCGGAAGATCACCGGTATCGTCGCGATGAGCATTAGCGAAGCGATCAGCAACAGGTTCAGATTGCCTATTTTCGTCACGAAGATGGCGGCAACTGCCGGACCGACGAGCGCTCCGGCGGTAGCGCCCATCGCAATGATGCTGAACAGGCGTTTCGCCTGTTCCTTGCTGTAGAGCCCGGACATGAAGGTCCAGAACACGGACAGGTGATACAGGCTGAAGACGCTGATCCACACATAGTAGGCGCGGTTGATCAGGTCATTGTCGCCATAGGCCGTCGCGGCGACATAGAACGCGACGAAACTCATCGCGAAAAATGCGTAGACACTCGGCACGATGACCCGCAGAGGCATCCGCGAGATCACTCCGCCGTAGATGCTGACGGCAATGGCGCTGATAAAAAACGTGGACGTCCAGAGCCAGCTCAGCTGCACGTCAGTCCAGTCGGATGACAGCGAGTCGCGGACAGGTCGCAACATGAAATAGGCCGCCATCAGGATGAACACGAACAGGAATGACAGCAAGGTCGCCTGCAGTTCATGCCGTTCGATCTTGGTGACGGCCTTGAATGCGCGTCCCAGCGCGTGATCGCGACGTTCCTCGCTCATCGGCAAACCCCATGCCTGAAATGCAAGCACGAAGCCTATCACTTGCCGCGGTTAGTCTGCAGCCGGAATCGTCAGACAGCTTTTTCGAGCAGGTCGTCGCCGTGGATATTGGTGACACCCCGACACCGTGCTTTCGCGCGATACATGGCCTGGTCCGCTTCGCGTAGCAGGCCTGTCAGCGTGTTGGCGTTCTTCGGGTAGAGCGCGAGGCCAATGCTCGCGGCACAGACGAGTTTCTGGCCATCGATGTTGTAGGGTTCCTCGAGCGCCCTGGAAAGGCGCTTGGCGAGCTGGTCGGCGATAGTCGAGTCAACATCCGGAACCAAAGCAACGAATTCATCGCCGCCAGGCCGGCCGATGATGTCGCAGGAGCGGAGACTCTTCTTGAGGCGAGCGGCCGCAATCCGCAACAACTGGTCACCAACCTCGTGCCCGAATTCGTCGTTGATCTTTTTGAAGTCATTGAGATCGATAAACAGGAGTGCCCCGGTAGCATCGTCGGCGCTGTCTGTGAGCCGCTGGGCGGCATCCCGTTCAAAGCCGCGGCGATTGAGTACGCCGGTCAGCGGATCGGACGTCGCAATTGACTCCATCTGGCGTTCTTTGATCTTGCGGTCCGTAATGTCTACGAACGTCGCAGCAATATCATCGCCCACGGGCTCGCAGATAACGCGCAACCAGCGTGGCATGCCATTCTTGACCTGTCGCACTTCGACATCCAGGCTCTTTCCCTTCTCGGTGGACCGGGCGAAACGCTCCAGGATTTCCTCGACATCCGCATCGTCCATCCCGGTGATCGCATGACGAATCACTTGCGTTGCCGAGCAATCGACCAGGTCGTCGGTGGCTGTAGCGAGAAACCGTCCCGCGGCGGCATTTGCGAAGATGCTGCGCAATTTTTTCTTGCCGTCCTTTTCTTCGACCCAGCCGAAGCGAACGATGCCGTTCACTGAATGATCGATCAACGTACGTAGCAACTTCTCGCTCTTGCGAACCTCGCTCTGCGCCTTCTCGACATCGCTGACGTCACGGAACATGAGCACCTGCCCGCCTGCAACCGTTTTGCGGTCGCTGGCGATCGACGATACCTGGATATGCAGGAAGCGGCCGGTGCTGGTCATCATCTTTTGTGGCTCGCCCGAATCGAGGGCGTCGAAAACCTCGGGCGCATCGTCGCCAAACAGGGTTTCCAGCGGCTTACGCAGCGCATCCGCCTCGCGGATCTTCAGCATGCTTTCAGCCGTACGGTTCAAGCCGATAACGCGGCACTGCTCGTCGATCACGACAACCGGATCCTGCATGTTCTGAAAGACGGTTTCGTAGGCCAGCGGCGTGAATTCTATGATCTGTTCGCCGAGGATCAGCCAGGCATACATTGGCAGCATCGCCACGAAGACCAGCGGTACATAGGAAATCGTATTCGGCCCAATGCCCAGGTCGTAAGCAGCGGTGGCAACCAGTGGTCCAACACAGGCGGCTATCAAGAGGAACAGGCCGCGGCGCTGCGCCGGGGCAACGGCCGAACTGTGGGCGAGCAGCGTAAACATCGCCACGCTAATCAGGATATAGCTGTACGGCAGGTGTGCGTACAGAAACCAGGGACCCCATTTCACCGGGTGGGTCAGGAATTCTCCCGCTCCGTTGACGAACGGCCCGTACCACATCGCCTCGTGATACGAATTGGTCGCCGCGAGCCCGATGGATATCAGCGGCACAATCATCAGGACGGCCAGGCGGCTCGCGGTCGTCTCCCGGCCCGTGTATTCGCGGAAACAGACGTACGCGACGATCGGCACCAGTGCCGTCCCAATAAAATGCCCGGTCCGGCCCATCGAAAACATGAAGAACGTGCTCGACAGCATCTCCACCGCACCGCCGATGACCCAGAAGCTGATGACAATGAGCAGGACCCCGATCGGCACGCTGCCAACCTGGCGCTTCGACGCGATCAGCCGGATGCCCAGCAACGCGAAACACGCGGCGCTGAAGATCAACAGTACTGAGAGTGCGACATGCAGGTTCATCGATCCCGGGCTCGATTTGACGAAATCCGGAGATCATCTTACGGCGGCTAAGCGCTTGATTCCCGGAACTGTTTCGCAAGTTCGCCACCGCGAAATTTCCGTTTGTGGTCAATATTTCACACAAACGGCGGAGAGTCGCCCGGCGGGCCGCTACGCTTCCTCCTAACTCATTGACTATCCGACAGTTTTCGGTGAAATCGCTCACGTCCGAAGGCGTCGAGCTTGCGAAGAAACACCGACGCCCCATTTTCCAGTTCCAGCGTCTTCTGCCGGTACGGGTCGAGCGGGTCCCGCGCACTGACGCGCCAGTACAGCAGCGTGATCGTCGTCGCCAGGCGAGCGCGGATCAGGTCGAACAACAGGTCCGTCTCGAGATCCTCGAGTGGCGAAACCGCCTGGTAGCCGGTAACAAAGGGCGCGATCAGGACCGACGGGTCGTCTCCCGGCACGCGCAGATACGCGGCCGCAATCGCGAGATCGAAAACCTGCGGTGCCTTAACGGCATCGCCGAAATCGATGAACGCATTCCGATCGCCCGCTACGAGTACATTGCCAAGATTGGCGTCACCGTGAATAACCTGCGAGTGCAGCTTCGCTTTAACCGGCAGCACCCGGCTCTCGTAGCTGTCGATGGCGCCTGCTACGGCCGCGTGAATAGCTCTGTCGTCGATGTTGTCCACGAGGCCACGCAGTTCGACAACGCGCTGCATATCCCACGCCAGCGCGCGGTCTTCGCCAGGGTGTGCAAAACCCTGCAAGGCCAGGTCGAGCCTTGCCAGCGCAGTGCCAAACTGTCTGGCCCCGGCCTGATCGAGGTGCCCCGCTTCGAGCGGTTCGCCGTCTACCCAGGTCACGGCGCGCAGTCGGTAGTGGGTGTCCCCCAGGCGGATCTCTCCGCTGCTGCCACCGCCAAGCGTTTGCACGACACGTGGAACGGAGACGTCATCGGCGTGTTGCAGATGACGAAGCATAGCGATCTGAAAGGCCGTCACCTCGGCATCTTCTGCGCTGCTGACAACCTTGATGACGTACTCGCGCCCATCGTCCGCGTGCAGGCGAAAATTCTGGTCGCGTTCACTTACGAGCGGCTCGAAGCGCCCCAGCAGGCCAAACTGCCGGCCAACTGCCTCGGCGACAACGGTCATTTCGACCGCCGGCGGGTCCGTTGAGATCGCCTCGAGGGCCAGGGGCACGGTGCTCATCAGCACATAGTCAACAAAGGCAAGTCGGCTGTAAACCGACAAATAGGGGGGATCAGTCTTCGGAAATGTCGATTGGGTCCCGTTCTGTTGAACATAATTGGGCAAAAATTACCTGATCCATGGACCACTTGTTGAAAATTGCCCGATCTGGGACTCCGGACACTGGCATCCAGTTTCGATCTCAGGCGTACGGCGGCGACGGCCTGCGTGCGTTTCTGCGCGACGTACTCGCGCTTGCGAACGCATCGGTCGAGGGCAATCGCTACATCGTCGTCGGTGTCGACATCGACAGCAAAGGGCGGAAACGGACGCATGCGATAGATCCGGCGGATTTCTCGGGCAAGCCCTCCTACCAGTCACTCGCCAATGAGTTCATCGAGCCGCCGATACGGATTCGCTACAAACCGGTGTCGTTCGATGGCACGCGCATTGGGGTCTTCGAAATTGGCGATTGCCAGGACCGACCGTACATGATGCGCGTGGACTTCTCGGAGCAATTGCGCCGCGGGGACGCCTACAAGCGCGTCAAGAATGCGGCCATAAAGATGGGTCGACGGCAATTGATGGAACTCTTCGAGCGCAAATTCCGGGATTCGGTTTCGGCCGGCGACATCGAGGTCGGCTTTCCCGGCGAGATCATTCACAAGGAACTCGCGCTGCCGACCTGCGATTTGTCGGCGATGCCCTCGGCCCTCGCATCTGCCAAGCTCGAGGAGATGTTGAATATCCGGAATATCTCGACAAAATCCGGTTCGACAACGATGGTCGCACGACTCACGCACGCGCGTTTGTATGGAACGGAAGACCCCTACGTGGATCGATCGCCCGAGGACATCATGATGGAGCTGAACCAGATTCGCTCCAGTTATCGGAATCCGGATGATCACTTCCTGTTTGAAGAACGCGCGCAGAAACTGCAGCTCGTCGTCTACAACCAGGGCGAGGAACCGATCGTCGATGCATCACTCTCGCTCGCGCTGCCAAATCACAACGCCTTCTACGTAGCCGATCGCCTTCCCAAGCGTCCCGTTAATGATCGATACGTCGATCGAACGCCGGATGAGATCGCGAGCTACCCGGCCGTCACTTTAAAAGACGATGCTGTGCACATAACGGCGAAGATCGGTGATATTCCAACGGGAGAACCGATCGACGTGTTCGCTTTGCCCCTGCTGATGTGCGTAGGCAATGACTTGCGAGGCCGCCGTCTCGGCATCCGCTATGCGCTGCACGGACAGAACTTGCGCGCACCGGCCAAGGGGCAGCTCAAGCTCCAGTTCCTCTAGGCTGTCCACTTCTCCACGTGTGGTGCGGTGTAGCGTTCAAACTGCTGAATGAGTCCGACCGGATCCGCGTCGACCAGCAACATGTCCCTGTTCTCACGGCGCAGAAAACCTTCGCCGTTCGCGTGGTCAAGATACGCGAGCAGGTGATCGAAGAATCCGTCGACATTTAACAAGCCGCAGGGCTTCTCATGGAAGCGTAGCTGGCCCCACGTGATGATCTCGATGATCTCTTCGAGCGTGCCGTAACCGCCGGGCATGGCGATAAACCCATCGGATAATGCCGCCATCATGGTTTTGCGCGCATGCATCGATGCCACTACGTGCAGCTCGGTCAGGCCCTGGTGCGCAATTTCCTTTTCCATCAGCAGTTGTGGAATTACGCCGTGAACCTTGCCCCCCTGTCCAAGCACTGCATCGGCAATAATGCCCATGATGCCCTTGTCGGAGCCGCCGTAGACCAGTTCGAGTTCGTGACGCACGAGCACGTCTGCCAGTTGCTTCGCGGCGGTCGCGTACTCGGGCCGTACTCCCGGGTTGGAACCGCAATAAACGCAAATCCTGCGCATGGATCAGGCAGAGAGTGCCGGCGACTTGATGCGATGCACGATCGCCGCGATTTCGGGGCGGTGTTTTTCCAGTTCCTCGGGCGTCAGGGCGTCGAGTTCATGTGGGAACACGAGCCACGCATCGGTTTCACGCAGGAAGTAGTCTGGTGTCATGTCGGTCTGGTTGCGACTCGGCTTGAACCAGGGAACGGCAACCCGGATGTCTTCCGGCGTATTGCCGCGCGCACGCGCGCCCAGCTCCTCGATTACTGCCTTGATCGTGTTGCCCGTATCGAAGACGTCATCGACGATCAGCACCCGATCATCATGGCAGATCTTCTTGATGATGTAGTTCAGCCCATGGACCGCCACGTGGCCTCGCTGGTCGACGCCCGTGTAGGATGACGTCCGGATCGCGATGTGATCTGACGCGATACCGCAGTACGCAAGGGTTTCCTGCAGCGCCAGGCCAACGGGGGTGCCACCGCGCCAGATCGCGATGATCATGGTTGGCTCGAAGCCGCTTTCGAGTATCTTGATACCCAGCTCGATTGAATCTTCGAGCAGGTCCTGTGCGGAGAGTACGGTCTTGTCCATTGTTATTCTCTTGAATGCGGACCACAGAGCGGCCTTATAATGACCCGCGTCATTCTAGCTCAGCACGAGACAGGAACAACCATAATGAACGAGCGATTCATCAGCGCCGACGATCTCCTCAGGGATTCCTTCCAGCTGGCAGCCAATATTTACGAGGCGGGATTCAAACCCGATTTCCTGGTCGGCCTCTGGCGGGGTGGCAGCTCTGTCGGCATCGCGGTGCAGGAAGGTCTCGATTATTTCGGCGTCAAGACCGACCACATCGCTATTCGCACGTCCTACACGGGCGCGCGGGACTACTCGCAGATGGTCAGCAAGGCCGATTCCATTCGCGTTCATGGCTTGCAGTACCTGCTCGAGAACCTGTGTGCGCATCATTCGATGCTGATCGTCGACGATGTCTACAGCACCGGCTCCAGCGTCAGCGCAGTCATCAATCAACTCGCCAGAAAAACGCGCCGCAATCTGCCCCACGACATTCGCGTCGCGTCCGTCTGGTACCGTCCCTCGGAAAATACGCTGCGCACACCCGAGTATTTCGTTCATGAGACAAACGACTGGCTGGTCCTGCCCTATGAACTTTCGGGATTTTCGATTGCAGAACTCCAGGAAAACCGGCCGGAACTGACACCGCTCTTGAAGCGCCTGGCGCCTCATGTAAAGGCAGAAGACGACCTTCCGGTCGGATGACCGACGACCGGGCTATTCTCAGAATGCTGTTTGACTCGGCCGTTGCCGCGTCGAAGCCGGCTGCCTGCATGCCACTCTGGCTCGAAGACAGGCCTCCGGGGAATGTCATAGTCGTTGGTGCCGGTAAAGCGGCGGCCAGCATGGCGGCTATTCTCGAACAGGAGTGGGCGGAACCACTGACCGGCCTGGTCATCGTTCCCTACGGTCACGCGGCGGACTGCGAGCACATTGAAGTTGTCGAGGCGTCACACCCGGTACCCGATGAACAAGGCGTGGCCGCCACCCGCCGTATTCTCGAACTGGTCTCGGGCCTTGCCGATGACGACACCGTGGTCTGCCTGCTGTCGGGTGGCGGGTCTGCGCTCCTGTGCGCACCAGCTCCGGGGGTAACGCTGGAACAAAAGAAGGCGGCGACCACCGAACTTCTTCGCAGTGGCGCGACAATCCAGGAAATCAACAGCGCCCGCAGAAAATTGTCGGCCGTCAAAGGCGGCAAGCTGGCTGCTGCCTGTGCGCCAGCAAACGTGATTACCCTGATCATATCCGACGTGCCGGGAAACGATCCGTCCATCGTTGCGTCGGGCCCGACCATTGTCGATGCGGCAAGCGCGCTCGAAAGCGACGTTCGAATTCTCGCGACCAGCGACGACGCCCTGCAGGCCGCTGCGTTGCGCGCCCTGGAAGCGAACATCAATCCATACATGCTGGGCGATCTGGCCGGCGATGCTCGCGAACTCGCTTGCGAACACGCGCAACTTGCAATCGACATCGCGTCGGGACGAGGTCCGGTTGGGACGCCCTGCGTCATCCTGTCGGGCGGCGAAACCACGGTGCACGTTACGGGTACGGGCCGAGGCGGACGTAATGGTGAGTATGCGCTCGCGCTGGCGATCGCGCTTGACGGACACGAGGGCATATCGGCGATCGCCGCTGATACCGACGGCATCGACGGCGGCGGCGACAATGCGGGCTGCCTTGTATTTTCCGACACACTGAGTCGCTTGCCGCAGGATGCCGTTGCCATGCAGGCCAACAATGACTCGTACGCGTTCTTTGCGGCTCTCGACGACCTGGTGATAACAGGCCCGACACGCACCAACGTCAACGATTTCCGGGCGATCCTGGTGCGCTAGTTGCTCTCTCGATTGTCTAGCTAACAGCTCGTCACGGCTGTACGTTGGGCTGATCTTGATTGAGCTCGAGCATTCGCGCCATCGCAAAGCGAATTGCAATCGCGGCTTGTCTGGCGTTGGGTGCGACCATGTAACGTCGCTTCGGAGCGTCGCTCGTCATCAGGTGCAAGACGGCCTGTGCCACCTCGTCGGGATCCTTCATTGATTCGTTTCGGTCTACCGATGAGGCCAAACTCTCCTGTGTCGTCTGACTCAGGTCCAGTTCGCCTGATTCCGCAGCGGTCATGGCTGCCTGAAGCATCGTGTCTCTAATGTTCGACTTGAAGGAATCCTGAGACAACCATAAATGCGATCAGGCCAAGCACAAAGATTCCGTGAAACTTGTCGTTCCTTGTGAAGATTGCGGCAACGGAAAGAGCCACGATTGCCAGTTGTACAAATGTGTAATGGAAGCCCAGGCTGGCGTAATAATCCATACCCTTGAGTACGGAATCGGCGATATCTGCGAGCTGTGCCGCCGCAACACTAGATTCCGTGAAACTTGTCGTTCCTTGTGAAGATTGCGGCAACGGAAAGAGCCACGATTGCCAGTTGTACAAATGTGTAATGGAAGCCCAGGCTGGCGTAATAATCCATACCCTTGAGTACGGAATCGGCGATATCTGCGAGCTGTGCCGCAATGAACACGCCAAAGAACCAGGCGCGTTTTGCATAGAAATAGCCCTTGAATCCGTCATAGCCCGAGAAATTCGTCGGGAAGAGCAGTGCGCACAGCAGGAACACCAGGAACGCGTACAGGATGACGAACAAGTATATCCCGAAAGTCCATTCTTCGATCGCGGCAAGTCTGAACTCCCACCACCACCAGAACACCGAGAGAATAAACATGTAGAACACCCAGCAAAGATGAACCCAATAGGGCTTCGCTTGCTCGGGATGCTGGATTAGTCGCGTCATGCCCATCAGCAGCTGCTTTCCGCTGTGCCATGCCAAGGCCGATGATGATCGATGTGAGAACCGCTACATACTCGAATATTTCCATTGGGTCAGGTCCTCGTCGTACTTCTTTTTATACTGTGCCATGCCGAGGCCGATGATGATCGATGTGAGAACCGCTACATACTCGAATATTTCCATTGGGTCAGGTCCTCGTCGTACTTCTCGCTGCGGAATGATGCTGTGCTGGTGCGTTGCCGCTGCCTGGGTCGCCGGCAATTACATGATCGGTAGTTGCTACGCAAACTTGAGGTGAACGACTGCCTGGCTCGGCGGCAGTCGCTCATGATTCTAACACTAGGCCGGCAGGTGTCTTAGCAACTCGCCGATCAGGTCGCTCGACGTAAGGATTCCAACCAGCTTGCGCTTCCTGTCCACCACGGGTAGCGCGTGGAAATTCCCCATCGACAGCTTTTCCGCAGCCTGGCGCAAGCTTGCATGCCTGGTGATCACAACGAGATTGGTTTCCATGATCTGGTCGACAGTAGCACGAGAAAAGATAGCCAGTTTGTCGTCGAGCAGGTAGAGCTTGAAGAGGTCACAGGACGACACGATGCCGACGAGGCGATCGTTTTCGACGACGGGCAGGTGATTGATGACATTACTAACGAGCATGCGCCGTGCTTCAGCCGCACTGCTCTGCGGGCTGATGGTGGCCGGGTCGGGCGTCATGATCTTCTCGATAGAAATATCGCGCACATGCCCTCCTGTTTCGGTTATCCGAAACTATGAAACGATTGCATCGTTCCAAGCTAGTCGTGACTATACGTACTCCCACAAAGGCGAGACAGACGATGCAGGACTTACCCCATCTTTACACCGTAAACGCCACTGGCAAACCCGGCACCAACGTCAGGCTGGCGGCCGCCGGCCTGCCGGACCTGGATACGGCCGGCCCACCCGAATTCGGTGGTCCGGGCGACGTTTGGTCTCCCGAAACAATGCTTGTGGGTGCGATCGCAAACTGTTTCATCCTGTCATTCAGGGCAATCGCACGGACGGCCCGCCTGGAATGGACGGATCTGGAATGCACCGCCGAGGGCACGCTCGACAAGCTCGGCAAGTTCAACCAGTTCACGGCTTTCACGGTGAGAGCAAAGCTCACGGTGCCGCCAGGAACGAACCGGGAGAAAGCCCAGACTATTCTTGAGAAGGCCGAGAAATACTGCCTGATCACGAACTCGATGAAGGCCGAGTCGCATCTCGAGACAGAGGTCGTAAGCAGCTAGCTGGTTTGCTTGACCCCGCGCACCCAGGTCGAGTCGATATTGCGATCATCGGCCAGCGTCATGAGTGCGAACAGCTTCTCCTCGACCGTGGCGGCTGCCGCGGTGCGACGGGCCGTTAGTCTCGATCCTTCGAAGTCGAGCACCACGAAGTCCGCCTCCTTGCCGGCGGTGAAGTTACCGATCTTGTCGTCGAGATACAGCGCCTCTGCGGCTCCAAGGGTTGCGAGGTATAACGCGCGTATCGCGTGCAGGGCCTGGTCCTGCAGGTGCAATACCTTGTAAGCGTCGCTCGCAGTATCCAACAGGGACAAACTCGTGCCGCCACCTACATCGGTGCCCAGCCCGCAGCGAATTCCGGCCGCGCGTATGGCCGCCAGGTCGAACAATCCACTGCCGAGAAACAGGTTCGACGTCGGGCAGAACGCCGCCGCGCCACCCTTGCTCGCCATCAGGCTGCGATTCTGATCGTCCATATGCAGGCAGTGTGCAAACACCGCGCGTTCGCGCAGCAACCCGAATTCGTTGTAGACATCCAGGTAACTGCGGCTGTCAGGGAACAGCCTCGCAATCTCCTCGACCTCGTCCATGTTCTCGGCCAGGTGGGTATGTATCCACACGTCCGGGTATTCGCGTGCAAGCTTGCCGGCCGCGGTCAATTGTTCCGGCGATGACGTGAGTGCAAATCGTGGTGTGATTGCATAGCCGAGTCGCCCTTTGCCATGCCAGCGCTCGATGAGCGCCTTGCTTTCCGCGTAGCCGGATTGCGGATCGTCGCGCAATGCCTCGGGGCAGTTGCTGTCCATGAGCACCTTGCCTGCAATCAGGCGCATGTCGCGCGCTTCGGCCGCCTCGAAGATGGCGTCGGCGGAATGGGCATGCACGGTGCCAAAGACCAGTGCCGTCGTCGTGCCATTGCACAGCAACTCGTCGATAAACACTCCGGCGACTTCGCGCGCATAACCCGGATCCGCGAACTTTTCCTCGGCGGGATAGGCATATTGATTCAGCCAGTCGAGCAACTGCGCCCCGAACGAGCCAATGATGTCGAGTTGCGGGAAGTGCACGTGACAGTCAATGAAGCCCGGGACGATGAGCTTGCCCCGATAGTCCGTAACCCTGGTGTCCGGCGGCAGCCCAGCGACGAGCGTATCCGCGTCGCCTGCGGCAACGACGTTGCCGTTGTCGATAATCAGCACACCGTCGTCGAAGTACTCGTAGGAATCGGCGTGTGGCGTCTCGCCGGGGTCCGTCAGGCAATGAAGTATCGATGCGCGCAGCGCTTCCACTACACCGCCTCGAGCATGACGGCATCATCGAGCATGTGCTGCTCGCAATTGAACTCTTCGCCGCCGCGGTCGATAACCAGAAATTCCTGTCCTGCGTCGAACGCGATCAGCGGCATATGCCAGGTGCCACGGTGATAGTTAATGCCTTGCCGCCCGTTGGTCACGAATGCGCGCAGCTGTGACGCCTCGACACTTTCACCGGGCGGCGCAACAACGACAACCATGCGGCTGGGCGTTAACGGCACGAAGGCCTGGCTGCCAAGAGGGTGTCGCTCGACCATGTCGATGCGCAGCGGTAAGGAAGTCGGGGCGCGGCACCGCGCAATGCTGATCGCGACATCACCATTGCCGAGGTCTACATCGCAAAGATTGTCGAAACGCTGGAAACGAGCTTCGTTCATCGCGTTGCTCTTGTCGAGTGACGCCTCGATGACATCGCCATAAGGTGCGAACCGCGCGCTCGTGAGGGGTTCGGGCCGCAGCGAAATAAACGGGGAATCAGCCATGAACCTGCCCGAACAGTCGAACGCGACTGATGCCACCATCGGGATAGATAGACACGCGAACATGGCTGACCGGGCCGATGTCGTTGAGCGCATCATCAAAGTAGTGGCGTTGATCCATCTTCAGCTTTGCCTCGGGCAGCAGCTGTTGCCACTTTGGTGAGTCATAATCGGCTTCGTCATCACTCGCAAAATTTGCTGCTTCCAGCGATACGCGGTCCGGGTAGTTGCCCTTGAAGTGCGCTGTATCGATCTCGGCGCGCTCGATGACCCCCGACCGTCCCAGGGCGATGATGACCCAGTCGTTGCCGGGCCCGCGGCGGCGCGCAGTTTCCCAACCATCGCCCATATTCACGCCGCGACCGGGCGCCGTGAGGTTATGCATGCTGCCGTAGTGTTCGTCGCTGCACGCGATGGGACGGCCGCCGTGTTCCACCGCCGCCAGGTCAACGTAGCCATCGATATCGGTGAAGTCCGCTTTGACCTCGCCGAAAATACGCAGGCGCGCGACGCCACCGTCTGGATAGATGTGCAGGCGCACATGCGTAAATACCGTATCGTTGCGTACGTCGAGATAGTGGTGCGCGTTCCCCGAGAGATCCGTCTTTGGCAGCAATTCGACCCATCCGTCCTCGGGCAACTCCTCATTGCTGACACAGCCCTCAATGGATGCGTGCGGCGGATAGTTACCGGTAAAGAAACTCGTATCGACATCAAAGCCGTGGATGACACCCGGCACCCCCAGTCGAATCACACAATAGTCATGCCCGGGTACGCGTTTGCGACGACTCTCCCACCCGTCCATCCATTTGCCGTGATCGTCGTATTTATCCTCGAGGAATACGGGTTCAGCGGGATCGATCAGGCGCTCCTTTGCAGCGAAGAAGTCGTCGGTCGCGTACACGACGCGAGTGCCAAGCCGCGGTTGCTCGAGTCGAACCCATTTCTGCGCCTTGTGTGTCATGTATCTGCCTCCAAAGCAGCAATTCGCAGGCGCGCAATCTTGTGGATCTCGGTCAGCGCGTTCTCGAATTCGAGATCGTAGTCGTTGCGCAGCCGGGCACTGAATACGTCCAGGATCTCGCGACAGCTACTGTCCCGCACGGCCATCACGAACGGGAAGCCGAATTTCTCCTTGTACGCGTCGTTCAACGCCTGGAAACGTTCGTAGTCAAGCTTGGAACAGCGATCCAGCCCGGCGCTCGCCTGCTCTTCGCTTGACTCGGGAGTCAGCTCGCCGGCGACACGCGCTCTGCCTGCCAGGTCGGGATGGGCACGAATCAGCGCCAGTTGTTGTTCGGTGTCCGCGTTATCGACGCAGTCCGCCATGAGCTCTGCAATGCGATCGGTATCGGTGAGGTCCGCTGCAATCGGTGCAACGGCTTCTGCCACCCACGATGAATGTTCATAGATACCCGCGTAGCGGGCAATGAAGTCCTGCTCGTTCATTCCCCTGTCTCCCGGGCTGGATGCTGCGCCCGCCAGTGGTTCGCAATATCGAGGCGCGTCGCCACCCATACGTCGTCCTTGCCAGCCAGGTATTTAAGAAACTTGCGGACGGCCGCGGCCCGGCCGGGACGACCGGCCAGCCTGCAGTGCAGGCCAACGGACATCATGCGTCCACCTTCTGCCCGCAACGTCTTGAACGTGTCCTTGAGATATCGATAGAACTGCTCTCCCGAATTAAATCCCTGAGGGGTGGCAAAGCGCATGTCATTGGCATCCAGCGTGTAGGGAACCATGAGTTGCGGCTCGCCCCAGGACCGGTCCCAGTAGGGAACGTCGTCTGCGTAGGAATCCGCGTTGTAGACGAAACCACCGTCTTCGACCACGAGCCTGTGGGTGTTTGGGCTGCAGCGCCCAAGATACCAGCCGGTCGGCCGTGCGCCGGTAACCTGTTCATGGATAGCGATCGCTTTCGCCATATGCACGCGCTCGGTGATTTCATCGACATGCTGGTAATCCACCCAACGGTAGCCATGGCTTGCAATTTCCCAGTTGGCGGCCTGCATCGCCGCGACGGCATCGGGATTTCTTGCCAGCGCCATCGCAACCCCGAAAACCGTGACCGGCAATCCGAACTCCGTGAACAGGCGATGCAATCGCCAGAACCCGGCGCGTGAGCCGTACTCGTAGATCGACTCCATATTCATATGCCGCGCGCCTTCGATCGCCTGTGCGCCCACTATTTCGGAAAGGAATGCTTCGGATGCCGCATCGCCGTGCAAGACGCAATTCTCTGCCCCTTCCTCGAAGTTGATGACGAACTGCACCGCAATCCGCGCGCCATCCGGCCAGTTCGCCGCGGGAGGCCGCTGTCCATACCCACACATATCTCTCGGGTAATCCGTCATTGCGCACCCCGCAGTCCCTGGTACCAGGCATCGATAATCTGGCGCTCCTCGTCCGTCATCGCCGTCAGGTTGCCAATCGGCATGACGCGGGTCACGACAGTCTGTTGATGGATCCGGTCCGCCTCGGCCACGATCTGCTCGTCGGTGTCCAGCTTGACGCCGAGCGGCGCGGCCGGGAATGCCGGATGTACTGGCGCGGCTGCGTGGCAACTGGTGCAGCGCGCATTGATCACATTACGCACCTGGTCGAAGGACGCCGCGCCCGGATTGGTTTGCTGACCGCGCGGTGTTATCGCCAGCGCGATCGCGGCGATAATGACCATCGCGATTGCAGCAGGAACAAATGAGGCGCTGCCTTTGTGGCGCGCGACGAAGTACACGCGAATGAGTGCTCCAGCCAGCGAAATACCGACCAGTATCAACCAGTTGTACTCGTGGCCGTAAGCCATCGCGTAGTGATTGCTCGTCATCACGAACAATACCGGCAGCGTGAAATACGTGTTGTGCACCGAGCGCTGTTTCGCGCGCAGGCCGGGCTCCGGGTCCGGCGCCAAGCCCCGCGAGGCTGCCGCGACCATCGTCTTTTGCCCCGGGATAATCACGAAGAACACATTGGCGACCATGATCGTGCCGAGCACCACACCAAAGTGAATATAGGCGCCACGGCCGCCAAACAGTTCACACAAGGCCCAGGCAAGAACGCCAGTCAGGGCAAACAGGATGGCCGCAAAAACGCGCGTGTCGCGTGCCAGTGGCGACTTGCACAGCAGGTCATAAATGGACCAGCCGCCGATAATAAATGCGATTGCGATGCCGACAGCAACCGGGGCCGATAGTTGGGCAACCGCGGGGTCAATCAGGTAAACGTTCGCGCCATACCAGTAGACGAGCGCTGTCAGGAAGATACCGGACAGCCAGGTTGTGTATGCCTCCCACTTGAACCAGTGCAATCGTTCCGGAATCCGGGCCGGCGCCACCTTGTATTTTTGCGCATGATAGAAACCGCCGCCATGCACCGACCAGACTTCCCCGCCGACGCCCTTGGCATCGTCGGCCGGGTCCTGTGGGGATTCGAGATGACCGTCAAGCCAGATGAAGTAGAACGACGCGCCGATCCAGGCAACGCCGGCTATGACATGCAGCCAGCGCACGAGCAGGTTTAGCCAATCGAGAATATAGCCTTCCATGCTAGCGACCTATCGGGTGAACATTCGAAGGGTACTCCCTGACACTCACATCTGCCGCGAGCTCCCTGGTTTTCAGGACTTCTGCGGCGACCGACACCGCGATTTCTGCCGGCTTCTTGCCGCTGATACCGTCCACACCGATCGGACAGACCAGCTTGTCCAACATTCCCTGCGCCATGCCCTGTTTGCGGTAGCGCGTTTCGAAACGACGACGTTTCGACAGCGAGCCGATGAGCCCGCAATAACGCCCATCGCCTCGCCGCAGAATGCGATCGCAGATCTCGAAATCGATGGCATGGCTGTGTGTCATCACAAGGTAATAGCTACCTACCGGCATTGCAGCAACTTCGAGCGCCGGCTCCGCCGTTTCGATGGCCCGGACATTGCCGGGGACATCGCGAAAGATGTTGCGGCGGCTGTCAATCCAGCGAATATTGCAGTCGAGTACGGATAAGGCACGCACCACAGCTGACCCCACATGCCCCGCACCGAAAACGGCGATATGGAGGTCGGGCATGACGACAGGTTCGTAAAACTCCTGGACCTGGCGGCGCGCATCCGGCCTGTCGCCCTGCAGAATCTCGCGGGCAACCGCGATCATGCGCTCGTCGCCCTCATCTTCGCCGAACACGCTGTCGGCTGTGACAACGAATTTGGCCGGAGCGGTTCGTGATATTCGGGTGACGATCATCGCCGGCTGGCGCTGCCCGTAGAGCGCACGAAGGTCGCGCAACCAGGCGGGCATGCCCGCCGACACGGGTTCAAACAGGATCTCAACGACGCCACCGCAGCATTGACCCATCGACGATCCCAGGGGGAAGCTGCGCAAGGAGAGACAGTCGTCGTCCAGGAGACCGGCAGCGATGCGAGTGCTCTGGAACTCCAGCTGGCCGCCACCAATGGTCCCGATCGTTGCAGTCGCGGTAACGATCATTTTGGCGCCAATTTCGCGGGGCGCCGAGCCGCGAATTCCCGCAACTGTCACCAGTACCGCCGGTTCACCGGCAGCCGCCAGGTCGCTAAGTTCCTCGAGCCACTCATTCACCGGGCACACCTCGCAGTGTTCGCAGGATCGATTCCGGCGTCGCAGGTGCGTCAAGTGCGGGCAAGGCATCGCCTTCTGCGATCGCATCGCGGATCGCGAGGAATGCCGACAATGCGAGCATCAACGGTGGCTCACCCACGGCCTTCGAGCGATAGATCGTCTTCTCACGATTGGCCAGGTTTTCGGTCAGTTCCACGCGAAAATCCGGCGCCAGGTCGGAACAGGTGGGGATCTTGTACGTCGACGGGGCATGGGTGCCAAGCGCGCCCTTTTCGTCCCACCACAATTCCTCCGACGTCAGCCAGCCGACGCCCTGGATGTAGCCGCCTTCAACCTGCCCGAGATCAATCGCCGGGTTCAGCGAGTCGCCGCAGTCATGCAGGATGTCCGTGCGCAGCACCCGGTTCTCGCCCGTCAGGGTGTCCACCACGACCTCGGTTACCGCAGCGCCGTAGGCATAATAGTAAAAAGGCCTGCCGCTGAATGTTGTCCGATCGTAGTGAATCTTTGGCGTGCGATAGAAGCCCGTTGCAGACAGAGAGATGCGATTTAGCCATGCGAGATGCGTGAGTTCCTGGAACTCCAGGATGCGATCGGCGACGTACGCCTTGCCATCGCGAAAATCAATCTCTGCCTCGGAAACGCCATACTCATGGGCCGCAAGTGCAGTCAGTCGCTTGCGGATTTTTGCTGCCGCCTTTTGCGCGGCCCTGCCATTCATGTCCGAGCCACTCGACGCCGCGGTTGCCGATGCGTTCGGAACCTTGCTGGTATCCGCGGCGGTGATCCGAATTTTTTCTATGCCGATGCCGAGTTCATCCGCGACGACCTGCGCGACCTTTATGTAAAGGCCCTGTCCCATTTCGGTGCCACCGTGATTCAGCTGCACCGTGCCGTCTTTGTACACGTGCACCAGTGCGCCCGCCTGGTTCAGGATTGTCGACGTAAACGATATGCCGAACTTGACCGGTGTAATGGCGATGCCGCGCTTGAGCACCTTGCTGCCTGCATTGAAGTCTCTAATTTCCGCGCGGCGGTTTTCGTAGTCGCTGCTCGCCAGCAATGCTGTGAACAGTTCATCAATCACATTGTCCTCGATGACCTGTTGGTAGTGCGTGACATTGCGTTCGTTCTTGCCATAGAAATTACGGCGGCGAATATCGAGCGGGTCCTTGCCCAGGTGGCGTGCAATATCATCCACGACGTATTCGATGGCAAACATCCCCTGCGGGCCGCCAAACCCGCGGAAGGCTGTATTGGAAACCGTGTTCGTCTTGCAGCGGTGCGAGAGTACGCGAACATTCTCGAGGTAATAGGCGTTATCGCAATGGAACATCGCGCGATCGTTTACCGGCCCCGAAAGATCGGCCGACATGCCACAACGCGATGCAAACTCGAAATCGACAGCCAGTATGCGCCCCTTGTCATCGAAGCCGACATCGTAATCGATGACAAAATCGTGCCGCTTGCCTGTCATGATCATGTCGTCATCGCGGTCGAGGCGCAGCTTGCACGGTCGGCCCGTTTTGTCCGCAACCAGCGCGGCAATACAAGCAAACAGGGCCGCCTGGCTTTCCTTGCCGCCAAACGCGCCACCCATGCGCCGGCAAATAACAACAATGTCTTTCGCCTCGCGCCGCGTCGCGTGCGCAACAATCGATTGCACCTCATCCGGGTGCTGTGTCGAACTGTAGATGAGGATGCCGCCGTCGTCCTGCGGGATCGCCATGGCAATGTGGCCTTCGAGGTAGAACTGATCCTGCCCGCCGAGCGTGACGCGGCGCTGCAGTCGATGCGGGGAGTCTGCGAGCGCTGCGTCGGGATCGCCGCGGACCAGCGTCTCACTGGGCAATACGAAAGACTTCTTTTCAACGGCAGTGAGCGGGTCGAGGATGGCTTCGAGTTCGTCGTAATCGACCACGGCCTTGCGCGCCGCCTTGCGCGCGGCGTCGACACTGGTCGCCGCCACCGCGAACAGCGGCTGCCCGATGTACTGAACGAGGCCATCCGCGAACAACGGATCGTCCTTGATGATCGAACCGTAATTGTTCTCACCGATGATGTCTGCGGCGGTGCACGTTGCGACCACGCCGTCGCAAGCGAGTACGGGCGACAGATCGATATCCCTGACGCTTGCGTGTGCGACCGAACTCATCCCGAGCGCGACGTGCAACAGGTCCCGGGGCTCCGGCAAATCGTCGGTGTACGCGGCCCGCCCGGATACGTGCAGATGCGCACTGTCGTGCGGCAACGCTCTGCCAACGGCTCTAGCGGCCATAGGTGTACACCGTTGCCTCGAGTTCGCCGCGAGTCTCAAGCCAGAATCGTCGCAGCAGGTTCTGCACGACGACCAGGCGCATGTCCGCGGAGGCCCGCATGTCGCTGATGGGCGTGAAGTCCTCTGCCAGCGCCGCGCAGGCCTCGTCGACAGTCGCCTCGGTCCACGCCGAACCGTTAATTGCCTGTTCGCAGGCTGTCGCCCGCCGGATCGTCGCGGCCACGCCGCCGCAGGCCATGCGGAAATTCCTGACCGTGGTGCCATCGAGTTCCAGGCGATAGGCCGTGCAGACTGCCGAAATGTCCTGGTCGAAGCGCTTTGACCATTTCTGGCTGCTGACGATGACCGCGTCTTGTGCCAGCGGGATTCGTATACGCGCCACGAATTCACCCGGCTGGAGGTCGTTAACCTGGTAGTCATGGTAGAAATCGTCGAGCGCCAGTTCCCGCTCACCGTCGCCCTTGCGTAGCACCAGGCTTGCGCCGAGAACCATCAAGGCGGGCATGGAGTCGCCGATGGGCGAACCGTTCGCGATGTTGCCCCCCAGGGTGGCGGCATTTCGAATCGGAGGCGAGGCGAAACGCCGGAATAGTTCTGTCAGTCCCGGGTACTGCTCGATGATGGCGGGGATCGCATGCGTCAGGCTGACGGCCCCACCGATCTCGAGGTGGGTTTTCGTTTGCTCGACGGTTAGCATTTCCGCCACGCGCGCCGTGTAGATGATCGTTTCGAGCTCGCGATAGCGCTTCGTCACCCAGAGGCCGACGTCGGTACCACCGGCAAGCAGAGTCGCCTCCGGATACTGCAAACAGAGCTCGGCCAGCGAAGCGATATCCTGGGGCGCGAAGAAGCGGCGGCCATTGTGTTCAGCGGCAAAGTTGCCCTGGCGTGCAATGGACTTGAGCGCATCGAGATGCTCGCTGGAATTCCACTCATCGGGCGTCGAGGACATCGACTGCGCTGCAGCGACAATGGATCGATACCCGGTGCACCGGCAAAGGTTGCCGGCCAGCGCGTCATCGATCTCCTGCCGCGACGGCTCGGGATTCGACCGATAAAGCGCGAACAGCGACATGACGAAACCCGGAGTGCAGAAGCCGCATTGCGAACCGTGGTTATCGACCATCGCCTGCTGGACGGGATGCAGATTGCTATCCCTGCCCCGCAATCCCTTCCACCGTGATCAGTTCCTTCCCGTCGATAGTCGGCAGGAACTGGATACAGGCGTTCACCGTCTTGAGTTCGACATCACTGCCGCTGCGATCGATCTCGACTACCACAATCGTGCAGGCGCCACAGTCGCCTTCTGCACAGCCTTCTTTTGTGCCCTTCTGCGCCAGGTCTTCCCGCAAGAACTGCAGCACAGTGCGGGTTGGATCAACAACCTCCGTCTCGACAACGTCGCCGTTGAGAATGAAACGAATGTGCGATGCAGACATATGGCTAGCTACCCCGATACGTAGAGTAAGACCAGGGCGAAGCAAGCAGTGGAACATGATAGTCATCGTCACCGCTGACTGCGAAACGGATGACAACCGTGTCGAGAAATGGCGGATCGGCCATCTCGGCACCGCGCGAACGGAAATAATCGCCGATGTCGAACTCCAGCTCGTAGGTGCCGCTGGTCATCAGCTCGTCTTCCAGCAGCGGATACGGCGTGCGCCCATCGTCGTTCGTGGTGGCGCTCGCAAGAAGCTCACGTGCCCCGTCAACAGCAAAGAGACGAATGTCCACGCCCGGCGCCGGACCGCCATGTGCGGTATCGAGAATATGTGTTGTCAGGCGTCCCATCCTGTCCCCTTTCATCCAGGATTTCCAAGGTCCGGATTATACGACGCGAATGACGCTGCGCGGGGATTCTACGTGTGGTAGTTTGGCCCGCAGAAAAATAACAAGGCGCTCAAAATGAAGAAGCACAACGAAATTTCGCGGCGCCGATTCCTGCAATCGACCGGCGCGCTTGGCGGCGCATCGTTGTTCAGAGTCGGTGTCCCGTCGCTTGTGGCTATTACGCAGGCCGCATGTTCAGCCAGGGACGAAGTGTCTGCTTTCCAGACGCTCGGCGCTGAGGAGGCTGCCGATTTCGCAGCGATCGCCGCGCGCATTATTCCGACCACCGACACGCCCGGCGCAACGGAAGCCGGCGTCATCTGGTTCTGGGACAAGGCGCTGGGCGCTGACTTCGACGCCCTTCTCCCGGACGTTCGCGCGTTGCGCGAACAGATGAACGCGAACCTGGACAAGCCGTTCGCCGAGTTATCGGCGACAGAACAGGATGCGGCGCTCCGGACTGTCGAAAACGACTATCGCTTCGAGTTCTGGCGGCTCATGACAATATTCGGTTTCTTCAGCATGGCGAAACACGGTGGCAACAAGGACCACATCAGCTGGGACCTGATTGGCTTCAAGGGACATCACGGTGCCTGGACGCCTCCATTTGGCTACTACGATGCACAAGCGGAGCAAGCCAATGACGAGTAATGTGACCTTCGAGCAACGCAAGCCGGTCGACTTTGCGATTATCGGCTCGGGAGCCGCCGGCGGCATTATCGCCAGGGAACTTTCGACTGCGGGTTTTGACGTCGTGGTTTTCGAGCAGGGTCCCTACCGCAAGGCGGCCGATTTCACGCATGACGAATACGACGTAATCATTCGCAGCGAGTTGCTCGGTGGCGGACCGAAGCTTAGCGGCCAGACCTTTCGCCACGACGAAAGCGAAGTCGCAACCAGCCCGTTTATACAACCGATTCGTTACGCACAAACCGTCGGCGGCAGCAGCGTTCATTTCTCGGCCAATTTCTGGCGTTTTCGCGAGAGTGATTTTGTTGAGCGCAGCCTGCTCGGCCCAATCAGCGGCACCAATTTCGCCGATTGGCCAATGACTTACGCGGAAATGGAGCCCTACTACACGCGGGTAGAGTGGGAAATCGGCGTATCCGGCGCACCCGGACCGTTTGACTCATTCCGGTCCCGGCCTTTTCCGATGCCGCCGCTGCCGGTCAAGTCGTCGGGCGTGCTCATGGAAAAAGCGGCAAAGAAGCTCGGCCTGCATGCGCAAAACCAGCCGCACGCCATCCTCTCGCAGCCTTTTAACGGCCGGAATGCCTGCATCCATTGCGGACACTGCATGATGTTCGGCTGCGAGGCGGGCGCGAAGTCGTCCTCGCTCGCCGCGATGATTCCTCTCGCCGAAGCCACTGGCCGCTGCGAGATTCGCGACCGGTCAGCCGTGTTCCGTATTGAAACCGATGCCAATGGTCGTGCGAGCGAAGTGCTCTATTACGACAAGGACGGCAATGAACAGGCGCAGATGGCCAAGGCCGTCATCGTGTCGGCCAACGGCGCGGAAACGGCGCGCCTGTTGCTGCTGTCGGCAAGTGAACGGCATCCCGATGGTCTTGCCAACTCCTCGGGTTTCGTTGGCCGGAACCTGATGTTTAATGCGCACGCCGCTGTTGACGGTGTCTTCGAACATCCACTCAACGACTACAAGAGCGTGCAGGTGTCTCGCGTCATTCACGACTTCTACGAGACGGATGAGTCTCGCGGCTTTTACGGCGGTGGCGGCATCGACGCCCGACCGCTGTGGTCGATGACACCGATCTTCCACGCGCTGCAAGGCATGCCGCACGATATTCCAGGCCTGGGGCGCGGCGTGGAAGGATGAAATGGCGCACAACTTTACGCGGCAGATGACGTTTGCCTGTGGCACGACATCGCTTGCAATGGACCGCAACAACATTACGCTGGACCCGAACAATACTGACCAGTGGGGCAGGCCCGCCATTCGCGCCACCTATCGCGATCACGACGACGACCTTGCTATCGCGAAGTTCCTGGAAGACCGCTCGCTGGAACTCATGGATGCGGCGGGCGCGAAGAAGTTCTGGGGACACGGCATCAATTTATCAGACGGTGGCGAACACCTGCTCGGTACGGCCCGCATGGGTGATGACCCGACCGCGTCGGTGGTCGATCGTCATCACCGCAGTCATGACGTACCCAATCTGTTTATCTGCGACGGCAGCAGCTTTGTAAGCTCGGGGCGGGGACAGCCGACGATGACAATCATGGCCCTGGCCTTCCGGGCAGCAGAACACATCGCCGCCGCTGCGAATGCCAATGAAATCTGACCGCAACCTGTGCTTTATGGAGAAATTTCGATGAAACGCCTTTCCCTGCTATTGCCGATACTTGTTCTTCTTGGCTGCGAAGTACCCGTCGACAAGGAACCGGACGTCGAGTACCTGCTCATGCCCGGCATGGAAGACATGGACCTGCCTTTCTCATCAGCCGTACGAGTCGACAACACGCTGTATCTGTCTGGCAATCTCGGCAATATTCCCGGCACGTCCGAGATGGCGGAAGGCGGCATCGAGGGCGAAACACGCCAGACGATGGAAAATATCAAACGGGTCCTCGAGCAATTCGGCTCATCCATGGATGAGGTTGTGAAGTGCACCGTGTTCCTCGCGGACATGTCCGAATGGGGAGCAATGAACGGTGTTTACAGGACCTATTTTACGAATCCGCCTGCCCGCAGTGCATTGGGCGTCAGTGGTCTCGCCCTCGGCGCGCGCGTCGAGATAGAGTGTATTGCGGTAATCCGTTCGGCAGATGCTACTCAGTGAGTAGCTGATCACGCCGGCTGGCGAGCGCCGACAGGCGCCGTTTGTCGAGGACGTCAGAGAACTGCGAGGCGAGTGTTTCGTCGCTCAACTCGGCCAGCGCCTCGCGCCAGCCATCGCTGATGTTGACGGGGGCATTCTTGAGGTGCGCCGGTCGCCCCTTGGCCGCCTTGAACGCCCGCTCGTGCTCAATGAGCATCAGGCTCCATTGCGACGGGTCGTACAGCATGCGCTCCGTGCTGCGGCCTTCGTTGTAAATCAGCACGTCGAATACGTACATGGCCTCCCACTGTCGGGGTAAGGCGCAGCGTGCGCTGGAGCCGCGGCCCGACTGCGAGCGTTCTCTTTCGTTACTGGAGTTCTCCGGCAGGAACTGCAGGGAACCTTCATTCCTGCCAACGGTTCTCATTGCCGTTACCGGAACCATGTCGAGGTTCAGCAAGCGGTCAAGCCGATACGCCGCAACATCCGGATAGAAGCCGCTTGCCTGGCGCTTGTTGAATATGGCAGTCACCGTATGCGTGCCGTCGCTGACCTGGGCCAGCGTTCGACCAGTCGCCTTGTCGTCCGACTGCGATACGATCTCGCCGTTTTCCAGCAGCAGCTGCAGTTCATCCGCTGTCAGATCGCCTGGACGCGCGCCCACGCTGCGCGGGTGTGCAATCGGAGCATAGGGGTCGCCGCCAGACTGATTAACCACGAGCAGTTCTCCGCCTTCGATGATCAAGGCATTGCCGCTGCCCCTGTAATAGGTATTGAGCATGCCCGTGTCGACTTCGATCACGCGTCCGTCGAAGCGTTCGAGGACGCGTCGGTTCGGCGTGGGCGTGTGCCCGACAACGACGCGTTCCGCACCGATAGCTGCCAGTGTCGCTTCGAGGTGCTGTTCCTCGATGAGGGCACTGCAAGCGACCGTACCTCGATACCAGAGCGGACCATCAGACGAGAACATGGCTGACTCGGCGAGTTCTTTTACAGTAGCCAGGGCATCGCGGATCTCACTGGATTTGGCGAGGAACGACCCGTATCGGTTCACGATGGCGTCGTGATCGTAGTAACTGTCCGTCGGCAACAGGACTTCTGCCTGCATCAATATGTCGACCGCTTCAACATACCTGGACAGGTCTCTCTTCAGCCCCTCGTTTACCCCGTCGAGGCCAATTTCCCCGACCAGCGGCGGCAAACCACCGTGCACGAATGCGGTACCGTTGATAACCGCAACGATCGACTTGCCGAGCAACCATTTGCCGTACTTGCCTTCCGGTCCGAACGCCTCGCGCAGCGCGAAGAAGCCGGGGGGAAATGCATCATTGAAGCGATCAAGCGAATCATTTCTCTTTCCGCCTTCGCGCTCCGTCCACGGACCGAACCAGCGATCACGCTGTTCCTGTGTTTCGTCCTCGGCGAATGCGGCGTATTCGTCCTTACTGACGTAACGCATATCGCCGATCATGTTCATCGATTCGTGATTGCCGTACAGCACGTGCACATAGCCGCCAGCTGCGACAGCCTCGCCTTCCAGTCGCATGAGCAGGTCCATCACATCGCGCGAACGCGGCCCGCGATCCAGCAGGTCGCCCACTATGACGAGACGAGTCGTTTCTCCTGCCCAGGCGAGGTTGCCATCGAGAATACCGGCAGCCGTCAAGGTTTCCACCATCGCCTCGTAGGCGCCGTGAATGTCGGATATCGCGACTACCCGGCTTGCGTCGTCCACGCGCCAGTCCTCCGCCAGCACAACGGATGGCAGGATGACCAGAACAAGGAGAAAACGTCTGAGCACAGAAATCAAGATGGCGGTATTCCTTCCAGAGACGAGCAGTTTAGAGGCTATGCTAGAATTTGACCACCTGAGCAGAGGAAAGAGCAATAAAAATGACGCTGCTGCGAATCCTAGTCTATCCTGGCAATCTTCTGGGTGCCACTATCCCAGGCCGCGGAAACCGAGAAGAAAACAGCACCGCTTTTCGCGAGCAATGAGCTGCTCGAGGTCACCATACGTGGCCCGTTCACATCGATCATGAGTGAGCGGTCCCGCGAAGAAGACCAGCCCGCAACCCTGGCGTATAGCGACCCTGAAGCCGGGGATGTCACCGTGGAACTCGGCATTCGAACCCGCGGCCGGTTCCGCCACCAGGAAGAGGTTTGCCCCTTCGCGCCGCTGCGGCTTGATTTCAAGAAATCATCCGTCAAGGGCACGGTATTCCACGGCTCGAACAAGATTAAGCTCGTCACACATTGTCGCAACGGCTCCAATCCCTATACGCAGGCGCTGCTGAGAGAGTACCTCGCCTACCGCATCTTCAACCAGGTGACGGACAACAGCTTCCGCGTGCGCCTGATGCGCGTGACCTATGTGGATACCGACAGGGGCGACCGGGAACGAACGCAATTTGCGTTTGTGATCGAAGACGACGAGCAGCTTGCGGAACGTATCGGTATTGCTGTGAATGACGTCGAATCCACCAAGGTGAAGCTGCTGGACCCTGCCCAAACCAATCTTGGCTCGGTCTTCCAGTACCTGATCGCGAATACCGACTTCTCACCGATTCGCGCCGCTCCTGACGAGACCTGCTGCCATAACAACGTGCTGTTCGGCGACCAGGAAGGGGCGATCCTCGCGATACCTTACGATTTCGATATGTCAGGAATCGTCGATGCGCCGCATTCGGTGCCCAATCCGCGATTCGGCCTGCGCACTGTGCGAGAGCGCCTGTATCGCGGCCGCTGCGCAAATAACGCGTATCTGGACGAATCGACACAAGCGTTTATCGACCAGAGGCAAGCCATCTTCGATCTCGTCAATAACAACGAGTACTTTGACAAGGGCACGCGCAGGAAGACGAATCGCTTTCTCGATGACTTTTTCACGATCGTCGAAGATCCGGAAAAACTCCAGACCTACCTGGTGGATAAATGCATCTAGACGCCGGCGAGCCAGTCGCTGACGATCTTCGCAGTCCGTGGGTGGATGTAATACCCGATTGAACTGTGCGGGTTGGATTTGCCGTAGCGAACGGCGAGGTTAAAGATCCGATAGTCGTGCACGGCGCTCACGCGTTTCTGCACCATCATCTTTTTGAAATCGTCCGCCAGGGTCGTGTCGTGGCAGGTATAGTCATCTTCCGCCGACAGGTTGTGCCACGAAATAACGTTGCTCGGGAATCTGCTCTCGTCGGATTCCCTGGCCCCGAGCAATCTCTTCTGCACAACCCTGTCTCCGAGTGGCGAACCCATCGTCAACCATTGATCGACTTTGAACTGACCGTACTCGGGGTAGGTCTCGGTGTCGTTGGAAAGCTCCCAGAGCACGTCATAAGCAACTACGCTACCGGTGCCGTGTGTCATCAACATGATCTTGTCGCCACGATCCATCATCGCGCAGAGCTTCTCGCGCAAGCGCCTCCTGGCCTCCTCTGCGTACTCCTTGTCATCGAAGTAAGCCGCGAAATCCTTGGCGATCTTCCCGAGCACCGGCATCCGGAACCCGATCGCACCAAGCAATGGGGCGCTCATGTCCATGAAGAACTCCGGCAGCGCCGACTTGCCGGGCAACTGGTCGTAGAGGCGAATACCGAACTTCTTGCGTGGCGTGAGCTGGCTCAGCGCATTTAACGCGTTGCGCCGGTCACCGATATCCAGATCCTCATCGTAGGTATCGCCTTTGGCCTGCAAAACCTCCGCGATCAGGTCGCCGTACCAGGCGATGTCTTTCGTTATCCCGTCAAAAAAAGGAACACAAGCCGGGCAATCGCGTTGCAGGCCCGCGCGGATCGCAGAAATGGAGAGTTCGAGATATCGTCGGCGGCAGGCTTGAAATCCCTGCCGTGAATCAGCAGCAAGCTTCGCTTTTGTTCTTTTTCGTCAGTCATAAGTAAGACATGCCTTCCTGGAATCGCTAGTAGTCATCCTCACCTCCATCGCGCCGCGTCAACATCGTAAGAAACGGGCCGGACAAGGTCTTGCCGTATTCGAGCTTCCAGATGATGAGCGTGGCCAGCACAAACGTGAACGAGATTACCGCTGACACACCGAGCGCGCCAATACCCGAACCGAGACCAATGGCGATCGCAACAAATATATACATCGCATCTGACGGCTGGTTGAGCGAAAAACGAAAGCGAACAGCAGCAACAACGCCCGCCAGGCTGAAAGCCAGGGCGATACTGTTCACGACGATCATCGCGATGCCGGTTACCACGATCGGCAGGATCATGATCGTCTGCAGGAAAGACTGGTCAATGCGCCGGGACCGACTCGAAATGAAGTACACCCACGAAATGGGCACGGTCCAGATCGCCGCGCCGAGTGAGGCCAGCAACAGCCTGCACAGGACTGGTCGGTGCCAACAAGGTCCGCTCGACACTCGTGTACACGGGCTCGAACGTGTCCGTGTTGGAGGCCGCGAGATCGCTGATACCACCGAACGGCAAGTAGGGGTCAAGACCAGGAAAATGCTTCAGCAAGTACATGGCCAACCCGACCCAGAATGCGTAGTACATCAGGATCAGAGACAGCGGTATCAAGAGGCTTGCCGATCTTCTCATTTGGGCACCCGCGCGGGCCGTTTGTGTTGTTGTATCGTGACGATACCGACTATGGCCGCGAAGTGGTAGGCTAGGCGCCGTTTTTTGGCCAGCAGATCCAGTAATGACGGATTCAATTCAACTCCTTGGCATCAGCAACGCAATCGTGGATGTACTTGCTCATGTCGACAGCGAGTTCCTTGCCAGCATCGGCGCGGAACCCGGCTCGATGACGCTTATCGATCAGAACCGCGCACACGAAATCTATAACCAGATGGGGCCGGCTACCGAAATGTCGGGTGGCTCCGTCGCGAACACCGTTGCGGGCTTTGCCAACCTCGGCGGCACCACCGCCTATATCGGCAAGGTGCGTGACGATCAGCTTGGCCAGATATTCAATCACGACATGAAGTCCCTCGGCGTCGACATTCGCCTGGCGAAGGCTGCTGACGGCGCCCCGACCGCTCGCAGCCATGTGCTGATCACCCGCGATGGTCAACGCACCATGCAAACCTACCTCGGCGCTTGCCTCGAACTCGGGCTGGCCGATATAACCGACGAGACAGTTGGCGCGCCCAAGGCCATTCTGCTCGAAGGCTACGTCTGGGACATTGCCGAGGGCCCTGCCCTCGCTCGCAAAGCGATTGACATTGCACGCCGCAATGGGACGGCTGTGGCCTTGTCCTTGTCTGACTCGTTCTGCGTGGAGCGGCACCGGGATTCCTTCGTGGAGTTCGTGCGCGACGGCGTCGACATCGTGGTTGCCGATGAAGACGAAGTCCGCGCACTGGTCGAGTGCGAAAATTTCGACGACACGCTCGCCGCGCTCGATGGTTTCGACAACCTGTTCGCCATTACCCGGTCGGCGAAAGGCTCCGTCATCCTTCACGGCAACGAAAAAATCATCCAGCCTGCGGCCGGGCTGTCCCCTGAGCAGATAGTCGATACGACCGGGGCGGGCGATGCCTACAGCGCAGGGTTCCTGTTCGGCTGGGCCAATGACCTGCCATTGAGCCGCTGTGCCCAGTACGGCACCTACTGTGCGACCAAGGTTATTCAACAACTGGGTGCCCGTATCGAGCCTGGCCTGCTCGACGGTTTTGAATCTCTTTGACGAACGCCAGTTCCTCTGGCGTGCCTGCGAACTTGTCGCAGAACACCATAAACTGGCCAAACGTCAGGAAAGCGTCACGGCTGCCAACGTTTGGATCGTCGATGACGCGGTAGCAGTCGCCGCTGCGCAACAACGCGCGGCCCATCGTGTCGCGCTCAACGTGCTCCCAGATCGGCTGTTCGACAGGCGCCTCGCCCGGGGCAAATTGCTCGGCCGCGTGCCGGCGTCTTTCGTCGAAACCGGGATTGACTGAGTACTCCCTGGGCCGCGCATCGAGCGCTGCACTTACCGCCTCGGGAATCAGTGCGTACCAGTCTGTCGGTGTCCTTTGAGCGGTGGCATCGGGAGCGGCGAGTGGCACTGCAGGCATTTCGAGCGTGTCATTCGGCGCCTCCGCCGGCGCCGTCTCGACAGGCGGTGATTCAACAACTTGCGCCACTTCGTCCACGAGGATGCGCACGATGAGTTCCGTCATCGGCAGCGACTGCTCGATCAGCGGCATGCGCAGCGATGCCAGTACGCCAAGGACTATGATTGTTGCCGGCAGGAAATTCAGCGCCAGCCGTCGGCCCGGTCGCTGCGACCAGTGCGGATCCTCGTGAAAGACGACATCGGCGTACATATCTAATGTATTGGATGCGCGCTCATAGAAAAGGGTTGCGCATTCGTCCCTGCGGTCGTTACGCGGCGCCGAGGTCTACGCCGTCAACGATACCAACCACGATTGATCGAACCGGTGCGCGGGCATCCTCGAGAATTTGCCGCGCGCCGCTGCCCTCGTCGAGTATCAGGACGATCTCGCCCCTGCCCGCCCCGATCCCATCCAGGGCAATGAGATAGCCACCGGTTGGCTTGCAGCGTTCATCGAGACGCTCGGCAAGCAGCAGCTTGCGTCCTTCGACGACCGGATGATGAATGGTCGATACGACATTGCCGGTTATGCGCCCCAGTATCACTGCTTCAACTCCTCTTTCGAGTAGTGGTGTACCTCGTCAACGAGCCCGACAATGGCGTCATCAACCGGCACGAACCATGGATCGAGCGAGAGCGCAGCTTCACGGCTGGCAACCCAGTAGATCACCTGGCCGGGCCCCGCCATGCGCGTGCCGTCTGCACAGATCAACGGCTCGCCGTCGGGCTTGCCCAGCTTGTCCAGCGGCTGGACCCAGAGCAGCGGCGTCGCGGACAACTCGTCCACGAGCATCGCGGGAACGACAGTGCCGATTACACGTCCCAGGAGCATGCTATCTCCTCCGGATACTCCGCACCGGAGGGTTCCCACGCGGCGCAGGGCCCGAAACGCGTGCCCTGATCAAGGATCGAGCGCAGATCCGGATCGAGTCGCGGCAACAGGGTGCAATCGAGAAGTTGTTCGCCGGCAAGCTCGCTGCAAATGTCGAGGGCCACTTCAACATTGAACAGATCGCCGCTTAATAACGCGAGGGCGTGTCCGCCCAGGTCATCGCCGAGGCGGATCTCCGAAAGCACCACTGGCGTGCTCTTGACGGCAGAGTCGACAGCGGCGAGTAGCGCAGGCGAAGAGCGGGTTTCGACGATTGCCAGCGAGTCGCCCTCGACCTCGCGCCGAATGCCGAGCACGGCATCGTGCAGAGACGGATGAACATCACCGAGGAACACACTGCCGCTGAGTGCGCCCTGACTCTCGCCCACCTGCAAGCCGGCCTCAAAGGCCTCTTGGGTGCTGGCCACACTGCCGCCCACCAGAATGAGGAAGCGGCCGGGGTGAATGGTGCCGCAGCGTAGCAATGCGATGGGTGATCGCTTGACCATGTTGTCGCTGGCAAGGATGCCGGCGGCAACGGTCTTGAATTCCAGAAGGGCGATCGCTCCGTGTCGCTTGTTGGCTGGCACTTCGACTCTCAGACAATACGGAAGTGATCGACCATCACGCAGCGTCGCAAACGGCTGAAGGCAACCGGTCCGGTAAGGCCCTCTCCGGTTGGACTTGCGATGGTGAAACTGGTCGGGCCTTCGCCCCCCTCGCCGAGTCCGGCGAAGAACGGGCCGTTCTTTGTGAAGATACTGGTGTTGATCGTGCGTGCCATGCGACTCAGCGCATCGATGTCGCGCGAGTACATGCCGGCCGAATGCCCATAGCCGTGCTCGGCTTCCTTCGCAAGCTCGATCGCCTTGTCGACGTCCGGTACCGCGGTTACCGGCAGTACCGGCATCATTTGCTCGGTCCAGACAAGGGGGTGTCCATTTGTGACGCGCACAACCAGCAGTCTCGGATCGCCGTAGGACGCGACGCCTGCGCGGGCAAGAATTTCGCTCGCATTCTTGCCGATCAGGTCTTTCTGGAGTGTCGCCCGCTTCCGGCGCCCGGGATACTCGGTGAACATCACGTTGGTCACTTTGTGCAGCTCGCGCTCGTTCAATACGCGTGCTCCTTGCTGGCCCATGTGTTCCAGCAACTTGTCCACAATACTCTCGACTGCGATGACCTCTTTTTCGTCGACGCACACGATGTTGTTGTCGAAGGAAGCTCCGGCAATGATGTTGCGAGCGGCGTGCTCGAGGTCGGCCGTCGCGTCGACAACGACCGGTGGATTGCCGGGCCCGGCGCAAATCGCACGCTTGCCGCTGGTCATTGCCTGGCGCACGACACCACTGCCTCCGGTCACAGCAAGAATGCGAACGCCCTCGTGCCCCATGAGCTCCTGTGCGGACTCAATGGTCGGCGTTGCTATTGCTGTAACGAGATTGGCGGGACCTCCGGCACGGGTAATCGCATGGTGCAACAGCCGCACGTTAGCCATGGAGCATTCCCTGGCGTTCGGGTGTACGTTGAAGACGATGCTGTTACCGGCCGACACCATGGCGATGGTGTTGCAGATGATGGTGGAGGTTGGATTCGTCGTCGGAGTGATCGCGCCGATGACACCGTAAGGCGCGTATTCAGTCAGCGTCAAACCGTCGTCACCGGTTACCGCCTGCGGCGTGAGCACCTCGGTACCCGAGGTCTTGCGCGTGACCAGGCGGTTCTTGACTACCTTGTCAGCGACTCGCCCGAGGCCGGTTTCGCTATGCGCAAGACGTGCAAGTTCCTCGGCGTTTTCGAACATCGACTCGCGGATGGAGGCGATGATCTTCTGGCGCCGCTCGAGCGACATGCCGTCGAATTCGCGGAACGCCGTGGCGGCCGCATCGACAGCGTCATCGACCGTTGCGAATATCCCGTCTCCCAGCGCTTCACGATGGACGCTGGTCAGGACCGGGCGTGCTGCGGCTGGTTTGGCCACGGGCCTGTCTGCCGGCCTCGCCGCTGGCCGCGCGGCGGCCGATCCGGACACTTTCTCGGCCAGGCGCGTGGCGATGATGTCGACCTGCCGATCGCTGAGAAGGCCGGCACTTCCGCCCGGGCGGTTCATGCGTCACTTTCCCCCTTGCGGTATTTTTCCTTACCGTCGATTTCCCAGCTATCGACAATGGCCATGACAACCGCATCGACCGGCTTGTTGTCAGTTCGTTCGGTCTGGCGCGCTGACGAGCCGCTCGCAAAGAGCACCATTTCACCGACGCCTGCGCCAACCGCGTCCACCGCAACCACCGAGCCACCCGCCGGCTTGTTGTCATGGCCCCAGAGTCCGAGCATCAGGAACCTGAGTCCGCTGAGTTTCGCGTCCTTCTCGGTCGCGACGACACTGCCGAGTACTTTGGCGAGCTTCACAGCAACACCGAGCGCGCGGCCATTACTTCTTCGCCGTACCGGGTTCGCGACCCAGTGGAATAGTGGCATCGACGCCGGCATGCGGGCGCGCAATAACGTGTACTGCTACCACGTCGCCGATCCGGGCTCCCGCCGTACGGCCGGCATCGCAGGCAGCTCTCACGGCGGCAACGTCGCCACGCACGATAGCCGTCGTGTAGCCGCCGCCAGTCTTCTCGTAACTGACAAGCTCAACCTTGGCCGCCTTTACCATCGCATCGGCCGCCTCCACCATTGCCGGAAAACTCCGGCATTCGATCATTCCTAGTGCTTCTGACATCGCCTTACTCCTTGCGAATCGGGCATTCGAACCCGGTTGGATCTATAGAATTATGATTTCGTCACCTTGCCGGTGACTGCCTTGATTGCTTGCGTCGCTGCTTCGTGCGCGACAACCACGTCGCGCTCCTCGCCGCCGATATAGACACGGCCGAAACTCCCGACGGAACGAACTTCGAGAATGTTGATGTTCGCCGCCTTCTCTGCCTCGTTGGCCGCCAGTGCAGCGTATCCAGCAGGTTCGACCTCGAGAACAAACAAGGTTTGCCCGGCCAGGATCATGTTGCCGTGGCGGAAGCGGTTGATCAGCATGGTCTGGGTGTCGTCGAGATGCCGTACGACCTGGTTGGCAACGACGCGGGGTTTGTGCCGGTCCTGTTCCTTGAGTCCGAGTTCGTCGAGGATCGCCTGGCCCGCCTGCCGTACATCGGCCTGGCTTTCCGAGTGCAATTCGAGCATGCCGTAATGCCGCTCGACGACTTGCATACCGGCCGTCACGTCGGTCGACTTCAGCGCCACATCCAGGATGTGGTTGATCATCATGCCCGGCGCGATCTCGACGAACAGGCTCGCTTGCCCGACCTTGGGCAGATAGCCCTGCGAGATCGTCGCCTGGAAGGACGCGAACTGCGGCTGCAGGGAATCCAGAAAAACGTAAGCTCTCAAATCAACCATAGATGCAACTCCTCAAGCGCTGACGCTCGTTGCTTTCGCCTCACGCACGATTCCGATGCTGGCGCTCGCGCCCAGGCGTGTCGCGCCGGCCTCGATCATCGCTTTCGCATCGTCGTACGAACTGATACCACCGGACGCCTTGACCTCCATGCCGGCACCCCGCACGACCTCGGCCATTAACGCCACGTCGCTGACGGTTGCGCCGCCGGTCGAGAACCCCGTCGATGTCTTGACGAAGTGGGCCCGCGCCTGTCGCGCGAGTTCCGATGCGCGCCGCTTCTCATCGTCGGTGAGCAGCGCGGTTTCCAAAATGACTTTGCACACGGCGCCGCCGTCGACGCAATCTTCGACCACGGCCCGGATATCCCGCAGCACGAGCGCATCGTCGCCGCTCTTGAGTGCGCCGATGTTCAGGACCATGTCGATCTCGCGCGCACCGTTGCGGATGGCGCGGCGCGCCTCCATGGCCTTGATTGCGGGTTCCGTCGCACCCAGCGGGAAGCCGACGACCGTACAGGTGAGTACTTCACTGCCGCGCAGCAAACTGGCTGCCAGCGATACCCAGGTCGGGTTGACGCAGACCGAACGGAAATTGTATTCGAGCGCCTCGGCGCACAGCTTGCGTATTTGCTCTTCAGTCGCGTTGGCTTTGAGCAAGGTGTGGTCAATGTACCGGGCGAGGTCGCCAGGAATGTCGCCTGGCCGCTCGACCCGGGCGACGCTCGTAAGACCCGTCGCGCCGAGTCGCACGAATTCACGCGCGGCCTCCGGGTCTTCGCCGACCGATGCACCGTTCGACTGCGGACCGGGCATCGGTCCCAGGAGCTCGTGCAGCCGGTTTACGACCCGCTCGATGTCCTGGTCGGACAAACTCATGTCGCTCACTTCGTCACCGAACATGGCCACACGATTCAGGTGACGCGATTCCGTACATTCCGTTGCGAGCCATACATCCACAATCTGTTTCGCCAGGCCGTCGCCGATGAGCCCGGCCCCAAGCGTCAGGACATTGGCGTCGTTATGCTCCCGGCTGTTGCGGGCGCTGGACAGGTCGTAGGCCATGGCGGCCCGGATGCCCGGCACCTTGTTTGCCGCCATGCAGGAACCGATACCCGCACCGTCTATCATGATGCCCACATCGACGGTGCCTTTCGCCACCGCCTCCGCAACTGCGCGGGCAAACACCGGGTAATCCACTGCTTCACGGGATGAAGTACCAACGTCCCGGACCTCGTAGCCTGCGCCCTGCAGGTGCGCGGCAAGCACGGCCTTCAGTTCAAAGCCCCCATGGTCGGCGCCGATCGCGATGCTCTTCGGGCGACTCATGCCCACACCGCCGAGTCATCCCTGCGCCCGGATCGCTGACCACGCTCTTCCACCGATGTCCCGGCGTCGAGAATCTGCTGTAACTTCATTACATGAAGTCGAAGACGTTCGCGCCCCAGGTCCGTGATGCGAAATTCGGTCACTGTGCGCCGCCCTTTAGAAGTCTTGACGATATCAATGTAGCCAACATCCGAAAGTTTCCTGGTTTGGACGTGGAGATTGCCATCGGACAAACTGGTGGCCTCCTTCATCTCCGTAAAGGTAACCGGGAGCCCGGGAACGAGCGTGGCCAGGATACCTAGGCGACATGGGGCACTGATCATTTGGTCGAATTGAAGCTTCACGAGGTCATTTACTTTGTTTCGCGAAGTATCTGCCCGGAACCAGGCCGTGTCAAGCATGTTCAGGGCACATTTTCCTTACTTACTTTGTTTTATGAAGTTATGTAGCACAAGGGCTGCAGGACATCTGTGATGGAAATATCCGAGTGCATCGCGTGTTCGTGAAGCGACTCCATGCCGTGCTCAAGACGGTGAGGGACAGGTAGCCGAATCCATAGCCGAGTTTACAGTCAGTCGCCCGCGGCGACCGTCTCGAGGGCCACGGAGATCATTTCATCGAAGGTTGTCGCCCGCTCGTCGGCGCTCATGTGCTTGCCGTTCGGAATATCGTCGCTAACCGTGCAGATCGCGAGCGCCTCGGCGTTGTTCTCCGCCGCGATCGGGAAGATACCGGCGGCCTCCATTTCGATGCCGTATACATTGTATTTGGCCATGGTCTCGAACATGTCGGTGTCCGGCGTGTAGAACAGGTCGGCCGAAAAGATGTTCCCCACGTGATGCCGTACGCCAGCCGCCCGCGCCGCGGCCACCGCTTTTTCGACCAGGTCAAAACTCGCGAGAGCCGCGAGGTCATAGCCGCCGAAACGCATCCGGTTGACACCGGAATCCGTCGAGGCGCCCATCGCGATAACAAGATCACGAAGTCGTACGTCCGGGTGGGTCGTCCCGCAACTGCCCACGCGGATTACGCGGCGCACCTCGTAGTGGGTGATGAGCTCATGGGTATAGATCGATGCCGACGGTATGCCCATGCCGTGCGCCATCACCGACACGGGGCGTTTCTTGTACGTACCGGTATATCCCCACATATTCCGCACGTCCGACACGCGGCGCGCGCCGTCGAGGAAGGTCTCCGCGATATATTGGGCGCGGAGCGGATCGCCAGGCATCAGAACCGTGTCGGCAAAATCACCGGGTGCCGCATTGATATGAGCAGTCGCCATTCTTGTTGTTCACCATTTGCTTTGGGCCGACATTCCCCCGTCGACGACCAGGTTGGCGCCGCTGATCCAGCGGGCGGCGGGGCTAAGCAGGAACAATACCGCGTCGGCGACGTCTTGGGGAGTCCCGAGCCGCCCGAGTGGTACTCGATCGTTCCAGCGAGCGACGCCGTCAGGCCATTCGTCGGCAAGACCGTCTTTGTCGATAAGACCGGGCGACACGCAATTGATACGGATGCCCGCAGCGCCCAGCTCGAGCGCGGCCGCACGCGACAGCATGACCAGGCCTGCCTTGCTCGTCGCATAGTGTCCATGCCCCACGGCCGGGTCCAGCGCCTCGATGGATGCAATGTTCACGATCGCACCACCCGCACCTGCCCAGGCTCTTGCCGCGCGCTGCGTCACCAGGAAGGCGCCATCGAGGTTTGCCGCCAGCATGGCCCGCCACTCGTCGTAGCCCATTTCCGCGAGGCCCTTGACCGGCTGGGCCGCGGCGTTGTTCACAACCATGGTCGGCTTGGCCGCGGCAACCATCGCGTCGACGTCTGCTTCGCTGGCAAGATCCGCCCGGACCACCGTTGCTCCGCCAAGCCGACTGGCAAGCGCTGCGGCGGCCGCTTCGTTGCGATGGCAGTGCACGACGATATTCGCGCCCGCTTCCGCGAGCCGCGCGGCGATGCCCTGCCCGATATTGCCGCTCGCGCCGGTCACGAGCACGGTCTCACCGGCAAGATCGAGCAGCTCGTGCACGGGCCGGTTCCTGGTATCGTTCATGCGGTGCTCCGGAGTTCGAATAGAGGTATTGTCCTTTAGATGACGAACAAAGCGAAACCCGAGGTCTGGACAAGCGAACGTTGCTACATAAGCGAACTTGTCAATGACGAGAACTGGCCGGAGTTTTCCATCGCCCGAACCCGGGTAGAGCCCGGTGTCACCACCCAGTTGCACGCGCTTGCCGTCCACGAGGTCTATGTCATCGAGTCGGGCACCGGTCAGATGACCGTGGGCGACGATGCCCCGTTTCCGGTGGGCCCGGGCGATACGGTAAGCATTCCGAAACACGTGGCACAGAGCATCGAGAACACGGGTCCGGATGACCTGCTCTTCCTGTGCGTCTGCGCACCCAGATTTTCGCAGGAATGCTACACCTCGAAGGAGTAACGGCGCTATACTGCGCGGACGTTCTATCAGGAGATATCCAATGTGTGGCTCTTACACAACAAATAAAAATTCCTCCTCAATTGATCTGGCGCTCAAGGGCGCAGCTGCCCTGGCTCTAGCGGGCTTTTTGGCGGCACCCGCTGTGGCCCAGATGGAGGGAGTCCTCGAAGAAATCGTCGTTACGGCGCAGAAACGAGAAGAAGCCCTGCAGGACGTGCCAATTTCCGTTGCCACCACCCAGGGCGAAAACCTCAACGCGATGTTCTCTGGCAGTGACGACGTGCTGGCACTGTCGGGTCGTGTACCGGGACTGTACGCCGAATCGTCCAATGGCCGGTCGGCACCGCGCTTCTACCTGCGCGGCCTGGGCAATATCGACTTTGACCTGGCAGCATCCCAGCCCGTGTCGTTCATCATGGATGAAGTCGTCCTCGAGAATGTTGTCCTCAAGAGCTTCCCGCTGTTTGACGTGAACAACATCGAAGTCATTCGCGGGCCGCAAGGCACCCTGTTCGGTCGCAACACGACGGCCGGCATCATCAAGGTCAATACGCGCCGCCCGACTGACGAGACCTCCGGCTACGCGAAAGCGTCCTGGGCCGAGTACAACACGATCAATGTCGAAGGTGCGGTCGGCGGCAGCCTCAGCGATACGCTGTCGGCACGTGCTTCCGTCCTGTACCGCACGCGCGACAACTGGATAACCAACGGCCATACGGGCGAGGAGTCGCTCGGTGAATACTCGGACACCGCGGTCCGCATCCAGGCGCTGTGGGAACCGACGGACCGCTTCAGCGGGCTGCTGAGCTTCCAGATGCGCCAGCTCGAAGGCACTTCATCGATCTTCCGCGCGAATGTGTTCACGACGGGCAGCGCGGATCTGAACCAGAATTACACGCGCGACCTCGTTTACTACGACGACGGCAATAACAACCCGCAGGAGTACGATTCCGATGGTGCGACGCTGAATCTCACCTGGGACTTTGATGATGCGAGCTTCAACTCGATCACGTCCTTCCAGTCTGCGGATGGCTTCAGCCGAGGCGATATCGATGGTGGTGTTGTCAACATCGGCTCTTTCCCGACGCCTCCCGATGGCATTACGTTTGCTGACATCGATGTGTTTGGCGTTCCGTCCCGCACCTGGCCCGGACCGATCTACACGCCCTCCGTCACGCAGGATGGTGCCGACACGAACCAGTTCACCCAGGAATTCCGCCTTGCCAGCGACACTGAAGGTCCCTTCAACTGGCAGCTCGGCATGTTCTACTTCGATTCCGACCTGACGGTGACGACGGAATCGTTCGCGTCCTACGGCTTTGTCGATCGCCAGGACACGCAGATCGAGCAGAAGAACAAGACCTGGGCCGTTTTCGGCCAGGGCAGCTACGATGTCACGGACCAGCTCACGTTAACCGCTGGCCTGCGTTACACCGATGACGAGAAAGACTTCCAGGTTCTGCAGTTCGGTCAATTGTGGCTCGACCTCGGCATCCCGACCTTCCTGGCACCGCCGATCAACGTACAGGACGATCAGGTGAGCTGGGAGTTGAGTGCGAACTATGCAATGGACAACGGCCAGAGCCTGTATGGACGCGTCTCGAGCGGTTTCCGCGCGCAAACCATCCAGGGCCGCGACGTTGCCTTCCTTGAAACTCCGTCGGTGGCGAAGCCCGAGACCATTACTTCGATCGAAGCGGGATACAAAGCCGATCTGCTTGAGAATCGCTTACGTCTGAACATCGGCGTGTTCGCCTACGAGGTCGACGATATGCAGCTGTCGATTATCGGCGGCGCAAGCAATACCAACCAGGTGGTTAACTCGGATAAAGGTGAAGCCATCGGTTTCGAATTCGACTTCCAGTGGTTGATGACCGATAACCTGCTGGTTTCGGGCGGCGTGGCATTCAACGATACCGAACTCAACGATCCGAACCTGTTCACCGCACCTTGCGGCTCAGGTCTGTGTACGGTGCTCGACCCCGTCAACCCGGATAATGCAGCGCAGGTTTCGGTCGATGGCAACCCGTTCCCGAGAGCACCGGAGAGCACGTACAACATCGAGCTTCGCTACAGCGTACCGGTGGGCAGCGACTCGGAGATCTACGTCCTGACCGACTGGGTCTGGTACGGCGAAATCAACATGCCGTTGTACGAGGCTGTTGAGTTCAAGACCAAGGATCAGTTCGAAGGCGGACTGCGTGTCGCCTACAGGAACAATGCCAGTGGTCTCGAGCTTGCCGTGTTCGGCCGCAATATCACTGACGAGGACAACGTGCTCGGCTACATCGACTTCAGCAACAACACCGGCTTCGTCAACGAGCCGAATGTCTGGGGTGTCGAGGCCAGTTACGAGTTCGGCGACTGATTCGTTACGTCGTCTTAATACTGCTGCTTGCCGGCTGCTCCAATGCGGAGCAGCCGGCAACGCTGGCATTTGAGGTCGCGGGGCGTCTCGAAGATGCCGACATCCGTGAAGCCAGCGGACTCGCGCGCTCCCAGCGTGAACCTGGCGTCCTCTGGATCATCAATGACAGCGGCGCCAAGGAAACCCTGTATGCGCTTGACCTGTCCGGCGCCAGCCTTGGGCGCACCGAACTAAAGAAATCCAACAACAAGGACTGGGAAGACCTCGCCTCGTTCACACTCGATGGCGAGCCCTACCTGATGGTCGCCGATATTGGCGATAACGATCTTCAGCACAAGACGCGAACGCTTTACTTCCTGAAGGAACCGGAGGCCGGCAAGAAGAAGACCACGGTCGACTGGGAGGTCCGCTTCAAGTATCCGAACGGACCGCGCGATGCCGAATCGGCGGCGATCGATATCGAAAACCAGCGCGTGCTGGTCCTGTCGAAGCGCGACATACCGCCGCAACTCTACGAAGTGCCGCTGCGTACGGATGACGATGACAAGGTCACGGCCCGTTGGCTCGGCACGATCGACAGCCTGCCAAGGCCGAGCCGCCAGGACGTCGAGTTCGCTCCGAAGACGAAAGACTGGCACTGGCAGCCGGTGGGTATGGATATCTCCCAGGATAATCGTGCCGCCGTGATCATGACCTACCGCGCTGCCTACTATTACTTGCGGCGACCGGACCAGAGCTGGTTTGAAGCGTTGAATGCGAGGCCAATCCGAATCGGCCTGGGCAATTTCAGGAATGCCGAGGCCGTCGCTTTCGCCGACGACCATCGTACAGTCATGGTGACTGGCGAGAACAAGCACTCGCTGTTGTTGCGCGTTGATCTCGACGCGCCCGCCGCGCTACCCAACCGGGACGACGTCACGATCATGTCGTTCAACGTGCAAAACCTGTTCGACAACGTCGACGATCCGGGCAAGGATGACAAGGCCTACCTGTCACTGGCCGCGAAACAAAATGCCGAACATATCGAAGCCTGCAACCAGATCGAGGTCGAAAGCTGGCGCGACGAGTGCCTGAATCTCGACTGGAGCGATGCAGCGCTCGATCACAAGCTCGGTGTACTTGCTGCCACGATTCGACAGGTAAACGATGGTCGGGGAGCCGATATCATTGCGCTGCAGGAAGTCGAGAACATCGCAGTGCTCGAACGACTGCGCAACGAGTACCTCGTCGGTCTCGGCTATCTTCCGGCGATCCTGGTCGAAGGCACCGACGCTCGCGGCATCGATGTCGCCTTTTTGTCGCGCCTGCCGCTAGCGGGCGAGCCGCAGTTGCACCCGCTGCTGCTGGCGGACTACCCCGACCGCCAGGGCGACACGCGTGGCGTCCTGCAAGCCGACTTCAGGCTGCCCGATGGATCAGTGCTGACCGGATTCAGCGTGCATTTCCCGGCCCCGTATCATCCGACGCCGATGCGTATCGCCGCCTATGAGCACCTCGCCGCTCTGCGCGATGCCCTGCCCGACGATCATCACGCGTTCGCGGCGGGCGATTTCAACACGACCAGCAGCGAAGACGAACGCGAGGACATGCTCGACAACTACGCACGGCCAGTCTGGACGGTTGCTCACGATCTTGGATGTGGCGAATGCAGTGGCACTTACTACTATGGCCGCGACGACAACTGGTCGTTTCTCGATATGATCCTGTTCTCGCCTGCTCGTGGTGAAAAAACAACAGCGAGAATTCGCGCTGATTCGGTCACGATTGCAAATGGAAACCCGGCACAGGTATCTCCGGAGGGCACCCCGCAACGCTACCGAAGCGCACAGAGGACAGGTGTCTCCGATCACTGGCCGATCACGGCGACCATCGAACTGGCCCAAAAACAATAGCTTGTAGGCAGTTCATGACCTTGATTCTTTTGGCGGCAGAGCAAGGCCACCGAATGCTCCGGATCGTCACTCAATAACACGCACAAGCCCTTATTGCACAAGCATTTTCCCTACGATAGATTAGCCTCAACACCTAAATAAATTGCCCGGTTTCGAGCGTTCTGCTTGGGATTCAGGGCAACAAATGACCGAGCGAAATCTTACTGTCATATTTGCACTCTAAGCTTTCGCCTTCTTTAAACCGGGGATCAATAATGAAATACAAATCTCGATTTTTTGGGCCGGTGCTCACGACGATGAAACAGCTGTCGCTCGTGGCCCTGGCTGCCGTTTTTCTGGTTGCTCTTCCTGTTGCGTCAAACGCACAGGAGACGAGCTCCACCGTCACTGGCACGGTAACCGATCAGAACGGGAACCCTGCGGCTGGCGTCACCGTGACCGTGAGCAACGCAAACACAGGTATTAGCCGTTCCGCTGTCACGAGTTCGTCGGGTGAGTACACGATTCGCAACCTGGCGGTTGACGATGGCTACTCACTGACCGTCAGTGGCGAAGGCTTCTCGACGGAACGCCGTGACGATGTTGCAGTAAACCTCGGCAGCGACGCGATGGAGAACTTCGCGCTCACGGCCTCCGGAGCGATCGAAGAAATCGTGACTTTCGGCTCCCGCCAGGCACTTTCACAAGCAGCCGTCGGTCCGAACGCCTCGTTCGGTCTCGAAGCGCTTGAGACCGCACCTGCGATCAACCGCAACATCACCGACGTTGTGCGCGCCGACGCACGCATCTATGTCGACGAATCTCGTGGTGATATTAATGCCGTGCAATGCGCCGGCAAGAACCCGCGCTACAACAGCCTGACCGTCGACGGTGTGCGCATGAATGACGCATTCGGTCTCAATTCCAACGGTTACCCGACAGAGCGCATGCCGTTCTCCTACGACGCAATCAACCAGGTGTCTGTCGAACTCGCGCCGTTTGACGTTATCTACGGCGGTTTCTCGGCCTGTAACATCAACGCGGTCACCAAGAGTGGCAGCAACAGCTGGTCCGGCGGTGCGTTCTACGACTACACGGCCGATAACCTGCGCGGCGACGAACTCGAAGGTGACCGCGTCGTTGGCGCCGCTTTCGACGAACAGCGCTACGGCGTGAACTTCGGCGGCCCGATCATCAAGGACAAGCTGTTCTTCTTCGTAGCGGCCGAGAAACTCGACGGTGTCAACCTGTTCGATCGCGGCCCGCTGGGGTCTGGCGCCATCGATGAGGTTGGCGTGACCCAGGCAGAACTTGACGAGATAGCCCGCATTGCCCGCGACGTCTACCAGTACGACGTTGGTTTTATCCCGACGGGAATGGACCACTCTGATGAGAAACTGCTGGTCAAGCTCGACTGGAACATCAGCGACGCGCATCGACTGGCATTCACCTACAACTGGAACGACGGTGAGAATTTCTCTCAGTCAGACAGCGGTTCAGGCAACATCGAGTTTTCAAACCATATCTACGAACGTGGCGCGGAATTGACGTCCTACTCCGGCACGCTGTACTCGCAATGGACCGATCGCTTCTCGACCGAGGCGCGCTTCGGTACGCTGGATCTCGACAACCGTCAGATTCCGGTGGGTGGCACGGACTTCGGCGAAATGCGCATCGAGCTGCCTGGTGCCGACGTTTACATAGGTGCCGACGACAGCCGTCATTCCAACAAGATGGACTACAGCGTGACGACGGTTGCCCTGCGCGGCAATTACGATCTCGATAATCACGCGTTGACCTTCGGTTACGAACTCGAGGCGCTGGACATCTTCAACATCTTCATCCAGCACACGGAAACCGAGCTGCGCTTCAGCGCACAGTCCGGTCTCGGCCTCACAGCGATGGAGGCCTTTGAGGCCCAGTTCGCGGATGACATCTACTACAACAACTCGCCCGCGCATAACCCGAACGATGCCGCAGCCGACTGGGCCTACGACGTCAACACGGTGTATCTCCAGGACGAGTTCATGGTGGGTGATCGCCTGACCCTGGTCGCCGGTGTGCGCTACGACTGGTACACGACCAGCGACGCTCCGGCGCTGAACACGGCGTTCGAGGCCGAATACGGCTTCGGCAACAATCTCACGCTGGACGGCGCAGGGCTCATCCAGCCTCGACTGGGCTTTACCTTCGACTGGACGGGCAACACCACGATGCACGGCGGTGTTGGTATTTACTCGGGTGGTAACCCGAACGTCTGGTTGTCGAATACCTACTCCAACGACAATACCCGCCAGTTCGGTGGCTATGCGCGTGATTACGACCTGAGCGCTGAGCCGATGGAGGCTTGCGAAGCGGGTGTACCCTCCTTGCCGGGCTGGTGTATTCCGCAGGTGGTGTATGACCAGGTTTCGACCGGTACGGGCAGCAACTTCGAGATCAACTACCTCGATCCGAACTTCGACATCCCCAGCGAATTAAAGCTGTCGCTTGGTGTGGTACACCAGACCGCGAACGACTGGACGCTGAGTGCCGATGCTCTCTACTCGCAATCGGAAGACTCGGCGATGGTTCTGCGAGGCGATCTCGTGGAGACTGGACGGAATCCCGAAGGCTACCCGATCTTTGAAAGTCCGAACATGGACAGCTTCGTGTTGACCAACAGTAACGCATCACCGACGTCGCTGGTTCTCTCGATCGGTGTCGAGAAGCAGTGGGATAACTGGTACTTCCGTGCCGGCTATGCGAACACGGACGCCGAAGATGTGCAGCCGATGACGAGTTCGGTTTCGTTCTCGAACTACGCGAACCGTGCATTCTTCGATCCGCAGGAAGACGTACGGTCGACATCGAACTACGTGATCGAACATCGCTTCTCGTTCCTGACGCGCTGGAACAAGGAAATTGGCAGGTCAGACCTGAGCGTCTCGCTCTACGGTCACACCAGTTCCGGCGAGCCGTACAGCCTGGTTAGGCCCGAAGGACCGTTCGATCCAACCACGCCGTACCCAGGCTTGTTCCCTGCTGATGAAAACATCCTCGCTCCTGGTCAAGCGCGCAACGCGTACACCAATTCGAGCTGGACCAAGATGGACCTGCGTGTCGCGCTCGACTTCCCGGGCTTCTCGGCTGATCACCGCGCGACGGCGTTCCTGGTCATCGACAATCTGACCAACCTGATGAACGATAACTGGGGCGTTTTGTACAAGCACAACTTCCCGGGTACTGTTTTGGAAGGCGACACTCCATCTCGTATCGGCGACGCATCTCTGTGGTCAATGCGCATTGGTGCCAGCTACTCGTTCTGATAGAACGACATAGCAAAGCAAAGGGCGGCCTTCGGGCCGCCCTTTTTTTATGGTGCGGACAAATTAGGTACCGGACACCATATTTCTAATTCTCGATTTGAGGTGTCCGATAACTAATTGTGAAATATGGTGTCCGGTACCTAATTTGTCCGTACCCTAATTGTTGAAACAGCGTTCCTTGCTCTCGCGCAGTGCGTGGTAGCGACGATTTTCTTTGGTCACCGGAACGCCCACTGCCTGCCCGAGACCCTGGGCGCGCAGAACCGCATCAAGCACGAGGTATTTCAGCTCGGAGCCCGGCCGCGATGCGAAGCGGTCCTGCGGAATCTCGTAGCCATCACCGCCTCCGTACAGGAAATCGGGGACAACGACCGTGTACTCGCGCCCTGGCTCAATCTCCTGCCAACCGCTCTCTGTCGGCACCTGCAGGCTGACGATACGATCGAATTCGTTGCGGCTGCGATCGACGCAGACGCGAAAACCCGAGACCTGCGGGAAATAGCCCTGGGCTTCAGGGCCGCCGCGGTAGCCCGCCTCGAGCACCTGTTTGAACTCTGCGCCGGTCAGCGTCGTGTAGCGCAGGAGCGAACTAAAGCCGAACGTTCTGCCGATATCATCGAAGAGAATGTCCTCTTCGATGTAGTCATCAAGGCGCAGGGTGCCGGAATTGATAAAGGCAAAGTCCGCTTCGGGTTCGCCGAATGCACCACGCATCTGGTCGGTGATGAAGTTTCCCCAGCTGGTTTCGCTGCTCCTGACGATTTCCTCGCGCACGTCCATCGCGAATGCCGCAGTGCCTACGCGTGCATTGAGAAACGGGAACTTCTCAAGCAGCCGCTCACTCCACTTGTCAGCGAGGACCTGGTAGTCGGGATCGAACGGTATCGACTCATCGAGGTCGATGCGTTTCTCATTTACGACGAAGCCGCCCGCTGCATCGAACTCGACATCGATCTGCCAGATGACGCGTGCGTTCGATGCGCCTTTCATTACGAGGGCCGAGGTCTCGCTGGCCGGACTGTACTGCGGTTCGTGATCATGCCCACCGACGATGAACGCCAGTTTCGGATGAGCGGCCTTCAGGCCCGCAATCTCGACATCCTTCCACATGAGCAGGTGAGTAACGCCAATAATCATGTCGACGCCACGGTTCTCGAGTTCGACTATCGTCTTTTCCGCGACTGCCTTGTAGTCGCGATCGACCTCCAGGTAATCGCGGACATTGCCACCATCGAATGCGTGCAGCGTCAGTGAGAAGACGCCGATCGTTCTGCCATCGTGCTCGAACGTAAATGCGCGCTGCAAAGCGCGGTCCGCAACTTCGTCTCCGGTCCTGAACGAGTAGTTGTCTCCAAGCCATGTGAACTCGGAGGCCTTGATTGCAGCGACCAGTTGTTTCGGTCCACGGCGGTCGAACTCGTGATTGCCCGAGGTCACGTAAAGTGGCGCGATCGCGTTCACGAAGTTCATCGCATCGACCATTTGCAGGCCGTCCCAGAGATTGCTCTCCAGCGAGGGATACAGGAAATCGCCGCCGTGCAGCACACGGACATCGCGACCCTGCGCCTGTAGTTCGCGTAGCAGCGTTATGGCCCGACTTAAGCCGCCTCGCTTGCCGTCCTCGACCGCGCCAACGCGGTAGGTATCGTTGAGATGAATGAAGGTCAGCCCATCCCGCTGTTCTTCGGGCTGCTGGTTTGGTACCGCCGCGCAAGCTGAAAGAAACAGCCCGACCGCGGCGATTAGCGGAGTGATTTTTTTCATGTGGGCATGCTAACCTGAAACCATGAAAACGACACGTACCGCGCCGCTTGCCGCCCTTGTACTGCTGCTCGCTGCTTGCGCCACACAGGCGCCAATTCCGGCACCAGAGGATGACCTGGGGCTGTTCTGGGTGAAGCATGCCGCCGAGTACGAGGCCGTGACGCGACAGGTATACGGCATGGCTACGCGAGCATTGCCGGGCTTCATCGCCGACAAATCCTGGTCAGCCCTGCCGTGGCAGACGGGTGCGGAAGACCTGCCGGTGGCGGTCATCCTCGATGTTGACGAAACGGTTATCAACAACGTCGACTTCCAGATCAACTACGAACGGCCGTTCGACAATTACAAGCTCGATTTCTGGGACCGTGACCACACGGCACAGCCCGTACCGGGCGTCGTGGAATTCGTCAGAAGCGCACGCGCGGCGGGCGTCACCACGTTCTTCCTGACCAATCGGCCCTGCGAGCAATACGCAGGCGAAGATGAGGCCTGCCCCCAGAAACAGACCGTAATCAAAGGTCTCGAGGAGCTCGGAATCCCGACCGAACCGGAGTTCGTGTCACTGGCTGAAGAACAACCACACTGGAAGCGCGAAAAGCTGGTTCGCCGGCAGTTAATCGGTGAGAGCTATCGGGTGATCATGGTTATCGGCGATGACCTTGGCGATTTCGTACCCTGTGTTCGCAAAAAAGTCGTCGAACCCTGTACTGCACCAGGCACGCGTGTGTCCCGCGCCGCTGCACTCGATGAATATGCCGAATACTGGGGCAACGGCTGGTACATCCTGCCAAATCCGATGCACGGATCGTGGACCTCAGTGCGGTAGGAGGCAGGGTTTCGCTGTTATTATGAGTGGCAGCCGATAGACGACTAACAACAATATCCGTTGAAAGGGGAACCCATGTCCAAGGTTAAGTGTGGCCTGATCCAGATGGCACTCAAGGGCGACGGCTCGATGCAACCCGACGAAATCCGGGAACGCATGATCGAGGCGCATATTCCATTCATCGAAGACGCAGGCAAACAGGGTGTCCAGGTCCTGTGCTTCCAGGAAGTATTCACGCAACCCTATTTTTGCCCGAGCCAGGACCGCAAATGGTACGCGGCCGCCGAGAAGATTCCCGACGGTCCGACGACGCGGCTCATGCAGGAGTACGCAAAAAAATTCAACATGGTCATCGTCGTTCCGATCTACGAGGAGCATATGACCGGCGTGTACTACAACACAGCCGCTGTTATCGACGCCGATGGCGAATACCTCGGCAAGTACCGCAAGACGCACATTCCCCAGGTCGATCCCGGTTTCTATGAGAAATTCTTCTTCAAACCCGGCGATCTGGGCTATCCCGTATTCGAAACCGCCTACCTGAAGCTCGGTGTCTATATCTGCTACGACCGGCACTTTCCCGAGGGCTGGCGAGCGCTGGCTCTGAATGGCGCGGAGTACATCGTCAATCCATCCGCAACGGTCGCAGGATTATCGAAATACCTGTGGGAACTCGAACAGCCGGCTTCGGCAGCAGCGAACGGTCTGTTTATCGGAGCGATCAATCGCATCGGCACCGAGGAGCCCTGGGCGTCGACCCACAACATGGGCGAGTTCTACGGCTCCAGCTACATCGTCAACCCGCGTGGCGCAATCGAGGCACAAGCGAGCTACGGCGACGACGAGCTGCTGGTCCACGAGATTGATCTCGACATGGTGCGCGAGGTTCGCGATACCTGGCAGTTCTTCCGCGACCGACGCCCGGAAACCTACTGGCCGCTAACTGATGACTGAACTGCGGACGGTCAGCACGCTACGGACGGTCGGTGAACATATCGAACTCGACCTCGGTACCGACCTGCTCGAGAGTCCGCGCTACAACGACGACATCGCGCCGACGAAGGCGTCGCAACGTACCTGGTCGCGCTGGAACGTGGCATCGCTCTGGGTCGGCATGGCGATCTGTGTGCCCACCTACACGCTGGGCGGTGTCCTGACGGCCTACTTCGGCCTGTCCGTCGCCGAAGCCCTGTGGACGATCCTGATCGCCAACATCATCGTCCTGATACCGCTGACCCTCAATGCCTATCCGGGCACGCGCTACGGCATACCCTGCCCCGTCGTGTTGCGCGCCTCGTTCGGCATCATCGGCTCGAACGTCCCGTCGCTGATTCGCGCGCTGGTCGCCTGCGGCTGGTTCGGCGTGCAGACCCTTTTCGGCGGTATCGCCATTCACCTGTTGCTGTCTGCCTTGTTCGATGGCTGGGCCGCGCTGGGCGGCACCGGTGAAGTGCTCGGGTTCTTCATCTTCTGGGTGGCGAACCTGGCTGTTGTCATTCGCGGCTCCGAATCGATCAAGTTCCTCGAGGCCCTGGCGGCCCCCCTGCTGCTGATCGTTGCAGTCGGCCTGTTGCTTTGGGCCCTTCCCAAGATATCGCTGGGTGACGTACTCGCGACGCCGGCGACGCGTCCCGAGGGAGAGCCGGTCACGAAGTACTTCCTGTCCGGTCTCACCGCAATGGTCGGATTCTGGGCAACCTTGTCCCTGAATATCCCGGATTTCAGCCGCTACGCACGCAAGCAGAGCAGCCAGGTCATGGGGCAGATCATCGGCTTGCCGCTGACCATGCTGCTGTTCGCCGGACTTGGCGTTGTGCTGACCGCCGCCTCGGTTGAACTCACGGGCGAGACGATTTCCGACCCGATCAACCTGATCGGACGCATCGACAGCGACATCGGCGTTGTCATAGCCATGATCATGATCATCCTCGCGACGATCTCGACCAATACGGCCGCGAATATCGTGTCTCCGACCAACGTCTTTCAGAATGTCGCGCCCAAGATTATTAACGAGGATCGCGGCGTCATCATCACAGGCGTCATTGGCCTTGCCCTGATGAGCTGGGAGCTCGCAAAAAAACTCGGCTGGCTCGAAACCGACGTCAGCGTAGAGAGCCTCTACTCGAACTGGTTACTGGGTTACTCGAGCCTGCTCGGGCCAATTGCCGGCATCATGATCGTCGACTACTTCCTGATCAAGAACCAGGAGTACAATCTACTGGCCCTGTACCAGGACAACGCGGGCTACCCGGCCTGGAACAAATCCGGCTTTATCGCTTTCCTGGTACCGGTTGCACTGACACTCGTCGCCGTAACAACCGGCCTGTTTTCATGGTTTTATGACTACGGCTGGTTCACAGGCTCGATCCTGGGCGGCCTGATCTATTACTTCGTTGCGAAAAACGAACGAGGAGTCTCATCATGACGGTTCTGATCAAAGGTGGCGCGGTCGTCAACGCTGATCGCACTTTTAACGCCGATGTACTTTGCAGCGACGGCAAGATTGTCGCCATCGGAGACAAGCTCGACGCGCCGTCCGGAGCCACGATAGTCGATGCGGGCGGGCAGTACGTCATGCCGGGTGGTATCGATCCACACACCCACATGCAACTGCCGTTCATGGGCACAGTCACGACCGAGGACTTCTACTCGGGAACGGCAGCGGGTCTCGCGGGCGGCACGACGATGATTATCGATTTCGCGATACCGAACCCGCAGCAGAATCTCATCGAAACCTACATGCAGTGGCGCGAATGGGCTGAAAAGTCCGTCGCCGACTACAGCTTCCACGTCGCCGTGACCTGGTGGGACGACAGCGTGTACGAGGACATGGGCACGCTGGTGCGTGAGCATGGCGTCAACAGCTTCAAGCACTTCATGGCCTACAAAGGCGCCATCATGGCTGACGACGAGATTCTCGTTAACAGCTTCGCGCGTGCGCTCGAACTTGGCGCCGTGCCCACTGTGCATGCCGAGAACGGCGAACTCGTTTTTCGCCTGCAAAAAGAACTCTTCGAAAGTGGCCTGACCGGGCCCGAGGCACATCCCCTTTCCCGGCCGCCCGAGTGCGAAGGCGAAGCGGCCAATCGCGCAATTCGGATTGCCGAAGTACTCAAGGTACCGCTCTACATCGTGCACAACTCCTGCAAGCAATCGCTCGAGGCCATTACCCGCGCGCGCAACGAGGGTCAGCGGGTATTCGGTGAGGTCCTGGCCGGGCACTTGCTGGTCGACGACTCTGTCTATCGCCATCCCGACTTCGACACGGCTGCCGCGCATGTCATGAGCCCGCCCTTCCGTAGCCCGGAACACCAGGCTGCGCTCTGGCACGGATTACAGTCCGGCAACCTGCAGACGACGGCGACCGATCACTGCTGTTTCTGCGCGGACCAGAAGGCGATGGGCAAGGATGATTTTCGCCTTATTCCCAATGGCACGGGCGGCGTCGAAAACCGCATGGAGGTCTTGTGGCACCACGGCGTCGGCACCGGCCGCCTGACGATGAACGAATTTGTCGCCGTGACCTCCACCAACGCGGCGCAGATTTTCAACGTGTACCCGCAGAAGGGAAGCGTATCCGTCGGTGCCGATGCGGACATCGTAGTCTGGGATCCCGAGGCGACGAAGACCATTTCCGCGAAGACGCATCACCAGAAAGTCGACTACAACATTTTCGAAGGAATGAAAATCAAGGGCTGTGCATCACATACGATCAGCCGTGGGAAAGTCGTGTGGGCGGACGGCAAACTTAACGTCGAACGCGGCGCCGGACGCTATGTTGATCGACCGCCTTATGCCGACTTCTACAGTGCGATGAAGATCCGGGCGGAACGTTCGCGACCGGTGCCGGTGCAACGCTGATGACGGGACAGCCTGACATTCGCAGCAGGCGGCTCGGGCAGGACGAAATTGCCGCCAATTTCGAGGACCTGCATCCGCCGTTGTCCCGGTCAGAGGCGCTGATCGAGGCGGACCGCTGCTATTTCTGTTTCGATGCCCCCTGCACAGCGGCATGCCCGACAGGCATCGACATTCCGGCTTTTATCCAGAAAATTCGCAGCGATAACCTACGGGGCTCGGCACGCACCATCCTGATCGAGAACATCATGGGCGGCATGTGTTCCCGCGTCTGTCCCACCGAGGTTCTCTGCGAGGAGGCCTGTGTCCGCAACACCCATGAAGAAAAGCCGGTGGAGATTGGTTTGCTGCAACGCTATGCAACAGATCCGGTTATTGACGCTGGCTTGCAGCTGTTCACTCGCAGGGAGTCCACCGGCAGGCGGGTGGCAGTGGTCGGTGGCGGACCCGCCGGGTTGTCCTGCGCTCACCGGCTCGCCGCGCTTGGCCACGAAGTCGTCATTTTCAATCGCGATGAAAAAATCGGCGGTCTGAACGAATACGGCATTGCCGCGTACAAGACCGTCAACGACTTCGCCCAGAGAGAAGCCGGGTACATTCTTGCGATCGGCGGTATCGAGGTGCGCAACAACTGCGCACTCGGCGTTGATGTCAGTCTTGACGATTTACAGAACGAGTACGACGCCGTATTCCTGGGCATTGGCCTGGGAAGGTCCAATGATCTCGGTATTGAAGGCGAGGACAAGAAAGGCGTGGTCAACGCTACCGACTACATCGCCGAACTGCGCCAGGCTGGCGACCTCAGCGACCTACCGGTCGGCAGGACGGTCGTCGTCATCGGTGGTGGCATGACCGCGATCGACATCGCGGTGCAGAGCCGCCGCCTCGGCGCCGAACAGGTCCACATCGTCTATCGCCGCGGTCCGGAGAACATGAGCGCCAGCGCGTTTGAGCAGGCGCTCGCGCAGACGTCCGGTGTCACGATTCACCACAAGGCCCCCCCGACGCGCATTCTCGGCGACGAGCACGTTACCGGTGTGGAGTTTGCGGCCGATGGTGGCAAGTTTGTTCTCTACGCGGATGTCGTCTTCAAGGCGATCGGGCAACATCTTAACGGTATCGAGGGGCCCGCTACGGAGAACGGTCGCATCGTCGTCGACGGCTGGCACCGCACGTCGCTCGATGCGGTCTGGGCCGGCGGCGACTGTGTTATTGACGGCGATGACCTGACCGTGACTGCCGTGCAGCACGGCAAGCTCGCCGCGATCGATATTGACCGCTACCTGGGGGAGCAATAGCAATGGCGAACCTCAAGTCGACATTCTTAGGGATTGAATCACCCAACCCGTTCTGGCTCGCCTCGGCGCCTCCGACAGACAAGGCCTACAACGTCAACCGTGCTTTCGAAGCCGGTTGGGGCGGGGTTGTGTGGAAGACGCTGGGCGAAGACGGCCCACCCATCGTCAACGTCAGCGGACCGCGTTACAGCGCACTGCACAGTAACGATCGGCGTGTTATCGGGTTCAATAACATTGAGTTGATTACCGACCGGCCGCTGCAGACCAATCTCGACGAGATCCGGCAGATCAAGCGCGACTGGCCCGATCGTGCGGTGGTCGTATCGGTCATGCTCCCGATGAACGAGGAAGCGTGGGCAAAACACCTGCCGATGATCGAGGACACGGGAGCTGACGGCTTCGAGCTCAACTTCGGCTGCCCGCACGGCATGTCCGAACGCGGCATGGGTGCCGCAGTCGGCCAGGTACCTGAGTACATCCAGATGGCAACCGAGTGGGCCAAGAATGCCACTTCGCTACCGGTCATCGTAAAACTGACCCCGAATGTGGCCAGCATCCTGCCACCTGCCAAGGCTGCGCAGGCGGGCGGCGCCGATGCGGTGTCCCTGATCAATACGATCAATTCGATCATGCGTGTCGACTACGACACGCTGACGATGTACCCCACCACGGCTGGCATGGGAACGCACGGCGGCTATTGTGGCGAGGCTGTCAAGCCGATCGCGCTCAACATGGTTGCCGAAATCGCGCGCACGCAAGAAACCAGCCGCCTGCCCATTTCGGGCATCGGTGGCGTCACCGACTGGCGTGACGCTGTGGATTTCCTGGCGCTGGGCGCGTCGAATGTACAGGTGTGCACGGCCGCAATGGTCTACGGGTTCAGGATCATCGATGACCTCGCCGACGGTCTCTCGACCTTCCTTGACGACAAGGGCATAACGCTCGATGAGCTGATCGGCAAAGCCGTGCCTAGCGTCACCGACTGGCAGCACCTGAACCTGAACTACGTCGAGAAGGCAGTCATTGACCAGGACCTTTGCATCAAATGCGGTCGCTGCCACGTGGTCTGCGAAGACACATCGCACCAGGCAATCACGCACACCGTCGACGGCGAGCGACACTTTCAGGTTATCGACGAGGAATGCGTCGGCTGCAACCTGTGCGTCAGTGTGTGCCCGGTGGATCGTTGCATCACGATGAGGAAGGTCAGCGACGACAAGGCTGCGCCGTTGCCCTGGACGAAGCACCCCAATAACCCAATGCGCAAGACGGACTAGCGAATGAGCATAGCGAACGAAGACCTGATTAATGCAGCCACCGAGGCGCGCCGTAATGCCTACAACCGCTATTCGAATTACAGCGTCGGGGCCGCCATCGTCGATGACAGGGGACACCTGCACGTCGGCTGCAACGTCGAGAACGCAGCCTACCCGCTCGGCAGTTGCGCGGAAACCAGCGCTATCGGCGCCATGGTGCAGCAAGGCGGCAAGCGCATCGTGAAAATCGCCGTGGTTGGCGGCAGTGGCGAGATCGGCCCGTGCACACCCTGCGGCGGCTGCCGTCAGCGCATCAATGAGTTCGCCGATAATGACACCGTGATCCTCGCCGTCGATGACAGCGGGGAATGGCAGGAATTTTCCATCGAGCAGCTTCTGCCGGCGTCATTTCACCTCGACTGATTGTAAATCCCGGCAGGTTGTTCATGCGGCTTTTCCCATGGACACGCCCTTACAGCCACACATCGAGCCGGTGAGGGACAGGTAGCCGAACACGCGATGCGCCCGGATAGAGCGCTGTGGACAACATACCCGAATCCATAGCCGCAGGCGTGTGAGGGTGTGTTGTCCACAGCGCTCCGTGTGAGGACTATCAGCGGGTTTCCACCCTGTGTGAACAACCTGCCGGGATCTACACCTGGTGCAGACGCGCTGCCACGCGCTTGATCCGCTCGTCTTCGGGATCGTTGCTGATCACGAAATTGAGTGACCGCATCAGGTCGAGCATCCGGGTGTTGTTGGACAGTACCTGGCCCTCCATGACGTCGAGATCGCGATCCCTGGCCACTTCCATCAGGTTGCGCATCAGGTGATGAGCAATGCCCTTGCTCTGCCATTGATCCGAGACGACCAGCGCGAACTCACAACTGGTCTTGTCGACGTTCGTCATGTAACGGGCAACGCCTATTTGCTCGCCTTCGGTACCGTTAAAAGTGACCGCAATCAGGGCCATTTCATTGTGATAATCAATTTGCGTGAAACGCACCAGCATGTCCTGGCTCAGCTCGTGGAACGTGTTCATGAAACGAAAATACTTGGCCTGGTCTGACAGGCCGCGGACAAACTTCGCTTCGCTTTCCGCGTCCTCCGGCCGGATTGGCCGCACGATAATATCAGTGCCATCGTTGAGCTGAATCTTCCTGACGAGTTGCGTCGGGTACGGATGAATCGCCAGGTGGTGGTAGGGATCCGTGGAGGGTTTCGGGTAGTCGACAACAATGCGTGCGTCCACCGCCACGATGCCGGTCTCGTCAATGATCAGCGGGTTGATGTCCATCTCCTGTATCCAGGGAAGCTCGCAAGCGAGTGTGGACACGGCAAGCAGGACGTCTATCAAGGTCTGCATGTCGACGGCCGGCAGATGCCGGTACTTGCCCAGCATTTTCGAAACGCGGGTCCGCTCGATCAGGTCGTTGGCAAGGCGATGATTGAGCGGCGGCAATGAAATGGCCGAGTCACCCATCACCTCGACGCTCGTGCCGCCGCTGCCAAAGCTGATTACCGGGCCGAATACCGGGTCCCGGATGAGGCCCACCATGAGTTCGCGCCCCGTGGAGCTGCGGTACATTTTCTCAACGGTCACGCCCGCTATCGTTGCGTCGGGTACGTTCGCGGTAACGGCGTCGATCAGCTGCTTGTAGGCGTTCCTGACCTCATGCGCCGAATTGATGTTGAGCCGCACGCCGCCCGCGTCCGACTTGTGTGAGATGTTCTCCGACAGAACCTTCATTGCAATCGGGAAGCCAATGGACTCCGCAATCACCAGCGCCTCGTTGGGCGAATGGGCAACGCCGTAGCGCACGGTAGGAATGTGGAAGGCCGTTAGCACGGCCATGGATTCGGGCTCGGTCAGGACTTTTCTTTGCTCGGTCAGCACACCCTCGATTATCAGGCGCGCGCCGTCGCGGTCCGGTGTCTTTTGTCCACTGGTCAGGCGCGCCGGCGTCTGCAGCAGGAGTCGCTGATTTCGATTGTGGCGCGCCAGGTAGGAAAAGGCGTCAACGGCATTCTCGACCGTACTGAAATCAGGCACCTGTGCGCGGTTGAACAGTTCGCGGGCCTCTCTTACCTGGGGACCGCCCATCCAGCTGGTCATGACGGGCTTGTGGCTCTTGCTTGCCGAGGCGATCACGGCTTCCGCGACTTCAGTTGGCAGGGTCATGGCCTGCGGCGTCAGGATCACAATCGCGCCGTCAATACCCGGATCGGCAAGACAGATATCCAGAGCCTGCTCATAACGCTGTGGCGGCGCATCCCCGATGATATCGACGGGATTACCATGAGACCACACGCCTGGCAGAGCCTCATTCAGCGCCTTGACGGTTGCCTCTCCAAGCGTCGCCAGTTCGATTCCCTGGTCCGTCGCCCGGTCGGCAGCCATGACGCCCGGGCCGCCGCCATTGGTGATGATGACGAGGCGCTCCGAGGCGCTGCGATAGTTAACCGATGACAACGCCTTGGCCGCCGCGAACAACTGGCTGATCGTCTCGACACGCAACACGCCGCAACGGGACAGTGCCGCGGAAAACGTCTCATCACTGCCGACCAGGGCGCCGGTGTGCGACATCGATGCCTCGGCTCCGGCCGCATGCCGACCGACCTTGAGGGCGATTACCGGTTTGATGCGTGCAGCGGCGCGCAAACTGCTCATGAAACGCCGCGAATTACTGATGCCCTCGATGTAAAGCAGGATGGCCCTCGTGTGAGGGTCGGAGACGAGGTAGTCGAGGTAGTCCCCAAAATCAAGGTCCGCACCGATGCCGGTCGACACCACTGCAGAAAAGCCAACCTCGTTTTCCTCGGCCCAATCGAGGATGGCGGTGCAGATTGCACCGGACTGAGATACGAATGCCAGGTTGCCCGGGCGAGCCTGGTTGTTGCCGAACGTGATATTGAGCCCGATATCAGGGCGGATGATCCCGAGGCAGTTGGGACCCATCAAGCGAATACCGTACTGTCTGACCAGCCGTGTGACCTCGTCTTCGAGCTGCCGCCCGGCCGGTCCGGTCTCCCTGAATCCGGCGGAAAGTATCAACATCGCCTTGACACCGCGTTCGCCGCACTCCTCCACGATACCCGGAATACTGTTCGCCGGAGTCGCAACGACGGCGAGATCTACCGGCTCGTCGATATCGGCAAGCGATGCGTAGGCTTTCTCGCCCTGCACTTGGGCGCGTTTCGGATTGATCGCGTAGATTCGGCCGGTGTAGCCGGACGTGCGGAGATTCCTGAAGACGATGCCACCGACAGACGACTCTTTGTCGCTGGCGCCGTAAAGTGCAACACTCGACGGCGTGAAAAGTGGTGCCAGGTAATGCGTATCCATTTTTGGGCTGTACTCCGAATTCCTTTTAGGCGGACAGACTTTTACACTACGTCCCACCGAAGCAACAATAAGGGAATGTCGCTGTGTCGACTGCCTTCCTGAGCCACAACGCCTGCCTGATGCACAATACTGGTGCAGAGCACCCCGAGTGCAGGCAACGACTGTCGGCGATCTCGGATCGCCTGATCGAGTCCGGGCTCGTTGGTGTCTTGCAGACAATCGATGCGCCCGCGGTAAGCAGGGAGCAGCTGCTGCGTGCGCACGACGCCGCGTACATCGATTTCATCGAGGCCAGCATCCCCGAAACCGGTGCAGCGCGGCTCGATCCCGACACGGTGATCGGCCCGGAATCGCTCACCGCGGCGCAGCACGCGGCCGGTGCCGTGGTTGCGGCTGTCGACCTCGTTATGGGGGGGCGCGTCGACAACGCGTTTTGCAGCGTGCGCCCGCCGGGCCACCACGCCGAGCGTGCTCGCGCCATGGGCTTCTGCCTGTTCAACAATATTGCGGTCGGTGCGGCTCATGCGCTGGCCGAACATGGGCTCTCGCGGGTGGCTATCGTTGACTTCGATGTGCACCACGGCAATGGCACCGAGAACATCTTTGAGAATGACGACCGGGTGTTGTTTTGTTCCACGTTCCAGCACCCGTTCTTTCCGTTCACACCGTTGCTGCCGAACACGCAGAATCGCATTTCGGTACCGCTGGACGCGGGCGCCCGCGGTGAGGAATTTCGGCAAGCCGTAAACGAACACTGGCTGCCCGCACTGGAACGGTTCAAACCGGAAATGATATTCGTATCGGCCGGCTTCGACGCACACGTAGCCGACGACATGTCACACGTTCAACTGACCGACGACGACTTTCGCTGGGTGACGCGGCATATCGTCGATGTGGCGGCCCGATTCGCCGACAATCGTATCGTGTCTGTCCTCGAAGGCGGCTATGAGCTGCACAGCCTCGCGAGGTGCACGGAACTGCACCTGCGGGTGCTAATGGGCCTGGACTCCTAGGAGTCCAGGCCCAGCCTTTATACCTACTCCTGGAGCCCTCTCCCGGGCGTCCACGGTACCTTGGCGATATCCATGGCCTCCTTGAGCGCCGCGTAATCGACATCGACCAGTTGCGTCAGCTCGGCGACAGTGTCGTCAAAGAGCTTGCGTGCGATGCGCAGGGATTCCTTCTGAGCGGCCGTCGGGCCATGGGCGCTGCTCGCCGGGTCGAAGCGCGCATGCCAGAGGCGCGCCTGCACTGACATGATCGGCAGATCATTGTAGAAGTCGCGCAGCTCGTTCCCCGTCAGTTTCTCGCCCGACTCCTTGATTTGCTGCTGGATGGAATTTGCGAGTTCGTACAGCGAACCGTCCGTCATCGAGCGATGCAGCGTCGCCTTGACCGCATCGAGTTCGCTGACGACAGCGTCCACGGCTGCGGAACTGCCCGCTGCAGCACGAAGCAGCTCGTCGACCTGGGCCTCGAAGATGACGCGCTGCTGTTGTGAGCTGCCTTCGATAACCGGGTCCGGGCGAATGGAAACCACGTTAAACGTTTGCTTCTGGCCGAGATCGGTCATCACGCCGTCGACACGCTTGTGCATGGACACCGAGTAGCTTCCCGGTATGGCCAGGATGCCCGTGCCCTCGTGGACTTCTTCGCCCTCGGGGACTGGTGCCCATGGCTCGACCGACGGGTACCGCAGGTTCCAGGCGACTCGATTGAACCCGGCTGTCGCGGGCGCGACCACCTGGTTGACGATCGTGCCATCCACATTCTCAACAAGGAAGACGATAGCCGGTGCATCCTCGCGTGACTCGGCAATGACCGTGTCCCAATCCGCAGCAACGACATCTTCGTTCTTCGCTTCCTTCTCTTTCTCCGCCTTGCGCCGCGCATCCTTGCTACTCATGATCTCTTCGGCGAGGTAATAGGTGAAGGTGGCGCCAAACGCCGGGTTCGGGGCCGTATAGAACGAGTCACCCTGGCTGGACTTGCAGGTCGGTTCATCACAACCCAGTGGGCGGCGCGGCACGTACCAGTCCGCCTTGCGAACCGGGAACAGGACGCTGCCTGATTTCAGCATGTCGTCGTTTACATTGCGCAGCGGCGTGTAGTCGTCGAGCACGTAGAAGCTGCGACCAAACGTGGCGCCGACGAGATCATTCTCACGCGTCTGGATAACGAGGTCGCGGAAGGGGATATTTGGTGCACCGCCTTTGAGCTTCGTCCAGGTGCCGCCACCGTTCACAGTGAAGAACACACCGAACTCCGACCCGACAAACATCAGCCCCGGTTTCACGTGGTCCTGTACAACGCGCCACAGCACATGGCGTTCCGGCAAATTGCCTGCAATGTTCTTCCAGCTCTTGCCGCGATTCTCGCTTTTCAGGATGTAAGGCGAAAAGTCACCACTCTTGTGATCGTCCACAACCACGTACACCGTATCGGCGTCGTGCAGATCCGCCTTGATGTCATTAACGAAGAAGCGTTTCGGCACGCCTGGCAGTGAGCTGACGGTGGTCCAGTTTGCGCCACCGTCTTCAGTAATCTGGATCAGGCCGTCATCGGTGCCGGCATATACCAGGCCCGGCGACGAGCGGCGATTCAGACAGCGATGTGATCGTATTGAACTGCGACATCGCCCAGAGGTCGCGAGGGGCATCGTAACTCCAGGTCCGCCCCATGATCGGCTGGCGCACGCGATTCTCGTTACGCGTCAGGTCCCCACTGATGGGTGTCCAGCTGTCGCCGTAGTTGTCGCTCTTCCAGACGCGTTGCGTACCGAAGTACAGCGTCTTCGAATCGTGCGGGCTGATCAGAATCGGTGAATCCCAGTTATAGCGATCGGGTGCTTCGCCTTCACGAGCCTGCGGCTTGATGTACACCTGCTCGCCCGTGCGCCGGTCGTAGCGTGTCAGGTTGCCCTGCTGCCACTGGGCGTAAATGATGTCGGGATTGGTCGGGTCTACTGCGGACTGATGTCCGTCACCGAACATCGTCACGAACCAGTCACTGCTGCGAATTCCAACCATGTTTATCGTGCGCGACGGTCCACCCTGGCTGTTGTTGTCCTGCGTGCCGCCATACACATTGTAGAAAGGTTCGTCGTAATCGACTGCCACTTTGTAGAACTGCGTAATGGGCAGGTTCTTGATGAAACGCCAGGTCGCGCCGAGATCGAAGCTCTCGTAGACGCCGCCATCGGTGCCAATCAGCAGGTAGTTCGGGTCGTCCTCGCGAAACGCGAGTGCATGATGATCGCCGTGCTTGTTTTCGGCCGGCTGCGGAATGAAAGTGTCGCCTCCGTCCTTCGTCATGTGCATCAAGGCATCCATCTGGTAGACATGACCTTCAAAATGCGGACTGGCAAAAATCTCCTGGTAGTAATGCGGACCGGTTGCGCCGGAGACGTAGTCATTCTTCTTCTCCCAGCTTTCGCCGCCGTCGTCAGACCGCCAGAAACCGCCCGTGCGATTATCGAGTTCAATGGTGGCGTAGATCGTATCGGGGTTTTGCGGGCTGATCGCGAGACCGGTCTTGCCCATCATTTCTTCGGGCAAACCCTTGGTCAGTTCGCGCCAGGTTTCGCCACCGTCGACAGACTTGTGGATGCCTGTACCCGGCCCACCGTCCATGACGACGGCCACATTGCGCAAGCGCTGCCACGTAACCGCGTACATGACATCCGCATTGCGTGGATCCATGTGCACTTCATTGACGCCGGTGTACTGATCGTCTTCGTCCGTATTGCCGACGCCATCGCCCAGCACCTTTCGCCAGTTCTCACCGCCATCCGTTGACTTGTAGAGACCACGATCGCCGCCACCCGACCAGAGCGGACCCTGCACGGCCACGAAGATCGTGTCCGAATCACGCGGGTCAATTCGAATCATGCCGATATGCTCGGAGTTCTCGAGCCCCATGTTTTCCCAGCTTTGGCCGCCATCCCGGCTGCGATAGATGCCATCGCCGTAGCCGACGTGGCGACCGCTGACGTTCTCGCCAGTGCCTACCCAGACCGTGTTCGAGTTGTTCGGGTCCAGGGCGATACAACCGATGGAATAGGAGTCCTGGTCGTCGAACACCGGGGTCCAGGTTGTGCCCGCGTTGTCGGTCTTCCAGACGCCGCCGCTGCCAACACCGACGTACCAGGTGCTCGGGTCCTTGGGGTCGATCACGATGTCGGCGATGCGCCCGGACATGAACGCCGGGCCAATACTGCGCATCTCGAGGCCCTTGAACGTCGCCTCGTTGAAGCCAGGCTCGGTGTTTTCCTCCTGCGCGAATGCGGCTGTGAAAATCGCGATGCTTAACAGTGCGACAGCTTTGAAAATCTTCATTACGACCCCTTCTTGTTGCGTTTCTTTTTCGGCTTTGGCGCCGGAAGTTCTCTCTCAGTCAGGACGAAGAGTTCAGTAAGCCACTCTGCGTCCTCAATCTCGTCCTCGATGAGGAATGCATTTTTTGCCCCGGGATACGGGGGCGCTTCGACGACCATGCCGATGTACTCCCTCCCCGCCTCGGTCGGCTTGATGAACAGCTGGTTGTCGCAAATCAGCGCGACAACTTTGCCATTCAGGTACAGGCTCGTTCCGCCAAACATGTGACGGTACGACACATCGCAGCCATTCTGAACCTGGTCGACGACAAAATCGACAAAGTCCGGATCGTTAGCCATGCGATGTCACCTCGTGTCGCATTGGTAGCGACGGTTGTGCTCCCATTTTGGTGGTCGCCGCGGCGCCGGCCGCGCAGGCGAACTCGAGCGCATCCTGCGGTGCCTGCCCTTCGACAAGCGCTACCGTAAGTGCTGCGGTGAATGTATCACCGGCACCGGTCGTATCGATTGCCTCGACAAGCGGCGGCCTTGCCGTGGCGATGACTCTACCATCCTGTTCCAGTGTTGCCGGGCCGGCGCCACGAGTGGTCGCAACGATCCCGTTGCAGGCCCGAAGCGTATCCCCATACCAGGCGGACTCTGTCTCGTTGACGATGACGAGATCAGCTCGCTGGAGCACAGCGACATCAATTCTCGCCGCCGGCGCCAGGTTCACGGCAAAAAAGCCGACGTATTCAGCCGCTGCCCGCGCGACGGTATCGACGGGCACCTCGAGCTGACATATCAGTGCGTCGGTCGCCGGTATGCCGATAGCGTCCGGGGTCAGATGCCGGTTCGCGCCCGGGGCAACCACGATCTGGTTCTCTCCGGACGGCGCCACGGCGATCAACGCCGTGCCGGTTGGAATGCCCGGCAATGCCCGGCATTGCGACAGGTCAACACCGTCATTTCGCAGCAGCGCGAGCGCTTCATCGGCCGCCGCATCGTCGCCGACTCGAGCGATCAGGCTGACGTCGGCACCGAGGCGCCTCGCTGCCAATGCCTGGTTGGCGCCTTTGCCGCCCGGATACCGGTGCAACTCGGCTCCGGTCACTGTCTCGCCGGGGGACGGCAGGCGCGCCGCCTTTGCGACGATGTCGAGATTCACCGAGCCTATGACCGTGATCGACGGCACTAGCTGTCTCCGAAGCGAGCCAGGCGCTCGACGAGCAGGTCGTAGAACCCCGCGGCATCGATGTCACTGGCCCAGTCGACATTGTGCGGCCGGTCGGTCACGTGCCAGAAGTCTACGGCTGTGTGACCGAGTGTCAGTTCGGACTCTTTCTCGACAGACAGGTTGCAGCGCTTCGTCTCGAAGAGCCCGGGTCGCAACAGCCATGCCACCGTGCAAGGGTCATGCAGCGGAGCACCTTCAGAACCGTATTTCTTCGTGTCGTAGCGATGGAAGAAACTCAGCATGTCCGCGGTGGCGACCGCCACCCGGTTACCGAGTTCTCGAATGCGCGCAACGCGCTCACGTGTCGACAATACTTTGTGTGTGACGTCGAGACCCATCGCTGTGACCGGTTTGCCACAGTTATAGACGATGTCGGCCGCGTGCGGATCGACGAGAATATTAAACTCTGCCGACGGCGACCGATTGCCACCTTCACGCATCGCGCCTCCCATCGATACGATCTCGCGCACCCCTTTGAGAATGGCCGGCTCGCGTTCAATCGCCGTTCCCAGGTTGGTCATCGGACCGGTCGGAACCAGCGTTACGCTGCCCTCGTCTGCAGCCAGCAGGGTCTCGATGAGAAATTCGACGGCATCTTGTTCCTGCAGCGGGGTCTCAGGTTCAAAGACATCCACGCCGTCGATCCCAGTGGCACCGTGAATGTACTCGGCCGTGATTGCATCCAGCACCATGGGCTTTGCGCAACCCGCAAACACCCGCAGCGCCTGCTGCCCGGCCAGATCGCACATCATGCGTGCATTGCGCTGCGTCAATGCGAGGGGCACGTTTCCGGCAACGGTGGTAATGCCGAGGATGTCGAGCTCATCCGGGGAGGCCATGGCGAGAAACAGGGCAACCGCGTCGTCCTGACCCGGGTCGCAGTCGATGATTATTGGGCGTGGTGCCACGGCGCTAGAACGTTAGCAGCAAACCGGCCAGCGCGGCACTCATCAGGTTCGACAGAGACCCCGCAAGGACCGCTTTCAGTCCCAGTTGTCCGATCAGGTCCCTTTTTTCGGGTACGAGCACGCCCAGGCCACCGAGCAGGATGGCGATGGACGACAGATTCGCAAATCCGCAGAGCGAGAACGTCGACAATGGCAATCGTGCGAGGACTCATGCCGGCCAGGTAATCGTTCAGATGCGAGAATGCGACAAACTCGTTGAGAATCAGCTTCTCGCCGAACAGAGCACCTGCCGCTTCGCCTCTGCCCAGGGCACGCTGAGCAGGAACATCAGGTAGCGAAAGATCTTGCCGAGGATCATCTGCAACGTCACCTCGTCAAGCCAAACAGGCTGAAGAGACCGCCAACGAGCCGTTGAACAGCGCGATCAATGCGACGAACGCGATCAACATGGCACCGATATTCGCAGCGAGGCGCAAGCCGTCGGTCGTGCCCGATGCTGCGGCAAGAATGACATTCTTGTGCTGGCTCTTCTCCATCACCAGCTTCTCGTGCTCGCCCGCCTTCACTACCCGGTCGTCAGGCATGATGATCTTCGCCATGAGCAGGCCGCCCGGCGCAGCCATAAAGGCTGCTGCGAGCAGGTACTTGAGCTCCGCGCCCATCATCGCGTAGCCGGCAAGCACGGTACCGGCGATCGAGGCCAGGCCGGAAACCATGACGGCGAACATCTGTGCCTCGGTCAGGCCCTTGAGGTACGGCCGCACGGCGAGTGGCGCCTCGGTCTGTCCGACGAACACATTGGCGGCGGCATTCATCGACTCAACGGCACCGGTGCCGATGACCTTGTGCAGGAAACCGCCGACGAGCTTCACGACCCATTCCATGATGCGCAGGTAATAAAGCACTGACATCAGGGCCGAGAAGAAGATAATGATGGGCAAAACGTTGATGGCGAAACTGAAACCAACCACGTCGGTGTTGGCCAGCGGACCAAAAACCATGTCGATGCCGGCCTTGGAATATCCGATGACGGCCATGACGCCGTCACTCATGACCTCGATACCCCTGCGTCCCCTGTCCCAATACAGCACGATCGTCGCGATCACGACCTGCAGGGCGAATGCTGCTCCCACTATTCGCAAATTGACCGCTCTGCGATTACTGGAGAACGCGAACGCAATTGCAAGAATCACGACGATCCCGGCTATGCCGATGTAGTTGGACATGAACCCCCCGGAGTGTTCTTATTTTTCGTCCGGCTAGTTTACCGCATTGAGACCGTCTAGCCGGTCAAAATCTCAAGGATTACGGGACGCACTGGCGGTGCCTCATCACCCAGGGTCACAGCTGCCAACAGGTTCTTTTCGGCCGTCATCGCGGCCTCGTCTGACGCGGCATGTACGACAGCCAGTGGCCGGTTCTCGCCAAGCCTCGTACCGATCGAGGCGACGTCGCTAAAGCCGACTGACAGGTCGAGAGCCTGCCCCACCTCCCGCCGGCCGCCGCCGAGTTCTATGATCGCGTTGCCGATCGCCCTTGTGTTTATTTCGGTGACGACGCCATTCGCGTGCACGGGCCGTACAACCGGCGCAGCCGGCAAGTACGTCGCAAAGTTGTCCATGAAATCGTCCGGGCCACCCAGGGCAGTAACCATATGGGCGAAAACGTCGGCCGCGCGACCGCTCGTCAGTGCCTCGTCACAGCGCGCCCGGGCGGTCTCGCGATCCGTTTCCTTGCCACCCACCACGAGCATTTCTGCACTCAACGCCAGCACGATCTCACGCAGGCGCGGTTCCTGCTCTTCGTTGCGCAGGAACAGCACCGATTCCTCGACTTCCAGCGCATTGCCGGCGGTCGTGCCCAGCACCTCGTTCATGTCCGTGATCAGCGCGTGCGTCTTCAGTCCCGCCCTGGCCGCCGTGCCGATGATGCTCGTCGCCAGCTCGCGCGCGCGTTCCGGCGTCTCCATGAATGCACCGCTGCCCACTTTGACGTCCATGACCAGTCCCTGCAGGCCGGCGGCGATCTTCTTGGACAGGATCGACGCAGTGATCAGGGGCACGGACTCGACTGTGCCCGTCACATCGCGGATCGCGTAAAAGCGCCGATCGGCCGGCGCGAGGTCTTCCGTCTGCCCGATGATGGCGCACCCGGTACGCAACACGGTCTCGCGGAAGATATCGAGCGTCGGGGTCGCGTTGTAACCCGGTATGGACTCGACCTTGTCCGTCGTGCCGCCGGTATGACCGAGACCGCGACCGGAGATCATCGGCACATGGCAGCCGCAGGCGCCAACGATAGGCGCCAGCATAAAGCTCACTTTGTCGCCGACGCCACCGGTCGAATGCTTGTCGACGATCGGTCCCTGGTAGCTTTCCGTATTCCATTTGAGAACGGTTCCGGAAGACGCCATCGCCAGGGTCAACGTTCGCGGCTTCGTCGAAGCTCATCGAATTCAGGAATATCGCCATTGCCAGCGAGGAAACCTGTTCGGCCGGCAGGCTGTTGTCGGCCAGACCATCGACAAAGAACTGAATCTCTGCGTCGCTCAGTTCCCCGCCATCGCGCTTCTTGCGAATTACATCCGTGAATAACATGGCTATCCCTGGTCAAATCCCCGTAAAGGAAGGTCGTCACTGCGCTGCAGCCAGTTTTCGGCAGGGTAATGACATTTCCGATCGATCACGTGCAGCGTATACGCATGTCGCGACCTGGACGAGCGATTTGCGGCGCTCAGGTGCGGCGCGCGGCCCGCAAAGATGACCAGCGTTCCGGCTTCGGCTTCGGCCGCGACCTTGCGTTCCTCCGGCCATGGAGTGTCGTCCAGAATCTCGGTGATGAGCTTGCCGTCCGACTTGCGATAATTGCGTTTCTTGAGCGGCTCCTGGTGCGCGCCCGGAATGAACTGCATGCAGCCATTCTCCAGCGTCGCGTCTTCGAGCGCGAACCAGAAGCCTACGCAGGAATCGGGCTCGGTGTAGATGTAGGTCGAATCCTGGTGGCAAACAACCTCGCCGCCAATGTTGGGTGGCTTGAAGATATACATCGACTGCACGATCGCCGGATCGTCGAAGCCGATGGCTCGAGCGGCGGCGGCCAGCTCCGGGGTGCGCGAGAAGCGATCGAAGACATCGTCGAGATCGTGCATGGCATGCCCGATCTTGTTCAGGCTGTGCGCTTTCTCCTGGCGCAATTCGCCCTGTTCATCGAATGCATCGTCTTCGAGGAAAAATCGAATCTTGTCGCCGGAGTCGATGAAGTAGCTGTCATCGAGCTGTGTCTGCCGGGTCGTCGAGAAGACACTTCGTACTGTGGACGGATCAAACTCGTCGACCAGTTCCAGTGCGCGTTGCCGCAACCGTGCGCACGCTTCTTGCGCCACGAAGCCAGTGAGCACGATGACACCGGCATCGCGATAGGCCGCGACCATGGCGTCAGTCAGACGACCATCGGGCGGGGCATCGAAGGTCGGGATCGACGCGCGAAAGCGGGGGTTCAGGGTCACAGGCATAACCTTAGAGCAGGCGAACAAGCCGCACAAGTGAGCGTTTCAGCTATACTCTTGCGCATCCGGATATCAGGCAAATCAGTATCCGATGACAACACCATAACCTTTCCTTCGGGGGAATAATAATGAAGAACCACCGGGTTAATGGGCTGCTGTTTTCGTCTGTTGCACTGGCACTGGCAGCTTCGCCAGCGGCACTTGCACAGAACGGCGACGATGCCCTTATCGAAGAAATCATGGTCACTGCGACCAAGCGCGAGGCCAGCATCTACGAAGTGCCTATCGCAATCAGTGCATTTGAAGGTGACAAGCTGGCCGAGCAAGGCATTGTCGATATCGTGGATATCGGCAAGTTCGTGCCCAACCTCAATATCACCCAGTTCTCCGCCGGGCATATCTCGTCGGCCAACCCGTTTATTCGCGGCATCGGGCTGCAGGATCACCTGATCACGACGGATCCGGGCGTGAGCGTCTACGTGGACGGCGTCTACCTTGGTCGCCAGGTCGGCCAGAACTGGAACCTGACCAACATCGAGCGAATCGAAGTATTGCGTGGCCCACAGGGTACCCTGTACGGCCGTAACTCGATTGGTGGCGCGATCAACATCATCACCAAGACGCCGGGTGCGGATGAAGGCTCAAAAGTTGGCCTCGAAGTCGGTAGTCGCGGTCGCCTCAATGGCGATTTCTACGCTGACATGAATCTCTCGGATGCCGTTGCCGTGGCTTTCACGGGCGGTTACAAGAGCCGCGATGGCGTCGGCGATTTCCTGAATCTTCCCAATGCCGGCATCGAAGTTGGCGAGACCAAGGAAGTGTATGGACGTGCCGCCCTGCGCTACGCGCCGAATGACGATTTCTCGCTGGTCCTGGCTTATGACGCCAATGACGGCGAAGGCGGTCTTCGCCCGTACACGACCCTGATCGACGAGCTGCCGAACGGCGCCGTGTACGGCGCAGGCTATCGGAATTCCGATGTCTCGGCGGATCCCTACGATAACAACACCGGGCAAGCCAGCCAGACGCTCGTCACCAATAAAGCCGAGGGCGTTTCCCTGACTGTGAACTGGAACTGGAATGACGACTTCAGCTCCAAGGTCATCGCCAGCAGCCGTACCTCCGAGTACAAGGCGGGCCTCGACGACGACAGCTTCGAAGATGACTTCCTGTCATTCCCGGAAACCGGCGAGGCAGACCAGACCTCACTCGAGTTCCAGCTCAGCGGCGATATGGGTGCACTCGACTTCGTATCCGGCCTGTACTACTTCAATGAAGACGGCTTCAATAACCAGGACCCGACCATATTCCTGACTTTCCCCGGGACGTTCTTCCTGTCGCAGGAAGTCACGAGCATGGCAATCTACGCCAATCTCGGTTATGACCTCTCGGACAAGTTTCGCCTTTCCGGCGGCCTGCGCTACACGGAAGACGAGAAAAACGCTTTCACGAACGTGGGCAGCGGTCCCTATGACGATAGTCGCGACTTCGATGAGATCAGCTGGGAACTGGCAGCAAACTACTCGTTCGATAACGGTCTGACAGGCTATGCCACCGTCCAGACCGGCTACCAGTCCGGCCAGTACCCGGCGCGGCCGTTCTGCCTGTTCGGCGATGGCGACCCGAACGACGATATCGATTGTTTCAAGGCCAGCGATAACATCACGGCGACGAACTTCGAGGTCGGCATTAAAGGCCAACTGACGGATCGTTTCTCGATGAGCGCGGCAGTCTTCACGACGCAGTATTCTGACCTTCCCTACCAGGTCAGCACCACCTCGGGTGGCGGCTTCAGCACTGTGAACCTGATCGTTGACCAGACGTCGACGGGCTTCGAGTGGGAAAACACACTGTTCCTGACCGACAACTTCTCGTTCCAGGCATCGCTCGGCTATATCGACGTCGATGTTGACGAACAGCAGGGCGTGAAACCGGTTGCACCACTGACACCGGAACTCACCTGGTCGTTAAGCCCGATGCTGGCGGTTCCGCTGGCTGGCGGCGGTGAAGTTACGCTGCGTCTGGACTACTCGTTCCGCGATGAAATGTATGGCGAACCGAGTTCTGACCCGGGTCGATTGACGGGCATTGAAGACCGCGCGATCGCGAACGTGGACATCGCCTATCACTCGGCAGATGGCACCTTTACGGCAGGCCTCTATGGCCGCAACATCACTGATGAGCGCTACGACAATGCTCGCCTGAATACCGGGGATTACATCCTGCGTATTTTGAGCAACGATCCCAGCGAATTCGGTGTGCGACTGGTCAAGAGCTTCTGATAGTCCCGACCAGTGAATCGCTGAAGAGCCGGCCTTGTGCCGGCTCTTTTATACATGGATGTATTTATGCCGCGGAGCACATGGACGTGCGAGAGCGGCGATGCCCGGTAGTCCCTCATCCCGGTGCTACAATACGTCACTGAGAGGGAACCATGATCACAATAAGACACTGTTTATTAAGCTTTTTTCTCGCCTTTTTGCTCGCTGCCTGCGGTCCCCGCGAAGCGGCCGTCGACGCGCCCGTTCCGTCGGATGAGAATCGCATCGACCTGATCGTAAGAGGCGATCATATCGTCAGCATGGACCCGGCGGGCACGATCATCGAGAACGGCGCTATCGCCGTTGATGAGGGACTCATCATCGCAATCGGCGATGCCGCCACGATCGAGGCCGAGTACTCGGCGGTTGAAACTCTCGATGGCAAGAACCGGGTCGTGATGCCCGGTCTCGTGAACGGACACTCGCATGCGGCCATGACCTTGTTGCGCGGCGTCGCCGACGATCTTTCGCTCATGGACTGGCTGCAGAACTATATCTTCCCGGCGGAAGTGGAATTTGTGGACGCGGAGTTCGTGCGTATCGGAACTGAACTCGCCTGTTGGGAAATGATTCGTGGCGGCACGACGACGTTCGTCGATATGTATTACTACCCCGATACGATTGCGGAGGTCGTCGCCAGCTGCGGCATGCGTGCGATGATCTCTGCAACGGTTATTGACCAACGGAGCCCGGACGCGGAGAACGCAGACGACTCGCTTGCAAAGGGCGTTGGTTTCGTCAATCGCTGGCAAGGCAAGAACAGCCGTATCTCACCCATCTTTGGACCTCACGCGAACTACACGATGAATGCCGAGCAACTCGCGGCCACACGGGCCGCGGCAATGGAGCTCGGCGTCCCCGTCAGCATTCATGTGTCGGAGTCGCCGTTCGAACTGCAGTACTCGCAGGACACCTACGGGATGCCGAGCATCGAGATGTACGAATCGATAGGATTCTTTGCGAGGGCCGACGATCGCGGCGCACGTCGTCTGGCCGACCGAGGCGGAGATTCCGATTCTCGTCGAACGCAAGGTCGGCGTTATTCACAACCCGACGTCGAATATGAAGATCGCCTCGGGAATCGCGCCAATCACCGAGATGCTCGCAGCCGGGGTGCGCGTCGGGCTGGGTACGGATGGTGCCGCGAGCAACAACGATCTGGATATGTGGGAAGAGATGCGCCTCGCCTCGTTCCTGCAGAAGGTCGACCGTATGGATCCCGAAGTCATTCCGGCCACGACCGTGCTGGGCATGGCGACGAGCGGTGGGGCGACTGCCATCGGTCTTGGCAATTCGATCGGCTCTCTCGAAGTCGGCAAGCGTGCCGACCTGATCCAGGTTGCCTTTGAAGACGTGCATCATATCCCGACATATAACGTCATCTCGCATCTTGTATTCGTCAGTGACGAGCAGGATGTTGCGTCCGTTGTCGTCGATGGCAAGATTCTGATGAAAGAACGCGAGATGCTGACGATCGACACCGATCGTGTTGCTGCCGAAGCGAAGGCACTGGCGGCGAAGATTCAAACCGCGCTCGCCGAACGCAATAGCACGCGCTGAAACCTGTTCGACAAAAAACAAAAGGGAGAGATTCCATGACTATTGAAAGCATCCTCATACTACTCGTTATCGGTGCGATCGCCGGCTGGCTGGCTGGCAAACTCATCAAGGGTGGTGGCTTTGGCATCCCCGGCAATATTGTCGTCGGCATTATCGGTGCGATCATCGGCCAATTTGTATTTGGTCTTCTTGGTGTAACCGCTGGTGGGATACTCGGCACAATCATTATGGCAACCATAGGTGCTGCGATCCTCTTGTTCATCGTAGGACTTATCAAGAAGTAACTTCACGGAGAGTGCTATGGGTAAGAACATAGCCGCCGGCGTTGCCGGCGTTGTTATTGCTGTCGCGCTCGTCTGGCTGGTCGAAAAAATCGGGCATGCCGTCTATCCACCACCCGCCGACCTGGACTTCGCTGACGCGGACGCGATGAAAGCCTATATCGCGACGCTGCCGCGTGGGGCGCTGCTGTTTGTCGCCGCTGCCTGGTTTATCGGCACGCTCGGTGGCACCTGTGCCGCCTGTGCCATCGGCACGGCGAAACCCCTGCGTTTTGCCCTGGTTGTCGGTGGCCTGATGCTCATCGCGACAATCATCAACCTGGCGATGATCCCTCACCCGATGTGGTTCTCTGCACTCGGTATCGCAGGCATCGTGGTCGCTGCCTGGCTTGGCACGATGTGCGAGCGAGCGACCGCGGGAAACGCTACATGACCGCGATCCAGGACCTGCTACCGCATAACCACTGCTTTGGCTGCGGCGCCGACAATGACAAGGGGATGCAGATCAAGAGCCACTGGCACGGCGACGAATGCGTTTGCCGGTACATGCCAAGGCCCGAGCAGTGCGCAGGCCCGGAGCACTACGTATACGGTGGCACGATAGCGAGTCTCATCGACTGCCACAGCGTCGGCACTGCCCTGTCGAACTACTATCTGCAGGAAGGTCGCGAGATCGGCGCAGCACCGGAGATCTGGTGTGTGACCGGCCGACTGACGGTCAGTTACCTCGCACCCACTCCGATCGACCGGGAGATTGAACTTCGCGCCACGATCGAGGAATGCGGTGAAAGAAAAACACTCGTCAAGTGCCGGGTTTTTTCGGGTGACGTGCAGACCGCCGACGGTGAGGTGATCGCAGTGCGCGTGCCTGAGACGTGGAAGGCCTAGAGAAAACTCTTGCCGTAGTCCATCGGCTCGAGGCCGAAGTGCTCGGCCAGGCTTTGTCCGATATCAGCAAACGTCTCGCGCCGGCCGAGTGAGCCCGCCTTGATGCCTGCCCCGTACGCAAGCACTGGGATATGCTCGCGCGTGTGATCACTGCCCGGCCACGTCGGGTCGCAACCATGATCGGCGCACAGGACAAGCAGATCGTCCTCCTGCATCAGTTCCAGCATCTCGGGCAGGCGTCCGTCGAGATACTCCAGCGCCGTCGCGTACCCGTCGACGTCACGACGGTGGCCGTACAGCATGTCGAAGTCGACCAAATTCGTGAAGATTATCGAGTGGTCACCGGCCGCGCGGACAGCCTCGAGCGTCGCGTCGAACAACGCCTCGTTGCCGCTCGCTTTGATCTCTTGCGTGATGCCCTGGTGCGCGTAGATGTCGGCAATCTTCCCGATACTGATGACCTCGCCGCCGTTGGCGACAAGCTTGTCCAAAACAGTGGGTGCATGCGGGGGCGTCGTCAGGTCGCGGCGATTCCCGGTGCGAACATAGCTGTCCGGGCCGTCACCAACGAAAGGCCGCGCGATGACGCGGCCGATGTTGTACTCATCGACGAGCTCGCGCGCAATGTCGCAGAGTGCATACAAGCGCTCCAGCCCGAACGCCTCCTCGTGGCAGGCGACCTGGAAAACACTGTCGGCGGACGTATACACAATGGGCTTGCCGGTGCGCACATGCTCGTCGCCAAGCTCCGCGATAATCGTCGTGCCCGAGGCGTGACAATTACCGATGACGCCCGGCAGGTCCGCCCTCTCAATCAGTTTCTCGAGCAGTTCAGGCGGAAACGTGTCCGTCTTTCCCGTGAAATAGCCCCAGTCGAACAGGACAGGTACGCCCGCGATTTCCCAGTGGCCGCTCGGCGTGTCCTTGCCACTCGACAGTTCGGCGGCGTGACCGTAGGCCCCGATGATCTCGACGTTGGTGTCAACGCCGGCCGCAAACTCACCGGTGCTCTCCTGTCCCGCGTGAAACAGTCCGAGTCTCGCCAGGTTCGGAAGCTGCAACGGCCGGCCAGCAGCGGCCCTCACCCGGGCGATGTTGCCCAGGGTATCCGAACCGGTGTCACCGAATGATTCGGCGTCAGCGGTCGCGCCGATACCGAAGGAGTCCAGGACGAGAATGATTGCTCTAGCCATATTCCTGTATGTCTACTGCAGGGCGAAAAAGAACCCGGCCAGCGATGCGTTCAAAAGGTTGACCAGTGTACCCCCAATGACCGCCTTTAGACCAAGTCTAGCGATATCGTGGCGCCGGGTGGGCGCTATGGCCCCCAGGCCGCCCAGCAGGATAGCGATCGAGGCAAGATTCGAAAACCCGCAGAGCGCAAAAGTGACCACGAGCTGGGTGTATGGCGAGAGCGTATCCTTGATATCGACGAAACTGACGTACGCGTAGAACTCGTTGATAACGAGCTTCTGGCCGATCAGGCTGCCCGCCTGCGCGGCCTCACCCAGGGGTACACCGAGCAGAAACGCCAGCGGCGCAAACAGCATGCCAAGCGCCCATTGCACGGTCAGGTCCTCGAAGCCGATCAAGCCGCCGAAGAGGCCGAGCAGACCGTTAATGAGGTAGATAAGCCCGACAAAAGCGACCAGCATCGCGCCAACACCCAGCGCGACATTCATCCCGATCATTGCGCCATTGCCGATCGCCTCGAAGATATTGACTGGCTGTTCTTCTTCCCCGACCTCCTCCAGTTTCGGTGCCTCGCCACGAGGCTCTGTCTCGGGCATCAGGATCTTCGCCATCATGAGGCCACCCGGGGCGGCCATGAAGCTCGCTGTTATCAGGTACTTGAGTTCAACACCCATCTGCGCGTAACCCATCATGACCGCGCCGGCGATCGTTGCACAACCACCGGTCATGACCGCGAATAACTCGGACTGCGTCATATTCTTGAGGTAGGGGCGAACGACCAGCGGCGCATCCGTGTGGCCGACGAAAATATTGGAAACGGCGGAGACAGACTCGGCGTGACTGGTACCAAGCAATTTGTGCAACCAGCCACCGAAGGTGCCCACCACGCGCTGCATGATTCCAAGGTAGTAAAGCACTGACATGAGTGCGGCAAAAAACACGATGACGGGCAGGACGTTAAAGGCAATGGTAAAACCGAGCGACGATTCGACCTGCGTGCCGAATACGAACTCGATGCCGTGCTTACCCTGGTTGATGACGAATTGCACGCCACGCACGACCTTGTCGAGAATGCGGCCGCCTGCCGGGACGTAGAGGACGAGGGCAGCAATGGCTGTCTGCAGGGCAAATGCGATGCCTATTGTCCGCAGGTTGATCGCCTTGCGATTGGCCGATCCGGCCACGGCAATGACGAAGATCGTCACTACTCCTACCAGGCTCATCAACAATTGCATCCCTTACTCCAGCTCCAGGAATCGATCGCCGTCGAGCCCGTCCTGCTCACGACCCGCGCCGGTATCCCGCCATCCGCGGCGCAAATAGAAATTGTAAGCAGGCGATTTCGGATTGGTACGCAAACGTACCGGGCCCGGGCCCAGGTCACGCAGATGCTGTACAGCGACTTGAAGCAAATCGTTACCGATACCAAACCCGGATTTGTCGGGCATCACGAACAGCGCATTGATTTCACGAGTCGCCTCAGTTGCAAGAGAAAACCCGACGACGTCCTCGCCGGCGACGGCACACCAGCCCACGAGATCCCCCGATTCGAGCTGCTCAGCCACCCACTCGCGCGTGATGCCGATGGCGCGCAGCTCATCCTCGTCCAGGTGATTGTCGATCACCGAAGTTCGCACGCGGAAAATCGCGTCCATGTCACTCACTGCCATGGGGCGCAGTGAGTGGCTTGCGAGACGATGGCCGAAGTACGAGTCGATCCCACCGAGCTCCGGACCGACCGGGATAAAGCGCCAGTCCAAAGCTGCACAAGCCTCCCGGTCCCAGGGTCCGTCGCCGTAGTAGGTGATCGACTCAAATTTCTGGCCGAGCTTGGACAGTGCGATCTCCATAATGGCCGTCCGCTCGTAATGGTCATTCGCCGTTGCGAGCGGGAAACCGGAGTAATCAAGTCCGGCCGACTGGAGCTTGAACTCGGCGCTTTCGCGCCAGCCGCCCGTCGCGATGGCTACAGCGTGTGCGCCTGACTCACGCAGCGATTGCAGCAGGCGGCTCGCGCCGGGAACCTCGACAAACGGCCCATTGTGATCAACATGATGGCGTAACGCGGTGACGAAGTGCTGCTTGATCTTTACCTGTGCGTCCTTGTCTGCCTGGATCGCGTTGTCTTTGAGAATTTGCGCAAAGATTCCCGCGTCGGTCACGTAATCGTAAGCATGTATCGACGGCCGCAGCTGCACGTCGCCTAGCACCCGCCTCACAGCCTCTCGATAGAGGATGTCATCGACTGCCGCCGACTGCAGCAGCGTCCCGTCGATATCAAATATGACTGCGTGCACCTGGACTCCGACCCGCTAATGAATTCGTAAACCGAAGAAACCGACAATCACCGAAAGCGCCCACAGAATGAATGTCGGTACCAGTAGTATGCCCGCGAGTATCCGAAAATACTTCCTGCCGGCCAGCGTCAGGAAAAGGGGGCCTGCAAACAAGCCCCAGAACAGCGTTGGTGTAACCAGGTAGAACCAGATCTGCTGGTATGGCGAGAATTCCAGGACGGTTCGATACGCCCACGAGACGACACTCAGCGCTGCGCTAAGAATCGCGACGGCCAGGACGATTTGCTTGTGTGTCATTCGTTCCTGGCTCTCGCCGGGCGCTGCACCAGGTTGCCACCGAAGTTGGGTTTCATTTCCAGCATGTCAGTCCGGAAGCCACTTCATTCATCCCCCGCCCTGTTGTCCCCAGTAGCTGAACGCCCATTGGATCTGATAGGCCATCGTGATGATCGCAATGACAGCATGTACTCGACGGCGCCTGGTTGCCGCCCCGATAACGGCCACTGAAATATTTACGAAAGTGAAAATCTTGTAGTCCCAGCCCAGGTTGGCGAAATGCTCGGCGCCTTTGAGCCAGGTGTCGTACATGTCTATTACCATGCTGAGGCCGAGGAGACCGAAAAACCAGGTGCGTCTCGAGAGAAAATAGTCCTCGAAACCGGTGTAGCCTTCGAGATCGGTCGGAAACAGCAGCGCGCACAGGAGATACAGGATCACTGCGTAGGCGACAATAAACAGGTAATTCTGGAACAACCAGACATCGAGCGTCGCGAGGCTGAACTCCCACCACCAGAAGAAGACCATGTTGAAGAACATGAAGCCCACCCATACGAGGTGAACCCAGTAGATCTTGTGGCGGCCCGGGTGCTGTACGAGCTGGGCAAGACCGCGTAACAGGTGCGCCATGCCCAGGCCGATGATGATCGACGTCAGCACAGAGATGTATTCGAAAAGTCCCAAACTCATTCCCCAAAAACAAAAGGCCCGCTCACCGGGCCTTTTGTCAGATCGAAACTGCTAACTTAGTGGTGTACAGGTTCCTGTGGCTCGAACGTGCTTTCGCCATAGTACTCGAGACGCGTGTCCTCGATATAGGTTCCTTCGAGCGACATCAGCCAGATCAATACGAGTATCGCCACGGGCGGTCCCAGGATCGCAAGTTTGAGCGCCAACCGCTCCCAGCCCATGTGCATGAAGATCAAAACGATGCCACTGGCTTTCACGAACATGAACAGCAGGATCAGGAATTGCCGCAGCAACCCATCGCCCATGAAATCGGTCGCGTAAGACATGCCGCTGAGCACGAATAACGCGATCCACATGATCCAGTAGATCTTTAACGGATGTTGTTGTCCTTCTGCGGCCATGCTTAGTACTCCTGCCGATTACCAGAGGTAAAAGAATGCGAAAATGAATACCCAGACGAGATCGACGAAGTGCCAGTAGAGGCCCGTGATCTCGACGATTTCGTAGTTGCCTCCGCGCTTCTCATAGAAGCCGTTCTTCACGCGGAAGGCGATGACGAGCAAATAGATCACACCGGCGGAGACGTGCATCCCGTGGAAGCCGGTGATCATGAAGAAACTCGAGCCGAACTGCGCGGCACCGAACGGGTTTTCCCAAGGCCGCACACCTTCCATGATCAGCTTCGACCACTCGAATGCCTGCATGCCGACGAATGTCGCACCCAACGCCGCGGTGGCAACCATGAGCCAGAATGTCTTGTTGCGATCCTTGCGATAGCCCATGTTCACCGCGAGGGCCATCGTGCCGGACGAGGTGATCAGGATGAAGGTCATGATCGCGATCAACAACAGCGGCACGTCGTGCCCGAATGCCTGAAGTGCGAACACCTCCGACGGATTCGGCCACGGATCGGTGGTCGCCAAACGAACCGACATGTAGCCGACCAGGAAGCAGCTGAAGATAAACGTATCCGAGAGCAGGAAGATCCACATCATGGCCTTGCCCCAGGGCACGCCAAATACCTGCTTGTCCCGCGACCAATCGTCTACGAGACCTTGCTTTCCTGGCGCCTCTTGTGCGCCGCCATCCAATACCGCTTCAGACATAGGGACCTCTTGGGTCGAGTTCAGGTCGACAACAGCAAGCCAAACAAGATCAGCCAAACCACCAACAGGAAGTGCCAGTAAATCGTGCACAGCTCGATGCTGCGACGGATCGCACTACCCTCCGCTTTACCGAGCAGGACGCGCGTCGTCGCCCTCGCCCACACGTACATTCCACCGAGGATATGCACGGCATGCGCGCCGGTCAGGAAATAGAAAAACGCGTTCGACGGATTGACCGTTACGAACTGCCCGTCGGCCCTCAGCTGTTGCCACGCGACGAACTGCCCGACGACAAAAGCCGTGGTCAGCAATCCCGTGGCAATGAGACCCGGCTTCAGCCTCGAGGCCTGACCCTTGACCGCGCCATTGCGCGTCCACTGCAGCGCAACACTCGCCAGGATCAGCATCACCGTGTTGGTCCACAACAGTTGCGGCTCGGTCATCGGCACCCAGTCGCCGAGTTCCATGCGCAGGGCGTAGGCGCTCACAATCAATGCGAAGAACGATGTCACCACGGCCAGCAGCGTCATCAGGGCGATTAGCCGGGTGTTGCTCCCGTCACCCAGCGGGCCGTAGTGCGCGGTTGCGCTGACTTCGTCGGCCACCCACGGTTGTGTGTTGAACGACTGCTTCAACAGCCACCCGAGCAGGGTGGCCAGAATAATCGCCAGCACAATAAGGCCGATTTCCACTAGTGGCCTTCTCCATGATCACGACCTGCCGGCGCCTTGTCAGCCGGCACGTTCTGCGGAATGAAATCCTGCTCGTAGCCGGGCACGCTGTAGTCGTAGGCCCAGCGATGACACACGGGAAGCTCATGCCCCCAGTTGCCGTGCTTCGGCGGGTGATCCGGCGTCTGCCACTCAAGGGTCGTCGCATCCCATGGATTGGGGTCCGATTTCGGGCCACGCGTCAGGCTCCAGATGATGTTCGCAAAGAACAGCAGCTGCGTTGCAGCGACAAACAGCGCCGACATCGTGATCCACGCGTTCAGGTCCTGCGCCGAGGCGGGCATGAATTCGGTATTGCCCATCGAGAAATAACGCCTTGGGACACCCTGGAACCCGAGGTAGTGCATGGGCAGGTAGATCGAATAGGTGCCGAGGAACGTCATCCAGAAGTGCCACTTGCCGAGCGTTTCGTTGTACATCCGCCCGGAGATCTTCGGCCACCAGTGATAGATCGCGCCGAATACAACGAGTACGGGTGACACACCCATAACCATGTGGAAGTGCGCAACCACGAAGTAGGTATCGGACAGCGGCAAGTCGATCGTCACGTTCCCGAGGAAGAGACCGGTCAGGCCACCATGAATAAACGTAAACACGAAGCCGATCGAAAACAGCATCGGCACCCTGAGGTGGATGTTGCCCTGCCACAGCGTCAGCACCCAGTTGTAGACCTTGATCGCCGTGGGCACCGCGATGATGAGTGTCGTCGTCGCAAAGAAGAAACCGAAATACGGATTCATTCCGGAGACGTACATGTGGTGAGCCCACACGATGAAACTCAAGCCGCCGATAGCGATGATGGCCCAGACCATCATGCGGTAACCGAAGATGTTCTTGCGTGCGTGTGTCGAGAGCAGATCGGACACGATGCCGAAGGCCGGCAGCGCGACGATGTACACCTCGGGATGACCGAAGAACCAGAACAGGTGCTGGAACAGGATCGGGCTGCCACCCGTGTACCCGGGATCCGCGCCCATGGACGATATCGCCGGCATGAAGAAACTTGTCATGAGTGTCTTGTCGAAGAGCATCATGATGGCGCTTACAAGCAGGGCCGGGAACGCCAGCAGACCGAGAATTGTCGCGATGAAGATGCCCCAGACCGACAGCGGCATGCGCATCAGGGTCATGCCCCTGCACCGCGCCTGCAGGACCGTCGTCACGTAGTTCAGGCCACCCATCGTGAAGGCCACGATGAACACCGCCAGGGACGCGAGCATCATCAGGATGCCCCAATCGGTTCCCGGTGTGCCCTGCATGATTGCCTGCGGTGGATAGAGCGTCCAGCCTGCGCCTGTAGAACCGCCGGGCACAAAGAAGCTGGCAACCAGGATGATGACCGACAACAGGTAGACCCAGTAGCTGAGCATGTTCAGGAACGGGAACACCATGTCACGAGAACCGCACATGAGCGGGATCAGGTAATTTCCAAAACCACCCAGGAACAGGGCGGTCAGCAGATAGATCACCATGATCATGCCGTGCATGGTGATGAACTGGTAATAATTCTCGGGATTGATAAACGAAAACTGGTCCGGGAAACCGAGCTGCAGGCGCATCATCGCCGACAGGCCAAGTGCAATCAGGCCAACGAAGATCGCAGTAATGCCGTACTGAATGGCAATGACCTTGTGATCCTGGCTCCAGATGTACTTGGTAATGAATGTTTGCGGATCGTGGTGTTCCTGTTCGTGATCACGATCGGCGATTGCAACGTAAGACATAGACCCGACCCTATAGCGTGTTGATGTAGGCGACGAGGTTCTTCACAGCCTGCTCGTCGTATAGCGACTGACCCATCAGCCCCATCTGGAAACCGTAGAAATCCTGCGGGTGTGACCCGCGCACGTCATCCCGGAAATTGACCAGCTGGCGTTCGAGATACCAGTCCGACATGCCGGCAATGCGAGGTGCGTTGAGCGCCTGCGCTCCCATACCGTCTCTGCCGTGGCAGTAGGCACAGACCCGGTACTCCTCCGCGCCCGCGTCGACATTGCCCTCGACCGAAGTCGCGGGCGGATGGTCGGGGAAGGTCGTGATGTGCGCCACGATGTTGTCGACGGCCTGCTCGTCAGCGAGTGTCGCGACCATACCGATCATTTGTTGGCCGAAGGTGTCTCCCTGGTGCGTTCCACGCAGGCCATTCTTGTAGTTCATGATCTGGCGTTTCAGGTACCAGCCACTCTGCCCGGCAATTTTGGGCGCGTTCATGGCGACGCTGCCCTCGCCCTGCTGGCCGTGACAGGCCGCGCAGACGCCGTACTGGGCCGCACCGGCAGCAGCATCCCCCGCAGGCTTGCTGTTGAGTGCGCTGTAGGTTGACTGGTTCGCCAGCCATGCGTCGTAGCTGGCATCATCCTCGACGATGACGGCGCCGCGCATCGTATGGTGACCGACGCCACACAGCTCTTCGCAAAGGATCTCGAAACGGCCCGTCCGGGTGGGCGTTAGCCAGAGGAAGGTGTTCATTCCCGGAACCAGGTCCATCTTCACGCGGAACTGGGCAACCGCGAAGTTATGCAGCACATCCTTGGAGCGCAGCAGGAACTTGACGGGTCTGTCGACCGGGATGTGGATTTCGGCGTTGTAGACAAGGACATCGTCCTGGCCGTTGGGATCATCCGGGTCCATGCCGAAGGGATTGTCATAACTGATGCGTTCTGCATCGACCTCGCCCAGTTTGCCGTCTTCGCCTGGCAGCCGGAACGTCCAGTGCCATTGCTGCCCGACCGCTTCGACGACGTGCGCTTCGTCCGGAACATCGACGAACTTGGCCCAGACAAAAAGACCCGGTGTCAGCATTAGCGCGACACCAACAGCGGTTATGCCGGTGAGGATGTATTCGAGTTTCTTGTTCTCGGGCTCATAAGCCGCGCGAGCGCCCTTCTTGTGGCGGAACTTGATGACGCAGTACGCCATGAAGAAGTTGACGAGAACGAAGACCAGTCCGGTGACGGCCAGGGTGACATCGACGGTGAAGTCCACTGCCTCCCAGTTGGAAGCCAACTCGGTAAAAGTCCAGGGACTCAAGACGTGAAACAGGAGTGAGCCAACGACGAGTAGAATCAGAACAACGGCTAAAGGCATACGACGTACATCCCCCGGTGCTGGTTTTAATTTTTTTTCTTACTCCAGCACCAACATACTGGAAAAAGTACGTATTTTCCACAATAGGCAGCGTTTACAGCCCAATATCGCGCTTGACTTTTTCCTCAGCTTTCTTCAGATCCGACTGGAGATTGTCGAGCTCCTCCTGCAACGGCCCGGTCAACATGGCTGACTCGGCTCTGAGATCGATCACCGGCACGGCGGCCACGAAATTTGCCGGCGTCGCCACAACAGGCTCGGCCGGCGCCTGCCAGTTAACGATCGCAATGACGGCGGCGGCCGCGGCCACGCCCGTGAGCGTGCTGGCTAACCAGAACAGCGGGGGCCTGGCGGCGCGAGGCGCCGGCTCCAAAGGCCCCACCGGCTCTACAGCTTGCAGGGACGCACGAATACGCCGATCGAGTTCATCGGACACAGTCACTTCAATTCGCTCTGCATCGGTTCGCAGTTGCTTTGCCAATTTATCCATAGGCTTCACTTTGGTCTGCGGCGCCATTTAATTGCGCTTCGAGCGCGCGCCGTCCTCTCATCAGGTTAACTTTGGTCCAGGAAACGGACCGGTCCAGGGTTGTGGAAATATCATTCACGGACATGTCTTCGGCGTAGCGCAGCCACATGGCCGTAAACACCTCGTTGGTCAGCGTCCGTCGTGCGCTGAGCCACAGATTCTCTGTATCCGAATCCGCAATGCATTGCTGCAATGGATCGCTTTCTTCGTCGCGCAGGTCGCCAATCTCTGCCACATCCGGGGTATGCAAATTGGCGGCATTGCGAATCGCGATGCGATACAGCCAGGTACTGAAGCGCCAACGCGAGTCGTAGGTATGGATGTAGCGAAACGCGGCTATCAGCGTGTCCTGCAGCGCGTCCTCGGCGTCGGCGAAACTCGCACAACGCGTCAGCAGGAAGCGCAGCAGACGCTCCCGGTAAAGCTGGGCGAGGCCGCAGAACGCATCTGCGGACCCCGCTTTCGCTGCGACAATCAGTTTTGCTTCATCAGTCACAAATCGTTAGTCACTAATGGTTCTGACAACGAGGTCCGGGTCGATCGCGAGAGAGATACTCAGGCTATTGCCTTTTGCTTCGACTCTCGTGCCCTGCAACATGGCGACGGCTTCTGCATCCATTTCGTCGTTGAATGACATGAGGCTGATCAGCCCACGCACGACGCTGGCGAGCGACTCTGCCATCTCGGGCTCACTTGTAATCAGCTTGGCCTCGAGTGCCAGTTTGTTGGCGGCGGCCGCCATCATGAAGGCGACCTGCTCGGTGTTTCGCAGGATATTCGAGTTCCAGTCGGAGTCCCCGTCGTCACCGAATGCGGTGGAATTCATGCCAGCCTGCAACATCGTCTTTTCGGCCGTCAGGATCAACAGCGCGCCCCTGTGGCCATTGCTGCCAGCGATCTTGCCGTTGTTCGCGAGCATCGCGTGCATCTGTTCTTCGCTGCCCGTGATCAGCACCTTGTTCTTGAGCGCGAGGCTGATCCACGACTCTTCTTCGAGCGAGTCGATCTGGATTTCGATCTTGTTGTCCGCAAAGTCGATGCTTTCGTCCTCGTCCGTTTCCTCTGAAGTGGTAGTAGGTCTTGCCGGACGCCTTTAATGGATTGAGGTCACCGGAAGCGGCGATGAACGTCATGATCTTGTCTTTCGTTTCCTGGCTGATATTGCCTTCGAACAGGATTACCGGCCCTTCGCCCTCGAGTGCAAAGGCCGTCAGGCTATCCAGCTCCTTATCCAGATCGACGCCCGATTCGTCCATGACGTCAGCGAAGGCTTCATCCTGCAGCCACGCGTAGACGCTCCGGCCGGGCCCGTCATCGCGCATCTGCGCGAGATCGACGTGGAAGTACCAGACCGCGGAACCTGGAACGTCCGCAGCTTTGGCGGCGGCAATTCCCGGGGCGACCAGTAACAGTGCAATGAGCAGAACCTTCAAATAACGCATCGACATACCCTCAAATTGATTTCCTGTGTACTTATAGGGGCGATCTGCGTATTTGGTTACATCGAGTGGCCAAATTATCTGGCCACTCGGCTGCATCTCACTTCCTGCTGGTCAGCCAGCTCACGCCAAACGTCAGTATCGCGCCAGCAACGAAGCCCGGTATGGCCTCATACAAGCCGTAATACTGATCTTTGAAAAACATGAGCCAGATGACGCTCGCAGAGAATCCGCCGGCCATGCCGCACAGGACGCCAAGCCAGGTTATGCGCTTGTAATACAGAATACCGATGATTGCGGGTCCGAAAGCCGCGCCCAGGCCGGACCACGACGCCAGCACGAAGTGATAGATCACCCGCGGCTCCTGTACACCCAGAACGACTGCGATAATGCCGATAACGACAGTGAACGCCTTGCCGTAGTTGGCCAGGCGCGCATCGGATTCCTGGCTTCCCATGATCTTCTGGTAGGTATCGCGGACGACGGCCGACGAAGCCAATAACAGCAGTGAATCAACCGTCGACATGATCGCCGACAAGACGACGACCAGCAGCATTCCAGAGACGATCGGCGGGAACAGGTTGTTCGAGATGACGGGGAAAATGGTCTCGTGATCGGCCAGTCCCGGATACAGCGCCCGACCCGCAACACCCGTCGTCACGGCACCCGCCGTGAAGATGAACATGACGATCACTGACATGATACGTGCCTTGCGGATTTCGCCGTCATCACGCGCCGACATGAAGCGAATCAGGAGCTGGGGCACGCCGAGAAACGGCAGGCCTACCGCGATAAGGCTGGCGATGCCGATGAGGGCGGGCCCGTTGGATATGGCAAACATGTCCAGCAACGCCGGATCCTGCTGTGCAAGTGAGAACCTTCACCTCGCCCAGCCCACCCGACGCGATGATCGCCGCGGCGGGCACCGCGATGAGGCCAAGCAGCATCAGGACGCCCTGCACGACGTCCGTGTAGGAGACCGCCTTGTAGCCGCCAACAAACGTGTAGCCGATGATGAATACCGAACCGACGATGACGCCGGTTTTGTAGTCCATCGGCAGGAAGCTCGAGAAGGCCTTTCCGGTGGCAACCATCTGTGCCGTCACGTAGGTCGTGACCATAACGACGATGATTAGCACGGCAAGCAACCGGATCAGGTGCCACTTGTCCGTGAATTTCGCGGTCAGTACATCCGGAACCGTAATCGAGTCCGACTCATCGCCGAGTACTTTCAGGCGCCTGGACACGAGCCACCAGGCTGCAGCAACGCCCGCGATCTCACCGACGACAACCCAGTAGGCCTGGACACCGACGAGATAGCCCATACCCGACAGGCCGAGCAGCAGCCAGCCGCTTTCACCGGTGGCGTTGGTGCTGAAGGCAACCACCCAGTACGGCAACTTCTTGCCTGCCAGGTAGAAGCCCGAGAGCGTATGCGTCTCACGACGACTCCAGATCGCCAGCGCGGCGAGGATGCCGAGATAGACGACGAGCACCGTGACTGTGGTTGTCATCTAGAGACCTGCCTGTTCTGCAAAGGAGCCAATCGGTGAACCGGGCGGCACTGGCGCCGGCACCAGGAGTTCCAGCGCCTCCGGATTGTCCTGCAGGCGAGCGATTTCGTAGCGCGCGAACGCGAAATGCGCCCGCATCGCTGCGTCGCGCGTTGACTGTTTGGCCAGCCACGTTTCGAGTTCCTGTACAGCGGCCAGTGCCGTTGCCCGTACCTGGGTATCCGCGCTCGTGTCGAATGCAAGACCGAGTAACGCGTACAGCACCTGCATGCTCGTCTGCCGCTGAATCTGCACTTCAATACCGCTGCCTGTATCGGCGTACCAGCTCGCGTTGAGCAGCCCGCTGGTAATCGCCGTAAACCCTGGCGCAGCACTGCGCTCGAGTCGCGCTGCGCGTGTCGGATCCAGCAGCACCTGCAGGGTCAGCGCGACAGCGCTGCGCGCCGGTGCAATGACGTCGAAACTCACGCCCGTGGCACCCGAGAACGTCTCGCGCGACTTGGGATTATTGGGAACCCGTGGCGTAATCGCCTCCGCGAGTTTTTGCGGGAGTTTCAGCACGGCCGGGTCAAGCGTTGCCAGCAGTGCATCGATCGCCTGCTGCTGTCGGGCGACAGGAACCGGGCGCGCATCGGCCTGGGCATCGGCACGGACTCGGTAATTGAAGTACTGGCCGCCAATGAGCTTGCCGACAGCCTGAATCTGGAATCGATGAAACAGGTAGATCGGTACCAGCGCTTCTTCAATGGTCGACAGCGGTCGGCCGATGCGAATATTTCGCTCCGAAAACCGCTGCAGGGCAATCTCACGGACACGCATGAGATGTTCCAGCTCCGCAATGGAATCCGCACCGTTATCCCAGAGATTGCCGTCCGGATGCGACGTGGACAAGGAACGCGAATCGTTGTCCGCGACATACTTGAGGCCCAGCGCAAACGTCTCGTGCATGATCTGGGCACGCGCTTTGGCGCGATTCACGCCTTCCGGAAAGTCCTGGTAAGCGTAGAGCACAGTCCGCTTGTCCCACTCGCCGATGCCGGTGTCATAGGCATCGGATAGATCCAGTTCACCATCAGCGCCAATGCGGACCAGCGGGAACGGATAATCCATAACGGATGCGCGATCCTGTGTGCTCGCTGCAAAATTATGTTCGAAGCCGAGCGTGTGCCCTACTTCGTGCGCCGACAACTGCCGAATGCGCGCAAGTGACATCTCGAGCATCTCGGGTGGCACGGTTTCATCGTCGTAAGGGGCGAGTAGCCCTTCGGCAATCAGGTAGTCCTGGCGGACGCGCAAGGACCCAAGCGACACGTGTCCCTTCAGGATTTCTCCCGTCCGCGGATCGAGAACGGATGCGCCATAGGACCAACCGCGCGTGGAGCGATGCACCCACTGGATAACGTTGTAGCGAACATCCATGGGATCCACTCCCTCAGGCAGCATCTCGACGCGGTACGCGTCCTTGTAGCCCGCAGCCTCAAATGCCTGTGCCCACCAGCGTGCCCCCTCCAGCAGGGCCGAGCGGACCGGCTCCGGTGCGCCTCGGTCCAGGTAGTAGATGATCGGTTCGACGGCCTCGCTCACCTCGGCCGCAGGATCCACCTTCTTTAGCCGATGACGCCGACCGAAATCTTCCGCGAGCGAATAGCCGATGGGCTTCGCGTAGTCGGCGAAACCAGCCGCGTCATAAGCGAGTCCGATCACGCCGCTCCGCGGGTCGTAGGGCAATGGCTCGTAGTCGTCGTCGGGCAGGCGGATAAAAGAGTGATGTACATGCACGGTCAGCGAGGTCCAGTCGGGGACAACCGTTGGTAAATGCTGGCCGGTTGCCTCGCCGACGAAGGTCACGACAGCTTCCACCTCGGTGTTGTCCGGAAAGGCCCTGGTGCGATGCAGATCGATGGCCGAACGCGTGTCATCAACCTGGAAGCTGCCCTCGCCCATTGCTGCGAGTCGCGCGGCAACACCGTGAGCATCTCGCACAAAGAAGGACGTGGCATCGATAATGGTCGAATCGTCAGCGTCGTCGATGTCGGTGAAACCCCAGATCACCGACCGCGCGAAGGATTCGACGACGGCCTGACGCTCAGCGGCGTTGTCGCTGTTTGCGCGATACCGGAGGTTGTCCTCGACAAGCAGGATCTTGGGCCCGCTGCGCAGAAACCGGACAACTTTCGTATCACCCAGCTGTCCACGATCGAGCCCGATGTCGTTCGATCCAATGCCGCGCGGCAACGACGACTGGTAAAGAAATGGCGAATCCAACTCGTCGACACGCATCAGCATTCGCCCGGTCGTCTCGTCCCACCAGATGTCTACAAACCCTTCAAAGGCTTCGTACTCGTCGAGTTCGAGAGAGTCTGCGACGGCAGTCTCGGCGCCGGTTGCCAACAACAGACAAAGCACGATTGACGAAATGGAATATCGCTTGGACATTGGTTCTCCTCAGGGTCTGACGGACAACCCGCCGTCGATGGTGAGCTCGGTGCCCGTAATCCACCGCGCATCATCCGAAGCAAGATACAGTGCTGCCGCCGCAATATCCTCAACCTCACCAAGACCGAGCGGATGAGCATCGCTGCAGCGCTGGATGTTCTCGGGCGTGGGCACGAGCATGCCGGTTCGCACGACACCCGGGCAAATTGAGTTGATGCGAATGCCACTGCCATTCGTCGCACATTCGCTCGCTGCGTGTCGTGTCATGGCGGAAACGGCCGCCTTCGACGAGCCGTAGGCGACGTGATCAAGCATCGCCGTGTGTGCCGAAACCGACGAAATATTGATGATCGCGCCACCATTGCCGGCAATTCCGCCCGGCCGCATTGCCCCTATCGCGTGGCGCATGCCAAGAAATGTGCCATCGACATTGACTGCATAAACTCGTCGGAACTCTTCGAGCGTCGTGGCTTCGATGGCCGCCAGCGACAGCACGCCGGCGTTGTTGACGACGATATCGAGTCGGCCGAACGTGTCGATGGTCCTGGCGATCGCGCTGTTCCAGTCGTCTTCTGACTCTACGTTCAGGGCGACAGACAGCGCCTTGCCGCCATCAGCCTCGATGGCAGCGCATACTTCCTCGACAGGTTCCTGCTGAATACCAGTACAAACGACAGTCGCACCTTCGGCCGCAAAGCGCCGGGCGATGCCGCCACCGATTCCATTACCGACACCCGAAATCAGGGCAACTTTGCCGTCGAGCTTTCCTGTCATCGATTCAATCTTGACGCGTGATTCGCCCGGCAATGATTCCCGAGATCAGAATGACAATGCCGGCACCGAGCAGGTACTCGGGGTAGGAACGCGTGATGCCACAGTAATAGATGCCGGCGATGATGACGCCCTGAAAAACGTTCATGAACATGTTGTCGCGTACGACCGCCTTGGGAAATCGCAAGCGCGAGATCATGAGCAGCGCCAGCACAAACATGAGTACAGGCAGGTACAGATGCAGGGGCAGCGACATGGCAATATCCGGATAATGAATCAGCACGAGCACGACGGCCGATATCATCCCGCCGCCCGCTGCCGTGATCGGGATGCCCGTAAACCACCCCGTGCTGGGCTGGTCATTGTAGAGGTTGAACCGGGCCAGCCGCATGGCGCCCGCCAGTGTGAATACACCGACCGCAACCAGCAGCACCCAGAACTGGCCGGTCTCGTATTCGACTCCGCCGAGTTGCATCCCCGCATTGAGCATGAGTACGGCCGGAGCGACACCAAATGACACCAGGTCAGCCATCGAGTCGAACTCGGCACCGAAATCGGAGGTCGCTTTCAGGAGCCGCGCCGAGACGCCGTCCAGAACGTCCAGCAGGCCACACCACACGATAATCCAGGCGGCGAGTTCGAGATCGCCGAGCTGCGTTGTGACGATCGACGACACGCCAAGTAACAGGCTCATCGCGGTGAATGCGTTGGGTACGGTATAACGGAGACGAATCAAGGGCTTTGCAGACCTCTTGTTGTTAGTAGGACCATTTTGCATACGGTGGCGTTGATTATCCACCGCCATGACGGATTCGCGTCAGCCACCCCACCAGTTTGTGCCGCGCACATTGGCGCCAGCGCCGGTAATCCCGATAGGCCCGCGCGGTACCGTGAGCTGAATAAGCGTGCCAGCGCGCTCGATCTCGATGACCACATCCTCACCAGGGTTGCCTTCCATCGAGCTCTTGCGCAAATCGCTGACACTGAAAACCCGCTCGCCGGCATAGCTCCTGAGCTGATCGCCTGGTTGGAGCCCGATTTCGCTTCCCGGAGACCCGGCAAGAACCTGGGTGATCCTGATGGCCGTCGGCTGGCCCTGCACCTCGAGGTAGCGGGCATAGGCATCATCTCCCATCTCGGAACGCATGATCGCCTGCGGGTCGAATGCGCTGTCGTACCGGTCGATCGGTTCGCCGCTGCGCTGCGCTTCCCAGACCGATTCCAGGGCCTTGAAGGCTGCCTCTGATTCCTGCTCGATGATTCGTCGCGCCTCGTCCTCGGAAAAACCGCCTTCGACCATGCGAGTAACGCGCCGCTCCTGGTAGTTGCGCGTCCAGTTGGCCTCGTCACTGGCGGTGCTCGTCCGCGTGCGCGTCCCGCTCTCTCTGTCCGCACGCGCCCTGAGTTCGGCGACGGTCCTGTCCCCTGCGCCTTCCAGGCGCTCGATACCTTCAAACAGGACCGCGATCGAATCTTCGAGTGCAATCCGCGCATCTCGCTCCTGGGCGATGATGCGTTCGAGCCGCAGCAGGCGGTCTTCGGTGCTGGCATTGCTGTCCACGGGTCCGCTTGCAGTCGTCGGCAAGCCCGCCAGGCGCTCGGCATCGTCGCCTGCTACCCAGGCACCCACGGCGAATCCGGCCAGCAGACTGACAACGACAGCAACGGCGATCCTGTTCATATCCATGCCTCCCGGTTACTCAGCGATCTCGGCCGCAACGACCTGCGCCGGGCAATTGGACCCGTCCGTATACGGGCCCAGCCCGGTATTCACGCTCGCGACCTGTCCAGGTGCGACCTGACCATTGATACTGAAGCGGGGTTGCTGCTGGCGACCGGATGCGTCCGTGTATACGACAGCAACCGCGACGCCTTTAATGGTGACCGTCGTATCGTTGCGGATCGAAACGATCAGGTTGCCGTTTCCATCCGCCGAACAACCACTGCGAATGTACGCGCCGGGATTCGCCGGCATGTCGAGCTTCACCAGCCTGGCCGTGGCTGCCTGGCCGATTTCGCCGCCCGACCTGGCGACGATCCTGTAATGCTCAATAGCCTTGGCGTTGTTTCCCCTGTCATAGGCGATGTCACCCAGCGCATAGTGCGCCGGTGCCGTCGGCAGCAATTCGATACTGCGCTCGAGATCGCTAACAGCGTCACTCGACTGCCCCAGTTCCTTGCGGGCAAGCCCTCGTTGCAGGTAGTAGTAGAAGAAATCGTCACGTCGTTCGATCGCCCGGCTGTAATTCGTCGCGGCCCAGTCGTAGTTATCCTGCAGCAGTCGTACGTCACCGCGCAGCGCATGGAAATTTGCCTCGCCGTCGAACAGGTTCAACGCCTCGCTCGCCTTGGCCAGGGCTTCGTCAGCGTTCTTCTCGGCCAGTGCCTTGCGACCCTCGTCATAGGCGTCGTAGGCTGGTTTCAGATCACGCGTCCTCTTCAATGCGGCCTGGTATTCGCGTTCTCCACGCACGCCACTTTTCGGTAAGGTACTGGCCGTATCGATGTTTGCCTGGACACGTTCCCGGGACGGAGGGTGGCTCGCAAACAGCCCGCTCAGCCAGTCAGAATCGCGGCCTTCGCTAAGGCGCACAAACGTCTCCTGCAACGCGACAGCTCCTTGCGGGTCGTAACCCGCCGCTGACATGTATTGCATGCCGTAGTAGTCCGACTCGAGTTCCGCGCTACGCCCGTACTTGGCGAGGCCTGCCTGCGCAAGCACACTCGCACCGCCCGCTATCAGGCCGCCATAGTCGCTGTCGCTTGCCACGACCATGGTACCCAGGACACCAACCTGCATGAGGCTTGCCATGGACTGCTGCTTGGCCGAATGCCGCGCTGCCGCGTGCACCGCTTCGTGTCCCAGCACGGCGGCCAGTTCGGCCTCCGACTCCAGTTCCGTGAGCAGGCCGCGGTTGATCGCAATCTTGCCGCCGGGCAATGCCCAGGCATTGGGAACCGAGTTGTTCAGCACGACAAATTCATACGGCAAGTTGACGTTACTCTGGGCGGCAACCTTGTTGCCAACCCGTTGCACATAGGCAGTCAATGCCGGATCGATGTCGTATTCGCCGCCCTGGGATTGCTGCATCGGGGCATAGTTCTGCTTGCCCAGCTCAATCTCCTCGGCGGTGCTCATGAAGACCATCTCGCGCTTGCCCGTCACGGGATTGACGGAACAACCTGCCAGTACCAGGAAGCTGAGCAGCAGGAAAAGAATTGCCTTGCGCATGTAATGACCCTCATGATTGGTGCGACAATTATACGCCTGCCAAACAGGCTGAAATGACGAAAAGGAGAAACTAAAGATGGGATTGTTCGATTTTGTTAAAGACGTTGGTCGCCAGATATTCAATACCGATGCTGAAGCCGCCGACAACATCAAGCAGCACCTCGAGATCAAGACACACGGACTCAGCAATCTTGATGTGCAATTCGATGACGGCACCGTCACGATCTGTGGCGATTGCAAGAACCAGGCAGTACGTGACCAGGCCGTCCTGATTGCAGGCAACATCCAGGGCGTGTCAAAAGTAGTAGCGGACGATCTGCGTGCACCTGAACCGACGCCTGAGAAACCTGAGGAGAAGGCCGAAATCTACGAAATCGTCAGCGGCGATACGCTGGGCGCCATTGCCAAGCGCTATTACGGCAATGCTTCGAAGTACACAAAGATTTTTGAAGCCAACAAAGACATCATCTCTGACCCGAACAAGATCTACCCGGGCCAGAAAATCCGCATCCCGCTCGACTAGTACACAAGGGGAATAACATGGAATTTATGGAGCTGTTGAAAATGGCAGGCGGCAACGACAGCGTTGACCAGCTGGCCAGCGCGGTCGGGCTTGGCTCGGCGGATACTTCGAGACTCATGGCCACACTTGCGCCGGCCCTGATGGGGGGATTGCAGAAGAACACTGCAAGCGACGAAGGTCTCGCTGGTCTGCGGCGCGCGCTCGAAACCGGTGGGCACGACCGCTACATTGACGATCCTTCGTTGCTTGGTTCTGACGATACACGTGTGGAAGGTAACAAGATTCTCGGCCATATCTTCGGCTCCAAGGATGTGAGTCGAAACGTTGCGGCCGCCGCCTCGAAAGACACCGGAATCGATGCCGGCCTGATCAAGAAGGCTCTACCACTGCTGGCATCGCTCGCCATGGGCGCCATGAACAAGAAGAGCTCTGCCGGCCGCGACCTGGGCTCATCCGCGCAAGGCGGTGGCCTCGGGCCGCTCGGTGACCTGATTGGCATGGCCGGCGGAAAGGGCGGTCTCGACGACGTTCTCGGGATGGCGCGGAAGTTTTTCTAGGCAACACGAAACCCCTTGCTGGCCACGTAAGGGGTTTTCCCGATAGCACTCCGTTGCGGGTGCAACCACACTGGGCTCATGGATACGGACGCGCGGGCACTAATGACGGAGTTGCGGGAAGATCACCGCAACATGAGTATCGTACTGGACCTGATGGATGGTCTTGTCGAGCAAATGGAGGCCGGCAAAGACCCGGACTTCGAATTATTCGACGAGATTATGCGGTACATGACCGTCTACCCCGACGCTGTCCATCATCCCAAGGAAGATGTCGTCTACGAGCAGTTGCGCAGCGCACGCCCCGACCTCGCGGAAGACCTGGATCACGTGCCCGACGACCACAGCGACATCGCCCATCTGGGAACGCTGCTGCGGGACGAGGTCGAGGCAATCAATGCCGGCGCCGCCGTGCGGCGTGAAAAGATGATCGAGGATACGAGTGCCTACATCCTGCGCCTGAGAAATCACATACAGTGGGAAGAAGCGGACCTGTTCAAGCGCATCGACAAGATGCTCGATGGCGAGGCGCATAGCGTGAACATCGAGGACCTCGGGCACATAAAGGACCCGGTATTCGAACTCGAGATCGAAGCGGGCTTTCGTCGCCTGCTGGCCAGTCTAGAAGTACCAGGCAAATTGCGCGAATAGGCCGGCACCGCGCGACAGGTAGCGATCCGGCAGGCCTGTCTCGATCCCGCCAAACTCACTGCCATCAGGCCCCAGCGGAACATTGATACTGCCGAGAAACGTCATGTTGTCCGACAGGCTGTAGGACGTGACGATCTGTAAAAGCGCGCTTGGGTCCGCGATGTTGACCAGCACCGTTGGCGTCACGCTCCACAGCGGGGTCATCTCGATCATCACGTTCCCGGACAGGTAGTGCCGTGCCAGTGTGAAGAGCTCGCCGCGTGTCAGTCGCACGAGCAGGTCGGGATTTGCAGCAAGACTCTGCGGGTCGTACTGCCCGTTTTCCTGGCCGAAACCGTTGAAGTAGTACTCGAGTGCGCCGCTCATGTTCTTGCCGGCCCAGGTCCACGAGTACATGAGGTTGGTCACGAACTGCACGTAGGTGTCCCGGTCCGTGTCCGTCACCACGAGATCGGCATTCCAGACAGCGCCGCCAATGCCGCGCCCCGCTCCAAGTCCGAACACGTCGTCACCGTAGCTTCGGGCGACTAACAAATCGTACTCGCTCGCACCGGCGAAACCGTGGTACTTCAACGCAGCGGTCGCTTCATCGGTATCGACGTCACCCGTCTGCAGGTTACGCCGGACGACGTAAGCCGCCTGCACGTCGTTGCCGTTGTCCTGCAGGTATTGCGCGTACACCATGTCGTCGCCGGCCTTGTACTCGGTATCGATTGATGCCGGGTCGAACGGATTGACGAGGTCCATGGGCGCATAAGCGAGTCCGTTGCCCCAGGACAGTGCCTGCCGGCCAACACGAACTACGGCCTTCTCGCTCGCGTAGCCCAGCCAGAGACGATCGAGCCGTTGCAGGACGGCACTGTCGCTGCTGTCGGAGAAGACGTGCGTCAGGTTGAACAGGCGGCGATCGTCATCCGGTGGCCCCGAGAGTCGCAAGCCGTCGCCCTGCACGGCGAGCAGCTGGTAGGCCGAATCCAGGGTCCAGCGGCCAGACTTCAGCTTGAGGTTGAGCCGCAGGCTGCCAGCGAGGTCAAGGGACTCCGATCCGACGACCTCGGTGAACAGGCTGTTGTCCGGGTAAGTCTGGCCGACAGCCCGAAACTTCGTGTGCCCGTCGAACTCCGTACTCAGCTCGGCGCAAGCCAGCGCCGGCACCAACAGTAACAACAGGCTGCTACGCCGCATGTTGCTCGATATCGTCCACGATACGGCCGTCGCGCATGCGCACCAGGCGCCTGGCGTAGCGCTGTACGCGCTGGTCATGGGTCGCGATCACGAACGTCGTGTTGTGATGCTCGTTGAGTTCGGTAAACAGCTCCATGAGCTCATCCGAGGTCCTCGAATCGAGGTTCGCGGTGGGCTCATCGGCCAGGACCAGCTCTGGGCGCGACACGATCGCACGTGCCACGGCGACACGTTGCTGCTGCCCGCCTGACATTGCCGCCGGCCGCCGGTTCTCGAGGCCCTTGAGGCCAACCTCTTCGAGGATGGCGAGCGACTTTGCGCGCCGTTCGTTAGCGGGCACACCCTGCACCTGCATGACGAACTCGACATTTTCCTGTGCCGTCAGGACCGGAATCAGGTTGTAGGCCTGGAAGACAAAACCGACATTGGCGAGGCGCAGATCGGCCAGCTGGCCCTTGCTCATTTCGTCGATGCGCTGATCGGCAATCCAGACCTCACCACTGTCGGGGATGTCGAGGCCGCCGATGGCGTTCAACAACGTCGTCTTGCCACCGCCGGATGGGGACATCAGGCATACGAACTCGCCTTTCTTGATATCGATGCTCAAGTGATCGAGCGCCTTGATGTCCTGGTCGCCCTGACGATAGGTCTTGCAGATATCCACACAACGAACAGCCGTCATCATTACACCTTTGTTATTGCTTCAACCGGCTCGTAGCGCGAGGCGCGCCAGGCCGGTGACAGGCTGGCAAGGAAGCCCAGCACCAGTACAACGACGTTCGACAGAATAACGTCGTTCATATACAGCTTCGGATACAACACGCTCGCAGCACCGAACATCTCCATGCCCTTGGCAACGACCGAGATATCGATACCGCTCTCGAGTGGCTTCACAGTGAGCCATGCCAGCGCATCGCCGATCAGCAGCCCCACCGACAGCAGCATCATCGACTCGATAATGATCTGCCCAAGAATGCTGGCCGGTTTCATGCCAAGCGCGAGCATCAGGCCGATCTCGCGCACACGCTCGAACACCGCCATGACAAGCGTATTGACGAGTCCGAACGAGAGTGCGAGGAAGATGACGATGACCCAGATCAACATGAAGCCATCCATCACGCTGAGCATGGTTCCCAGGTAAGTATCAACCTCAGTCCAGCGACTGACCCGCATCGAGTCATCGACTGCAGCCAGCACTTTTTCATAGGTGGGCTCGACATTGCGGTAGTCGTCGCCAAAGAAAACGACCTCGGTCGTCGTATCGCCGATCCGCAACATGGACTGCGCAGTCTTTTTACCGATAAACGCGAAAGTATCCTCGTAGGTTTCCATGTTCGCGTGGAACAGGCCCACAACCCTGAATCCTCGGTCGGCAATCTCGTTGTCCGGATCCTGGCTCATCAGAACGATGCGCTTGCCAACCTCCGTTTCCAGTGTCGCAGCGAGTTTGGCGCCGATAACAACGCCGGTGTCGTCAGGTGCTTCAAGAAAGCGGCCGTCGACCTCGGCGTAGTCGACGAATGAGAAATCGCGTTCGGCCGCCGGGTCGATGCCGAGCAACGTGACGCCGCGTGATTCGCGTTCACTGGTGATCACGGCGGGCACCCTGACACGGCTCGCCCACGCCCTGAAGCCTGCGTCGGCAAAGCGGCTGGCAAGTTCTGCGTCGGTCAGGTTGACCCGGTTCGTGATACTCGGATCGTCGAGGTAATCCGGATTGTGCAACTGGACGTGTCCGGGAAGGACACTGATCCCGTCGCTGATCATCTGGTCAACCATGCCACGCGTGAGGGCGGTCATGAAGATCATCGCCCACGCACCTATCGAGATTGCACTGAGCATAACAATCGTGCGGCGATGGTTGCGCCACAGGTAGCGCCAGGCGAGCCGCGAAAGAACCGGCAACATCCGCATCAGATTGTCCTCATCGCTTCAACCGGATGCAGCCGACGCAGACGCCAGGCCGGGTAGGCCGCAGCAAGCAAAGTGAACAGGAAGACGACAGCTGGCCCGAACACGGTTTTCAGCATTGAGACCTGCGGGTAAACGCGACCCGGCAGGTTGAAGTTCGCGACCATTTCTTCCATACCCGGATACGTCAGGCCGTTGACCGAGAACCAGTAGGTCAGCAACGCACCGGCGGCCGCGCCGAACAGGAATCCGATCAGGCCCATAAGCGCGGTCTCGAGCATAATCAGTCGTCCCAGTCGGCCCGGTTTCATGCCCAGCGCCATCACCACGCCGAATTCGTGGGTGCGCTCCAGCACAGACATGAGCTGGGTGTTGAGCACGCTGAACGCGACCAGGATCACGAGGATGCCGTACATGAAGAATGCGCTGCTCATGTCGGCCTGGATGGCCTGCTTCAGGCCGGGCTGCAATGCATTCCAGTCGTGTACGACGAGACCGTCCGGCAGTGTCGCTGCCACTCTTTGCTCGAGCAGCGGGACCTCGTCCAGTGTCGACGCCAGGATAACGACCTGGTGCCCCGCCCCGTCCATGTAGAACATGTCCTGGAAGGCTGCCAAAGGCATCTCGGCGATATTGCGATCGATCTCCTTCACGCCGCTATCGAACACTCCGACGATGGTCACGACCGCGGCCGCAAACGATCCGTCGAGGCCGCTGCCGAGGAGCGTCAGTTCATCGCCTACACCGACGCGCAGGTTGCGCGCGAGCATTGTGCCTATGACGATTTCCATGGCATCGCTACGTTCGAGGTACTCGCCGTCCTTGACCAGGCCCGGAATGTTGGAGACCCGGGTTTCGTAGCCCGGTTCCACGCCGTAGATCCCGATGCCGTAGCTGCGCTCGTCGCTCGACGCGAGACCGAAAGCCCAGCCGCGCGCAGCAATCGAATCGCTATCGAGTTCATGGCGCAGGCGGTCCGCCAGCCGCTGAACATCCGGCACGACCTGTCGCATTTTCTGGTCATCCTTGTAGCCGGGCGCCTGGACTTGCAGGTGGCCACTGAATACCTGCAGCGTGTTGTCGATCATCAGACCGTACATGCTGAACTGAAAGGAGATCATGAATACCAGCAAAGTATTCGAGAAGACCATGGCCCCGATCGTGAGCCACGTGCGCCGGGCATGCCGCCACAGGTTACGCCATGCAAGTCGCAGGACGATGTTCATTCAGTGCCTAGTCTCGCGGGTTCCGCAGGTTTGACAAAGTAAACACGCTGTCCTTCAGGTCGATCTCGTACTCGACCTGGTTGACTGCAATCTCGGTCCACTCGTCGGGCTCATCCGTTTTGCTCATACGCTGGCGTTGCGCGATCGTGCGACCGCCCATTTCGCCTATCTCGAGCGATCTCAGCGTCTTGACGAGTTCACCATCCTGGTCGAAGAACGCGTGCTCCAGCACGACATGGTCATCGCGAATGGTAAGCACTTCTCGACCCCAGACCACCGCAGCATCCTCATGCGGGATTGATTCGATTTCGTAGATGGTAATGCCGTCTTCGACCCGGGTGGACAGCACCGTATGGTCGTATTGATCAATGATGTCGTCAGCCCGCGCTATATCCTTATTGGAGAAGTCAGAGCCCATCCAGCTCTGCCCCATCATCGACGACGGCACTTTGATGACGCGATTGATCTTGGGCGAGAACGTCCACATGCTGTTTTCATCGGTTAGCGTGCCATTGCCGCGGTCTTTCTTGGGTTCGACCACGCGCACCAGGGACTTGTCGTCACCCTTGGTCCACGCTTCCATCGTCATGCTGCGCTCCCAGTCCGGCCGATGAATGACCATCGTCATGACGGTATAGGACGACAGGCCACGCCAGTGATCGATTGCATCGCGGACAATCTGCGTCGCATCGCGATCTTCGTCGACGGCGAACGCTGGCAAAGCGAACAACAAGAGGGTCAACAGATAACGCTTGTTCATAACTATTTCGACTACCACGATAGGCGAATATTCAGTATTTCACATCCGTACATTCCGCGTCATGGTCGTGCCTGAAACTCATGGGCCTGGCAAGCTGGCGCGGTAATCCTGCCAGCTTCAAGTTCCAGAGCCCGCTTATCATGCAAGCTTTCGTGCACCTCGCGAAGCGCTCCCCGAATTTTCAGCGGGTTACACCACCGCGTAGGTGTTTATCGCAATGGTACGCGCCCCCCCTGTGGATAGACTGAAGTCAGGACAACAAAGAGAGAAAAGCAAAGAGGACGGAACCATGTTCAGTATCGAAGCAATCATGAGCACCAACTTGATTACGGTACCTCCGTCCGCGACTCTGGCCGAGGCTCGGACGCTCATGCATGACAACCGGATCCACCATCTCCCGGTTCTCGATGGAGACAAACTCGTTGGCCTGATCTCACTGACAAACGTGCTCGCGGCAACGGACAGTTTCCTGCGTGACGACGGAACCGTCTTCATGCGAACGATATCGGCATAACGGACGCAATGGTGACCGATATTGCTACTGTCGATGTCAACGCCAGCCTGCGCCATGCGGCACTGTTCCTGGAAAAGCACAAGATTGGTTGTCTGCCTGTACTTGATGATGGCGCGCTTGTTGGCATCATCACTGACACGGATTTCGTTGCTGTTGCGATAAACCTGCTCGAGCAGCTCGAAGAAACGGAACCACTGGACGATGACTTCGACGACCTGGATGTCGCCTAGTCTGGCCCGGCTTCTTCCTCCATGGTGTGGAGCTCATACACCGCGTCGCGCTCCGATCCCAGCAGAATAGCCACCCACCGCGTCCGGTCGTCACTCTCCATTGCCATCTTGAGTGTCATCGTCAACGGCACTGATAACAGCATTCCAACCGGCCCGAAGATAAAGCCCCAAACAACGAGGCCGACAAACACGACCAGCGGTGAGATGCCGACGCCATAACCCATCAGGCGCGGTTCAAGGAAATTACCGAATACGACGTTAATTCCGATGAACCCCATAGCAGTAGCACCGGCCGCGCCCGGCCCAATTTGCACGAGCGCCAGAAGTACCGCCGGTACGGCAGCAATAATCGAACCAATGGTCGGCACGTAATTCAGCAGGAACGCGAGCATTGCCCAGAGCAATGGGAAGTCGAGATGCAGTGCCCACGTCAGCGTGCCTGCACAAAGTCCGGTTGCGATACTGATCAGGGTCTTGATGCCGAGGTAACGACCGAGATTCTGCAGAAACACTCGCGGCCGCTCCAGTGACATTTCGCTGGCACCGAAGGCCGCCGCAAACTTTGTCTTGGCGGTCGATGCTTCCAGCAGAATGAAGATCATCGTAAAGATGATCAGGAACGTATTCGTCAGGACGTCGCGCAGGCTGTTGAGGATGCCCGCAACCAGGCCCATCGCCCAACCGGGATCGATCATGTCGCTGATGCTCTCTATCGACTCATCGACGTTCAGGTTTGTGACCATGAAATCGAACGCACGATCGACGAGCACATCAAGGCGCGCCTGGTACGACGGGAGCGCCGCAGTGAAGTCTGCAATCGACGAACCGAGAATCACACCGATGACCGCCAGCAGCAGCATGAGCATGCTCACTATGATCAGTGCGGCGAGTATCGAGGGCACGCGATGCTCCTGCATCCAGAGCATCGGCCGCACAGTGATCAGCGCGAGAAACACAGCCAGCAGGAACGGCACCAGCAACACGGACATCATCTGCATGCCATAGATCACCACGACGATTGCCGCCATGATGATTATCGAACTGGATTTGGTCGGTACGCTCTGCTCCACGGCCTGATGATCGCATACGCCGCTAGCGCAGGCGACTCTTCCCAAGCATATCCAGCAAGCCTGCGGACAGGGCAATACCCCGCCACAACAGGTGCTCGCTGCTGCGTAATGGCCAACGGGGGAATTTCCGGTCCCCAGCGGCGGCAACGCGGTCCGCGTGCAGTATGTTCAGTGCCATTCGGCGCCCGGCGTCGGCACAACTTACAAGCCCGCTCGCACCGACCGAATACCAGGTGCCATTATGCGCCCCGGAGTGGCCCTGGGCATCCCGTGTCGCCGCAATCATCCCTGCCCAGCAGTGGGTGAATTCCATCGTCGCAACTTCGGGAAACAGGCGTTTGAAGTAGTCTTTCAGGGCCTGCACATCAGCGTCCACAGATCGAGGCGTTTGCGCCAGCGGGCCTGCCAGTATCAGGCGGCGCCCATCGGGCGACGGCCTGCAGCTGTAGCTCCTGATGCGGTTGACCAGCAGCACCCGAGCGGTGGGAAACATCTCGTCCACACCCTGGGGCGGCAGTTCCTCCGATACGGCAACGATCGATGGAACTCCAAGCGTCCGCTGCCACAGAAATCTGGAGAAGTTCTTTGTATAGCCGCCCGTCGTCAACAAGACATTTTGTGCGAGAACATCGCCGCCATTTGTCTGGACCCGGGTCCCGTCCTTACAGGCTTGTATCCCAACAACTTCGGTCCGCTCGCAGATTGTCGCCCCGAGTCGCCTTGCCAGGTCCGCGAGTCCTGAAATCATTTTTGCCGGTTGCACGTGATGCGTATTACCCAGGACCAGTCCGCCGGCAAACAAATTGCTGACGTTGCCGCCCACCTCTGCTTCGAGATCGGTCGCCGCAACTGCGTAGTCATTGGTACCGTAAAGGGCGTTTCGAGCGTCAACCGTGCTCGCCAGCTTCCGGTAATTGGATTGCGTCGGCGCCAGCAGCACGACACCTTCCTGCAAATCGCAGTCGGCGCCGGACTCTTCAATAAGACGCAGCAGGTAGCGTTGCGCGGCCAGACGATCGCGGTGCCACGCCTTGCGTGGCCGACCCTGCACAATTTCATCGGGATCACCAAAACCGGCGCCGGCCGCGGGAGTGGATAACACACCCATGCTCCGGCCGGTCGCGCCCGAACCAACATGATTCGATTCGACGACCACGACGGACTGACCCGCGCGAGCTAATTCGATTGCAGTGACGATGCCGGTCTGGCCACCACCGACGACAAGCGTGTCGCAACGATCCGGGAGCGGTGACGTCGCAGCGGACCTGTAACCGTCCCACCAATACGGATTGGATTGCGTCAGTTTGAACCCTTCGGCTTGTAGAGCTCCGCTTCCTCGCGCGTCAGCTGGTCAATCTTTACGGTCCACCGCGCCAGGGTCGAGCTGATGCGAAGCTGGTAAAGACCGGCGGAGTTAAAAAGCTTGACGCCATTGCCACGTCGCTTGGTATACAGCACACGACCGACGTGCCGACCGGTCCTGGCTTCGACCAGCATGATCTCCAGGCCGACCAGCTGGTCATAATCACCATCGAGACGCCAGTCAAGGACCCAGGGCGCTTCTACGCTGAAGGTCGCCGTCGTCGCATTGTCGGTACCCTTGAACTCGGCCACCCGGGTGGCGGCGTTTGCAGGCAACGCGACCGACGCGATTAATATAACTGTCAGGAATATGCGTGCGATCACAGGGACAACTCTCTCGCCAAACAGGCCCCGACTATAGTCGGGCGGGCGCACCTGTCGCAATATCTGCAAGCTCGTTTACGCTGGCCCGACTCACGGGAACCACGATCTCGTTGCGGCGCAGGAACCAGGGAGTAAACGGACTGTCGTACCTGGCCAGCTCGGGTGAACCGGTGATTTCGACGCCGATACTCCGCAAATCATCCAGCAAATCCTGTTGATGCCGGCTGATGTTCTTTTCGCTCCAGCGCCCCGAAAATTCACGAACTGCAACGATACGCGACGGTCTTTCACGTATCCGGATGCGCTCATCGTTCGGCACGGGCAGACTGTCCAGCGAGTAGGATTTCTCCATCACGAACGCATAGTCCTGGTAGACATGCTCCCCGCTTGCGACGTCCCGAGACTCTACAGGCGCTGTCATTTGCATTTTCACGTCGCCGTCGTTGTTACCGAAAATATAGCCGGCAAGGACGCGAAACGCCTCGTTGCCCGCGGACTTTCCGGAAACGGTGACTTCCGCAACCAGGTACGGCTCGTAGCGGCGAAACTCGATCTCGTCCGTCTTGAGCAGTACCTCGTAATCTGGCTCTTCGAGTGCCATAGCGACACCTCCCAGGGCAAATAGCGGTACGACGATAATCAATTGCAGGAATTTTCGAAACATGAACAGATACTTCGGTGCCTGAGTTGCGGCACGTCCATGTGCCGACTTTGGGGGAGTCAGATATCTCTGCGCAGCAGTGGCGATTCGGGGACAGGCTCCAGCTCTGGCGGCGGAACCTGGCCCAGATTATCGGCGCCAGCCGGCTGGCCGGCCATGACTATGGATGCAATAAGACCCAGATAGATGAATACCCACGACCTGACCGGGTGGTTCGCCTGAACACTCACTTCGACTTCCTCGTTAAGATGAATTGATGGGGCGCAGTCTATGCGGGCACCGTGACAGATGGGTGTCAGAACTGTGTGGGTTTGTATCAGGACGTTTCAGCGATCGAGATAGACGAGATTTTCCGGCGAGAATCGCCTGGCGCCCCGACCAATCAGGGACTCGAGCGGCTCGCTGGAAGCCGTGTTGCCTTCCTCGAGCATTGTCAGCTGGTCACGTGTAACCGGGTAAAACGGCAGCCAGTCGAACAGCGTCGCGCCAATTCTCATCACCCAGAGCGGCATCGGAAGAAACATTTTCTTCTTGCCAGTCGCCGCAGCGATCCGCCCGATCATCTCTTTCCAGGACAGAATTTCGGGGCCCGCCAATTCAAAGGTCGAACCGATCGCGGTCGGGTCATTTAGCGCTGCCACAAACGCGTCAGCAACATCGTTGACGTGCACTGGCGACATGCGAACACCGGCGAAATCAGCGGCGGGTATCGGCGGATGGACCATGTCACGGTGCAACTGTGTTGCAAACTCCATAGTGCCCCGCGGATCGCCGAAAATAACTGACGGCCTCAGGACCGTCACATCGAGCCCGCTTGCCAACGCATATAGCTCGGCACGTCGCTTCGTGGACTGGTACTTCGTCCCCGGATCCTTGACGCCAATGGCGCTCATCAGCAGCAGGCGGGACACCCCGGCATCCTTTGCGGCTGCGATCGTATCCACTACACCCTGGTACTGTGTTTGCTCAAAGGTAACGCCACGTCGAGGAAACTCCCGCAACAATCCAACGTTGTAGACAACCGCATCGCAGCCCTCCAGCGTCTTGCGCAGGGCTTCCGGCGATGCAAGATCGCCGGCTACCGTTTGTACAGAGGCACGGTGCAGTTTGCTCTCACTGCCAGGTCTTACGAGTGTGCGGACGGCATGGCCGGCGGCGAGGAAAGCGTCTACCAGGTACGCTCCGACAAAACCGGTGCCGCCAATGATTGCGATCTTCATAACAGGTCGACCAAATGATGTCCAATAAGGCATTGGTGGGCATTGTAGACTATTGCCATCATGAATTCGGTCCGCACACTGTCTGCGCTTGTCGTCCTCGCCTGCATTGGGCTCGTCGCGCTGCTGCTCCTCGACCTGCGCCTGCCTGCCGCCGGTGCGAAGCTTATCGCTTCGTCGGCGTTTGTCGGCGTCGCGATAGTCAGCGGGGCGTGGCAAAGCCTGTTTGGGCGGTTGCTGCTTGCCGGGTTGGTCCTGTCATGGTTCGGCGACCTGTTTCTTGTCGGTACTTCGCGGACAGCGTTTCTGTTCGGGCTGGTCGCATTCCTGCTGGCACATGTTGCTTACGTGTCCGCGTTCATTGCGCAGGGGTACAGCCGAACCTGGCTGGTTGCAGCGGCCATACCTGTCACGATCGTTGCGATCGTCGTCTTCACCTGGTTACAGCCTCACATTCCCGCCGAACTGGACATTCCCGTGCGGACCTACATTGCCGTGATCAGCCTCATGGTGATTTTTGCATTCGGCACGCGTGGCGCGGGTGGCCCCAGCTGATACTGACCGGCGCGTTGTTATTCTACCTGTCCGACCTCTCGGTCGCGGCGTTACGCCTCGTACAAACCGACTTCCCGACCTACGTATGGGGACTGCCGTTTTACTATGGCGGTCAGCTTTGTCTGGCGCTGAGCATCTCGCAATCCCGGTCCCACTGAGGCGTGCCAGCGAATTTTTCCGCAAGGAAGTCTATGAACGCACGCACTCGGAACGACAAGTGGCGCGTCGGCGGATAAACCGCATAGGCAGGTGACACCGGCCACTGGTAATCCGTCAGCAAGGGCACAAGATTGCCTCGCCGAATCGCTTCCGCCGCCAGGAAGGTCGGCTGGATCACGACACCGAGGCCATGTGCGGCAGCGTTCGCGAGGAAGTCACCGCTGCTGGCCCGAAGCACCGTATTGACCTTCATGACGTGCTCTTTTCCCGTGCCGTCCCGCCACGTCCAGTTGTCGGGGTCCGCGAGATTGGAGTAGACGAGGCAATCATGGTCGGCAAGATCCTCCGGCGTCTGCGGTGCGCCGCGCACTTTCAGGTAGTGCGGCGAGGCCGCGATCACGGTCTTCATATCGAACAGGCGGCGAGCGATCAGGGATGAATCTTTGAGATGACCGATGCGCAAAGCGAGGTCCATGCCCTCCTCGAGCAAATCGATGCGGCGATCATTCAGATCGAGGTCAAAGTGCAATTTGGGATGCAGCTTGGTAAAGGCGGCGATGGGTTTGCACATATGGCGGACACCGAAGGAGAGCGGCAAGGCCACGCGCAGAGTCCCGCGGAGTTCACCGTGTTCCTGCTGAACAGCCGCTTCGGCTTCGTCGAGATCCGCAAGGATGCGCGCACTGTGCTCATAGAAGCTCTGGCCCGACTCCGTCACGTTGAGTACCCGTGTTGTCCGGCGCAGCAGCTGGACCCCGAGCCTTTCCTCCAGGGCCGAGATACGACGGCTGACAGCCGATTTGGCGGCGTTCAGTCGGCCAGCCGCCGCGGTAAAGCTGCCCGCTTCAACGACGGCCACAAAGGCCTGTAAATCCTCGAATTTATCCATATTGTTGCGTTTTTCATAACAATGATGTTCCAAGAATAGTATTTATCCCGATATTGTCAACAGAGAAACTATCTCCAACACGACGACACCTCGTCCAAGGAGATTGAGATATGAGCAAGCAACAACCCCTGAAGATCCTCGAACTGAGCGCAGGCGCGCGCACCGAAGGTTCCATTAGCCGCAAACTGACCGCCGACCTGGTAGCTGCACTCGAAACGCGCCACGGCGACGTCGAAGTGACCCGGCGTGACGTGGCCGAAGGCCTGCCCTTCGTCAACGAGGCGTGGGTTGCGGCGAACTTTACGCCGGAGGAGGAGCGGACTGGGCAGCACCGCCAGACCCTCGCCTTTTCGGACACATTGGTCGCCGAACTCCAGGCAGCGGACGTGCTGGTCATTGGCGCGCCCATCTACAACTTCTCGGTTCCCGCAACGCTCAAGGCCTGGATCGACATGGTCGCCCGCGCCCGGCTGACCTTTGAATACACCGAGAACGGTCCACGAGGCCTGCTCGAAAACAAGACGGCGTATGTAATCACCCCGTCCGGTGGAGTGCCCGTTGGCAGCCCGGTGGATTTCGCAACACCCTACCTGCGTCACGCGCTAAGCTTCATCGGGATTACCGACGTTGAAATTATCGGCGCCCAGGGAGCTGACCGCGGCAATGACGAGGCGCTGGACAATGCCCGCGCGCGCATCGCAGAACTCGTGCATCTCGCACCGCAGGCAGCCTGAGTAAGGAGGACACAGGATGTTCGACATTATTCGATCCGACAGCCGTGGCGGTGCCGATCACGGCTGGCTAAAAGCCAGGCACACGTTTTCCTTCGCTGAGTATCGTGATCCGGAACGCGTGCATTTCGGCAAGCTGCGCGTGATCAATGAGGACCGCATTGCACCGGCCCAGGGATTCGGCACACATCCCCATAAAGACATGGAGATCGTTACCTACATCATCAGCGGCGCCATTGAGCACAAAGACAGTATGGGTAACGGCACGATTATCCGGGCTGGCGAGGTGCAGCGCATGACCGCCGGTACAGGCGTTCTCCACAGTGAATTCAACCACTCGGAAGACGAGGAGCTGCACCTGCTGCAGATCTGGATATTTCCTGAAAAGAATAACCTGGAACCCGGTTACGAGCAGACGCTGTTCGAGCGTGAGGACAAGCTCAATAACTTGCGCCTGATCGGTTCGCGTGACGGTCGCGATGGTTCGATTACCATCCACCAGGACGTCGATCTGTACGCGAGTGTCCTTCTGGCGGGTAATGAAGTCACCCTGGATGGCGTCACCGAGCGCCGGATATTTGTGCAGGTCATCTCCGGCGAACTTGATGTCAATGGAGAGAAACTGTCCGCGGGTGACGGTGCACAGATTCGTCACGCCGAAGCGATTCGGGCCCGGTCCGAATCAGATGCAGAGTTCCTGTTATTCAATCTGGCCTGACCGTCATGAGCCGGACCTGGTGAACCAGGTCCTACTCCGGCTTGCGGAACTTGAGCGTTATGCGATTCGATTCACCGATAGCCTCGAGTTCTGCCTGAAGCTCCGGGTCATCCCGGCTGGCAGCCAGCGTTGGCGGCAGCCGCCAGACGACATCCTCCTCGGTCGGTTGATCCGCTGGATTGGCGTTGACGTCGCTCTCGGCAACAAACTCGAAACCGGCGTTTTCAGCCGCCGCAATGATAAAGCTCTTCTTCAGATAACCGTGACTGCCGTCGGCAAATTCGTCTGACATTTCGTCGCGTGCGTGGTGCTGCACAACACCAAAGGTGCCACCGGGTTTCAGAACCGCGTAGGCATCAGCCAGGGCTGCGGTCAGGAATCCACCCTGGGGTTCGTACCGCGCCAGGTTGTGCAGGACGCGCGGGAAGAAGACGACGTCAGCCGTGCCGTTCATATCAGCCGGCATCGAACCGAAATTGAAGGCCGCGACTGTCGCGCCAGCATCGCCCCGCCACTCCTCGGCGTCAACGGGCCAGTCCGTCACCCACGTGCTTTGCGTCTTCATGAATTCTTCGTCGGCAAACGGGAAGTTCGGCCACATATCCATCGCGTAGTTTGCACCTATCAGGTGACCTTCGGATCCCAGGTAGGGCAACAGTAATCGGGTGTACCAGCCACGTCCTGGCAGACCTTCAACAACCGTCATGCCGGGTTCGATGCCAAAGAACTCTATCGTCTCCTGCGGGTGGCGATACCGGTACCGGGCCTGCACGTCCTCGGGCTGCGCAGCCAGGACTTCTGCCAGGCTGAGTGCCTCGACGACTGGCGCCGTTGCTTGCTCAGCCGGCGCCTCCGATTCTGGCTCTGGTGACTGCTGGCAGCCAAACAACAATGCGGTAACTAGAATTACAAGGATCTTGTTCATGGTATTCCCCTGACTTTCTACAGGTGACGGAAAGTATGCGCCTGTCCTGTTTCGCCAGCAACGCGTACCAAGCTTATTTCGTTGAGGACAATCTCATCAGCACGTCTTCGTTCGGCCAGTTCGCTGCGCTGCCCGCGCGCTGCAGCCGCACCAGCGCGCCGACGACTGCAACACCGATCGCTGAAACGAACGCCAGGAACAGGAAATAGTGCTGGAACCCGAGCGCACCCGGATTGGCGTCCAGGATGCGGCCCGTGATCGGGCCGAAAAAGATCTCCGGGGTGTAACCGATGAAAGAAACCGTCCCCGCCACCGCGCCAGTCAGGAACGGCGGCACGTCGTTCTCCTGCAGCAGCGCGAAATACACGCCACGCAGCGCAAAAACCAATTCTCAGGGCTCCCGCGGCGGACCACCGGTCGGCAAACAAACCCGCCGCTACGGCTGCAAACGGGCGTACATACACACCAATCGCCGCCAGCTTGGCGCCTTCAACCTCATCCATACCCAGCACCTGCACTGCGTAGAGAGAGTAGTTATCAAGTCCCTTGTAGCCGCAGTAGGCACAGATAATGACCGCTGCCTGTGCCCATACCAGGGGTCGATTGAGCACGGCGAACGCGCCTTTGAAAATACTTCGACTCGAATCGCCAATGTGTTTTCTGTGCGGAATCACCAGCCAGGTGAGGATGCCGGTTGCCAAGGTCACGCCCGAATACAGCAATATGACTTCGCGAAGTGCTGCACGCCGCCCTGCGTCGCTAACAGACTGAACATCGTCCGGCATGAAAATCGCGAATAACGCGACGCCCGCCGTGGCAAACAACACGGCCACAATGCCACGACCTCCTTCCAGAATGCCAAATGCCCTGCCCTGGGCGTCGTCGCCACCCCACTCCCGGGTCGCCCTTATCATCGCAGCCCAGAACAGGAGAATGGTCGTAACGCCCCAATAGCCGAATAACATTACCAGGCCGAATAATCCCGGGTAGGTCGCCAGGTAGATGCCACCCAGTCCGGTCGCCAGCAAGGATATCGTCAGCAACGCGCGCGCAGAAAAGCGATCCGCAAGGGCACCACCCGGAAAGTACGCGATCATCGCCAGGACGCCATAGACAGCGAATATGTCACCCAGCTGGGTATTTGTAATGCCGAATGCCTCCAGCAGACTGGGCCTGAAAAACCGCGTCAGGCCGAACGGCAACATGTAAACGACTTCGCCCGCGAGGATCAGTGTCAGCATCAACATAAAACGCGATAACATAGGCTTACCATACAGGATGCGAACGAGGGTCGTTTTGATGAGGAAGTTCCTGATGCTGGTGCTGTGCACCTGCTGCGTAGCGTCAACGGTGAATGCCGAGGTACCCGGTACCATGCGAGTCGACTATTTCCATAGCGGCAATCACGAAACCGAGATGTTCTCGCTCGACCAGGTTGTGATCGAACCGCTCCCCTGGACCGGCAACATGGCGCAGCCGCACGATGTGACGTCGCGAGGCAAGTACCTGTTTGAAATCGTCGATCCTGACAGCGGCCGTGTTGCGTGGTCACGGAGCTTCAGCAGCATTTACGGCGAATGGGAGACGATCGGCGAAGCTCGCGAGATCAATCGCTCGTTCCACGAGTCGGTCCGTTTTCCGGCACAGGAATCGGTTTTCCAGCTCGTCCTGAAGAAACGCGGCCCTGGCAACGTCTTTGTCGAGGTGTGGCGCATTCAACTGGACCCGGCGGATGTACTCGTGCATCGGGAATCCGCGATGTTCGAGGAGCACGTTGTTGCCATTCACAACAGCGGCGACCCATCGACCAAGGTCGATCTGCTGCTGATGGGTGATGGCTACACGGCCGACGAACAGGACCGCTTCATTGCCAAGGCGGTGGAGCTCACAGAAATCCTGTTCTCGACGTCGCCGTTCAAGGAACGCAAGGACGACTTCAATATCTGGGCGGTTGCTCCGCCGGCTGCGGTGTCGGGTGTTTCCCGCCCGTCGACGAACACGTTCCGCGATTCACCCATTGGTGCAACCTACGATGCATTCCGCTCCGAGCGCTATGTACTGACATTCGACAACAAGTCGATGCGCCGTATTGCGTCTTCAGCACCCTACGATTTCATCGAGATACTGACGAACACCGAGGTGTACGGTGGCGGCGGCATCTATGGCCTGTACAGCACGGCAGCCGCGAACAGCGAATGGGCTCCGTACCTGTTCGTGCATGAGTTTGGCCATCACTTCGCCGGTCTTGCGGACGAGTACTACACGAGTTCGGTGGAATATCTGGCACCCGAGGTCATCACCGAGCCCTATGAACCCAACGTGACGGCCCTGCTCGATCCGGAAAATCTCAAATGGAAACACCACGTCGCACCCAATACGCCGTTGCCTACGCCCTGGCCAAAGGAGGCGTTTGAAGAACACTCCCTGGCCTATCAGGAAATTCGTCAGCAAATGCGTGCAGACAATGTCCCGGAGGCAGACATGAACAAGCTGTTCCGCGACAACCAGGAATTCGCGGAAAAACTGTTTGATGAGTCGGGACAGAAAGCGGTGGTGGGCGCGTTCGAGGGCGGCAACTACCAGGCCGAGGGCTACTACCGCCCTGCGCAGAACTGCCTGATGTTCACGCGGACCGAGGCATTTTGTGCCGTGTGCGCAGAAGCCATCGGGAAGGTTATTGACGAATACACGCTGACCGAACCCGCAGAATAAGAGACCAGGACGGCTTCGCTAGTACGTGCACCACGCGGATCGCCGGGCGTAATGAAGAAAGCCCGGTACTGGCGCAGCGGCGTAAGCTTTCGACCGGTGCAGGCTAGTTTTCGTCCGGGTTCGATTCAATTTGCGGCTCACGATAGATATCAACAGTAACCTCTATGTCCTGCTCGAGAAGCTGGTCGACATAGGCTGCAAAACCTGAATGCAGGTAGCTTTTTCTTTGTCGCCAGTAACGCCTCATGCCAGGTAGCTGCTTTATGCCGACGATGGCCGCGGTAATAGCCTCGCGAAGCTCGGTGTCAATGGTGCCTTCTTCGGCCAGCAAATAGCTGTTTTGAAATGCGAGAAACGCTCCGTGCAACATCATCAGGTATTGAAACTCTTCTTCGTTGGCGAGAGCTTCTTCGCTTGTCAGTGCCCTGTAGAAGAGCGCGCTGGTCTGTTGATCCGTACCTATCTCCAGATACCAGCTCTGCAACGCTACGTTAACGTCATTCGCCGATGCCGCGCGTACTGCGCTGGCACTATCGTTGACCTGCACACCGACATAGAGCAGTGAAATGACAACCGCAAAAGCGCCGATGATCTCTGCCACACTCGCCCATTCTTTGAGTTTCATTCCCGCAATCCACTGACCCTGGAAGGCAACCAGTCTGCACAGAGGATTGTTTCCAGGTCAACTGAAGTCGTGCGGCTAATGTTAATGTGAGACTTATGAACCAGCCACTCACCCCTGACGTCCACCGTGTAACCACGAGTGCGCCTTGCTGCAGGACTTGCAGTCCTGGCGTTGGCGCTGATCGCCGCATGCGCCGGAACCGGCGATCAACACGATGAGCTTCGTCTGACCGTCATGAGCTTCAATGTCTGGGGAGCAGGTGGCAATGATGGTCGATCGATCGACGATACGGTGGCGGTAATCCGGCACGTTAACCCGGACCTGGTTGGGCTTCAGGAGGTGCAAGCCGAGTCCAGTGACTGCACCGAGGCTTTCTGCCCTCCGTTCGGGGCCAGTCGGGCCGGAGAGATTGCCCGGTCATTGGGCTACTACGTGTACGAACAGCAACAGGAAAATGCCGCGCTATGGGCGAATGCCGTTATCAGCAGGTTTCCCATCCAGGACGCTACGCCCAACGAGCTGGGTGTCATTTTGCAGATCCAGGGGCGCCGCGTTGGCGTCTTTAATATTCATGCCACAGATTTCCCCTATCAACCGTACCAGGCGCTCGGCATTGCCTATGGCAGCGCGCCGTATCTGCAAACCGCGCCCGAACTGGTGGCCGCCGCAAATCAGGCACGCGGCGAGGCGATAACGCTATTGCTGGAGGAAATTGCAGCTGCCGATAGCCTCGACGTGATTTTTATCACCGGTGACTTCAACGAGCCATCTCATCGCGACTGGACCGAGCGAGCGGCAAAACTGGGCGTGCACCCCATGAGCGTTGCCTGGCCCGCGACGCGACGACTGGAACAAGCGGGTTTCAAAGACACCTACCGCGCATTATTCCCGGATGAAATTGCGATGCCCGGCTTCACATGGACCCCCACAACAGCGCTCGACGATCCCAACGACCATCACGACCGTATTGCCTATGTATTCGTTCGTGGCAGTGACGCACAAATCGAGTCAGCGCAGGTTGTCGGCGAAGCACTCGTCGATTCTGGCGGCGAGATTTCAGCCACTGGCCGTCTGATCACCGCGCCGTGGTCGCGACAATTGTTATCCCGTGATGTGGGGCACTGCGAAGACGCGTTCGCGGGCACTTATGTCGATCTGGACGCCGCGCGCCAAAACGCATACCCACACATGGCGAAACAGATCAACGCGCCAAGTCCGAATATCCAACGCCCGATGAGGGTATTCAGATCTCGCGACAGAAAGGGTAACCCGCCAGAAAAACCCTCGCTGGAGCTGAACAGGGACACCCAGGCTCCGATGATGCCGAAAAGCAAAAGTAGTACACCCGCGAGCAGATCGTTGGCTCGTGCATGGTCGGCCAGGAGAATCATGAGGCCGGCGATAACAAATACGAAGCCGGCTCCCGCAACAATCCAAAGGGGTGCCTTGAGCGCGCCCCCGTCGGCCGGGAGAAAGCCGAGGCCCAGGGCAATCGGGTAGCAGCCCAACGCAATGCAGCCCAGGCCAAGCACCAACCTGGCACGCCTGCTCAGCGATCTTGCGTCCCTGGCCATGTCGGCTAACTCCTTAGTCGATAGCCCGTCTTGAAAACCCAGCGTACGACGAGCAGGCAGGCAACCAGGAATGCCACCGTGATGCCGAGGCTGAGACCGACTGCGACATCGGCGTTCTCGTAGAAACTCCAGCGGAACCCGCTGATCAGATACACCACAGGATTGAACAAACTGATGGTCTGCCACGCGGGTGGCAGCATGCTGATTGAATAGAACGTTCCGCCCAGGAAGGTCAGCGGCATGATGACGAGGATGGGCACAATCGTCAGCTTTTCCCACCCGTCGGCCCAGACGCCGAGGATGAATCCGAACAGGCAGAACGACACGCATGTCAGCACCAGGAATGTCACCATCACAAACGGGTGCGCAATCTCGATATCGACAAAGAAACTCGCCGTTGCCAGGATTATCGAGCCGATGATGACGGACTTCGTGGCAGCCGCGCCGACATAGCCAAGCAGGACCTCGCCATAGGAAACCGGTGCCGACAGGACCTCGAATATGGTGCCCGTGAATTTCGGGAAGTAAATTGCGAACGATGAGTTCGAGATGCTCTCCGTCATGATGGACAGCATGATCAGGCCCGGGACGATAAACGACCCGTAGCTGACGCCGTCTATTTCAGTGATTCGTGAGCCAATTGCCGACCCGAAGATGACGAAGTACAGCGATGTCGAAAGAACCGGTGCGACAATGCTCTGTACAACGGTGCGAAACATTCGCGCCATCTCGAATCTGTAAATCGCTTTTATGGCATGAAGATTCATCGGTCTCTGTGCACCAGGTCGACGAAAATTTCCTCGAGCGAACTTTGCGCTGTCTGCAGATCGTTGAAGCGAACGCCCGCGTTGCGAAGGTCCTGTATCAAGTCCGTGATGCCCGTGTGCTCACCCCTGGTGTCGTAGCGGTAGACCAGTTCGCGTCGATCGTCGCTGAGTTCAAGCTCGTAGCTCGACAACTCGCTCGGGATGCCGTCCAGTTCGTCGTAGAGGTGCAACATGAGCTGCTTCTTGCCCATGTCCCGCATGAGCTTCTTCGTTTCCTCGACGAGAATGATTTCGCCATTGTTGATGACGCCCACCCGGTCCGCCAGTCTCTCGGCTTCCTCGATGTAATGGGTTGTCAGAATGACCGTCACACCTTTCTTGCGCAGCAGGTCGACAACGTTCCACATGTCCTGGCGCAGTTCGACGTCGACGCCTGCAGTTGGCTCATCGAGAAACAACACATCGGGCTCGTGAGCCAGGGCCTTGGCAATCAGCACCCGGCGCTTCATGCCACCGGACAGCATCATCAATTTCGTATCGCGTTTGTCCCAGAGCGACAGCGATTTCAAGACCGTCTCGATATGTTCCTCATTCGGCGCATGACCGAACAGGCCGCGGCTGAAGCGCAGCGTGTTGCGGACCGTTTCGAATGTCTCGGTTGGAAGTTCCTGCGGAACGAGGCCAATCTTCGCGCGTGTTTCGCGGAACTCGGTGACGATGTCGTGCCCGTCGACGAGCACTTCGCCGCTACTCGGATTAACGATACCGCAGACGATATTGATCAACGTCGTCTTGCCGGCACCGTTTGGCCCGAGCAGGCCGAAGATTTCACCCTTGCGTATCTCGAGGTCGACTTCCTTGAGCGCCTGAAAGCCACCGGCGTAGGTCTTGGTCAGGCCTTTAATCGAAATCTTGGGGTGCATGCACCCTACTATACGACGGACCTTCGTATTCGCGGAAGCAAAACTATGCTGAACATCAGGATGATGCACTGCAGTTGCGTTATCGTAAGGTCACCAAGCACGATGTAACCATCGGCTCGGAGGTATTCGATAAAGAATCGCATGAACGCATAAGCGCAGACCGTCAACACCGCAAGCGTCCCTCTCGTACACCGTCGCCAGGGCACTCGCGAAAGAACGAGAATCATGACGAGCAGCAGTCCGGCCTCATACAACTGCACGGGGTAGACCGGCAGTGAGGTGAGAGCCGTCGAATCGATCATACCCATCGCGAGATGCTGCTCGTAAGGCAAACTGCCCGCGGGGTACTGGATGCCACGAACAAAGCCATCCAGGAATGACGTGGTTTGCACTTGCGTCGCAAACGCGCTCGCATGTTCATGCGATACAACATCACCCCAGCAACAGCCGGCAATGTGACATCCAATGCGGTGAATCATGAGCCCGGTGAGCGTCGGCAACGCGAATATATCCAGCAAGCGCCGGAACGAAAGGCGCGCTATACGGCTGTAGACGAATACGGCAATGGCGCCCGTGCCCAGCATGCCAAAAAGACGAATACGAATGCCGTGGTTCATGGCCTCGCCCGCCAGCATGTGATCGGCCGGCATGAACATAGCAACAATAGTGCCGCCGATCAGGCCCGTGATGATCGTGACCGGAACGATCAGGTCGACGTGTGACGGATCGACATAGGTCGTCGACGCGTTGTGTCGCGCAAAGAACCATGCGGCGATGATCGCGGCGACGAAAATCAGGCCGAAAGGAGTGACTACTGTTGTCGAATCAAAGTAGGAGTACATCATTCCACCCTAGAATGTTTCGCCCAACACAGCGTAGTTAAGCAGTTCTGTGAAGAGCTCGATATCGTCCTCTTTCACGCGATGCAGAATTGTCGCGTTGTCGTTATAGAGCTCCTCATTGTCAGCATGCTTGCGGACGACTTTCTCCCAGGCTTGCTTCGTTTGCGGTGCTTCCTTCAGGGGTGGAAATTCTGTGTCGATGAAGTGCAGGACAATCCTGTCCGCTGTGCGTTCCGTGACCCGCATGTCGTACCAGAACCAGGGCTCGAACAGCTGGGCTGTATCGTCTACCACGGTACGGAGCTCCCATGTCAGGAAAGCCTCGCCGCCGAGCTTCACAAGCCAGCCTTTGTACTGCAGCATGCCGACTTCAAAATCGTCCACATCAATATCGGCCTGAGCAAAAAGTTCGGTGAACCCTTCGTAAGTGGATGTGTCCAGGTCCACGTCAGCGCGTCACCTTCAAGACCGGTCGAGTCGGACACCTCGACGACGACATTCGTAACCAGCCAGGTACGTTTATCCCAGGGTTCCAGGAAGACGAAAGTCCCGACAAGATCTTCATCGCTTTCCACGAACCACAGACCGCTCATATTCTCGTCAATACGCGCCCGTTCAGGATTGCCCAGCGGCACGTACTCGGGCATGCAGGCCAGCAAGCCGGCGAATATCGGGAGAATGACGAGCATCAGCGCTGCGCCGCTGATCGATCTGAAATTGGGTCTCATCGTTCTGCCCCCGCTATCCGCCTCGTAGGATGCCATGCCTGCATATTGGCTGGTCGCAGGTCAATGAGCCTTATGAAAGCCTGATGATTGTCTGATGATTCGAGCACCGGTTGCGAATTACAGGATCAGCGTATCCGCGTAAGCAAACAGTCCTGCCGCACCACCGGTGTGCAGGAACACGATTCGTTCGTCGGCACCGAAATTTCCCTTGCGAATGTGGTCGATCATCCCCGCCAGGGCTTTGCCGCTGTAGACCGGATCAAACAACAGGCCCTCCAGTCGAGCAAGCATCAATACGGCTTCATTCATACCTTCGGTCGGCTCGCCGTAACCCGGACCGATGTAATGACAGTCGGCAACGATGTCATCGCGGCTGACACAGCCCGGCCTCCCGATCATCTCGGCCGTTTCGCAAGCCAGCTTGAAGACGCGCTCTTCCTGCACGTCCTGCGGCGCATTCACGCCAATACCCAGGATAGGCAGATCACTGCCGCTGCCGCGCAGTCCAACAACGAGGCCGCCGTGCGTACCGGCACTGCCGGTAGCCGTCACAATATGGTCGACTTTGAGATTCTGCTCATCAAACTGCTGCAACAGCTCTTCGCCGCAGCCGACGTAACCAAGAGCCCCTACCGGGTTGGAAGCGCCTCCTGGAACAATGTACGGCACACCCCCATTGCTGCGGACTTCGTCTGCAATGCTGTCCATCTCGGCATCGAAATCCGTACCCTTGGCGTACTCGCGCAAGTTGGCACCGAAAATTCTGTCCAGCAAGACGTTTCCCGAAGTGCGATACAGCTCGCTCGGATCAGCGACCCGGTGTTCGAGTAGCACTTCGCATTTCATTCCGAGCTTGCACGCCGCGGCGGCCGTCTGGCGGACGTGGTTGGATTGCACTGCGCCGACCGTGATGATGGTGTCAGCCCCTCTCGCGAGCGCCTCGCCCATCGAGAACTCAAGTTTGCGCGTCTTGTTACCGCCGGTCGCCAGGCCCGTACAGTCGTCACGCTTGACCCAGATTTCGGGACCGCCGAGGTGCCGCGTCAGGTTCGGCAGGAATTCAAGAGGCGTGGGAAGATGCGCCAGGGGCACACGGGGGAATGGCTTGAGCAGCATTGTCTGTTCCTTGTCGGCAGAGCTGGACGGTGGCCCATCCTACCGCAATGCCGCAGGAACCAGACAGATCTGGCTATTCTCAGGTAATGGGTTTCAATGTCCCGTCTGCGGCGAGCATCAGCTGGGAAGACTCGAGGTCGACCTGGTTACGCCCCGCCCGTTTTGAACGGTACATGGCGCGATCGGCGCGCAGGACCATATCGTCAAGCGTTTTATCTTTTCTGGAAATGGCCGCCACGCCAAAGCTCGACGTCATTGGCAAACCAACGCTGGTCATGTTCAGTGGGCTCGAGCCGATCTTGCTGCACAACTGATCGGCCAGCGCCAGCGCATCCCGGAGACTGGTGCCGGGCAGCAGCAGGGCAAACTCCTCACCACCGACGCGCGCAACGACATCTTCCTTGCGCCGCGACTCGGACACCAGCATCGAGAAGTGCACGAGTGCCGAATCACCGGCAGCGTGACCGAACTTGTCGTTGATGTACTTGAATCGATCGATATCGGTCATGATGACTGACAGTTCAGCGCCTGCCCTGCGGGCTGCAGAAAATGCCCGTTCGCCGTATTCGTTGAAGCCGCGACGATTCAGCAAGCCGGTCAAATGATCGGTCGTGGCCATTTTCTTCATCTTCGCCGATATGTCGGAAGCCATCATCATCATGACGAGCATTGACATGCCTATGTAGCCTGGCGGCAAGGTCAGGAAATTGAAGTGCAGATAGGCGGCAGCGATGGCTTCGTCACCTGCCGGACCCTGCATGAATGCGAGAATAGAGGCGGCCACCTGGATGATGCCAACGAGGTAGATCGAAACCGCTGCAGCCCATTCTGCAGGTCGCGTTCTCTCGCGATAACGAATAATCATCGTCGCAGACAGGAACAGCGTGATCGCAGCGTACGCCGGCACTGTCGCCATGCGCACACCGACATTCGGTTCGATGAGTATCGCCCAGGCGACGATCGCATAGACGCCCAGTGCGATCGGCCACAGGTTTTGCGGGAGGCGTTTGCAATGGACGCGCTGGCAATGACCGCGCAGACCCAGAGTAACCAATGCGGTCGAACAGGCGTTTTCGAACAATAAGAACGTCTCGACACTTGGAAAAGCGTCCGCGTTCATCACGCTTAACCACTGGAACGATCCAGCGAGAAAAGCCGTTGACCAGGTGAGCGCATGCGGCTTTCTGCCAAAGTTGTTCCAGGCCATGAAGAACGCCAGCGACAGGACTGCGCTGGTTATCGTCAGGGAGAAAACGATGTAGAAGTACGGGGAACCCATATGGACTGCGCACGAAGCCGGTAACAAGAGGTACCATTCTGCCCATGTGCCGCTCAGACTGGCTTGACGTGCCGCACAGATCACACAGGATGTCCGCGGTATCTCGCCGCTTTTGGGTCGGTTTTACCACCATTAACACTATTGCGACTGGAGTCTCTTATGGAACCCGTACCGCCACAGGACTGGGATACATCGCTGCAGCGTGTCATCGACGACATGCAGGGAAGACCGTTGAATATTCACTCGCTGATGGCCAACCACCCGCGCCTGCTCAATGCCTGGTGGGACCTGCGCAATTACTCGGTGAACGGCGGAGACCTCGAACAGCGACACTGTGAACTCGCCATTCTGCGTGTCGCCGTTCACAGGAACTCCTGGTACGAGTGGGCGTCGCATGTCGAACGGGGACTGGCCTGTGGACTGACGCTCGAGGAGATCGAACGCGTAAAAGCGGGGCCCGACGCGGATGGCTGGGACGTGCAGGAAGCGTCTTTGCTCGTCGCGATCGATGACCTCGCCAGGCATCAGGCTATTGCGGAGAACACACTGCAAACCCTCGGCAAGCATTTCACGCAGCAACAGGTTCTGGACATGATCCTGCTGTACGGCCTGTACAACACGATCGCCTGCATGATCAATACGTGGGGCCTCGAACTCGACCCGCACATCGCGGAACGCTTACCCGCATCCGTGACAGAGAGTTCGTTCTAGTCGATCGCGGCAGGCGCTAACAGGACACCGTCTTCGTCGCAATAGACCCAGGACCCGGGCACGAAGCGAACGCCACCGAATTCGACCGGGCAGTCCACTGCACCCAGACCTTCCTTGTTGCTCTTCGCAGGATTCGTTCCCAGCGCTTTCACGCCGAGATCGATGCCGGCGATCTCCGCCGAATCGCGAATCACGCCATGGATCACCAGGCCTGACCAGCCGTTCGCTGCCCCTCTCGCGGCCAGGATATCACCGAGCAGGGCTCGCTCCGTCGAGCCATCACCGTCGACGACGATAACCGCCCCGTCACCGGGTTCGTTGAGGAGTTCCCGGAGCAGTGAATTGTCGTTCCGGCATTTTACTGTTCTGATCGGACCACTGAATGAACGTCGACCGCCAAAGTCGCGAAAAAGAACGGCGCACGTGGCGACCTCACCCTCGTAGTCGTCGTAGAGATCGGTCGTCGCGCGCAATCCTGTATCCGTCAGGAGAACTGGTTCATCGTGTTGTGATCACCGGCCGCTTTGAGGGCGGCTTCACCGGCGAAGTACTCCTTGTGGTCGTCACCGATATCCGAGCCCGACATGTTCTGGTGCTTGACACACGCGATGCCGTTGCGAATTTCCTCGCGCTGCACATGCAGGACGTATCCCAGCATGCCCAGTTCGCCGAAGTATTCCTTCGACAGAGTGTCCGTCGACAATGCTGCCGTGTGGTAGGTGGGTAACGTAATCAGGTGATGGAAGACGCCGGCCTCGCGTGCCGCGTCGGCCTGGAAGGTGCGGATCTTCTCGTCAGCAACTTTGGACAACTCGCTGCCGTCGTAGTCGATACTCATCAGCTTGTCGCGATCATAGGCCGAGACATCCTTGCCCTCTTCCACCCAGGCGTCGTAAACCTGTTGGCGAAAATTAAGCGTCCAGTTGAACGACGGACTGTTGTTGTAGACCAGCTTGGCATTCGGAATGACTTCGCGGATGCGGTTCACCATGCCACCGATCTGCCCGATGTGTGGCTTTTCCGTCTCGATCCAGAGAAGGTCCGCACCGTTCTGCAGGGAAGTGATGCAATCGAGTACGCAGCGATCTTCGCCGGTGTCGGGACGGAACTGGAACAGGTTGCTCGGCAGGCGTTTCGGATGAACGAACCTGCCGTCCCGCTTCATCAGTACATCACCGTTTCGCAAAGCTTCGGGCGTTACTTCGTCGCAGTCGAGGAACGAGTTGTACAGATCACCAAGGTCGCCGGGCTCGTGTGTCACGGCGATTTGCTTGGTCAGCCCTGCGCCCAGCGAGTCGGTGCGCGCGACGATGATGCCATCGTCAACTCCGAGCTCGAGGAACGCGTAGCGAAGTGCACGAATCTTGGCGATGAAGTCTTCGTGCGGAACCGTGACCTTGCCGTCCTGGTGCCCACACTGTTTCTCATCGGATACCTGGTTCTCGATCTGCAAGGCGCAGGCGCCGGCCTCGATCATTTTCTTGGCGAGCAGGTAGGTCGCCTCCGCGTTGCCGAAGCCGGCATCGATGTCGGCAATGATCGGGACGACGTGCGTCTCGAAGTTATCGATCTTGTTCTTGACGTCACGTTCCTTGACCGCGTTGCCCTCGTCACGGGCTTTGTCGAGTTCACGAAACAGGCCGCCAAGCTCGCGGGCATCTGCCTGGCGCAGAAACGTGTACAACTCCTCGATCAGCGCCGGAACCGCGGTTTTCTCATGCATCGACTGGTCCGGCAACGGGCCGAATTCGGAACGCAGCGCCGCGACCATCCAGCCCGACAGATACAGGTAGCGGCCCTTCGTGCTGCCAAAGTGCTTCTTGATCGAAATCATCTTCTGCTGGCCGATGAAGCCGTGCCAGCAACCCAGCGACTGCGTGTACTGCGACGAATCGGCATCGTAGCGCGCCATATCCTCGCGCATGATCTTCGCCGTGTACTTCGCGATGTCCAGGCCGGACTTGAAGCGGTTCTGCGCTTTCATGCGCGCTACGGATTCTGGGTTAATGGCATCCCAGGCGCTTCCCTGGCTGGCGATCAGCCGGGCGGCGCTCTGAATGTCGTCGGCATACTGTGACATGACAAGTCCTCGTGTCGAAAGACAGGGGACAGTCTACTCAGGATATATGCGAAATTTCACAGCGAAAACTTCACACTGTCAATTTCACAGAGGGGCGGGATTCCTGGTCCTGGGGTCGACTGGCTGTAATCTCCCGGCAGCCTGTTCATTCGGCCATTCCCATGGACAAGCTGCCGCGAGACGACAACTAGTGCCGAACAGTAACCGACTTCACCTGGGCGAATACACGCTCGCCCGGCCTGAGGTCCAGACGACGCACGGACCGATTTGTTACCTGGGCAAGCACGACCTGGTTGCCAACGCCCAGGCGAAGCAGCGCTACCGCCTTGTCCACGGTGTGAATTTCCTCGACCACCGCGCGCAGTACGTTGAGGATCGTCGTCTGTGTGGGCCGTTCGCGAGCAATACTGACATCGCGTGCCGAAATTCGCAGGCGCATCGGGCTCCGGCCGGTTTCGAATTCACCGGGCGCCCAGATATCGCCGTCCCCGAAGTCGAACTTCGTCAGACCGTCTTCGTGATCGACCGGTGTCGCCCAGAGGACGACGCCGGCATTTCGGCCCGACAACATCGGCACGTCGACTCTTGAAACGACCTCGAACAGGTCGCCACTGGCCGCAACCCTGCCCTTGTCCAGCAAGACCAGGTGGTCGCAAAGTCGACTGATCTCGTCGATATCGTGACTAACATACAAGACCGGCACAGACAGTTCGTCGTGCAAGCGATCGAAGTAAGGAAGCAACTCGTCCCTGCGTTTGCGGTCCAGCGAAGCAAGGGGCTCATCCATGAGCACGAGGTCAGGTGAACGCAGCAATGCCGCCGCGATTGCAACACGCTGCGCTTCGCCGCCGGACAGCGATGCCGGCTTGCGGTTCAGCAAGTTGCCGATGCCGAGCATATCGACAACAGGGGCGCTATCAACCCGGTGCGTTGTCGCACGACGTGCCCCGTATTCGATATTGCCGCGCACCGTGAGGTGCGGGAACAAGCCGGGGTTCTGGAACACGTAGCCCACATTGCGCTTGTGCACAGGCAAGCTGTCGTTATTTGACCCGCGCTCAAGCCCGGCGATGCATCGCAGCAAGGTTGTCTTGCCGGAACCCGATTCGCCAAAGATCCCGGTGATACCCACGTCGGGGATCTCGGCGTCGACGTCGAGAACAAAATCGCCTTTCGTCAGCTTGTGTCGCAAGCTGATCATCGCGTGCCCCACCTGCGGCTGAAGATATACATGCCGAACAATATTGCGAATGCGAAGACGAGCAGCAACAACGACAAACGGTGTGCTGCCGCATAGTTCAACGACTCGACATGATCGTAGATGGCGATCGACACGACGCGGGTTTCGCCCGGAATATTGCCGCCCACCATGAGCACGACACCGAACTCACCGAGCGTGTGCGCAAAGGCGAGCACCATGCCGGAAACGAAACCGCGAACCGATAGCGGGACGACGACAGAGAAGAATGCGTCTAGCCGGGATGCACCGAGTGTCCACGCTCTCTCCAGGGTCTGCCTGGGTAATGCTTCGAACGCATTCTGCATCGGTTGCACCGCGAACGGCAGGCTGTAGATACACGACGCAATGACCAGGCCCGTGAACGAGAAGGTCAGCGCACTTCCCGTCACCTGCACCCACCAGCGGCCGATAGCCCCATCCGGCCCAAGTAATATAAGCAGGTAAAATCCGAGCACGGTCGGCGGCAGCACGATCGGCATGGCAACGACCGCCTGTGCCGCGGGTTTCCACTTCGACGGTGTTTGCGACAGCCACCAGGCAAGCGGCGTCCCGATCACGAGCAGGACCAGCGTCGTAACGAGTGCCAGCTGTGCCGACAGCCAAAGCGGCCCGAGCGTGTTCATGGCATTACACCGTATCCATGGCGCGTTACGATTTCACGGGCGGCGGCTCCGCGCAGGAACTCGACAAAACGAACGGCCGCCGCATTGCTGGCCACCAGCAGGACTGCCTGTTGTTCGATCCTTGCGTGGGTGGTCTCGGGCACCGGCCAGGTGCATGCAGCTGCGGGTAGCCTGGAATCCGTAAGCATCGATCGGGCCACGATCGCAATTGCGGCATTCCCCGTCGCGGCAAACTGCAGGGTCTGCATGATGTTTTCGCCATACACGGCACGCTCCGCCACGGACGCCCAGTAACCGCCCTGCCGCAGGAACTCCATCGCGGCGCGGCCATACGGGGCCGTCGCCGGGTTTGCCAGGGCAACCCTTCCAGCGCTCGCGTCCTCGAGCGTTGCGAGGCAGTCTTTGGCGTCTCGAGACCACAGCGACAGTCCGCCCGTTGCGTACGTGAACCTGGAACCGGCTACGGCGTGTCCGGACTCGACGAGCAACGCGGGTCGCTCGGCATCGGCAGCGAGAAACACGTCATACGGCGCGCCGTTGATGATCTGCGCATACAAGTGCCCGGTCGAGCCGTTGCTGATGCGAACGCTGATACCGGTGGTGTCGGAAAAATGCCTGGATAACTCGGCCGCTGTGCGTGAGAAGTTGCTGGCAACTGCGATCGTAAGCGTCTCGTCTGCTGCCGCAGGCGGCGCCAGCAGTGCCAGGAGCACCAGGAAGATTGCAGGGTGCACTGGCGACCCGCGTCAGGCCGCGAGCTCTGCTTTCTTTTGCCGACGATACTCGTGCAACAGGGGTTCGGTATATCCGTTCGGCTGCTCGCAACCTTCGAATACCAGCGCACAGGCGGCCTGGAAAGCGATGCTTGAGGAAAAATCGTCACTCATGCGTTCGTATAGTGCATCACCCTCATTCTGCCTGTCGACGATTTTCGCCATGCGCATAAATGTCTCGAGCACCTGTTCCTTGCCCACAACGCCGTGCAATAACCAGTTAGCCATGTGCTGGCTCGAGATTCGCAAGGTGGCACGATCTTCCATAAGACCAACATCCTCGATGTCGGGCACCTTCGAGCAACCGACACCCTGGTCGATCCAGCGCACCACGTAGCCAAGAATCCCCTGCGCGTTGTTGTCGAGCTCAGCCTGGATCTCGTCAGCACTCAGGCCGCTCACATCACCGATCGGCGGCGTCAGTATGTCTTCGAGACTGGCCATCTCACGATTCGCCAGCTCACGCTGACGCGCACGCACATCGACTGCGTGATAGTGCATGGCGTGCAATGTCGCAGCCGTAGGTGATGGTACCCAGGCACAATTGGCGCCAGCCTCGGGGTGCGCCTGCTTGGTATCGAGCATCTGGCGCATCTCGTCGGGCTTCGGCCACATGCCCTTGCCGATCTGCGCGCGGCCCGGCAGACCGCAGGCGATACCGACGTCAACGTTGCGGTCTTCGTAGGCCAGTATCCAGGGCTGTTCCTTGATCGCTTCTTTGCGGAACACTGTCCCCGCTCGCATGCTCGTATGAATCTCGTCGCCGGTGCGGTCGAGGAAGCCCGTATTGATGAACACGATGCGCTTGCGCACGGCGCGTATGCACTCTGCGAGGTTGGCGGTCGTGCGGCGCTCCTCATCCATGACGCCGACCTTGATCGTGTTCGGTTCGAGCTTTAACAACTTTTCGACCCGACCGAACAGCGTATCGGTAAACGCAACCTCATGGGGACCGTGCATTTTCGGCTTGACGATATAGATACTGCCTGTGCGACTGTTCGGCTGCAGGTTTTCGCGACGCCGATCGGTCATCGCGCACGCCGTCGTAATTACGGCGTCCAGGATTCCCTCGAAAACCGGGTTGCCATCCGCGTCAAGTACAGCATCTGTCGTCATCAGGTGGCCAACGTTGCGGACGAGCATGAGACTTCGCCCGGACAGCTTGAGCGCTTCGCCCTGCGGTGACGTGTAGCAGCGATCGTGCTCGAGCGAGCGCCGCAGCTTCTTGCCACCCTTGTCGAAGGTCACTTCGAGGTCCGCTTGCATGAGACCCAGCCAGTTGCGATACACGGCAACCTTGTCGTGAGCATCGACAGCCGCTACCGAGTCCTCGCAATCCTGGATTGTCGTAACCGCCGACTCGAGTACGACATCGGCCAGGTTTGCGGTTGCGCCCCTGCCGATCGGGTGGTCCGGGTCGACAAGCAATTCGATGTGCAAACCGTGATTGCAGAACAGGTAGGCGCACCGGCGCCCTTCGTTTCTCGTACCGGCAAACTGCGTCGGATCCGCGAGACCGACAGCGTCGCCTCCCGCGAGCGACGCAACGAACACATCACCGTGATCACCATGATCGATGCCGTAGGCATTGACGTCGGCATGGCTTACGCCGTCGAGCGGAATTGCAGCATCGAGAAAACGGGTTGCACAGCGAATGACCTCGGCCCCGCGCGTGGGGTTGTAGTCTTCCCCTCGCTGTTGGCCATGGTCATCGCTGATCGCATCCGTGCCGTAAAGCGCATCGTACAGGCTCCCCCATCGCGCGTTGGCCGCGTTGATGGCAAAGCGGGCGTTGGATACGGGAACGACAAGCTGCGGGCCAGCAACCTCGGCTATTTCGCGATCCACGTTTTCTGTTTCGATCGAAAACGGCTTACCAGCCGGCACAAGATAGGCAATGTCCTGCAGGAAGGCGACGTATTCCTCCTGGTCCCAGGCCTGTCCCCGGCGTTCCTCGTGCCATGCATCGATTTTGGCCTGCATCTCGTCTCGCTTGGCCAAAAGGGCGCGATTGACGGGCGTCAGGTCAGCAATGATCGACTCGAAACCGGACCAAAAGCGGTCCGGTTTAATCCCGATCAACGGCAGGAGCTCACTCTCGACAAATTGAGACAACGCCGGAGATACCGTTAACGTGCAGGGCTTTATTCGTTCGTTCATGTTCATTTCGTCAATGGGGATCGATTGCAGGCTATACTACGCCATACAAACTGATATTTTTACAGTATATTTTTGACACCGTTAATTTCACAACGAGTAGCGCTATGAGTGTTCAGCAGGGCCTGAAACGAAAGGCACACTTCCTCGGCACAAAGATAAAGAGTCTGCGAAAGCGGAACAACCTGACGCTTGAGGACCTCTCCGTCCGCTGCGTGCAGATCGATGCCGATGCCGGGCCGTCTGTCTCCTATTTATCGATGATCGAAAATGGCAAGCGCGTTCCATCCGAGCGACTGATCGAGATCATAGCCGATATATTTCAGAAGGACGCGGCCTGGTTCTTTGACGAGTCCCTCGATGACGAAGCCATCGACACCGCGCCGACAGCAGCGGTCAGCGGCATGCCGCTGGAGCCCGGTTTCCTGTTTTCCGAGTCACTGCTGCAACTCGCGATTCCGGAGATGCTGGCGCAGACCGGGACCACCGGGCGCCAGTTCGCGCACTTGCTGATCCGCGCCCACCAGGAGCGCAACCAGAATCGTTTTCCCGACATCGAGCGCGCTGCTGATCGCATCGGCGATAAACATTTCCCCATGCGCGTGGACGATGTATTTGAGGTCGCCAAAAAAATCGGTCTAAAGATTCAATGGTTCGACAATCCCGCTTTCACCGACAAGGGTGAGAACGACCGGCCGTTCAGCACGCTTGTGCGGTCTTTTTTTGACGCACCAAACAAGATCTACCTGAATAACATCCTGAGGAACAACCCGGCCCGGCTGAAGTTCGATCTCGCCAACCAGATTGGGCACATGGTGCTGCACGACGGCGACGGTGCGCGAACACCGCAGGTCTCCGGTGGTCTCGTTGCCGGGCGCCGGGACGATTCCGATTCAATTAACGTGGATGCCAAAGACATCCTCTATGCCTGGCGCGATTTCGAGTGCAGCTACTTCGCTGCGGCCCTGCTGGCTCCCAAGACACCCTTCAGGCAATTTCTTGCCCGCAATTCCTATGCAATCAACTCCGGTGACAAAGTTGAACTCACCAACACGCTCGTGATGCGTCGCATGTCGAGCGTGTCGCCATATCCGCATTGGCACTACTTCGATGCGTATCCGCCCGGGAACCTGCGTGCTGTTTACCGGGGCAACGGTATCCCACTGCCATGGGGCAACATGCGGCTGGTGTCCGACCCGTGCCAGCACTGGGCTGTATTCCGTATGCTGAATTCTCGCTCAACAAGACCTTCGGCGCAGATCTCGGTGCTGCGGTCCGGTGACGACAAACGTCTCTATTGCTGCGAGTCGATTCGCAGCAAGGACGCAGCAGGAAATCCTCACGTGCTGTGTGCGGGCGTTGATCTCGCACCGGCGCTGCGTTCGCAAAACATTGATCCGATGGAAACGATCGACATGATCGAAACGAGCTGCAACCGCGGCGGTGGGTCAGCGCCCATCCCTGCCGAGGCCCGCAAGCAACTCGACAGCATCGGCAAGATCCTGAATATCGGCTGGATTGGCGAGGGAGCCGAGAAGGACGCAACGATTATTTGCCAGCGCAGCTCGAGCTGCCCGCGAGACAAACACTGCCTGGGCAAGGCGGCACCCAAGCTCAAACCGCAGATCGACCAGATTTGCGACGCAGTTCTTGGCAAATAGGTCGGTTCAGGCACAAACCGCCTGGGGCGATCTGACCAAGCGATGCGGCTGAATGACAAGATCGCAAAACCCCTGCTGCATAGAGTAGATCCAACAGTTGGTCGCAGGAGACTGCAATGTTGGCATCAGCTCGAAGAAGTGATCACGGTACGGTCATTCGCGGCGACGTCGCGAACTACCTGCATGCCGCCTTCAGTGCGGAAGACAGTGCGTTGGTCTGGGTGGATCGTTGGACCGAGCGGCGTGTTATTGACCAGAACATGGCCAAGATCAGCCTGGTTCTCGAGGCCGACGACCCGGTTGAGCATTGCTACCAGAATCTCATCCGTGAAATTGATACCGAGGCAGAGACGGGCATCTACCTGCTGGGAAAGGACACACGCTCCGCCGAGTTACGTGAACTGGCCAAAGACCCCGGCGTGTCAGGCAAGCTGCATGAGCACATGGACACAATTGCGCCCGTCGCATTTGCCGACGAACTGGCAAACTCGTATCTCGAGTCGGACATTGTCTGGGTAACGATACGAGCTCGCTACGACAGGGCGAAGATCGACGCGACCGTATCGGAGATTCTCATGTCGCACCTGGCTGAGGATGGCCGGGGCAACGCGGACATGAGCATGGCTTTGCGGTCGCTGCTGTATTCGTTCCATGAAGACCTGGCGCGACGCACGACAGGACTGGAGCCGATACTGAATGAACGCAACAATCGCGAGCTGCTCTCGATGATCTCTGTGCTGACCGAGCGCGCGGGCGACTATGGCGCCAGGGTCATGGCGATCGACGAGCGCGCTAGTCAATTGACTTCAATATATTAGAGTTTTATAATATAAGCACGTTATCTGACCCTCGGCCCGAACCATGCCCAAGCCCAACGTACGCGCGTTCTTCGACGAAGCAACATTTACTGTCACCTACGTGGTGAGCGATCCTGATACAGGTCACGCCGCGGTTATCGATCCGGTCCTCGATTTTGACCCGGCATCCGGCCGCACCAGCACGAGCTCGGCCGACGAAGTGGTTGCCCATGTCGAAGACAAGGATTTGACGGTCGACTGGATTCTCGAGACGCACGTGCATGCCGATCACCTGACCGGTGCTCCATACATCAAGCACAGGCTCGGCGGTACCACAGCGATCGGCACGAACGTCAGTGCCGTGCAGGAATCGTTCAAGGGTGTCTTCAACCTCAGAGATCTTGAAACAGACGGCAGCCAGTTCGAGCATCTGTTCACGGATGGCGAGACCTTCAAGGTGGGCCATCTCGATGCGAGGGTTATCGCGACGCCCGGCCACACGCCGGCCTGCGTCACCTACGTGATCGGCGATACCGCCTACGTTGGCGACACGCTTTTTATGCCGGATTTCGGCAGCGCCCGCACAGACTTCCCCGGCGGCGACGCCGGGGCCTTGTACGATTCGATCCGCAAAATCCTTGCGCTACCCGACGAAACACGCCTTTTCATGTGTCACGACTACAAAGCGCCGGGCCGCGACGTGTTTGCGTGGGAAACCACGGTAGCGGAACAGCGCGCAGGCAACGTCCATATCAGCGACGCCGTGTCGAAAGAGGACTTCGTCGCCATGCGCGAAGGTCGTGACGCCCAACTCGGTATGCCCAGACTGATTTTGCCTTCATTGCAGGTCAATCTTCGGGCCGGCCGACTTCCGGATCCCGAGGACAACGACATTCGCTACCTGAAGATCCCGCTCGACGCGCTCTGATTCACGGATACGCTGATGGACTACCTGCTGGCAGTGCCTGGCGCGATCGCGATCGGGCTTAGTCTCGGCCTGTTGGGATCGGGAGGATCGATCCTGACCGTGCCGGTCCTCGTTTACCTGCTCGGTCAGGATGAGAAAGTCGCAATCGCGGGCTCCCTGTTCATCGTCGGGACGATCGCCCTCACCGGTGGTCTGCAGTTCCTGCGGGCAGGGTTTATCCAGTGGCGCAGCGTACTCGTCTTCGGCCTGCCTGGAATGGCGGGCACCTACCTGGGTGCGGTCATCGCCGCTTTCGTACCGGGTAGCATGCAGCTCGCATTGTTTGCCCTCGTCATGCTCGGAGCGTCTTACCTGATGCTGCGGCCGCTGGATCTCGAGCATGCCGACTCGACCCCGCGTGCCACCTGGAAGATCGCTGTGGACGGTCTCGTCGTCGGCATCATCACCGGATTGGTCGGCGTGGGCGGCGGCTTTCTGATCGTTCCGGCGCTCGTCCTGCTCGGTGGACTGAGCATGCACCAGGCAGTCGCCACGAGCCTTATCGTAATCGCGCTCAAATCCTACAGCGGCTTCTACAAGTACCTCGACGTTCTCGAACAACAATCGCTGGAACTCGACTGGAAGACACTGCTTGTCGTCACCGGGCTGGGCATCCTCGGCAGCTTTGCGGGGAGCAAGCTTGCCCGCCGCCTGCCGCAGGACAAGCTCAAACGCTGGTTCGGCTACTTCCTGATCGTCATGGGAATCTATATCCTCGTGCGGTCGGCCCCGGATGCCCTCGGAATAACGTTATGACTGTTTATCGACTAAGTGAGAACTGTGCGGTCGCGTCACAGATCCAGCCCGAAGATGTTGCCGCGATTGCCGCTGAGGGCTTCACCACCATTATCTGCAACCGCCCCGATGGCGAAGACTTCGGCCAGCCGACAGCGAGCGCGATAGAAACGGCGTGTGAGGCCATGACATTGCATTCCTGCTGATGCCGATCGACCGCAGCGGTATTACGAAGACGATGGTTGAGGAATTCCAGAGCGCCGTCGCCGCCAGTAAAGGGCCCGTATTCGCGTACTGCCGATCGGGGCAACGATCGTCTGTGTTGTGGCAGGCAAGCGGCGGACCCTGAGGGCCAGACGGTGCCCGGCACAAGCGGCATCGCGGAACCCGGGACTGATCTATACTAGTGCCTCTTGTGGACCCGCAGAGGCCGAATTGCCGATGAAACTGATTCTCGCGCTCGCTTTCGCGATACTGGCGACAGGCTTTGGACAGGCAGCTGCCGAGTCCCCACCGCCGGATTGGTTTGTTGAAGAAATCGAGTTACTTACATCCGGTAGTGGTCGCTGGGAAGCCGACAATGTTGCGTATAAGAGTGACGAAGAGCGGTTCGACGCCTATGTCACCGAGTGGCGGTCGTCGTTCGACGGGTTGACGATGACGGGTCGTTTGTTCGGTGTGACAGGCGGCAAGGAAAGCGTCACTTTCTGGGAGTTCCGACATTATTGGCACCCCGTGCAGCAGAAGGTCGTCACGGAGCAATTTGGCTGGGGTGGCGTTATTGGTGTGGGTACGATGTGGCGCGAAGAGGCGACAACGGTGTCGGACCAGGCGTTCTCGGCACCCGATGGTCGCCAGTGGCGAGCCGGGCATCGGAGCTACTTCCCAGACAACGCAACGCACGTCACAGATAGTTTCGATATTGTGGACGATCTGTGGACGGAGCGACGTAGCTACACCTGGAAGAAAGTCACGCCGCAAGGAACTGACGAATAGTGACCGCTCAGGTATTGAAGCCGATAGTAGTCGCCCATCTGAATCAATGATCAACAAATACAAGAAAAAGGAGGCACCGACCTGGCAACGAAAGTTGGTAGTGATCCTGGGTGCACTATCCGCCGCCACGATTCTATTGTTTGCGGCGTGGGCGGTCCTACTTCTTATCGACAGGGCGTGAGTTGACGATTGTTTGCGCCCATACCTGACCCTGTGACATTGCCGACCCTGGAAACTTCACGCCTGACGCTGCGCTTCTTCAACATGGACGACGCAGCGGATGTACAGCGCCTGGCAGGCGCGCGTGAGATCGCTGATACCACGCTGAATATTCCGCATCCGTACGAAGACGGCATGGCAGAACAGTGGATTGCCAGTCACAAAGCAGAGTATGAGGAAGGAACCAGCGTTATATTTGCGGTCGTGCTTCGTGACAGCTTGCAGTTGATCGGGGCGATTGGACTGACAATCGACCGCAGCGCCGAGAAAGGTGATCTTGGCTATTGGATTGGCAAATCGTTCTGGAGTCAGGGCTTCTGCACAGAAGCGGCAGGTGCTGTTCTTGACTTTGGATTTGCGACTCTTGGATTAAACCGGATCAGCGCCCGACACTTTGCCCGCAATCCCGCGTCCGGACGTGTGATGGAGAAAATCGGCATGACCAGGGAGGGAACGGCGCGACAGGACAAGATCAAGTGGGGCAACTACGAAGACCTGGTGCTCTACGGCATTCTGCGGAATGAATGGTCAGCAGAACGAGCGGCTCGCCCCGGCTAGGTCCCCTGGCCTGTTTCCCTAGCCTTTCAGCTTCGCGCGAAAACGCTGCATGCCACTGATCCAGCGGTCGTGGTCGTCCGCCTTGCGTCCGACGTAAGTCGAAACCTGCGGATGCGTCAGGATCAGGAATTTCCCGGTCCGTGACTCGGTCACGATAATGTCAGCAACCTCGTCCGCCGTCATGATGCCATCGACATCATTGCCGCCGAAACCACCGTCAAGAGAATCGCTGTCGTCCTCAATACCGATCATGCGAGTAGCTACAGCCTGCGGGCACACGACCGACACCTGGATCCCGCGGTCGCCGTAATCGATCGCCAGCGCTTCGGCGAAGCCGACGGCTGCGTGCTTGGTTGTGGAGTACGCTGCGTCACCGATCTGGCTCAGGAGTCCGGCTGCGGACGCAATGTTGATGAGCTGCCCTCTGCCGCGTTCAAGCATGCGCGGCACAACAGCGCGGGCTGCAAAGACGTGGGCCATGACGTTGACGCGCCAGCATGCCTCCCAGCGATCATCGATCGGATTCAGGCCTCCCTCGGCGGATACCGCCCCCGCCGCGCCATCGCCGAAGGCCACGCCTGCATTGGATACGAACAGGTCGATCGGTCCGACCTCCTGCTCGATCGCTTCGACAAGCGCCACCACTGCGGCCTCATCGCCAACGTCGATCGAGTGCGCAACACCACCGACTTCATCCGCAACCATGCGCGCAGCCTGGCCGTCCAGGTCAACGACGACAACTTTGACGTCATCGGCGGCAAGTCGCCGACAAAGCGCGCGGCCGATGCCGTGGCCTCCACCGGTTACTACCGCAACGGTCACAACCTGTCTTTGAGCGTGTAGTACAGCATGCCGAGCACCATGCCCGGGTAGCGCAGCAAGGTGCCGCCCGGGAATGTATAGGTCGGCAGGTTGGCGAAGACATCGAAACGTCCGGACACGCCGGCAACCGCCTCGGCAATGACCTTGCCCGCGAAGTTTGCCGTCGACACGCCGTGACCGGAGTATCCCTGGCCGAAGAATACGTTCGGTTCAAGCCGGCCGAGATGGGGCAGACGATTCACGGTTACCGACAGTGTTCCGCCCCACGCATAGTCGATACCCACGTCTTTAAGTTGCGGGAATATCTTCAGCATGTAAGGCCGCACGAACTTACCGATGTCCTTCGGGAACCCGGGGCGATAATTCTCGCCACCACCAAACAACAGCCTGTGGTCATCGGAAAGTCGATAGTAGTTAACGACAAATCGCGTGTCGTGAACGCCGAACCGACCGCTGATCAATTCCCTCGCACGCTCTTCGCCAAGAGGCTCTGTCGCGATCATGAAATTGTTTATCGGCATTATCTTGCCGGCCGAACGCGGTTCGAGGTTCCCGAGATAGCCGTTGCAGGCCAACACGATGAACGACGCTTTGACCTGCCCTGTCGCCGTCTTCACGATCGCCGGGTCGGTTCGCGAGTAGGTCGTTACCCTGGAGTTCTCGAATATCCTGACACCGGCTTTGTCAGCCGCTCGTGCGAGCCCCAACGTGTAATTGAGCGGGTGCAAATTCAGCGCTTCGGGGTCGTAGAAGCCTTCGAAATAGTTGTCGGTCGCGACATAGTTCGGCACGTCCTCCCGGTCTACCGGGCTGCAATACGGATAGTCGTAACGCTCGGTGAGGACATCGGCGAGCTCCCGAGCCCAACCGACGTAACTCCTCTTGTGCACACCTACGAACTGGCCTTGCTGCAGGTCGCAGGAAATATCATGCTTTGCAACCCGGTTACGAATCTCGTCCTTGGCGAGTTCCGCGAAATTCCAGAGCTGCCTGGAGCGTTCATAGCCAAACTGCTTTTCGGCATCCATCACCTCGATGCGCTGGCCACTGCCGACAAGTCCGCCATTTCGTCCGGACGCACCGAAACCGATACGTTCGGCCTCGAGCAACACCACGCTTTTGCCAAGTTCGGCGAGGTTAAGTGCCGCGGAAAGGCCGGTGAACCCGCCACCAATAACGCAGACATCGGCGGTCAGGTCTTCCTCCAGTCGAGGCCGGTCCTGTAAGCCGTCTGCAGTCGCTACGTACCAACTATCGGGATAACTCATTAAATTGTCGCCTGTGGTCGGATCGGGCTGCCATCGAAAAAGCGGCTCAATCGCAGGGGTCGGATATCTATACCGGTGTCTTTGCCCGTCAACATGCCTGCAATCGCCTTGCCTGCGCCGGGCCCTAAACCGAAGCCGTGCCCGCTGAAGCCGGTCGCAATGTGAAAACCGGCAATGGAGTCGATCGCGTCAATCATTGGGACCACATCCGGCGACGTCTCCACCATGCCCGCCCAACTCTCGACGATCGGCGTTTCCGCGAGTTGCGGGAACAGTCTATCGATATTGCGGCGGATTCCCCTGAGCACCTTCTGGCTCGGCTCGGGATTAAGCACTCGTGTCTTTTCAAACGGCGTCACGTCATCAAGCGACCATCGGCTCGGCATGTTGAGTTCCTCGAAGAACTCCTTGCCGAAACTCAGGCGCAGCACTTTCAATTCCTGCAACAGAGCAGGAATGTACTTGAGACTCCAGCGAAACGTGGACGGCGTAATCGGATGTTGCAGGATCGCACCGTGGGCGACGGTATAACCACCATCCTCGCGGCGGCGGATCCCGAGACTCTCGTCAAACAGGTTACCGTCCAGCACATCGGCCCCGGGAGCGGTTCGCGCGACGGTACCCCGCACCTTCAGCTGCGGCACGGCAATACCCAGTGACCGGCAAAAGAGGGAGGTCCAGGCGCCGGCCGCGCAGAGCACCACCGACGTTCTGATAGTCCCGTGCTCGGTCACCACGGCAGACACGCCGCCACCGCTCGTTTCGATGCCTCGCACTGCGCAGGACGTCAGAATGGTGGCACCCGCGCGCTCAGCGGCGCGCGCGAATGCGGGTGTTGCCTTGTGCGGTTCTGCACGGCCATCGCTCGGCGTGAATACGGCTCCGGCCCAGTCGATCGAAGCATCACGGACATGCTTGCGGAGTTCGCCCGCGTCAACCAATCGCGAATCGATTCCGTGCTCGCGGGCAACCTCTATCCAGTCCTCGAAGGCCCGCATCTCCTTGTCGGTGCGCGCGGCAAATGTGCAACCGCGTCGGACGAATCCCACATCGTCTCCGGTTTCCTCCCTGAACCCCTCCCAGATTCTCAGGGACTCCTGCATCATCGGGACTTCGCGGGTGTCGCGGCCCTGGATACGGACCCAGCCCCAGTTGCGGCCGGACTGCTCGCCGGCGATGTGGCCTTTCTCGCAAAGCACGACGCGGACACCCTGTTTCGCCAGGAACCAGGCTGTGGACACACCGACGATGCCACCGCCAATAATGACCATATCGGCTGAGTTCGGGACGTTCTCTGGGGGCTCGAATGGTCTGTCCCACGTCAGGGAAACTGTGTTGGTGTTGCTCATGTTTGTCGCCTGTCGCGTTCTTGTGCTTTGTTGTTCGCAGCGGTCGGTTCTTCGACCATCTTAACCCGCCAGCCGAGACACACACTAGGCTATGCTACGCCGATGTCTACCCACGTCTACTTTGATCTGGACGGTACGCTTACCGATCCCTATGAGGGCATCACGAAATGCATCCTGTACGCACTCGATGAGCTCGGCTTCCCGCATCCGGACGACGACTACCTCTACAGCTGTATCGGTCCGCCTCTTTGGGACACGTTTCCGGAAATGGTTGGCGAGGAACTGACAAGAAAGGCAATCGACCTCTATCGTGAGCGCTTTGTCGACATCGGCTGGCAGGAGAACAAGCCCTACGAGGGCATTGTCGAGGCGCTCGCTGAAATTGCGGCAGCCGGCCACACGATGTTCGTTGCCACGGCCAAGCCGCATATGCACGCCGCGCGCATCATCGAGTACTTCGGCATGGGCGAGTTCATCCATAATGTGTACGGCAGCGAACTCGACGGCACGCGCGCAACCAAGACGGAACTGCTCGAGTTCGCCCTTGGACGCAACCCGGGTGCGGCGCGCCATATCATGGTCGGCGACCGCAGACACGATCTCATCGGTGCCGTCGCGAACGGCATGACGCCGATCGGTGTCGCCTACGGTTATGGTTCCGTCGAGGAACTGCAAGCTGCCGGCGCGACTGCGATCGCCGATGCGCCGAGCGCTCTGCCCAAACTACTCAGGTAAGCGCCTCGCGGATGGCGCGTATGTGGTCGGGGCCCATGCGGCAGCACCCACCGACTATCGTCGCGCCTGCAGCGACCCATGCGAGCGCAGCCGTCGCGCAGTCGCCCGGCGTTACGGTGCCCGACCAGGTTCTGTTTTCCGCGCTATACACTTCCCCCGAATTGGGATAGGCGATAACGCGCTTGTCTGGCGCCGCGGTCCGGAGCTTGCGTACCAGTTCGGGTACGAACTGCGGCGGCGTGCAATTGACACCGACGGCGATGACAGTGGGATGATCCCGGAACAGAGCGGCGACGTCGGCTATCGGGGTACCGTCACTGATGTGCGTGTCATCGCAGCATGAAAAACTGATCCAGGCCGGTGTGTCGCAGTCGGCGAGCAGGTCGACGAGCACCTCGGCCTCGAGTCTTGCCGGGATCGTCTCCAGCGCCAGGATGTCGGCCCCACTCTCGTCGAACAGTTTCAATCTCGCTTGGTGAAACTCGCGCAGCGTCGCCGCGGAAACCCCGTACTGGCCTTTGTATTCCGAACCGTCATGCAGCATCGCGCCGTACGGCCCGATGCTCGCAGCGATGAGCGGCATGAAGCCAATGTTCGGATTTTCGGCCAGGAACTCGTCGCGTGCACGCATGGCGAGATCCACGGACAGGCGCATCAGCTTGTCGGCTTCATCGGCAGAGAGCCCGAGCGTCGCAAAGCCCTCGCGACTCGCCTGGTAGCTGGCCGTCGCCACGCATTCGGCACCCGCATCGAGGTACGCGCGCGTCGCCTGGACGATTGCCTCGGGATTTGTCTGCAGCAGCGAGGCAGACCAGAGCGCGTTACCGATGTCGCAGCCCTGGGCTTCGAGCTGCGTCGCCAGCCCGCCATCGATGAGCATCGGCCGGTCGCGGTCGAGGATCAGTTTGTCGATGGGGGACACCGGCAGGCATTCCCGGAGCTTACTGCAAATCCCGGCCTTTCGCGCCTGAGACCTGCAGCAAAGAACCGGGTCAGCGTACTGCGCCATCCAGAATCCACTGGCGAATCACATTGATGTCCGACTGCGGCAGCGCTGAGCCCCCGGGCGGCATCCGGCCACCCGAGATTCCGGCCGTGCCTTCCAGCTTGCGAACCAGGTAGCTGTTGTCGGGTTCGTTCGGCGCAACCAGCATGACGTTTGACTGGCCATTTTGATTGCTGAACTGCCCGACCAGCTCGAGGAAACTGGTGTCGGCATCGGCCAGCGACAACCCGGCCGCCTGGCTCCCGTTGTCATGGCATCCGGACGTTGCGCACGATGGCGTGAAGATGGCCGCCTGGATCTCGTCCAGCGTCGGCCCAACGACCACCGGGGTCGAAATCGTGAATTGCACGACGAAGTCACCGCCTGCTGCATTGTTGCCCGACGGAAATCCTCCGGTGTATTCGCCATCCAGGGCATTGGCATCCATGTCCATGATGAACGACGCGCCGGAGCCGAGTAAGCGCACCCTGTAGGTACCATCGGCCAGCGTCGTACCCGCCAGGCTGAATACTGCGCTTTGCGGATTGGAACCTGGCACGGATATCGATGCCGCGGTAATCGCAACGTTGCTGCTGTCTTCAAGAATGAATGTGTTCGCATTGACCGTCGAGGCATCCGGTTGTCGATCGAAGCCCGCGATGATCTGCGTCGGCGCGGAAGTCAGCGTACCTCCCGGCGTGACGGACAGCGACGCTACCCTGATCGGCTGACTCGCCTGTGCCGTGTCATCGACGGCACCGGCGCTGATCCATTGCCGAATCGTGTCGATGTCGGCCTGGTCGAGAGGATCATTCGGCGGCATCTGTACACCGGTCCCTGCCGTGCCTTCGAGCTTCTGAATCAGGTAACTGGCATTCGGGTTGTTCGGGGCGACGCGCTGGATGCCCGCATTCTGTGAACTCGCAACACCGACCAGCATCATGTAGCTGTTGTTCGCGTCGAGGTTCAGGCTCGCCGCTGGATTGGCTCCCACGTGGCAACCTGACGTCGCACAGCTTGGTGTGAACACAGCCGCCTGAATTTCCGAGAAGTTCGGTCCGAAGCCTGTCGGTGGCGGCGGTGGTGGCGGCGGTGGCGGCGGCGGTGGCGGTGGTGGCGTTCCAGTCCCCCCGCCTCCCGCGTTCAGCCCGGCTATCGCCTTGTCATAGGAGGTCTCGTAGCATGCCCCAAGCGTCAATGCCACGAGCAATACCGGCAAGATCAGCCGTGCGTTCCTCGCGCTGGATAGAATCCGTTTTTTCATGACACTCACCGTTACTGGGGCCATTCTCGATAATAGGCATCGAGCAGGCCAAAAATGTGACGGCGCTCTCATTACGGAGGTCTGAGGTGATTCTGCGACCAATGTGTCGCTCTTGACCGACAGGTTTCCTGCAGTGACAGGCTGCTTTCGGCCCCGCTTCCGTAGGTACAACACCGACTTTTGGGCCCATCTGTGACGAACTACAATGCTGCAATGCTATTCAGAACCCGTGGTGCCACATTGGCATAACGATAGAACCGGAGCATGGCATGAACGATATCAAAGAGAACTTCGAGGAGTTCAGTGAAGACATCGAGGAGATGGTCGAGAAACTCAAAGAGGAACGTGACGAACTACGCGTCAAGTTGCATCTTGCCAAAATGGAAGCTAGCGAAGAATGGCAAGAGCTCGAGCGAAAGTGGTCGAAACTAGAGGCCAAGGCGAAGAAAATGGGTGGTGCGGCGGCCGAGTCCACTGGCGACGTTCGCGCGGCAGCCCAGCTTTTGGGCCAGGAAATCAAGGCAGGGTTTAAACGCATTGCCAAGCAGTTGTAGCGTTGCATGCGTGTCAGCCCTCCCGGGACCGTTCCGGGTCGGCAGCGGAAACTACAACGCGAACCAGGCGAGTGGCTCTGAACGTCCAGAAGCGGACGCTTACCGCCCACCACGAGACAGGCTGGAGA
>CAVOQS010000007.1:0-63413 GCA_963698415.1 uncultured Gammaproteobacteria bacterium | reverse complement strand
GTTCTGAGACCAACGCCAGGAAACGAACCGGGCGACTGCTTAACTTCGCATAGCAGTCAGTCGAACAATCTGAGTTAATATGACGGTTGTTGACCCCGAGCTGCCGGTCGTCTCCCGGTGGCATAGGCGCATCGAGTGTCAGCTTCGCTTGCCAAAACCCGTCACTCGGCGGTCTTTTTGACATGGCGCCATTGACCTGGCTGACAGCGTAGCTACAATGTAGTTATGCCTGAGATTACCTTCGAATGGAACGCTCGGAAGGCGTCGGAAAACTTGAGGAAGCATCGTGTTTCCTTTGCGGAGGCGAAATCCGCTTTTCTCGACGACAATGCGCGCGTCATCGCAGATCCCGATCACTCTGATGATGAAGACCGTTTCGTTCTCTTGGGCCTCAGCGTTCAGCTTCGCTTGCTTGTAATAGTGCATTGTTATCGAGAAGCGGAGAATGTCATTCGGATCATCTCAGCAAGAAAGGCTGATCCTTCGGAGCGTGAGCAGTATTCGGAATTCCTATCATGAAGAGAAAATACGACTTTTCAAAATCTGTCAAGAACCCTTATCTTCACAAGCCAAAGAAGCAGCTGACCATCCGCCTCGACGAGGATACGATCGACTATTTTCGCTGCCTGTCAGAGGAAAGCGGAATTCCGTACCAGAGTCTGATCAATCTATACCTGCGCGATTGCGCGGCGGAAAAAAAGAAGATCCATATGAGCTGGAGCAGCTAGATTCTTTGTCTAATCGGCAGACCGCAACTGGCCGAGAGCGAGCATTCGCCAGGTTGCAGAATGAGCGGCTGGTTCACTTAGCATAGCAGCTGTCAGGGACAACGAAATGCCAAATGCGAGTTCAATTATCCTCCTTTCCTTCGGTGCATTGATTTGTGGGTGCGAGAGTGATGTGCCAACTGTAGACGCATACACCGGCGAGTGGATTCAACGAAATGGTGAGCGAGTTTGCGACGGTTATATGACCCGAGATGAGAGCAAGGACTATTGCGTTGCGGACGTTCCGAAGGACTGGCAGCCATTCACGTTTGAAGGAAAAACTTACTATCGCCAACCGCTGGATTACTCAGTCGAATTGAACGAAACTGAATGACCGCTGTTGGCCGACTGCTGAAGTTTGCCAGGGCGGGTACCGAGGGGCCGGTATACGTGCAGAAGCTGCCGGTCGAGCGATTCGAGGTATAATTTCCGCCACTGACCCAAAGGCGACATTGATGAAATGAAACATTTCTCTTGGAATCCGCCCTTGATGGCCACTCAAATTCTTGTAGTTTTTGCGCTCACTGCCTGTGACGCTGCTGTTCCAATAACCGACACCGAAGAAACCACTGTCTTGGCCTCGGAAGGGATAGTGCTAACCTCCGATCCTATTCGCTTAGCATCTAAAGAGAACGCTAAAGCCGTCGGCGGAGAAACAGCCGTGTGCGTCGTTTTGGGAAAGGACATCGTTGACGGTGATACTGAGGATCGACAGGCGGTGTACGAGTCAATACTCGGCGATACTGAGATATTCGGCATGTATCGTCTCGCCGACGGAACTGACGTCAAGCTTGTTAAAGGGGCTTATTCTTGGTCTCGCGAGGGCGAGCTTTTTGCGGTCGGAGAGTTAGCCTCCTGCTTGCGGCCGTTCCCTAATGACAAGCTGCCAGTAGGTACAGAAATTGAAGCGGTCGAGCTGGGCTCTACGGGGGAAGTCAGCGCGCTCGGAGTATTCATCTACTCGACCAACAAGTGGGATTTCTAACGTCTCCTTCTGGCCGAAAGTCGTTATACAAATAGTCTAAGGTAGAATGACGGTTCCTGACTCAAAGCGGTCATCCAACATGGTGGGTGAAACATTGAAGGGATGGTATGCGTAAGGCGATTCCAACCGGGTTTATTATTATCGGCGTGATCCTGTTTTCGCTATCGATTGCAAATCTAGTAATAGGCAGGATTCTCGCCGCCGCCATATTTGGAACGATCAGCTTCATTGCGCTCCGAGAGGGCAAACGCCGCTGGTGAGGCAGTCGAGGTCAGGCTTGACGTGCCCACCATCTCAATCTGGAATTCAGCGATCGCTTCTGGCCGAGAGCGGTAGTCCGCCAGGAAGCGGCGTGAGAGGCTGGTCCAGTTGGCATAGCAGCCGGTCAAGTTTTCTGCGGTATTATGGCTGCCACTGACCCGAAGCAGCCCCTCGGGCGTAGATATCGACATCTTCAACTCAATTGCCAATTACTTGTGGATCTCAAGATTCGTATCTGCCGTGAACATCCGATAAAGGACTAAGTATGGATTGGTATTCTGTGGGAGTTGCCGCGGTCTGCGGAGGGGTAGCCGGCGCTATTGGCGCTTCGGTGGCAAGTGTGCTCAAGAACGACCAGGCCAAGCAGATCACCAGCACGGTCATCACAGTGGTGTTGTTCATGGCGCTGTTCGCATGGGCCAAAGGAACGATAATAGCGGATCACAAGGAACAGGCCGCTCTCACGCAGTTCGAATTACTTGTGGCAGAGAATCCAGCATATGAGTCAATGCAAGAATTCGCACCGGAGGCTGTGAGCGAGGTGCGGAACTATCTCAAGGTGGCTGTCAGCGAAAACCATGATTCTCTTGTCGCCGAGACGAACATAAGACAGATCGTCGCAGGCGTCATTGCCAGCAGGTTGCCAAAAGCCTCAGATGCAGCAATCTTGAACGCCGCCCAATTGACCGTGGACCAAATGACATCACTTGGCGAGAGGGGCGATGACAGCTGCTTCAAGTTTCTCTTCCCTCACGTTGACGGGGGCATTAGTGCACTCAGTGTATTCTCTCAAGAGCAAATGGAGAAAGACTATGCGTCGACGCGCCTGATACTTTCTACGTTCGACGACACACGGGAGATACCGTCAGAATCTGATGCCATGGTAGTGCTCAACCCAGTGTACGGCGCACTTTTTCAGAAGTACGGGCAAGAAGGGGTGGCAGAAATCGCAGACGTGACAGCGGATGGAATCGACAAATCGAGAATCTGCGCTTTTTCAATAGACCTGTACGAAATGATCTTGGCACGTGGAGACGAAGACGCGGTGATAGCGCTGCGTTGGATGTATAAGTAACAACCCGTTTTGGCCGAGAGCAGTAGTCCACTAGGAAGCAGAGTGAGCGGCTGCTTCACTTGGCATAGCAGCCGGTCAAGTTATCTGCGGTATTATGGCTGCCACAACCCATTGCAGCCGTTCGATAAGCCGCGCAATTTCAACAAAGTTCCCGAGACCCAATTGAACCAAAGCAGCCAGATTGCCAGAGCCCTAGTCCTAGCTGGTTGTTTTTTAGGCGTCCTAGCCTCGTGCGCCTCGCCCACAATTGTCGGCACTTGGAATTGTGACAGCACAACCGTTGAGCACGAGCTTTACACGGCTATAGGCGAGAATACCTTTTCTGCGACGGAGTCAGGCATCATCCGCTCGACCATCGACTACAACTTTGATTTCTATGATATTGGCGACCTCACTGCTCAAGTACGCATAGTTGGCGATTGGAGCATCGAGGACAATCAATTCGTCGAAGTAGTGCGCTCGGGTGAGATTATCTCGATGACAAACAGCACTGGTGTCGCGGACGAAAACATAATTGAAATGCTTTTGACCATGCACCCAGCCGGCGAAGTGATCCAAACAGAGTTCATTTTTGAGTCGCGAGAACAACTCCGCATGACAGACTTGCGCGACGATGAGATCTACTCATGTAACAGGCTATCGTCTGATTACGAATGACCGCTAGTGGCTGTGTTCCAGCCCTTCACCACTTCCCTAAAGCAGACGTTCGAGCGGCAGGTTTCGGGAAAAGCAGCCGCTCAGACTGAATGCGAAGAAGGGGTCAGAATTTGCCATTGAGGTGTTCGGCGCTTACTGACTTTGCTGCTTGCCTTCGAGAGCCTTCTCGATTAAGGCGATGAGATCACGATTTGCGGTCCGTAGATCCTCCAGGTACCTCGAGGAAAACCTTGCGGTGTCACTAATGGTTCTGATCAGTGCGCTTGCACTTGGGTCGGCCAGCACTACCGCCACATCAATCGTGTCACGATCGGTAGGCGATATGCCCAGCGACTCCAGTACGTGATGGAATCGCTCCAATTGCGGAGATATAAATTCGTTGACTGCAGTTCGGTCGCCGGCGAGCGAATAATATCTGAGTATCTTCGACCGCAGTTCATTATCACTTATCGGCACGCTGTCGGCAGCAGATACCATCTCCAAAAACGCGCCCTCACTGGGCTGAATTCGCGCAGAATACGCAATTTCATACACTGCCTCCCCAGGGCTATCCGTCCATTCTGTCTTCGCTAAGCTGTCGCCTCGCTCAAGGGAAATAAGATATTGGGCGGCGGCCCATCGCGTTCGCGCCCTTTTATCGAAGTGCTCAAGATCGAACCGATCTGCCTTGAGGTCGATTAGAAGATTCGACAAGATATGGGTTCTTTGCTTAGCAAGTTGAATATTATCTCGCCATTCATCAACTGCCAGAGCAACTAGAACACCGACCACGATGACAGCGAACTCCGAAAAAAGGAGCACTGCTCGACCCTTGATTGGAGCCGATGTTTTGCTTATCTGCATCATTTGATCTCATATTGGCACTGTCAACCTGACGGGCAATTCTAGCGTAGTACGCGATACAGAAGTTGTTCGGTGCTAGTGGCACTACTCACCCTGATGAAGCGGCAAGTTCTGACCCTTTTTGCTTACTGGCGCTGAGCGGCTGCTTTTCGGTGATAACAACAGGCCGAACCCGGCCAATAACGGTCACTCAGGGCATCAATACCGCTCGGGCGCTTTACACCATTCCCGGGGAATCTCTGATCTGCTGAATACAGCAACCATCTTCGTGTAGGGCTATCGCAGCCTGGCCCGTGCCGCATGCCGAGCGAGCCACCCCCCGTAAAGAGCACGAGGGCCGGTTCCTCGTAGCCCCGGCTGTTCGCGGCAAAAATCGCGTGCCAAGCATCCTCGGTATCGGCGACGACTACCGCGACCATTTCTGCGAGCTTATTTTCGCGAGGGTCGATCGGTGCGGATGTGGCGGGGCCGTTCGATTGCGTGCGTTGCAGCAGGAAGGTCGGGTCGATGCCGAAGTTTGGCTCTCCCTGCTCGAGTATGTGCGAGTTTGCGTCAAGAGTAGTCACAATAGCGAGCAAGCGCGATTCTTGCATATCCCTGGCCCAGCCTGTCTATAATATTCCCGAGCTTTGTGGCTCAGCGATTTGGGGTCAATTCTTTCCCATTTTCAACATTGATAGTTTAAGGGGTAGTAGATGAACACAGTTTCTACGTCCGCAGCCGGAATCGTGCTCGCGGCATTCGGAATGAGCACGTCGGTAGCCGAGGCGGGAGAGGCCTATGGCTATGCCATGTTGTCGCACCTGCAATCCGGTGATGAGGTCGGCCAGGATGATGGCAACGGCTACCAGGTTGGCGGCGGCGTCGACATCAGCAAGTGGTTCAACCTCGAGTTTTACTTGCAGGGAACACGCACAGACGAGTCGCCGAAGATCGAGACGCACACATTCGGGGCCGACTTGCAGTGGGTCTTCAATCGTAACGGAAAACTCGAGCCCTACCTGTTTGGTGGTCTTGCGACACAAGGAGTCGATGTCGAAGGGTTCGATAGCGAGAGCACCGGGGCATGGGCGGCCGGTGCGGGTTTCAGGGCAAGAATTTTCGGCGATAGCCGCGTGTCGTTGCGTGGCGAATATCGACATCGGGGCTACGAGTTCCGTTCCATTTCGCTGGACGATGATCTCTTCAGCCTTGGTATCCAGGTTCCATTTGGCAAGGGATCATCAGCACCTGTTGTCGTGGCGGCTGCCGTCGTAGACACCGACGGCGATGGTGTTGCTGACAGTGCGGACCAGTGTCCTGGCACACCGGCAGGCGTTTCTGTCGACTCGAAAGGTTGCGCGCTGGATAGCGATCGTGACGCTGTCGCTGACTACGCGGATGAATGTCCGGGGACGGTGAGCGGTGCGCAGGTCGACGAGAAGGGTTGCGAGCTTGATGGCGACGCAGACGGCGTTGTGGATCGTCTTGATAAATGCCCGAATTCAGCACCGGGTGTGCAGGTCGATGTGAACGGTTGCGAAATCAAAGCGGAAATACAGTTGCAGGGTGTCACTTTCGAGTCGAATTCCGATCAACTGGTCTCCGGTACTGAGTCGGTCCTCAACGACGCAGCGGCCACGCTGGTCAAGTATCCCGAAATCACGGTCGAGGTCGAAGGGCACACGGATAGCGTTGGTGCGGCGCAGTACAATGAGTCCTTGTCAGCCCGTCGGGCAGAAACGGTTCGGGACTACCTGATCGCAAAAGGCGTAAGCGCGGATCGCATTACGGCTCGCGGTTATGGCGAATCACAGCCAATCGCTGACAACGACACAGTGGAAGGCAAAGCGGCTAACCGTCGCGTAGTGCTACGCATTACCGACAGATAAGTGCTGCGAAATGGATAGGGGGCAGGCTGGCGCCTGCCCCTTCTTCTATGGCAAGGCGGACGAAGTTGTCTTGACCAACCTGATGCATGGAAATCTTCCAAATTTCCGATGGCATCGTATTCGGCAAACGAGGACCGACAAGCAGGAGAAAGCAGTGAGCATTGCCAAGAACTCACAGATCACCGCATCGTCGAACAAGAGTTTTGAGGAGGCCATCGAGTCCGGAATAAAGCGGTTCGCAAAAACTGTAGACAGGGTTCAGGGTGCCTGGATTAAGGAACAAAAAAATATTGGTATCCGGTGACGACGTTTCCGAGTACCGCGTAACGATGGTCGTTACATTCGTGATCAAGGACTGAGCTAGGTCGAAAATAACAACTGGAGAAAACGAGCGTAGCGAGGACAGGCCGAAGGCCCAGGGGTAAAGCAGAAGTCGCCGTTGGCCAGTCCTTCTGTTCACCGCTTCCACTGCTACTCATGCCAACGAGATTGCCGGGTATGACGACGGGCCATTTGCGGGCATGGGTTATCCCCATTCGGAATCTGCACGGGTGGGCAATCTGCTTTTTCTTGCCGGCCAGCGTCGTGAGGATGCGGATGGCAGGCTGGTGCCAGGGAGTATCGAGGCCGAAGCCAAGCAGCCGATTTTAAACATCGAACCCGCACTCGCTCGCCGCCGTCGAACCGGCTATCGGCTCGACAGAAGCCGATCGACATACTCAAAAGATGCATCTGAACCGGTATGTACCAGCCAGAACAGGGCGTCTTCCCTTACGCCCATATCGAGTTGGTCAGCCTGTACGATTTCGAGGAGCAACGCGTCGCTCTTCTCCACCGACAGGTGCCCCAGATCGGCCACAATTTCCTGCGGGCCTTTATCGCAGTTGGAATCAAACGCGCGTATGCGCACCGGGCTCCCTCTCTCGCTGCGCACGTAGATAGTCAGTTCCCCGGCCATGTTGCCGCAGCAGGATGAACCCATATTCACAGGACTATCGACACGCCACCTGACCCAGCCATCAGCCTGGTCGAATGTCGATGCACCCGCGGGTGACGGCCCGCTCAGAAGCGCGAGCACGAGTAGCGTCAGGAAGACAGATTTCAGGGCTCGCATTATTCCGTTCCTTCCAGGGCGGAGTCGATAATGTCCCAAACCTCATCGCTATCCATCATGACGAGATACTCAAGCAGCTCGCGTTTTTCGCCTTGGTCGCTGGTGCTCCTGTACAGCTCGAGGACGCTGGAGTCGTCTCCTGAAATCAACAAGCCATCCAGGGCAGCTTCCTTTACATCTTCGTTGGCAGCGTTCCTGTACAGGCCAACCAGTATCGATCCGACTTCGTTACCACCAACGATACCCAGCGCCTCGATTGCCTGAATCTGCATCTCCGGGTTGTTGCTATCCATCGCCAGTTCCTTCAGCGTCTCGGCGTCGCCTGAAATCGCATAGGCTTCGATCAGGGATTCGGAGAGCCCTGCACGACTACGCAGTTCGCGCAACTGATCGTGCGCACCCATCGCGCCGAGCATTTCAACGGCTTCGGAAAACTCCGCTTCGTCAGCGGCAGCAGCTGCAATCTTGAATACAGCGTCGGCATCATCGGCAATCAGGTAGGCCTCGAGAACGGCTTCCCGTACTTCGCTATCGCCGTTGGCGTAGATATCGCCGAGGTTGGCGAGCGTCGCGCTATCACCGCCAATGCCGATCATGCGAATGGCCTCGGCCTGTAACTCGCCCTGCGAATCACGTGCAAACGCCAGCAGCCTCGCTTGCGATTCGGCGGTTTCCATCTGGCTCAAAAGGAACAGCGCTCGTTCCTTGAGTTCCGTGCTGTTGTTGCCAGCCAGTACCTTGTTAATGATCGGCAGCGCGCGTTCCGGTGGTGCGGTAATGAGCGCTTCCAGTGCGGCCATCTTGAGACTGTCCTGGTCTTCCGCGTCGTTCGACTGGGTGAACGCAGGGGTGGCAAGCAGGATAAGTGCGAAGGCGGTAGCAATTTTCAAAACTTTGTTCATGGGTGTTCCTTGAATCATGTGGTCAGTGAATCATCTGATGATTCAGCAGCAAGTTTGGTTAGCATCACGTTCAACTCGAAGGCGAGCTGGGACAGAAGTGCTTCGGCGTCCGCCGGCTCCAGGTCCTCGGCGGCGAGCTGCAGAAGAACCGGTTCCAAGGCGCGAAGCACGCGGGCAAGTCGTGGTGAGTTGCTATTCTTGGCAGCACTTTCAAACAGGCGGTTCTGCTCGATAATCTGCAGCACCAGGAGCGTCCGGTCGGCCGTGTCGGGCAGGCTGAGGAGCTGCTCGCGACTGTCGCGAAAATGAAGCTGCACGCCGCGCGATAATGATGCGGGTAAAACACCGGAGTGCTCGGGCGCATCCGCGACCTGGACGTCTGGGGCATAGTCGCTCGTGCCTTCATCCGCCGCGAAATAGCCAATGCCGATACCAAGGGCCAGGGCCGCGGCGATAGCCATGCCAAGAAAGATCGAGGCCGGGTGCCAGGGCGCCGCTGGCGACTGCGTCTTGCCGCGTTCCATTGCGGCAGCGCTGTCGATCGCGTCGTGCCATTGCTGTTTCAAATGTGCCGGCGCCGGGTGTACGTCGTCCCGGTGGGCGGCAACAAGATCGTCGATTCTGTCGTTCATAGCGACTGTCTCTTCAGGTAATTCATGTCAACTCGTAGTTTCTTCACGGCGCGAAAGATGGCTTGCTTGACGCGCCCTTCGTTAATGCCAAGCTCCGCCGAGATCTCGGGAACGCGCCATTGCTCCAGGTGCTTGAGGACGAAGCAAATGCGCTCGACTTCGGTCAGGTGGGCCAGCGCCTCGGCAAGATGGCTCTCGAGCTCGTGGTCCAGCAGCGACTGGTCGGGCCCGCGGTCCAGGTCCTCAACGTCGTTCTCGAGTGCCTCGAACACACCCGGCCGCGATTTGCGCAGCAGGTTCAGCGCTGCATTGATGGCGATGCGGTGAATCCAGGTGTCCAGTCGGGAGGTGCTGCGAAACTGGGCCCTTTTGTTCCACGCATTCAGTAGCGCATCCTGTACCGCGTCCGCCGCGAGATCGGGGTTTCGCGTAATTTTCAGGCAGGCCGAGTACCATCGGTCCGATCGGTCGTTGATCGCACGATGGAAATCCGCCTGTGACGGTGTGCCGCCAATATTCATAACTGCCGCCATGTGATATTGGATGCGGCGTTGCTCGAAAACGTTAGCAACCTAGACCGCACTGCCTGCTGCATGGCCCGATGACCAGGCCCACTGGAAATTGAAGCCGCCGAGATGGCCCGTGACATCAACCACCTCGCCAATAAAGTACAGCCCCGGCTGCTTCAGGCTTTCCATCGTCTTTGACGACAGTTCCTTGGTATCGACGCCGCCAAGCGTCACCTCCGCGGTACGATAGCCTTCGGTCGCCGCAGGTCGGATAGTCCAGCCGTTGAGTTGCCGGGCTATGCCGGCGATAGCGTTCTTGCCGATCTCCGCCAGGGCGATTTCGGCGAACTCCGGCCAGATAATTGCCTCGAGTTCGGTGACGAGCGCGCGGGGCAGGGCCCTCGTCAGGACGGTACGCAGCAGCGCCTGCGGCTGGCTCCCTTTTGCTCCGAGCAGCAATTCTGTGGCGTCTTGTCCCGGAAGCAGGTCGATCTTGATGGCGTCGCCCGGATTCCAGAAGCTGGACGCCTGCAGTATGGCGGGACCGCTCAGCCCGCGGTGCGTGAACAACATGTCTTCGGTGAATGACGCACCGTTCGTGGTCACGCTTACGCGTGTACTGACGCCCGACAAGCTCTCCATGAGCGAGTGCAATGCGCCGGTAAAGGTAAAGGGCACCAGGCCGGCGCGCGTGTCGAATACATTGTGACCAAACTGCTTCGCAATGCCGTAGCCGAAGCCGGACGCTCCCATTTTCGGGATCGAAAGGCCGCCTGTCGCGATCACAAGGGCGTCGCAGGCGTACGTCGCCTGCCCGGTTGCGACGATGAATCGGTCGGTGCGGGAAATCTTTTCGGGAGGGCAGTCGGTGGCTATGCGCACGCCGGCGTCGCCACACTCCTTGAGCAGCATGGCGACGATATCTTTCGAGGAGTGATCGCAGAACAACTGACCGGCAGCCTTCTCGTGGTAGGGGATGCCGTGTTTTTCGACAAGCGCGATAAAGTCGTGCTGGGTGTAACGCGACAGCGCCGACTTGCAGAAATGCGGATTGTGGGACAAGAAGTTGGACGGCTCACACCAGAGGTTGGTGAAATTGCAGCGCCCGCCGCCCGACATCAGGATTTTCTTGCCGACCTTGTTGGAACCTTCGAGCACAATCACAGCGCGGCCGCGTTTCGCAGCCGTTATCGCACACATCAGGCCAGCGGCACCACCGCCAACTACAAGGACATCGGCATTTGTCATGCCGGCAGGATAACAGGGGGACTAGACGCGAACGAGGCCGACGAGGGATTCGTCGTTCAATTTGCGCATCCGCTCGAGCAGGGTCAGCTGTGACTTTTCTTCTGCAAAAATGATCTTCGTGGTCGTGTCGCCACTTTCCCGCAAAGAATTGATAAAGGCGTGCAGGTGCTCCATGTCCACGGCGATGACATCAAGGCAGAGCAGACCGTCGCCGGCCATCACTGCGACGCTTAGTACCTCGGGCCGTTGCAGGAGTTTTGGTTTAATAATGGCTGCGAACTGTCCTGGCGCTGATATCTCGATATTGGCACGCACCTTGAAACCCATTGACTCGTAGTTGAGAACATCAGCCGAGTTGTTCAGCACCTTCATGCGCTTGAGCGCGGAAATTCTCCGGGAAACTGCGGTACGCGAGAGGTGCACTTTCTCCGCAATCTCGACCGTTGACAGTCGAGTATCGACCGATAAGGCCGACAAGATAGCAACATCGTATCGGTCGAGTTCGGTGCGGCCTTTTTTCATCTCCACAGTCTCCCCCTGCCAAAATCAGCAACTGCAGAACCTTCTGACCGTGCTAATCGACATGAGGTTCCATTTGTCTTGATCCGATTTTGCAACGTTGTACTGTCCGCACGCATCGCACCCGAGCGTTGCAACAAACGCACGAAATGCAACAACCAAATCTCTCTTTCATGACTCTCATATAGGAGTGGAGAATTTTCGTAGAGGGGGATGCACATGCACAGTGAACTGAAACAGGTGGCGGACCTGGCCTTGTTTGCAAAGATTGTTCAGGCGGGCGGTATCTCGAGATGCGCAGTCGATCTCGGCATGGAGCGGACGACGATTAGTCGCAGGCTGGGATCGCTGGAACGAAATCTTGGCGTGAAGCTGCTCGATAGAACGCCAAAGCATATAGCGGTGACGGAGGCCGGCAGACGTTGCCTGGAGCAGTGTGAGCGGATGCTGGAGTCCGCACAGAACGCGCAGTCGGTGGCCACTATTGGCGCCATTCTCGGAAATTCGGAGCCCATTGTTGTTGGTGCGCCGGCCGACATTATTAATCGTTTCCTCGAACCGCTGCTTCTTGGGTTTGAGTCAGACAATCCTGGCATGCGCATCGAACGGCGGCCTGTCACAGTATGGAGCGAAGGTGCCCTGGAAGCCGTCGACATCGGCATCGCACTTGCACCTGTAACTATTTCAGGCGGCTGGACCAATCCAATCGGCTACGTACGTCAATCGGTTTACGCGAGCACAGACTACGCATCGCATCGCCCTCCCGTGCGCACACCGTTCGATCTCGAATCCCATGATTGCATCGTTGAGAGCGTCGATAGCGGCCGTCATTCCTGGCGTTTTGGTGGTAGAGGAAAAGTAGCAACCGTAACTGTTAATGCGAAGTACGTGGTATCCGGGTTGCTCGAAGCCAGGGAGGCGACGCTCGCGGGTCTCGGTATTTGTCGATTGCCGACGCATCTTTGCGAGAACTACCTGCGATCAGGACGGCTAGTTGATCTGACGCCCGACATTGAATCCACCGGGCGAGAGGTCGTCGTGATCAGCCCGGGGCAGCGTCGCCGCAAAATGGGTGCCACGTCTTTGCGTACGCACCTCGAATCGGCCTTCCCCTCGCATTGAGTTTTGCGCGAAATCCTGTTGCGCCAAAAATACAGGAGGCGTTTTCGCAACGATGCAAAAACGCACGTGCAATTTATCTACGTTGCAAAAGAGTACTGCCGCAAGAATTTCCTCTCGATTACCGCCAGCAGGAAGCCGCGCGCAAGTGAACGTTGCGCCAGTTCAACGTACCAAAAATGGCGCGGCAAAAACGCCGCGTACGTCTAATAGGGTCATATTCACAACAAAACCGACGGGTGCTCGAATGAACATGCACACCACTCTTTTGGTGTGCGTCCATCTTTATCAAGAAGGGGAGCATTCGAATGAAAAGGAAAATACAGAGTCGCAGAAGGGCAGCCTTGCTAGCGACCGGCGCGATCTCTCTGCTGGTGGGCAATGCCCCAGCGAGTTTTGCGCAAGACAATACAGACGACGAAACTCTCGAAGAGATCGTGGTTACAGGGTCGCATATCAAAAGAGATACCTTTAACTACTCGTCACCGGTTACCGTGATTGACGAAGTTGAGATATCCGGAACCGGCACCACGAACCTCGGTGATCTGCTGCAAACATTGCCGCAGAGCATCTCGACAGTTAGCAACGCCAATTCAGCGTTCTTCACAACGTTTTCCGGATTAAACCTGTCCGACCTCAGGTTCCTCGGCACTGCCCGTACGCTCGTGCTGGTCAATGGTCGTCGCTTCGTTTCGGGGGCTCCTCCAGGTGGTGGCTACGGTGTTGATCTCAACTCGATTCCAACCGGCATGATTGAGCGAATCGAAGTCCTGACTGGTGGCGCATCGGCCATTTACGGATCAGACGCTGTCGCGGGCGTCGTGAATATCGTCACGAAGACCGATTTCGAGGGGCTCGAGATCGACGCGCAGCTGGGCGCATCGACCCAAGGCGACAAGAACAAGGAAGACATCACGCTTACGTTGGGCGGAGAGTTCGGCCAGGGCGGATTTGCTGTCCTGTCGGCCGGGTATTCGAACGACGATCCGCTACGCTCGCGCGAGCGCGACGGGTCAGCATTCGACCTTGTCTATTCCGACCAGGATGGTGACGGATATGGTGAGACAGCCGTCTGGCTGGGCTCCAGCTACCCGCCGCAGGGTCGCCTGAATCCTCCGGGAGCTGGCGATCAGTACAACGGCGATGGCACGGTGTTTCAGGATCCGACAACCGCGGATGGTCCTTTCGGCACACCGGATGTGTCAGACCGGTTCAATCGTGCGGAATACCGGACGATCTTCAATCCGGTGAAGCGCCATTTCGCAGCAGCGAACGCGTCGTACCCGATTTCTGATCGCATTACTGCGTTTACTGAACTCAACTGGTCGACGGTTGCAACCGACTCCGAGATTGAACCCTTTGCGCTCAGCATTAACGACGACGTCTTCCAGTTCAGCCGCGGTGGCAGCACCGGCCTGGATGTCGCATCGAACCTGCTGATGCCACAATTGCTCAAAGACAATCTCCTTGCCGCTGGTGTGACCAACACGAACCAGTTGGGTACCAACGACTGGGTTCGTCGCCTAATCGAGTTCGGTCCGCGGGCATCGCAGGTTGATCGGACGACGACGCGCGCCCTGGTCGGCTTCGATGTAGGCCTGAGCGAGAACTGGGACCTCGAGATGTACGGAAGTTATGGCCGAACCGAGCAGAACCAGGAGAATACCGGGCAGATCAATACCGAACGTGCGGCACTGGCGCTCGACACGGAACTGGCGGCTGACGGCGTCACGGTTCAATGCGCCAGTGAGTTGGCCCGAATTCAGGGCTGCGTACCTTTCAACGTATTCGGCGAGGGCACGATCACACCGGCTGCGGTCAGGTATCTGCAAGCACCCGGAAACCTCAAGACGGTGGTCGAGCAGTCAATCGCGCACCTTGGGGTGTCGGGTCAGCTCGGATGGGAGCTTCCGGGTGGCAGGATTTCTGTTGCCACAGGTCTCGAGTATCGGGAGGAAGTCGGTGCGGAGATCAATCCGGGCTTCAATCAGACAGGGATCAGCGGTGGCAACGCCACGGCGCCGACAAACGGCAGTTTCCACGTTACCGAGTGGTACGGCGAAGCGATCCTTCCCGTGTTTGACGCGCTTTCTCTGGATGCGGCAGTTCGCATCGGAGACTATTCCACGGTCGGACAGCAAACCACGTGGAAGGCGGGATTTGATTTTTCTGCAATTGAATCGCTGAGAATCCGTGGCACCGTATCGCAGTCAGTTCGCGCGCCAAACATCGCTGACCTGTACGCAGGCGCCGGCGAGACATTTGCCAACGTTAACGATCCTTGCGACGGCGTTACGAACGCGACCACTGGACAGATCGCTGAAAACTGCCGTTCGATCCAGGTTATTCAGGATCGCATTAATGCAAATATCACACCGGCGACGCCGGACGGTATCTTCTTGCTGACGCAGCCTGAACAGCAGGGTACTGGTGGGTTCATTGGCGGCAACCCGTTCGTGCAGGAAGAAACTGCAGATTCGTTTACTTTCGGCCTGGTCTGGCAGCCCAGTTTCGCAGAGGCGCTTTCGGTTGCGGTTGACTACTACAACATCAAGATCGACGACGGCATTGCGACGACCTCGAGAAATACCGTGCTGCGACGCTGCTACGATGTGCCTACTTCGGAGTTCGATCCTGTTTGCGGCATTGGCCTGCAACCCGGTGGTCGTGCTCGCCGCGATATGAGGCCAGGTGCAGGCGCTTTGACGGGTGTTGATTCCGGTACCTCCAACGAGAACCAGTTCGAAACGGACGGCATCGACATCGAGGTCGCTTACGCGATGGACGTTGGGCCGGGAACGCTGGGCCTAGGCCTTGTTTGGAATCAGCTCCTCAGCTGGGACGAAATCGGCATTGAAAGCGGCGACGTTGACGACAACAAGGGTGAGATTCTGACGCCCGACAGTCGTGCGAGTGGTCGTATTTCCTACGCGTTCAGCGATTGGGATGTGTTCTGGCGGATGCGCTACTGGAGTGCAGCGAAAGACTCAAACACACCGGAGCTCTTCAACGAAAACGATTGCTTCTGTGCTAACGGACTGGCTCCGAGCGTCAACGAAGTATCTGCCTACGTGTATCACGATATTTCCGTGGGCTACTCAAACGGGCCGTACTCGTTCCGTCTTGGCTTGAACAACGCGTTCGACAAAGACCCACCCATGCTGCCGCAACTTACACAATACGGTAACACCGGGACAAACACTGCGGCGGAGGCGTATGACACGATCGGCGCCGCCTGGTACCTGCAGTTCAACTACGTCACCAATTAACGCTTTGGTGATAGGTGAAAAGGGGCTGCCATGCAGCCCCTTTTTTTATGCGTAGCTAGTCGCGATAGGCTGGCGGCTTGCCGTCCTGCAGGTAACGATCGCGCAACAGCGTCTGGCGGCTGACCATCGGGATGGCGACTCCGTTGATGAAGACGGCCTCCGGGTAGTTGGTCAGCTCGAGTGGATCGCCCGGCCAGATCACGATATCCGCGGCCTTGCCAATCTCGATACTGCCCGTTGTCGACGCAACGCCAAAGATCTCAGCGGGCGTCAGCGTGATTGCGCGTAGTGCGGCGTCCCAGTCGAGTCCCTGGGCAACGGCCATGCCCGCCGATTGCGTCATATTGCGAGCGTTGTGCGTCTGGGCATCGGAGTCGGCAATCGCAACCTTGACGCCCGCGTTGACAAGAATAGAAGCGCTGCCAAAGCGCGCGTTGATGGCATCGAAGTTGCCGGGCAGATTTGCCGACGGTCCAACGATAACAGCAACGCTGGCCGCTGCCAGTTCATCGGCCAGCATCCAGGCTTCGGACCCGCCGATTATGATGGCCGTGATGCTGTACTCGTCGACGAGATCGATCAGTACTTCGATATCGCTGGCCCGATCAATGCTCACGATCATCGGCGTATTGCCATTGACGACACCTTGCAGTGCTTCAAGATCATTGACGCCGTGCACGTAATCACGACGCATTCCGCGTTCGAAATCGCCTTTGTGTTCACGATAATCGAGCGCTTCATCCAGTGCATTGCGCAGGGTCAGCCACGCGGCCGTGCGGGTGCCCCCGGACAGCGCACTACCAAATTCACCGAGCGCAACAACCATGGCTGCGCCGCGCTGATCCAGAACGTCGTCGTCGCCAAGATTAACGATTGCAGCGAGTCCGGCAAGGATGTGTCCCGACCCGCTTTCATCCGGGTATCCGGGGGTCGGCGCGACGACCGCGCGTGTTACGCCCTCGATTCGATTGATCGGTATCAGGGTCGATCGCGGATTATAGGCGTCGGCAACATCGAAACTCGCAGTGAACTGTGAGCCGCGTTGCGAGTAGTCGAGCGGACCGGCCGAGTATCCAACTTCAACGAGTCCGAGTTGCCCGAACGGTGAGAATAAGCCGGGCGTTACGATCTTTCCCCCTGCGTCGATTGTTTTCGCGCCTCCAGGGACAGCGACGTCCGCGCCAACCGCGGCGATGCGCCCGTCAACGATGAGGACGGTGGCGTTATCCATCGTTCCCATGGGGCCGACGGTGTGTACCTTGCCACCGACTATAGCGGTCGTGTCGGCCGCAGCCGGGAGCGCGAGTGCCAGCAAGGCGAGCATCTGCATCAGGCGGCTCATTGTGCACCTCCTGCGGCGGCGGCCGTGCCGAGCGTAAAGTCTGTCACCGGGTTGACGGCCTCGTTGCCGAGTTCATAAGCCAGCGCGCCATCGATATAGACGCGTTCAGCCCTGGTGTAAACGCTGAACGGGCTGCCGTCCCAGATCACCACATCAGCCATCTTGCCGGCTTCGAGCGTGCCGGTCTGGTCGAGGATGCCGAGGGACTTGGCGGCATTGCTCGTGTTCCACTGGATGGCGCGCTCAGGCGCGATATTGATGCCGACTCTTGCCGCCGCACCCATTACCTTTGCTGTCTCTTGTGTCAGGCGCTGGATGCCGACCTCGGAATCCGAGTGCATGACGGTACAAGCACCGGCCTGGTCGAGGATCGCGGCGTTTTCGCGAATGCCGTCGTAGGCTTCCATCTTGAAGCCCCACCAGTCCGCCCAGATCGCGGCACAGGTGTCGGCTTCTGCCAGCAGGTCCGCGATCTTGTAGGCTTCAACCGCGTGGTGGAACGTGCCGACCTTGTAGCCGAACTCGTTCGCGATATCGAGCATGACCGACATTTCGTCACCGCGGTAGCAATGGTTGTGCACGAGGATCTCGCCTTCGAGAACGCCCATGAGGGTTTCGAGTTTGAGATCGCGTTTCGGCATCTCGCCCTGGCCATTTGCAGCCGCATTGACTTTGTCCCGGTATTCGGACGCGTCAATCCAGGCCGCGCGGTATCCTGCGACGTTGCCCATGCGCGTGCTCGGAGATTGCGAACGGCTGCCGTAGACCCGTTTCGGGTTCTCACCGCAGGCCATCTTCATGCCGTACGGGGCGCCCGGAAACTTCATATCCATGACGTTGCGCCCGGGAATGTTCTTGAGGGTTACACCTCGGCCACCAACCAGGTTGGCCGAGCCCGGGAGAATCTGCATCGCGGTTACGCCACCGGCGAGCGCTGTCGTGAATCCCGGATCATGCGGCCAGACGCTGTGCTCTGCCCAAACCTCGGCCGTGACTGGTGACGTGGCCTCGTTGCCGTCTGAGTGAGACGAGGTACCCGGAGACGGGTAGACACCAAGATGCGAGTGCACATCGATAATACCCGGCGTTACCCATTTTCCCGTCGCATCGACGACATCGGCGCCCGCGGCGCTCAGCCCGGTACCGACCTCGGCAATCCTGCCATCGACCAGCAGGACGTCCGCGTTCTCGAGACGCTCGCCGGTGCCTGTGAGGACAGTCGCACCGCTAATCAGTGTGTTCTGCGCTGGCAGGGCTTCGTAGCGGCTTGCAAACGGAGCCGGGCCGTTATCTTCACCGGAATCTTCACAACCGGTAGTCAATAAGATACATGTCGCGAGCGCGACGATAGATTTGTTCACTGGATCCCCCGATCTTCTTGTTCGGACTGTTGGCCTAACTATACTACTCAGCGGGCTTGTCGCGCAGGTCCAATTCGCCCTGATGTGGATACGCCAGCACGGCATCACGTTGCCTGGCCATATCCTGCGCGACGTATACAAGCAGCTTCTGAAATTCCGGTCGATCGCGCAGCGGATCGTAGGTGGGATTCGCCAGGTCCCATTTCCACTGCCAGCGATAGCCACCGTTGATGGCTTCTTCCAGGGCCGCCATTGCGAGATCCTGCTCGCCATTGAGCACCAGCAAATGGACCTCCAGCGTGCCGTAGACATACCCATAGACACCGGCCGGTTGCGTCTGGCGATACCATTCCAACGCCGCATCAACCAGCACATGTGCCTGGCGCTCATCGCCGGATCTGCGGAGCAACAATGCAAGGTCGGCGGCGATCGTCGCATTTGCCGGGGAAATCACGGGTGCGGGCGAAAACAGTTCGGGCCGCCTGTTTCGATAGTGCGCGATCGCGGGCGCCAGGTCACCGGTCGTGAACGCTTGGTCGCGAACGGCCCGCAGCAGGACCCGGTCCGAGTCCCAGCGATCACCAATGCTCATTGACAGCATCCGATCGGCGAGTGCAGCGCTCTGCTCGAACTGCCCCTTGTTAGTGAGCGTCGTAGATGTGCATTTGGCCACGACCGGCTCGTCCGGTCCCAGCGACCTCGCCCTTTCCAGGTAGCGATCAGCAATCTCCGGCAATCCCAGGTTGCTCATGAAACAACCGATGTGGCCCCAGGTTTCGTAGTCGCTCGGATCGGTGGAAAGCGTCTTCACGTACCAGGGCCAGGCTTCGTCGTAACGTCCGCGCCACAGGTTTGCCTGGAGAAGGGCAACGTACCCGTTGATATTGAGCGGCTCAATCTCCTGGATACGGCGTGCCATCTCGATATTACGCTCAGGATGGCCCAGGTACATTTCGGTCCGACCGAGCTGGAACAACAATTCGAACGACAACGGATCGAGTGCGAGTCCCGTGGCGAGGACCTCTTTTGCATCTTCGAGCCGACCCAGCGTGCGCAGCATCTCACCGAACATGCCGAGGATTCTCGAACTGCCGGGCTCTATCTCCAATGCCTCCCGGAAAGACTCTTCGGCTGCCGACGAATCGCCTGTGGCATGCTGTACCTGGCCGCGTACGGCAAGTGCATTGGCATTCTTCGGATCGATGGCCAAAGCCTTCGCAATGGCGATCGTTGCTCCGTCCGCATACTGCTGCAGGCCAATTGCGCCGGTTCGGAACAACTCTCCACGCATCTGAGCCAGGCCCGCCCAGGCATTGGCGAACGAGGCATCCAGTTCCGTTGCTTCCTGCATATAGGTTTCGGCCTGGTACAGCGCGTCATACGTCTGCCGCTTGGCGACCTGGGTGGCGAGCAGGTATTTTTCCAGCGCTGCCGTGTTGGTGGTCGGAATTGCCCCCAGCGCATCCTCGTCACCCGGCGATAGCTCCGCACGCAAGGCGTTGGCGATCGTCCGGGCGATGTCGCTCTGAACCTCGAAAACGTTTTCGGCGGAGAGTTCGCTGTTGTACGTGTTGGCCCAGAGATGATCTTCGTCCGCCGTATCGATGAGCTGCACATTGATACGCAGGCGGTCGCCGGCACGTTGCACCTGGCCTTCCAGTATCGTCGCTACGCCGAGGAGGGCGCCGATTTCCGGAATGCTCAGCGTTGGATCGAGCCGCTCGACAGACGTGCGTGATATGACCTTCATATCGCCGAGTTTTGACAGCAGCGTGAGCAACTCATCGTGCAGTCCGCCGGCGAAAAACTCCGCATTCTCCGCACTGGCGCTCTGGTTCTTGAATGGCAGGACGGCTATCGACTGGTCGGCAACCGCGACAGCCTGTTGCGCAGGACTATCCGTCCGCAGGAAATCCTTCGCCAGCAAAAAGACGACCGCAACGACCAGGGCGCCAATGATCGTGTAGTTGATCTTCTGGCCGGTGGCGGCCGTAATCGACTGCCCGGCAGGAACCTCCGTGGTGCGAACGACGCCATCTGGCGTGAGCTCGAACGCCCAGGCGAAGATAACGGCGACCGGAAACCCGAGTATCAGGAATGCCACGAGGAGCGTCGTGGTCCACTCAGGCAGGCGCAGGGCAGGGAACATCACGTCGCCGATCTGCATGAGCAGCCAGCTGACGACGATATAGATGATCGCGACGCGAAAGACATTGCGCCGCTTTAGCTCCTGGATAAGAGATCCAGCCATTTTGCCCCCGAACTTTTCTTCAAGGATAGCAAGAACAGTTATGATGTGGCGCTATGTTTAGACGAACGCTATCTTTCCTTTCTCTTGTGGCGTTGATGGTAGCTGGAGGGTGCGGTCAGGCTGGCGAACCGTGGGACCCCACGATGCAGCGCTTTACCCTCAAGCATGGAGGCCACCTCCGCGAGTACTTTGTGTTCTTGCCATCATCCTACGACGGCGAAAAGGTCCATCCTGTCGCGATCTTCCTGCATGGTTACGGCGGGACAGCGACGGGGACCGAAGCCGAAGTCACCCAGGGCCTAAACCAGTATGCCGAAGAATACGGCTACGTCATGGTGTATCCGCAAGGGACCTGGTTCATGGCGAGCGTCGATGGTGCTGAGCCCTGGGAGGTTACGTCCTGGAACCACATCTCGGGCGCTTTCGACAAAGGGCCCGATGGGCCGCTCTGCACACCGGACAGGGACAAGGTACCGTGCCCACCGGAATGCGGGGTATGCGGGGAGTGCGCATGGACGTCGTGCAACGACGACGTTGGCTTCCTCAGGGCGCTGGCCGGCGCGGTCACAACGGCTTACGCCGTCGATGCCGGGCGACTCTATGTGTCAGGATTCAGCAATGGCGCCATGATGGCGAACCGCATCGCCTGCGAGGCGTCCGAGTTATTCGCGGCTGCGGCGCTGGTCGGCGGTCGCCTCGAACGCGGCTTTGAGTGCACACCAGCGCGGCGCCTGCCACTGCTGCAGATAAATGGCGGTGCTGACAAAGTTGTGCCCCGCGATGGTAGTGTCAGTTCCGGTGGATGGTTCTTCGCGAGCACCGCGTCAGTGACCCGCCACTGGAACGAAGGTGAAGCCTGCGGCGTGGAGCTCGAAGACTGGTCGATGCCGATCATCGAGGGCGAAAACGTGGAATGCACGATCGCGTGCAGGGATACTGCCCATCCCTCGGTTGATTGTACCTGGGAGGAGGGCGACCATCGCTGGCCTGGTACCGAGGGTGTTCGCGGCAGCAATGGCTATTGCGTCACCGAACGGCAGGCTGCGAGCATGCCCGATCAGACAATTTGCATTGCACCGGACCAGGAAACAGACATATGGGGATCTCGACTCATGTTCGAGTTCTTCAACGAAAACCAGGGAGATAAATAATGAGAAGCGCACTGAAGGTAGCTCTGGGAGCTATTACCTTGTTTGTTGTCATGCAGTTGGGAGCTTGCAGCAAAGAAGCGCCGGAACCCGCTACAGAAAATACTGTTGGCACAACGTCCGAGTTCGTGTGGCTGTCGCAGGGCACGCCCGCAGGTGAATCGACGGTTGTACGCACGGGCGACGGCAAGGAGACCGTCGAATCGTTTGTGCACTGGAACAATCGAGAATACAGGGTGAACTCTGAATTGCAGCTCGACGCCAACGGCATACCCATCGCGCAACGAATTACTGGCACATCGCCATTTGGCGCCACCATCGACGAATCGTTTGCCTATGAGGACGGCGTCGCCAGCTGGAGCACGGCGGGTGAAAGCGGCAGTGTGACGACGGACGATCCCGGCTTCTATCTGCCGACTGAGTTTGGCTCGCTGGGCGTGACGACCCTGGTGCAGGCGGCGCTGAAGAACATGGATGGCGAGCTCGCGATTCTTCCCTCCGGTACTGCGCGCGTAGAGAAACTGACTTCGGCCGACGTTGACACGCCCGACGGTACCCAGGTGCTGTCACTCTATTCGATAGCGGGTCTTGGGTTCACGCCCGTCTATGCCTGGTTCGACGAGAATCTGGAGGTCGCAGTCCTGGATTTTGGCGGCTATATGGGCATGTATCCGAAGGGATGGAGTTCCGAGGTCCTGGATCAGCTCGGCACCATCCAGATCGCCGAGGACGCGAAGATGATCGAGCGTATCTCTGGCGATCTTGCCTACCCTCTCGAGACACCGGTGCTGTTTGAAAACGTCGACGTTGTCGACGTCGTGAACGGTATCCTGCTGGAAGATCATCACGTCCTGGTCGCCGATGGCAAGATTGCAGCGGTGTCGGCTGACCCGATCGATGCGGACGGCGCGAAACGGATCGACGGCACCGGCAAGTCGCTCATGCCGGGCATGTGGGACATGCATGGCCATTTCGGTTTGTCAGACGGCGTACTGAATATAGCCGGTGGCATCACCAGCGTGCGCGACATCGGCAGCGTGCATGAACAGATCATGGAATTGACGGCCAAGCACGACTCGGGTGAGGTGATCGGCCCAAATACCTACCGCTCCGGTTTTATCGACCAGGCGAGCCCATATGCGACCGGTGACACGGTTGAGTCGCTCGAAGAGGCGCTCGAACGGGTCGATTTCTACGCCGAGAACGGCTACATGCAGATCAAGTTGTACAGCTCGATCGACCCGGAATGGGTTGACGACATTGCCGCTCGAACGCACGAGCACGGCATGCGCCTGTCGGGACACATTCCCGCCTTCATGTCGGCGGAACAGGCGGTCCGCGCCGGCTATGACGAAATTCAGCACATCAACATGGTGTTCCTGAATTTTCTCGCAGGTGATCGCGAAGATACACGCAAGCAATTGCGCTTCACGTTGTACGGTGACGAGGCTGGCAAGCTGGATCTCAACAGTCAGGAAGTCGAAGACTACATCGCGCTGTTTGTTGAGAAAGGCACCACGATCGACCCGACCGCAGCTATCTTCGACACGCAACTCGTGCATCACGCGGGCAATCCGGATCCGACCTTTGCGGCGATCGCGGAGCACCTTCCGGCCACGATTTCTCGCGGACTTTACAAGCCCGAAATGGACATGGGAGACAAGGTCGAGGAATGGGCAGCCTCAGCCGTCGCGCAAGCAGCAATGATCAAAAAGCTGCACGACAACGGCGTACAGATTGTGCCCGGCAGCGATCATATGGCAGCGTTCACGATTCATCGAGAACTTGAGCTCTATTCGGAGGCAGGAATCTCGAACGCAGACGTATTGCGAATTGCGTCGCTGGATTCCGCGCGCGTCGTTGGCGTCGACGATACGACCGGTTCAATCACGGTTGGCAAGTCATCCGATCTCGTACTTGTCGACGGCAATCCAATCGAGGATATCTCGGCGATCCGCCGCGCAACCCTTGTCATGAAGGGCAACACGGCATACAAGCCCGATGAGCTCTACCAGGCGGTCGGAGTCAAACCATTCCTGCCGTCGGAGACGCTCTAAACGCGGGTTCTTCTTTGCTCATGGATATCAGTGCGCTCGATAGTCTACGCATCGTGCTTGACCCGGTCGGGCAAGTCGGAGTAGCGCTCGCGCTGATGCTTGTGATGTTCAGCGTAGCTCTTGGGTTACGCGTCGATGATTTTGCATTCCTTCGTGATAAGCCACTGTTGTTTGCCGGTGGCGTCGTTGCCCAGGTGATTGCCTTGCCGTTAGCGACGTTTCTTCTGATCCTGGCGATACGACCTGCCGCGTCGATAGCACTCGGCATGATAGTGGTCGCTTGTTGTCCCGGTGGTGCCGTTTCAAACCTCCTTACCTATCTGTCGCGGGGCAGCGTCGCGGTTTCAGTGGCATTGACTACGACATCGAGTCTGCTGGCGGCTGTTCTGACGCCGGCATCGATCCTGCTCTGGACGCAGGCGTATGAGCCGACGGCGAGCTTGCTGCGATCACTGGATGTCAGCCCAATCATGTTCCTGGCGCAGACAACATTCCTGCTCGCAGTGCCGCTGGTTCTCGGCATGGCCGTTGCGGCGAAAGCACCGGACGTTGCTCGACGCATTCGGAAGCGCACGACAATCCTGGGCGTTTCGGTGCTGGTTGGCGTCATCATCTACGGAATTGCGTATTTCTTCCCGGTACTTTTCCCCGCACTGCCATTGCTCGGCGGTGTGGTCGTGCTGCACAACGCGCTTGCGTTCACGATAGGCGCGTCGACAGGGCGGGTGCTGTCTCGCAGCATGGCGACCCGGCGAGCGCTGACGTTTGAAATCGGGATTCAGAACTCGGGACTGGCGCTCGTGATATTGCTGAGCCAGCTCAAGGGTCTTGGTGGTGCTGCGGCGATTGCTGCTGTCTGGGGCGTCTGGCATCTCGTCGCCGGTGGCTTGCTGGCGTTGTTCTTCAGGGTGTTCGACGGGCAATTTCAGAGTGGCAATGCGATGGAATCTCCCGAGTAGTCGTAGCCTCGTTGACTTGCCTCTGGGTAATGGGTACTCGACTTTTTGTCAAAGAGACTTGACATTCTTTGTTGAACTGACTATTGTTTGAGTCAAGTGTACTTGACATTAAGACAATGGAGTTTGACAGATGAATGATTCAAAGGCCGATGGCAAGGATTGGGCCGCCAACAGCAATAGAAATACGACGCGACTGAAGATATGGACGGCAGCCTGGGTCCTGACCAGCGCGATCGCGGCATTCGGCCCGAAGCTGGCCTGGGACTTTTCGACCTTGCCAACGATTGGTGCGCAGCTCCTGAACCTGGGTACAGGCATTGGAATGATCGCGGCGACTCGCCGGTACGTACTGGGACTGGATGAATTGCAGCAGAAAATATTCCTCCAGGCCGGCGCCCTGACATTGGGTGTCGGACTCGTCTGTGGGCTCAGCTATGAATTGCTCGAAGATGTTCGACTCATCTCGTTTGAGCCGGAAATCTCACACCTCGTCATGCTGATGTGTATCACCTTCCTGGTAAGCACGGTCGCCGGCTACAGGCGCTACCAGTGAAGAATCGACTGAAAGTACTCCGTGCCGAGCGTGATTGGACGCAGGCGCAACTTGCTGCCGAGCTCGAGGTCTCCAGGCAGACCATCAACGCCATCGAGAAAGGCAAGTTTGACCCCAGTTTGCCGCTGGCGTTCAAAGCGGCCCGCTTGTTCGGATTGTCGATCGAAGAGATTTTTCAGGACGAAGCGGCGCCCTGATGTTACCGTCTCGTAATTCTGGAACCGAAACAGGGAGCCCGGTTTGAGCAGCAGTGACGATCCGCAAATAGACCTCGGGGAATTTCGTCGAGCGTTGAGTTGTTTTGCCACGGGTGTGGCTGTCGTGACAACGCTGGACCAGCAAGGCGAGCGAGCCGGAATGACGATCAGCAGCTTTAATTCGGTTTCGCTTGACCCACCGCTGGTGCTTTGGAGTATTGCGAACGAGGCGCACAGCTATGACGCGTTCGTGAACGCCACGTACTTCGCCGTCAGTGTTCTCACCAGGGAGCAACAGCATTTGTCTGCGCGGTTTGCGACGCGGGGCGCGGACAAGTTCGAAGGGCTGGACTGCCGGGAAGGGCTGCATGGCGCGCCGGTACTTTCCGACTACGCGGCATGCTTCGAGTGTCGCACCGAACACATCTACGCGGGCGGTGACCACAAGATCATAGTCGGACGCGTACTGCGCCTGGAAGATCGCGAAACAGAGCCCCTCATTCTTTACCGCGGGCGGTTTCTGGAGAGAAGCTAGTCGCTGCGCTGTGGCGCCTTGCGGAACAAATCGCGCAACCCGACGATCACCATATCGGCCAACGAGCCCGCAACGAAGAGCTGGAACAGTGCCAGCATCTTGCTTTCGGCGAGTTCGATGACCGGACCGCCGAAGTAAAACGCCAGGGCCGTGGCGCTGATAATCAACACGAAAGCCGCAACTGCGGCCTTTGTCCCAATGGCGGGCCGGAATGTCCACCAGATGGCCATGCCAACGGGAAGACGATGCAGGATTACGGCGACGCCGAGTTCCTCGCCATTGCCTGGAAGCAGCGCGATACCATCAATCACCGCATGCAGAATAAGTGCCAGTGCTGCGATAAACAGCAGCGCCGCGTGCATCGCTTTCGTTGCGAGATGAAATATGCGGCGCAGCAGGTAGGGGAAGGCCATGCCAAGCACGAGAACTGCCAATGCGGGCCAACCGGCAGCCCGGACGGCGTCCGGAACAATGTGGACACTAATAATCCACGCAATCGCTGCGATAATCAGAACGTCCAGCAAACGCTCTGTCACCTTGTTGTGGCGACCCAAAGCGTAGACAAATGGGCCGGCAAGCAGGGCAAATGTGCTCAGCAGAAAATACATGGATAGAATACTCGCATGATCGACCGGGGCATGGTGTTTTTATTCTTGCTGCTTGCGTTGCAATCGCAGGCCTTTGCCCACGGCGGTGTGGTGGAGGAAGATGACATCTGCGTCATCAAAGTCAACTACCTGCGGGCTCACTTCAAGATTTATCAGCCACGCATAAGCGGGCATGAGCAGTTTTGTGAGGACCTGCCCGCTGCCGCGGAGAGCGTATTTGTCATGGAGTTCATGCACGATGCCCTGGAGACGATGCCGATCGATTTTCGCATCATTCGGGACATCACGGGCAAAGGACGCTTCGCGCGCATGGAAGATGTCCAGGCGATCGAGGACCTGGACGCGGCAACAGTCTTCTATCAATCGGCCTCAACGGAGCCAGACGTCTACTCGGTTGTGCACACCTTTGAAAGCGAAGGCGACTTCATTGGGATCGTCTCCGCGCGGAATCCCGACAGCGGTGACGTCTACGCGGCGGTGTTCCCCTTTGAGGTCGGGTTCACGGGTTGGGGATACTGGCCACTTTTCATAGGATTACTTGTCTTGATCCAGATCCAGTACCTTGCCATGAGTGGCCGCCTCAAACGGTGGTTCTCGCGAACGTCGCCTGCCACCCTGATGCTTGCTGCGCTGCTCCTGCCGATCCCGGAGCCCGCTCATGCCGGTGAATTCATCGTTACCTACACGACACCGGATGGGCCACCAGAGATCAATCGCATGCACAGCTGGATTCTGTATGTCGAATCGGATTCCGGCGAGCCGATTGAAGGTGCAGAGATTGAAGTCGACGGAGGCATGCCGGCCCATGACCATGGCCTGCCGACGCAACCCCGCGTGACCGAAGACCTGGGCGACGGTTACTACCGCCTCGACGGTGTGCGTTTTCATATGAGCGGGTACTGGGAGATAGTCGTGACGATTCGGAGTGATGAGTCTGAAGGCACCGTGGTGATTCCGCTTACCCTGTGAATATTCGTGCGCCGATCACTGCTATTGCCATACTCGCCATTGTGAGTGCCGGCTGGTGGTGGTCAGAGAATCGCCCGCCGGCAGCCTGGTCCGCCGAAGAAGTCGCTGTACTGCAGTCTCTCTGGCTGCAGTCGTTGCCGGAGCTGCCGCCGGACCCAAGCAACGCAGTCGCAGACAACCCCCTCGCAGTGGAGTTTGGTCGAGCTTTGTTCTTCGATACGCGCTTCAGTGCGAACGGCAGTATCTCCTGTGCCACGTGCCACCAGCCGGAGCGGCACTTCACCGATGGTCTGCCCAAAGGCGTTGCGATGGGTATGTCCAAACGCAATACGCCGAGTATCGTGGGGACAGCGCATAGCCCATGGTTGTACTGGGACGGACGACGTGACAGCCAGTGGTCCCAGGCGTTGTCGCCGCTCGAGGATCCTGACGAACATGCCAGTAATCGCTTGATCATCATCGCGATCGTCGTCGAGGACAAAAATTACTGGCGCATGTACGAGTCCGTGTTTGGCGAGGCCGCCTCGGTCGACACGATGTACTCGAATATCGGCAAAGCGATCGCAGCATTTGAGCGCACGATTATGCCGACGACATCGCGCTTTGATGAGTATGTCGCTGCCGTTGTTGCAGGCGACACCGAGCGACAAGCCGGGCTCTTTTCGGAGGACGAGATACGTGGTCTGAGGTTGTTTATCGGCGAGGCGAATTGCACGCAGTGCCACAATGGACCGCTGCTGACCAATAACGAGTTTCACAATACCGGGCTGATCAACCTCCCTGGAGAGGTGCCGGACAAGGGTCGCATCGCCGGCGTCCGCGAAGTCCTGGAACAAGCGTTCAACTGCAGGGGGCCACACAATGACGATCCGGAACGAAACTGCCATGAGCTCGACTTCGCCCGCACGGGCCCTGAGTTGATCGGGGCGTTCCGCACGCCGTCACTGCGCAATCTCGAAAACACCGCTCCGTATGGCCACAAAGGGCAGCTCGCGACCCTGGCCGATGTTCTGGCGCACTACAATGCCGCGCCGGATGCCATGATTGGCCACAACGAGTCGAAGCCACTGGACCTCAATGCCAAGGAACTGGCGCAGATCGAGGCGTTCCTCCGGACCCTCGCTGCCCCCTCGACGTTCACCCCGGAAAGCTAGCTGGAGAGCATGTAGAACTGCCAGAGGTCCTTTTGGCTCATGCGCATGAAGGGCTTGATTGCGAGCAGACCGGTCGTCCCGATGCTCGACTCGAGGAACTTCAACTCCTCGAGTTTTGCCCGCGTTTCGACGCCGGCTTTGTCCATGAACCCCTGCTCGCGCATCATAAGCAAACCCTTGGCTCGAATAGACAGTTCCGTGTGCAGCCGCAGGTAGCAGAGCAGGTCTACTACGACGGGCCCCTCAAATTTTTCTTTCAGCGAATTCAGGTACAGCCCGACCTTGGATGCGGAAAAGTCGCCTGAGTTGATCAGTTCGAGCAACTCCGTGTCGGCGTCAAAGCCCATTCCCAACCAGTCGCTTACCGATTTCTCGCTGATCTGGAACACAACCCCGAGCAAAACAGGAAGCGAGGCGAGCACTACCAGCGTGTTGATCACGGGCGGGAAGAAGAAGTGGTTGAACAGTGAATGCACAACTATCGCCACGACGAATCCCGGTATCAGCAGGATCCGGCCTTTTCCCGGATGCTGTCCCATCAACGTATACGCCATGATCGAAAAGACAGCGGTGGCGCCGCCGTGCATGATCGCGGTACCGAATCCACGAACGATCCACGTCCCGAGAGACATGGTGGGCGAATATTGCAGGTAGAAAAGGTTCTCGAAGATGGCAAAGCCGGCGCCGACGGCGAAGCCGAAGATCGCGGCGTCCACGAGAAAGCCAATTCGGTTGTTGCGAATGAGGACGACAATGATCAGCGCTTTCAGCGCTTCTTCCACGACCGGTGCGACGTAGCGTGTCAGCGTAACGAATTCGACATCGAGCAGGCCGCCGATACCAACGTTGAGCGGGTAGCTGGCTACTGCGGCAATGCAGCCCAGGACGATCGCGCCAAGAATCCATCGCATCGGGACGAGCTTGTAGCTATCGAGATAGACGAGCGTCGCCAGGAAGCAACAAACCGGCAGCAGGCCCAGCAGGGCATGGATGAGAAAACTTCCGGTCACAATATCTTGAGGGACAGCATGTACTCTTCGTCATCGGGAATTAGATCATTACCAAAGCCTTTCGCATAGCCCAGCGACAAAGTCATGTGCATTCGGGACCGAATGGTAAACTGGAAATCAATTTGCATGCCGACGTTCTGGACATCCTGCCGGATCGTGCTGTCGTCCAGGTTCGTGCTCAGCGCACTGACAAACAGCGCAGGTCGCGCCCAGCTCGCGTAGAAACCGGGTGTGCCTGCGCGCGAGAAGCGCACCGGCGGCAGGTTCCATTCCAGCATGGCTCGGTAGAAATTTCGCCCGGGCACCGTGTTCAGCTCAAAGCCGGGCATTGCATAAAACTCGCGGTAGCGCTTCACCTCACCGCGGTCAACGTAGTTGTTGCCGAAACCGCCGAAGAAGAAGTTCGCAAACTCGTCGTTCGGCTCGCCGAATGCGCCGCCAGCGGTATTCCGCAACCAGATTGACGAGTGCTTCCAGGGCAGCGCAAATCCGAAGTCGAACCCAGCAAGGAACTTCGGGATCGTCTCGGACTCGACATAGTTTAGTGCCGTACCCAGGCGCCAGGTGAAGCCTTTTTCATCATCGACAGCGCCGAGTGAACGCTTGACGTGCGAGTACTCGAGATCGGCATACAGTGAAGTCAATATGTCGAAGGTTACCGGGATGTCCTGGTATCGCGGCAGAGCATCCATGTCGCGGTGATGGCTCAGTTCCGTCGTGAATGAAAGCGTACGCGGTTCGTCAAAGAGCAGTGTTTTCTCATAGCCAACGAAGTAGCGTTGTCCTTTACGGCTCTGCTTGGTTGGTCCAAACAGGTCGTAGAAGTCTGCATGATTGAGTTGCGCACCGAAACGCCAGGTTCCTGACAGCGGTGAAGCACTGACGACCGTGTGACGGTACTCGATGTCGATGTTCGGCTTTTCGTCACTGGGCAAGTCACTGTCAATGCTGTACCCGGCGCCGATGGACAGAGAGTCGAGCCTGATGTGATCGGACACGATTGCGTTCAGACCGAGAGACACTGAGTCCTTGTAGCCGAGAATCATCGGGTAGATCGACTCGAGGCGCATATTCTGCACCGCGACGTAATCTCCCTCTGACACAATTCTCGACTCGGGGTCAGGGCTGTCAGGAGAGCCGGCCCGCCAGGTTTCAAGTTGTGGATGCTTGCGGATAATCTCGGTGCCGAAAAACGTAATAGCGGACGCATCATCCAGTGGTTTGGCTTCTATCCGCACCGGCTTGAAGCCATCCCCGGTGTAACGGAACACGATCAGGTTTTCGCTGTCGATCGGGATGGGCCTGAAGAATCCTGTATCGGTGTTCGACACAGCCTCAGTTTCCCCGGTTGCCAACTCGTAGCGGAAGATATTCGAAACGCCCGTGTAGTAGGAGCTACCAAACAGGAAACGCCCATCGGGCGAGAACACGAACCCTTCCGGGACAGCCTGGCCGAAGAAGTCCACGACGTGTTCGGGCTCAAACTCGCCGCTCACCAAATCGGCAGTATTGAATACCTTGAGTCTCTGGTTGCCCTGCAGGTCGCCGAACGACCCCGACAGCAAGCTTCCATCCGGTGAAATATCAATGTCGTAAACCACTTCCCCGTAGGGGAGTGACTCGATCAGTTTCCACTCATCGTAGGGATAGGGGATGCGCACCAGCGACGCGTAACCGTTCAGGTGGCGAACACCCCACAATGACCGGTCAGCCTTATTGAAAGCGAGGTCGCCGATCCGTTGGTCCTTGAGGAATACTTGTTTCTTGCCAGTGTCCAGGTCGATAGAAACTATGTCCCGGTAGGCGTAGTTGTCCGTCGTATAGAAGACAGTGTCTGCGCTGTCGTCGTACGCCAGTGACGTAACCCGGTACAGCATCGGTACCTTGACGTCTTCGATATGCTCCAATTTTCGTTCGCTCAGCGAATACTCGCCGATATGCGAAACGACGCCGGGGTAACGCACTCCTGCAATCAGGCTGTCGCGCTCGGCGTCATAAAAGGAACGGGACACGGACCCCAGCGCACCGTCGGCCAGATCTTCATAGGGTGTCGTGGGATAACGGCGAATCTTCGCGAGGTTTCGTTCCTGGAATTCGTGCTCAAACTCAATCCAGGACTGCCAGGCGTCGTCGAGCTCCACGCCAAAAATCCTGGCGAATTCGGCCTCATAATTGCGCTTGCTTTCATTCGTACGGGCGACCCACTCAGTAAGCTTCTCCGGTGAGTGCGTGTAGGCGATGTAACTCATGAAGCGCTCGCCATAAAGATACGCATTTGCCCCGACCTGGAAGTCGACCTGGACGCCTTCGGAAACCAGGCCCAGCGGATCATAGAAATGGGCACCGTCAAGAACCTTGGAGCGGAACACCATTTCGGTGTATCCACCCTGTGACCGGCCGAGGCCTCCGGCCATCCAGGTTTCCTGGAAGACTGCGATACCCTCGAGGAACCAGCGTGGGCTCAAGTCGCGGGGGGCGGTCAGATACTGGTAGAGGATCGTCTCGGGGTGTTTTGCATCGGCCAACACCTTGCCACCGAAGAACTTGCGGTACTTGTTATCGATGTCGGCCGGTTTATCGGTTGTCGCCACATGCACCAACTCGTGATTCATCAGCGTGTACATGCGCTCCGCCGGGGCAAAGGTCTCGAACGTAAACGGTATCGGCGCAATGTCGAACATTAGCGAGTTTGACGGCACGGCGCCGGCCCTGGCATTGCCGATATCCGTAAAGTCGGTAAGCAGTACTGTGGTTTTTTCGTCCGGGTCAAAACCAAGAATGCTGGCTTGCCGATCCAGTGAGTCGTGGTAGGTCTGGATCATGCGCGGGACGAGATAGGTCTCGCTGGGGTCAAAATACAGGAGCCGGAGGGAGTCCGTTTCTGTGACTTTCAGCGACTGGGCATGTGCGGAGCCCGCGGCGGCCAGGAAAGCTGCCGTAAGCAGAATCGTGCGCAGAGAGTCCCCCATGTTTTCCCTTGTTTTGAAATGCCTCGAGGACGCGACATTACGTCGCGTCCTCGTTGGTCATTGGCCGATATTGTTTATGGTTTGGTCTTCTACCGGCTATTGTCTATTAGTCCCTGGCTACTCCCGCGCGGCCGCGAAATGCTTCACTCGCCATCGCGCTGCGGAACGCCTCACTAGCCATGGCATTACGGAAAGCATCGCTAGCCATCGCGTTGCGGAAAGCGTCCGAAGACAGCGCCGCCCTGAAAGCATCGCTGGACAAAGCGTTACGGAACGCCAGGCTGCTCATCGCGCTGCGGAAGGCTTCGGAGTTCAATGCGTTGCGGAAGGCATCGCTGGCCATTGCGTCACGGAATGCCTCGCTTGAAAGCGCATCGCGGAAGGCATCGCTGGCCATCGCATTGCGGAAGGCATCGCTGGCCATTGCATTGCGGAATGCTTCACTGGACAGTGCGTTCCTGAACGCTTCGCTGGCAACGGCATTACGAAATGCATCGCTATTGAGTGCGGCGCGGAACGCATCATTCGAAACCGCGGCCCGGAAAGCCTCACTATTTAGCGCATCGCGGAACGCGTCAGCGCTCATTGCGTCGCGGAAGGCATCGCTGGCCATCGCATCGCGGAATGCGTCGCTTGCCAGGGCGTCGCGGAACGCGTCACGTGAGAGCGCATCGCGGAATGCTTCACTGGACATGGCGCTGCGGAACGCGTCGCTGCTCATCGCATCGCGGAACGCGTCACGAGAGAGCGCGTCGCGGAAAGCTGCGCTGGACATGGCATTGCGGAAGGCCTCGGAATTCAACGCATCGCGAAACGCGTCACTATTCAATGCATTCCGGAACCCCTCAGAGTTGAGCGCGTTGCGAAACGCTTCGCTGGCCAGTGCCTGTCGCAGTGCCTCACTGTTCATTGCATTGCGAAAGCCTTCGCTGCTCATCGCGCTGCTGAAGGTTTCGTCAGCGACGAGGGCTGCGAACGCATCCGATTGGAATACTTCCTGCAAATCCTGGTTGCCGAGATGGATGTCGTCTGCCCCAGGCTGCGCTGCCCTGTAGCGATCTGCAGATGCAATGGTGCCGGACACCTCGTCGCCTGCTGGGTATTGAAGCCCGACATAGGAAATCGCCGCCCCAAGCACCATTCCAATTACAAAAGTGGGGATTGTCTTAGTCGTCATCTTGCTTACCTCCTGAGCCCTGTCAGGGCTTCAAATGCTGTTCTGTTTAACTAACTACCATGCAGTTCGAAAAAAGTTGGTGGTTTCTGTCTAGTCGCCCGGTACATAGTCGAGGCTGGCAGTGCGCAGGACCTCTCCGTCGACCAAAAATTTCAGGTTCACCGTGGTTTCGCGACCACCCGGGTTATACAGGTACACGGCATAGCGCCGTTTTCCCTTCATGCCCAGGCGGACCTGGCCAGTTTCGGCCGATATGGTTGTACCTTCACTTTCAAGCTGGGCGAATCCATTGAACCAGATAGTGCGGTCCGTATACTCGGTTTCGATCTCTATATGGTCACTTGCGACCAAATCGAAATCGAGAATGAGCATGGAACCGGCCCTCCGCAACGATACGGTACCGGCAACCTCCGGCCCGACAACGTCTATGGAGTCTTCCAGGTCCGCATGCACGGGGTCGGCGACTGTGCCAACAAGGCCGGTCACATTATCAAACGCACTGTTCGAAACCTGGCTGGAATTGACAATGCTGAGTGTAAGAAATACTCCGGCGGCAAACGTCACCGAGTACTTGAGCGCCGGTGTCGCCAGCAGTACCCGCAGAAAGCCTGGTGACTCGTCTGCAGGCCGGGTCGGTGGTACGGAGTTCATGATGATGTGCCTCAAGTAGGGAGGAGGCTCCTCCTGTTCGACGCCTTCGAGCGTCGTGCACAGGGAAGCGAGTTCGTCGTACAAGGCCTGGCCCTCAGCGTCTTCGTCGAGGAAAGCCTGCAGTTCGATCTTCTCTGCAGCACTGATTTCGCCGTCTAGGTCGGCGTTTATCAGGTCTGAAAATTTTTGCTCTATAGCCATTAGTTCAAGCCGCTCAGTGCGTCTTTAAGTTGTTGACGGGCAGTGTAAAGCCTTGATTTAACCGTCTTTTCAGGAACATCGAGTACTTCGCTGATTTCCTCATAGCTGCATCCCAAAAAGTGCTTCAAGATCACCACGGTCCGGTAGTCGGTGTTGATCGTCATCAGTGCCGCCTGCACGCTTGCAGACACCCTGGCACTCTCAACTTCGTCGTCCGGTCCTTTCCCCTCGTCTGCCGTCTCGTACAAGAGCGGCTCGAGCCTGTTCTCCTTGCCGAGCCAGTTGATCGATTCGTTCAACGTGATTCGGTAAATCCAACTGAAGAAACGGCGTGACGGGTCGAACTGGGCGAAGTTTTCAAAGACCTTCAGGAAAACCGTCTGGGTCACGTCCCTCGCATCATCACGGTTGTTGAGCATCCTGAATGCCGCGTTGAATACCGGCTTCTCGTACTCCATCAACAAAGCTTCAAAGGCCCTGCGGTCACCGTTTACACACCGTTCAATCAATTTTGTATCGTCTGTCTTACTCATACGTACAAATGACCCGGCAAAAAGTTGGTGGAGTTGTGCTTCGACTTATTCTTTTGCTTTTATGTCGAAGATGGCGTGAAACCCGGAATACCGGAACACGTCGAATATGTGGTTATTGACGTTTATTATTTTTAGCCCCGCACTGCTCCCTGCGAGACGTTTCTGTGTCTTGAGCAGTATACCCAGCCCCGCGCTGGAGATGTATTCGAGGTCGGCAAAGTCCAGCGTGTTTTCTCCCTCGAGTTCGTCCATGAAACCCTGTGCTTTCTCACACTGTGCGGCATCCAGCCGGCCGCGGCAAACGACAGCGCCGCCATCCCCGTATTCAATTTCAAACATCTTAGTTCCCTGACCTCTTGGTAAATATAACCTCGCCCCGTCCGTCTTTGTACTGATATTCCAGCGAATCCACCAGATTCTGAATCAGGTGGATGCCAAGCCCGCCAGGTGTGCGCTCCTCGAGTGGGGCATCAATGTCCACGTCGCGTTTCGTCGTTACGTCAAACTCGACGCCGCCATTATCGACCAGCGATACGGTGACCCGGTCCTCGACGTCAATGCCCACCTCGATAGCCGTCGTTACCGTGGGATTGTAGTGAACCATGTTGACGAACAACTCTTCCATTGCCAGATGGACCGGAAAGCGCACACCATCTGGCAGGTCATGCGCTTTCATTATTTCCTCGGTGAACTCGTACAACCCAGCGAGGGAATTCAGGTGCCTGGGGAATTCTCGTTGCATAGCATTACTCCGGCAGTCTTCGCGCAAGGACAATCGTTATGTCGTCCGCCTGCGGTGCTGAGCCGCCGTGTTTCCTCGCGGCCTCCATAATCTTGTCGACGAGCTCCTGGGCGCCCGCATCCGGATTCTCATCAAGAACCCGCATAACGCCCCTGCGGCCGAACTGTTCGCCGGCCTCGTTCTCGTACTCGTAAATTCCATCCGAGATCAGGCCGAGGATGTCGCCGGGCTCCATCTCGGCGATTTGTGGCGCTTTCAAATCGGACTGCGGTATGTAGCCAAGGGGAAAGGTCGTGGCGGGGTGCCAGTCGTACTCTCCCATGTCGGCCTGGAAATGCATGATCGGTCCCTGGCCGCCCGAGTGGAATCGAACCGTATGTGTCTCGGCATCGAGCAGTCCGAAGAAGCCCGTGACAAAACGGTCATCGGGCAGATCCTCGCAAAGCTGGTCGTTGATGTGGATAAATGCGTCGTCGAGGCTCGACTCCAGGCGGATGGCCACGCGCAGCATGGCACGCACCTGGGTGGCGCTCAGCGCCGGGCCGATGCCGTGACCGGTTGCGTCGCCCATGAGCAGGAACAGCTTCGAGCCGTCGAGCGGCACGAAATCGTACAGGTCGCCACCGGTCTGGTCAGTCGGCGCGAACGCGCCACCGAACTCGTAGCCTGCTATTTCAGGCATATTCGTCGGCAGCGTACCCATCTGCACGTCGCGGGCGACCGATATTTCCCTGTCCAGGCGTTCCGACGCCATCATCTGCTCGGTAATCCTGACACGATGCAGAACGACCGCTGCCTGGGCAGCGAGCGCCTGGGCGATGAATTCGTCGTGCTCGTCGAAGACTCCCTTCTTCTTGTTCAGAATCTGCAGGACGCCAATCAGCGACTCTTCATAACCGACGAGGGGGATGGTCAACATACAGCGCGAGCGATAGCCGGTCTGTTTGTCGATCGCCCGGTTGAAGCGGTCGTCGGCGTAGCAGTCCGGCACATTGATCAGCTTTCGGGTCTGAGCTGACTCGCCGACGATGCCTTTGTCGGCCGGAATGCGAATCTGGTCGAGAGCGGTACCGACGCGCACGACCAGCTCATCGGTCTTATCGTCGTAGAGAAAGACGGTGCCCCGGTCGGCATTGAGAATCTCGCGCGATGCGTTGACGACTTCTGCGAGCATCGTGTCCAGATCAAATGGTGCGGCGAGCTTTCGCGTAACCTCGAGTATCTGTCGCAGGGCCTGCGTGTCACTGGTGCTGTCGGTCATGTTTTAGCTGTCCGATGAGATTTCGGTCATCGGGAGCCGCACATACTGGATCTCGATATCAGAGATACGTGCCACCATCCGTTCGGCGAGCTCGGGAATTTTGAAATTCGAATGTTCGATTGCCCGTCGCGTAACCAGCACCTCATCGCGAACCGCGAGGTCCTCACCGAGTTTTGACGCCGTATTGACCGGATCGCCAAAGAAATCGACATCGCCGATCAGCAGTATGCGTCCATAGTCGATTCCCACGGACAGGCTGATCTCTTCGCCAAGACCGAACGAGTCATTCGCCTTGAACAGCGCTGAGTTGACGGCAAAGCTGGCCCGAATTGCGTCGTCGGGCTTCTCGAAATAGGCGTAACAATTGTCCGCGTCACACTTGAGAAGGATGCCATTGTTTTGCTCAATCACTGGCGCGACGATCTGGCGCGTCCGATGGATCATTTTGAGAAAATGACAAACGCCCACCTTCCGCGACGTGCTCGAAAAGCCTGCCATGTCGGATATAAAAACGGTCCCCTCGGTGCCGAACTTGTCCCAGATCCCGGCCCGAATCTCCTCGGCCCTGGCCTTGTCCGTTTCATCGGAGAACTTTGCGATCAGGTCGTCGAATTCAGCATGGCCCGTTAAGGGCTCGTGAAAAGCTACTTCTGCCATGCGTCTCCCCAAATTTTCTAATTATGTCGCGGCAGCGTAATGGCTCAGTATATCGCGCTATTCAGGACGGTGGCACGCCAGTAGCCGATTCAATCGTCACCACATCGTTGCTGTAGAAGCCGTTGAAATCGGTGCGCCCGCTCAGGGAGTAGGCCCCCATGCTGCCGAATTCGATGTAATCGCCGACATCGATATCGGCCGGCAGTTCGACACTTCCCGGCATTTCGTCGCTCGAATCGCAGGTAGGGCCGAAGAGTCGAAATGAATGCGGGTTGCCATCCATGGGTTCATGGCCGCGGTAGGCGCGGGCGGGATAACGGACATGGCCCTTGAACCGCAGCTCCCAGAAAGCCCCGTACATCCCATCGTTGAGGTACAGGCGATTTTCCTTGCGCAGCAACACCCTCGCGATCGTGGACATTCCCGGGGCGCTTAACCCGCGACCGGGTTCTGCCATGACGATGCCACCCTCGGCGAGCGGTAATTCGTGGCGGATGCCGCGGATTGCCGCAAAGTACTCATCGAGCGGTGGCACGATGAATCCCGGGTAGGGGCGGGGAAAGCCCCCGCCGATGTCGAGCAGGCGGATCGGGAACGGCGTTGCTTCCAGGACCTCGCGGGCCAGGCCCATGGCGTAGGTGTATGCCTCGGGCTCCGTAACGCCGGTGCCCACATTGAACGCCAGCGCGGCTTCGGCGCCAGTGTTGCGAATCGCGGCCAGGATTCCGGGTACGTCTTCCGGCGGTGCGCCGAATTTGCTTGACAGATCAGCCATGGCGGAATGATGGCTGACGGCCATGCGGGCAAAGATGATCGATTTGCTTACATCGATCTCCTCGACCAGTGGCGCGATCCCGGACAGGTGGTCGATCATCAGGTGGCGCGTACCGAATTCCTGCTGGGCCCTGCGTGCATCCCCGGGCAGTCGTACCGGGTTCATAAGGTAGCAGGTCGCATCGGGGCAAATAGACTTGACGAGCTCGACCTCCTGCGTCGAGGCGCAGTCGAAATGCTCAATGCCGGCACTGTGCAAGCTGCCGATTACCAGTGGGTGATTATTGGCCTTGACCGCATACAGGACGCGCCCGGGGAATCCCGCGACGAAGTGCCGGGCCGCATCGCGATACACATTTGGGTAAATGCAGTACACGGGTCGGTTCGGTTGTCGTGCCCGAAGCAGGGCCTCGGCGCTGTCGTAATGTTGTTGCATGGCGGTGCATAGTAGCCCTATTGTCGCGCCGCCGGGAGGCTGTCGTGCCCTGAATTTGCTGTGCTATCGTATTAGTTCGTATCCGCTTCTGTTTCATAGTGTGGAATAAATAATGAGTGCCGTTCTCAAGGAAGACCCTCGCTCGATCGAGGAGTTGATCGCCAACCGTAAACCCGGTTATTCGCTGGATCAGCGCTTTTATACCGACCCGGCAATCTACGAGCTGGAGCTCGAGCGCATCATCTACCGGAACTGGATCTTCGCAGGACACGTGTCACAGTTGCCTGAGCCAGGCGATTTCAGGGTCCTGAACGTGGCCGGAGAGTCGGCGATTATTGTGCGCGGCAAGGATGGAGCCTTGAACGGGTTCGCCAATGTTTGCCGCCATCGGGGTTCGCTGGTCTGTCTTGAGGAGCACGGCCATACCGACAAGTTTGCGTGCCCGTACCACGGCTGGATGTATGACATCGACGGCAAGCTGTTTGCAGCACGAGACATGCCGGAAGATTTCGACATGTCTGCGCACTCATTGAAGACGGTGTCGGTCGGGGTCGTTCACGGCCTGATCTTCGTTTGTTTCACGGACAACCCGCTGTCGCTCGATGCCTGCAGGCAGGAACTTGCCGAGCCAATGGCGATGTTCGATTTTGAGAACCTGAAAGTCGCCGCGACCAAATCCTATGACATTCCCGCGAACTGGAAGCTATCGATCGAGAACTACCAGGAATGCTATCACTGTGCGACGGCGCATCCCGAATACGCGCGCATGCACACGCTCATGCTCGATGAGAGCAAGCGGGAGCGCGTGCAGACAGAAGATGCTCGAGAGTATGGAGTCGTGCGGCCTGAAAGAGATCGAGATTGATCGTATCGATACAGAGGCGCCGCCCGGGCAAATGGGCTACGCCTATTCGCGCACGGCGCTGTTCGACAAGTACAAGACCGGCAGCAAAGACGGCGAACCGGTAGCGCCCTTGCTCGGTGAGTTAACGGGCTACGACAAAGGCGCGTCCGATTTCAATTTTGGACCGTTCTCTTTCATGCTTGCCTACAGCGATCATGTCGTCGCCTATGTCTTTACGCCGATTGATCACACTAACTCGCGTTGTGAGATCTACTGGATGGTGCGCGGCGATGCCGAAGAGGGCAAAGACTACGACGTCGACGAGCTGACGTGGCTATGGGACGTCACGACGATTTCCGACAAGGAAATTATCGTGAACAACTCGAAGGGCGTACATTCGAAGTACTACCAGCCAGGCCCGTTCTCGGGAATGGAGAAGGAAGAGAGCGCCTATATCGACTGGATCCTGCAGGAGTTGCAGCGCCCGCTGTCGTAGAGGCGGCTGTCCGGGCGCCGAATGGCCGCGCAGTAACGTGGCAGCCGTTCAGGCGGCTCTCTTTCGCCCAAGCAACCATGCCGCGAGCACGCCAATACTCACGAAACCGATTATCAGTGTGGCCAGTGCATTGATGTCGGGGGACACCCCGAGCTTCACTTTCGAGAAGATGTACATAGGCAGCGTATTGCTTCCCGGGCCGGAGACGAAGCTCGCGATCACGAGATCGTCCAGAGACAGGGTGAATGCCAGGAGCCAGCCCGCCGCCATGGCCGGCGCGATCAGTGGCAGGGTGATATCGAAGACCACGCGCAGCGGGTGACCACCGAAATCCATAGCGGCTTCCTCGAGCGACTCATCCATCGACATCAGGCGTGATTGCACGATGATCGCGACGTAAGCCATCGAAAACGTCGTGTGGGCAATGGTGATCGTGCCGAAGCCACGTTGCCCCGGCCATCCCGTCAACTGCTGCAGGGCGACGAACAGCAACAGCAGGGAAAGGCCTGTGATGACTTCGGGCATTACCATCGGCGAGGTAATCATTCCGGAGAACAGCATGCGCCCCTTGAAGCGGCGAAAACGCGCGAGCGCAAGTCCGGCCATGGTGCCAAGCACGGTCGCGAGCGTCGCCGACGTCAACGCGATTCGCAGGCTCAGGAAGGCCGCATCGAGAATTTGCTCGTTCTGCCACAGCTCGCCATACCAGCGCGTCGAGAAACCTCCCCATATCGTGGCGATGCGTGAGTCGTTGAAGGAATAGACGACGACGAGTATCAGCGGTACGTAGAGAAACGCGTAGCCGAAGGCAAGCACGGACGCGATGAAGCGGGACCGGCGACTCATGCTGCATTCTCCTGTTCACGCGCCTGGTAACGCTGCAGCAAAACGATGGGAATCACGAGTAGCAACAACAGAACAATGGCGACGGCGGAGGCCAGCGGCCAGTCCCGATTGACGAAGAACTCATCGAACAGAACGCGGCCAATCAGCAGCGATTCCGGACCGCCAAGCAGGTACGGGATGACGTACTCGCCAATGGCCGGAATGAAGACCAGCAGGCAACCCGCGATAACCCCGGGACGGGCGAGTGGCCAGGTTACGTCCCAGAAAGCACGCGATCTCGATGCGCCGAGATCCTGGGCCGCATCGACGAGATCGAGATCCATGCGCTCCAGTGTCGCGTACAGCGGCAAGATCATGAACGGCAAATAGGAATAGACCAGTCCGACAAACACCGCGAAGTCGGTGTACATGAGCGGAATTGGCTGATCGATCACACCTGCCCAGAGCAACAGGGAATTGATCGTGCCGTAATTGTTCATGAGTCCCATCCATGCGTACACGCGCAGCAGGAACGAGATCCAGAAAGGCAGGACGATCAGCAGCAGCAACAGGTTGCGCGTGGCGGGTCGGCTGCGTGCTATGCCGTAGGCCATCGGAAAACCCAGCGCCAGGCAGAGCAGCGTCGCAAGGGCTGCCATGAAGACCGAACGAAGGTACGTAATGGCGTACAGCCTGTCGGAGAACAGAAAGGCGAAATTGTCGAGCGAGGCAGTCTGTGAGTAAGGCGGCAGGCCAAATACGGGATCGGCGAGACTGATTTTCAGGACGATCGCAAACGGCGCGAGAAAGAACACAAGTAGCCACAAGTACGGCGCAGCTATTATGGCTTTCTTCCACATACGCCTAGTCCAGCAAGACCACAGCGCTGTTCGGCTGCCAGGAAATCCAGACCTTGTCGTCCCACTCCAGAAAACGCTTGATGGAGCGGCGGCGATTCTGTGAGCTGACCTGTACGATCTTGCCGCTCTCGAGGCGAATTCGATACAGGGAGCGATTGCCCAGGTAGCCGAGATCGTAAACGACGCCCGGAATACAGACGCTGCCGTCCTCCTCGGGCTTGTCCTTGCCAACGAAGATCTTCTCGGGCCGGACAGCGACTTCAATTTCCTGGCCTTCCTCGACCAGTTGCTTACCAAGCGCCGTTAGTGTGACGCCGGCTTCGGTCGAATAGACCTTGATACCGCCTTCGGATATAGCGGCGACCCGTCCCTTGAACGTGTTGATCGTGCCGATAAATTCCGCGACGAAGCGATTGACCGGAAATTCGTAGATTTCTTTCGGCGTGCCGACCTGCTCGAACTTGCCGCTATCCATGACTGCAATGCGAGTCGACAGCGTCATCGCCTCTTCCTGGTCGTGCGTGACCACCACGAACGTGATGCCGAGCTCGTCCTGGATATTCATGAGTTCAAACTGTGTGCGTTCGCGCAGCTTCTTGTCGAGAGCCGCCAGTGGCTCGTCGAGGAGCAGGACCTTCGGCCGCTTGATCAGTGCGCGGGCGAGGGCGACTCGCTGTTTCTGGCCGCCGGACAGCTGCTCCGGTTTGCGTGACCGGAAATCGACGAGCTGCACAAGCTCGAGCATCTCGTCAACGCGCTTTGCGATTTCCCGGGCCGGTGCCTTTTCCTTGTGCAAGCCATATGCGATGTTTTTTTCCACAGACATATGCGGAAACACGGCATAGGACTGGAACATCATGTTGACGTGACGTTCATACGGCGGCTGGTGCGTCACATCCGTTCCATCGATCTCTATCTTCCCGGATGTCGGCGTTTCGAAGCCCGCCAGCATGCGCAACAATGTTGTCTTGCCACAGCCCGAGCCGCCGAGTATCGAGAACAGCTCGCCTTTCTCAATCGTCAGGTCGACATTGTCGACGGCAACGAAGTTGCCGAAGTGCTTGCTGATGCCTTGTATGCGAATGAAGTCTTTCATATGCCGCTTTTGATCTTCGCATAGGCCCGCGTCACATTGCGGTCTTCTTTTGGCGTCGGCAGTGGTACCGCGAAGATCCGCTCCCAGTCTTCCTCGGTCGGAAAGATCGCCGGATCATTGATGATTTCCGGGTCGAGAAACTTCCACGATGCACGGTTCGCATTGGCATAGAACGTTTCTATGGCGTTCAAGGCCGCGATGTCGCCACGCATCATGAAGTCGATGAAGCGGTAGGCATTATCCTTGTGGGTTGCATCCGAGAGGATGTAAAGGCCGTCAACCCATATCTGCGAGCCCTCCTTCGGGAGCGTGTAGCGCAGGTCGATATCAAGACCGGCTTCGCGCGCCCGAGCCCTGGCAGACGCATAGTCGCCCGACCAGCTCATGGCAACGCAGACTTCCCGGTTGGGCATGTCCGACAGCATCTTGGTGTTGCTGAAATACCGCACATGCGGTCGCACGGATTGCAGTGTCGTCGTGATTTCGCTAATGCTCGCTTCGTCGTACGAGCCCGGGTAATGCCCGAGGTAGGCCAGTGTCATCGGGAACAGGTCGGAGGTGCTGTCGAGGAGGCTGACGCCGCAATCCGCGAGTTTCGCGACGATCTCTGCGTCAAAGATCACATCGGCGCTATCCATCGGGTGATCGGGCAGGCGTTCGCGCACGAGCCTGGCGTTCCATGCGTAACCCGTCGTTCCCCAGTGGTATGGAAGGTAGTACCCCCTGACCTGTTCGAAAATGTCGATGCGCGCCCAGAGTTCCGGATCCAGGTTGTCCAGGTTCGTGAACCGGTCCATGTCGAGCTTTTCGTAAACTCCGATCGGGGCCAGGCGCGTGGAGAAACGATTGCTGTGTGCGACGACGTCATAGCCGCTGTTGCCGGTCAGCAGTTTTACATCGAGGACCTCGGATGAGTCGTAGGTGTCGTAGTTAACCTTGATGCCCGTTTCCGCCTCAAATATGCGGATGACTTCAGGGTCGATGTAGTCGGCCCAGCTGTAAACGTTGACAACGTTGGCATCACTCCCGTTCTCGTCGCCGCCCGAACAGGCGCCGAGTGAAAAAGCCAGTGCAAGAAAGAAAACCCGCGATATTGTCACATGCCGTCCAGGCCGCGCTTCAGGAGCGATCGAGCGATTATAAGCCGTTGGATCTCGCTCGTGCCTTCCCAAATTCGATCGACCCGGAGTTCACGGAAAAACCGTTCCGCCACATTCTCGCGCATGTAGCCACGGCCCCCGAATATCTGTACGGCGCGGTCTGCAACGCGGTTCGCCATTTCGGACACGTACAGTTTCACCATCGAGCAGCGTGCATGCTGCGCCTTGAGGTCATCACCGCGATCTGCCGCACGGGCTGCGTCGTAGGTCATCAGCCGCGCGGCATAGAGTTCGGTAGCGCTGTCGGCCAGCATGAACTGGATGGCCTGCTTCTCGCTGAGCGGCGCGCCGTCAACCATCCGCTCATTGGCAAAAGCCATGGCCTCTTCGATGAGGCGGGCCGCGGCGCCGCAACTGCGCGCACCGATCATCAAGCGTTCGTGCCGGAACCAGCTGTGTGTGAAGGCCATACCATCGCCTGGCTGACCGACGCGGTTCGCGGCCGGTACGCGCACATCGGTGAAGAGGTAGGTTGGATGATGCGAGGCGTAGGTATGCGTGAACCTGGGGTTGGCAGTGATCTCCATGCCTTTTGTGCCGGCGTCGACCAGGAACAGTGCCTCGTCGTCCTCCTCCGGCAATTGCGCCTGGAACCAGAAGAACGTCGCGAGATTGGCGCTCGTCACGAACCACTTTTCGCCGTTCAGAACGTAGTCATCGCCATCACGAACCGCAGTCGCCTCCAGGCTGCCGATGTCGGAGCCGGGTCCGGACTCGGTGATCGCGTAACACTCCTTATGCTCGCCACGCGTCAAGGGCAGGATGTATTTCTCGATTTGCGCGTCGGAACAGGCATCGAACATCCAGGACTGGGCCTCGGGGAAGCACCAGGAGAGGGCATTGGTCACGCGGCCGAGTTGTTCCCAGATCGCGACCTGGCATTCCATCGGCAGTTCGAGCCCGCCGTGACTTTTCGGCACATCGATGGTGGTGAACCCAAGATCGATGGCGCGCTTCTTGTTGCGTGCTGTTATCTCTGCGGGCAATACGCCGTCGTTGAGTTCGGCCTCCACCTCGTGTGGCTGCAGGTAGTTGTCGGCGTACTCGCGGGCAATTCGTTGCCACTTGCGGGCGTCTTCTGTGAGTTCGATTTCCATGGTGCTCCCGTCAGGAAAAGTGCTTGGGGAAGTAGCGGCGGAGGAGGTCGGTCAACGCGGCCATCGCCTCGCCGCGGTCGAATGTCGTGGGGCTCACAAGGTAGGAGAGCCACATCCCGTTGGTAGCCGAGTTCAGTACGATACCAACATGCCTGGCGGATATGTCCTGGTACTTGCCTTCAGCGATGAGCGTCTCGCAGAGACCTTCGATGATCTCGTCATAGTATTGGTCGCGTTCGTCGCAGATCTTTCGATAGGTTGGCCGTGACTTCACCTCGCCCCAGAAAGCGAACCACACGGCGATCTTCTGCAGATCGATAATGGATGGCCGCAAATCGGTTTCAACCAGCGCAATCAGCTTGTCCGCCGCGCCAGGCCCCGACTTCTCGAGCGTCTTGCTGAAAGTGGCCTTGTACTCGTCCGCCAGGTAGCGCAGCGTCTCGGTCAACAGGTTGTCCTTGCTGTTGAAGTGCAGGTTGATAATGCCTTGCGAGAGGCCAGCTTCCTTCGCAACGTCGCCAATCGACGTGCTGCTCATGCCCTTGCGGGCTATGCACTTTATCGTTGCATCAATCAGCTGTTGCCGGCGTTGTTCGCGGCTGGCTGTGCGGCGTTCGGTTTTGGTGGTAGCTGCCATGATCGGATTCTGCCATAATATGAATGAATACTCATTCATTTTTGTGCCTACCTATGCGTAAACTCATCCGCTCCAACGCCCACTTCAAAAAAGCTGTCACCAGGCTGCCCCTCGGGGTCGCGTCAAATTTCCGTTACTGGGGAGACGACGAGACCATCTACATCGACTACGGCAAGGGTGCGCGCATATGGGACATCGATGGCAATGAATACATCGATTATCGGCTCGGCTATGGGCCGATCATCCTGGGCTACGCTGACGAGCGCGTCGATGCGGCCGCACGCGAGGGAATGGAGGTCGGTGGCGTATTCGCCCTGTCCACAGAGCTTGAATACGAAGTCGCGAGACGTATCAGCAAGATGGTGCCGGCGGCCGAGCTTGTCCGTTTTTCCAATTCGGGGACCGAAGCCGTCATGGCGGCCATGCGTGTCGCGCGGGCATTCACTGGTAAAGACGGACATGTGGTCATGGAAGGCGGCTATCACGGCTTGTCCAACCTGGTCATGTGGGCCAAGGAATTCGATGATTGGCGGCCGGGACATCCCGAGCCACCGATTGTGCCTTACGGTGAGGGTGTTCCGGACGTGACCAGGCAACTCTTCCACCTCGTGCCGATGAACGATGCCAATGCACTCGAGGACCTCCTGAAGAAGAAACACAACGAAATCGGCACATTCCTGATAGAGCCCATTATGGGCAACTGCTGTGCCATCACGGCCGATGCCCAGTACATGCGTGACGTCCGCGAAATCTGCGATCGCTACGACGTGCTGCTGATTATTGACGAAGTGAAGACGGGCTTTCGGGTTGCCAAGGGCGGCGTACAGGAGTTGTACGGGATCAAGGCCGATCTGTGTACCTTTGCCAAGGCCATCGGCAACGGCTACCCGTTGTCAGTGGTTGCCGGGCGCGAGGACATCATGCGCTGCATCGGCGCCGGTGTTACCCACGGCGGCACCTTTACCGCCCACAGTGTCTCTCTTGCTGCGGCTGCGAAGACGCTCGAGATCCTCGATGAGACGTCGGCGCTCGCCGATATCAAGGCCAATGGCCTCAAGCTCCAGTCGGGGATCAGCAGGATCCTCAACGAGCGCGACATTGCACACAGCTTTACAGGTGCCCCGGCGCTGATGGGATTGTTCTTTGCCGACCAACCTCCGGCGAACTATCGGGAATGGGTACACTCCGACTACGAGTTTTACGACACGCTTGCGCCGGCGCTACACGACCAGGGCATTCTGGTCGAACCGGACTCGCGCGAGCCGTGGTTCCTGTGTGAGTCTCACAATATGGAATGCCTCGCCGAAACTCTGGACAAATTTGAATGCGCGGTGGACATTACGTTGCCGAAACTGAAAGCAAAAAAAACGGGCACCAATCAATGAAATCATACGATGCGATTGTCGTCGGGGCGGGCCACAATGGTCTGACCACAGCGGCGTTTCTCGCCAAAGCCGGTCTCGATGTGGTTTGCGTGGAAAAGAACGACTACATCGGTGGCGCGACCGTAAGTCGAAACCTCTACAAGGACTGGTGGTACTCGAACTGCTCCTATGTCTGCAGTCTCCTGCGCCCGGAGATCTATCGATCGCTTGAACTGCACAAACACGGTCTCCAGGTGACGCCGTACGGCGGGTCCCTGACGTTTATGGAGAACGGGGACTACTACGGCTCCTACCATGATGAGGAAGCGGCGTATCGCGAAATGGCACGTTTCTCGCGTAAGGACGCAGACGCCGCCAAGAGCTACTCGGCCGACACGATGCGCCAGTGCCGCCTGATTCGCGACTTCCTGTTGCGAACCGCGCCTGATCCAACGTCCTTCAAACCGAGGGACCTGCTGGAGCTCGCTCGCATCGGCGGCAAGATCAACGAGATGGGCGAGGATCGTATCAACGAGACCCTTCGTTTCTGGACGATGAGTGTCGCCGAGTATCTCGATGAGTACTTCGAGACCGACGTTATCAAGACCTCGCATTCCGGCAGCGGCATCATCGGCACGGCCCTGGGCGTTCATTCGCCAGGCACGGCCTACGTACTACTGCATCACTACATGGGTGATGTCGATGGCAACGTCGGCTCGTGGGGCTTCGCCCGTGGCGGAACCGGCGCGGTGGCCAAAGCCATTGCCGGAGCATTCCAGGCTGAGGGCGGCGAGATTCGCACCGAGGCCGGCGTCAACAAGTTCATCGTAAAAAACGGCAAGGTCGCCGGCATCGCGCTGGACAACGGCGATGAAATTCACGCCAACGTCGTCGTCTCGGCGATGGACGTCAAGCGGACGTTCCTGAACTGCATGGACAAGAGCGACCTCCCCGAGAAATTTCACAGGCGAGTGGAAAACTTCAAGATTCGAGGTTCGTCCGGCAAGATCAACATCGCGCTCGATGGTCTGCCCACCTTCCCGGCGCTCCCGGAAGGCAGCCCGCTGTATCTTTCCGACATGCACTTCACTGATTCAATGGAGCGCATGGAGCGTGCCTATGATGACTGGAAAGACGGCACCTGGTCGAAAGATCCGTACATCGACCTGACGATTCCGACGACCAACGACCCGACCATGGCACCGCCCGGGAAGCACTTCATGAGTTGCTTTATTCAATACTGTCCGCGGCAGATTAACGGGCGTGACTGGACCCAGGAAGACAAGGACGGATTCCAGAAATCCGTGTTCGACCAGATCTCGAACTACAGTCCGGACTTCAAGGACCTGGTGCTGCATGCCGAGGTTCGTACGCCGCAGGATATCGAGAATGAGATCGGTATTACCGAAGGCAATATCTTCCATGGTGAACTGACCATGGACCAGCTGATGTTCAACCGGCCGGTCCCGGGGTACGCACAGTACCGCAGCCCGGTCGCCGGCCTGTACATGTGCGGATCAAGCAATCATCCGGGCGGCGGCATCATGGGCGCGCCCGGGGCCAACGCGGCACGGGAGATTCTGAGCGATCTCAAACGCCCGAACACCGTACCGGAGAACTTCGGCGATGACTGACAAATACGATGCAATTGTAGTGGGTGCCGGTCACAACGGCCTGGTGTGTTCCGCGTTGCTGGCCAAGGCTGGCAAGCGAGTGTTGGTACTGGAAGCCAACCAGCAGGTCGGGGGCGCGGCAATCACGCGCGAGTTCACCGATGGTTACTCGGTTTCGGCCTGTGCGCATCTGCTCTACCAGTTGCAGCCGGAGGTTCGCAAGGAACTCAAGATCGCCACGCGTTTGGCGAGCGAGGATATGACGACGATCGCGCTTGCCGAGGACGGCAATCATCTGCGCCTGACCACGGACAGCGTCAAAGGTGTCTCCAACAGCGACGCCCAGGAGTATCGAAGCTTCCGGAAACGCATGAAGCGCTTCGCGGACCTGCTGCGCAAATTTTTCAACAAGACACCGCCGCGACTGGGTGGCGGGAACTTCAAGGATCTCGCGACACTGGCTCAGCTGGGACTGGACGTCCGCATGCTTGGCAAGTCCGAGATGCAGGAGTTCCTGCGACTGATTTTCATGAATATTCACGACGAGGTTACGGAGCGTTTTGAGAGCCCGTTGCTGAAAGGCGCGATCAGCCTGGATGCGGTCCTCGGAACGCACCTCGGGCCGCGGTCACCGAACACCATGATGACCTACCTGTACCGCCTGGCCGGAGACCAGGGACGCACTGGTGTGCCGGCGGGTGGCATGGGCAGCGTCAGCAATGAACTGGCGCAAGCGGCGCGCAGCGCCGGCGCGAAGATTCGTACCGGCATGCCCGTCAAACGCATCATCATTGAGAACGGGCGGGCCACAGGAGTGGAAACGGAAACCGGCGAGCGCTTCGACAGCTTCATGGTCATTTCAAACGCGGATCCAAAGACGACGCTGATGAAACTCATCGGCGCCAGGCACGCCGAAACGGGATTCGCACGTCGCGTGTCGCATCTGCGGGCGAAGGGCAACGCGGCCAAACTTCACCTCGCGCTGGACGGGCTGCCGAAGATCCACGGCCTGGCAAAGAAGGATTTTGCGGAACGCCTGGTCATTGCGCCCGACGAAGACTACGTGGAGCGGGCATTCAACCCGGCCAAGTACGGTGAGAGCTCGCCGCATCCGGTGATCGAAATGACGTTCCCGAGCTTCCGCGACGAAACGCTGGCACCCACCGGCAAACACGTCATGTCCGCCGTTGTGCAATATGCACCCTATGCATTGAAGGGCGGCTGGACTGACGAGGCGAAGGCAGCGTTCCTCAAGACAATAATCGACACACTGGCGAAGTACATGCCGGACATTGAAAAGCGCATCATAGCCAGCGAGTTACTGACACCAGCGGATATCGAGAGCGAGTTTCATATGACCGGCGGGCATTGGCATCACGCCGAACTGTCGCTGGACCAGTTCCTGTTCGTACGTCCGGTTAATGGTGCCGCGCAATACCAACTGCCGATCGAGGGCGTGTACCTGTGCGGCGCGGGCGCACACCCGGGTGGTGGCGTCAGTGGTGCGGCGGGCCGCAATGCGGCGCGGAACATCCTGAGTCGGGAGAAAGCGGCATGACTATCATTCAAGGACCAATCCGGGAACCGGTTGCCCAGAAGCCGCTGAAGACCCCCTTCTATCCGCGCGTTGCGGAGATCGACAAAGTCAACCAGTGGCACCAGTGGAAAGGTTACTCGAGCCCTGATGCGCTGTACTGCGAAGACCTGGAGTACTTCGCAATTCGCAATGGCACTGGCGTATTTGATCTCTCGCCGATGACGAAATACCGGATCACGGGCCCCGATGCGCTGGAGTACCTCAATCGCCTGGTTACACGCGACATGGCGAAGATCAAACCCGGTCGGGTGGCCTACGCCGTCTGGTGTGATGACCAGGGCCAGGTGATTGACGACGGCACGATTTTCCACCTGCGCGAAGGTGAATACCGGCTATGCTGCCAGGAGCGCCATTTCGCCTGGTTCCAGGCAGCGACAATTGGCTTTGATGTCAGCGTGGTGCACGAAACCGAAGACGTCGCAGGCCTGGCCGTGCAGGGTCCGACTTCCTACAGTGTGTTGAAGACCATGGGTGTCAAAGGCCTCGAGGAACTCAAACCATTCGGTTTGATCCACGTCGATTTCGAAGGGACCGAAATGATGGTCTCGCGCACCGGGTTTACAGCTGATCTCGGCTACGAATTGTGGATCGACCCGAGCATAGCGCTGAAGCTCTGGGATGCGCTGTTCGAGGCAGGCAAACATTACAAGATTCGAGCGATCGGCACCCACGCGCTGGAGCAGGCCCGTATTGAAGCCGGTTATCTTGCGCCGTACGCCGAATTCCTGCCTTCGGATGAAACGGTTCGGACGGGACGCTCGCGGTCACCCTTCGAGCTGGGCCTCGGCTGGCTGGTTGATTTCAAGAAGCCAAATTTCAATGGCCGCCGCGCTTTGGCTGAAGAACAACGCAACGGTTCGACGTGGCAGCTTGTGAAACTCGATATCGACGGGAACAAGACGGCACACAACTCGTATATCTTTTCGAACAAGCGCGCCAAGGGCGGAAATATCGGTTTTGTCACCTCGGCCACCTGGTCGCCCGTGTGCAAACAGAATATTGCGCTGGGCACGGTAAGAGCGCCCCATGGCAAGCCGGGCGACACGGTGTGGGTCGAGATCTACTACCAGCGCGAGATGCATTGGAATCGCGAGATGGCAAAAGCGACCGTTGTGGACAAGCCGTTCTGGTTCCCGCCGCGGCGAGGAGCGACGCCGCCCGGGCCTTACTAAGGGCGCTGCGTGAAACACCGCCTGGATCCATTGTTGCGGCCGACTTCGGTCGCAATCGTGGGGGCGTCGGCGCGCGCCGGCTCCCTCGGTGCATGGGCGTTGAAGAACCTGTTGACCGGCGGCTACACGGGCCGTATCTACCCGGTCAATCCGAACTATGACGAGCTGCAGGGGCAAGCTTGTTTCGCGTCACTGGCAGGAGCTTCCCGAGACTCCCGAACTCGTCGTATTTGCCGTCAGCGACCAGCGCATAGAAGCCGCGCTCGACGAGGCCATCGAGGCCGGCGTAGCCGCTGCGGTAATTCAGTCGACGCTGTTCATTGACGACGACGCCGAGCCACCCCTCCGGGAGAGGATGCGGCGCAAAATTCGCGATGCAGGCATGCTCGTCTGCGGCGCGAATGGCATGGGCTTCTACAATGTCCGCGACCACGTCTGGACCTGCGGTTTCGATAGTGCATCGCATGACGCGCCGGGTAACGTCGCGTTAATCAGCCAGTCGGGCTCCGGGATGTCGGGCGTCATCGACTGCGAGGAGCGGCTGCGCATAAACGTCGCGGTGTCGACCGGCAATGAACTCAGCGTCACGATAGACGAGTACCTGGATTTTGTCCTGGACCTCCCGGAAACACGCGTCGTCGGCTTGTTCATCGAAACGGCCCGCAATCCAGTGGGCTTCCAGGCAGCGCTCGAGAAGGCGGCGCATCGCGGCATTCCGGTGGTCGCACTCAAGGTGGGTCGCACCGAGAAATCAGCCCGGCTGGCCGTTTCTCACTCCGGCGCGATGGCCGGCGATGACGCGACCTACGAAGCGCTGTTCGATCGCTACGGAGTGCAACGGGCGCGCGACCAGGACGAGTTCACCACGATGTTGATCCTGTTTGCCGAGCTGCATCCGGTTGGGGCAGGGGGCCTCGTTACCCTGCACGATTCGGGCGGCGAGCGGCAATTGCTGGTCGATCTTGCAGAGGAGGCCGGGGTTCCATTAACGGAGCTCACCGAAGAAACGGTCGCAGCGCTCGAAGAGGTTCTCGACCCGGAGCTGCCGGCTGTCAATCCACTCGATGCCTGGAGCCGGGGCGGCCCGGACGCGAGTGAGAACATCACTCGCTGCCTGACCCTGATGATGCAGGATCCGGGAACCGCGTTGGCGGCAGTCATTCACGACAGGGCTCCCTACGGGAAGATCTACGAGACCTATCTCAGCTACATGCAACGAGCCCGAGCGGAATCGGGCAAGGCCGTTGCGCTGGTGTCGGCTCGCCAGGGTACCGGGTGCGACGAGGCAGTCGTGACGAGTACGCATTCCGGCTTCCCGGTACTCGATGGTGTCAGCCAGTTTCTCGCCGGGGTTCGCGCGTTATTCGCCTACCGCGATTTTCAGCTGCGTGAGACGGTTTCACCGAAACCGGTCGACAGCGCCGCGGTCGACGCGTGGCAAAACAGACTTGCCGGCGGTGGCACGCTCGATGAGGCCGGCGCTCTGTCCTTGCTCAGCGATTTCGGCGTCGCTTCCTCGAGCGCGCTGAAAGCGAACTCTGCAGAGACCGTGATTGCCGCGGCAGACGAGGTCGGTTATCCGGTGGTCCTGAAGACGGCGCAAGCGGGCATACTGCACAAGTCGGATCATGGCGGCGTGGTCCTTGGGATTGCGGACGCCGATCAACTGCTACAGGCGTACGAGAGCATGCGTCATCGCCTCGGTGACGATGTGCTGGTTTCGGCCATGGCACCTGCCGGGGTCGAGATGATCCTCGGCGTCAATCGCGACCCGCAATTCGGTCCTGTCATCGTCATTGGCTTCGGCGGCGTGCTGGCGGAAACGATCAACGATGTGCAGTTTGCTTTGCCGCCGTTCGATGCCGCCCATGCGCGTCGCTGTGTTGACCGCCTGAAATTGAGGCCGCTTCTCGATGGCGTTCGCGGCGCGCCGCCAGCCGATATCGACGCGTTCTGCGAGCTTGCGGCGCGGTTTTCGGAAATGGCCGCAGCGCTGGGAGACGTACTGATGGAAGTCGATGTGAACCCGTTGATCGTACACACCAACGGTGCGGTCGCCGTCGACGGACTCGTTGTTGGCCGTGACAGGCGGGAGACGGATCGTGCAGAAACTTAAGGTCTATCAGTCACTTTGGGGAATGGAGCTGCGCAATCCCCGCCTGCCTGAGCGCAGTGACGAGGAGGCCTTTGCGATGGTCGCGGAGGCGGGTTTTGATGGCATGTGCCTTGACCCGTCGGTGGAGGAGATCGCCGATAACCTCGCAAAACGTCCACTGTTCGAGCGGTATGGCCTGGGCTGCATGGTCAACGCGTTTCCTCACGCCCCGCGCGACATGGAGCCATTGCTCGACTTTGCGAACGACATGAACGCGTGCATGGTGAACGTAATCAGTGGCGTGATGCCGATCAAGCCTGAAGACGCCGTGCCCGTCGTGCGTGACTGGATCGGCACGGCGGAACGCAAGCGCATGCCGATGCTGTTCGAGACGCATCGCGACGGATTGCTGAACGATCTCTATTTCACTCTGCAGCTCATGGACCTTGTGCCCCATATGCGCCTTTGCGCTGATCTCTCTCACTTCGTCGTCGATCGGGAGCTGCGGGCGCCCGTGCCCGAGCGTGATGAACAGTACATCCAGTCGGTGCTCGCCCGTTCTGACTGTTTCCAGGGTCGCATCGCGAATCGCGAACAGGTGCAGATCCAGATCGACTTCCCCCAACACCAGCAATGGGTCGAGATATTCAAGGGCTGGTGGAAGGACGGCATGCGCATGTGGCGAGAACGCAATGACGACGATGCGACACTCGTTTTTCTCTGTGAGCTAGGCCCACCACCCTATGCCATTACCGACAGCAAGCAGAACGAATTATCAAATCGCTGGGACGAGTCGCTGAAGATCCGCGACTGGGTCCGTGCTATCTGGGCCGAACTCGACTGAGGTCTACAGCTCGTTGGGGTTGCCGTGTACCGGCAGTCCCCCGAACAGGGTAAGGAGCACCTTCGTTTCCGAGATCGCCGTGGGGTCAACTTCGAAGATGTTCTGGTTAAGAACGACCAGATCCGCCAGCTTGCCGACCTCGATTGATCCGGTTTCCTGCTCCTGGTGATTGACCCAGGCCGAGCCGGTCGTGAAGGCCGCCACGGCCTGCTCGAGCGTTATGGCCTGCTCCGGGTTCAACGGTTCGGTCGCGTGTGACTCCGAATTAACCCGCGTGACCGCGGTTTCGATCTGGTGGAACGGATCCGCTGTCGAAACTCCCCAGTCACTGCCAAAGGCGACTACTCCGCCAGCGTCGAGTACCGAACGAATCGGGTACATCCACTTTGCCACTTCCGGCTTGATAAACGGCAGAGTCAGGTCGACGACATAGTCGTCGGCCATCGCCCAGACGGGCTGGAAGTTGGCAACGGCGCCAAGCTCCGCAAAACGAGGAATGTCATCGGGATGGATGACCTGTAAATGCGACAGGTGATGCCGCCGGTCCGAGTCCCCGTTTTGTTCCAGGGCGACTTCGACCGCATCGAGGGCATAACGTACGGCGCCGTCACCCAGTGCGTGGAAGTGCACCTGGAAGCCTTCGGCGTCGAGCATCGTGACGACTTCTTTCATGTATTCGGGATCGATCATCGGGATGCCGCGGGTGCCGCTCTCGACGAGGTAGGGCTCCAGCATCACCGCGGTGTAGTTTTCCATCACACCGTCGAGAAAAATCTTGATGCTGGTTGCCCGGATGTTGCCGCTTGTGTATCGCTCGCGCTGCTCCAGAAGTGCCGGAAGCTGTTCTTCTGTTTGTTCGTTGTCCCATAACAGCGCGGTAACGATGCGAAGGTTCAGCTTGTGCTGTTTATCGAGCGTTTCGTAGGTGTCGAGATCTGCAACGAACGCGTACGCCTCCTGCACCGACGTAATGCCGTATCCGTGCAGCATGTCGCGGGCGTACTCGAGCGCGGCGATTCGGTCTTCGAGACTCGGGGGTGGAATGTGTTGCGTGACGAGCCCCGTGGCTCCTTCCTGCAGGCTGCCGACCGCTTCGCCCGTTTCCGGGTCGCGATCGATAAATCCGTCGGCAGGATCGGGCGTGTCCTTGGTGATACCGGCGATTTCCAGTGCCTTGCTGTTGGCCCAGCCGCTATGCCCATCTCTCGATGAAAGATAGACCGGTTTATCGGGGACCAGTTCGTCGAGAATGTCCTTGCTAGCCAACGCTCCGGGCCCGAAAGCGGCCATCGACCAGCCGCCGCCCGTAATCCACTCCTTGTCTGCTGCTGCTTCCGCGCAAGCGGGGATGATGGCTCGATAGCCTTCAATCGACTCGTACTCGCTGAGATCGCAGCCAATTGCGTCAAGACCGCTGTACACGGGATGAATGTGTGCATCCTGAAAACCAGGCAGCATCAGGCGACCCTTCAGGTCGTAAAGCGCCGTGTCCTGGCCGATGTGTGCGCGCACGGCATCGTCCGAACCAACAAACACGATCTTGCCGTTGCGGATAGCCACAGCCTCTGCCCAGGGCTGGGCAGAATTTACCGTGTAGATCTTGCCGGTGTGATAGACGGCATCGGCAATGCGTGATTCCTTAGGCTTCGCGTTCTTGACGACTTGCCCGCCCTTCACCACGACCGGGATGTCCTGGAGCAACGTGATATCGGCGAGCGGGTCACCTTTCACAGCCACCAGGTCACCGTAGCGCCCAACCTCGATGGCACCGACATCAGCAGCCAGGTCCATGTGCGCGGCAGCCACCGATGTTGCGCTGCGAATGGCGTCCATGGGCGCCATGCCTCGCCGCACCATGATTGCGAATTGTCTGCCGTTCAGTCCGTGCTTCAGCACCCCCGCATCAGTTCCATAAAGAATCGGGACACCGGCTGCGTAGGCTTTTTCGAAGACAACGCGCTGTGCTTCCGTTGTCTCATCATTCTTGCGCATGAACTCCTCGGGATACCCGAGTTCCTTGCCGACTTCTGCCGTAAACGTGCCGTTATAGACGTCCATCGAAAACGCAACGCCGTGTTCGACAGCGAGTGCTATGGCTTCGTCGTCAGCCAGCGAGGCATGCTCGATGGAATCGACGCCGGCAAGGATCGCGTCTTTTATGGACTGCGCGCCGTGCGCATGTGCGGTGACCTTGACGCCGGCCGCATGGGCCACTTCGACAACTGCTGCGATTTCTTCGGGCGTCATTTCCGGCGAGCCAGGAACGCCTCCGAAAGCGAACACGGCGCCGGACGCGATGATCTTGATCATGTCCGCGCCGTTATCCAGCACGCGTTGCGTTGCCGCGGCAAATGCTTCCGGGCCGCGGGCCACGCCGATACGAATACCTTCCGGGATTTCACTTTCGTCGTGGCCGGGAATGACAACATCGCCGCCGCCGCCCGGAATGGTCAGGTAGGAGCCGGCCGTCTGAATTCGGGGGCCAGGGATCTTGCCGGTTCGAATCTCATCCCGAGCCGTGATTATCGCCTCCGGGAAATAGTCGCCGACGTTACGAATGGTGGTGAACCCGGCAAGCAATGTGGTTTTCGCGTTCTTCCTGGTTATTGCCATGGTCTCGCTCATGGCGCGCCGGTAATACACAGTCATATCGCCGGAGTCGTCATGGTTGAGCGCGATATGCGTGTGCGTGTCGATCAGGCCGGGCAGGCAGGTGTATTCGGAGAGGTCGAGCACCTGCATGTCTGCCGGGACTTCGCCAGTGGCCTCGACCGAACTGATCCGGCCATCCTGGACGATTACCAGGTGTCCACCCAGTGGCGTATCCGCGACGCCATCGATCAGCGAGCCGCAGCGGATGGCGAGCTCCGTAGCAACCGGCTCAGGGGCCTTCTGGCACCCGACAAGAAATAATACGAGAAAAGCTGAAACGAGGTACTTCTGCATGTACTGGCTCCCTGGCGCTGATGCCTACAGTAGCAAGCGCGGAGCCAACTTGTGAAGTAAGCTTGCAGGTAAATGATAACGATAATGCTGGAGGGGTAATGGCAGACAAATTTCCGGGTCCGAAAACACGACAAGCCCTCGAGCGCGGAATACCGCTGTTCCGCAACGGGCTGAGGTTCGACGCCGAACTGGAGAAGGCGGGCCGCCGGGGCTTTCGAACAGCCAACCAGGTCGTGGTTGACCGGGCAGAAGGTGATTTTATCTGGGACCTGGATGGCAATCGGTATATCGATTTCCAGAATGGCTGGGCCACGAACCCCATCGGCAACGCCCATCCCGAGATTATTGAAGTCGTCGATGCGGCGCATCGCCGGTATGGGTTTCACTTCGATCACCCGCTGCGCTACGACCTCGCGGAGATGCTTGCCGAGATTATGCCGGCAAAGGCCCTGCCGAGGTTCAATTACGAGGTGTCCGGCACCGAGGCGGCAGAAGCTGCCGTGCACCTGGCGCTGACACATACCAAGCGTCGCTACATCATCACGTTTGGCTCTTCGTTTCATGGCGAGAGCATCGGCGGGAAGTTGATCGGCGGTATGGGCGGCTACAAGAACCGATACCTTGAGGCGTGGACGGGCGGTGTTATCAAGGCACCGTATCCGTACAGTGACGTGACGCCCAATGGTATGGACCAGGATCAATACGTTGACTACTGCCTGTGGTACCTGGACAACCACATTCCCGACGTCCTGGCTGACCGCGACAACATCGCCGGCATACTCGTCGAACCGGGCCTGGCCGAAGGTGGCAACTGGATTCCGCCGACCAATTTCCTGAAAGGCATTCGCGAGATCTGTGACAAGAATGACTGGTTGATGATCAGCGACGAGGTTCTGACCGGCTTGGGCCGAACCGGCAAAATGTGGGGTATCGACCACTACGACGTCGTGCCCGATATCCTCGTGGTGGGCAAGAACCTCTCGGGAGGGATCGTGCCTTGTGCGGGCATCGCGTCACGGGATGACATTCTCGGTAACAACGAGGCGTTTTCCTCGGGCTCGACCTTTGCGGGAACGCCCGCGGGTTGTGCCGCAGGCATAAAAACGCTCGAAATCTATGAACGCGACAAGGTCGTCGAAAGCGCCGCGCGTCTCGGTGCACTGGCGGCAGAAAAAATGCGCGCCTGGGAGCAGTGGGATATCGTCAGGCAGGTTCGAGGCAACGGCTTGCTGTTGGGGGTCAGCTTCCAGAGCCCGGATCCCGAGGCCGAGAACTGGTGGTTCTCGCGTTCAGTGCGCGCCCGCATGCTGAACAACGGCGTCTGGGCGATCAGTGATCGCGAGGACACGATCCGCATGTACCCGGCACTCAACATGGACGAGAAGACCCTGCTCGAAGGGCTCGACATCATGGAAGAGGCGATTCAGTACGTGAACGAGCACGGGCAAGCCGAAGGCAACAGCCCGGCGTGGCCGACAGGCGTTGCCGGGTTCTAGTGGTTGATGATTCCTTGCAGGAGGGGCGCATGACATCGAGAAAAGAACGTATTGAAGTCTTTGCGCTGGTTGCAGAAATTGTCGGTGCGGTCGCTGTTGTCATTTCTGTCGCGTACCTTGCGGTGCAGGTTTCCGAGGGCAACAAGGAACTGCGCAGCCAGTCGCACTACAACGCACTGTCCCTGGGACAGCGCCCGTTCGAGATCGAACTCGAAAATGCCGAGCTGGCGCGCATCATAAGTATCGGCTATGTGAGGCCGGGAGAGTTGAGCGCATATACGCCGAACCATTTCACTCCTACGTCGACAAGTTCGTCAGGGAGGCGGCCGAGGCACAATAGCTGACATCGAGAACCGCACTCGAATCAGCCAAATGATGCAAACAGTTTCCTGTGCTCCTCGACAATGCGCTCCGTTTGGTCCGGCTCGGCGTTAGTGCTGGCATCACCCGATCTGTATATTCCGCCGAGCAGGACGACGTCGCCGCGCGGGAACATGTGCAGGAATCCGTCCTTCCCGAAAGAACCGCCCCCAAAGGTCAGGTAATCCACTGCGGGATCGGGCGGCAGGTAAACCAGCTGGCCCTTGGCCGGAACCAGGTTGGAGTCGTTGAACAGTCTTGCGGCGCCGAGGCCGGTGCAGTTAAAAATGACGGGCTCATCCAGCGCCAACACGCTGTCGAGATCGCCAAAGTTGCGGATCACGAACTTGCCGCCGGCGATCTGGAAATCGGCAGTCAGTTGCCGCAGCAACGTGCCGGGATCGATCTGCATGGTCACCATGCGTCTCGCATACCAGTCGCCGAACGGATGCTCACCGGGGTCGAGGTTAGCCTGGTAGGTAAACAGATCTTCGTAGCTTGAGCCGCTTCGCTCACCGAGCGGTGCGTCAGAGAATTCGTAGGACTCGAGCCAACGCACGCCATACTTGCTGCCGGTGAGATTGGTGTAAGCGTGATGGGATATCCGGGCTGCCCAATCGAGCCGCGCGAGAAATGCCGCATCCACCTGGCTGTTGTCGTGCGTCGAGAATGGCCCCCATTCTCCCGCCGCAACATTCGATGTCGTATGCCGGTAGACATCACGCGTGTAGATTGTGACAGCCCAGCCCGCGTCTTGTAGCAAGCGTGCCGTGCACAGCCCCATGATGCCGCTGCCGATCACCGCAACCTTGCCGGGCGCCAGATCGGCGGCTTCGCGAACGGCGAGGGCGGACGATCCCCAGCCAAGACTCAGGCCGCCTCCACCATGGCCGTAGTTGTGGACTACGACTTTGTCGTCAAACCGCTCGCGCTCCACGCGGAAGCCGTTCGGCCGGTAAGGACGATGACCCACGATGACGCGGATCACGGCGTCCATCGATACGCGCGGAGCCGCCCACGGTTTGCGCGAGAATGCGCGCGGGTAGTCGGGCGCCGTGGCAACCGGGCTCGGCGCGCAGCCGACGGTGGCCAACAGGGCGCCGGCCCCCAGTCCCTGGATAACGCTGCGCCGGCTTCGATAGTTGTTCTTATTCATTGGAGTCAACGAAGTTTGCCTCCCAGGGGCCAACGCCAGTAATTTGAAGTTCTGATGACTCGTCAGCCCAAACCGTATGAATCGCGCCTCGGGCATTCACGTAGTAGTCGCCAGGTCTAAACTGCCTGGCATCTTCACGTGATCCATCCACTCCGAAGGCAACTGACATCTGTCCATTCAATATAGTCACGCGCTCATCTTTTGGATGCGTGTGTGGTGGCATGACGAATTCGTCGCTGACCCTGAAACGGACCGTAAACAGTCCGGGAGCCTTGGGGTTTCCTTCCAGGACCGCGATCTCACAGCCGGATGGCAAGTTGGGCGGGCACGGTTTCCATGCGATGTCCTCAGAGTGCACCGCGTGTTGAACCACTCCCTCGGGGAAGTCGAATTCTCCTAGTCGCGATTGTCCACATGCCGAGACAAGAAATATCAACATCAAAGCTACAAACTCGAGCTTCTTCATTCCCCTAACCCCCAATCCACACGGAACGTCCGGTACTGTAGCACTCGAACGCCGGCGCCGACCATCGGATGCTGTTGCAGCTGAACATTGGCGGATACACTTCGGTTTCTGCTGATTGACAGGAACTCGCGTATTTAGCGCATGTCTATTGAACGCGGGGAGCCGTCAACAGCGGTGATTGTGGACGCCAACTTGGAGTTACGATGACGCAGACTATTAACTCGGCAATACTGGTTTTTCTCGGGTTTCTCACTTTGGGCCTGACGGCAAGTGCGGCAGAGTCGGAAGTGCCCGAACCGTTCCGTGGATTTGATGACAATTCGAAGTACTCGATCAGTTATGACGATCTGACTGCCGTACTTAATACGGTGGTAGTCGATGTGGGTCTGTCCACCCGGCGAGAGGCCCAGGAGGCGGCGGACGTCACGGGTACTCGGTTAAAGACCAAGGTCAAAAAGACCGCCAACGAGGGCAACCGCTTTTATTTCGAGACGTTTGACGAAGAAGAGGGCGGCCAGGAATTTCTTCGCAATATCCAGAAAAGCCTGGAGCAGCTGCCGTCGACGGCCCCACTTAAGTACTTTTCACGTGACGAACAGCTGGCCTACTGGCTGAACCTCTACAACGTCACCGTGTTGAATGAAATTATTGCGGTCTACCCGAAAAAGAATCTGAAGAAGCTGATTAAGGGCAGGAACTCTATCTATTCGAAGAAACTGCTGACGGTTGCGGGCATACCTCTCAGCCTGAACGATATCCAGTACAACATTCTGAATAACAACTACGACAACAATCCGCTGATTATCTATGGGCTTTACCAGGGCATTATCGGTGGACCAAATATCCGGAAAAGGGCTTACACGGGTGCGACCGTGTACGAGGACCTGGAAAGCAACGCCTACGAATTTATCAATTCCAACCGTGGCACGTATATGCAGCGCTCGGGCACCTTCGAGGTTTCGAGCCTCTATGACAGAAACCGCGAGTACTTTCCCGATTTTGAAGCGGACCTGACCGCGCACCTGTCGCAGTACCTGCGAGCAAACGAGTTGGAGCAACTGCAGGCGGCAACGAAAATCGTGCCGAATATCGACGACTGGTCGGTGACCGACCTGATGGGAACTCACCAGCGAATTGGTGGCAGCTTTGCCACCAGTCGTGCGGCTTTGCTTGACTCGATGAAGAGTACTGTGCCGATGAACGATGGTACGCCTTTGGACGGTGCTACCTTGGGCGCTTCTATCGGATACGGCTCTGCGAACGTGGCGGCCCAAGGTGCGACGTTGGCTCGCATAGACCCAAACCTTCTCGTCATTTTGAAAGAACTCGATGACAAGCGAAATGCCGAGAACCTGCGGAACGCTGCCGTGACGATTGAAGACCTGGACGAGACGCAGCAGGAGCCGACCCCGGAAGAAGCGACGGACCTGGAAGAAGACTAGATGCGCTGACAAGATTGGCCTATTCTCAAGTCAAAATCAGCTGTCTTGCGAAACAAATTACATAGAGGGAAACTGATAAATGGTGATGCGTTGTATTGTGTTGGTGTGCTTTTCGATAATTGTCGGTTCTTTATCGGTGCCGACATTAGCTGCCGAAGTTCCTCAGGCTGATTCCGATAAGGCACTGGTCGTGTTTTACCGCGTAAAGAGCTTCAAGGGCGGAGCCATTCGATTCAACGTGCAATATGCCGAAGGCCAGATCGGGACGCTGGGCAGTGGCACATACTTGTATAAGCAGCTGGAGCCTGGTCAATATCAATTTTGGTCTCAGGTCATCTCTCAAGATTCAATCACCTTGAATGTCGAAGCAGGCAAAACCTACTATGTGAAAGGCGAGGCCCAAATCGGGGTCTTTGCTGGGCGACCTAAGTTCACTCAAGTTTCTGAAAGTCAGGCCAAAGCTGATCTAGCCAAATTGTGAAATGCAATGTCCGCTCGTGGCCGTTCAGAGCCACTTGCCTGGTTTGCGTT
>CAVOQS010000006.1:0-5795 GCA_963698415.1 uncultured Gammaproteobacteria bacterium | reverse complement strand
AGGTTCCAGTCCTTGTTTAACTCGAACGGGATTACCGGCTGCAAATTCAGCGTCCAGCGATCGCCCTCCTCAACCGAACCGATGTTCTGATCATAGTTGAGCTGCACCGGCTGCAAGTACACCCAGTACCGCCAGCGGCAGGAATCTCGGGCCGATACGCTGCAAGAAATTCGGACTGCTATCGGCCACTGTAGACGCGCTCTCCATTCATCCAGGTTTCAGAAATTCCGACTGTTGAGATGGCCGTCGGTTCAATACGCCGCGGATCCGCGTCCAACACCACGAAGTCGGCGAGCTTTCCTGGCTCGAGGCTACCGATTTCATGTTCCGAATGACAGGCCCACGCAGCGTTGCGCGTAACCGCACGTATCGCGGCTTCGACGCTGACTCGTTCGTCAGGCGCCAGCACCGTTGCAGGCTCTGCCCAGAGATCCCGTGCGACGGCCACGCGAATCTTGTGCAAGGTGCCGAGGGGAGAGACCGGGGCATCCGTATGCATCACCCAGTTCAGACTGGCGTCTTCGACGGCCCGGCAACGATCCAGGAGCTGCACTTTTTCGGGGCCGAACACTTCGTCACGCATGACGTGCCCCCAATAATGCACGTGGTTGATCAGGAAACTGGGCACCATGCCGAGTGCCTTCATGCGCTGGATTTGCTCATCGTGCAGGATCGAGCAGTGCTCGATGCGGCAACGCAGCGCCTGCACGTCGACACCTTCGTCCCGCGCCGCCTCGACGGCATCGAGGATGCTGTCGATCGCCGCATCACCGTTGCCGTGAATCGACAGCGGCCATCCCTGCCGTCCGCGATTTACGGTTGCCTCCCGAAGTTGCGCAGGCTCGACGTAGAATATTCCGAGCGTGTCTCTCGTGTAGTACGGCTGGCGCTGACGTCCGGTAAATCCCTGGTTCGAGCCGTCGCTGACGATTTTCCAGCCCACGACGCGCATGAGCGAATCCCCGTCGCCGAACTTCACACCGGCCTCATCCCAGCCGGACTGCTCGCTGTATGCGTAGGCCCGGATGCGTGCCTTCATCTGCCCGCCATCGAACATGGCGCGGTAGGATTGGAGCTCCGCGGGCCCGGCGAGCGCGCCGGTTGCCTGGTCGCACAACGTCGTGATGCCGAGCGCCGCGGCCTGATCTCCAACCTCGCGCCCGGCAGCAACAAACCCCGACTGCATTCGATCGGCGATCTGCTGGTTGCGATACAGGATGCCCGATGACGCGGACTGTCCATATAACACACCGTTCGGCGTGCCATCTTCATAACGTCCGTACTCTCCCCCAGGCGGGTCCTCGGAGTCGCCCGTTATGCCATCCAGCTCGAGCGCCCGGCTGTTGACGTAAGCAACATGCCCCGACGCGTTCAGGACGAATGCGGGCCGATCCGGGGCAATGACGTCGAGTTCACGCGTCGTCAGGTCACGCGGCGGATCGAGCATAATCGGATCGAACTGGCGAGCCATGACCCATTCCTCAGGTCCGGCCGCCGCTGCGATATCGCGTAGTGCACTGAGCGCATCGTCGAACGTCGGCCGCTGAAATGGCCCGATGTCCTCGAGGTGCCCGAGTCCCGCCAGCAACGCCAAATGCATATGCGGTTCGATAAAGCCTGGAAGGACGACTCGGCCACCCAGGTCAATCGTTCTTGCGCCACGCCCCGCTAAGGCCAGTACATCCTCTCGGCTCCCAACTCCGAGGACCTTGCTACCGGCTATTGCAAACGCCGCATGTTCCGAAAATGCGGCGTCGACCGGCAATATCGTGCCGTTCACGAATACGGTCACTTCCGAACCGGCCATCGGTTCCTGTTGTCTGCCGCAGCCAACCAACGTGGAGCCAAGCAGCGCGCCAGCGCCATAAACAAATTGTCTTCGATTCCAAGGACTCATTCTGTTCCATACCTCCGAGATGGATGCCGAGTCTGAAGCACACGCTATTCGGTTCCAGCTCATTTCTTGTCAAGCTCACGGATTCAGGGGCGGCAGGCGCGATGCTCTGTGTGCAGAGTCCATTCCAAAATAGCGCTTGCGCGCCGCCTTTAATTACTTTGCAAGGACTTCAAAGAGGGGCTTGCCGACCGAACCCGACGGCGGTTTCAGATCAAAGTATGCGGACAGCGTCGGCGCAATGTCGACGGTCTGCACCTTGCGCACGACAGTTGCCGGTGTCAGGTTGGCCCCGGCAAACACGATCGGCACGTGCGTATCGTAATTCCAGGGCGAGCCATGGGTCGACGCGACGACCAGGCCATCGAAATCATTGATGAACCAGTTCGGCTCGAAAACGATAAAGACATCACCCGAGCGCCTGGGGTGAAAATTGCGTAGCACGGCATCGTGAAGATCAGTGTCCGGGAGATTGCCTGTTCGTAGCGCTTCACTCGATACCGCGAGCGATACGCCGGGAAACTTCATCAGTTCTTCGACAACCGCGGCCTCGAGCGCCGCCGCGTCGATACGCCTGTCATCCTTGACCTCAGCGCTGAAGTAGACGTAAGGATGCTCGTAGGTTTCGATGAGTTCGCCCTTGATGCGGAACTGCTTTTTGATGCGCTCAATCGCAGCCTGTCGATCCCAGGTCTCGGGCTCCACGTAACCGGCTGGAATCTGCAGGCTATTAAGGTAGCCCGGCGCGTCAGGGCCACCATGATCCGCCGACAATACGATCAGCGTGTTGTCGAGACCGACGTGTTCATCGACGAACGCCAGAAGATCGGCCAGGGTCGCATCGAGTCGCAGGATGTTGTCTTCCCCCTCGAGGCTCGACGGTCCAAAGACATGGCCAACGTAGTCGGTCGAGGAGAAGCTCACGCTCAGATAGTCGGTAACGTCGTCCTTGCCGAGCTGTTCACCGACCAGTGCGGCCTTCGCGAAGTCGAGGACAATCTCATCGCCAGCCGGGCTCAGTGTCAGCCACGTCGTGAAATACGGACTTGAACCGTCGCCATAGCTGTGTGGAAAGGTACGGCCAAAGCCGCCGACATCCGTCTCCCACGGACGGTCATCGGATGCACCAAAAAGGTAAGTGCCTTTGTCCCGCAGCAGCCCCCACTCGGTGCCCGCGAACTGCTGCGCCGGTTTGGCCGCGTTGAACGTATTCACCCATTCCGGGTAAGCATCCAGGTAATAGGTGCTCGTGACGAACTCGCCGCTCGACTTGGAAAACCAGAACGCCGTGCCCGAGTGCCCGGCCATCGAAATTGCGCCTCGGTCCTTGACCGACACGCCGACGACTTTCGCCCGACCAGCAGTATGGCTGCGCAACTCATCGCCAAATGTCGTGACCTCGATAGCTGCGGGCGAGCGACCCTCACTGCGGGCCGCGCGCTGCGTCGGGTCGATCTCGGCGTCTTCATCGACGTCGGCGCCCTCGGTCAGCAAACGGTAATCCGGATCCTCGACGTTGTAGGTCGTGAAGCCGGTCTCGCGATCGAACCACAGGTTGCCAATCATGCCGTGAATCGACGGGTGCGCCCCGGTAGCGAGCGTCGCATGACCGACAATCGTTTCGGTATTGGCATGCGCATGATGCGCATTGGCGTACCAGACGCCGTTCTCCCGCAGATACCGGAAACCACCCTCACCAAGGCGCTCGTAGTAACGCGTCGGCAGGTCGGCGCGCAGCTGGTCCACGGTGATCTGCAGGATCAGCTTTGGCGAATCAGCAGCCAGCGAATGCTGTGCAAAGAAAAAGGCCGCCACGAATGCAATGCATGTTGTGGCGGCCCTGTTCATCATCTTGCGTTAACTGTCTGAACTAGTTGCTGGATGTATTATTCTGCAACTTGTCGAGCACCGCTTCCAGGTTAAAACTACCCGGCTTCTGGCGCGGTGGGTATTTCTGGTACGTAGCAAGGTGCTGCGAAACGTAGTCGACGGCCGGCAAAATCAGGAATACGCGGTCGAATCGCCACATGTCGTAGCTGGCAGCTTCGTGGTCGGCCCGCTCGAACGGGTCACCCCGCAGGTCGAACAGCTTCGGTACGCGTAGCGTCACGAACGGCTCTTGCCAGACATCGAAGCCGTGACCTCGCTGCTCCATGAAGACCATTTTCCAGCGGTCATAGCGCAGGTTGGCCAGCTGCCCATCGTCGGTCCAGTAGAAGAACTCCTTGCGCGGCCCCTCGTCGACCTCGCCCTTGAAGTAAGGCAACAGGTTGTAACCATCGAGATGCACTTTGTACTTGCGGTCGATCGCACGATGCCCCTTCAGGAGCTTTTCCTTGATATCCGGCTCGCCGACCGCGGCAAGGATCGTCGGCAGCATGTCTTCATGCGAGAACACATCGTTGTAGACGGTTCCAGGCTCGATCACGCCGGGCCACTTGATCATTGTCGGTACGCGATAGCCGCCTTCCCAGTTCGAGTTTTTCTCATTCCGGAACGGGGTCATGCCGCCGTCGGGCCAGGTAAAGACCTCGGCTCCGTTGTCGCTGGAGTACATGATGATCGTGTTGTCAGCAAGACCCAGCTCCTCGAGCTTGTCGAGTATCTGCCCGACGTGGCCATCGTGTTCGACCATGCCGTCGGCGTAGATTCCGAGCCCTGTAACGCCCTCAGACTCGGGCTTGAGATGCGTGTTGACGTGCATGCGCGTCGAGTTCCACCACAGGAAGAACGGCTTGTCCGACGCGGCGGCGCGTTCCATGAAGTCGATTGCACCGGCGGTAACTTCCTCGTCGACCGTTTCCATGCGCTTCTTGGTCAGCGGACCGGTATCCTGGATCTCGCCATCCGCCGAGGACTTGATCACGCCGCGCGGACCGAACTTCTTCGCGAAACTCGGCGCCCTTGGGGTAGTCGGGATGCTCTGGCTCTTCCTCGGCGTTCAGGTGGTAGAGGTTGCCGAAGAACTCGTCGAAGCCGTGATTGGTCGGCAGGTGCTCGTCGAGATCACCGAGATGATTCTTGCCGTACTGGGCGGTCATATAACCGTGGTTCTTGAGCAGTCCGGCAATCGTCGGGTCTTTCTCCGACAGGCCCTCCTTGGCGCCCGGCAAGCCGACTTTCAGGAGGCCCGTGCGAAACGGGCTCTGCCCCGTGATAAAGGCCGCACGTCCGGCGGTGCAACTCTGCTGGCCATACCAGTCGGTGAACAACGCGCCTTCGCTGGCGATGCGGTCAATGTTGGGTGTCTCGTATCCCATCATGCCGCGGTTGTAGGCGCTGGGGTTCATCCAGCCGATGTCATCACCCCAGATGATGAGGATATTCGGCTTGTCCTGAGCCTGCGCTGCGCCGAGCGCGAAGCAGCCGATGAGTGCAAGCAAAACTCCTTGAGAGAAGCGTTTGCTGACGCTTGTTGCAGATACAAGAAAATTATTGATCATTGACGTGGTGACCTCATGGGAATGGGATTGACTCAGCGATACTTCCTGGCGAGCCTTTCGCGAATTTTATGTCTACTTATTCTGCAGGGTACACGAAACTTTTTTGGTGTTCAGCTAGAGAATTGTTTCAAAATGTGACAGCTGTACTTACAGGCACGGCGATTCGAGACGAACAGGCCAGCAACCATCATGTGCAACACGACGATGGTGGGAACGAAGACGCTGAATGCGACTACGCCACGAAACGGCCCGATAAACACGAGGCTGTCTTCAAACGCAAGGTCAATTGCGCCAGGTATTAGCAGTTTGGACCCGGGCAGGATCGGTACTTCTGTCAACGCAACGCCGCGAACTTCCTCGGTCACGACCTTGCCACGCCGATCAATTAGATAAATGAAGCAACCCGCTGCACGGTCCAGAATGCGGCCGTGCTGCCAATCGCGTAGGGCACCAACCGC
>CAVOQS010000005.1:0-22867 GCA_963698415.1 uncultured Gammaproteobacteria bacterium | reverse complement strand
CTTGGCACCGCAATGTTCCAACAGGCGCGCAAGCACCGTTGCCGGTTCCTGGATGTTCAGGGCCACGACCACACAGCCAGCCAGATGCGTGCCATAAAACGCCGCAACGTATTCAGGACAATTTGGAAGCAGTATCGCGACCCGATCACCGCGCTCGAGGTTCTCAGCTCCCAGGAAACTGGATACTGCACCCGTCAGCCGGCCCAGTTCCTCGTAGGTCCAGGCTCGTTCAGTCGTGATTAGCGCATTCGACGACCGATTCCGATCGACGGAGTCTAGAAATGATCGCGCTACTGACTGCTGCATGACAGTCGTACCCTATTTCTTCCGGGCCACAAATGCGGCGATTCGGTTCACCGAGTCGAGGTTCTCCGGGATCATCTCCTCGTCCGCGACCTGTACACCAAGCTCGTCTTCGATAAACATGATGATCTCAAGCATGCCTGTCGAGTCGACGATGCCACGATCAAGCAGTGACTCATCGAGACCCAATACGCTGGTATCGTCCGTGAACAGGTAGTTCTCAAGAATGAAATCTCTAACCTGTGTTTGTAGCTCAGAACTCATTGATTTTACGTCCTTTTTTCAATAAATAAGTGGTGCCAGGCCTGGGTCGACAATATGCCGACAAACGCCATGTTGTCCCGTTCCCCGAGCGTTTTTGCCCGTCTCGCCTTGTTGAGGAGCATGGATACCTTTCCTGGATCGAAGTATCCCGCATTCCCAACGCTTGCAGGTGACATCAGATCCGCCATTTCGTCGAAGCCTGTTCCTGCAGCGAGCGCCTCGGCATTTGGGGCTCTGTACGGTTGCTTGGTCCGGCGCGTAATCGACTCCGGCAATCGGTCGCGCATCGCACGCTTAAGGAGGTACTTCTCACACATGCCGCGCATCTTCAATTTCGGCGGCAACTTCTGCGCAAACTCAATCACGCGATGGTCCAGGTACGGGAACCGTCCCTCCACACTATTTGCCATCAACATTCTGTCACCTTGGGATGACAGTATGTACCCCGGAAGAATCGTCTTTGCCTCGACGTATTCCCAGCGGTTAAAACGCCGCCATGATGGCCACGCCTCTTCCGCCGCCGCTTCGAACCTCGCGGGCGCATCTTGCATAACCGAGCTCTTGAAGTCGTCCGAGTAGAACATCTTGATCTGCGACGTCATGTTCCAGCGCGGCTGGTGGGCAAAGGCCAGAGTGTCAATGGCGTCGAAACCCTCGCCGAAGAAGGACTTGAGATAGGCCTGGTTCCTGTTCCCACTGAAATCCAGGTAGGGATACAGGCGCTGCAGCAGCCTGGGGCGCCACTCCGAGTCCGGGTGTCGAGACCAGAACTCCCTCACTTTCGCCTCTTTGAAAATGTCGTAGCCTCCCAGCACTTCGTCCGCACCTTCACCGGTTAGCACTACCTTGAAGTCACTTTGGCGAACCAGGCCAGAGAGGAGGCCCATAGGAATAGGCGCCGTGCGGAGGATGGGCGACTCGCCATGCCAGACCGACTTGATGAAGTTGTCGGCAATGTCCTGTTGCGAGCAGCGAATACTCGAGTGTTGCGTGCCAAGGTGTTGTGACAGCTCCGACTGATAAGCAGACTCGTCGTGTGCCTTGCTCTCGAATGCAATCGAAAATGTCCGCAGCTCGCTGAGGTTCTGTTTCTGAATCAAGGCGACCAAAGACGACGAATCCAGGCCACCCGAAAGATACGCGCCAACAGGAACATCGGCCCGGAGCCGGATTCTGGTTGCATCGCTCAACAGGCTCTCGAGCTCATCCGCCAGGTCCTGCGGATCACCATCGAGATGGTCGCCATCTGCTGGATAGGCCCAATCCCAGTATTGTCGAGTTGATACTGACCCATTCTCGACAATGACCATCTCGCCCGGACGAACCTGCTGGACGCCGGAGAAAATGGTCTTGGGAGCAACCGGACACCAAAAGGTCAATAGCTCATCCAGGGAAACCGGATCCAGCTCCGCCCTGACGTACCCGCTCGCAAGCAGACTCTTGACCTCCGACGCGAACACAAGCCTCTCGCCGTCGCTCGCGTAGTACAGAGGCAAGATGCCAACGCGATCACGCACCAGGATTAGCCGTTGCCGGTTGGCGTCCCACAATGCGATGGCGAATTGCCCGTTCAGCTGGTGGACAAACTCATCACCATGCTCTTCGTACAAATGGACAATGACTTCAGTATCGGTGGAGGTGTAGAACTTGTGCCCGCGTTTCTCGAGATCGGCGCGCAGTTCGACGTAGTTGAAAACTTCGCCGTTGTAGCAGATCCAGATGCTCTGGTCTTCGTTATGAATCGGCTGCTTGCCACCCTCGACATCAATAATGCTGAGGCGTGCATGCCCCAGCCCGATGCCTGGCGCGACGTGGTATCCCTCATCATCCGGGCCGCGATGACGAATAGCCCGAACCATTCGAGACAGACGCTCTCGGTCGGGTATTGAGCGGTCCTTGAGGGACGCAATGCCGGCTACTCCACACATAACGATCAATTATCGCCGAACGGCGGCCTCGCCAACGTGACTGGACTCACACACGTCGGTGTGAGGCAGTAAGCCAGCGTCCGCCAGGTAGGCATTCATTGGTCCGAATTTGAACTCTGCGAGTAATTTCCGCAGGCGCGACTCAGTCTTCTGCAGGTTGTTGTAGTGGCGAAAGCGAGAGACAGGCTTTACCTCGAGCTTCGGCTGGTCCGGGTCGACCTCCCATGGGTGCACGTAGAAAACCCAGGGACGACCTTGCGAGATGGCCCCTCGGGCGGCCATCCTGCTAAACCAGTAAGGATACAACCGGAAGTACCCGCCACCAGATATTGGCAGATTGAAGCCGGCTATCTTTGCGACCGTCATCGGCACTTCGACGATTGACTGGCCACTCTCCAGCTCTATTCGGTGTGGAACGGGATTCGCATCCGGCATGCCGTAGCGATCGTGATGCACGGGAAAGATACTTGAATCGTATTGAAATCCCGCTTCGCAGAGAATATCCAAAGCCCAGAGCGACTGCTTCGTAATCGAAAAGCTCGCGGCTCGGTAACCGAGCACGGCTTCTCCTGTTATGTCCTCAAGAAGATGCTTGGCTTTCAGGGTTTCCTGGCGAAACTCTTCCGGCGACTGCTCGTAGATGACGGAGTGTGAATATCCGTGGCAGGCAATCTCATGCCCGCACTCCTGAATTTCCCGGACGAGTTCCGGGTATCGCTCGGCAACCCAACCGAGCACAAAGAACGTACCGGTTACATCTGTATCGTCGAGAATTCCTAACACGCGCCTTGTGTTGGCACAGACGCGGTGCTCGAGCGTGTCACGGCCGGCAGCCCTGACACCTTCGGCAAGCGCCGACGCATGGAAATAGTCCTCTACGTCGACACTAAAAATATTCCCGGCAAGTTCCGTCAAAACTACTGGCCAATTTGCGGAATGTAGCGGAATCCGAGATAGGCCCGGTTCTCGACAAATTCGACGGTAGGTTCTGTGCTTTCTTGCTCATAACGGTCAAACCGAAGTTCAATCTCAACGGTTCGCAAGTTGACTCCATGTCAAATAGGCACCGAAATCAATTAGCTCATCTTTGCGCGACAAGGCCTCATAGTCCCGGCTGTCATAGCGCGCATTGAGTCCTATCTGCCACGAACGCCCAAGTTGCCGCGACAAATCGGCATGAAAATACTGCACTTCACGATCTTGCTGCGACTGGGCCTGGGGGTAATCTTCGCTTGCCCAGCGCCAGCCCAATGTGAAGTCTGTTCGCGTGGCACCGATCGTGAGAGCGAGCCCGGCAAAGTCCTCACGAAATGGAACCGACAGATGTTGTTGATTCTGCGTATCGCCAATATCGCCACCACCTTGCTGGATGTCACGAAAATTCTCTGCGGCGTCCGATACCCTGGTGCCTCCCGACACAAGCAGGCTGGACATGGCCGATAATTCTCGACGCCATTCGATGGTCGCAAGCGGCTCTTCCGCCTCCTCGTCCATCCGCTCGATACGGGTAAATCCAAGGTCGATCGTAATGTCATTTCTTGATCCCTCCGTCTCAAACTGGAGGAACGCATCAAGTCGATCGATTGGTGCATACAGATGCGTCTTCATCGAATTCCGTGCGCTCGCCGCGCAGATTCAACGACAGGGAACGGTTCGGATTAATCTGTCTTACAAATGACAGCTGGGCGCCTGCTCGCGAGTTGTCCAGTGGCTGTACCTCGTACAATACTCTTGAGTAAAAGAGATCGGTACGCACGAAGAACCGGGGACCCATCGACAGTTGCAGGCGTGGGCCGGTTGTAAAATAGGTGAAGTTCTCCTGATTGTCCGGCGTAACTGGCTGAAATGGATCAATGTATTGTTGACCAATATTGCCGATCAGGAACCAGCTGAGCGCCTGATCAGTTATCCGAAAAATCGACGTCAGGTCCAGGGCAGGCAGCGTCTGGCTGTCATAGGGCCCGTCCTTGTAGCCGTGGTAAAAAAGCGAACCACGTAAGTCAACATTGGCCCTTGCACTGTCCTGTGTCAGCGTCAAAGCCAGGCCGGTGCTATAGACAACGTCGTCCATTGCAGGATCCAGCGCAGTATCGGTAGCCCGCGTGATGTTATCCGTCTGACCAATACCCGCTTCAAGTTCCAGATCGATGTCCGCCGCGAAGGCGAATGAGCCTGCCAGCACCAGGAGAGCTGCGCACAGGCTGGCTTTCTTAAGTCTAAGGTACATCGCTTTCTCCCTGCGTCTGGCCGTAAGCACCACCATAGTAGGAACTGTAGTAATTGGAACTGCCGTCCGAACCTGACCTGGTTGAGGATTAGGTTTATGGGTTTGTCCGAGTCCAGGGTTGCCACGGCGTCAAGCACAGCACGTTTTGGCGTAATACCGGCATGGACCACAACAACGACCTGGCCAGAAGCGGTCGCCAGTGCCCGCGACTCAGTGGTTTGCAGCAATGGCGATGAGTCGATCAGAATAATTTTATGTGGGTCGCTTCTGTGCACCTGTTCAACAAACTTTGCCCATGCGACTGCCCGACAGAAGCTCCGTGGCGTCGGCGCGAGATCTGCCAGTAGGCAGGATCGTCAATCCATCAACATTAGTTGGCAGTTCGATTTCGTCAAGACTGGAGACAGAACCGTCCAGGTAGTCCAGAAATCCAGGCTCATCCTGCGCATCAAAGAGCGTAGAAATATGCGGTTTAGGAATATCGGCATCGACCAGCATGACAGACGTATCCCGTTCCCTGGCGAGACTCAACGCCAGGTTGATGCACGTAAACGTCTTGCCATCACCGGAAAGCGCACTCGTCACAAGTACCACGAATCCCCGTTCAACGGTCGCAGAGTTGCTGCCAAATGCATTGGCCAGAATGGGTCTCTTGATAACGCGGTACTCATCCTCAAAAAGCTTGAGCTCGGGTTCAGGAGCAATCAGGCCCGCATCACGCATTGCATCGCGATCGATCTGAACGACGCGCGTTTTCCGTTGTGCAGCCGCTGAGAGAACAGCAGTGTCGTCCAGACTTTCGCTGCCATCCGCATGGTTGACTTCTATGCGGCCGATCTTGCGGTGCTTCCGGTCGCGTTCATCACTGGACTGGGCGCTCCGTTCGTCCTGAATCTTTCGTAGCGCGTCGGCTATCTTGCTCATGCGCCACCCCCACTTAGCAGTTGACGAAACATCACGCCGCCCGGCTCGCGCAGGATGAAAGCGACAACAAATGTGGCAATCAAAACGCTTCCGGCAACCGCGTAGGACATTAGTTCCATTCTTCGATCCGATCTGTGACGTTCGATCCACGTCATACTGACAGCCCCCAAGACAGGCAATCCTGTTGCGTTCCGCAGATCAGAAACATCGTAAAACACGGGCTTGAGCATGTGCAGAACCCAGGCGAGAAAACCTCCGGCGCCGAGCCCGAAGATGAGTACGCCCAAGAGCATGATTGCGCGCATTGGTGAAACGGGATCAGTGCCAACATACGGCGGATCGATCAGCCGGAAATTGACAACCGCAGCCTCTTGCTTTCGTGAAGCGATGACTTCCTGTTCCAGCAAACCACGCAACTCATTGTACGTCTCCTGAACCTGGTCGTAGTCTCGCGTCAGTTCCGTCAATTCGGCCTCGATAGCGGGAATGATGCCAACCTTTGCTTGCAGATCCGCTATCTTGGCGCGATCACGGCCGATTTGATTTTGCAGACCGGCAATTTCGACGTCGACTTCGTTGAGGGCAATATTCAGCTGCTGGTAGACCGGATTATTCGACAGTACCGCCGTGTCCTCCGGTCCCGCGTTGCGCATCATTTCCAGTTGCTCTTCGCGGCGGCGACTAAGCTGGGCCAGTTGTTCACGCGTAGAGACGACATCAGGATGCCGTTCCGTGAATCTGAGTAGCAACTCGCCCAACTGTGTCTCCAGCTCAACAATCCGCGAGTCCAACTCGCTGGTAGGCCCGGATCCCGTCGTCGAAGTTCCGTCGCCGCCATCCTGCACGTAGGGATTGGCACCTCGCAACTGGGCCAATAGTGCCGTTCTGCGCGTCTGGGCATTCTGCAATTGTGCTTCGAGAACGCCCAGCTCATCGAGCTCTACCTGCAGACGGTCGAAGTACCCGCCACCGTCGCCAGGAAGCAGACCGACATTTCTCTGTTTGAAATCCGCCAGCGCCTGCTCGCGTTGCCGCAACTGCTCATCATATTTGTCGATCTCATTGCGCAGGAACTCGATCGTCTCGTCGGAGCTGTCCTGGCGACCACGAACCACGTCGTCCATGAATTCATTCAACAGGGAATTCACAACTGCGAGGCCCATGCTTCGATCGCTGTCGCGGAACGAAATAGAGTAGATCCCGTCATCGGGCCTCGGTTGGCGCGGAATCGCCGGGCGAGCCCGTAATCACTATCTTCTTGTGTCAACGAACTGATCAGGTCGTTCTTCTGCAATGGAGTGGCAGCTCTAAGCAATAGATCAGTGTCTGTAGCCACCTTCTCCAGAACCGGTCGGCCAAGCATCGCCTGTCGCACCAGGTTGACTTGTCCACCAACCTCATCCTCCAAGCCGACGGAATCAATGACCCGATCCAGCCGTGAGCGTGTCTCTACGAAAAAGCGCGCGTTCGCCTCGTAGATATCGGGCATCGAATAGATTGCCAACCAACCAATTACACAGATGGCCCATGCCACGCTCATCGCCCACCAGCGAAACCGCCAGGCGCCGACAATTTCCCTTCGCAATAATGTAAGGATCTCTTCCATACGTCCTTTAGAACCTCGACTCAGGAACGATGAGCACATCGCCCGGGTACATGAATATATTCTGGCTCATATCGCCATCTCTCATCAGGTCATTGAGACGAATCTTGCACTCAGTCGTCGTGCCATTGATCGTGCGTACTACTTGCGAGCGATTCCCGGCCGCGAAGTCATCCAGTCCACCGACAGCAACAACAACATCAAGAATACGGATATCGTCGCGATACGGAATGGATTGCGGAGATACCACATTGCCAATAACCTGGATCTGGTTGGCGGCTCCCTCCGAAGTGACGATGATATTGACCTTCGGCAGTCGCAGGTATTCCGCCAGAACCTGTTCGATGTCGCGCGCCAGTTCCGTTGGCGTCTTGCCAACCGCGGTCATGTCTTCAACCAATGAGATAGATATCTTGCCGTCCGCTCTTACAGGAATTGTCCCGGAAAGGTCAGGTTCTCTCCACACGAAGATTTCGAGTACGTCGCCTGCACCTATAGCGTAGTCCTGGGAACCCGCTTCGGGCTCAGGGCATACGGGTGGAACGCCATTTCCCGAGCTCGCGCACGAGACCACGCCAAGCATCATGAAAAGAAAGCAGAATCTTATGTAACCCCTGCTCGCGCCAGATCTCCAGTCGATCATCCTCTATCTCCATCCGCACTAACGTGCGCATTCATCCAGTCCTGCAGCAATGCTCGTGCGTCGTCGCAATTCCTGTCGCATTCAGCCGATACTATGCGAACTCCTGCGTCCCGTCGTCCCAGGAGCAAATTTAAGCCAATACGCAGCTTGGTCCACAAGTCGCGAATCATGGGCCGCCCATCCACGTCGTACCAGAGATAGGCCAATCGGGAGTCGCCCGTCTCGGTCGCTAATTGTATCTCTCTAACCAGCCTGCCGTCGGCATTAGCATGAGAGCCGACCATCTTTACACTGGAACTAACCTGTCGCCATCCATCAATCCCTTCCACGCGATTCTCGTAGCCGATCATTTCCCGTCCCTGGACCTGGCCGCGATACAAGTTGAAATAGGCGTCAACTACGCCCGATTCAGACCGGTAGCTCTGGGCCGACTCAGCCGCAGCGCCAACGTAGTGTGGGTACCAATTGGAACTGATCGACGGATCGACTGTCCAGTCGCCGCGCGCTGCTGGCAAACTGACCGTCGCTTCGATCGTTTGCCCGGTTGGCATCTTCGCATGAATCGTGACATTAGCTACCAGCAGCAACATTGTGCAGACGGAAAACATTACGAGAGACCGATTAGCCGCAATCGCCGGTGCGGAGACAGATGCCGGGCCATCAACTAGCGTTTCATCGCCTTCCGAACGCTCGAGTCGCCTGGCAAACAGAAAGTAAGGAACCAGCGCAATCACGAACAGGACCCAACCAAAATAGTAGTGATTGTGTGTTACCAGATAATGCTGCATATCCGTCAGGTGGCCTGCATAAACGACGATGAACACACGTAACCAGTTGGTCAGCAGAGCAGCGCCAAGCGCCAGCGCAATCAAGAGGAGGCGGTTTCGAGTGGAGCGCAAATACAGGGCGCCGTAAAGCACGGACAATGCGATGCTGATTATGAAGTAATGCAGACCGCTGCAACCGCCATCAACCGAGAACGAACCGGCAGGCAGCGACACCACGTTGCCTTCTATGTAGGCAGGTACCTGGAATACCCACAGCGCAAATTGAACGGCCTTCACAGTTAACCACTGAAGCACGAAGTTTCCGCTCTCCCATATGGGAATGGCGAGGTAGAGATAGGCCACCGGCAAAACAAGTTGCCGTGCGCTCCTCCACCCAAGGACCGTCAGCACCATGAGCCAGAGAATCAGCGGCAGAATCACGAATTGAATCGCCTGCACGCTCGCCAGCACCGCGATCATCCAGATCGTTAGCAAAGCGAAAAGCGGCACTAGCGCCGGAATATTGGTCGCACCCGCCTGGCTGTTGAACTGTTCACGCTGCCGATAGAACAGGTACGCGCTGATCGCAATTATCATCGGCCCGTGAGAATACCTGTTCGAGGACATCCAGAAGTCGTACAAGGCGATCCAGGTCGGCCAGAGAAAAACCACCGACAGTCCAAACAGAACTGCAGCGAGATTCCACGGTGTGAGTCTTTGGGCTGGCGAGCTGGACATGTGCGGAGGACCTACTTGAGGGACTCCGCGAGCCGCTCGGCGTCACTTCGGCTTGCAAACACAGCGCCCGACGTCAGTAACTCATCGAGTATGCTCCTGGCCTCTGCGCTCTGACCCGATTGAGCCAACACGTACGCAAGGTGAAACTGTACCTCGGCGTTGTCAGGAAGCTGCCCGGCCGCTTCTTGCACCAGGGGTAATGCACGATCCAACTGCCCTTCTTTGGCGAGAATCCAACCGAGGGTGTCGGTAATGCTGGCGTCCGCTGGCGCAAGCGCATGTGCCTGCTCGGCCAACTCTACTGCGCGATCATTGCCTTGAAGCGAGTAGTACCACGCGAGATTGTTCATACCGGCCGGATCCAGTTGACCGGCGGCCAGCAATGTCTCGTATTCCGCTATCGCCTCAGCCTGCTTGCCTTCGCTTTCGAGAACACGGGCATACATCAGGCGGATTTCATCGTCGTCCGGATGCTCGGCCAGCCAACTGGCCAGCGGCCGATCTGCCAGACCGGTTTTTGCCACGCTGTGTGCCCTCGCCAGTCGCGTGACGATTGTCCGGTTCGAAACCGACGCCGCTGCCATTTCAAAATGCCGAAGCGCAGCAGCGCCGTCACCTCGTGCAAGCTCCACGTCGCCAAGCAATATCGGGCACCGCACATCATCGGGCATCAGCTCACAGAATACTGTCGCGGACCCGCGTGCTGCGTCGTAGTACTCGTTAGCCAGTTGCGCCTGCGCCAGGTCAAACTGAATTCCAGCGTTGTTGGGCGCAGCTGCAGCGGCGGTCATCAAGCTCCTGAGGGCAGCCTGGAAGTTCCCTTTCGCGATCAAGGCCAGGCCTCGTAACCGGTCGAGATCCGGATTCCCGTCGAACTTCGACGACGCCGCATCGACAACACGGATCGCGGCGTCCGGTTGCCCAATCGCCAGCTCCAGTCGCGCCATGATGATATGCGGCACAGCCGAGTCAGGGGCGCTCGTCATCGCCTCTTCGACGTAAGGCCTAAGGGACTCGAGGGACCCAACATCCTGCAACACCATCCCCAATGCCACGAGTGCAGGCACGTAGGCCGGGTGCGATTTGAGGAGTTTCTGCAACCTGGACGCGGCAATTACGGCATCGCCCCGGTCCAATGCCATTCTGCTGAGGCTGAACTGCGCTGACAAATTATCCGGGTCGAGCGCGAGCGCGCGTTCATAGGCACGCTCCGCCAGTTCTTCCTCGTCTATCGACTGCCACAAGGCGCCCGCTACCACGTGCGCCGACGGGTTGTCGGGATCCGCCTCGATCAGTTTTCGACTTTCGGCGATTGCGCGGTCGTTGTCTCCCTGGCGAATCAGCGCGGCGATGAGCAGCGTCTGCCGTCGCAACTCGCTACCCGCCTGGATTGGCATCTGGTCAAGGACGGATATCGCCAGTTCGGCCTGGTTCGTCTTCAGGTAGGTCGCGGCCAGCGCCAGACGAACGGTATCGTCGTCGGGGCTCTGGGCAACGCCCTGGCGGAAGTAGTCGATGGCCGCCTGGTCGTCACCTGCGGCAACCTGGGCGCGCCCAAGCATCGAGAGGTAGGCCGTATCCAGCTGACCGACGGAGTCTATAGATCGCAAGACGTCCAGCGCTCCTTCCGGGTCGTTCAGGCGCAGCCGCGTTTCGGCGAGTAGCCGCCGCGTGGCGTCGCCGCCCGCGTTAGCACGAACGGCAGCGATTAAATGCGACTCGGCCTGCCGAAGGTTGTCCTGCGAAAACGTAATGGCGCCGAGAATTGCCTGGCCGCGAGCATCGCCGGGATTACTGGAGAGATAATTCTGCAAGGCAAGCTGTGCGTTGTCGTAGTCGCCTTGCGCAAACGCCAGCCGGCCTTTCAGAAACCCGGAAACCGGGTGGTCAGGAAATCGATCGATCAGCGCCGCAAGCTGCGTGGCAGCGAGATCGAGCTGCCGCGAGTCAATGAGTGACGAAACATAGCTGACCCGCGCCGAGAAACTCTCGGCGAGCGGCGTGTGCGGCGTCTGCAGCTGAATCGCATTGTCGTACGCGGTGGCCGCATCCTCAAAGCGCCCGTCGGCCTGGTAGATACGTCCTCGTGCCAACCACACCGAGGATGCCTGGGCATCGATCGCAAGGGCGCTATCGAGCACCTTCTGAGCCTCTTGAAGATCACCGGCATTCGCCATGACCATGGCCTGCCCAATCAAACCCTCGACGGACGCCGGGTTCGCCGTTAGTACTTGCTTGTAGTAGGAATCGGCCCGTTCCATATTGTTCATTGAGAACTGAACGTCGCCGAGAAAGACCAGGATTGCCTCATCGCCGCCTGATGCATCCAGATTCGGCACGACACGTTCGAAGGCGTCAATTGCACGCCCCTGGCTCAGCAATGCCCGACCGAATGCGACCCATGTCTCCGGATCCGTTTCGCCGAGACCGATCGCCCGCTCGTACTGGCTGACTGCATCCGAAAAGTCACCCAACTGATAGGAGGTTCGCGCCAGCAGCAGTCGAGCACGGCTATCGTCCGGCGCCGCCTGGAGCAGGTTCCTGAGTTCAATGGTCGCCGTGCGATAGTCGCCGTCCGCGAGGTATTGCTCCGCACTGGCCAGCCGCTCCTCGGGCGTGGGCTGACAGGCGGCAGCGAGGAACAGGGCAATTGTGCACCCCAATCCGATAAGTACTTGTCGGAATTTGTTCATAGATTCGGTCTTTGCAGATAAGGCGGCTAACTGCCGGATTATAGGCCCTTTTTCCCCAAATACGGCGATGTGGGTCCCTCTCGAAATGTGAACTGCGTCACACTTTGTTCCTGGCGATTTCCAGGCTGATAACGAGCTCCGTGCCCTTGCCCGGCTCGCTGTTCACAATGAGCTTGCCTCCGGCAGAACGAATCGTCTCCCTGACCTGGTACGCGCCGATGCCAACACCCTTCGTACCCTTGGTGCTGTCAAACGGCTTGAACAGCCTGTCGCGCACAAATGCCGCGTCCATTCCGGCTCCGGTATCGGCAACGGTAATGGTCGCCATACCCCCGTTCACCTCCAAGGTGACCTCTACCTTGCCGTCCGCGGGCGTCGCCTCCTGGGCGTTGCGCACGGCGTGGTCCAGGGCCATCAACAGGCGATCAGGGTCGCCTTTCACCCAGACCTGTTGGTCAGGAACCAGACCGCGCGGCGCCGGCTGCCGGTCCTGGCACTGCGATACAACCTGCAGAACCAGCCTGCCCAGTTCGATCTTCTCGACTCGCCGGCTGTATCGACGTCTGCCGCAAATGGTCGATTACGCGTCGCATCCTCGATACACCCCCGGCTATCGTCTCCACCATGTCATCGACGAACTCCGGGTTGGTCTTGTGACGCTCGGCATTCTCGACAATCAGCGACTGCTGCGCGATGAGGTTCTTGAGATCGTGCATCAGGAATGCCGTGAGCCGGTTGTAGGCTTCGAACTGCTTCGCCTGGGCCAGCAGGCTGTCGGACGACTCCTGCGCCAGGTGAACGGCGATGTGGTTGCCGACCGTTTTCAGGAGATCCCTGTCTTCGTAGTTCAATGCGGAGCGGCCAGGCGCGGCATCCAACAGGACAAGACCCAGGACATCGCTCCTGAATATGAGCGGAACGATTAACCACGCATCATCTCGGTCGAGTATCCAGCCGGGCAACTCGAGGCCGTCGTAGCGTCCCGGGTGCTCTGCAAATTCGTCGAGGTCGACAATCCAGCCATTGCTTTCGATAAACCGTATGAGTGAACTGTGGGCGTCAATGTCGTGCGCCACGTCATCTGTCTCGTAGGTTGCCGCGACGACGAAATTCTCGTCGGAGGCGCCTCGGGTCCAGAGAATGCCGGCGGGGCTCTCGACGATCTGCGCCATGGCTCGAATCACGACGCGGCGCGTTGAGCTGTCTTCAAACTCCGCGAGCGTGGCAACAAGACGCAACCACTCGTCGCGGTAATCGTATTTGTTCTGGAAGAAATGTTTGCTGAGAAAAACCCGCAGGCGCGCTCTCAAGACGTTCGAGAACAAGAGCGCTATGAGCGCAACTCCCGACCCCGCAAAGAAAATGGCTCTCGCCAGTCGGCCCCAGGCGCCACCGTACAGAAGCAACAGGTAGCCGCCGACGCTGACGAGAAGCAAATATGCCCCGACTGCGACCAGTGTCGTCGAATAAAAGACGATCTGCCGCGACACAAAAATGTTCAGACCCCAGTCCGGGTTGCGGCGCACTGCGAGCGCAATCAGCGGCACAAACAGGATATTCACGGCACCCCTTGCCAACCAGGTGGCCTGGTCAATCTCGTTGAACAGCACGCCAAACGAAAACAGGAACAGGTCGTACGCAAATACACCGCCGAGCCCTATGGCCAGCGCCTTGGTGCTCGAGCGCAATGCCGGCGAGGCATTGCGGTAGATTTGCTCGATGAGCACGAGCCCGATCAACGAGACGACGAGCCCGCCGGGAAGCGCCACCGCTTCGAGGCTGCCCGCCGTCCCAAGGAGCTTGTTGCTCGCAATCACCCAGCCGCCCGCCACGAGAACCGCCAGCCAGGTGCCGTTGGCGATATATCGGACGATCCTGGACAGCCCTGCCTGCGACAGGAACAGTATCCAGGTGCCGGCACGGAGCACCTCGACGACAAACTGCAGTTCCCTGGGTATGTCACGCCCGGCCAGTTCCAGCGCTTGCAGGCCACTCCACAACACGCTCGTCACGCAGGCAGTGATCAGATAGACGCCAATACGTCGGCCACGCCAGCTGGTAAGCAGCAGGACAGTCAGCAACGCATATAGAACGCCGAGTACTGCGAAGCTGCTCGAACCAAAAGCAAGCATCCTGGCTCCCGTTTGTAATGCCAAGCGAAGGTGAAATAATACATGACCCGCCGACCCAATCCCGGTACAAGTGACGTAATGCCAGAATCACGATTAACAGGACGACTTATTCCGATTGCCGTCATTGTCGGGCTGTTACTCGCTTTGCTCTTGTACAGCCCGCCGCGGATCGGGCTTTGGGCCAACGTTTTTTACGATTCCTTGCACGTACCTGTATTCGGCCTGATAGCGCTCAGCCTGTATCGCATTGCCAGCCAGCGCCTGGCATGGCCGAAATCCGTGGTCGTCGCATTCGTCGGTGCGTGTGCTTTTGGACTGCTCAGCGAACTGGCGCAGATCGGGACATCCAGAGACGCGTCACTGGGAGATTTCGTGGCCGACTGCCTGGGTGCCGCCGGATTCCTGGCAATCTACCTTGCGCTTTGGCCTCCGCTGGCAGCCTCACGCCCGCGGCGCCTCCTCAATGCAGCGATTGGCGCGCTTATTCTCGGCGTCGCCCTGGCGCCACTCATGCACGTCAGCGCCGCCTACGTGGAGCGCAACCTGCAACGACCAGTCATCGCCAACTTCGACGGGATGTTCGGCCGCCAGTTGATCCGAATTCAGCATGCGGACTACCAGGTGGTGCCCGCCTCGGCCGATGAGCCAACTTTCGCACGTCTCACACTTGGATCGGGCCCCTGGCCCGGAATCGCATTCCATGATTTGTGGAATGACTGGACTCCGTACGAAACCCTGGTCGTAAGCCTGGCCGTTGAGGGTACGGATGATCTCGACCTCGGCTTACGCGTGCATGACCTCAAACACCGCGAGACAAAGACCTTTGTCGATCGCTACAATCGCACATTCCCCCTTGGCCCTGGCGATCACGAGCTGCGCATACCTTTGTCCGACCTGCGGGATGCTCCCCGGGGACGCTCAATGAACCTCAGGGAAATCGATGAGCTGATCATCTTCAGCGAGGCGTCCAATGCCGGCCGCTCCTTCAGGATCTACGGCATTCGCCTCGAGTAGCTGATCAGTAACTAGCGCGAGCCTTTACCCCAGAGAACCACTTCAACGGTCTGCAGGATGATCATCAAGTCAAGAAATACGTTGTGGTTCTTGACGTAGTAAAGGTCGTATTGCAGCTTCTCAGCCGCATCGCGCTCGGTGGAGCCATAGGGGTAGTTGATCTGCGCCCAGCCCGTCACACCGGGTAGTACCGCGTGACGTTCGGCGTAGTAGGGAATCGCCTCGGCGAGTTCGCTCACAAACTCCGGACGCTCAGGTCGCGGGCCGACAATACTCATCTCGCCGCGAATTACGTTGAATACCTGTGGCAACTCATCCAGGCGCAGTTTTCGCAAGACAATTCCCGACGCGCGTGATTCTCGGGTCGTTCTCTTCTGCCCACACCGCTTCGCCGTCCGCTTCCGCGTCCTCGCGCATGCTGCGGAACTTGAGAACGCTGAAGTTCTTGCCGCGATAGCCTACCCTGACCTGGCGGTACAGAACCGGCGCCGAGAGACCATCTTCGATCTTGATGGCCAGCGTGATGAGCGCCATGAGCGGCAAAGACACCACTGCTATGGACGCACCCATGAACAGGTCCACCAGCCTTTTCGTTGCGCGACGCAGTTTGCTGATCCGGAATCCGCTGGAAAAGATGAGCCAACCGGGACTGACCAGGTCGATCCTGATCTTCCCTGATTCGCGTTCCAGGAATTCGATCAGGTCGATCACTTGCACGCCCGCCAGCCTGCAGTTCAGAAGCCTCCTCACCGGCAGATTCCCGCGACGATCGTCCATGGCGATGACGACCTCGTCGGCGTTCAGTTCTTTGACGAGGCTTTCGATATCCTCACCGACGACATGCTGCTCACTGATGCGAATAACCTGGCTGTCACCCGGGGCAGGCACAATTCCGACAATCTTGAAGCCTCGGCGGTCGGCCTTGCGGCGCAAATCGTAAATCGCGCTCGCACGGCTTCCCGCGCCATAAATTATCGTGCGGAACCGAAAGGCGTTTTCATCCGCTCTCCGCAGAAAGAAGTATCTCAGCCCGAGCAGCAGCGCGAAGGAATAAGCGAGCGCGATGACGCCCAGTGTCTTCATCACCTCGGCCCACTGCAGGGCATAAAACACCGCTGTCAGTGCAATCGACCCCAGCGCGAAACCGACCAGGACACGAACCAGGGCCTCGTGGTAGTAGATGCGCTGATGAAAGTGATAGAGACCGGTTGAAACCAGGCTCAGGAGCATGATCCCGGCGAAGATCGACGCGCGCCACGCCAGGGGGCCGAATTTCTCCTCGCACAAGGCCACGCTGCCGCAGGAAATGATCGCGGCGACGTAAACGGAGGAATACAGCACCAACAGCTCGCCGGCGCCCAGGAGCAAGAGCGGCGTGCGGATCGTCCTATTTATTGACCAGGCGGGCATATTTTTTTGTAATTTGGCTCGACTATTCAGCAGTTTACGCCGGATTTGTTACGACGTCATGAAGCCGGGCCATTCATTCCCCAAAGTTCGTGCTTTAGTGTGGCTGTCGCGAGCGAATCGGATCACTCAAGATCTGCCGCCTGGCCAGTCTAGGGCTTTGTTGGCGAATTTGTAGAGAGCCAATTCCCAAGCAAAGTGTGACGCACGTCACAAAACCTCCGGAGACGGTGTCGGTCGCGGTGCAGGGCAACTGCTCAGTACCATGGCCACATGAAGAAAGGACTCTCCGTACCCGCCACGATTCTCGCAGCGATCATTATGCTGACTTCCGTGAGCGCACAGGCCGGCGGCATCAACGCTGTCCTCAACGGCAAGTCCTACCACTTCGACTCGACCTACGACTGGAACGAAAACAACACCGGTCTCGGCGTCGAATACCAGTTCGCGCAGAAAAGCGCCTGGCGAAAAATCGTCATGGCCAATGGCTTTCGCGACAGCACGAACAACATGTCCTACATGGCCGGCGCAGGGCTGCAACGTCGTCTTTATGAGACGCACAAACTCGGCGGGTTTTATGTCTACGCCGGGCTCAACGCGTTCGTCATGACCAGGGACGACGTCAATAACAGCAAACCGTTTCCCGGGATCCTCCCCAGCATCAGCGTCGGCAATGACAAGGTCGGGTTCAATCTGACCTACATGCCCAAGAAGGCCATCGAGGAAACCACCGACTCGACCTCGGTGGATCCGACACTGTCGGGGATCCTGTTCCTGCAGTTCAAGGTGAGCCTGGACCAGCTACTTCCGTAATCTGAGGAGCCCGCTGAATTAGGGTACCGGACACCCTATTTCGGTCCGGTGAAATAGGGTGTCCGGTACCCAATTCGCGCGCAAGGTGCGCTCCTACAGGAACTTCAGCACTTCCGCCGTCTTCTTTTTCAGCAGCGCCTCGTCGCCTCTGCTTTCGACGTTGAGTCTCACGACCGGCTCCGTATTCGACATGCGGATATTGAATCGCCAGTCCGCAAACTCGAAGCTGTAACCATCCGTCTGATCCACGTCGAGCGCTTCGGCCGCATACCTGTCGTGCAGCTTCTGCAGCGTCGCCCTGGCGTCTGCGACCTTGCGATTGATCTCGCCGCTCGCCGGGTACATGGCCATGCGTTCGCCGACGAGTTCTGACAGCGACTTGCCGCTCACTGAAATCAGCTCGGCGACGAGCAGCCAGGGGATCATGCCGCTGTCGGCGTAGGAAAAATTGCGGAAATAATGGTGCGCGCTCATCTCACCGCCGTAAATACCGTCAACCTCGCGCATCTTTTCCTTGATGAACGAGTGGCCGGACTTGCTCTTGACCGCCTCGCCACCCGCTGTCGCCACGATGTCCAGGGTGTTCCAGGTCATGCGCGGGTCGTGAATGATCTTCGAGCCCGGATTCTTGGCGAGAATGCTCTCAGCCAATAGCCCGACGATGTAATAACCCTCGATAAACGTGCCTTTCTCATCGAACAGGAAGCAACGATCGAAATCACCGTCCCAGGCGATGCCCATGTCCGCTCCATGCGCCAACACCGCCTCGGTCGTGACCGCCTGGTTTTCGAGCAGCATCGGATTCGGAATGCCGTTCGGAAACGTGCCGTCCGGCTCGTTGTGGACTTTGATGAGGTTGAACGGCAAGTGCGGCTCGAGCGCGTCTGTCGCGATTCCTGCACAACCATTGCCTGGGTTGATCACGAGTTTTAGCGGCTTGAGCTTCTCGACATCGACATAATCGAGCATGTGGTCGATGTACTCGGCAAGAATCTCGACCGGCGTTCGTCCCCCGCCGTCTGCAATCTTGCGGTTGTCGCTCTCTGCGAGTTCCCGGATGGCCGCGAGCCCCGTGTCAGCGCTGATCGGCCGCGCTTCTTCTCGAACCAGTTTCAGGCCGTTGTAATCCGCCGGATTGTGACTTGCCGTCACCATGATGCCGCCGTCGGCGTTCAGGTGAGACGTGGCAAAGTAAACCATCTCCGTCCCGCAAAGCCCGATGTCGAGCACTTCGACACCAGCATCCATCAAGCCCTGCACCACTGCATCCGCAAACTCCCCGCTGGTAAGGCGCATATCGCGACCAACGACGACGCGTTCTCGCATCGAGGAAAGCGCCGGTCGCGTTGCCGATTCGGTAGCAAATATCAGCGTTCAGTTCGTTCGGTATCTGCCCACGAATGTCGTAGGCCTTGAAGCAGGTTATTTCCATGGTTCCTCTTGTCGCGGCGAATGGCCGCTCCTAGGTGTTGGTGCCTTCCCGGCCATAATTGTCGTCAAAGCGGACGATATCATCTTCGCCAAGATAGTCGCCGCACTGAACTTCAATAATATGCACAGGCTCGTCGTAGGGATTCGCGATGCGATGCACATCGCCAATGGCAACGTAGGTTGACTCGTTCACCTTCAATTCGAATTCTTCATCGTTCCGGGTGATCAAGGCCTTCCCTTTGACCACAACCCAATGCTCTGAGCGATGCGCGTGCTTCTGTAACGACAGAACTGCGCCGGGCTTCACGACCAAGCGCTTGACCTGGAAATTCTCGGAATTGTCGATGGAGTCGTAGCTACCCCACGGTCGGAAAACCTGTCGGTGGAGTTTCGTCTCTGCCCTGTCCTGGCTCTTGAGCTGGTCCACCAACGCTTTGACGTCCTGGGACCGGCTCCTGCTGGCAACCAGCACCGAATCCTTGGTTTCCACAACGATCGTATCTTTGAGGCCTACAACGGCAACGAGACGGCTCTCGGCCTGCACAAACGTCGTCTCGCAGTCGTGTGCCAGCGCATCGCCAACCAGGGAATTGCCCCGGGCGTCACATTCGGACACGTCGTGAAGCGCCGCCCAGGACCCGACATCGGACCACCCGGCATCCAGTGGCACCATCATTGCGTTCTTCGATTTCTCCATGACCGCATAGTCGATCGAATCAGATGGACAGGCCGCGAACTGATTCGGATCAGGGCGAACGAAATCGCCATCGAGCGTCTTGGACGCCATGCTTTTTTCACAAGCACCAAAAATATCTGGCGCGAGCTGTTGCAACTCATCCAGGTAGGCTGACGCGCGAAACAGGAACATGCCGCTGTTCCAGAAATGGCCTCCGTCCTCGAGATAGCGTGTTGCTGTGGCTTCGTCCGGTTTCTCGACGAAAGCCTCCACGGGGACTGCTCCTTTGCCGTCCGGTATGGCCTTGATGTACCCGTAGCCCGTCTCCGGCGCCGTTGGGACGATTCCGAAAGTAACCAGCTTGCCGCTCTCTGCGGCGGCCATGCCGTGCGCGACCGCTGCCTGAAAAGCAGCGACGTCCTTGATCACGTGATCGGCTGGCATCACGAGCAAAACAACATCCGGGTGCACGGCCATTGCATGAAACGCGGCAAGCGCGACCGCCGGCGCCGTATTGCGGCCTTCGGGTTCGAGAATGATCTGAGCGCGCTTCTCGATGGCATTCATTTGCTCGGCGACAGCAAACCTGTGCGCTTCGTTGCTCACGATCAGGTGCCGATTCTCCGCCCTTTGCAGCCCGACCGTGCGCAGTGCGGACGTGCGCAGCGCCGTGGCCTGCAGCATCGTCTTCTCACCCGCAATCGGGAGAAGCTGTTTCGGGTACATCGACCGTGAGGCTGGCCACAAGCGAGTGCCCGAACCGCCGGAGAGGATGACAGGAAGAATCTTGCTCACGTCTTATCCGTCTTCCGCCGTGTCTCGTCCGTCCTGCCCCGATTGCGTAGTAGCTTAGCCCAATCGCTTCTACCCCATCCGGTTCATAGAGATTTCGTCCGTCAACGACTAACGCATCGGCCAACTTGTCCTTCAACATCTGGAAATCCGGACTCCGGAATTCCTGCCATTCGGTAACAATAGCAAGTGCATCGGCGCCTTCCACCGCATCGTAGGCTTTCTCACACAGTGTCAGGTCTCGTGGTCCGGGTAGATACGCGCGGTCTCTTCCATCGCCTCGGGATCATAGGCCTGCACGCTGGCGCCCGCCTCCCACAAGGCCTCCATCAGCACCCGGCTCGGTGCCTCGCGCATATCGTCGGTATTCGGTTTGAACGACAAACCCCACACCGCGATCGTCTTTCCCTTGAGGTCGCCATCGTAGTGGTCACTCAACTTCTCGAACAGCCGGCGCTTCTGGCGGAAATTAACCGCCTCAACGGCGTTCAGTAACTCGGCCTCATAGCCGCTCGAGTCGGCGGAACGCGCGAGCGCCCGCACGTCCTTGGGGAAACAGGAGCCGCCGTAGCCAGCCCCTGGGTAGATGAAGTGATAGCCGATGCGTGGATCCGAACCCATGCCCAATCGCACTTTCTCGATGTCCGCCCCAAATCGCTCGGCGAGGTTTGCCAGTTCGTTCATGAAACTGATCTTGGTCGCGAGCATCGCGTTGGCAGCGTACTTGGTGAGCTCTGCCGAACGAATGTCCATGCTGATCAACCGGTCGTGGTTGCGGTTGAAGGGCTCATAAAGCGACCTCAGCAGTTCGGTCGTCCTGGGATTATCCGTACCGACGATTATCCGATCCGGCTTCATGAAGTCGCTGATGGCCGCGCCTTCTTTCAGGAATTCAGGATTGGACACCACGTCAAACTCGATGGCGACGCCCCGTTGTTCGAGTACCTGCGCAATCTCTGCCTTGACCTTGTCGGCTGTACCCACCGGCACTGTCGACTTGTCGATAACGATGCGGTACGCCTCCATGTTCTCCCCGATCGCCCGCGCCACGGCGAGAACGTGCTTGAGATCTGCGGACCCGTCTTCATCAGGCGGGGTGCCAACCGCAATAAACTGGTAGAGGCCATGATCGACGGCCTTTTTCGCGTCGGTCGTGAATTCCAGGCGGCCGGCTTCGACGTTTCGTTCGACGTAGGCCTTCAGTCCGGGCTCATAGATAGGCAATTCACCGCGTTTCAGGCCCGCAATCTTCTCGTCATCAATGTCGTGACAGACGACGTGATTGCCCATTTCGGCCATGCAGGCACCCTGAACGAGGCCGACATAGCCGGATCCGAAGATAGTAAGACGCATTTTTTGCTCAGCGTGAGGTTTAAGCGGTAGGCGAATTATACAGACGAATGTGGCAAAATCGCTAAGGAATCAGTTCACTAGATGCCTCGACAGCTTAATGCGGTTCACATAATATCGCAGGTCAGGCTGCTAGCCTCTAAACCAACATGAACAGGCACGCACCGCCACAGGACAACACGATGATCAGGCTCTTGACCAAACTCGCGATTATTGCCCTGGCTTTGTCTCTCGGGACAACAGCTTACGGGCAGGCAAGTGACTGGTATGTGACGGGCTCGGTCGTTTACAACGATCTCGATGACGAACGCAAACTCGACGAGGCGGTTAACGGGCTGCAACTGGCGGTCGGTTGGGATTTCAATGACTGGCTGACGTTCGAGGGCAAGCTCATCTACTCGGATGTTGACGGCTACTACCGGGACCCCCCCGGGCCCTACGTTTACGGTAACGACACGCAGCTGGACCTCAGTGCCAATGCCCTGGCCTTCTACAACCGGGATGCCGTGCTCGCTCCCTACGCCGTTCTGGGCATCGGCTACCAGGACGCCAACCTGAATTTTGGCGGCAAGGAAAGCAATCCAACAATCTCTGCGGGTGTGGGAATCCGGTGGCAATTCGGCAACAGCCCATTCTCGCTGCGCAGTGAAGCAAACTTTCGCAGAACAATGGACGGCGGCGAGCGGAACTTCGAGGACGTCACGGTTTCGCTCGGAGTCGAGTACCGCTTCGGTGGCAAGGCGCGCGATCTGGGCGTACCCGACCAGCCTGATGATACCGACGGCGACGGTGTACTCGACATGTGGGACGCATGCCCCGACACACCCGCTGGCGTAGCGGTTACGTCGCGCGGCTGTCCGATCGAGCGCATTGACGACGACCAGGACAACGATCGTGTGCCCGACGGCAGAGACGATTGCCCGAATACACCGGCCGGCTCTCCCGTGGATCCACGCGGCTGCTCGCTTGACAGTGACATGGACGGGGTCCTCACGGACCAGGACCGTTGCCCGGGTTCGCGCCCAGGCGCCGATGTTAATGAGTTCGGCTGTGAGAACGACGTCGACAACGATCGCGTCGCGGATCATCGCGACCGTTGCCTGGATACGCGTCCAGGCGTCAGGGTCGATGTCTACGGCTGCGAAATCCGGGACATCATCAG
>CAVOQS010000004.1:0-53720 GCA_963698415.1 uncultured Gammaproteobacteria bacterium | reverse complement strand
GCCGTTCTGAGACGGTCGCCAGAAGCCAATCTGTGGGGCGGCTTTACTTTGCATAGCAGCCGCTCGGAAAATCTGAGGTAAAATGACGGCTGGTGACCCACAGCAGCCGTTCGTAAATTGCTGGAGATGGACGCTCGAAGCATGGTCTGGATTGGCGCAGCACTGGCAATAATTCTCATCGCGATTTGGATGGTTCCCGCCAGCCGTGGAGCATCCGTTGGTTCAGGTCAGCTTGAGAGTCCCCTAAGGCACTTGCTCACCTGTGATCTAGAAGATGTATTTTTGACAGTACGCCCGAGATTGTCCCAAGTGAAGTTTGTGCAGTTCGCACGATACCGAGCAGATGATGGTGCATACGGTTTGGAGCTTGCCTTCCCAAATGCACCGTGGTCGGAAGACTTCTTTCCCAAGGTCGTCACAGCAGCTTCCAGTCAGGGGCTGCCATATGAAATTGAAGAAGCGAAGGGCGATGTTGCTAGATTCGTGTTTGTGAGGTTTGGGGACTCGGTCGAAACAGCAGCTGCATTTGCCCGATCGATTCTCGACGAGATATTCAACTATTCTCCGAACTACAAATTCCGTGTCCGGATCAATTAGCAACGGCTGGTGTTGGCCGACTGCTGAAGTTTGCCAGGGCGGGTACCGAGGGGCCGGTATGCGTGCAGAAGCTGCCGGTCGAGCGATTCGAGGTATAATTTCCGCCACTGACCCAATGCGGACGGTCGCATTCTCTGGGATTATTCTGGTTTATGGAATCCTCGATATATCGAGGGTGACTAATAAATAACGACGAGATCGCCCATCGATGCCTTTTGATACCGTAATTCTGTTAGTTGTCGGAACGCTCGCGAGTGGTACTTTGGTTAGCATTTCGTTCCTGCTCCGTGCGAAATACAACCAGCGATTTCTGGATATCTATACCTATTTTGCATTGGTCGTAGCGGGCTATGGATTGGTGAACTGGATTGGCCCGTCAATGTTGTCTATGGCCGCCGAGCCCGACGATGCAGGTTCACTGCACGCTGTGTACTTGTTTCTGGCGGTTGCGGTCCCGATTGCTTTGACCAAGCTATGGCTTTTTATCTATCTTTTTCAGGTGATGTTGGACCGGAGCCTTAGCCGCAGACAGACTCAAATTTTCGCAGGCTTTTCTGTTGCAGCGATTCTCGCTCTGGGTGCCACGCTGTATTCAGATATCGAGGCACAAAACGCAACTTCATCGATAGTATTCGCGACGCTTTTCGGTGTGCTGGTGCTTGCCCTAACATTCGTCGTCGTCGCTGACTTCCTCGCGCATGCGGAAGCCCTTGGTGACCGGGTGCTCCGGAAGATCGCACGGCGACTCGGTTGGACCTATTTTCTCGGCTATTTCGTCTACGCGAGTCCGTATTATATCGTCTATTTCGTCGATCTTCCCTGGTACTCGCTAGCCGCTCCATACATCTACTATGCACTCCATCTTGTTCCGATCGTGTTCATTCAGCAGTTCGCCCGGCGTCTGGATCAGCTAGGTCAATCGCGTGTCACACGCTCACCAAATATCGACTCCGTTGTATCCCGGTACGATATCAGTGCGCGCGAAAAGGCAATCATGATTTTGTTGATCGACGGGCTAAATAACGCCGAGATCGCTGAGAAACTATCGAGATCTCCCAACACCATCCGGAACCATGTCTACAATATCTACAAGAAACTCGGTGTTAAGAACCGCATTCAGCTGAGGCGAATCTGCGACGGTTAGGGGGATCTCGCCTCCACTTCGGAGGAACGATCAAACCGCGTTTGCTCGCGTAGACGATGAACGCTATGCCAATCGCAGCATCGATCACGACGGATATCGGACTGCCTTCGATGCCAACCGGGATTCCTGTTATCCACCATGGGCCCGTAACCTGGGATACGATCCACCCGTTGAACTGTATTCCGGAGTTGAGCATTCCAAAGATCCCCGCCTGCATAAAATTCCAGCCCGCGTGGAACCCCCAACTCAGATAGATCTTCCGTGTGAGTATGAACGGCCCGACAATGATAAGGCTCGACAGCATTAGCATCGAGACATTGGTGAGTGTCTCATTCTCGTTTGCGAGATGAACGCCACCGAATATCACAAGACTGATAACGAGTGAAGCCCACGTACCAATAATCTCCTCAAGCAGTCGAAACACGACGCAAAGCAAGACGATATCCTGGAGAAGCGACCCAGTGCCGAACGTCAGGAAATTGCTGACGATCTGTAGCCCGCCACGGTACTCAAGAACTGTGAAATCGCCGATCCAGTCAATCATCAGAACGAACAGGCTCACCAGGATAGCCGCGACGCTTGCGCCGACGAGCCAGTGCTTCATTGCTCCATTAGGGCTGATTTCGACAGCCTCGCGCTTCTCGACCACCTGGCAGTAAAGCTTGTAGCTATACAGGAGAACCGGAATGGTGATCAGGTGCCTGAGAATGTCGATGTAGGTGGCGACCGGCTCCTCGAGCTTGTCGATCACACCCATAACGACGGCTGAATTGATGATTATTATTGGCGCCAGGAACAGAAAGATCATGACAAATCGAGTCAACGGAAAGTTGAAGAATTTGCCGGGAATGCCACGCGGTGTTGCATGTGAGAAGAGTTTCTCTGGGCGGATAGACGTTAGGTTCATGTCTCGGTCTCAACTGATATCTGGATTGTGGGCACGAAACTACCGAGCCATTAGGCGAATCAGCAATGGTAAAAACGTCTCATATTCCTTCTTAGGACCGGATTTTGGGTCGACAGTCGTTGGTAACGTTGAATGTCGGAGGCCTAGCGGGCCTATCTGAGCAATGGGTGGCTCAGTACATCCCCTACAACATAGGTGCTTGATGGAGACCTCTACCGCGGATACCTGGTAATGCCTTTCGTTGAGCGGCCGCTTGTGGCCGAGTGCCGAAGTTAGCCAGGCGGAATAATGAGGGGCCGGTATGCGCCCGGAAGCCGCCAGCCACGTGTTTCGAGTTATAATTTCCGCCACTGACCCAAACGAGACGTTCGTGAATAAGCACGATTACCTACTCGGAATCCTTGTCTTGGCGCTGCTTTTTGTCCCGATTCAAGCGAATGCAACGGACGTCGCTTGTATGAACAGGGCCGTTGTGGACTATCAGCCGTTCCCGGATGGGACCGTTGAATGGGACGTGTCTACGACTAACGACCCAGAAGACGTCTCCGACGAACTCACCGTTGATGTGTTGGCCAACCACAAGATTGAGGGCAAGAGATTCGTTCACGCTCGCGTATACGTTGGTGAAAATACAGGCCAAAACTTCGATCTAATGACATCCGAAGCTTTTCCTATTGACCCGCGCGACGACCAATCTTTAGTCGTGGCATTGAGTTTTGGAACAAGCGAACAGACTGATGACACGGTAATCCTCAAGTTCGCTTACCACTCTAAAATCCCGTGTCCCGACCAGATTACGATCTACGAACTACATTTGTCTGACATTCTCAGAAGCAACAACGTAAAGGCTCTGAAAGAGCGCAAATAGCACTCCCGATAGTTGAATCTGAGGGGCCGGTTTTGGCCGAGAGCCGTCAGTCACCTGGTCTGAGGTAGAATGACGGCTACTGACCCAAAGCAGCCGATGGGGATATGATGGAGTTTGTGCTGATTGTTTACATTATTGCGGTTACCTTTGCCGCGAATCATCTCCGCAAGGTGATCCAGCAACGCGAACCGTCAAAGTTTGCCTATCTCAGTTATGTCTTTGCTTTGGTCGCACTCGCCGCTGGCCCGTTAATTTGGGCAAGACAAACGACTGAAGAGTACTCGGCGATGACTGTACTCTTGATTGGGGCGGCTTTAATTTGGTTTCCGCTAATTGCAAGTCGCGTTTACGTGAGTCCGCCGACTCAATGACCGTCAGCTTGTGGCCGATTGGCGAAGTTAGCCAGGATAAACTGCGAGGGGCCGGTATGCGCCCGGAAGCCGCCGGTCGCTTATTTCGAGTTATAATTTCGGCTGTTGACCCATTCCGGCCGGTCGCAAAAACAGGAAACCGAAAGAAAATTGCGAGTGAATGACGAACTTGCCATTCGAAGAATCTGCAGTCTCCCGATCGACTTTCGTTCAGGCGGCAAGTCCGCTTTTGACTTGGTTCGGACATCTGGTATCGGATTTCGCTCCCTGACTACAATCGAGGTACTTCCAGTACTTCAGTCAAATCCATCACTTGTCGACGAGTGGATGCTATGGTCTGAGGATCAACGATGCACGCCTGCGTACTATTTTCAGGAAAAGGCGGATCGGTACATTGTCGGGCGAATGCCCGAACAAGAACAGGTCGAGTTCGATAACCGCTTTTCCGCCTGTGCGGATTTCATCGTCAAGGCTGTAAATCTGATCTGGTGAAGGGCTGGTTTTGGCCGAGAGCAGTAGTCCACCAGGAAGCGGAGTGAGCGGCTGCTTCACTTGGCATAGCAGCCGGTCGAGTTAACTGCGGTATTATGGCTGCCACTGACCCAGACCAGCCCTTAGCCGAATCGCAATGGAAGAATGGAAGCAATCGAGTTCGGGAGTTTGGGGCCTGACCGTCGACGGTTGCTCTCTGTCGTTACCCGATAGCTTCGTATTAGATACCGAGGAAGAAGACAGAGTCGTATTCGTCGACGAAGGCCCGGACTTTCCGTGGGCGTATATGGTCTACAAGCGGATTCCGGCACGCTCGTGGATGGAGGACCACGCTGACACCAAAGCGATGAGGTCATTCAATGTATCCGAAGTCGCAATTACCGAACTCGCCCCGACCACAAAGAGTGGCAGAGCCGTACCGAAGGTTCGTATGTATGTATTGGGTCTTACGCCTAGTGCGTCAATCATGGTTGTGCATGTGAGTGATCATTACGCTCGGTTGTTGGCTGAACAGTGGTCCCAAGCACGAAACGCGCAAGAATGACTCCTTCTGGCCCGAAGTCGCCAGTAGCCTAGTCTGAGGTAGAATGACGGCTACTGACCCGAAGCAGACGGTCGCAATTCTTCCTAATTGAGAATGATATTCGCCGGTTTCGAAAGATGATTTCAAGACTTTGTACCGCATTGCGACGGACTTTCGTAGTTATCATATTTGCGCCAGCGTTCGCGTCGTGCGGGGAGCCTAGTTCCAGTGATGAGATAGTTATTGCTGACTATCTCGACTGGAAAGTGACGCCCGCTGTCTACGTCGACGCCGAACAATCGGCACATGCGATGATGCGAAAAGCGGTAGAAGATGCGGTAACCTCCAGCAGATACGATTGCAGTGCGGGATTGCCGTACTCGTGGATATGTAGTGATGAGTCCGACCTTCGTTTCTTTCTTGGAATTGGTGGGAACGGGAAATCGACAAATTTCGGCCTAGTTTGTCGGGCCGATTGGCAATTGCAGGACCTAAAATACTATTCACTCGAGCTGCTCGTCGTCGGTCAAAATTGCGTCAAGCTTCAGTACTTTGACGACGACGATACGTGGTGGGCATACAGGCCAAGTGGTACGTAAGCAGTAATCCCTTTGCCCGCTTCTGGCCGAGAGCGAGCATTCGCCAGGTAGAGGAATGAGCGGCTGGTTCACTTGGCAGCCGGTCAAGTTTTCTGCGGTATTATGGCTGCCACCCATTGCAGCCATTCGGATCTGGATCGAAGGGGAATGAGAATTGGCAATAAAAGACGGGGAAATCGATTATTCCCAATATAGCCTGTCGGAATTGCGGGATGTCGAAGCGCATATTGATGCGCGGAATAATCCAAAGAACTTTGCAAACTTGCAGAGGGCAATTGCCAGTCACCCAGAACCTCAACAGACGCTCACTGAAACTAAATCAATCTATGCGGGTTTTTGGCAGAGGCTCGGGGCATACCTGCTTGATTTCCTAATCCTTACTCCGCTTATTGCATTCACCGTCTGGGGCAGCGAGCAGTCCCGGTTCTTCTACGCGTACTATCTGGTTCCGAGCATTGTCTTCGGCCTGTGGTTTCACGCCTACTTAGTCAAGCGGTACGGCGGAACCCCAGGGAAGCTAATTGTCGGAATCAAAATCGTCAAACTCGAAGGCGATTCGGTCGGTTATCGAGAAGCACTGCTTCGCTACTGTGTATTGCTCCTGCTCGCAACTATCAGCCAGGTGGCTTACGCGCAGACGACCATGGCAATGACTGATGCCGAGTATTTTGCATTGAATTGGCAAGAAAGAGCGGTGCGAATGCAGGAATTAGCTCCGAGCTGGCTGGGGTCGATAACACTACTAACGAACATCTGGGTGTGGGGCGAATTTGTTGTGATGTTGACCAACAAGAAGCGTCGCGCAATCCACGACTTTATTGCCGGAACTGTCGTAATTCGAGTATGACGTTAACGGCTGGTTGTGGCCGATTGGCGAGGTTAGGTAGGCAGAGTAACGAAGGGCCGGTATGCGGCCGGAAGCCGCCGGTCACAACATTCGCGCTATAATTTCGGCTGTTGACCCTAACCGGTCATCCAGATTCCTGAGCAAACGGGTGCTAATTTGATCGCCGTAGGCGTGTTACTGATTGTTGCTGGCCTCGCATTTGTTCTCTACTTGCGATACGTCTGGCCATGGACTGATCAGGAGCCCTTTGAGAACCAGACCAAGAATGACCTGTGGAACTACTTCCTTCCTTACATTCTCGGGTTGGCGATCCTAGCTTGCCTGGTCGGCGCCGCAATTCTCAAGAAGAATGGTTACGACATCGGATGGCCGTCCAAATAGCATTCTGCCGTAATCGATCAACGGCCGCTCCTGGCCGTTCTGAGACGGTCGCCAGAAGCCAATCTGTGGGGCGGCTTTACTTCGCATAGCAGCCGCTCGGAAAATCTGAGGTAAAATGACGGCTTGTGACCGAAAAGCGGACATTTCCCTTTCGCCGGCTATGTGCTCGGTATTTGGGATGAAACTCCGACCAACCCGTGAACCCATTCAGGAAGTGCAATCTTTCGGCAGGTCGTACTCGACACGAATCTCGCCGAGTCGCAGCAGCGCGTTGCCCGTACGCGATTCGGCCTCGCCGACTGTCTTGATTTGCTTGTCGCTGGATACAAGTTCCGGAAACAGCTCGTTGGCGGCATCCGGATTCATCCGGTCCGCCTCGGTCAGTATCTCGATCCAGAGCCCGGCGAGTGCGTGATCGCGATTGCGCGACTTTCTGGCCTCACGCGCATTGGCGATCGCGATGTCGTACTTGCACTCCGCCAGAGCAACAAAGCCGTTAAACGCGTCGGCGCCGATTTCGCCGCGAAACTCTGCGATTTTCTTGTCGCGTTCGGCTTGTTCTTTCGCGGCAACCTGCTTATCGACACTCGCACCGGACATGCCGCCAACGACCGCGCCGCTGGCGCCACCGTAAACCGCTCCGCGGGCAGCTGCTTCGCCGACATTGCCGCCGAAAATCAGCGCCGTAGCCATGCTACCGACAGCACCGGCCAGCGCACCGGTGGTCGCGCCTTTTCCGGCACCTTTCGCGGCATAGCTGTCAGTCGCGCATCCGGAAATCGGCATGGCAAAGCCCAACAAGAGCAGTAGTGACAAATGGGTTACTGGGCGCGGCGTGAAAATTGACATATCAGAACTCTTGATTTACTGGTCTTGTTCATGATTTGACCACTGCGGGCCAGAATCGTTGGGCGCATTATCGCACTGATTCTATATGGGCGGAATGTATTGCGGTCCTCGATTACAGCGCGACGCAAGCGAAATCAGAACAGCGAAATTCCGCTTTCCGGAAAAGCAGACCTTCAGAATTGGACATCACGAAGATCGTTGCTGAAGTCGCAACTGTTTGCAGACCCTCACCACTTCCCCTAAGCGGACGTTCGAGCGGCAGGTTTTGGAAAAAGCAGCCGCTCGTCACCGGCGGCAACTGTTGACCCGAACCAGGCCCGCAGGGAGGCCGCCAAATAAGCCGTAGCGCCCGATATATACGAATCGTATACCGGTATAACGAAAGCGTCTGGCGACCATCTTGTTCTGCCTGCCCGTCCGGATAGACTCGGTAGTCATATGAACGCAAACGTTGAACCGCTATTTGAACCGCATGATCAGGTCTACGACAGTATCGTCGACCTGATCCCCGGCCCCGATAATCCCACACCGATGGTGCGCCTCGGTGAACGCTTCAATGCGCAGGCCGATTTCGACTTGCTCGTAAAGCTCGAGGGCATGAATCCATTCGGGTCGATCAAGGATCGCACTGCGCATTTCATGCTCAAGGGCCTGCAGCTCTCCAAGGAGCAGTCCCTGGTTGAGCCGTCGGCGGGCAATACAGGGATCGCCCTCGCCGCCCTGGCAAATGCGCAGAACATTCCCATAGAGATCGCGGTTCCCGATGGCGCGCCCGAAGAAAAAAAGACCCTGCTCAAGCTGCTCGGTGCCGAGCTGATCGAAGTGGAAGACGAGCTCTGCCCGATCTTCCCCAGCGAGGGCGCACGTGGCGTCGTCAAAAGCATGGTCGAGAGCGAGGCTTACGGCGGCAAGTACGTCAGCCCGAACCAGTATGAAAACGAACTGAATATTGCGGCTCACTATCACACAACCGGACCGGAAATCTGGCGGCAAACGGGCGGTCGGATTGACTATTTCTTTGCGGGAATCGGGACCGGCGGCACCATCACGGGCGTTGGCCGCTATCTCAAAGAGCGCAATCCACAAATCCGCATCATTGGCGTGGAGCCGGCGAGCCGGCAACACAAGCTGTCGGGCCTGAAGCGAGTTACGGGCCTGCCGGAAGAATATTTCCCGAAGATTCTCGATCGCGACGTTGTGGATGAGCTGATTTCAGTGACGGATGACGATGCGTTTGCGGCAGGTATTCGCGTGGCGCGCAGCGATGGCGTGCTCGTTGGACCCACGACGGGAGCGCTACTGCACGCCGCATCCGAGTGGGGGGCTACGCACCCCGGGACCGCGGTCGTTATCTCCGCCGATAGTGCGGCAAAGTACATTTCTGCCTACGCAGAGTATCTATAGACCCGCGACCATCCGGCCAAACTCATCGACCTTGTCCCAGTCCGTAAACTCATTCACGGTCGTCGGGTCGGTCGGGCCTTTTGTCATCCACATGATGAGGCGAATCATCTGCTTGTCGACAAAACCGTAGTCGGGATAGCTGATCTTTCCGGCGAAGACCCCCAGGTTCTGCGGATGCCATTTGATCTGCTTGAGGAATTTCTGCAGATAGGGATTGGTTTCGGGTGTGTTCTTTTCGGGCTTGCGAGCAACAACGTTGACCGAGAATAACGCGTTCGGATGGGACTCCAGCGCTGCCTGGTTGTTCCTGATGAACTCGTAAACGGCCGGCTGGTGCTTGCCGTAGCGAATACTCGCCCCAATCACGATCTTGTCGAACTCGCGCCCTTCCAGCGTCGGCCGATCGATCAGGTTGACGAGTTCGACCGAGTCACCGGCCTGCTCGATGACCGATCGCAGGCGTTTGCAGATTTCCACCGTGTGGCCATCGGTCGTCGAATAGAGTAAGAGTACATTTGCCATAGAAATTCTCCACGAACAATCTACCAAGGCGTATGGCATCCGAGCATAGGTGGAAACCATAACTGCAGCTTCGCTGAAAATACCTTACAACGATACTGCGGGAGAATATTCATGGCCAGCAGCGCCACCATAGAGCAGCTAGGCGAGCAGCTTCGGGCGATTCACGATCGAGCCATCGCGCTCGAGGCGAAGTACGAGGCGGAACTCGGCGAAGTGCATCCCGTCTTCCGCGAAGGCGCCCACAATCTGGTTCACTACCTGGCGCTGCGGAAATCCGATACGAATGCGCTGAGCAGGGACTTGCGTCGCCTCGGCCTGTCGTCACTGGATCACGCCGAGCGCAATGTTCTCGGTTCAATCGGCGCTGTGGAACAGGCGCTTTCCCGACTGTGCAGCAACACATACGCAGACCCTGCCAAACTGGCTGAGGCGCTACGAACCCAAAACCCGACAGCCGACGAGCACCGACGGGCGATACTCGGACCCAGCCCGGAAGGCCGCGAGGTCAGCATCATGGTGACCCTGCCCGCTGAGGCAGCCGACAACCAGGCTTTGGTCGCCGAAATGCTGGCTGCTGGTATGAACGTCGCGCGCATCAATACGGCACGCGATGACGCTGTCGCCTGGGAGGCGATGATTGCCAATGTTCGCTCGGCGGCGGCCGATGCCGGCGTCGAATGCCGCATCATCATGGACCTCGCGGGACCGAAGCTGCGCACGGGCGAGCTCAGACCTGGCCCGCGCGTCATTCACATTCGGCCAAAACGCGATCCGCTGGGTCGCGTTATCGCACCGCGCCGCGTTCGCCTGATTCCCGACGATGTACTGCAGCGAGGCACGAAGATCGCTGTCGTGCCGATAGACCCCGAATTCATCGAGTATGCGCAGGAAGGCGATGAAGTACGATTCAAGGACACCCGCGGCAAGAAGCGACGTATGCGCGTAGCGGAAAAGGACGACAAAGGCATTGTCCTCGAGTCGTTTAAAGGTGCCTATATCGCTACCGGTTCGAAACTGACGCTCGTTCGCCAGGAGACCGGTGAGAAACTCGACTACCGGGTTGGCGAGCTACCTGCTGTGGAGCAACCGCTGCTCTTGCATGTCGGAGACACTCTCATTGTGCATCGGGCGAACACCCCCGGCGAACCGGCGAAGGAAGACGCTGACGGTGTAATACTCGAACCGGCCCACATCGCCTGTCAACAGCCGGAAGTCTTCGAGTACCTGTCGCCCGGCGAGACGGTCTCGCTGAACGACGGCAAGATTTCGGGCGTGATTCGAAACGCGAGCGAGGAACAGCTGGAGGTCGAGATTACCAAGGCCAAACCGGCAGGTAGTCGCTTGCGTGGGCAGCGCGGCATCAATTTTCCGCAGAGCGACATCCGGCTACCGGGCCTGACGTCGATCGACAAGACGAACCTCGAGTTTATCGCCAAATTTGCCGACGCTGTCAGCCTGTCATTCATACGCAAACCAGCAGACGTCGAGCTCCTCCTTGCCGAACTTGAGCAGCTCTCCGCCGATAATCTTGGGCTGGTCATAAAAGTCGAGACCAAGAAGGGCTTCAAGAACCTCCCGAAATTGATGCTCGCAGCCATGCGTCGCTACCCAATCGCCGTCATGATCGCTCGCGGCGACCTCGCGGTCGAGTGTGGCTGGGAACAACTGGCAGAGCTGCAGGAAGAAATACTCTGGATGTGCGAAGCCGCACGCGTGCCCGTGATGTGGGCGACGCAGGTACTCGAACAAGAGACGAAGAAAGGTCTGCCTTCGCGCGCCGAGATTACTGACGCAGCGCAATCTCAACGGGCTGACTGCGTCATGCTCAACAAAGGCCCACACATTCTTGCCGCGATTCGCACACTCGACAGTATTCTGCGGCGCATGCAGACCCTGCGGTTCGGCAAGTCGTCCTGACGCTGGTTTTTCGCCGCTACCTGACCTGGCTTTTTAGCTTCGCCTGTGCAGCGGCAAGGCGCGCCACCGGCACGCGCGGCCCCGAGCACGACACGTAGTTCAGGCCAATGTCGTGGCAGAATTGAATCGAGTTGGGATGACCGCCCTGCTCTCCGCAGATGCCAATCTTCAAATCCTCTCGCTGTTCGCGACCGCTCGTAACGGCCATCTTGATCAGCTTGCCCACACCCTTCAGGTCCAGGACCTCGAAAGGATTGTCCTGCAGGATTCCCGTCTCGTTGTACATCGGCAGGAACTTGTTTTCTGCATCTTCACGCGAGAACGAGAACGTCGCCTGGGTCAGGTCGTTGGTGCCGAAGGAGAAGAACTCGACGATTTCTGCCAGGTGCCAGGCACGGGTGCAGGCGCGGACCGTCTCTATCATTGTCCCGAACTTGAACTCGAGCGATTTGCCGTGTTGTTCCTGGAGGCGGTCAGCGATTTTCTCGGTCATTCTTTTGACATGCGCGACTTCCTGCGCCGTGATCACCTGCGGAACCATGATCTCCGGCCGAGCATCGACGCCATCTTCTGCGCATTGCATTGCGGCTTCCAGGATCGCCTGGACCTGCATTTCATAGATTTCCGGGTAGGTGATGCCGAGACGTACGCCACGATGCCCGAGCATCGGATTCACTTCCTGTAATTCCCGAACCTTGCGAAGCATGCGCTCCTTGTGCGTCAGCGCGTCGTTTACATGCTCCTCGCTAAGTTCGGCAAGGGCTTCTGGCAGTTCCACGCGATGATCCAACGTGGCCAGCGCCGCCTGGCGACCACGCACCACGTTGCGGTAGATCTGCAGCGTTTCAATCTGCTCCAGCAAGTCGTGTTCCGTGGGAAGGAACTCGTGCATCGGCGGATCAAGCAGACGTACGGTGACTGGATTCGGCGCCATAACGGTGAACAGCTGAATGAAGTCGTCGCGCTGAATCGGCAGCAGGCGTCCAAGCGCCTCCTTACGATCCGCTTCGTTGTTCGCAAGAATCATGTCGATCACTATCGGCAGGCGATCGCTCGCATTGAACATGCGTTCTGTGCGGCACAGACCTATGCCCATCGCCCCGTACTCGCTCGCACTGCGCGCAGCATCCGGCGTATCGGCATTCGCCATTACCTTAAGGTCGGCGATCTCGTCCGCCCAACTCAATAATTCAACGAGTTCCTTTGAAAAATGCGCTGGAATCGTCGGGATCGCGCCCAGGAATACCTCGCCCGTCGCGCCGTCCAGGGTAATCACGTCACCTTCGTGAAGGACGTGCTCACCGACGTGCGCCAAGCGGAGCGTTACGTCAACCACGATGCCTTCGGCGCCGGCGACGCAGGGCTTGCCCATGCCGCGCGCCACGACCGCCGCGTGCGAGGTCTTGCCGCCGCGACTTGTCAGGATGCCCTGTGCAGCGAAAAAGCCGTGAATATCTTCGGGGCGCGTTTCCTCGCGTACGAGGATAATAGCCTCGCCCTCGTTGCCCAGTTTCTCGGCAAGGTCAGCATCGAAAACGCACTTGCCGGACGCAGCGCCCGGTGAGGCAGGGAGCCCAAGGGCAACCGGCCTGGCCACACTTTCGGGGTCGAGGCGCGGGTGCAGCAACTGTTCGAGCAACTCGGGCGGAATACGCAGCAATGCCTGGTCGCGCGTGATCAGCTCTTCGCGATACATATCGACCGACGTCTTGACAGTCGCTGCCGCGTTCATCTTGCCGTTGCGTGTCTGCAGGCAATACAGAATGCCCTTCTCGATCGTGAACTCGTAGTCCTGGACCTCCTGGTAATGCGCTTCGAGTGTGTTTCGCAATGCGACAAGCTGAGCGTACTGTTCAGGCATCTCGGCTTCCATTTCCGACAGCGGCTTCGGTGTGCGAATGCCGGCAACGACATCCTCACCCTGCGCGTTTGTCAGGTATTCGCCAAACATCTCGTTTTCGCCGGTTCCTGGATTGCGCGTGAAACCTACGCCCGTCGCACAGTCATCACCCTTGTTGCCAAATACCATCGTGCAGATATTCACCGCAGTGCCATTTGCCATGTCCGGAGTGATGTGGAACTCGCGCCGGTAGTCGACCGCGCGCTTGCCCATCCAGGAACGGAACACAGCCTCGACTGCGAGTTGCAGCTGCTGCATAACGTCATGTGGGAAGTCGCTACCGGACTGCCGGCGGACAACATCAAGAAACGCATTACTGATTTCTTTCAGGTGCGAGGCGTCAAGGCCGACGTCGGCTTTAACTCCGACGCGTTTCTTGACAGCATCGAAATGCTCGTCGAAGTACTCGTCGGCGATTCCGAGCGCGACCTTGCCGAACAACTGGATGAACCGGCGGTACGCGTCGTAGGCGAAGCGTTCGTCGCCCGTCTGCTCAATGAGACCTGCCAGGGTTTCCTCGTTCAGGCCAAGATTGAGGACCGTGTCCATCATGCCGGGCATGGACAGCGCAGAGCCGGACCGTACGGATACGAGCAATGGATCCGGTCCTTTGCCAAATGTCTTGCCGGTTGCTTTCTCAAGCTGCGCGATTTGGTCCTGCACTTCGCTCATCAGGCTGTCCGGCAGGCCGTCGCCATCGAGGTAATCGAGGCATGCCTCGGTCGTGATAACAAAGCCTGGTGGTACATTGATCCCGATCTGGGTCATTTCGCAGAGATTTGCGCCTTTGCCGCCCAGCAGCTTTTTGTTATGACCATCGCCCTCGGCGAATGAATAGACGTGTTTTTTCATTAGTGTGGTTCTGCCTGAAAGAATTCAAAAGTCTTTTGCATACTCGGGGAAGACAGCCGTCAGCACTATTGCGGCAAACCCTTAAAAATATGAGATATTTACAGCACACACGGACACTCGAACCGGTAAAGCCATGGCGAAAATACTGAGTGGGCAAGGGCTTGCATTGTCTGGCGGCGGCTACCGCGCGAGCCTGTTTCACCTGGGTGTCACGCGCCGTCTGCATGAACTTGGCGTTCTGCAAACGATCACGCGACTCTCGAGCGTCTCCGGCGGCAGCATTCTCGCCGGCTTCCTGGCGCACCGTATGCTCGAGCGTGACGCGACGCACCTCGAGTTCGACGACTGGGAGGTCGAGGTCTCCGCCCCGTTTCGCAGGATTGTCCGTGATGACATTCGCACCGGCCTGCTGGTGCGTCATATCGCCTGGAACTGGATCTGGCCGGCACCGCGTGCCCGGGGCCTTGAGAAGGCATTCCGCAAGCGGCTCGGTGCGAGGCGACTGGCTGAATTACCCGAAAGATCGGACAGCACTGTCGAGTTCATCTTCCTCGCGACGAATATCGAGACGGGCACGCCGTGGCGATTCACGGCCGACAAGGTCGGCTCCTTTGTCACGCCACCGTCGATGACGATCGCCGAAGCTGTGGCCGCCTCCGCCTGCTTCCCACCGGTCTTTGGTCCACTCAAGGTCAGGAAGGACGGTCGCACAATCGGTCACGTAACCGACGGCGGCGTGTACGACAACACCGGCATGGAACCCATCTGGAACAGCAACAAGGTCGTGCTGGTCTCTGACGCCGGCACGCCATTTGATTTCAAGGTGCCCAAGTGGTTCGGCTCGCGCATCATGCGCTATGTCGACATCGGGCGTAACCAGGTTGGCGCTCTGCGCCGGCGCGCAATTATTCAGCGGCTGCACCGCCACTACCTGACGGTTCGCGAAGACGACGGGCCGTCGCCCTGCGCGCTCGAGAGTGACGACGATTGCTTTATGCGCAATCGCCGCGTGACGGACAAACCGACCGGTGCGTTCTGGCGTCTTGCCAGCAGGAAAAGTAATTTCTGCGAGAACTGCAGCGACGAGTTTTCGCGCGAGCTGCAGGCGCTCGAGGAGGACTGGTACGGCTACCCGGAAGATCTGCAACTCTCACATATCGGCGAGATCCGCACGGACCTCGATGCTTTCACCGAAGCCGAAACCATGATTCTCGAGAATCATGGCTACTTCATGGCCGACCTTGCAATCCGGCGACACGCGCGGCACCTGGGGGACATGGATGTGCCGTTCCGGGTACCTCATCCTGAGTACGTGGACGCGGGCATCGTTCGTGAGGCTCTACGCGTCAGTCACAGCCGGCTGTATTTCTGGCGCCGCTGGTTCGATTAGGTCGCGGGTGCAACCAGCCGGACTAGCTGTCGGCAAATTTCAGAACACAGTGCGAGCCCGTGTGGTTGTACGGGTCGCCGCCAAAATCATCGTTCTCGTCGAGAGTAAGCGAAATGACCTTAACGTCCCTGGCGGACTTCGATGTTGGGGCAACGGTAGCGTGACCACGAACTGTGGGCGTCACCGTTACTGCATCCACTGTTGTATTTTCGTTTGACATAATGACATCCGTTCTGTGTTTCCCCACACCTTCATGCTAGGGGCAAAACGAATGCGATTGAATGGCGCTCGTCGTGCGAGAACGACCGTCCGTCAGGGTTCCACCGCTCGTCGCGCCTGGTTGACCGCTTATCGGAACGTTTGCCTGGAGAGCACTCCGCTGATGACCGACCCGACGACCACAAGGGCGAACGCAGTGACGTCCAGCCACGGACGCGGGCCCCCGCCGAAGCCCCACATCGCGAGCAGAGATATGCCGAGACAAATCATGAAGGCGCCCGCGATTTGGCTGGCGGCTGCAGGCGTTCTGACATCCGCAGGCCGGCTGCGCCGCTCGAGTGGGGATAACAACAATGCAACAGGAAGCAGGAACGTCAGCAGGACCGCTATCCAGATCGGTCGCGTCATCCACCACTCGGATGTCCCCGGCTCGAGGCCGAAACCGAACCCTCCCGACAGGTAGAGTACCGATCCAATGATGACCATTACCGTGATATGCCACAAATAGATGGTCATGATCATGCTGTTGACCAGCACGGTTGCAGTCCACAAACGCAAGCTTCCCAGGGCACGACGCATCGGCGCCTCGAACGCCAGCAACAACCCGAATTGAAAAATGCCAAGCGCCAGGAGTGTGATCTTGGGGGGCAACGTATTGCTCAGCAGCTTGTCGGGCGAGCCGACCATCGCCAGCGGATAGGGTCCCCAGCGAATGAGCGTATACAGCACGATGAGGCCGGCTGCCGATATAGCCAGGCGTGTGCCCACACCGCCCATGCGTCCATCGCGCCAGGCAAAGCCGAGCTGCTGCACGGCGAGCCAGACCCAGAAGTAGTTGGTCCATCCCGCCCATCTCATATCGGCGGAGAAGAAGGCAATATCCGTGATGGCCGCCATCGCAAGAAAGAAGAAGAACGACGCGAAACCGAAACGCCGCCAGAACTTGTAGACGACCGGGGCGAGCAATACGAGCATCGTGTAGATCGCGAGGAACCAGGTGGGAATGAGTGCCGCCTGGGACGTAAACTGGACGACGGCTGGCCGGGTATCCACCAGCTTCATGGCAAAGGCGGTGGCTGCCCAGGCGACGAGCAACAGTAGCAGAGGAGTCACAAGCCGATGCAGGCGCGCAGCCAGCCAGCCTGAATACCCTATGCCTTTGCGGCGAGCGCTCTCCAGCGAGACGGCATTTGAGTACCCGCCAACAATGAAGAAGATCGGCATGACCTGGAACAACCACGTCAGCCATTGTGTCTGCGGATGTGATTTGAGCAGATGTCCCGGCGTGAGGTTGCCGTCAACATACCAGGCGGTTGCAATCGTCCAGTGCCCGACGACAACGACCATGATGGACACAGCTCGCAGGAAATCGACGTAGCGATTTCTATCGGGAGGCGTCTTCGCCGCCATCTCACTCGCAACTGACCAGATCCGCATTGGCATTCCCTTGTCAAAATCCCAATTTCGCAAACCATAACACTATAGGATTGGGACATGCGCAGATATGGAACCGTTCGCACTTTACTCGCTGTTGTCGCACTTATTGCGGCCGCTAATGCGCACGCGCAGTCCATCGACGATTGGCTCAGTCGTAATTGCGTTGAGTGTGCAAGCCTCATGCCCGAAAAAACCGGCGTCTACATTCTCGAGAAAGGAGAAGAGGCACTCATAGGCCGGGCGTGGCTGACGGAAAACGCCACTCGAACCATCGATATCCAGTATTTCATCTGGAGTACGGACAACATCGGCACACTCGCTGCCGAACACCTGTTGCGTGCCGCGGAACGCGGCGTGCGGGTCCGGGTACTGGTCGATGACCTGCTGATTGATGCGGAAAGCAAAACACTGCTTGTCCTTGCAGCGCACAAGAATGTCCACATTCGCATCTACAACCCGAACCTGACAGTCGGCGTGGGTTTCTGGGAACGCATGGGCAATGCATTCACGAGCTTCCGCTCGATCAACCAGCGCATGCACGACAAGACCGCCATCTTCGATAACGTCGCCGGCATTACGGGTGGCCGCAACATGGCGGACGAGTATTTCGATTTCGATCACGACTACAATTTTCGGGATCGCGATGTGCTGTTGCTCGGCAAGGCCGTCAACGCTATGACCGAGAACTTCGAGGAATTCTGGGACAGCGAGTTCGCGCACCCGGTCGAGACAATCCTGGAAGACGAACGACATTCCATTACCACCCCGGAAGTCCAACAATACGCTCACGCTTTGCACGCCTACGCAAACGACCCGACGAATTTCGAACCGCAGATTCGCGAGGCCATCGCGACGATCGATGCCTACTTTCCCGCGCTTCTCGAAGCCATGTCCTGGGAAGACGCTTCCTTCATCAGTGACGCACCTGGCAAGAACGCCGGTGACGCCGGCCTCGGTGGCGGTGGCGAGTCGACGCAACTCCTGATCAACGCTGTCAGGAATGCGAAATCGTCGATCCTCATTCAGTCGCCCTACCTCATCATGCCGGAGGGTGGCATCGAGTTATTCGAGGAACTGATCGAGCGCGGTGTGCGTATCCGCGTATCGACGAATTCGCTGGCGTCGACTGACAACATCCAGGCATTCAGCGGATACTACGGCCAGCGCGACGACCTGCTCGAGGCCGGCGTCGAACTGTACGAGTTCAAACCGCACCCGGCGATCAAGGATGCGCTGATCGAACGCTACCCCCGTATCGCGGTGAACAATCCGATCTTTGCACTCCACGCAAAAAGCATGGTCATCGATGACGAGACTGTCTACATCGGCACGTTCAATCTCGACCCGCGCTCGGCTAACCTCAATACTGAAGTCGGTTTGCTGGTAGACAGCGAAGAACTCGCTCGGCAACTAACTGCGAGCATTGAACGCGACATCGACCCCGCCAACAGCTGGCACACGACAGATGACTACAACCCGGACTCAGAGGTAGGCCGGGGCAAGCGCTTCAAGATGTGGGTGAACTGGCTGTTGCCGATGGAGCCAATTCTCTAGACAAGTTTTTCGGCCAGTTGGGACTCGGTGCCTTAGCGCTTGCAACAGCTGCCCCATAAACTTCTTCCGATGCCGGAGAGTCTATGGGGTCGCCGGAACGACTTCCACAATTACCTCGTTCGCGTCGAAACAGGTATCGGCCGCGGTTATTCCGAACAACTCGACGGACTGGTCAACGGCGAGGTCAGCGAAGGTGCCCATCGTTACCTCGGAATTCGCTTCGTCGACCAGGAGAATGTCGGCGCCTGGATCTACACGAACGCAGGTATCGCCAGTCGCAGTCGCCAGCCCGAAGCTCCTGTCGGCTTCGACCAGCGGCTCGATGATCAAGCCGCTAATCTGTTCATCGTCGCCTGCCTCGAGGAAGATCAGGGCCGCACGCATCAGGTCGGGATCCGCCGGATCTGCCTTGGGAGGCTTGACCCCTTCGACCTCGACGTCGACACCGAGCACAATGGCGTCGGCACCTATTTCACCGTCAGCGTCGAAGTACTTCGTGCCGGCCTGAAGTTCGACGACGAGGTCACTGTCGTCGTCGGCAATGATCAGGAACCGGCTGTCGGCCGGATTGCTCACGACATTGCCTTTGACCTGTTCCTCGTTACCGCCGATCTCCAGGACTACCGCGTTCAGTACGATATCCGGTTCTGTCTCGTAGCGTCCGATCACTACAGCCAGATCGCCATCGTTGAGCGTGTTGAAGCCCGTGTCGAGCCCTTCGTCGTCGAAGATCCCGGTCGCTGACGAGGTGGCAACCGCGACGCAGTGATCGGGAGAATCGATATCGCACAGCGTGAAGCTGCCGCTCGTATCGTCCGGATCTCCACTGACTGTTCCTTCGAGGCGTGCGAGTTTGTGGGGCCAACCGCCGTCAACAATCTTCACTTTGACGACCGGCCTGAAGTTCACGTTGCCGCTGTTGCCGGCATTGGTAATCTTGATGGACTTGTTGGCGTCCATGTCGATTTCGATAACCAAAGTGCGTCCTGGAAGAACCTCGAAACCGCCTGCCTGCAGCAAATCGATCTTGCCGTTTGCCGGCAAGCGGGGGAATATCGAATCGCTGCCGTCGTGCGGCACCAACTCAAGGTCATCGATGTACAAACGCAACTTGGTATAGGTGCCAGCTCGCACCTCGCCGAATACGACGGGTTCACTGAAATTCGTGAGATCGAGCAGATCGATCGGTTCGGACCCCTGGAATAACACCTGCTGGGATTCGTCACCGCCAATCAACACTGCCTCCGTGACGTTGAGCCTGATCGCGCTGTAGTCATCGCTCGGCGCGTCTGTGAACAGCAGGCCAATCATTCCTGTTTGGGCTGACGGAGTTGTATTGACCGCCTCGCCCGAGCCGCCCGACCCACCACAAGCCGATACAAACGAAATTGCCAGGACAGACAACAACGCGGCACGCCCGGCCGCGAACAAGGTACGGGTATTCATGCTGTTTCCCACTGAACGATGCGATATTGTTTGTGTGCGACTTAATCTACTCCTCATACATGTGGGCGCAACCGTCGCTAAACAGCGACATTTACATGACGTTCCTCCTGCTCAAACGCAAACCGATCGTGGCCCTGACCGAGTTCAACTGGATGTTGCGATTCTGTGCAACAGCCGCGATACCTGCCGTCAGGCAGCCAGCCAGGCCAACGAGTACGAACTCGACCGGCGTAGAACCCTTGTCTGCTGACGCGAAGATCTCGGGATGATCGGTGTCATAGCTGAACTCGCGAACGTGGCTCTGCTCTTCTCCAAGGCCGAAGAAACCTTCGATGTTTGACTGCGTGTGCGTGCCACCCTTCCACTCACTCTCGGCGCGCCATACGAACCTGGCCGCTTCGGGAGCCTGGGTCAGGGCCTCACGTGCACCCAGCAATGCTTCGACATTGACACCGTTATTTGCTGCTACTTGTACGTCACTCATCTTCTCTCTCCTGTATCGCAGCAGCGGGATTGCTGCTGGCGGAGCGCATCGTGCGCATTTGGCCCTGGATTGGCTTGACCGCTGAGTGACTTTTTCCTGACCTTTCACATTACGTTATTTATCAATCGCTTACAGAATTTATGACCTCGTCTTCCGCGGTCGAAATCGGGCGACCGACGGTCAGCGGGGCCCTGAGATCCTCATCGATCGACATGAATCCGGCATCCGGCATCGAGCCGACCGCGTCCAGGACCTTGGTAAAGAACGCCCGGCCGGCCGCGACCGCCGCGATATCGAAAACCTCCGCATCGGTGAACCCATGGGCCTTGAGCCGCTCCACATCCGCCGCCTCAACGGTCGACGCATCACGCGCCACCTGCCGCGAGAATCGCATCATCTCTTGCTCCGCCTCGGTGACGGAATCGATGGGGCGCTGTTCGGCAATCGCGCGGATATCCTCGTTGCTGAAATAGGGCCTCAGCATGTTGCCGTGCGCCAGCGAGCAACTTGTGTGCCTGAGTTCGTGCGCCGCCGCGAACGTGATCATCTCCAGGCGTCGCTTATCCCAGGGCCGCTGCAATTCCGCCAGCAATCGCCCCCAACGCTCCATGACCTCGGGCCGGTGCGAGAAAGATTTCGCGTAGTTGGGCACGTAGCCCCACGCCCCTTGCTGGCGCTCATACATCTCGCGCACCTCACCGGTCGCGTCGTCGAGCGGAATAGTGTTTATGTAACTCATGATTGAATCCTCCTGACCTGCAGTCTATGGGCGCGCGTGCCAACGGTCGTGACCGGGCCACGACCATTCAATGACCAGTTGATCCGGGTTGATGCGCCCGCCTCGCCGCGGAAGCTGCCGGCCCTGCTATAGAGTATCTCGCACTGCAGCAACGTTTGTTTGACCTGTTGATCCCGCGTCCCTAAGCTGCGTCGATGCGCAAGCTATCCTGGCAAACCCCCGCGACGCTCCTGATCCTGATGTCTGTCGCGATGCCTATCGCGTTCAATACCTGGGCCGCCCTGCTCAACAATTTTGTGGTTGAGCGCGCCGGCTTCACCGGCGTCGAAATCGGCATCCTGCAGAGCCTCCGTGAAGTTCCCGGATTCCTGGCGTTCACGACGATATTCGTGCTCTTGATCCTCAAAGAGCAGACGTTTGCCGTCATCGCACTCGCACTGCTTGGTATCGGGGTCGCTCTGGCCGGCTTTTTCCCGAGTGCCCTGGGCTTGTATTTGACGACTGTCCTGATGTCCACAGGTTTCCACTACTTTGAGGTCCTGAAACAATCCCTCGCCCTGCAATGGTTCAAGAAGAGTGAGGCACCCCAGGCACTCGGCAAACTGATCTCGGTAGGATCCATTGCTGCGCTCGCGGTTTACGCCACGTTGTGGGTGCTGCTTACGGTATTCGAGCTCGATTATGTCTGGATTTTCATGCTCGGCGGCGGCATCTGTTGTGCACTTGCGATCTTCATGTGGCTTGGGGTTCCCGGAATTCGGTGGTGAGCACGAGCAGGTCCGGACGCTGGTATTGCGAAAGCGCTACTGGCTTTTCTATGCGCTGCAATTCTTCTCCGGCGCCAGGCGACAGATCTTCATGGTGTTTGCCGCGTTCCTGATGGTCGAGAAGTTCGGTTACTCGGCCGCGCAGGTGACGACATTGTTCCTGATCAACTACGTGTTCAACTGGCTGTTTGCCGAACGAATCGGTGGGCTGATCGGCAGGATTGGGGAACGCAAGGCCTTGACGATCGAATACGTCGGGCTAATCATGGTCTTTACAGCCTACGCCTTTGTCGAGAGCCCTTATATTGGCGCAATGCTTTACGTGATCGACCACATGTTCTTTGCATTGGCGATCGCTATAAAAACCTACTTCCAGAAGATCGCAAATCCGGAGGACATCGCGAGTAGTGCCGGCGTGTCGTTTACCATCAATCACATTGCCGCAGTAGTAATTCCCGCGGCGCTGGGGCTTGTCTGGGTCGTGTCGCATTCCGCAGTATTCCTTGTGGGGACCGGCTTCGCGCTGTGCTCGCTCATTCTTGCGCAGAACATTCCACGGCGACCCGTCGCAGGAAACGAAGTCAATTGGATGCGAGTTCAAACGGGGAACGTAGATGCTTGACCAAATAACCTCTCTTGTCAGCAAGTATGGCCAGCTCGTCATTGACTACCTGAGCGGTCCAATCATTCTCATGCAACTCGGTGTGATCGGCCTTTTGATCGTGCCGGCGTTCCTGCTCGGCCGGCAAACCAGGCCCTTCCTCGAGGGCCGGGCTCGCGGCATCAAGGGCATGCCAGGCCTGCTGCGTCTCGTCGTTACGCTATTGCATCGACTCGCCTTGCTGTACTTCGTTATTCTGCTCGGCGCTGCCTACGTCACCACGACAGTCATTGCCTGGCCCGAAAGTAATCAGCTGATCAAAGTTGCCCTGCTCCTGTCGGCCGCATGGCTGGCTATTTCGATCGTAGTACACGGATTGCGCAACCGCATGGTGGGCCGGATATTCGGACTGTTCGCGTGGATCTATGTCGCAGCTGCGATTCTCGGTGTGGTCGACGACACTGCACAGGTACTTGATAGCGCGGGTTTCGGCATCGGTGACTTTCGAATTTCGATTCTGAGCGTCCTGAAAGCATTGTTGCTGCTGGGGCTTGCCCTGTGGCTGTCGAATTCACTGGGCAACTACCTGGAGCGGCGCATCCAGAAGTTTGATGAGCTGACGCCTTCATTACGAGTTCTGCTGGGCAAGACAACACGTATTCTGCTCTTCGTCATTGCTGCCTCGGTCGTGATCTCTGGCCTCGGCATCGACCTGACCGCACTGACCGTGCTTTCGGGTGCACTTGGCGTCGGCATCGGTTTCGGTCTGCAGAAAGTCGTCTCCAATTTTATTTCCGGCATCATTATCCTGGTCGATCAGTCGATCAAGCCCGGCGACACGATTTCACTGGGCGACACGTTCGGCTGGATCCGTGAGCTTCGCTCGCGCTTCATCTCCGTCGTGACGCGCGATGGGCGTGAGTACCTGATTCCGAATGAAGACTTCATCACGCAGCGAGTGATCAACTGGTCTTTCTCGGACAGGTATGTACGCCTGGATGTGGACTTCGGAGTGTCCTATGACTCCGACCCACACGAAGTCACGCGCATTGCCATCGAGGCGGCAAGTGCCGTAGACCGTGTCGACGCTGACACACCGGGCGCCTGTCTGCTGGATGACCGAATTCGGCGACTCATCAATAAACTTTGATAGCTGCGTTTCTGGATCAGCGATCCGCAGGAAGGCCTGACCAATATCCGCGGCAAAGTCCTACTGGCACTGTGGGATGCGTTCAAGGAAAACGACATCAAGATTCCGTACCCACACCGCCAGCTCGTCATGGATTCGCCCATGCCGGTGACCTCGGCATCTGAAGGTCCGGTGGTCAAGTAAAGGGATGCCTGCGTTGTCCAGAACCAGCGCGACCATTTTCCGCCAGTCGTGCCTATTGATCGCCTTGGCTCTCCTGCTTTCTCCCGACACAGATGCGGCATCCGAGAAGGATTTCGCCAAATGCCGGGAGATTCTTAACAAGAATGCATCATGGCTGCTGGGTAAAGCCGACAAGGCGAAAGAAAAATACGACAAGAAAGTCCAGCTGTTGGTATCCAGGCACGCGACCGAGCGGCCTGACCCCGGCGAAGAAGAGCGCCTGGCTGCCATTGTCGACGACCTGATCGCGCGCTCCGATCAGGCAGATTTTCGACGCGTCCTGGTCGACGATCCGTACCGGGATATCCAGAACGTAGAAAACGCCCCTGACTTCATTTGCTGGAACGCGGCAGACGTCAAACGCATTTTCAAATCAAACCTGCAACGCTACGAAAAGAACCTGGATGAATTCGTCGTGGAAATTTCGGATCGCCTGGAGATCGAAAACCTGGGGCCCGACGAAGGGCTGGTCGCCATACTATTCTATGCAAAGGGTGCGGCGCAGGACGTGCGAATCAACCGACTGAAAGCGATCGGCGGCAGCATCCACTTCGGGCCAGTCAACAACGGCGACTATTTCCGTATTCTGAAGGTCAAGGCTGGTAACTACCGGTGGCACATGGTCCAGAATCGGACTACGTGGGGAGCCTACAACGCTTACCTGAAGGGCAGTAAGCATGACTTCACCGTCGAGGCCGGAAAACTGAATTACACGGGCGCGTTTACGTTCCATACTGATTGGTGGTACATGTACAGAACCGGTGTAGCCAATCGCACATCGGTCGTACTCTCGCTCATCGAGAGTCGCTATCCCGGGTTGCTCGAGACCATTCCATTCAACGATGGGCTTGATGCCGACAATCGCTTCGTCGAGTTCTATTTGCAGGAGAAGCGGGCCAGCCAGGCGGAGGATGACAGTGCGTAGTGCCCTGGCGATCATACTCCTGCTTGGCGCGGCAGCCGTGTGGGCTGACGGGGCCGACCTGGCACCCGAATCGGCGGAGACAGAAGACGAGACGTCTGAGGTCGTTGACGAGGGTCTTACGATTGATGATCTGTTCCGGAGTAACGCAATAAGCAAGTCCAGGTTGTCTCCTGACGGCGAACTCGTTGCGTATTTCCGATACGACATGCTTGTCGTAGGCAGTGTGGACATCGGCTACTCCGATATAAGGGGTTTTCACAGTCGACTCTCCATCAGGGACCTAACCTGGATCGGCCCGAGTACCCTCTGGGTAGACTCGTGGGATCCGAAGAATGATCGCTTCATCGGCACCGCAGTCCGCTTCAGCAAGACGGACGAAGGCGACATGGGACTGGACGAGGCTCGCGATCACTTCAGCCCGGGCTACATCAGTGATCGGCTTCCGGACAACGACGACCTGGTGGAACTGGCCAGGCCGAAATTCGAGGATGAGGTGCTTTCAGCCGAGATCTACACGATCAACGTGCTCGAGCCGCTTGAAAACCAGTTGACCGAAGCAGCGCGCGTTGACACCGGTTCGGAGAGCTTCTTCTACTATCGCAAGAACGCGGCAGGCGACTATGTGCAGGGCATTCGCATCGCTGAAGGTGTGCCGGAAGTATGGCGCAGACTGCCGGACGGTGAGACCTGGGAAATTGTCTGGAGCGCAGAAAAAGAGTCAACCTTTGTTCCCTGGTTTATGTCGGAAGACGGCAAGACTTCGTGGGTACTGTCTGATGCTACGACAGACCGCGTCGCAGCGATGGAATTCGATCTGGAGAAAGGCGAGTTTGTGGATATCCTGTTCCAGCACGAGCGCGTCGATGTGGACGCCATTCTCATGTCACGAGACGGCCGCGCACCGATCGGCGTGATCTACTCCGACCGGGGGCTTGACCGTTACCACTTCTTCTCCGAGGAAGACAGCGCCGAGTTTAAACGTCTGCAGGAACACTTTCCCGGACAAGGCATTACAGTCACCGGCTATTCTCAGGAGACCAATAGACAACTTGTATTCGCCTCGTCACCGAACGACCCCGGTAGCATTCACGTCTGCGATCTGACGAGTGACCAATGTGAACTGGTCGCAGCCGTCGCACCGTGGTTGCAGGGAAAGCTACTCAGCAAGACAGTCGCACTCGACATTCCGTCTACCGACGGCATCGTTGTTGAAGCATTCCTGACCCTGCCAACCGACAGTGACCAGAGCATTCCGCTCATCGCATTGCCGCACGGTGGTCCGATCGGCATTAGCGATAGCCGGTATTTTTCGAGCGAAGTCCAATGGCTCGCGTTTAATGGCTACGCTGTCCTGCAGGTCAATTATCGCGGCTCGGGAGGCTATGGCGAGAACTTCAAAAATGCCGGTCTGCGGCAATGGGGCCGTGGTATCGAGGACGATATCGAGGCAGCCGTGCACCAGGTGCTGGCGGACTATCCGCGACTCGATGGTGATCGGGTCGGCATCTTTGGCGGTAGCTATGGCGGCTACTCCGCCATCATGAGCGTGATTCGCAATCCGGACCTGTTCAAATGTGCCGCATCATTCGCAGGCGTAATGGACCTGACCCTGCTGTTCAAGCGTTCCGCTGTCGTGCACAACGAGCACCTCCGCGAACTGCTCGTGGAGTATGTTGGCGACCCGGAAATCCATTATGACGAACAGACTGAGTACTCCCCGGTATATCGATACAAGGAGGTTACCCGACCTGTATTGCTGGGACACGGCCTGGACGATCCCGTTGTTGACTTCGAGCACAGTTGGAGGATGCAGAAAATGCTGCGCCTCACCGGCAGTCCACCGGAGTTTGTCTTGCTCAAGGGTGTCGGTCACGGCTTCGACTTCGTAAACGAGGCAGAGGAGTTTTACGAACCTCTACTCGAATTCCTCGACAAGCATCTGAAGCCCGATGTCGAGGCGCCGCCTTCTCCGGCGGACATTCACTGATTGCGCGCGAGGCGCTAACCTGCAGGCGCTACTAATCTCATAAGCTCGGCGCAGATGATCGCGCCGTAGGTGCCCAGCGCGTAGCCGAGCACTGCAAGAAGAACGCCGACTGGCGCGAGTGCAGGATGGAATGCCGCGGCCACCACGGGCGCCGATGCCGCTCCGCCGACGCTCGCCTTGCTGCCAACCGCAACAAAGAAGAACGGTGCGCGAATCACTTTGGCAGTCGCCAGGAGCAGGCAGACATGGAACAGCATCCAGATGAGACCAACAACAAATAGCAGCGGCACATCAGCGATCTGGAAGACGTCCATCCTCGTCCCAATGATTGCGACCAGCATGAAGATAAACAGCGTGCCGATCTTTGAGGCGCCAGCCCCCTCGAGTTCGCGAGCGCGCGTAAAACTCAGCGACAGGCCGATAGTGGTCGAAACCACGACAATCCAGAAGAACTGGTTAGCGAGAATGGATTCCTGCAACGAATCAACCCGGCCAAACGCTGCCGATGCCATGTCCGCCACAAAATGCGAGGCACCCACCGCGCCAAGACCCACTGCGGCAATGAGCATGAAATCGACGACCTGCTCGGACGCTCCATCTGCGGCCGTGTAGCTCGCCATCTTGTGCTTGAGTCTGTCGATTGCGGACGTATCCGCCTTTAACCAGCGGTCGATCGGCTCTGGATTTCCTGCCCCGTATAACAGGAAGATCATCCAGATGTTCGCGACGACGATGTCGATCGCGACCATTGCCGCGTAGCGTTCCGGGTTATACCCGTACACTTCCAGCATCGCGGTCTGGTTCGCACCACCGCCGATCCAGCTTCCCGCAAGCGTCGAGAAACCACGCCATGCCGCGTCCGCGCCAATGCCGCCAACGGTTTCCGGGCTGAACAACGCGACCAGGAAGACCGCGACCGGCCCGCCGAGAATGATGCCGATGACCGCTGTAAAGAACATGATGAGCGCTTTTGGACCGAGGCCCATGATGGCCTTCAGATCGACGCTTAGCGTCATCAAGGCGAGACAAAGCGGCAAAAAGTAGTCCTTCGCAACCGTCCACAGGTTCGAGTCCGCGCTTGAAATTACGCCGAAGCTGTTCAGCAAGGACGGGATCAGGTAGCACAGTAGAATTGCCGGGACGAATGTATAGAAGGTTGTCCAGCGGCCACCGAGACCCCGTGTGTAGAACACGAGACCGACGATGACAACAAGCATGCCCAGCACGACGGCATCATTTGCAATGATGGGAGTATCCAATGGTTCTGCTCCTGTCAGGCGACTGGCAACAGCAGTGAGAAACTCGACCCTTTTCCTGGTTCCGAATTCACGTCCAGTCCAATGCCCAGCAGTCTAACGATACGGTCGACGATTGTCAGGCCGAGACCGAGACCGTTGTTTCGTCCAGCGGGATCATTGTGGACCCGGTAGAACTCTTCGAAAATGTTTTCGAGATGATCGTGCGTTATTCCAATGCCGCTATCTCGCACTGTGATCCGCATTCCGTCCGCATCGCGGAAGCAGTTGACCACGACAGCCCCGTTTTCCGTGTAGCGGATTGCGTTGGACATCAGACTGCGAAGAACCTGCGTCAGGAGAGTACTGTCGGTGCGAACGACACTCGTTGTCTTGTCGACCGTGAGTCGCAGGTTCTTGGCCTCCGCCTTGCTCCTGAATTCCTCTTCGAGCTTCTCAAGGATCGTGCTGAGCTTGACATCCTTGATGTTCAATTCGATCTCGCCGGCCTCGATATCAGTGATATCCAGGAGCGAGTTCATCAGGTCACTGAGGTGACCCAGGGCATCGCCCTGCATCCCGAGCATCTCCCGAACCTTTCCCGGTTCCGTCGTCCGGCCAAGAGCGGCGTTGATCAATACCAGGGTCTGCAGGTGATGGCGAATATCGTTGCTGGCTGATTCCAGGAAACGTTTCTTGGCGCGACGCGCGCTATCGGTCTCCCGCTCCGCCTGTCGCAATCGCTCGTCCGCGCTTTCGCGCCTGGTCAGAATCAACCAGGTCCCGCCGATGGCAGTCAGCCAGATCGCCGCAAGCGCGAGCAAGCGATTAGCTACAACCATCCAGGGAATCCCCGCCGGCTCGCTGAGCAAGAAGCCCAGGACGGTCAGGACCGAAACGGCGCCCGCAACTTTAAACGTTTGCTGCCAGCGCGAAAACCTGAGCGCGACCAGCACCGCGGGCACATAGGCCACGCCCGCAGCAACACCAAGCGGCAGGCTCGCGACATCCACAACGAACACGGCGAGGGCTATGGCGCTGCATAGCAGGTAGATTCGGGCGTCTGATGATTGTTCAGGCGTCATCCTTGTAGAGTCTAGGAAAACCCGCGCAACAGCCGAAATAGGTATTCGCCGTAGTGCTCGCTGCTGGCCACCAACTCCGGGCGATCAGGTCAAAATTGCCCAATTGCGCCGCTGCACACATCCCGTATATACACCGTCCTGGCGCGGTGCTACTTGTACTGACGTGCGTTCAAATCAGGAATCGCACGTTGGAGGTATGTCATGAAGACTCGCTCGGTAATGGCATTCATGCTGGTCAGCCTCGCCGCTCTATGTGCCTGCGATCGGGATACCATGATGTCGGAGAAAGGCTTTCGTCTGCCCGATGGCGACGCAGTGGCCGGTCGCGATGCATTCCTTTACATGCAATGTCACCAGTGCCACACAATCGATGGCGATCAACTACCCCTTATCCCGGGTCAGGAGATGCCCTACGTGGAGCTTGGCGGCAGGGTCACCAAGGTCAAGACATACGGCGAGCTGATTACGGCCATCATTAATCCCTCACACGAACTCGCAAGAGGCTATGCGGAGGAAGTTGTCTCGGAATATGGCGAATCCAACATGTACATCTATAACGATCATATGACGATCCAGGAATTGATCGATATCGTGATGTACTTGCAGCCATACTACGATGTCGTCGTACCGCAGGGTAAATACCGGGTATATCCGAGGTAGAATGGTTCCCTGAGAGGGGAAACCATATGACCAGACGATCGTTCAGGGCTCTCGGAGCCTGCGCAGTATTGCTTTGCTTCGGCACCGCCGCCGCACAATCACAACGAACCGAGCACACGTTCAAGCTGGACGACCCGGATAATCCACCGGCTGCGACACTGGCTGACGCCTCCTTGCTGGTCGGTTCCTGGACCGGCACCGCGTTCGGCGGCACGCACGAGGAAGTGTGGAACCCGCCGTCCGCCGGTTCCATGATCGGTTTCTACAAGCTCATGCACGACGGTGAGGTGTCGATGTACGAGATCCTTCTGCTCGCTGAAGAAGAAGGAACGATCAACCTGAAAGTAAAACATTTCAACGCCGACTTCAGCGCGTGGGAAGACAAGAAAGACCACGTCACTTTTCGCTTCATCAAGGCTGACGAAGATGCTTTGCACTTCTCAGGAATCAGTTTTTACCGCATCAACGACAACGAAATGCATGCCTACATCGCGATGCGCTCGGGTGATGAGGTGCGGGAAGAGAAGCTCGTCTACCACAGAGCCACCGGAGAATAGGAATGCGCAGGATTCTTTTGCTAGCCGGGCTGCTGGTCGGCACTGCCCATGTATTCGCCGATAACTGATGGCGACTACCGCCTGCCCGCGGGCGTCACGCCGACTTCCCAGGCAATTGAATTGCTGCTGGATCCGTCGAGACCCGACTACACGGGCACGACGACAATCAACCTGACCGTAGAACAGCCAACAGACAAGATTGCACTGCATCAACTGAATCTCGATTTTGCCAATATCACGCTTGTGTCCGGTGGTGACAGCCGACCCCTGCAGTCGAGCATCGCCAGGTGGGACATCAACTGGCTGACGGACGGCGAAACAATAGCGCCTGGTGACTATGAGCTCCTGATCGAATTCTCCGGTCGCTATTCGACGGACTCACTCGGCATGCACCGGGTGACGTTTGAAGATAATGACTACGTCTTTACGCAGATGGAGGCCATGTACGCACGCCGTGCCTTTCCCGTACTTGACGAACCGTCGTTCAAGATCCCCTTTCAACTGACCATCGTTGCGCCGGAGGATCTCGTTGCGGTTGCCAATGAGCCCGTGGCATCGAGTACAGTCGAAGACGGCATGCGGCGTACCGAGTTCATGCCGACACCGCCGCTGCCAAGCTACCTGATTGCCTACGCTGTCGGCCCCCTCGATCGGACGCCCATCGAAGGCTTGGGCGTGCCGGCATTTGTCTATACGCCCGCCGGGCATGCCGACGAAGTGGGTTTCGTGACGCGCGAAACCCCGACGATTGTCGCAGCACTGGAAGATTACTTCGGGCTGGACTATCCGTTTCGCAAACTCGATTTCATCGCGGTACCGGAGTTTGCCTTCGGCGCGATGGAGAATCCCGGACTCATTACCTACCGAACCGACTTACTGCTGGTCGGGGACGAACCCATCGGACAGCAAGCCCAGCTTGTCCTGATGGTGATTGCGCATGAGGTCGCCCATATCTGGTACGGCGACCTGGTCACAATGGCCTGGTGGGACGATCTGTGGCTCAACGAGGCGTTCGCGTCCTGGATGGCGTGGACCATACTGGAGAACGTCTATCCGCAATTCGAGTCCCATCTCCACCTGACCCAGGAGAACGCCTTCCCTGCCGATCAGCGGGTCACCTCGGAGGCAATCCGCAAGCCCGTTCGCAAAACCGAAGATGCACTCGCAGGAGCCGGACTGAATTACACCAAGGGAAACGCCCTGCTCCGAATGATCGAGCGGTACGTCGGCCCCGAAGTCTGGCAGCGCGCAATCCGCGCTTACATCCGCGAACACGCATGGGGTAATACGACGGAACGCGACCTCTGGGATGCGGTTGCAAAGGAATCGGGTCTGGACGTTCACACGATCGCCAGCGGCTTCCTGAACCAGCCCGGTTACGCCAGGGTCATCATTGGCGAGGACGGTAATGTCACGCAGCAACGCTACCTGGCCGAGGGCCGGGAGGCACCCGATCTCGCGTGGCAAATCCCGCTCAACGTGAAGTACAAGGCGGATGGCCAGGTGCGACAGACTTTCCTGCTGCTCGCGGAAGATGGCGGCACGCTGGACATCCCGAGCGAGACCGACTGGGTGTTCCCGGATGCCGGCGGCAATGGCTACTATCGATGGCAGACCAGCCTGACGCAGTTACAGAGACTCGTGGATGATGCCGATGACCTGACGGACCGCGAGAAGATCGCCCTGCTTGGCAACAGCGAGGCACTTCTTACCGCCGGCAAACTATCGCTCGACGACTACATGTATGTGCTCAACACGCTGATTCGCGATCCGCATCCCTTGGTCTTCCTGCCAACCATGGAAAAACTCATAACGATTGGCCGAGACTTTGTCGACGCCGCGAATCGTGATGCGTTTGCGGATTTCATGGACCAGGCGCTTGCCGAGCGCTTTGCCCAGGTTGGCACGGACGCACGGCCGGACGACAGCGAAGCAATAACACAGATGCGGCCGCGGCTTCTTCGGGCACTCGGTGAATTCGGAGCCGACGAATCAACACGCAAAAACGCGGTGCGCCTCACGGACAAGTATTTTGCGGACCCGGAGTCCGTGTCGCCCGGCCTCGCGCTGGAAGCGATGCGTGTGACCTCAATGAACGACGACGGCGCCAAATACAAGCAGTACCGGGAGGCGTACCTGGGCTCGACCTCCGAGACCCAGAAATCCGGCATCTTGTCTGCGATCTACTTTGATAACCCGAAGGTCGTGCAACAACACCTCGATTTCTCGATATCGCCGGCAGTTCCCGCAGGGGATGCAGCGAAAGGCGTTGCTATGTATGGTGCGGTTCTCGATAACCAGGCAGCGTTGTACGACTGGCTCGAGAAGAACCTGGATGCGTTCGAGGCCAAGATACCGGCGTACTACCACGCGCGGCTGCCCGAACTTGCTGCCGGCAGCTGCAGTGCCGCGAACCTGCAGCTACTGGAGGAGTTCTTCGGCCCCCGCGGCGAAAAATACGCCGAGAGTCTCGAAAGGGCCGTGGAAACAGAAGAGTCATGTATCGAACGCAGGGAACGCCACGCCGCCGATCTGCAGAAATTCCTGGAATCCTACAGCCGGTAGATTTTCTTCAGCTCTTTGCTCTGAAAAAGCAGTGCCGACGCCAGGGATACGGCGATAACCGCAGCGAGGATAAGAACCAGGCGAGTGTACGGCTGGCCGAACGCCATGCGCAGCTGCGTCATGGCGTAAAGCGTATGCACCCACTCGATCGTCCCGAGCACGAGCGCGACCTGCACCAACCGTGCCGCCCAGGGCCGCCGGACAAAGAGGACAAGCACCAGGAGCGCCGCGGCGATCACGCCGAGTGAGTTACCGTCGCGCAGGAAATGAGCACCGAGCACCAGCAGGCTCAGGACGATCGGCACATAGCTTATTGCCTTCTTCAAATTCCGAGGCCTTACTGGCTCTGCTCCGCGTGCCACTTCTGCAATAGCATGGCCTCGGTCTCCGCGCTGAAACCGCCGCGCCGGCCTTCGCGTACCGGAACCCGGTCGAGGTTCGCGATCATGTCTTTTGCCGTGTCAGCGATCGGCCTGAACGTCAGGCCTGTGGCCAAAGCCCGATCGTTGTTCACCTGCATGAAAGGCGTCTCGCCGGTCCCATACCAGGGCCCATAGTTCGGCTCTTCGGTCGTCTCTTTGCGAATCCACTCCCAGTCGACCCAGGTCAGCGTCGATGTCGAACCGGTTGAATCGCGGAGTCCTTCAAGCAGGGGCCTCGCGCGGTACGGTTCCTCTGCGCCGACAGCGTTGTATGGCCCACTGGCACTGCCATCTTCCAGCAAGCGCACCATCCAGCCGCACATGTCGGCCGCATCGATGTATTGCACCGGCAGGTCGTCCTGGCCGGGGACGAGGATCTCATTGCCTGCAACCATGCGTCGCAGCCAGTGACGCAGGCGTTCTGTCGGATCGCCGGTACCCGTAATAATTCCGGGACGAACGTTGATGGCCTGGTCGCCGAAGACCTTCGTGACCTCCTGCTCACACAGGGCCTTGCGAGCACCGTAGCTGGGTCCGTAAGGCGGTTCGGATTCATCGGTCGGATCGTCCATCACGGCATAGGCTGCGGAAAACTCGTCGTCCTCAAGGGTCAGCGACTCCGCGTAGGCAGAGATACTGGACACGAACAGGTACTGACCCACGTGCCCGTGCAACAGCTCGGCGGAAAGTCGCGCATGGCGCGGGTAGAACCCGGAGTTGTCGATAACGGCGTCCCAGTCGCGACCTTTCAATGCATCGAGCTGGTCGTCCCGGTCTCCGAGCAGCGCTTCCACAGACGGGAACATGCCCGGCGCCGTCTTGCCACGATTGAACATCGTGACCTTGTGGCCGCGGGATAATGCGTAGTTGATCTCATGCGGTCCAATGAATCCTGTCCCGCCGAGAACCAGGATATCGAGCGGTTTGGGTGCTGCCGCTGCGGCAAGCACGGGTCCTGGCAACGCTGCGAGGACACCCAGCGCGGATGCCGATTGGATAAAGCTTCGTCTGTTCGTGTTCATGGAACGTCCTATTTCTTCAGTTCTTCGCGGATCAGGTCTGCCAGTTGCTGCTGGCCGAAGCTTGGCAACGGACGACCATTGACATAGTAATCCGGCGTCTTGCTGACCTTGAGCAGTATGGCGTCCTGCGCGTCCCGTTCGACGCGCTGTGCGACTTCCGCCGAGTTCATGTCGGCTGCCAACTGCTCCATATCGAGACCCACGCCCGCAATCGCCGCTCCGACCCTGTCCGGCTGGACGACGTGGTTCTGTACCCACTGGCGTTGCGACTTCAGGAGGGCTTCGAGGGTCTCCCAGTACTTGCCTTGATTACGGCTTGCCTCCAGCACCCTGACCGCGTAGTCGGCGCCGGAGTGAAAGGCGACGTGCCGGACCGACAAGCGAATCTGCCCGGGTACCTGGGCCATCCAGGATTTCACCATTGGATAGAAAATGGCGCAGGTTTCACATGCCGGATCCAGGAATTCGACGATATGCACCTGGGCACCGGGATCACCCAGCGTCGGCGCATGTTCACTCGCGAGCGCAATGTCGCGGGCAGTGCTTTCGTCTTGTGCTGACACCGCGCCGTCACTGTCGTACAGCAATGCCGCTGCAACCAGTGCGATCGCCAGTATCCCCACAACGGCTACCGCCACGGTGGTTGGGTTGAGACTGTTCTTTTTAGTCATCACGGCTCCTGTTTCCGGTCGTCGATTCTGTCACAGTTCACGCGTGCCTTCGAGGCGGTACAATAGACGACATGCCGGGAGGTTTTCAGCCGGCATGGGAGAAGACATGAAATGGCAGACATGTTTGCTGGTTGGTCTTGCAATGAGCATCACCGCCTGCACGCAGAAAGACCAGGTTGACCCGGAGAGAGTCGAAGACACGCCGGTAGCAGTCGAGGATCAGCCGGACAGTCAATTTCTCGAGCACATGCATCGGCACGCGGCGTATCTCGATGCGCTCAACATGGCGCTTGCCGAGGGCGACTTCGATGCGGCCATGACCCCGGCCTACTGGCTGTCACGCCATGAGGAGGTCGATGGTATCCCGCCGGATTGGCGCCCCTGGCTCGAAGGCGTGCGCCAGTCAGCCCGTGACGTCGAAAACTCGACGGACCTCGAGTCTGCGCGGGCGGCTGCAGAGCCGATCACGATGCAATGCCAGGCTTGCCACACGGCGGCCGGGGTTGACCGGGAATAACGCCCGCCGGCGACGGTCTAACCCTCCGACCCGATGCCGAGTTGCTCCTTGAGAGCCGCCAGCTCTGCCTCGAGTCGGTCCACTCGTTCGGTCAGCTCCGCGATGTTGCCCCGAAGTGGTGCCGCTGCAGGCCTTGCTGCGCTCGCCTCTGCGGCACGCGCCTTGATGTCCACCGGACCGCAGAACAGGTGCATGTATTCCGAGTCCTTGCGGCCGGGCATCCGTGGCAGCTGGACGACCAGCGCACCCGCTTCTCGCTCAAGCATGCCTTCCAGCGCTACCGCGACCTCGGCATTGTCAGCGAACGTGTGCAAACGTCCACTACGTGCGCGCAACTCGCCGGGTGTTTGTGGTCCACGCAGCAGGAGCAAGCAAACGATTGCCAGCTCCGCTGGATTGAGCTGCAGCTCGCTATAGCGCGTATTGCAGAAACGCTGCGTGTACTTCTCCGTCCTGCTCTTGAAGTTCTCTGCGACCTGTACGAGGTGCTTGGCGGCGAGACCGCGAACCGTGTGCTGAACATCGCCAGGCGACAACGCCATCACGGGCTCCCTCGACGACTTCTGGTTGCAGGCGTTCGTCAGGGCGTTCAGCGTCAACGGGTACTGATCCGGCGTAACAACGGATTTTTCGATCAGGCAGCCGATCACCCGAGCTTCTTTGTCGTCCAGTCTATCCAGCACGTTCCGTCCTCATGTCGGGCATAATTCGAGCAGCATACTTACTGTGGCAGTCTCTTGGAATCATCGAATTCAGGTTTCTTTGCCCTTTGGAGTCGTTATGTCACTGCTCGGTAACCTGGTGTTCTTCATTTTTGGCGGGTTCGTGATCTTTCTCGGTTATGTTCTCGGTGGCATCCTGCTGTGCCTGACGATCATCGGCATCCCGTTCGGCCTCATGTGCTTCAGGCTCGCCGGCAGCGTCCTGGCACCGTTCGGCCGGGAAGTGGTTGATACCGAACCACCCGGCGGCACCGTTGCGCTGATCATGAACATTATCTGGATCATCCTGCCGGGACTGGAACTCGCCATCATGCACCTGTTTCTCGCCCTGTTTTTTGCATTGACGATCGTGGGCATTCCGATTGCGGCACAGCACATCAAGCTTGTACCGATGGCGCTGCTGCCATTCGGCCACGTGATGAGAGACGTGTAATGTCCACGCCTTACGAAGCGCCCCGCTGGGCACAGGCAACACAGCGCATCACCGACCACATGGTCAGCGATTTTCTGGGCGGGCCGCGGCCATGGACGTTCGCCTGGGTCATCAACTTCCAGAAGGCGGGGACCTTTGTGTTCCTTCTCGCCCTGATTGCCTGGTACGACAACACGTCAACCGCCGCGTGGGTCTACACGGCCATGCACGGCAGCTACGGTCTCGTATGGATTCTCAAGGACGTTGCTTTTCCCGACCCGGGCTGGCAACGACGCATCACCATTGGTGGCGGCATTAACGCGTTCATCGGTGTGCTCGGCTGGTACTGGGTATTTGGCTGGCTGCTGATTTCCGGCGTATCGCAACCCGACTATCCGCTACCGGACTTCGCCTGGTTTTGCCTGTGCATCAGCCTGTGCATTGTCGGCTGCGCGATCATGATCGCGGCGGATGCGCAGAAGTACTACACGCTGCGGGTGCAGCGTGGCCTGATCACTGACGGCATGCACCGCTACGTGCGCCATCCCAACTACCTGGGTGAAATCATGATCTACGGCAGCTTCGCGCTGATGGTCTGGCACTGGCTCCCCTTTGTCGTACTTGCCTGGGTCTGGCTCGGTTTGTTCGCCGTTAACATGCTGATGAAAGAGGCCAGCATGTCTCGCTACCCCGAGTGGGCCGCCTACAAGAAGAAAACCTGGTGGTTGGTACCGTTCGTTCTCTGAGGTCAAAAGTAATGTCAACTCTCCGCTGTTTCTCCATGGTTGTGCTGCTGTGCAGCAGCTTTGCTTTCGCTGACTCCTACCCAGGCATGCCTGCCGGGCAAGGGAGCTACGAGGAACTCGTCGAAATTTACGATGAATTCCTGCAGTGGAATGCCGTAACGCGCTCGGATTACGATGCGCATGCGATAGCCGCACTCCGCGATGACGTACAAGGTTTCCACGCGCGGCTGCAGTCGCTGGCCGTTCGCGACTGGCCTCGCCATCAGCAAGTCGAGTTCCTCGCGGTTCGGGCGCGTATTGACCAGGAACATTTTCGCCTGCATGTCAGTCGACCCTGGGCACGCGATCCGGGCTTTTACGTCGACCGCGTGCTACCCCCGACCTTTGCCGAGTTGCCACTCGCGGGTGACGAACTCCAGGAACTGAGAGAGCGCCTCGCGTCGGTACCTGCGCTGGTGATGGCGGCAATGCAAAATCTCGATGACGTCGCGGCGGACTATGCCGATCTTGCCATCTTCAACCTGTCGAACGCTGATGGCGTCGGGCATGGATTTCCGTATCGCACCGTGCCGCCGGCCGGAGTGATTGGCTGGTACGACGATCTGCTGGACCGTGCGCTCGAGCAGCAACCCGAACTGCGTGACGACATCATCACCGCGAAGACCGCGGTCGAGGAATTCAACGCATGGCTGATCAGGAATCGGGACAAGGCGACCGGAAAATCCGGCGTCGGTCGGGACAACTTCAACTGGTACCTGAAGCACGTGAAGTTGATGCCGTTCACGACAGACGAGATCGTAGTGCTCGGCGAACGCGAACTGGAGCGGCTCTGGTCAGTCTACGCGCTGGAGCGACATCGCAATCGCAATTTGCCGGAGATTGACCTGCCAGCCACTGCGCAGGAGTACCAGGAACGTATCGACGTTACCGACAAGCGAATTCGTGAATTCCTGGTGAACGAAAAGATCATCACGATTCCCGATTACATCAATGAGCTCGATACCAATGTTCCCTGGATCGTGCGCGACTCGGGACCAAATTTCTGGGAACAGATTCAATACCGGAACCCGACTCCCGATCACTTGCACGCGGTTATTCCGGGTCATCGCTTCGACGGCGTGGTGGAAGACCACAACACGCATCCGATCCGCGGTCGCATCACGGATGGCGCTCGTGCCGAAGGCTGGGCTGTTTATCTCGAGGAAGCCATGATGCATGCCGGACTTCTCGATGATAGCCCCCGTGTCCGTGAATTGATCTATTTGTTCGGGATCTTCAGGGCCGCCCGCATGCCCGTCGATGTCTGGCTGCAGCTGAACGAAATGTCGGTCAGCGAAGCGGTCGATTACTGGATGGATCGCGTCCCGTATCTCGACGCCGATGTGGCACGCGTCGACGCCGAGATCTATCTGCGTCGCCCGCCCGGTTACGGGCTCGGTTACATGACCGGGATGGTGCAGATGCAAGAGCTGCTCGCGGATCGCAAACGGCAGCTCCGTGAGAAATTTGATCTGCAGGAGTTTCACGACACCCTCATGCAGTCCGGACGACTACCCCTCTCACTCTTGCGATGGGAGATGACGGGACTCGATGACGAGGTAGCGCAACTCTGGATGCGCGAGCCCCTGCCCTGACCAAAGACTGTCCGCTGCCACTGACGCCGCTGCAGAGACAACTGTAACAAGTTGTTACGAAACGGGATTTTAGAGCTCCTTCGCGTAGCAGACGGGCAGAGCCGACCTATAATGCGTGCTCCTCATTCGGAGCTTCCGATGCAAACAAAATCGACACGGCTCACCGCTATCGCGGTGCTGGCAGCATTACTCGGTGCGTGCTCTGACAGCACTGACGACGCACAATTCGCGGCGGATCAGACGGCCCGCGCGGTTCAGGTAATCGCCGAACCACTCGTCTTCGAGCATGCCCGGACAAGCATCGAGGCCGTTGGTACGTCACGCGCCATCCTTTCGGCCGAGTTGCATCCTGCGGCCGCTGGCGAAGTCGTCGCGGTGAACTTCAATCCCGGTCAGTTCGTGAGAAAGGGCGACGTGCTGGTCGAGCTCGACAGCCGCGAGGAAAAGCTCGCCGTCGAACTCGCCGAGATCACGCTTGAGGATGCAACACGCCTCCACGACCGCTACCTGCGTTCCGCTGATAGCGGCGCCGTACTGCCGACCGCACTCGATGCGGCACGTACCGCAATGGAGGCGGCCCGCGTCGAGCTTCAGCAGGCCAGGATTGCCCTCGCTGATCGCAGTATTCGTGCCGTATTCGACGGCCATGTGGGCACCAGCGAGATCGATCCGGGCGATCGTGTCGGCCCGGAAACCATGATCACTACGCTCGACGACCGCAGCTCCTTGCTGGTCAGCTTCGAAATTCCCGAGGCTTACCTTGGGCAATTCGACGCCGGCGACTCCATCCGCCTCGAGACGTGGAGTGCGTCGATACCTGCCGTTGATGGCGAGATAGTCGATATCGGCAGTCGCATCGATCCGCGCAACCGTGCATTCGTCGCGCGAGCACGTGTGCAGAACAGCGACGACGTACTGCGGCCCGGCATGAGCTTCCGCGTCAACGCGAACCTCGAAGGCGCCCGTTACGCCGTTGTCCCGGAGACCGCGGTGCTTTGGGGTGCCGAGGGGGCCTACATTTGGTCGCTCGTTGACGCTGTGGCTACGCGGACACCCGTGCAAGTCATTCAGCGTCGCGCAGGCCGTGTCCTTGTTGACGGCAACCTGGACAGCGTTGACACCATCGTTGTCGAGGGCACCCAGCGCATGCGTAACGGTGTGACCGTCGACTACGACAGGCAGCGCGTCGCCAAGGCTCGCAGCGAAGCGGCTGGCAGCGCCGGCGGCGACCCCGGTCGCTTCTCCGAGAACGACTGAACGTCCACCGGATTGACGGCCAAATGACCGACATGCAGCGTAATGATCTCCCAAGCCTGAGCATCCGCCGGCCCGTTCTGGTGCTGGTGGCGAACCTGCTCATCGTGCTTGCAGGGCTCGCGGCCCTGCTCGCGGCTGAAGTTCGAGAACTGCCGAACGTCGATCGTCCAGTCGTCTCGGTGCGCGTCGACTATCCGGGCGCATCACCCGAAACCATGGACGCCGAGGTCGTTTCTCTACTCGAAGGTGCTGTCGCGCGGGTCTCCGGCATCGAGACGATTCGCTCCGCCTCCGAGGAGAATAACGGTCGCATCAACATCGAGTTTCGCCCCGGCACAGATATCGACAGTGCTGCAGCCGACGTACGTGAGGCTATAAGCCGTGTGACGCGCCGCCTGCCGGAGCGCGTCGAGCAAGTCGTGGTTGTCAAAGCCGATGACGATGCCCAGGCCGTCGTCAGCCTTGCGGTAATGAGCGACAGTCTCACGGAAGAGCGACTCACACGTGTGGTCGAGAAGGACATCATTCCAATGTTGATCTCGATCGACGGGGTCGCTGACGTACAGCTTTCCGGTGATCGCCAGCGCGTCCTTCGTGTCGCCCTCGACCCGCTGCGGCTGACCAGTTACAACCTGTCAGTCGGCGATGTGGCGGCGGCGCTGCGGCAGGCACCGTTTGACGTTCCGGCCGGCAGCTTCAAATCGGCGGAGCAGCAACTGATCGTGCGTGCCGATGCGACGGCGATCGACGCATCACAGATTGCCGACATCATTATTCGGAATTCGGTGCGCGTTGGCGATGTCGCCAACGTCTACTTCGGTCCCGAGGACGCCAGCTCACTATCGCGCCTCGACGGCCGACCCGTGCTCGGGCTGAACGTCCTGCGCCAGGCAAACTCGAACACCATAGAAATCTCCGCGGGCATCATTGCCGCGGTCGAACGTATCAACGCGCGCTTCGGGGAACTCGACATCGTCGTCACGGACGACCAGGCGCTCTTCATTCGCAGCTCGGTTACGCAGGTGCTTCTGACGTTGGCCCTGTCTATGGCGATTGTCGTTGCGACGATCTGGCTGTTCATGGGCAGCCTGCGCGCGACCCTGGTTCCGGGCATCGCGATCCCGGTGTCGCTCATCGGCACGATCGCTGCGATCTGGCTGTTCGGTTTCTCCATCAATATCCTCACCTTGCTGGCGCTCGTGCTGGCGACCGGCCTCGTGGTCGACGACGCGATCGTCGTACTTGAGAACATTCAGCGGCAGCGCACCGAGGGGATGCGCGCGCGCGCGGCAGCCGTAATCGGCACGCGACAGGTCTTCTTCGCCGTCGTTGCGACGACGGCCGTGCTGGTCTCGGTGTTCGTGCCGATCTCGTTTCTCGGTGGCACGACCGGCCTGTTATTCCGTGAGTTCGGCATCGTGCTGGCAAGCGCCGTGATCATTTCAAGTTTCGTCGCCTTATCGCTTGTGCCTGCGGCGGCCGCTCGGCTCCTTAAAGGCCGAACGGAGCAACAGTTGTCGGGCCCCGTGGCCCGTCTTGGTCAGACAATTCGCGGGGCCTATGCGCGCTCGCTGGCAGCCGTTCTCAACCGTCCGTGGCTGACCGTGGCGGGCGCGCTCCTGGTAGCGGCCGGGGCTGTGTTCGCTTACCAGGGCCTCGACAAGCAGCTTGTGCCACCGGAGGACCGGGGCATTCTGCGCATCCTGGCGACTGGGCCGGATGGCGTCGGTATCGGCTACATGGACCGCCAGACAGAACAGATTGAGGATTACCTGCAACCGCTGCTGGAGAACGGCGAGGCGCAGGCCGTGTACACGGTTGTTGGCAATTGGGACCCGAACCGGAGCTTCATTTCCATCCCGCTTGCCGACTGGAGCCAGCGCGAGCGCAGCCAGCAGGAAATTTCGAACGAGCTTCGTGGCAAGCTTGCAGACATACCCGGCGCGCGCGTCGGCATCTGGGGTGGCAACAGTCTCAACCTGCGTACCTGGGGCAGCGGGCTTCGCGTCGCGCTGCTTGGCAATGACTACGACGAAATTTTCGAGGCGGCGAAGGCATACGCGGCAGCTATTGAGGAGCGCGTCCCCGAACTTTCCCGTCCGCGCATCAACTTCGATCCGACGCAGCCACAAATATCCGTCGAGATTGACCGCCGCCGTGCTGCCGATCTCGGCGTTGACTTCCAGGGACTGGCAGCAACGCTACGCGCCATGATTGACGGCGACGAACTTGTCGACCTCAATATCGATGATCAGGCGGTACCGATCCTGCTCGAGTCCATTGCGGGCAATATTAATGACCCGTCCGATCTCGTTAATCTCTTCGTCGGTACGGACACTGGCGGACTGGTGCCGCTGTCAAGTGTGGTAACCCTGAAGGAAGAAGGCGTGGCAACGGAGCTCAATCGCCAGGCCCAGAGGCGCGCGATTGAGATCGATATAGAGCGCCCCGACTCGTTTCCATTACAGCGTGCTGTTGACGAACTGCGGGCACTCGCCGGTGACGTACTACCTGACAATGTGTCATTGATGCTGCTCGGCGAAGCCGCTCAGCTTGAAGAGTCGTCGAGCGATGTTGCGATCATCTACTTTGTCGCCCTTGCCGTGATCTTTCTCGTCCTGTGTGCTCAGTTTGAAGGATTCACGAGCGCGGTTGTGGTCACGCTAATCGTGCCGTTCGGCGTTGCCGCTGCCATCCTGGCGCTATTGATCACCGGCACGTCGCTGAACATCTATTCTCAGATCGGCCTCGTTTTGTTGATCGGCCTGATGGCCAAGAACAGCGTACTCGTTGTCGAGTTTGCGGACCAACTGCGTGACAAGGGGTATAACGTCCGTGATGCGATCGAGCAGGGTTCCGCGCGTCGTTTCCGCCCCGTGATGATGACGCTCACATCGACAATCCTTGGTGCGCTGCCATTGATTCTGAGCAGCGGCGCAGGTGCTGAAGCGCGCGCATCGATTGGCTGGGTCGTGTTCGGCGGGCTGTCGCTGGCGGCAGGCTTCACTCTCTATCTGACGCCGGTCCTGTATTCCCTGCTGGCACCGCTATCCAAAGCACGCGTGGCGGAAACAAGCCAGCTGGAAGACGAACTGAAGCACGCTGCCAGGCTCGAGCAGGAAGCGCTAGCCTGCAGCGCAGTCCGGCTAGATTAGCCACGCACGCAGCCACAATCCGAGCTGGCTGCTGTACCCGACGTCGCGCCGCACGATGCGATGCTCGACCGTCGAGTACGTAGTACGAAGGGAACGCCTGAATCTGCCACTGCCGGGCAACGGTCGCATCTCCGAGCACAACAGTGACGTTGAGGTCGTGGCGTTCCACGTAGTCGCGAACTTCAGCAGCCGTGCCCCAGTCGAGTGCGACGGCGACGATCTCGAGGTCACTGGCATCCCGCCAGCGACGCAGCCGGTTCAGGTTGCCCGCACTGGCCGCGCAAACTTGCACCATGGCGCGAAGAAATAGACCAGCGCGGGACGGGCATTCGCATCCTGCAGATCGTAGTGCTGACCACCGAGAGTAGTGCCCTGCAGGCCGGGTGCGATTTCTCCATTGGCCGCGAGCATGTTGCGCGACTGGAAAGACAGCACGCCGAAAAACACGACGACAAAGAGTCCTGCATTCAGCAGGACAGAACCTAACTTTTGCAACTAGTTCCTTTTCTGGATGGACTCGATGAACCTGCCGAAGGCCGCATCGAACTCCGCCTCGAATTCCGGCGTCATCGCGTCGCACCCACCTGGCACATTGCGCATGTAGATAATGTTGCCTTCGGCCGTTCCGTCTTCAGACGTCACAGAAAGCTGGACCGCTTGTACAGCCGGCACGATCTGGACATTGTAGGATTCGATGTATTCGAACAACGGCGCGTCATCGGCATCCAGCTCTTCCTGGCTGATATCGATGCACAGAGTGCGTGCCCGAAATTCTCTATCACCAATTTTGTAGGCCGGGAGATTCTCGTTGGTCAATGTACCGGCCGGCGCGTTGGTGGTCTCGACCTGCACCATCACGAACTGGTCGTCCGCGAAATAGCCGGCTTTTGAAACCTTGAGTGTCTCGGCCAGGAAGTTCTCCGTTGTGTGCTCCGGTTCGCCGATGCGTGCATTTTCGGGTACTGGAATGATCGCGTTGAACGGGCCGGCGATTACCATGTGGCCGGCCTTGGCGAATTCGATGTACTGGTGTTCCGCCGCCGCGGACACAGAAAACAGCAGGGCAACCGCTGCTACTGACGCTGTTGTTTTTTGCACGATTAGTCCTCTTTATTGGGCTTTGGTGGGGATGGGCACAGTCTATAACATTCGCGATTGAAACAATATGGACGCTTCTGACTCTAAGGAAAGTGCTGCATCCCAAAATCCCGTGAGTAATAATCAGACCATGACCTCACTAATGGCAGAACTCAGGCGCCGCAACGTCTTTCGCGTTGCCGCCACCTATGCCGTGGCCGCATGGATCATCATCGAGGCGGGCTCGGTATTGTTGCCGACGTTCGGCGCGTCAGAGACGGTATTCAAAGTCTACGTCGTTGTCGTCGTTATCGGCTTTCTCGTATCGCTGGTCGCAGCCTGGATATTCGAGGTCACACCCGAAGGGGTCAAGCTCGAAAGGAATGTCGATCGCACGGCGTCCATTACGCCCAGGACCGGCCGTCGTCTGGACCTGGTCTTCATCGCATTGCTTGTCATCGCCCTCGGCATTTCGGTCACATTGAATGTCACGGGCATGCGAGAAGCCCCGGAAGTTGAGGTTGCCTCCGGGGAACGTTTGTCGATTGCCGTGCTGCCGTTCACAAGCCGCAGCACGAACCCGGAGAACCAGCTGTTTGCCGACGGCATCCATGATGACCTGTTGACTCGCCTTGCCAATATCGGGGCGCTGCGAGTCATCTCTCGCACGTCAATGATGGAATACCGGGATACCACCAAGAACCTGCGGCAAGTGGGCCAGGAGCTTGGCGTCGGGACGGTCCTCGAAGGCGCGGTGCAGCGGGTGGGCGATAACGTGCGCATCACGGCGCAGCTGATTGACACAACGACTGACGAGCATATCTGGGCCAAATCCTACGACCGGCAACTGAGTATGGCCAACCTGTTCGCCATCCAGAGTGAGATTTCGGCCGAGATCACGCGCGCACTGCAAACCACGCTCACCGACGAAGAGGAATCGCGCCTGGCCGTCATTCCCACCGATAACCTGGCCGCGTACAACCTCTACACGCAGGGCCGCGAAAACCTTTACACGCGACGGCTCGAAACGCTGCAAAAAGCGCGCGAACAGTTCGAGGCGGCAATCGAGCTCGACCCGGATTATGCGGAAGCCTACGCGGGTCTTGCGGAGAGCGTCCTGTTGCTCCTGAACAACCACCAGGCGATTGCGCCCGACGACGCGTTCGCTATCGCTGAGATCTCGCTTGACAAGGCGCTCTCGCTGAATCCCGGCATGGCGCAGGCGTACGCCATTCTTGGCCTGCTAAAACACCAGGAGTGGCAGGAATTTCGCAGCGGTTCGGGACTCGAGGAAGCGGAGGCCAGCTTTGTCACTGCGCTGGAATTGAACCCCAATAACGCGAGCGCGTATATGTGGTTTGCATCCATCCGCGGCACACAGGACCGTATCGAGGAGGCGATTGACCTCTATCACCAGTCGCTGCGCGTGGATCCGCTTGGAAAAATCCCGTATGCCAATCTTCCGGGCCTGTATGCGCAGCGTGGTCAGAATGAAGAGGCGCTCGATCTCTACCTCAAGGCCATCGAAATTCATCCTGACTGGCCGACGGCTTACCAGAATCTTGCGCAGCACCTGCAGGGCCTCGGCCGCATGGACGAAGCCGTTGCCTGGGGAATGAAAGGCCTGGAGTTGAGCGAAGACCCGCTCGCTGGCGGACCGATGCTGGGTGCCTACCTCGAATTCGGCGACTATCAGAAAGTCCTGGACCTGTTTTCCGAGGTGACGCCCGGCCACCCAATGTATGAGATGGGCCTCGGTATGGAGAGGGCCATGCAGGGTGATTTCGCAGGCGCCGCGGCGGTCGTTGAGGAAGCGATCGAGGGTGTCGAGAACCCCAGGCCGTTCCAGCTTGGCCAGATTGCCGGATTTGCCATGTTGGCGGGCGACTTCGACAAGGCGCGCAAGTATGCCGAACTCCACGATCCGGCGTTTGCGGCGGATGCCGACCCTGTGGTCAAGTGGAACGACGTTGGCGGCCTGATCCAGTATGCGTTTATCTTGCAGAACCAGGGCGAATACCAGCGTGCCGGCAATTTGCTGGCGATTGCCCAGGAAGCACTTGGAGGGGCACCTCGCGTCGGCCTCTACGGGCATGGCATCCGCGATGTGCAGATTCTCGCCTTGCAGGGAAAAACACTGGAAGCACTCGCGGCCTTCCGGGATGCGATCGACGAAGGCTTCCGCGGCACGGTTTCTTCCAGTGGCTGGCCGCTGGCCCTCGACCCTTACCTGGACTCCTTACGCGGCCAGCCCGGGTTCGAGGCCATGGTCGGTGAACTCGAAGAGGCCATCGCCCGGATGCAGCAGAATGTTGCCACGGCCGAACAGAGCGGCAACTGGGACTCACTCAGAGCCATGACGCTGACAGAAACCACCTGATCGGCGCGCTTTGTGCCGGCAGGATCGCGCCAGGCGGTTACTCTTCTGGCGGAAGTTCGCTGTAGTGCAGGCTGATGATCTTCCAGTGGCCGTCGATCTTCTGCCACACGTCCGTCTCGAAGGCTCTTGCCTCTGAAATAGTTCCATCGGGCGCGCGGGTGCGATTATCGATGAAGGATGTGGCGATGGCGACGTCACCACAGGGCAGCAGTTGCACCTGCAGATCTGACATCACGTTCTTCTCGACGCCACCGCCCGCCTCTTTCATCGCGGCCCATTCCTCGTGGTAGGCATCGACATCCTGCCTCGCGCCATAGAAATACACGGTCGCGCCATCGGCATAGAAACTGAAATAGGTTTCGACGTCGTTGGTGGCGTAGGCGTGATCGAACGCCTTGATCGCGGCGTGGAGCTCGGCGTCATCCGAAGCATGATGTTCGGCCACCGCCGAAAACGACATCAGTACAGCAATCAGGCAACTCAGAATTCGTTTCATTTTCTCAACCCCCTTGTTTCTTGTTTTTAGACCTTACCACTCCCACCGATTCGAGCGCCTGCAAGTACTCCTGCACATGCTCGACAGGCACTGGCCCCAGCTCAGCCGTCAGCCAGTCCCGGATGTCGCTGACCGTGCGTATGCCGTCGACAAAATTCAGCGCTTCGTACGTGTACAGGTCGCCCGATCCACGTACGCCCTCGTAGCGAGGTAGCTCCAGCTTTTCGAAAGCCTCCTCGCCAAGATTCTCGACGATCCAGGAATAGTCAAACCCGTGCATCGGCCCCTGCAACTCCGCGTTGCGCACGTAGACCGTTTCGATGCGCGACTCATCAGACACATCCACCGGAATCAGGCCCTGGATGTCATTGACCCATTCCTTGGCAATGTCAGCCTCGGGAAACTCGACGAACCGCGAAATGCTGTCGATCTTGCGGCGCTCGTGTTCGAAGAACACGTTGGTCGCCGCGGCAGCGTCGCCACGATTCATGCCGCGGGTTTGCTCCATCAACGTGGCGGTTCTTGCCAGCGTGTTGCGGTTCAACATGGCCAATACGTCGGGCACGTCGTCACTCGACATGTTGGCGAGAAACCAGCCCGTCACCGCACCGATAAACGCCGAGCGTTTCAACTTGGTTGGGTCGATGTTCGCCGCGAGATCGAAGTTCGTGTGGATGTAACGATCCGGCCAATCATGCAAATACAGGCCAGGAATTCGCCAGGTACCTTCGAAAAACACGTCGTGATCGCTGCCCATGTCGAGACCCTCCATGATCGCGAGCAGCGGTTCCTTGCCGCCCTCTTTCGAGTACAGCGGGAACTCCACATCGTCGCCACTTGCAAACCGTTCGGTCTCGTCATTCACGAAGCGCCCGACTTCGTGCCCCAGGTCGCTGATGAATGACGGCACGCTCATCGGCCCGCCCGAGATACGGAACACGGATTTCGTTACGGGGCCGCCACCCACCATGTCCATGTGGATGTTTGCCTTGAATTTCGAGGGAACGTCGTGATGCGTCAGGTAGATGATGCTGCCTTCGATTTCGGCCGGCCACAGGAAACGCAGCGTGCGGGATGGGCGCGGCAGCACGCCATTCCTGATCAACGCATTGAGCGTGCGCGCCGTTTCGAGGATAGCCATGCAGCCGGACGCGTTGTCGTTGGCGCCAGGTCGTGGATGATCGAGGTGACAGGTGTAGTGAATGACCTCCTCGGGCTTATCGGACCCGTGGATCGCGGCCGTCACGAAACGGTACTGCCCTTTTTCGTGGCTGGCATCGACGTTGGCGTGGAACAGGATCTCCTCGCCGGCTTCGAGTCGCTGCTGCAGCTTGCGGGCCTCGCCAAGTGAAATCATGAACCCGAAGGACTTTGTTTTCGCGAAGCTGCCGATATGCCCCCAGCGAACCAGCCGATCGTCCTCTTTCCACCAGGCCGACTTCTGGTTCGGCGCATAGGAGATGATTCCCGCTGCCCCGTACTTGCCCACGGCGAGGTCGACAACCGCCTCGGGCTGGCTCTCCGTCAGCACGAGTTTGCCGCGGACGTCCTTGCCGCTGTAGTCCGCGTCGCTCGTGCCATCGCCGATATCGACGAGCGTCGTGGTTACATCGCCCGACAAACTGTCCTGTGCCAGCGAGAGCGGCACCGAGTTCCAATCGCCGAGACGACGCACACGCCGGGTCTCGCCGTTCACTTCCTCGAGCTCCCAGAGCTCGGCCGAACGTACGTCCCAGATCGGGCGCGATTTCTGCGTACCGAACATCGTGTCGCCGTCCGCCGCGTAATACAGAAACCCGACTTCGTCGAGACCGTAGCCTTTTAGGGTGTCGTAGATGTGTTGCGATGCAACGTCGAATTGTGAGCCCGACCGCATGCGGTGCTGCAAGGTCACGGTATCGAGGTTGCGTTTCGCCGCCGCGCCGGAGGTTTCTTCCGCGATCTGCTTCAGCGTCTCTTCGGCAATGAGATCGCGGAGGTCTGCCTGCACCGGGATGGATGTGAGTAGCAGAGTTGCCGCAAGAACAAAGCTGGATTTCACGCTACCTGATCCTCACGAGAATCGTCGATCCGCCCGATCCCGACTCTATTTGCACTTTCTTGACCTCGAGATACGGCTGCGCCTTGACCAACTCGACAAGCTTCTTGAACCCGTAGTTGCGTGAATCGAAGGCCGGGTCGTTCTTGAGAAGCATGGTGCCAACGGTACCCAGATGCGCCCAACCATCATCTTGCGCCGCCCTGTCAACAGCCTCGAGTAGCTTCTTCTTCGGTGACGGGCCCTGTGGCGTGCCCTTCGTCGGTTTCTCCTTCGGTGGCGTCAGTATGTCCGTGTAAATGAACTTGTCGCAGGCGGCCACAAATGCCTGCGGCGTCTTTCTTTCGCCAAAACCGTATACCTTGAGCCCCGACTCTCGAATGCGCGCTGCCAGCGGCGTGAAATCACTGTCTGACGAAATCAGGCAAAAGCCGTTCAGATTGCCCGTGTGCAACAAATCCATGGCATCGATAATCAACGCTGAGTCGGTCGCATTCTTACCCTTCGTATAGGCGAACTGCTGCACGGGTTTGATTGCGTGAGTGTGCAGCTCTTCTTTCCATTTCTTGAGCTGCGGAGACGACCAGTCCCCGTAGGCACGCTTCACGTTAGCCGTGCCATAGCGTGACACCTCTTCCAGCAATTCCTGGACAGGTGACGCCTGGGCATTGTCGGCGTCAATTAGTACGGCAAGATTATCGTTTGTGGATGAGCTCATTATTTAAAGGGACCTGTTGGTGATATGGACATAGTGCTGTTCGTTCTACTCGCTCTCAACACGAGCCGCAACCGCAGCACTCCTGTTGACGCGTTACACTAGCACAGCGCACATTCCGCGCCAGACGAGAAGAAAGGGGCAACGTGAAAATTACCGCAATTCGTGTGTACCAGGTAGATCTGCCACTGGTCGAGGGCCGCTACTCCTGGTCCGAGGGCAAGTTCGTCGAGGTCTTCGACAGCACCGTTGTCGAGTTGATCACCGACGACGGGCTGCATGGCTATGGCGAAGTCTGTCCCCTGGGGCCTTTCTACCTACCCGCATTCGGTCCGGGAGCCCGCGCGGGCGTCGGTGAACTCGCAGCGACCCTCCTCGGCCAGGACCCGACCGCGATTGGACCGATCAACCGCTTGATGGACCGCGCATTGCTGGGTCACCCCTACGTCAAGTCCGCCATCGACATGGCCTGCTGGGACCTTCTTGGCAAGGCGACCGGAAAGTCGGTCTGCGACCTGATGGGTGGCAAATTCGGCGAGAGCGTCGCGTTGTATCGTGCAATCAGCCAACGCCCTCCCGCTGAAATGGCCGAGAATGTTGCGGCGCATCGCGCGGCTGGCTACTCGAAGTTCCAGCTAAAGGTCGGCGGCGTGCCGCAGGATGATATCGACCGGATCCACGCAGTCGCCGATTTATTGTCGCCGGATGAGATTCTCGTAGCCGATGCGAATACGGGCTGGCGAGTGGACGATGCGATCCGGGTTGTGAATGCTGTACGCGACCGCGACGTTTATATCGAGCAGCCCTGTCGATCCTACGAGCATTGCCGGACGGTCAGGCAGAAGACGAACCTGCCGTTCATACTGGACGAAAACATCACCGGCATCGACGCATTGATTCGTGGCCACATGGATGGCGCCATGGACGTGATCAACCTGAAGATCTCGAAAGTCGGCGGCCTCACGAAAGCACGACAGATCCGGGACCTCTGCGTGTCGTTGAACATCCCAATGACCATTGAGGACAGCTGGGGCGGCGACATTATCACGGCGGCAATAGCACACCTGGCTCATTCGACGCCGGAGTCCCTGCGCTTCTCGGCAACCGACTTCAACAGTTATGTCACGGTCAGGAACGCCAGCGGGGCACCGGAACGGGTTTCCGGCCACATGGCGGCGTCGGATAGCCCTGGACTCGGCGTCACCCCGGACATGGATGTACTTGGCGGAGCGGTCGCAGAATACGCTGTGTGCCGGCCATGACTTGCCTGTCACGAATGGCCGCTCCGGGTGAATGGCGAGGTCCGCTGTGCCCTCAATACCAGCCGGTCAAACGGCTGCTATCGGGGTATCATTGGGGTCTGCAAATGACCCGAAGGCGACACCGAGCCGTGCGCTTGGCACGTCCGCTTTTGCAGCAAGCAATGACTCATGGCGAAGTCGATATGCGCACACCATGCCCCCAATCCCGCGACAAAATTCACCCTGCAGATCCGGTGCATTTGCTCGGCCCGTCGATTCGAAAAATCGCGGATCCAGATCTGTGTAAAGGCCGCAACTGGCGCAATAGTTGCTGCGATCATTTGATCCGAACAAGACGCGTGAAAAATGACTTCGATTGAGATTCTGGGAACACTCCTCGTCACTTCATTAGTCGTGGGCTTGATCGGCTTTATTCGTACGGTTTGGTTTATCAGCGTCGGCTATGCAGCTTCTATCGTGCTGTTTGTGCTGATTACAGGAGCTCTATGGCCTGAAAAGATCGCCGTGCTCACTGGCGCTCAACTGCTCGCCGCTCTCGTCTGGGGCCTCCGTCTTGGGTCGTACCTTATTTCTAGGGAACGCAGTATTGCTTACCAAGATGCTGTTAGAGATCAAACTAACCGATCCCAATCGCTTCATCTGGTCGCAAGAGTTGGCATTTGGATTTCAGTCTCGCTGCTCTACGTCTGTATGTTTTCACCGGCTGTCTTTTTGGCGGATGCGGCTTCATTGCTCAGCGGGAAACAGAAGCTCATCGCGGCAATCGGTATCGGAGTGATGTGGCTCGGACTGACTATCGAGGCTGTAGCAGACCATCAGAAATCGCGACTGAAGTCGGTTGATCCAAACGCGTTCGCCAATGACGGGCTGTATAGGTGGGTTCGATATCCGAATTATCTAGGGGAGATCTTATTCTGGTTGGGGAACTTCTTCGCAGCTATCGTTGCCTATGTGACTTCGTGGAACTGGGCGATGGCGTTGACAGGAGTCGTATGCATCGTGCTCATAATGCTGGGTTCGACGAAGCGAATGGAATTCAAGCAGGACAAACGATATGGAAGCAATCCGAAGTACCGTGCATATACTCGGATGGTTCCGGTGCTCTTACCGTGGGTGCCGCTCTATACACTCAAGAATATTCGAGTGTATTTGGAGTAGTACCGATAGCTCTAGCACCGAGGTCTGGCCGAGTAACTGGATTTCTCAAGGACTCAAGATAGTCGGGTGCGTCACCGCATCGACGGTAGCGGACGTTCAGGTCTCCGACTCGAAGGGCTGCCTCTGGCCGAGAGCGAGCATTCGCCAGGCAGTTGGATGAGCGGCTGGTTCACTCGCCTCAAAGCAGCCGGTCGAATTATTTGCGTTATTATGGCTGCCACTGACCCACAGCGGTCACTCGCACAAAGCAACAAGAAGCGCGCGCATTGTGTCCAAAATGAAAAAGAGTGCAGTGACTCGGGCATGCCTATTTGCTGGGATCGTGCCGGCATTACTGTCGCCGATTCTCTGGCCACTCGCTGTCGAATTGATGGCCGAAGGTCAAGGAATGATGGTCTTCTCGTCCGGATTCGAACACGCAATAGTCGCGCTTGGCACAGTGTCATTTTTTGCTCTGATTATCGGACTGCCTGCATGCCTCCTCATTGGCGTTCCCGCTGTTCTTTTGGCCAATCAAAGTGGGATCAACAATCCCATTGCTATGGGTATGATCGGAGCGGTTCTTTCCGTTGGTCTCGCTGTAGTGATGTTATTCGCAGTGGACATTGACGCAGTGCCACTATCGGAAATTTGGCCCCTGTATGCGTTTTTCGCCGTCGTCGGCGCTGCCTGCGGCGCCTGTGCGAGCGCGCTCTCTGCACGGTATGAGTCTTGCGAATCGGTGCTTGATTGACCGGCCGGTTGTGGCCGAGAGCAAGCGGTCACCAGGGCGATGAACGACAGGCTGCTTTGCTCCGCACTCCAGCCGATCGAGTCTTCTGCGGTATGATGGCGGCTGGT
>CAVOQS010000003.1:380000-928588 GCA_963698415.1 uncultured Gammaproteobacteria bacterium | reverse complement strand
ATTGAATCAGAGAACTGCCGGACGCTCGTCGGCCAATGGCGAGACGGCAGTGCGCCAGCCGATTTCGAGTGGTTAAGCAGTGCCGCTGCCAACACCAAGCATGCGGTGAATTTGGCAACCACTGAATTGCTGGCCGCCGCCGAGACATTGGCGAAACTGACCCTGGGCAACGAGGTGGCCCCTTTTCTCACGTGGACGACCGAATTCAGCTGTACGCGAGACGGGGTCCTGGACGGCATCGCCGGCTGGTTTGACTGCCAACTCATTGACGAAATCCGCATGACAAATTCACCGGTCAAGGCCGAGCGTCTTAATCGCCCACAGGCATTCTTGCCGTTGGACTTCCCTTTGGCTGTCAAAGCCAATGAAATCATACGCGCCACTATCATGACGCGACATCTTGATAGCGTTATCGGGTGGGTTGTAGAGCTACCCGAAACCGGCAAGAGGTTCACGCACACCACGTTCAACGGATTGTTGCTGGACGGAGCGGCGCTGACGCGAGCCAGCCCGAATCGGCCCGCGAAACTGAACGATCGTGGCCGGGCACGTCAGATCGTGTTGTCGTATTGCGATGGCAAGCGATCCGTTGCGGAAGTGCAGGCGCTGGTGCAGCGCGACCATCCGGGACTGTTTCCATCGGAACGAGCGACGGCATCGATCATCACGCAGGTCTTGTCGTGGGATACGAGCGAGTGATTCGCTACACCACTGTGCCGGCACGGACTCAGGCTCCTATCAATGACGAGCCCTTCCACTGCTACGTGCTTGCCGACGGCAGCGTCTGGACCGAGTTCTACCGTTCCGGTCCTGGCTACGTGTTGCGTTTCCCGGAACTTGCGGACTTTGAAGTTTCGTTAGACGGGACTCAGGTTGTCAGCTATCCAGCCGAAAACGCCGACGACGTTACTGTCGAGCATCTGTACATCAATCAGATCGTGCCCCTGGCACTGAGTCGCCAGGGGCGGCCTGCCTTTCACGCAAGTGTTGTGACCGTGCCCGGTGGCGCTGTTGCCTTCCTCGGCAAGACCGGCATGGGAAAATCAACGCTTGCGGCTTCTTTCGCGCTTGCCGAGGCAGCATTCCTGACTGACGACTCGCTAATTATCGACGAGCATGAGGACCACTGTGACGCTTTGCCGAGCCACGCTTCGCTGCGCCTCTGGGAGGACAGTGTCGATGCCCTGATGAATGACGACGCGGCGAAGGCCGCATCCGTCAGCTATTCAAGCAAGGCACGTCTGCTGGCGGGCGATGCCCTCACCTACAACGATGCACCGGTTCGATTGCTCGCAGCCTATGTGCTTGCTGATAACGAGCCCGAGGAAGTCGGCATCAAACCACTGTCCGGGTCCGAGCGCCACATGGCGTGGGTCGAGAATTCATTCCTTTTGGATGTTGAGGACCGTGACCTGCTCGCGCAACATTTCGAATGGACGCACCGAATCAGCTCCAGGGTGCCAACTTTCAGACTGGACTACGTTCGCGACTATGGCATGCTTGCTGATGTTCGCAACGCCATTAAGACTCACGCGAAGACGCTCCAATGAACCTTGACACCAAACTCACTATTCCACCACAAGTCATGTCCCGCCTGGTCGGCGACGAAACTGTGCTACTCGACTTGGCGAGTGGTATTTATTTCGGCGTTGACGGAGTCGGTCAAATGATTTGGGAGTCCATTGCCGAGGGCAATAACCTCGCTCAAACCGCCACCAAAATCGCCTCGGAATACGACGTGGATGAAACGCGGGCACAGGAAGATGTGGTCGAGTTCGTCAGCGAGTTGGTCGAACGCGGCTTGCTAGCCGAATAGATCCTCGAATGCAGCAAGATCGGCGCTACTCCTGCGATGAGCCCGGCGGCGGCCGGAAAGAGCCCGCAACGCGTCAGCTGGCGTGTCATGGAGAAACGCTGTAAATCCGAACAACCGTACCCAGTGCCTTTGCGATGTGCGCGTCGCGAGGTCATTTTTTAGCCAGCGATCCAGCCAGGTCCTGCGCAGTCCACCGGGGCACAGGTCCGACATCATCACGTCGACGCCGGGAACTTCGTTAGGCGCCGCCAAGAGTTCCGCCCAACGTAGAGTCGCCCAAGCTGCGGTTTGCACCCCGTGCTCTTCGAGCATCGTATGAAGCCGTTGCCGGTCGAAGGGCTGGGTGCGCAGCCATAAGACAATGTCAGCGACGCGGTGCAGGCCCATATCCCAGCCAGATAGGTGCTTGGCAAACGCGGGATGAACGAGAAGCACAAACAAGGCGTCCTCTGCGCTCAACATCCAGGTATCGAGAACTCGACGACGGCGATCCAGCATCTCTGGCGTCGGGTCGCTGCGCAGACGACCTTCTCTCAACACCCCCCAATGCAGGTCGACATCGACCGCACCGCGAGTCAGCACAAGCTCCCGACTAATATTATTTGCATTAGGATGCGCCGAGAACCCGGCGGCCACGAGGCGTGGCGGCCGTCAGCACCCGCTGCTCGCGTCGAACCAGCAGATCCAGGTCGTAGCAGGCACGAACAGCGGGGTTGTCGTGTAGCAACAGCCGACTTGCTGCGCCCTTGATCAAGGCATACTCAATACCTGCTTCTTCCAGTACAGAGTCAAGTCCGCAACCGCGCGCTCCTGTGCCAGGTATAGAGCTTCGGCAGCCAATCGACAGCTTCTGAAACTCACCTCGTCCTGTGCGCTCATGCCAGAGTGGTCCCAGCCCGTGGTCAATAACGAAAGTCACGAATTGCGGACCGCCAGCATCGAGCACTCGCCCGAGCTCCTCTTCCGTAACCTCCGGAAAAGCGACGAGCAAAGCAGAACGGTATTCGTCGAGGCGAGACATGTGGCAATAGTATCCGACTTATGAGCGGTATCTGCGGCCTATTCGACCTCGACGCGAGTTCGGTAACGGACCCCGAACTTCGGGCGACAAATGACGGCCATGCTCGAGAAACGTGAGCCTGTAGGAGAAACCGTGAATCGGCCGGTTGTACCGGGCTGGTAGTTTGGATACAGTAGCGCCATCAGATACTTACAGGTCCCCGTCATGACAGAAAGGCTGAAATCAGACAGTCTCCGCAGCTCCGATCCGGCTTATCGTATCGAGTACGCTGCGCCGGTACTGAGAGTTTTTGGCGCTGTCGGCGAGCTCACCCAGGCTGGATCGAGGGGACTACCGGAATCTATGGGTTGCGGAGGGCCAAGCAACCACCTTGCAACGGCAATCAAATGGCCTGAGTAGCTGTGTGAATTCAGGACCATCTGCACTATTTCCATGAAACGGAAGCAGTCCGGAACGCATGGCAAGACTGTAGCCAACCCTTGAGCGGAATCTGCGGACTATTCAACCTGGACGATAACCCAGCGACTGAAGCTGAGCTTTCGGCGATGGCATCCATGCTGGCGAAACGCGGTCCGGACAGAAGCGGCACTTCGCTGGAGAGGCACGTTGGGCTCGGTCACACCTTGCTCGCAACCACGCCGGAATCGCTTTTCGAACCGCAACCCTTCACTCATCCGCATACGGGATGCGTCATCGTCGCCGACGTGCGCCTGGACAACCGTGACGAATTACTCGACGCGCTCAATCTTGGCGAACAGCGCGAGACCACCGGCGACGCGGAGCTTATCCTGCGCGGCTACCTGGCTTGGGGTGAGCAGTGCCTTGACCGACTACTTGGGGATTTCGCATTTGCGATCTGGGACCCGCGCCACCAAAGACTGTTCTGCGCGCGCGATCACTTTGGCATGCGGCCACTGTACTACTACCACGCACCTGGAAAGCTATTCCTGTTTGCGTCGGACGCGCGCGCGATCCTGGTATTGCCGCAGGTGCCTTACAAGATAAACGAAGCCCGTGTCGCCGATTTCCTCGTCCCTCAGCTCGAGTGGATCGACTACACAAGTACATTCTATGAGGGCATCAGTCGCCTGCCGCCGGGCCACAAGGCGATGGTCACACCATCCCGTCTGGAAGTCACCGAATACTGGAGATCCGCACCCGCCCCCGATCCCGGCCCCATGTCAGACGAGGACTACGCCGAGGGGTTTCTCGAGGTGTTCACGCAAGCCGTGGACTCACGTTTGCGCGCTCCGGAAGGAAAGGTCGGTTCCATGCTCAGCGGCGGCATGGATTCTGGATCTGTCGTAGCGGTCGGAAAAGACGTTCTCGCGGGGCGCGGCGGCGGCCCACTGCCAACGTATTCCGGTGTGCTCTACCGTGACTCCGATTGCGCGGAATCACGCGCGATCTATGCAGCGATTGCCATGCCGTCGATTGCTCCGCTACTGGTGCACCCGGACGGTCAGCAAGACCTCTACGAATGGATGACATCGAACATTGAGGAACCGTTCGATGGCCCGTTCACCATCCTGAAAGCGGTTTACCAGGCAGCGCGGAATAATGGTCAGAATGTCGTGCTTGACGGTGCGGGCGGAGATGTCGTTCTCGGTGAAGGAACATACATCGCGCGACTGCTTCGCCATGGACGATTCAGTCTGGCGCTGTCGGAGATCAGAGGTGAAACCAGGTTCTGGGGCAGATCCTCTATGTGTGTCGGACCCTTCTGTACTCATGCGCGGGCGGCCCTGGTACCCGAGTTCGTCAAGAAACCGATCCGACCCTACATCAGCCGATCTCGCAACCGCAGCTACGTAAAGGAGTCCTTGATCTCGGACGAATTTGCTGCCCATGTCGATATGGACCGACGATTTGAGCAGATGCAGCAGACATTTGAGCGTGGGCAGACTCAGGACTACGCGACAGAGCGCTGTAAATCAATTCTGCCCAATATGACAGCCGGCCGAGAACGCTACGCCCGACTGGCGTCTGCGGCCTCAGTAGAAGCACGCGACCCATTCCTCGACAAGCGGCTCGTGGACTTCTGTTCCTTGCTGCCAGGGCACATCCGGATGGAGGACGGGTGGCCCAAGATGATCCTCAGGAAACTCATGGCGGATCGCCTGCCTGACGAGGTGCGGTGGGCACGTGAAAAGCCGCACATCGGGTGGCAATTCAACTCGCACTTGGTGAAACAGGCAGTTGCCCGTGGCGACCTTCGGGTTGACCGCTTGCAGAAAGACCTTCGAGGTTATGTGAACTCTGATTCGCTTGCATCAGCGTGGCAGAAATTCAGCCAATTGAACGACTTTGAGCCAATCTACTACGCATTCGTGTTGTCGAATTGGCTTCGAGAATCTGAGACACGCCCTGTTGTACGCCTCTGACGGTTGCGCTAAAGTGGCGCCTACTGGATTGTGGTTGGGCACAACTGTGGCAGGTAGTACCACGAAGAATTGCGAGCGACGCAGCGAGCAGGTGTCGCCATTTACGCGCCTATTCCGCGCCCCAGACTGCGGGTATTTGGCCCGGTCGGTGTACTGACTCAGTCCGGCTCTGGCACGATGACAGAAAGTTGATGCCAGGTCATGATGGGCAGTTAGCTTCCTGACCAGTCCAACGCGAATCGTCAGATGTGCTAGACGCTGGCGGCCGCTCAGCCGTTCTTGTACGTGTACTGGTAGTGGTACTTGCCGGCGCCATAGCGCTGACTACTAACTGCAATATCGTTAAACAATATTCCACGCAAATTGACGTTCGCCTGCTGCAAACGTTTCACCGCATGCTCAATCTCCCGCATCGGGTGCTCGCCCGCCTTCAGCACCATCAAGGCTCCGCCCACCATTTGACCGATGATCGTTGCGTCCGTGACGGCCAGAATGGGTGGTGAGTCGATGATGATGTGATCGTATCTTGGCCCCAGCACCTCCAGGCAATTGCTGAAGCGCTTGTGCAGCAGGAGTTCCGCCGGATTCGGTGGCAAGGTCCCGGTTGGAATCAAGGTCAGACCGGGAATCGTCGTCTGGTGAATCGCGTCACCGATTGGAATATCACCGCTGATGAACTCGGACAGGCCGTTTTCCCGCGGTATCCCCAGGTACTCGTGCAGGTGGCCACGCCGCAGGTCACCATCGATAAGAAGCACCTTGCTGTCGTTGCCGGCCAGCACTGCCGCCAGGTTGACGCTGACGAAGGACTTGCCAACAGTCGGGCTTGGGCCGGCGATCATGATGCAGTTGTTCTTCACGTCCATCATGCCGAAGTGCAGAGCCGTCTTGAGATTACGCAGGCTCTCGATCGCGGCATCGCCCGGCGCGGTCGTGGCGAGAATCGCTCGTTTCGCTTTCTTCGACCTGAGGTCCTTGTAGATTCGGACCTGGTTCTTGCTGTGAGGAATTGTGGCGTAGACCGGAAGATTCACATGCTTTTCGATCAGGTCAGCATCTTCCACTCCTGCTTTCAGGGCTTTCCTGGCAAACGCAGCAGCAACGCCGACAAAGCCGCCCAGAACAGAGCGCCAGCAACAACATTCTGCGACCGGTTCGGTGCGATCGGGTACGTCGGCTTGACCGCGTAGTCGATGACCCGCACGTTGCCGATCGTCCCCGCTTTGACGACGCGCAGCTCCTGGGCCGTGTCGAGCAGCGAACGGTACAGCGCAGTGGTGACCTCGACGTCGCGAATCAAGCGCAGCAATTCCTGCTGGGTGGTCGGCAGGTCGCGGACCTGTTCATTCAAACTGTCCAGCTCGGCGTTTAGTCTGCCTATCTGCCGATCCAGCGCGACGACGGTCGGGTGAACCTCCGTGAACGCCTGTCGAATCTTCTCGCGCTCCTGCCGCAGCGTGTTCAACTGGGCTTCAATGGAGACAATCGTCTGGAGAACGGTCTGGGTTTCGAGTGGCAGGTCAATCGAGCCTTTCTCAAGACGATAGCTATTTAGCGCGAGTTCCGCCCCTTCCATGTTCTGCCGAACGATCGGGAGCTGCTCGTCAAGAAACTCGAGCGTCTTTTGCGCCTCGGCGGACCTGCGTTCCACGTTCTGTCGCACGTAGACATTGGCGATCTCGTTGACCTGTTCCTGCACCGCTGCAGGACTTGGGCCTGTCATGCTGATTTCGAGGATGCCGGACCACTCACCCCGCTCTTCCACTTTGAGACTGCCCTGCAAGGACTGGATGCTGCTGACGCGGGGGCGCCTCTGGATCCAGAAGACCTGGTCCTCGCTCCCCCTGAAGCAACGAGACGAACAGGCTCAGGGTTTCGCCACCGCCCAGATCGACAATCGCGACCTCGCCAACCGTACCTCGCAGGAGAAGTGAGTCTTCCATGTCGTAGAGTTCGAAGCCATTGGTTCCCGATGGGACCAGCTTCATGGACTGTCCGCGCATCGATTCGGGCAATTCGAGCGTGTCGACCTTGATCATCGGGCGCTCGTCAGCAGGCGCCCTGCGTGCCAGCGCCGCGCCGATGCTCGATTGTTCGGGGTACGCACTGATATCGAGCTTCAGGTTATCGACGACATCGCCGAGCACCGAGCGCGAACGCAGGATCTCGATCTCCGCGTTAACAGGTGTGTATTCCTCGAGCATCGAAGCGGCATTGAGGTTAGCCAACGGGCTCGAGTTGTTCTCCTCGACCTGGATGAGCCCGTCGGCGCGGTAGATCGGAACCGCTGTGAACGATTTATAGCCGCCAACCAGGAGTGCCACGAACGTAATGGCAATAATCAGCCAGCGATTCTCTATCAGAACGCCAAGCAGATCGCCGAGGTTGATTTCTTCATCGTCGAAATCGGGTGTCGGTTGGTACATGTCGAGTTTCGCTTCGGCACGCCGGTCACTAATTGCTCCCTATGCGGTCGACGGTGCCGAACGACGCTGAACGACGGCAACAACTGAGTGATCACGCGATTCCACTGGGAGACGCCGGCGGTATCGACGAAGATGACATCCTGCGCCTGCATGTCGAAGCGCTCGGCGAGCAGCATGCCCGTCGCGTAGCGCGCGTCGAGGTGGAAAATCTCGGGATTGTCCCTGTCCGTTCCACGAACAACGTAGATACCGCCAGAGTCCGCCGTGTTCTGGTTCACGCCCCCGACCTCACCGATAGCTGCGGCCAAGGTCAGGTGGCCGTTGATGATCTCGACCGAGCCCGGGCCTCAGTACCTCGCCCATGACAAAGACTTTCTGTTGGCTGCGATCGAGCACGTTGACGATGTCGCCATGCTTGAGCGTCAGGTTTTGCGATCGAGTCCGCGTAGTCATAGAGCGCCTTCAGATCGATCTCGTGTACCTCGCCGTCGCGCGATATGTTGACGCCGCTCTTGTGCGCGTTCGCTGTCAGTCCACCCGACAGGCTGATCGCGTCGGCAATGGTCAACGGCACGTCGTTGAGCGGTATCACCCCGGGTGTATTCACCTCACCGACCACGTAGACGCGCTGGCTGCGATAACCAACAACGCGCACATCGAGCTGCGGGTCCTGGATGTAGGTACTTAGTTTCTCGGTCAGCAAATCGCGCAACGCAGGAATATTCATACCGGCCGCTTTGACCATGCCGACGTAGGGGTAGTAGAGATAGCCATCCTCGCCGACCTGCTGGCCCGAGGTCTCCGCATCGCGAAACTGTCCGGCCGGGATAGTCAGCTCTGGATGGTCCCAGACGATGATCTGCAACACATCGCCTTTGCCGATGATGTAACCCTGCGGTTTGGCCGTGAATTCCTCGGCGACTTTCCGAACTTCGTTCTCGTGTTGGGCGTCCAACTGATTGAGGAGATCCAGGGTCAGCGGCTGCACACGAACCACTTCGCCGCCAGGTACTTCTGCGGGCTCCGTCATTTTCATGCCGGGCGCGATCGCGCACGCGTTGAGCAACGCTGCCACTCCGAGCACCCCAATTCTTGTCCAAGCTCTCATCGCTTATGCTCTTATTCTCTCGACCCAGCTGGCCACGCCTGCCTGGATACCGATCAATGCTTCCTCGTACGCGGCTTTCGGCTTGCGATACGGATCGTCAATGTCCTTGTCCTGCCACTCACCAAGCCGGTAAACCTTGCCACGGGCCGTCGGGTCCGCATCGTCGATCGCCCGCTTGTGCCCGGCCTCCATCACCAGTACCAGGTCAGCCGCACTCACCATGTCCGGGTGAATCTGCCTGGCCCGATGCCCGCTGATGTCTTCACCGATCTCGGCCATCAGTTCCACCGAATACTCGGACGCGGGATGCCCTACGAGCGCCCCGAGCCCGGCCGAATCGACCGTGAATCCGTCCTGTCCTCTCAACTCCCGCCTGAGCAGGGCCTCAGCCATCGGGCTGCGGCAGATATTGCCCACGCAAACGACGAGTATGTGCCTGATCATTATCGTATTTTCAGGCACTCACTATGTTCTTCATCATGTAGATTGAACATAATAATGCCTAAGCTATTGATTCTTGTCTATGCACACGTCTTCAGGGGCTGGTCCAGCGGATGAAGCCCCTGCTATCCCTTGTGTTGTCACCCGTCGACACGATCTCGCGTCGTTCGAAGCCGATACCGATGTCGAAGCGCCCGATTCGGGTGCTGCGCGAGTGCTGGATGTCGACGCTGGCCAGTTCCTGCGGCTCTACCGCAACGGAATGGTCTGCATCATTGCCAACCCGGTTCAGGTCCCCGAAGCGCCCGAGCACCTCCCAGGAATTGCCGGCCTCCGTAACAACGACGACACCGGCACTGACGACTCGAGCGTCGTTGTCGAGGCCGTGGCCGATAATACGTTTGTTGTAGGTGTAGCCAGACTCGTAAATTCCGTGGCGATACGCACAGTCGTAGATGACATCGCTTTTGATAACATCACAACTCGTACCCGCAATCTCTGCAAACCAGCGGTACGAAATCTGGTCGCGCGTGATACCGCTGCCTTCGATACCGAACTGCGCGAGATAGCGGCTTGGAAATCCGCCCGCCTCGTCTTCGCCAGTCATCTGGCCGTACAACGACACGGGCGAACCGAACCACAGGTTGGTCCAGCGCACGTCGAAGCCCGCCAACTGGTTGCCGGGCTCGTTCTCTGGGTTGGTGCCATCGTCGCCTGACATTGTCCTTGCCGATAGAACATGTCCCAAAACGTATCCCACCCACAGGGCCGTCCCTCGCCGCACCACTGCGCGGTCCGCGACAAGCCTATTTCCAGCCCGTTGAGCGGCCGGAAATTGAAACGCATACCGAAGAAGCGCGCATCCGGAACCGCACGCTCACTCTCGAGCTGTCCCCACATCAGGTTCAGGTCCCACGGACCCAGCCAGCTCAGCCACTTGGTCTCGAATGCCTGCGTGCGATTGCGGCCAACCGTGAAGGACGGAATCGGTCGCGCATTGTTCGACAGGATCAGGCTGCCGTCCCAGCCTGGTCCCCACCAGCGATCCATCGTGCTTGCCGCGATCGACCAGTTGCCAAGATCGACGCCGAGCTGGCTGCCATCCGGCCGCACGTCCTCACCGTCCGCCGGGTCGTCGACTGCTGTTACGTTCAGGTCGAGGCTCACATGCTCGCTGAACCACGAAACACCTGCACGTAACTCGCCGCGCTCGCGTGGCGTGTTCGAGAAGCCGCGAATCTGCATCGGCTTCTCGGCGACCGCAAGGTGTCCACTGAATCTGGTCTGCCCTCTGCCCGCCTCTCGCTGCGCCCGCGCGAGGATGCGATTGAACGTGGGCATGACCTTGTTCGGCAGCACGATGTCGTTCGCCTGGACGTGTTCAAGATCCGCAAGCAGCGCGTCCCAGGAAATCGGCCAGGTGGTGACCGGCCCGCTGATCGCGCCGTAGTCGGCCAGGACCTGGATATCGTGGCGCAGGCCGACGTCGCCGGGCTGGGCCTGGGGCGCGGCGAATGCAGTGGATTGCAGGGCGGCTAGGAGGCTGAGCAACAGCCACATCGGGAATGATCGGGACATGGGGGGATTGTCGCTTGCGCGAGGCGGTAGCTCCGACAAGGCGGTGCGCTCCTACGCTCGGGCGAACTGCTTGCCGAGCTCCACGCCCCACTGGTCGAACGAGTCGATGCCCCAGATGACGCCTTCGACGAACACCTTGTGCTCGTACAGCGCGATGAGCTGGCCAAGCACTTCGGGCGTCAGCGACTTGAAGTGGATCGTGTTACTCGGCCGGTTGCCCTCGTGCACCCGGTAGGGTTCGCGACGATCGTCGCCCGTACCCTGCATCAGGGCGAGAGCCTGTGCCTTGCAGTTCGCGGTTGCGAGCTTCGAGGTCTTCGGTAACAGGAAGTCCACCGGCACGAATCGCGTGCCCTGGTGCAACAGCTGCATGAAAGAATGCTGCGCGTTACTGCCCGCCTCGCCCCAGATGATCATGCCCGTGGCGCATTTGACGGGTTTGCCGTCCATGCGCACGCTCTTGCCGCTCGACTCCATCTGCAGCTGCTGCAGGTAGGCCGGAAAGCGATCAAGGCGGTTCGAGTACGGCAGGATCGCCTGCGCCTCGGCACCAAAGAAATTGTTGTACCAGATGCCGAGCAGCGCCAGCAGGACCGGCATGTTCTCGTCGAACGGCGTCTGCCGGAAATGCAGGTCCATGCGCCGGCCACCGGAGAGAATCCTCTTGAAGTTATCCATGCCGACGATCAGCGCGAGCGACAGGCCGACCGCTGACCAAAGCGAGTAGCGACCACCAACCCAGTCCCAAAAGCCAAAACGATAGTCCGAGCGGATGCCGAAGTCGTCCAGCGCCTCGTGATTCGTTGACGCCGCGACGAAATGATATTGCACCGCAACCGCGTCGAGCTGCTCGACGATCCAGTCGCGCGCGGCGCGCGCATTGACCATCGTCTCCTGGGTCGTGAAGGTCTTGGAGCAGACGACGAACAGCGTACGCTCCGGATCGAGTTCTTCTTTCAGGTCGTCGAGCTGCGTGCCGTCGATATTCGACACGCTGTGGAAGCGGACCCCCTCTTTCCAGTAGGGCCGCAACGCGCGACTGGCCATGACCGGCCCGAGATCCGACCCGCCGATGCCGATGTTGACGATGTCCGTGATCTTCTTGCGCGTGCTGCCGCGAATCCTGCCGCTGTGCACGCCATCGACGAAGGCTTCCATGTGCGTCAGCACTTCCCAGATTTCGCGCACGCCCGGCGTCTCGAGCGCCACCATGTCCGAAATCTTCGCGCGCAGCGCCACATGCAGCACCGCGCGGTCTTCGGTCTGGTTGATTTTCTCGCCGGCGAACATCGCTTCGATGGCAGCGGCCAGATCGGCCTGCTTCGCGAGTTGCACGAAGTGCTTGAGCGTTGTCGCGTTGACGTGGTTCTTCGAGAAATCGAGCGTCAGGTCATTCGCCTGAATGCTGAGGCGCTCCGCGCGTTTCTTGTCGCGCGCGAACAACTCGCGCAGGTGCTTGCTGCGCATGTCGCCCTTGTAATGCTCAGTGAGCGCCTTCCAGGCTGGGAGGTCGGTCGGGTAGCGTGCGGAGAGTGTTCTGTTCGTGTAAGCGTTGGCCACGTGTCATCCGATGTGTCTAGCGATGTGTCTAGGCGCTTTGTTTCGATTCGTCTTTGTAGAACTCAAGATACCATTCGACGAAGTTCCTGACGCCTACATCGATCGGTGTAGCCGGCTGGTAGCCGACGTCATCCGCAAGGTCCTTCGTATCCGCCCAGGTGTCGGGTACGTCACCCGGCTGCAGCGGCAACATGTTCATCTCCGCTTTCTTGCCCAGGCAATCTTCGATCGCACCGATGTAGTCCATCAATTCGACCGGTTGCTGGTTGCCGATGTTGTAGATGCGATACGGCGCCCTGCTCGTACCCGGATCCGGTTTGGCAGGATCCCAGTTGTCGTTCGGTGTCGCCGTGTGGTCGCTCGTGCGGATCACGCCCTCGACGATGTCGTCGATGTACGTGAAATCGCGCTTGTGCTTGCCGTAATTGAATACGTCGATCGGCTTCCCTTCGAGGATGGCGCGCGTGAACAGGAAGAGCGCCATGTCCGGGCGGCCATAAGGCCCGTAGACCGTAAAGAAACGCAGGCCGGTCGTCGGCAGTTTGTAGAGATTCGAGTACGTGTGCGCCATCAGCTCGTTGGCTTTCTTGGTTGCGCCATAGAGAGCGAGCGGATGGTCCACGTTCTGGTGGATCGAGAACGGCATGGTCGTGTTCGCGCCGTACACCGAACTCGATGACGCGTAGGTCAGGTGCTCAACCTCGTTGTGGCGACAACCTTCGAGAATGTGCAGCGTGCCGACGATGTTGCTTTGGATGTAGGAATGCGGGTTTTCTATCGAGTAGCGAACACCGGCTTGCGCGGCAAGGTGAATGACCTTGTCGAAAGCCTCGTCCGCAAACAAGGCTTCCATCGCATCGCGGTCGGCGAGATCGATGCGCACCATCTTGAATTTGTCGTAGTCGTCCAGCACGGCGGCACGCGATTCTTTCAGGCTGACATCGTAATAGTCATTGAAATTATCGAGGCCAACGACGGTGTCGCCGCGCTCGAGCAGTTGCTTTGACGTGTGAAAGCCGATAAAGCCGGCAGCGCCTGTTACGAGAATTTTCATAGGGGTCTCAATCGTTTCGCGGCCAGTGGCCGCTCCTACAAGCGGTCATCGACAGCTTCGGCCGGCAGGACGTACTTGATGTCATAAAGGACGGAAGTGTCTTTGCAGAAGGCCTTGATGCCTTTCTCGCCGAGCGCCCGAAACTGCTCGTGCGCGACCGCGATAATGACGACATCATACGCCCCTTTGGCCGGAGCGGCGACGAGGTCCAGGCCATACTCTTCCATGGCTTCGTCCGCATCGACCCAGGGGTCATGGACGTCAACGACGGTGCCATAGGACGTCAATTCCCGGACAATATCGACCACCTTGGTGTTCCTCAGGTCCGGGCAATTTTCCTTGAACGTGAGGCCCAGCATCAGCACCTTGGCGCCATTCGGCTGGATGCCCTTGCGCAGCATGTGCTTGACGATCTGCGTTGATACATACAGCGACATGTTGTCGTTGATGCGCCGCCCCGCGAGAATCATCTGCGGGTGGTATCCCAATTGCTCGGCCTTGTACGTCAGGTAATACGGATCGATGCCGATGCAGTGGCCACCGACAAGCCCCGGCCGGAACGGCAGGAAGTTCCATTTCGTTCCTGCGGCCAGGAGGACCTCTTCGGTATCGATGCCGACGCGCTCGAAGATCATGGCAAGTTCATTTACAAGAGCGATGTTGACATCGCGCTGGGTGTTTTCGATCACCTTCGCCGCTTCGGCGACTTTGATGCTCGACGCCTTGTGCGTGCCCGCCGTAATGATCGTGGCGTAGACCTCGTTGATGTAGTCCGCCGCTTCCGGCGTCGAGCCGGATGTCACCTTGAGGATTGACGGAAGGCGGTGCTCCTTGTCGCCCGGATTGATGCGCTCGGGGCTGTAACCGATGAAGAAGTCATCGTTCATCTTCAGGCCGGAGCCTGCCTCGAGCAGCGGTACACAGAACTCTTCAGTCGCGCCCGGATACACCGTGGACTCGTACACGACGATGTCGCCTTTCGCGATGACGCCGCCGAGCGTGTTGCTCGCCGCACGCAGGGGCGACAGCAAGGGCCGGTTACCGTCACCGATCGGCGTCGGCACCGTCACGATATAGAAATTGCAGTCGGCGATCCCGGCGACGTCGGACGTGTATTCGAGGTGCGTCGCCCCGGCGAGTTCCTCGCTCGAACACTCCAGCGTGGAATCGGTACCGCCCTTGAGCTCGGCGACGCGCCGCGCGTGAATATCAAAGCCTACCGTCGGATATTTCTTGCCAAATTCAACGGCCAGCGGCAGGCCGACATAGCCAAGGCCAACGATGCCAATACGAAGGTTATTGATGTCAAAGGACATGAACGTTCTCTTAGAATTTCAGGGGCCTATGTACCACATTGGGCCGCCGACGTCTGTGCGGGAGATCACTTGGAAATCCGGACCGCAACTGGTGTCAGTCACCCTATTTTCGAGAATAAGGTGTCTGGTACCCTATCTTACTTACCCCAGGTACCAGAGCGCCAGCAGGCCCGTAATGCTCATCGTGATCGTGTACGGCACTGCCATGACGACCATGCGACCGTAGGACAGGCGGATCAGCGGTGCCAGTGCAGAGGTCAGCAGGAACAGGAACGCGGCCTGGCCATTCGGTGTCGCGACGGACGGGATGTTGGTGCCCGTGTTGATCGCTATGGCCAACGCGTCGAACTGGTCGCGCGTGATCTCACCGGCCAGGAACATCTTTTCGACTTCGCTGATATACACCGTCGCCACGAAGACATTGTCACTGATCATCGACAGCGCGCCATTCGCGCTGAAAAACAGCGCTTCCTGGGTTTTGCCCTCGTACGTCATCACCCAGTCGATCACAGGCGTGAACAGGCCCTGGTGTTCGATGACGGCGACGATTGCGAAGAACACGACCAGCAGCGCGGTAAATGGCAAGGCCTCTTCAAACGCGTGACCGATGCGATGCTCTTCCGTGACCCCGGTAAACGCCGTCGCCAGCACGATCACCATCAATCCGACCACGCCCGGCTCGGCCAGGTGCATGCCCAGTGCCACGACGAGAATCACAGCAACGATGGCCTGGACGACAATGACACTGCGCGCTTCCATCGTGCGTTTCCTGGTCTGCTTGCGGTCGGACTTCTCGAGCACCTCGCGAACCTTTGGCGACAACGGGGCACCGTAGCCAAATGACTTGGTTACCTCCAGCATGACGCACGTGAGCAGGCCCATCACCAGGACGGGCATCGAGATATGCGCCATGCGCAGGAAGAACTCGACGAACTCCCAGTCCATGATCTTCGCAATCAGCAGATTCTGTGGCTCACCGACCAGCGTGGTAACACCGCCGAGCGCCGTACCTACCGCGCCGTGCATCATCAGGCTGCGCAAGAACGCCCGGAACTGCGCGAGATCCTCAAAATGCACCTCGAGTACGGTGCCGTCACCGTCCTGGGTCATCTTCTGGCCGGGCGTCTGTGCCGACGCCACCTTGTGATAGACGCCATAAAAACCAACAGCCACGGTAATAATCACGGCAGTCACCGTCAGCGCGTCCAGAAAGGCCGACAGGAAGGCCGCCGAAAACGAGAATATTAACGACAAGAGAACCTTCGAGCGCACGCCCAGCAGGATCTTCGTGAACGTGTAGAGCAGCATCTCGCGCAGGAAGTAGATACCGGCCACCATGAACATCAGCAGCATGATGACCGGGAAATTCTTGAGCGCCTCGTGGTAGACGTTTTCGGGAGACGCGAGTCCAAGGACGATTGCCTCAACCGCCAGCAGACCACCCGGTTGCAGTGGATAGCATTTCAGTGCCATCGCCAGGGTGAAGATAAATTCCAGAACGAGCAACCAGCCGACGATAAACGGATCGTAGGTCGCGACAATCGGGTTCAGAATCAGGAAACCGATAATCGTCAGCTTGTACCAGTGTGGTGAGTTCCCGAGAAAATTCTCGCGGAACGCGTCTGCCATCGTATGGACCATCTAGCGCTTATCCTTATTCTGCTAGCGCTCCCCCCGGAGCGAACTGCGCATTCTAGTCAAAATCCCAGATGCACGCACCGGATTCGCGGATCTTCGCGAGCATCGCCTCGTGAGCAGCCACTTCGGCCTCGGTGGGCTTGATGACCTTGAGCTGGTATGACGTATCCGGCGGGAGCGCGCCCTGCGCGCGACTGTCGCCCGCAAGCCTCGGTCCCGCTTGACGGGAGCGCGCTCCCGCATCCTGCGCTTCCACCTCGTCCTCATCCAGCAACAAGCTGGACTGGCCACCCGTCATCGCCAGGTACACACGCGCCAGCAGCTCCGAGTCGATCAGGGCGCCGTGAACGTCGCGCCGGGATGCATCGACCTCGTAGCGCTTGCAGAGCGCATCCAGGCTGTTGCGCTGCCCCGGATGAATTTCACGAGCGAGCGCGAGCGTATCGAGTACGGCACAGTGATCCGTGATCCTGGGCTGCGCATGATTCATGAGCCGCAGTTCGTACTCGAGAAAGCCGACATCGAAGTCGGCGTTATGGATAACCAGCTCGGCGTCTTTCACAAACGCGAGAAAGTCATCGACGACCTCGTGAAAACGCGGCTCTGTCGCGAGCTGCTCGCGGCTGATGCCGTGGACCGCCTCGGCGCCTTCGTCGATATCGCGCTCAGGATTCAGGAAGCGATGAAACTCGCGCCCGGTCAGGCGGCGATTGACCATCTCGAGGCAGCCAATCTCGATAATGCGATGGCCCTGCGAGGTCGAGAGACCCGTGGTTTCGGTGTCGAGGATGATTTGTCTCATAGTTCATCGATTCCCAGGTTGGCCAGCTCGTCAGCTTCCTCATTACCCGGATTGCCATCGTGGCCTTTCACCCACTTCCACGTGATCTCGTGGCACCGGGTGGCCTCATCGAGCGCCATCCAGAGGTCCTGGTTCTTCACAGGCTTCCTCGCGGCCGTCTTCCAGCCGCGTTTCTTCCAGTTCGCGAGCCACTCGTTAATGCCGTCCATGACGTACTTGGAGTCGGTGTGCAGCACAACCTTGCTCGGGCCCTTCAGGGCGTTCAAGGCCTCGATAGCCGCTGTCAGCTCCATGCGGTTGTTCGTGGTCTCGGCTTCGCCCCCGTGCATCCTCTTGCGATGCTTCCCGGCGATCAACACGACGCCCCAACCGCCCGGGCCGGGATTCCCCCTGCACGCCCCGTCGGTGTAAATCTCAATTTCTGAAATGGCTGCTAGCTCTCGTCAATACCGGGTCGCGTAAAGCGAATCCGGGAAACCCGTGTGGATGGCTCAGCCAACCCCGTGACCACCTTCGGCTTGCGCCACCAGACAGGGCGTACCGGCGTCAACGTGCTGACCCGCTTTTGCGCCGTGAGCATATAGCAAGCCGCGAGCTCCGGCCACAGCGTCTGGCCGCGCCGCTCCCATTCTTGCGAGCTGCTCACCTTGTTGCGCGGCAACGGCCAGCGGAAGAAATACCGCATCGCGCTCTGGATGCGCATGTCGAGCAACTGCAGCCAGTCCCTGAGCCTGCGATCGGAGATCAGGTGATCGGCGCCCGGTGGCATACCGGCGCCCGGAATCAGCCGCCTGAGGCCCCACAGGCCGCCTGGCTTGAAGCCCAGGATGATGATGTGGCCATTGGCCCGCAATACGCGGTCCACCTCGCGCAGCACGGCGTGCGGCCGATCGCTGAAATCGAGGGTGTGCGGCAGCAGGATGGCATCGATCGAGTCGCTCTCGACCGGGAGCCGGTGAAACTCCCCGATAGCGCAGGGTTCGCCGGCGCCGGACTCGGCAATCAGCGAGCAGCGCTGGGTGCGAGTGAAGCGCACAAAGGTCCGCTTGTCGCCCCACATGCCGAGCTGCAGGCACTGCTCGCCGAAGATGCCGTCGAGCGCCTCCTCGACAATCCGGGCTTCCTGCTGCAGCAGGGCCTCTCCCAGCGGAGATTGCAGCCACTTGGCTGCTAAATGTGAACAATCTACTTGCACAACGGCTTTGCCTCAGTACGATAGCCCGATGTATTACATATTCCGGCAATTATTGCAGAGATTCTGGGCGTTTGGCGCCATCGGCGTCACCTTTTTGGCTGCTTGGCCCAGCCCCCGCGACAGCCAGCGAGACGCCGCTGACGCTGATTTCACCGTTTGCGGGCATCGAGATGCCCTCCACGCCGACCGGCCCGGACAACGTCCTGGACAAGCTGCGCCGCGGCTTCGAGCTGACCTACGAAGATAACAACCGCACCGCCGCCGAACTCAAGTGGTTCGTCGGGCACCCGGATTACCTGAATCGCGTCTTCACGCGCGCCCAGCGCTACCTGCCGTATATCGTTGCCGAACTCGAGCGCCGTGACATGCCGCTCGAACTCGCCCTGCTCCCGATCGTCGAGAGCGCCTACGACCCGTTCGCTTACTCCCACGGGCGTGCGGCCGGCCTCTGGCAGATGATCCCGGGCACCGCCAGGCGTTTCGGCGTGAAACAGAACTGGTGGTACGACGGCCGTCGTGACGTCGTCGACTCGACGCGCGCGGCGCTCGACTATCTCGAGTACCTCGAGGAACTGAATGACGGCAACTGGCTGAACGCCATCGCGTCCTACAACTCCGGCGAGGGCAACGTTCTGCGCGCGGCCCGCAACAATCGCAAGGCTGGCAAGGAGATCGATTTCTGGTACCTGAAGCTGCCCAAGGAAACGAGCATGTACGTGCCCAAGCTGCTGGCGCTCGTAGAAATCGTTGCCGACCCCGCCAAGTACAACCTGACGCTTCCCGAGGTTCCGGATGAGCAGCAGTTCGTGCTGACTGATATCGGTGGCCAGCTCGATCTCGCGCTCGCCGCGGAGATTGCGGGCGTCGATGTGGACACCATCTACCAGTACAACCCGGGCTACAACCGCTGGTCGACGGACCCGGCCGGACCGCATCAACTCGTCATGCCAATCGACGTCGCCGAGCAGTTCACTGCAACACTCGCGACCGTCCCGCAGCAAGACCGCGTACGCTGGAAGCGCCACAAGGTGAAGAGCGGCGAAGCCATTTCGCAGATCGCCGAGCAGTACAACACGACTGTTGCGGCGCTGCGCGCGGCGAACAATCTGCGGGGCAACACCATCCAGGCCGGGCACTACCTCATGATCCCGGTTGCGACCCAGCCTCTGAGCGCTTACAGCCAGAGTGCGGACGCGCGGCTCGAGAAGAAACAGAATCGCCAGCGCGCGGGTAACAAGGTCGAACACATTGTGCGTAGCGGCGAGAGCTTCTGGACGATCTCACGCAAATACAACGTTACGCATCGCCAGGTTGCCGCCTGGAATGGCATGGCACCCGGCGACACGCTTTCCGTTGGCAAGAAACTCGTCGTGTGGACGAACGCAGCGGTCGAGACGCCGCGCACATCACCGACCGACGCACTTGGCAACACGACCCGCAAGCTGCGTTACACCGTTCGTAACGGCGACTCGCTGTACCTGATCGCCCGCAAGTTCCGCGTCGGCATCGATCAGATAGCCAGCTGGAATGGCATCGACAAGAACAAGATCCTGCGACCGGGCCAGAAACTCACGATGTACGTAGACGTTACCGCCCAGTCCTCGTAAGCGCGGCGACCCGCCGCGATGTCGTGGCCAATGGCCACCCCTGCAATGTAAGATAGCCACCGTCGTTACAACAATCATAAGGATTCACCCATGGGCTTCATGGCCGGCAAGAAGGCGCTGATCGTCGGCGTCGCAAGCGATCGTTCAATTGCATCAGGTATCGCAGAGGCATTTGCTCGCGAAGGTGCTGAGATCGCCTTCACCTACCAGAACGACAAGCTCAAGAGCCGGGTTGAGAAGCTCTCAGCGCGCCTTGGCCAGAACACCGACCTCCTGTTCCCTTGCGACGTGACCTCCGACGACGAAATCGCTGCCGTGTTCACGGAGCTCGGCAAGCATTGGGACGGTCTCGATATCCTGATCCATTCGGTCGGCTTCGCGCCCCGCGAAATGCTCGTCGGCGGATTCACCGAATCGATCACGCGCGAAGGCTACGCGATCTCCCACGATATCTCGGCGTACAGTCTCGCCGGGCTCGCGAAAGCGGCGCTGCCGATGATGGAAGGCCGCAATGCGGCCATCCTCGCACTCACGTACGACGCAGCCACCAAGGTCGTCCCGAATTACAACGTGATGGGACTGGCGAAGGCCAGCCTGGAATCCTGTGTGCGGTTCCTGGCAGCCGATCTCGGTCCGAAGGGAATTCGCGTCAATGCCATCTCTGCTGGCGCCGTGAAGACGCTGGCCGCCGCCGGTATCGGCGGTTTCCGCAAAATGCAGAATTACGCCGTTAAGGCAGCCCCGCTGCGCCGCACGGTCACTATCGAGGAAATCGGCAACGCCGCGGCGTTCCTGTGCTCAGACCTGGCGTCAGGCATCACGGGCGAGACGACCTTTGTCGACGCCGGTGTAAACATCATGGGCATGGTCTTCGACGAAGAGGACTGAACCATAGGTACCAGTCACCCTATTTCGACAATCTGGAAATAGGTGTCCGTTACCTTGACTCGATTCAGGTGACTGACACCCTTTTCTACAAGTCAGGCGGGTTCTTCTTCCGCGCGCCCGTTGTCGATCGCCACGTTCGTCCTCTCCCCTGAGAGGCGCGCAACAATCGTGGCGCAACAGGCATCGCCCCAGACGTTGATGCTCGTGCGGCACATATCGAGAATTCGGTCGAAGACCATCAGTACGCCGATGGCTTCCATCGGCAACCCGATTGCACCGAGAATGATCGCGATCGCCACCAGCGATGCCGACGGCACACCCGCCACGCCAATGGATGTCAGCAAAGCGATAACGACGACGGCAAACTGCTGGCCGAAGCTCAAGTCGAGTCCATAAGCCTGCGCCAGGAAGATCGCCGCTGCGCATTCGTACAATGCGGTGCCGTTCATGTTGACCGTTGCCCCAAGCGGCAAGACGAAGCTCGATATCTTGTTGGAGACGCCCACATTGTCCTCGAGACTGTCCATCGTGACCGGCAACGTGGCCGATGACGACGCCGTGGAAAATGCTGTGAGCATGGCCGGCGATGCGCCCGCCATCGTCTTGAACGGTTTGACCCTGCCGACGAACCTGAGCAGCAATGGCAATGTCGCAAACGCGTGGATGCCCAGCGCGATAATCACACAGATCGCAAATATAAAGAGTGGTTTTGCGGCCTTCACGCCCGCGGTTGCCATGACTTCGGCAACGAGTCCGAATACACCGATCGGCGCAAATTTCATGATGAACTCAGTCACGCTCATCATCGCGTGGAATACGCCGTTCCAGAAATTGAACAGCGGCTCAGCGAACTGGTGTGACTGGCGTGACATGAAGTAGCCAAACAGCAGGGAGAAGAAAATCAACCCCAGCATGTTGTCCTCATAGGCCGCCTTGATGATATTGGGCGGAACCATGCGCATGAAGATCTCGGCGACGTCGCCAACACCTTTGCCCTCTACCTTGCTGGCGATGTCCGCAACGTTTTCTTCCAGCGCAAGCGTTTCACCGACGGGCTGACCGTCAGAGATTCCGGGCTGCACGGCGTTGATGATGAACAGTCCAACGAGAATTGCTGCCAGCGTAGTCGATGTGTAGAACAGCAGCGTCCTGCCACCGAGCTTGCCGAGATTGCCGCCGGATCCGATGCCGGCCACACCGACGATGATCGACGAGGTGATCAGCGGCACGATGATCATTTTCAGCGCATTGAGGAAAAGCGTCCCGATGTAGTCGAAAATCGACACCAACGAAACACCAAAGAGGTTCGGAGCAAAATCGTCAGTCGTGTAACTGCGGACCCAGGATCCGATGATGACCGCCAACACGATGGCGATCAAAATCTGCCAATGCAGAGCCAGTTTGCGCATTTATCCCCCGGATTGCGGCCAGGCCGCAGCGGAATTCCAATTAGCGGGTCAGCTTACTAGAGCAGGTCCTGCCCGACCAGCACATCCTCATTGATGATGACTTCAGCGTCCTCACGCAGGGCCTGCACGAACGCGATGAAATCGCCGAGGCCGGTCTGGTCCGTCAACTGCCCCTTGCCGGCATCCCGCTGTGCAACCGGCATTGATTCCGGAGACCCCGGGATAACGGCTTCGACGCTGTAAACGGTGTACCCGCCGAGGCCATTGCGAGTACTGCCGGTCGTCGGCTCATCCTGCGTGGGCTTCAAAGCAGTGAATACCGCCACGGTGACAGATTGGTCGGCGTCCTCGGAACCACGGGACATAATCGTCGTCTCGCCCGCCATCGCTCCACTTGCCTCGGCCGCCGCCACGAAATCCATCCCTTCGTCAAGGGCTGCAATCATCCGGTCCGCCCTCGCCGCCATGATCTCCTCTGCCTGCTGCGCCTCGAGTGCCGCTCTTCACGTCCTCACTCACGTCTTCCAGCGCCTGGCGAGTTGCCGGGTAGTGATTGGTAACCGCAAAGATAGCCGAGCGGTTGCCGTCGATTTCAACAATCTCCGACAATTGTCCGCCCGCGAGAACCGCATCGTTGAAGACCGCGTCGATGACGGCAGGTTCGCCGCCAAAATGCTCGCCGCCGTCGCGCGTGAAACCGGCTACAGACTGAATCCCGACGCCAACGGCCGCCGACACCGAGGCGAGGTCCGTCGCGTCAAACAACGCATCTGACAGCTTGCGCTCGAGCTCCAGGAAAAGACTCTCGGCCTGTTGATCCTGCAACTCCGTCGTCAGCTCACCACGAACCTGGTCCAGCGGCAGGGGACCCGGTTCGATGATCGAATCGAGGCGGACGAGATGGAAGCCGAAGTCGGTCCTGATCGGTCCCTGCACGTCGCCTTCGGCCATCGAGAAAACGGCACTGTCGAGGCCATCCGGCATTTGGCTGCGGGTCAACGCACCAAGGTCGCCACCGCGATCGGCCGTGAAGGTGTCCGCGGAGTACTCGCGAGCGAGGTCTTCAAAGGATTCGCCGGCATTGATGCGCGCCAGCAATTCATTTGCCTGTGCTTCAGCCGCGGCGTCGCCGTCGTCGGCGAGGATCAGGATGTGACGGGACTGGCGCTGCTCATCCTGCTCGTAACGATCCTGGTTGAACTCGTAATATTCAAGGAGATCCTCCTCGGTCACGCTCACGCCCTGTGCAACTTCGCTCCGCTGGATCTCGATGTATTCGATATCAACAGACTCAGGCAACTGGAACATCGTCGGATTGTCGTCATAGAACGCGGCGATCATCTCGTCTGTCACGACCACTTCGGCAGCAACCGATTCCGGGTCGATCGTCGCCAGCCTGACGAGGCGCTGCTCGCCTGCGAGATTGAGGTAACGGCGGAAAGCCGCCGGCGACATGAACGCGGAGTCGCTGATGCCGAACTGCAGTTGGCTGCGTCGCAGCGTGACACGTTGGGCAGACTCGTAAGCGGCCGGCACGTAGCCGTTCGTCGCGAGCAGGTCGAGGTAGGTATTCATGTCGAACTTGCCGTCAACCTGGAACGCCGGCGTGCGCTGGATCAGGGCGGTCACCTGGGAGTCGCTAATCCGGTAGCCCGCCTTGTCGATGTAATTATCGATCACGCGCTGCTGAATGAGCTGCTCCAGGATCCGGGTGCGAACCTGGCCGCGAATTTCCGGGCCCACCTGCGCGAGCTGCGGGTTCTGCTGCAACTGGTCCTGGTAGGCCGCCTCGAACTGGCCAATACCGATATCGATGTCGTCGACCTTCGCGGCGTAGTTGTTGCCAACGAAGACGAAGTTGGCGCCGCCAACGAAGACAAACGTCACACCAATGACAGCCAGGATCGTGATCGCGACCCAGCCCGTGAATTTCTCGCGAATGTTTTGCAGCATAGTTGATTATCTTCTTAACTAGGGAGCGGCTACGAACCGCGGCCAAACAAGGCCGGGGATTCTACTTGAGGCGGGTATTCAGGGGAAGTACGAGTGGAAACCATCGCCCTCCCGCCATTCGGGTTGAGGGTCAGCGGGGGCTGAAATATCCCGACAAGGCCTCCAGGAACACATATTCATCGACCCCCTCTTTGCCGACCGGCTTCGGCTGTGCGCCCCACATTGCCACGACAAGCCCGATATCAGGGTCCACGAAGACGAATTGCCCAAAAATGCCGATGGCGGCATAGCTGTCGCCATGCAGCGGCCAGAGCATATAGCCGTATTCGACGGTCTCGCCGTTCACGGTCTTGCGCGCACCCGCCTCCGCCATCCAGCCTTCAGGCAGGACCCGCTCACCGTCTATGACGCCGTCGTCGAGCAGGAATTGACCAAAACGCGCGTAGTCGCGCAGCGTGGCCGACAGGCCGCTGCCACCGACCTCCAGTCCGTCGGGGGACTCCAGCCACCAGTTCGCATCCGCTTCCATCCCGGCTTTCGACCATATTTTCTCCGTCAGGTAATCGGCCACGTGCCTGCCGGTCGCCGCAGCGACCAGCGCACCTGCGACATGTGTTTCACCCGTGCTGTAGTTCCAGCGTGTGCCGGGTTCGGCTGCCCGCGGCAGGGCCCCCATCAGATCGAGGATCTCCCCGGGCTGCTGGCCGATCTGTGCCTCGAGCATCCTCCGGCGGTCCGACGACGGGTCGGTATAGGTCTCGTTCCACGCCACGCCCGAGGTCATCTGCAGGATATGGCGAACCGTTACACCGTCGTACGCCGTGCCGGCAAATCGTGGCAGGTAGCGTACGATCGGGTCATCAATACTCTCGATGTAGCCATCCTGGATCGCGGCACCGATCAGCATCGCCGTCATCGACTTCACGACCGACATCGACATCCAGCGCGATTCTGCATCGTTGCCGAGAAAGTAATTCTCGTAGCGGATCTCACCGTCTTGCAGGACCAGCATTCCGCTTACCCGGTTCAGGGTAATGACGTCGAACAGGTCATAGCGCTTGTCCCCGTGCGTAAACGAGAAGTCCCCAAGGTCGACAGGATTGGACGGCAGGGACCGTACCTTTGCACCTCGCTCTACAACGCGCGTCGGAAACAACCGGTCGATGTTGCGAAACGTGTTCACCTGCACGTCCGGATACATCCGCCCGTCGTAAATCTCGCGCACTGTGCCAATGGACTCGCCCGCGTGTCGGTAGCCGGCCTCGCCCTGGTCGACCTCTGCACATCCCGCAACGAACAGACAGCAGGTTGTGACGAACAGAAATTGAATCGGGCGGTAGGTGTGCATGGCGGCTCCTGGCTCACTCAGTATTGAATGCATCGATGATACTATGATCAGCTTGTGGAGCGTCGCCCAAGTTTGCTTTACAGTACAAAATTATCCTGCGGAACCAACAGTTTATGAGCATCAAGCTTCCGACCTTGATCGCCACGTCGGTCGTGCGCGGCAGCCAGCAAGGCGAGAGCCATGGCGGCATTTACACGGTCGATTTCGATTCACAATCGGGTCAGCAGCGTGTCGACTGGAACACGAGTCAGATCGATTTCGAAGGCCGGGGCGCGGACCGCGGACTACGCGGTATCGCCTTTGACGACGACGAAATATTCATCGCGGCCAGTGACGAACTGTATAGCTACGATCGCTCGTTCACGATCCTGGACTCGTACCGCAATCGCTACCTGAAGCACTGTCACGAAATCTGTCGCAAAGACGACCACCTGTTCCTGACATCGACCGGGTTCGACAGCCTGCTTGCCTTTAATCTCGAAACCTTCGAATTCAAGTGGGGCTTCAAACTCGAGAAAACCTACGACAAGTGGACCGGCTATACCTTCGATCCTTTATCCGGGGCAGGCCCCGCGCCGGTCAATGATTTTCATATCAACATGGTGCACGTCGACGACGGCGGGATCTTCCTCAGTGGACTGAAGACCAACGCCTTGCTGCGCATTAATCACAAGTGGGAAGTCAGCGAAGTCTGCAACCTCCCGGGCGGCGCGCACAACGCACGGCCCTGGAAAGACGGCGTCTTGTTCAACGATACGGCCAGTGATCACGTCCGCTATGTCGGGCGAGATGGCGAGCAAACCGCGTTCAAAATCGTGACGTACGATGAATCAAACGTGCAATTCGCAGGCATCGACGACTCGAAGATCGCGCGCCAGGGTTTCGCCCGCGGCCTGGCCACGTTCGACGATCGTTTCGTCGTCGTCGGTTCGTCGCCATCCACCATCACAATCTACGACTTCGAAAACCGGCAGACTGTCGGGTCGGTCAACCTGTCGATGGACATTCGCAATGCCATTCACGGGCTCGAGATCTGGCCGTTCGCAGACGACGACCAGGAGCCGGATTGACGGGCAATAAAAAAAGGCCGGGTCGCCCCGGCCTTTCGTGTTTCGCCTGCGCGGCAGCCTAGTCGCCCCAGCGCTTCATGAAACGGACCCCAGCCTCGCGCGGCCGGTTCGTGAAGATACGCAAGGTATGGTCCCGACCTTCGGCAACATTCGATGCGCCCCACTCCCATTGCCCGTCGTTGTGCGTCATCTGGGCGCGCTCGTCCGTCAGGTTGTTGATGAAAATGGAGGCTTCCCAGTCGTCACCCTTAATGCCGAAACGCAGATCGCCGATTACGTAAGCCTCATTGATGAACTGCGGGTTCGAGCTCTCTTCGGGCGAGATCGGCTCAATGATGCTCACCGAGTCACCGTTATAAGACCACTGGGTGCGCACGAAAGCATTATTGCCGCCCAGGAAATTGACCGGCCAGTGATACTCGGCCCACGCCGCCGACTTGAATTTTGGCACCAGCGGCAGTCGCAGCCCGCTCACAACATCCGGAATGCCATCGGCATTCAGATCGTGGTTCGTATCGGTCTCTGCTTCCATGAACTCGGCATTCAATCCCAGCACCCAGTTGTCGCCAACCACGACGTCGGCCTCGACATTGACACCGGTCATGTGCGCCTCGCCCAGGTTGGCCACGACTCGCTGCCAGGGCTGTCCACAAACGCCAGGAATCGCGTCATCCGGAAAGCCGAGCCTGGGGCAGTCCGTACTGGCCGGGTCGGTCAGCTCGTGCTGATAGTCCGACCACTTCATGTGGTAGGCCGTTATATTGAATCGTCCCGCACCGTCGCCAAAGGTCGACTTGTAGCCGAACTCGTAATTGTCCATCAGGTCCGACACGTAGGTGCCCGGGAAGAACGGCTCGCCGCGTTGCCGGTTAATACCGCCAGGCCGCTTACCGCGGGTGAACAGGCCATAGACCATGCGGCTGTCATTGCCGGCATCGAACGAGTAATTCACACTGATCTTCGGAATGAACTCCTTGTCGGTGCCTTCTCTCGGCTCGGGCGGAACGAAGGCGGGCATCGAAAAGTCACCCGGCCGGTTCACAAAGTAGTAGTTCGTATTCGAGCGATCGTAGTAGCGTCCACCGAGGGTCAGGTCGAACTGATCGTTGATGTGCCAGGTTACCTCACCGAAGATCGCCTTCTGCTCCCAGTCGGTCTCGCTCGCCGAGTACCAGCTGGACGTCGCGTCCGGGTAACTCACCCCGCTCCATAATTCGTATTGGGCCAACGCCAGCGATTGCTGGTACTCGTTTACGCTGCCGTCACCGCCCATGGTCGGTTGGGCGAACGAAGACTGGAAGTCATCGTTGGTCGTTTCGTAGAACAGGCCGACGATCCAGTCGAGCGTATCGCCCTGCGAGGACAGGCGGAGCTCCTGCGTAAACTTGTTCATCTGGTTATCGACAAAATGCGCATTGAGCGTATCGCTGTCAGCCGTCGGTCCGCTGCAGTAAACCGGCCACCAGATAACGTTGCCCGTGTCGGGATTCACAACATAGTACGGTGCGTAGGCCGCGGGCACGCCGGAGTCGTTGCAGTACAACGCAGTCCAGTAATGTGAGTAGGTTGTTACATCTGTCAGGTATTCGTTCGTGCGATCGAAGTACGACGTCGCCGATACCAGCTGTGCAAAACCGAGATCGCCTTCGAGCGTCAGTGAGAACAGGCTGAATTCGTCGTCGGTCCATTCATCGTGGAAGCGAATGACCTCCAGGTCGCCGGCGTAAGGGTCGTAGTAGTTGTCAGCGCCCGCCTCGGTCTGCTGGAATGAGGCGGAAACAGTCGCCGACCATTTGTCGCTAAAATTCCACAACAAGCTCGCGCGACCGCCAAGGATGTCAGCGTCGTTCCAGGCAGATTCGACCGATGCCGAATTGTCCAGCGTGCCGAAATCGGCCGGATAGAGTCCCGGGCCGTAGAAGTAAGACTGGTCCGCCGTATGTCCATAGACATTGTCGATAAAGCCGCCGTCGTGATCGTTATAGCCAACAAGACGCAATGCCGCCTTGTCCTCCGCCAGCGGGATATTCACGACCAGGGAACCACGGTAGCTCCCGTCACTCTGGTCACCACCACGAAGCTCACCGTCAAAAATCGCTTCAAAACCGGTCGTGTCCGGTTTGTTCGTCACGATGCGCATCGTGCCCGCCTGGGCATCAGAGCCGTATAGCGTGCCTTGTGGTCCTGAGAGCGCTTCGACGCGCTGGATATCCACCATGCGCACGTTCGGCTGGCTACCTGTCGTGGTTATCGAAATTTCATCGAGATAAACCGACGACGTCGACGCCGCGATATAGCCTGGCGATGTGATGGCGCCGCGGAAAACGACAACGTTCGAACTGCTGCTGTAGGTCACGACGCTCACGGAGGGGATAAAGCGAGCGTAGTCTTCCATGGCTTTCGCGCCCATCGCTTCGAGCGATTCCTGCGACAGCGCCTGGATGGCGATCGGTATGTCCTGAAGGGACTCAGAGCGCTTGCGCGCGGTGACGACGATTTCCTCGAGTGTCTTGCCTGTTGACCCGGCCTGCTCCGCTGCCTGCGCCTGAACGGCCTGGCCCGGTGACAGTGCTGCGGCAACAGCGGCTGCTACAGGCGATATGACGTATCGCGTCTGTGACGTCATGGATGTACCCCCCGAATTATTATTGGAATCCCGATACGCACTCGGTGTCTGTTCAACTTATTCCAAATGCAGGTGATCGCACAAGCTTTTTTTCACAACGTGGAAACTCTATTTCATTTGTAACAATTGGGCCGGCCGCTGTGACTCCGGCAATTCCGACAACAACGGTTCGAGAATTTCCACGAGCGTATCGAGATGGGCTTCGTAGTTGCGCCATAGGTTCACCGACGTTGAATACAGCGGTCTGCGTACTTGCTCCGAACTCGCCGTCTTGACGGCGCGCTCGGTCTCGTGGAATCGCAGGCAGGACGCCTCGAATGGCAGCCCGCAAAACTCCAGGATGCGGCGCACCTCGGTATCGAGGTCGGCAACGACATTTTCATACTGTACGTCGAGCACAAAGCCGGGCATCACCCGGTGCCAGTGGTCCATAAGCCGCTGATACTGAAGATAATACTCGCCTATCTCGGTCATGTCGTAGCTGAACGGCTGACCGCTGGCAAACAGCTGTTTGAACGAACCGAAACAGCTGTCGAGTGGATGGCGACGCGCGTTGATGATCCTGGCATTCGGCATTGCGCGCCGGATCAGACCGGCAAACACGAAATTGTTCGGGTTCTTGTCGATGAAATACGCGGCATCGGTACGATGTTTGGCCGTGCTGTCGATATAGCGCTTGCCCAGCCTGGCCCACCCGGCGGGGCGCAGAGAGGCGACCGAGTTTGGAAATTGCACCTGGTGCGGCGTGCCTCGACCCATCGATCGCACGCTGCGGGACAGGTCGGCAAGTTCGTGCGTGCCCTCGACACTGCTGTGACTGGCGAGAATCTGCTCGATCAGCGTCGAACCGGAGCGCGGTAGTCCGACAACGAAAATCGGTGTCGGATTGACCGCCGAACCACCGCCTTCGGCGAGGAATGCTTCGTCGAACAACGCGATAATACGGTCGTTGGTCGTTTCCATATCCACCGGATCGTAGGATTCGAGCTGTCGCTGCAGCAGATTGCATTTTTCGAAATTTTCGAAAGCCCGATCGAAGTCCTTGCGGCTCTCGTACTCGAGTCCAAGTGCATTGTGAACCTGCGCACGCCCCTGCTCGTCGAGGGCTTCGCTCTCGAGCAGATCGTGCATTGCCTGCACTTCTGCGTCTTCAAATCTGAATGTCTTGAGGTTAGCGAGACTCCAGTAAGATTCAGCATGGTCGCTGCGCGTTGCGATGCTCTCCCGGTAGCGGGCAATCGCATCATCCTGTCGGCCGATCGTCTTGAGGTGATGCGCCATGCCACACATCGCACTGGCCTTGTCGGGCGACATTTCGAGCACCTTCTCGTATACCGCGATGGCGTCCTCGTGACGATCGGCAGCACCGAGGACACTGGCATATAACAGCTGGGCTTCCGCTTTGTCGGGCGTTAGCTCGATGACCTTTTGCGCACTCTCGATCGCATCCTCATAGTCCTCGAGCTTGCGTTGCACATTGGCCAGATCGACCCATGCACGCGCGTAGTCTGGCGCCAGTTCGATCGCGCGTTTCAGGAACACGACCGCCTCCCGGAACTGGTCATGCCCCGCAGCGATCCCTGCGAGCCGCCGTGACGCTTCGACATGATCCGGATCGCGTTTCAGAATGTCGCGATAGATCGTCTCCGCCTTGTCGCGCCGGTCGTTCCTTTCATGATCGTCTGCTTCATACAGCTTGTCGGCGAACCTTGACGGCCCTCCGTTCAACAACAGCTCGGCCCGGGCAATTTTTTCCGTGACAGCCGGCCGTTGCGGCTCGAGGCGCAACGCCTCCCTGTAAGCCTGCAGCGCTTCGTCAGGCCTCCCTTCGACCAGCAGCAGGTCACCGCTCACATCCTGCGCGCTTGCAAAATTCGGGTAACAGCCGATCACCTCGTCCACGTAGCGACGCGCATCAACCAACTGCTTCCTCGCCATCGACGCACGCGCCGCCAGGCACAGCAGGTTGCCGTCCTGCGGATAGTCGAGCAGGCCCTTCTCCGCGGCCGCTTTGGCGGCAGCGGCATCACCACTGCGCAGCAGTGCCTGCGCCGCCGCAAAAACTTCCCGGTGTTTGTTGGACATTGAAATCGCGTCGCTCGCGCCTCGGCCCGATATCATCGTTCGCAGGCGGCAATATGACAAGCATGGAATTGACCGGCGGGCAGCAGTGTTCGCAGTCAAAAAAAAGCCCCACCCTTGCGGGTGGGGCCTTCTTTTCATTGGCGGAGCGGACGGGACTCGAACCCGCGACCCCCGGCGTGACAGGCCGGTATTCTAACCAACTGAACTACCGCTCCGAATCTGGTGGGTGCTGACGGGATCGAACCGCCGACCCTCGCCTTGTAAGGGCGATGCTCTACCAGCTGAGCTAAGCACCCAGGTTTGTGGGAGAGCCGTCGGGCCGAATTTCTCGGCTCAAGGCGCCCCCACAAACAACATCGGAGCCTGTTCCGGCCCCGAAGCGGGCGCTAGTTTACGGCATCCTTCAGGCCTTTACCAGCCTTAAATCCGGGCACATTAGAGGCCGGAATCTGGATCGTTTCACCGGTCCGTGGATTGCGTCCAGCGCGTGCTGCGCGAGCCTTCACCGAGAACGTTCCGAAGCCAACGAGGGACACAGAACCTCCACTGGCGAGCGTACCCTGGATGCTATCGAGCACTGCGTCTACGGCCTTCGTTGCATCAGCGCGTGACAAACCAGCACTACCTGCTACCGCGTCAATTAGTTCACCTTTATTCATGTGTATCACCCTTGCAGATTGATTAAGGAAATTTTTATCAATCCAGCGAGCTGCCCAAAAAGACGCCATCCGCTAGATCACCGCGTCCGTCTCCGTGCTATTACTACCATCGCACGCGGTTGCGGTGTTTATACCTACTGGCATATATAGCGTCAAATTCCGCACAACCATGCGGGTTTCAGGATTTTTGTACCGGCCCTGCGCGCCTTCCTCATTTGGCTCTGTCAATCGGCTCCTGCCCTTGCCGGATACCGCCCGAAAGACTCGCTTCGGGAGCCGCCAAATTCGGCCAGCGGATCCTGACCAGGGGGGGTCTATTCAACTGGAGCTTTCAGCACTTTGTTGTTGATGTTCCTGAAGATTACGGTGAACCCGCTGCGGCGGCCCGCGGCGCGCCGGGAATGCGCGCGAACCCGCATTCCGCAAGGCCGCCAGCGTCGTCCGGCACCCTGACGGTGGCCGCCCGACCCAACCTGGGGACGCCGCGAAGCGCCGCGCATACAGGGAATCTCAGCGGCCGGCGTGAAGCCCAAAGCTGGCGCCAAATGCGCACTATTGCGCGGTTTTTCGCGGCTTCAGGCCTGGTGGGCGCGGCGAATATCGGCGCCCAGAGACGCCAGTTTCTGCTCGAGTTTCTCGTATCCCCGGTCGAGGTGATAGATGCGATTGACCTGGGTTTCCCCCTCCGCCACCAGGCCGGCCAGGACCAGGCTGGCGCTCGCTCGCAGGTCGGTCGCCATGACGGGAGCACCGCTGAGTCCACCCGGCGTGCCACGCACGACCGCTACCTGGGTCATGGGCGTGATGTCCGCACCGAGACGCACCAGTTCCTGCACGTGCATGAAGCGATTTTCGAAGATCCCTTCGGTGATAACGGACGTGCCCTGTGCCTGCGTCATCAGCGCCATGAACTGCGCCTGCAGATCGGTCGGGAATCCGCGGTACGGCGAGGTGGAAATATCAGCCGCCGTCCAGCCAGCGGACTTGCCGACCGTGATCGAGCTCGCGTCGGTCGTGATGCGAAAGCCGCATTCCTTCAATTTGTCAGTCAGGGCCTCGAGATGCTCGGGCACACAGTCATCAACGGTCACCTCACCTCCGGTTATGGCTCCCGCGAGTAACAGCGTGCCCGCCTCGATTCGATCGGCAACAATGGTGTGTGTACCGGGATGCAATTCATCCACACCATCGATGGTAATCACACTCGTTCCGGCGCCCTCGATCTTCGCGCCCATCGTCTGCAGGTAATGCGCCAGGTCGACAACCTCCGGTTCCTTCGCCGCGTTCTCGATCACAGTCGTGCCCTTGGCGAGCACCGCGGCCATGAGCGCATTCTCGGTGCCACCCACGGTCAGTTTTTCGAACAGGATGCGATCGCCTGTGAGGCGTTTCGCCTTCGCGATGACGTAGCCGCCATCGATTTCAATCTCGGCACCGAGCTTTCGCATCGTTTCGACGTGCAAATCGATCGGTCGCGAGCCAATCGCGCAACCACCCGGCAAGCTCACTCGCGCCTCGCCATAGCGTGCGAGCAATGGCCCCAGGCACAAAATGCTCGCGCGCATCTTGCGCACGAGTTCGTAGGGCGCAAGCTTTTCCCTGGGCTGCGAAGTCCGCACGCGTACCGTTGTACCGCTGGTCTCGAACTCACAACCGAGGGCTTCAAGCAGCTGGTGCGTGGAGTCGATGTCCCGCAGCACCGGTACCCGCTCAAAGGTATGCGTGCCATCGGCCAGCAACGCGGAAAACAGCACCGGCAGTGCTGCGTTCTTGGCCCCACTCGCAGAAACTCGGCCACTAAGCGTCGGGCCGCCATTGACAATAATTGAATCCAGCGCAGGTCTCCTTATTCTGCCGCGTCGACAACCTTACCTGGGTTGAGGATGTTATTGGGGTCAAGCATACGCTTTAGCGATCTCATGAGTTCGATCTCCGCGTCTGTCCGACTGATTGGCAGGTATGGCCGTTTCTCGAGGCCGATGCCATGCTCCGCGGAGATGGCACCTGCGAATGCTTCGAGGCAGCCGTAGACTGCCTGCTCGACACTGCGAATCGACGCCTCGCCCCATTCAACACCACCGACCGACACATGCACATTATTGTCGCCGAGGTGGCCGAACGCGATCACACTGGCTTGGGGAAGACACGCCTTGATCGACGCCTCAACCTGGCTCACATACCGACCGATGTCCGCGCTGCGCAGGCTCACATCAAAATTGTGCGCGCCACCGATAACGGGTTCGACCTCGTCCCGAATCTGCCAGATCTGCTCGCGTTCCTTTTCGGACTTCGCGAGAACCCCGTCGACCAGCAGCTCTCGCTCCATCAGGTCTTCCATCATGGCCTCGAAAGCAAGCATGTCATGTTGCTGGTCCGAGCCCATCGTCTCAATCAGTATGTACAGCGGCGCACCCGCTTGCAGCGGCGCAGGCAAGCGTCCGCGTGGTTCAACAGCGCGTTCGTAAAAGCTGTTCCACATGACTTCGAATGCGCTCAGCGTACTCGACAGGGTCCTGTTGGCAATTTCCAGGGTCGCGACGACCGCATCGAAATTCTCACAGGCGAGCAATGCGACGTTGTGGCTGCTGGCTGTCGCGCGCAGCCGAAACACCAGCCGCGTGATGACTCCGAGCACGCCCTCGCTGCCAATAAACAGGTGCTTGAGGTCGAAGCCCGAGTTGTTCTTGATGTAACGATTCAGCGATGAGATCACCGTGCCATCGGCAAGCACCGCTTCAAGCCCAAGAACGGTATCGCGCGTCATGCCGTAGCGAATGACTTTGTTGCCGCCCGCGTTGTTGGCCACCAGTCCGCCGAGTTGACAGTTACTGCGTGCACCGATGTCGACTGGAAAGAACAAGCCTGCAGCCGCAGCCGCAACCTGTGCCTGCTGCAGTGTGACGCCTGCCTGTGCGGTCAGCACGCCTGCGGACGCGTCGACCTCTTCGATCCTGTTCAGGCGTTTCAGCGACAGCACGATATCGTCGCGAGTCGTTGCACAACCCTGCACGAGGTTGGTCAGGCCGCCGAATGGAACGACCGTCTGTCCGGCCTCATTGCAGCAGCGCAGGATGGCTGCAACCTCTTCGGTTGTTTCCGGTTCGACGATGGCCCGCGCCGCGCAACCCCTGTGTGTGTCCCAGGGAAATTCGATGGCGGCAACGGCTTGACCGGTCAGGACGCGCGCTTCCCCGACGATCGCCGCCAACGCCGAAAGGAGGTCGTCACTCATTGATTGTGGTAAATCCGCGGCACGCGGGGCGTTACGCCGGTCAACAACTGGTAACCAATAGTGTCTGCATGGGCGGCCACATCGTTAACCTGGATGCTGCGGCCCCAGAGTTCGACCGGGTCGCCGATGGATGCTCCGGAATGATCGGTGATATCAACGGTAATCATGTCCATCGATACGGCCCCGACCAATGGGGCCACCTGGTCGCCAACCAGCACAGGCGTACCGTTTTCCGCGTGTCGCGGGTAGCCGTCGGCATAGCCGGCGGCGATCGTGGCGATGATTGAAGGTCGCGCTGCCGTCCAGCGCCTGCCATAACCGACGGACTCGCCGGCGGCCAGCTCCCGAATCGCGATTATCTCTGATACGAACGTCATCGCCGGCTGCAGATCCCGCGTCGCGTCGACGTCTGACGCAAACGGAGAGGTGCCGAACAACATGATGCCGGGCCGGTTCCAGTCGGCATGCGACTCCGGCCAGGCCAGGATTCCGGCGGAGTTGGCGATACTCAGCGGCAAGTCATACCCGGACGTGCAGTCGCGGAACGTATCGAGCTGCGCGCGAGTGACATCGTTGTCGAGTTCATCGGCACACGCGAGGTGCGTGCAGATCGCCCGCACGTCGACGCCACCGGCCTGCAGTCGCCCGACGACATCGCCGAGTGCGCCTGGGTCCACTCCCAGTCGATGCATTCCGGTATCAACCTTGACCCAGGCCAACGCGCCGGAACCTGGCAGCATGTCGACTTGCGACTCCGCGTGCACCATCAAAACCAGTCCGTGAGCGCCGGCGCGCTCGGTCGCCGCTCGCGTCGTCGCTCCTTCGAGAACCAAAAGGTCGATACCAATACCGGCCTCGCGAAGTTCAACCGCCTCCTCGACCGTGGCGACCGCGAATGCCGGGACCTGGGCCTGCAATGCCTTTGCGACCGGAACCAGCCCATGCCCGTAGGCATCGGCCTTGATCACTGGCAGTATGTTGCCGTCGGGGACCAGGGTGCAGGCATACGCATAGTTTGCGCGGATCGCCCCCAGATCAATATGTGCCGCAGTTTTGCGTTGCATCGAGACTAATGCGGCCGGGCGATGTCCTTCGACTTCCGTTTGCCGGAGGGCTTCTTGGACCCGCTTTCCGCGTCCTTCTTGGCGCCTGCAGGGACGGGCTGATGCACGAGTGCATGCTCCATCACCTCGTCGATCCATTTCACCGGGACGATCGTCAGCTTGTCCTTGATATTCTTCGGAATTTCCGCGAGATCTTTCTTGTTTTCCTCGGGTATCAGGACGGTTGAAATACCGCCACGATGCGCCGCAAGCAGCTTCTCTTTGAGGCCACCAATCGGCAATACTTCGCCGCGCAGCGTGATTTCGCCGGTCATGGCCACATCGCTCTTCACGGGGATCTGGGTCAAAGCGGACACCAGTGCAGTACACATGCCAACGCCCGCTGACGGGCCGTCCTTCGGCGTGGCGCCTTCGGGCACATGCACGTGAACGTCGAGTTTCTGGTGGAAGTCGGCGTCGATGCCGAGGATAGCAGCGCGGCTGCGAACAACCGTCATCGCGGCCTGGATCGATTCGGTCATCACTTCGCCCAACTGACCCGTGTGCGTGAGCTTGCCTTTACCGGGAACCGTTGCAGCTTCGATCGTTAGCAATTCGCCGCCAACCTCGGTCCAGGCGAGGCCGGTTACCTGCCCTACCTGGTCGTTGTCTTCGGCCTTGCCATAGCGGAAGCGGCGGACGCCCAGGTATTTCTCCATGCTCTTCGGAGTGACCAGCACGCGGCTCTTGCGCGGTTTCAGCAACAGCGACTTCACGACCTTGCGGCAAATCTTGGAAATCTCGCGTTCGAGGTTGCGCACACCCGACTCACGCGTGTAGTGCTGGATGATGTCGCGTATCGCGCCTTCCGTGATCGTGAGCTCATTTTCCTCGAGACCGTTCTCCCTGAGCTGCTTGGGCACGAGGTAACGCAATGCAATGTTGGTCTTCTCATCCTCGGTATAACCCGGGATGCGGATAACTTCCATGCGATCGAGCAGCGGCGCCGGAATATTCAGGCTGTTCGCCGTGCAGACGAACATCGTGTCTGACAAGTCGAAGTCCACTTCGAGGTAATGATCGGCAAACGTCGAGTTCTGCTCCGGATCGAGCACTTCAAGCAACGCCGACGATGGATCGCCACGGAAGTCCATGGCCATCTTGTCGATCTCGTCGAGCAGGAACAGCGGGTTACGCACGCCGGTCTTCGAGAGGTTTTGAATAATCTTGCCCGGCATCGAACCGATGTAGGTGCGGCGGTGACCACGAATCTCGGCTTCGTCCCGCACGCCACCGAGGCTCATGCGCACGAACTTGCGATTCGTAGCGCGCGCGATGCTCTGCCCCAGCGAGGTCTTACCGACACCCGGGGGGCCGACAAGGCACAGGATCGGGCCTTTGAGCTTCTTTACACGCTGCTGCACCGCAAGATACTCAAGGATGCGTTCCTTGACCTTCTCGAGGCCGTAGTGATCCGCTTCGAGTACGTCCTCGGCTTTCTTGAGGTCTTTGAATACCTTGCTGCGCTTCTTCCACGGCGCCTTGACCAGCCAGTCCACGTAGTTACGAACGACAGTAGCCTCGGCTGACATTGGCGACATGAGCTTGAGTTTGTTGAGTTCGGAGACGGCCTTTTCTTTCGCTTCCTTCGGCATGCCGGCTTCTTCGATCTTCTTCTCGAGATCGGCCAGCTCGTTCGGCGCATCTTCTATTTCGCCGAGTTCTTTCTGAATGGCCTTCATTTGCTCATTCAGGTAGTACTCGCGCTGGCTCTTTTCCATCTGCTGCTTGACGCGGCCGCGGATACGCTTCTCGATCTGCAACACATCGATCTCACCCTCGATGATGCCCAGCACCTGCTCGAGTCGACTCTTGATGTCCTGGATTTCGAGAATGCGCTGCTTCTCGGAGAGCTTGAGCGCCATGTGGGCCGCAACCGTGTCAGCCAGTCGACCCGGCTCATCGATGCCCGACAACGAGGTCAGCACCTCGGGCGGCACCTTCTTGTTGAGTTTCACGTACTGTTCGAACTGCGTGATGATCGAACGCACGAGCACATCGATCTCGCGCTCGTCATGACGATCTTCGTCTTTCAGCTCGGTAATCTCGGCCGAGAAATGATTCTCGACGTTAAAACGGTCGATCAGAGCACGCTCGCCGCCTTCGACCAGCACCTTGACCGTGCCATCCGGCAGCTTGAGCAATTGCAGTATCGTCGCGAGCGTTCCAACCTCATACAGATCAGCAGGTTGCGGGTCATCGAGATCCGCCGCTTTCTGTGCCACGAGCAGGATGCGTTTGCCTGCATCCATCGCCTTGTTGAGGGCAACAATGGATCTCTCGCGCCCGACAAACAGTGGAATGACCATGTGCGGGTAAACGACGACGTCGCGTAGCGGAAGTACGGGAACGCCGGACGAGTCGTCGCTGACCGAGTCATCGTCGATCGTGGAAATCAAATCTTTTTCAGACATGGTGCCTCGCTGGGCTATGCGCCGTCCGACCCGGTAGGTCGTTGCGGCTGCTCGATATTAACGGTCGGCGTTTCATCCGACTCATAGATTACATAGGGTTTGGTCTCGCCGATTACGACGGCCTCATCTACAACAACCTTCTTCGCACTCGTCGAAGACGGCAAGTCATACATGGTATCGAGCAATACATTTTCAAGTATGGTGCGCAAACCGCGAGCGCCCGTCTTGCGTTCCATGGCCTTCGTGGCCACGGCGCGGAGGGCATCTTCCCGGAATTCCAGGTCGACACCTTCCATTTCGAAGAGCTTGCGGTACTGCTTGGTGAGCGCATTCTTTGGTTCGAGAAGAATCTGCACGAGCGCGTCTTCGTCGAGTTCCTCGAGTGTCGCAACGACCGGCAGGCGGCCGACGAACTCCGGAATCAGGCCAAAGCGAATCAGGTCTTCAGGCTCGACGTCGTGGAGAAGCTCGCCGATGCTCTTCTTATCCTCCTCGGTCTTGACCTCGGCGACGAAGCCGATGCCGCTCTTCGTCGAGCGGTCCTGGATGATCTTCTCGAGGCCCGCGAACGCGCCGCCGCAGACAAACAGGATATTGCTGGTATCGACCTGCAGGAATTCCTGCTGCGGGTGCTTGCGGCCGCCCTGGGGCGGCACCGAGGCGATCGTGCCTTCAATCAGCTTCAGCAGGGCCTGCTGCACGCCCTCGCCGGATACGTCGCGCGTGATTGACGGGTTGTCCGACTTGCGGGAGATCTTGTCGATCTCGTCGATGTAGACAATACCGGTCTGCGCTTTCTCGACATCGTAGTCGCACTTCTGCAACAACTTCTGAATGATGTTCTCGACGTCTTCACCGACGTAACCGGCTTCGGTCAGCGTCGTGGCGTCGGCGATCGTGAACGGCACATTGAGCAGACGCGCCAGCGTCTCGGCAAGCAGCGTCTTGCCGCAGCCGGTCGGGCCGATCAGGAGAATGTTCGATTTGGCGAGCTCGATGTCGTCCTTGGTGCGTTCGCTCAGGCGATCATTGAGGCGCTTGTAGTGGTTGTAAACGGCAACCGAGAGGACCTTCTTGGCGCGCTGTTGCCCAATGACGTACTCATCGAGTACATCCTTGATTTCCACAGGTTTCGGCAGCTTGTCGTGACCGGTATCCCCGGTATCCTCGAGCTCCTCGCGGATGATGTCGTTGCACAGCTCGACGCATTCATCGCAGATAAAGACCGATGGACCCGCAATCAGCTTACGGACTTCGTGTTGGGATTTGCCGCAAAAAGAACAATAGAGGAGTTTGCCGTCCTCGCTCTTACCGCGGGTTGTATCGCTCATTCGGGCGCGCCTTTGTAGCCTAAAAAAATCAGTCATTTACGACTATGGGCCGTAGTTTACATGGGCAATAACATGGTGCAAAGGACCGCGTCCAGACTATCGCGCATACCGTCATAACTGCCTGATATTAAAGGAACTATTCAACAGGTGGATGAAGGCGCCCGGAATATGGCGAATTGACATAGGCAGTTGCTCGTATGGTCCCCGTACCGGCAGCTGGCAAAATACCGTCCAACACACCATGACACGCAGGGAATATTTCGTGAATTCACGCATCGCAACGTTCGTCATATCGCTGGCTGCCGGACTGCTGGTCGTCTTATCCGGCTGCACCGAATCAGCGCAGTCTCCCACCGCCGACGATCCGGCCCTTACCGCACCTGTGCCGACCGGAATGATACGCGGCGCGGTCCTGGAAACGATGGATTCGGGTGGCTACACCTACGTGGCGATCGACACCGGTCAGGAGCCCGTCTGGGCCGCCGGGCCCCTGACGAGCGTTAGCGTCGGTGACGTGGTACTCGTTCCCGAGGGCATGCTCATGACCCAGTTCACGAGCAAGACCCTCAACCGGGTTTTCGACAGGCTCTACTTTGTGAACGCCATCATGAACCTGACGACACCCGCGACGGCTGACGCCCACATGGCTGGCGGGAGCAAGCCCACCGTCGACGATGACGCCGATGTCAGCGTCACCGAGCTTGAGCCCGGCAAGAATGTCGCCTGGGTCTATGCCAACAGGGATTCCCTGGCTGGCCAGTCAGTGAGCCTGCGCGGCAAGGTGGTCAAGTACAACAGCAACATCCTGGGATGGAACTTCATTCACATCCAGGACGGTTCGGGCGATGCGGCCGAGCACAACCACGACCTGACGGTGACCAGCAAGGGGACGACCGCGGTCGGCGATACCGTCGTGCTGACAGGGACGATTGTCCTGGATAAGGATTTCGGCGCTGGCTACAGCTTCCCGATACTCCTGGAAGACGCGAGTTTAACGACCGAGTAGCTCGTCGCGACGGTTATTTCTTGCCTTTGGCGTCCGCCGGTTTGCGCATCTCGTTGCGCCGGGCCAGGACCGTGTCGATCAGCCCGTAATTGACCGCGGCGTTCGCGCTCATGAAGTTGTCACGCTCGAGATCCCGTTCGATGGTTTCAACGGGCTGGCCGGTGTGCTTGGCCATGATGTCGTTCAGCCGACGCTTCAGTTCCAGCACCTCTTCGGCATGAATGCTGATGTCGGTAACCTGCCCCTGGTAGCCCGCGCTTGGCTGATGAACCATGATTCGTGAATGCGGCAATGCAAAGCGCTTGCCCTTGGTTCCACCGGCGAGCAACAGGGCGCCCATGCTGGCGGCCTGGCCGACACAAATGGTCGAAACATCGCAATTAATGAACTGCATCGTGTCGTAGATCGACAGGCCAGCCGAAACAACGCCACCCGGCGAATTGATATACAGGTGGATGTCCTTGTTCGGATTCTCGGACTCGAGATACAGGAGCTGCGCGACGACGAGGTTCGCCATGTGGTCCTCGACCGGACCGACAATAAACACCAGCCGGTCTTTCAGCAGCCTTGAGTAGATGTCGTAGGCACGTTCGCCGCGAGCTGTCTGCTCGACGACCATCGGTACGAGATTCAATGCAGTAGCACTCATAAGGTTTGTCCGTCTTCCGTCTCTAAGCCTGGCTATTGTGTCACGAAGCAGGTGGGTTCATATAGTCCTTGAACGAGACCTTTTTTGCCTTGACCTTGGCGTTTTCAAGCAACCAGTCAACAGCCTTCTGTTCGACAACCATTGGCTCAACCTGCTGCATGATCTGCGGATTGCTCATGTACAGGTTGACCATTTCGTCTTCGTTCTCGTAGCCCGCGCACATTTCCTCGACGCGGCTGCGCAGCGCAGCCTGATCGATCGTTATGCGCTGCTCGGCGATCACCTGGCGCAGCAGAAGCCCGAGGCGCACGCGCTTTTTGGCGGCCTCCTTGAAGTTCTCCATCGGCGGTGCCTGATCATGGTCCTCGATACCGAGTCGCTGCATGGCCTCGTGCTGCAACGCGTGCATTTCCTCGTGCACGAGCGCATGCGGCACATCGATCGGGTTCTTCTCTACGAGTCCTTCCAACACCTGTTCCCGAATATCACCGGCGAGTTTCGTCTTGGCTTCGCGTTCCATGTTGTCGCGAACGTCCTGCCTGAACCTCTCCATCCCGCCTTCGGTCACGTTAAACGCCTCGGCAAACTCATCGTTCAGTTCGGGCAGAACCTGATTCTCGACGCGGTGGGTGTTGATGCCGAACTCTGCCGTCTTTCCGGCGAGGTCCTCGGCGTGGTAGTCCTTGGGAAACTTGACCTTGATGGTCTTCTCGTCGCCCGCCTTGATTCCTTTCAGGCCTTTCTCAAAATCCGGCAGCATTTGCCCCTGGCCAAGCACGACCGGGATATCCTTGCCTGAGCCCCCGGGGAACTCCTCGCCGTCTATCGTGCCCGTGAAGTCGACCACAACGCGGTCGCCGTCCTTCGATTTGCGATCGACTGCTTCCCAGGTGGCGCGCTGCTTGCGCAGGCTCATGAGCATGTCATCGAGATCGGTGTCACCGATCTCGATCTCGGCCTTTTCGACCTTGATCTTGTCGAGATCCTTGAGTTCGACTTCAGGCAACACCTCGAACGTCGCGACGTAGGCAAAGGTCTTGCCGTCCTCGCCTTCGGTCTCGATCTTCGGGCCGCCAGCAGGCCTCAGCTTTTGCTGCACGACCGCGTCGGAATAGCTCTTCTGCATGATCTCGCCCAGAACTTCCTGGCGAACCTGCTTGCCGTAGTGTTGGCGCACGACCTTGGCCGGCACCTTACCCGGGCGGAAACCCTTGATCCTGGCCGTACGGCCCACCGATTTCAGGCGGGTATCTACTTCGCTTTCGATGCGCTCAATCGGTACCTCGACGCGCATGCGGCGTCCCAGAGCACCTGTCGATTCGACAGTGACGTTCATTCTGTTTTCTCTTATAAATTAGTAATTTAACAATGTGAATGGTGCGAAAGGGGAGACTCGAACTCCCACGGGTTGCCCCACTGGCACCTAAAGCCAGCGCGTCTACCAATTCCGCCACTTTCGCAAACCGTGCGACGATCTTGACACCCGCACCTGTTGTCCAGCCGGGCATTATACCCGCAGGCCATTTGGGATTGGAACCGCTATGCGAGGAATCTGAAGCGATCTGCAAGGCGCTGATCGAGGCTGTGTGACCTGCCCGCGTGCACGGCCGCCAGGACCACGAAGATAACGAACCAGATCGCGTCGTGGTTCTGGGCGTCGAGGAAGCCCTGCCCTTTCGTGAACCAGAATGCGGCGACCATCAGGGCGCCAGCGATCGAGGCCCACCGCGTCGCCAGGCCGACAATAAGCGCGATTCCCATAAGCAATTCGCCCCAGCTCACCATGATGGCGAAGAGCCCCTTGTTCGGCAGCACGACCGACTCCAGGAACGGCCGCATGAAGCCGAATGCCTTGTCGAGATTGCCTGTGACAAAGCCCGCGAGACCCTCTGCAAAATTGGGGTTGGTCACCTTGCCCCAGCCGTAATACAGGAAGAACACGCCCGTATAGATCCTCAGCAAGGTGATGGGCCAGAGGTGCATAGGCTTTTTTTTGCGGAATTCATCGAGACTGGACATGGCTGTTCCCCCTCTGCGCTATGGAAGTCGCCAGATCATAGCTCTATATTGGGCGAATGTCTGACGATAAGAAGAACAAGCCTGAGCACCACGGCATGGACCTGACGGGCATGCGCCGCTCCGCGACCGGTTTCGCGCTGGACCGTGACGACCTCAATGACGATCCGATCATCCAGTTCGAGGACTGGTTCCGGTACGCCTGCGAAACGGTGCCGCTGGACCCCAATGCCGTGGTGTTATCGACCGTCGACAGCCAGATGCGGCCGTCGAGTCGTACGGTCCTGCTCAAGTCCTTCGACGAAGACGGTTTCGTGTTCTACACCAACTACGAAAGCAAGAAGGCTGCGCACATTGCAGAGAACCCGAACGTCTCATTATTGTTCTTCTGGTCGGATGCCGCGCGGCAGGTCAAGATTCGCGGCAAAGCCGAGAAGATATCGACGAAGGAATCGCTGGCCTACTTCCTGTCGCGACCGCGCGGCAGCCAGATTGGGGCCTGGGTATCCGCGCAAAGCAGCATCATTTCGTCGCGCTCGCTGCTGGAAAACAAGTTCCAGGAGATCAAGCGGAAGTTCAAGGACAAGGAAGTACCATTGCCGTCATTCTGGGGCGGGTACCGGGTTGTGCCCGAAGAGATTGAATTCTGGCAGGGCCGCCGCAACCGGCTGCACGATCGCTTCCAGTACACGAAACAGGATGATGGCAGCTGGTCGATCGAGCGCCTGGCGCCATGACTTCACTGTGCGTCAAGCAATAGCGACGTACAGGCGTACGGGAGCTGCTCGACAGGTGGTCGCTCGATGTTCTCGCGTTCGAGAACTGCCATAAGAGCGGGAAACGGCGTTGGATCGAAGGACTTGTACGACAACCAGTTGGCAATCACTAGAGGAGCGTCCGGAAACTCGAAATTGCGCAGGACGGCCAGCGCTTCCTCTTCCTCGCCGAGCATTTTCAATACCAGCCACGTCGGATTGCCCGTGTTCGCGTCTATTTCCAGGCTCAGATAAAACTCTGCTATTTCGCGTACACGCTCCACTTTGCCTTCGGCACAGGCCTGCCTTGCTTCCATCAGCGGGTGTAGCGGAAATCGCTGCTCGTAAACTTGTGCAGCCTCAGCGGCCTCATCGACCCGCCCTGCGAACAGCAGGTTTCGGTGTGTCTGGTAGATGATATTGGCAAGCGGCCAGCGCTGCATCGCGGCCAGTCCATAGTCCGAGCCGTCATCGGGATCCAGGTGCAGGTAAGCATAGTCCATGAAGTAGTTGGCCGCTTCCGGCCTCGTCTGCCCGGCATCGCGCAGCACGTTCATCGCTTCATTGATTGCGTCGTTGGCGTTCAGGGACGTGGCAACATTGAGGAACGCTTCCCACGCGATAATGTCATTCGGTCGTTGCTCCAGGTAGCTGCGCCACAATCGAAGCGCTTCTCGCAGACGCAAATCGACCTCCGCGCGCGCAGCTCGATACGCTATCGCATCGATCTCGTTTGTCGACGTGGCGATTGCTGTTCCGTTGCGGGTGTAGAAGTCCTGCAGCATCTGCGCCGGTGTTGTGAACTGTTCCGTGTCCATCTGGAACGTCGTTAACGTCAGCTGCGTCACCCAGTAGTCCGCTGCTGCCGCATGCGCCGCCGCAAACTGGTCATCCAGTTCACGCGCCGCCTCGAAGTATTCATAAGCCTGGCGCATCAAGCCGGGCCTGTTCTCGAGCAGTGACCGCGACCGCAAGCCGGTGCCATGGATGTAGGCCTGGTATGCCGCAACCGAACTGGTGCCAACGCGTACCATATTGGCCAGGGAATCCGGATCCATCGTGGTTTCGAGCGCGTTCGCGATCTGGATCGCGAGATCCTCCTGGATCTCGATGACGTCGCTGGTGTCGCGATCGTAGTTCTGCGACCACAGGTGAAAACCGTCGGCCGCGCGAATTAACTGCGCCGTCACCCGGATCCTGTCACCCGCCCGCCGTACTGACCCTTCCAGCACATGCGCAACGCCCAGCTCCCTGGCGATCGTTGGAATATCCTTGTCGGTACCCTTATAGGCGAACGTCGACGTGCGGGCCGAAATCAGCAGGTCCGGCGTGCGCGCGAGTGCGTTGAGTATTTCCTCAGCAAGTCCGTCGGCAAACCACTCCTGGTCCTGGCTCTGGCTGAGATCAGCAAATGGCAGAACAGCAACTGACTTGTCCACGCTTGCCGTTTTTACGACTTCGCCTGGATCGCCGCCCGACAACCACACCTTGTCGATCAGGAGTACGACGACAGCAAGGGCAAGCACCCCGATAATCATTCCGTTGAGCCTTTTCCCCGTATTCGGGGTTATCGACTCTTCTCGATCGACGTTCTTCTCCAGCTTGATGCCTTCAGGCGTCATTTCGAGCGCCCACGCTGCGATCAGCGTAGGTACAAACAACACGACCAGTAACAGGAAGATAAAACGGGATACCCACTCAGGAAGCGTGAGCATGGGTACGAGAATGTCGGTGAGTTGAATGATGAGCCACGCGGCAACGAGGTAGGCGATCGCTACCCTGAAGACATTTCTTCGCTTCAGCTCATCAAACAAACTCATCGTCGCCGTCGTCCTTTTCGTCCACGTCGGCCGGCCACTGCTGCTGGTTCTTGTTTTTCCGGTGGTGGCGGCAATTCGGGCAGCGTCGTTTGATCGACGAGCCCGTCAATGACCAATTGTCGCATAGCTGCGTCCAGTGCGGGGTCAGTTTCTATGGGTGTGTACCTGGCGAGGCGCGACTCCACGTCGGCGCATGCACGATCCCACAACGACATCGAACCACCCTCTTCCCACGTCTCGCGATTGAGCCGGTCGTAGACCGGGTCGGTCAGGTAGAGCTCATCAGGCCAGTGCTCCAGCGTGTGCGGTGACGTGATCAGGTGATCTTCGGCCATGAGTTGATCGACAAGATGTTGCGTTGGCAGATCGTCGAGTTTCTTGATCTCCCTGACGAAATGCAGTGCCTGGCCGCAGACTTCATTGTCGTGCACGAGCTTGGGCAGGCTGAACGTCAGCACGAAATCGAGCATCCCGGGGCCGGACACCGAGTTAACACCGGCGATGGCGGCAAGGAGCGCGCTGCTGAAGGTCTCACCTCCGGCCTGTGCGTCCAGAAACTTGCCGTCACTCAACGCCATGTAGGCCTGCGTCGGCAGCTTGAGCGACTTCGCGATCTGTACGTAGGCAACGTTCAAATGCTGTGCTTCGATCGCCGCCATGGGTGAACTCGCCGCTTTCATGTGGAACGTCGCCGGAGCGCCACCGAACAGCACCGGTGCACCCGGACGCACGATCTGGGCCATCGTGATTCCGGTCAGGACATCGACACAATGGAACACCAGTGCGCCGACCAGGGTCACGGGCGCGATCAGCCCCATCAAGGTGACGGGTACTATTTCTACCGGGATGCCGGCTTCGACGCAGTCGAGCAGGTTCTGGCAGGAGTCCTCGCCGTAACGGAAATTGCCGGTTGCCGTGATCGTGAAGATCGACATCGGTTTCGCGACGAGCTCGGCCCGGTTCGCACGGAACAGCTGCATCATCTTTGTCATGCGCGGTACGCCCGCCTCGCTGAACGCACCCGAAACAATGGGCTTCTTCGAGGTCACCAGGCACATGTAAAGACGCCAGGCGTCAGATACCTGGGACTCGATGTCCTTGTTTGTCGAGAATGCCGTTGCGAGATAGGCGATGTTGTTCAGCCCGTCGCAAAGGCGCGCATATTCAATGAAGTCGGTCGAATTCGACAGCCGCGTCTTGCCTGTACGGTGATCTTGTATTTTCAGACCACTCGAGCCCGGCACGTAATGGACATTGTTGCCGCCGATCTCGGCGTGCGGATCGCCATCGCGATTAAACAATGTGAACGACTCCGGCGCGCTCTCGATTGCCGCTTCCACAACGTCCTGTGAAAACAGCACGCGGCCATCGGTATCGGTTTTCAGCCCGTGGTCGAGCAGGCGCTGGCGAAGTTTCTCGCCGCGAATTTCCATGCCCGTTTCGGCCATGATGCGTTTGGCCTCATCGAGAATTTCCTTGATGAGGTCGTCGTTTAGAACACTGAGTGTCGGTCTCATTGGGTAATTTCCTGCTTGCGTCGCTCGACGTAGTCGACAAGCGCGTCGTTAATCGCCGGGTCTAGCGGTGGTTGTTGATAGTCCTTGAGTAGCTGTTTCCAGATACGGTTCGCTCGTATTGCCGCGTCTTTGCTCCCCGCTTCCTGCCAGCTTTCGAAATTCTCGCGGCTCGAGACGATTGGCGCGTAGAACGCGGTTTCATAACGCTCCATTGTGTGTGCTGTACCGAAGTGATGACCGCCTGGCGCCACCTCGGCAATCGCATCGAGCGCGAGTTCGTCGTCCGATAGTTCGATCGGCCGGAGGTACTCGGCCATCATCTGCAACATCTCGGCATCGATGATCAGTTTCTCGAATGACGCGGTGAGACCGCCTTCGAGCCAGCCAGCGGCATGATTGACCAGGTGGGCCCCGCCCATGACCGAACCCCAGAGCGACATCTGGCTTTCGTAGGCGGCCTGCGCGTCGCAACAGTTCGACATGGTCGTGTTACTGGAACGAAACGGCAGGCCAAGCTTGCGCGCGATTTGTCCGCTGGCCAACGCCGCCTTGGTGTATTCGGGGGTGCCAAGTGCGGGCGAGCCGCTGCGCATATCGACATTGGAGGCGAAGCTGCCGTACATGATGGGTGCGCCCGGGCGGACCAGTTGCGAGTAGGTTGCGACTGCAAGGATCTCGGCGGTTTGTTGTACGAGAGTGCCGGCCAGGGTTGCGGGACTCATTGAGCCCGCCAGGGTAAACGGCGTAATGCAACAAACCTGTCCGGCCCCGGCCAGCTCGTCGACCGCCTCGGTCATCGGGATATCGAGTTGCAGCGGCGAGTTGGTATTGATGATCGCGAGCAGTGCCGGTGTCTCGAGCAGAGCCGCGCGATCGACCTGCAACGCGATGCAGGCCATCTCTACCGAGTCCCTCGCGCGCAGGCCTCCCAACGCATAGGACTGGCAGTTCTTGTCGGTCAGCTGGTGCTGCGCAAGATACAGGTCCAGGTGGCGCGTCTCGGCGGGCAGGTCCATCGCCTCGAACGGGCCGCCGCCTTCCTGGTGAATGATGTTCAGGCTCTGCACGAGGCGCAGGTAATCGCACACTTCTGCGTAAGTACCCGGTCGCCGACCCTTATCGAGGTCGTTGACGAACGCCGGACCACCGACGGACGCAAAAATATGGTGTCCGGTACCTAATTTCAGGTGGTGGTCGGGATTGCGGGCGCGCAGCTCGAACGAGGAAGGTGCGTGCTGCAGTTGTTCCAGGACCATCGCGCGGTCAAAGCGGACCATGAACGAAGCTTCATCGACATCCGCGCCCGCCTGTTTGAGGCGCGCCCGACTGCCCGCTTCAAGGAAGCGCATGCCCTTGGATTCAAGAATGTGCAGCGCGCCATCGATGATGGTCTGTATTTGCTCCTCGCCAAGCACCTCGATCGGACCATACGGATTGACGACCTTGCGCCATTCGAGCTGCGCGATCGCATTGACGCTGCGTTTGGCTCGATGTCCTCGTCTTGCCATCAGTTCAATCCCCCAAGAAATGCGTGGCGCCATTGCTCGGTCTTCTCGACCTGGTTGAAGCAGTAGATGTGATGGCCCCGAATACCGTAAGCCGGGTCCGCAAGATACGGCGCCAGATCATAGCAGCAGTTCATCGGGCCGGTACTCATTGGACAACATCAGCTTTGCGGCGACCTTTGGATTTCGTCTCAGGTACCGAAGTGAATCGCCTACGCCGATGCGCAACGATGTCGCCAGCAACGAGCTACGGCTTGCAACGCCAGGTAGCCCGATCCATGCAGGGAGGTTCACACCGAGCTCACGAATGTTGCGCAACCAGCTGGCGATTGTTTGTGCGTCAAAACACATTTGCGTCACGAGATAGTTCGACACGGCCTGCTTCTTCAACAACTCGGCGTTCAGGACATCATTACTCACGGCCGGATGACCCTCCGGGTGCGCGCCAACGCCTATCTCGGTGAACTTGTGCTCGATGTCCGCGATATCGCGCAACAACGACCAGGCTGTCGCGTAGTCACCAAGAGGCGTTTCCGCATCGCCACCGGGTACGAAGATACTGATAACCGGCAGGTCATTGAGGTGCGCGATGATCTCGCGCAGGTGCTGCTTGTCCTTCACCATCTTCGCCGCAACGTGCGGCACCACCTTGAATCCTCGCAACGCGAGACGCTCGGTCATAGCCAGTGTCTCGTCGACACCCTTGGTCGGCGAACAGGTTACGGCGACATAAGAACCCGGCTCGAGCACGTCCAGCTTCGCCTCGATCGTGTCGGTCGGAAAGATCTCCATGTAGGCCTCGCGCACGGTGTAAGCGAGAACCTCGGCATGTTGCGTCGCGACCAGGGTCATGCCCGCCCCCGACGACCGCGGCGCCTTCCTGGTTGCCTTGCGGCCGGACCTGCTCCGTTCGGGATCGCCATCGCGTCGACGAAGTGTTCCTGGAACCGTGGCTCAACAGCGGTCTCGATTTTCTCCACCTCTCGGACTTGTTGCTCAATTCGTCGCCCGGGACGTTCGATCCAGCAGCGCAATCCGCGCGCCGGTGCCGGCCGCATTGCCGGCGGACGAAACCTTGCCAAGGTCGCATTCGGGAATCAGGCCGAGCACCATCGCGAACTTCACATCGATGTGTGCGCCGAAGGCGCCAGCCAGCCGGATGCGATCGACTTTCTCGACACCGAAGTGCTCCATGAGCAATTTTGCGCCCGCGTGCAGCGCCGCTTTTGCCAACTGGATCGCCCGTACATCGTTTTGCGTAATGTGGATGAGCGGATCACCGTCATGCAGGACATACGAGAGCGTGCGACCGTCCTCTATGACTCGCGCAGAAGACGACGCCCTGATCTTGCCGTCAGCACTGATAATCCCGGCCGTGAACATTTCGGCGATGACTTCGATGATTCCGGAACCGCAAATGCCCGTCACCTGCTTCACCTCGTCGGTGAACTGCGGTTCGTCGGACCAGTATTCGCAACCGATTACCCTGAACCTGGGCTCGAGCGTTTCTGGATCAATGCGAACGCGTTCTATGGCACCGGGGGCCGCCCGCTGACCCGAACTGATCTGGGCCCCCTCGAATGCCGGCCCGGTCGGGCTCGAGGCGGCCAGGAGGCGCTCTGCATTGCCCAGCAACAGCTCCGCATTCGTGCCGACATCCACGATCAATGACACGCCATCGTGCGCCTGCGGCGCTTCGGCAAGCAGCACACCGGCCGCGTCGGCGCCCACATGCCCGGCGATGCAGGGCAATGCATAAACGTGACCGCCCGGGTTGATGTGTATCCCGATCTCGGCCGCGCGAATATCGACGCTGGAGTCCGTGGCCAGCGCGAACGGCGCCGTCCCCAGCTGCACCGGGCTGATACCAAGCACGAGGTGCTGCATGATCGGGTTGCCAACAACGGTGATTTCGACGATATCGGCAAGGTCGACCTCGGCCTTCTCCGCAAGCTCTGCGATCAATTCATTCATCGCCTGCCGTACCGCCGTGATCAGCTTATCTTCGCCGCCCGGGTTCATCATGATGTACGACACACGGCTCATCAGGTCTTCGCCATAGCGAATCTGCGGGTTCATCTTGCCGGCACTCGCCACAACCTCGCCGCTTGCAAGATCACATAAATGCGCGGCGACCGTCGTCGAGCCGACGTCGAAGGCGATGCCATACAGGTGGCCTTTGAATCCCGGCCAGACCGCGATGATGCGCTGGTCGTGGCGAATCGCGACGGTCACCTGGCGTTTGCCCTCGACCAGGGCCGGCTGCAGCTCGCGCAAAACAGCTGACTCGCAGTGCAGGTCCGGCGAGGCCCCACTCGGCGGCCAGCGCCTGCTGCAGGCGTTCGACATCGCCGAGCGATTCGTGCAGCGTCGGCTCCGGCACTTCGACAAAACAGGCGCGCACGACCGGGTCGATCGTAATGTCGTGGTCCTCGTGCGGTTTGCGGACGACCTGGTGATGGACCTGGGAACTCGCCGGCACGTCGATGACAACATCGGCCTCGAGCCTCGCCTGGCAACTGAGTCGCCGGTTTTCGCCAAGGCTGCGTCGTTTATCGAATCGTCCTTCGGCCTCGCCCCGCGGCGTGACGTTAGCCGCCGTCGAATTGATGCCGTGCTTGGCGAAGTCCCCCTCAGCGACTTCCACCTGGCAACGACCGCAGAGTGCACGTCCACCACAGACCGAATCGATATCGACACCAAGACTGCGGGCCGCGTCCAGCAAGGGCGTGCCCTGCGGAAATCGCCCGCGTTTGCCCGACGGCACGAAAACGACCATCGGTTCCTTGTTGTCAGCCACGACGACGACCGCGGCGCCGACGCTGGCCCCCGCCTTCCGCTGTCGGATCGCGGAAATTCGCGATCCAGTTCGCGCACTCCGGATCATTACCCATGACCACGTTTGCAGCGCGAATCGATTGCATGATCTCGGCGTGCAGCGGATTGGTGATTGCCGACGTCATGCCGCTCGCGATCGCCATGGCGATGAAGGCCGTGTTGAGGCCATTGCGGTTTGGCAGACCGAAGCTGAGATTGGATGCGCCGCAAGTCGTGTTGACCTTTAGCTCCTTGCGCAGGCGTTGCACGAGCGCCATCACTTGCGTACCCGCCGAGTTGATCGCACCAATCGGCATGACGAGCGGATCGACGACGATATCACTCACCGGGATGCCATAATCCTGTGCGCGTTCGACAATCTTCTTCGCGACATCGAAGCGCACGTTAATGTCTTCCGAGATACCGTTGTCATCGTTGGAGATCGCGATGACCGCACAACCGTACTTCTTGACCAGCGGCAGCACAGCCTCCAGGCGTTCTTCTTCACCTGTCACTGAGTTCAGCAGTGCCTTACCCTCGTAGGCTTCGAGGCCGGCCTCGAGCGCCGCGATGATCGACGAATCGATACACAACGGCACATCCGTAACCGCCTGTACGAGCCGGATACTCTCGGCCAGGATCGCGGGCTCGTCCGCGAGCGGAATACCGGCGTTGACGTCGAGAATGTGGGCGCCTGCAGCGACCTGCGCCAGCGCGTCCGCCTCGACCCGGCTGTAGTCGCCATTCTTCATCTCCTCCGCCAGGAGCTTGCGCCCGGTCGGGTTGATGCGTTCACCGATGACGGCAAACGGCTGGTCGAAGCCAATGATGACTTCCTTCGACTTCGAACTGATTACTGTATTGGTCATCCTGGGTTTCCTTTGTCCTTCAGTCCGCCGGCCTTCACAACCCGCTCAAGCGTGTCGGCGTCAAATTCCTGTTCCAGCGCAGCGACCCGTTCGTCGACGAGTACCGCGAGATCGCCCTCGACGTCCTCTGACACACGCCGCCAGTCCTCGAGGTAGGCATCGCTCGACCCGCGCCCGGCGCGCATCGCTGCGCGGTCGATCGCTTTCGCAAAGCGCGGCGCGAGCTCCTTCTTGATGCTCGACTTGCGGCCGGCACGGCCGACGACCTGCGCGGGGATATCACGCCAGTAGATACAAATCAGTTTAGCCATTGCACGACATGCTCCCCAAGCTTGTGTCCCACGGGCCCCAGCCCCGTATGACGATGATGGTAGTCGAGACCGAGATAAGCGGCATGTTCGCGTGCCGCTCGTTGCAGCTCCGGAGACTCCGCCTGCGACAGGTACACGAGCCGCCGGTAGTTGCCGAAGTACGTGGCCATCAGTTCGGGGTGACGGTCGAGGCCCAGTCCCTTTTTCACCAGCCGGTCGAAATGACGCGTCAGGAAATCCGTGAGATAAAACGTGCCCGGCTCGGCGTCGGCCAGGGCTGCAAACTCGGCCTCACCTGAGTAAAACTCGTAGCAGTGCGCACCGGCCAGGCGCTCTACGCCGAATTCAGCCAGCACCTTGTCGAGCGCTCCCCCGGTACCGCAATCGGCATACGCGACAAACACATGGTCGAACCCGTCCCGGTGTTCCTCGATCGCCGCTCGCACAGCCCCGGGGATTTTCTCAGGCCGGTTGTGCAGGTCTGCCGGCAGGCACTGGATCTTGATGTGCGACCAGGTATTCAGTCGCTTGAGCTCAACGATTTCCTTGGCGAGCGCGCCACAGGCAATGACAAGGACAGATTCCCTCGTCACCTCAGGAAGCGCGCTGTGCCAGCACCAGCTTCTTGGCGATCTCGACGGCCGTCGCCGCATCACGGCAATAGGCATCGGCGCCGATTGCTGCGCCAAACTCTTCGTTCAGGGGCGCACCGCCGACCAGCACGATGTAGTCATCCCGCAGGCCCTCTGCCTTCATGGTGTCGATCACGACCTTCATGTAGGGCATCGTCGTCGTCAGCAGGGCCGACATGCCGAGAATATTCGGCTTGTGTTCCCGGAGCGCGGCAATATAGGTCTCGGCGTCGGTGTTGATCCCCAGGTCGATGACCTCGAAGCCGGCGCCTTCCATCATCATGCCGACGAGGTTCTTGCCGATGTCGTGGATATCGCCTTTCACCGTGCCGATGACCAGCTTGCCAACGGGCTCGGCGCCACTGGCAGAGAGTATCGGCTGCAGGATGGCCATGCCGGCCTTCATCGCGTTCGCCGCCATCAACACTTCCGGCACGAACAGGATGCCGTCCCGAAAATCGATGCCGACGATGTTCATGCCGCCGACCAGCGCCTCGTCCAGGACCTTTTTTGCACTCCAGCCCCGGTCCAGCAGGATCTGGGTGCCTTCGGCAATTTCTTCAGCCAGGCCGTCATAGAGGTCGTCGAACATCTGTTCGACGAGCTCGGCGTCGGGCAACTCAGCCAAAATGATTTCTTCTTCATCCTGCGACATGGGCGGGTTCCGTGGTGGTTGGTGCGATGCGCGATTTTACCCGCGTGCATACCGACACCACGGATCGAATATCATAATATGAAATGTCACCCGCTAATATGAAACGCACAAAAAAAAGGCCGGGAGATTGCTCTCCCGGCCTCAGTCTTTTCTTCTATTCGGTCACGCGGGGTGGGCCCGGAGGCCCGCCCCTCGACCCGATCATTATTGTGCTGCGTCGATGATCGTCTCGCGACCCTCGGGGAACACCTGCGGTTGCCAGCTGTTCTGGTACGCATGGCCTGTGGTCGCGCTGCCGGCGTGGCAGGTGACGCAAGCCGTCGTCGTTGCGCCCTGAAGCACATCGTCAACCTGGTCTTCCCACACGGTACTACCGGCATCGACTGTCGTCGCCATCGCATCTGCCTGATCAGGCAGGACACTGAAGTCCTCGTCGTGGCAGGCAGTGCAAGCGTTGAGCGCCCGCGGGTAGTCTGCTGAGTGGAAGTTGTGGTTGATCACCCTGTCCCCGTCGGAACCGTAGACAATCTGCGGGCCCGTGCCCGGCCAGTTTGGCAGCTCTGACGTATCGGGCGCGAAGGCGTAGATGCCGCGGTTCCGATAAATCACGTAGGGAGGCTGATCCTCAACACCCGAAGAGTGAATGCGATGCAGCATTGTCTTCATCTCGAAGGTCTCGCCGACCTGGCCGTCATAGGCTTCGGACGGATCGACACCCAGACCTACGCGGACATTCTTCTCGTTGGAGGCCGAGTTGTGGCAGACGATGCACATGTCAACGTTATCAACGCGGTCGCCACCATGCTGGTAGAGCGAACCCACGTGGCACTTCAGGCATTCGCCGGTGTCAACGACAGCGCGGCGTTCCGGTGCCGGACCGCCAGCGCCCACGAGCCAATCGTAGGTCGGCGTCGGGACACGGACTGCCATGGTTGCAGCGGGATCGAGGACGCTGACTACGAGCGGCTTGCCGCCCAGAGCCAACCTGCCTTTCTCGGCATCAACGACGTCCACCGGGATGGTGGTCGTTGCGATACCGCCCGCGCAGGCCGTGTTGTCGACCGTGAGATCCACGCTAACGGACTGGCCTGGCGCGCTGGTCGACATGCCGATGATGAAGTCATCACCCTGGGCGTAGCTGCGGTACATGCTGAGGTCGCCGGCGCCGGCGAAGAACACCGGTGCACCTGGACCAGCCGTGGCATTACACGGATCGACGCCAACGCCATCATATGAGGCTTGCCAGGAGATTGCCAGGTTGGTGCCATCATCGACAACGTCGGTGATCTCCCAATCGATCCTTGCACCCTCGGCGACAGCCGTGTCGACGCCATCAAAGATGATGCCGCCGCGCTCGGTTGTCACGCCGTTGTGGAATTCCGCAACAGTCGCGCGCGCAAGGGCGCCATCATGGCACTGTCCGCAGTCCGCCGTTTCCGGATCCACGATATTCACGTGGAATTCCAGGCCGGTGAAGTCGAAACCATCCATTGAGCCGTGGCACGTGAAGCAGCCCCGACCCGTGACCGGCATGGCGTTCGCTGCGTCAAGCGCGGACACGCCAACGGCCGGAACGATCGTTGTGTCGCTGTGGCAAACACTGCAGTTCGTCATGTAGGTCGGATAGCCGATGTTATACGTAGTGTTACGGTCCGAGACGAACTCCCCATCCGGGAAGTTGTGCGAGTTGTGAATACCGTGCACGACTTTGGCAAGCTTCATGTAGCTCGGTGGATCGTATTCCGGGGTTGCCGGATCGTCGGGACGATGGCAGACCACGCAGGCATCCGCACTGATCGGCGCGGAGTAGTGACCGCCGCGATTGGTGGGGTCAAACCGCCCAACTTCGCCGCTATCGCTGTGACAACCCTTGCAAGACTCGTTGCTGGCCAGGCCCGCAAGCGGGATCGGATCAGGATAGTCACCGACCGCGGCTAGCTCGAGTTCGTTGATACCGATGCGTAAAATGACCAGGTAACGACCGTTCGTGCCACCAAAGCGGTTGACGCCGTCTTCAATCGTGACGCTGTAAGTGCCGTCACCGTTGTTGACGAAGAGCGTAGGATCATTTTCGATTTCGCTCGTCAGGCTCGTGCGCGTCGTGCCGTCGCTGAAATATGCACGGTAGAACGCCGCAGCCGTCGCTGGTGCGCCGTCGACCGTCGCGCTGAAACTGACAACCAGGTCCGCGCCGGCAGGGTTAACCTCGAAATCGGCAAACGAGCCGACGTCGAATACTTCATGGGATGCTGGCGCAGAGACATAAGAGCCTTCACTATGGCATACCGCACAGCTTTCAAGAGGCGTTATGGAGGCCCCGGGTCCCGGAGGTCCTTCCGCACCTGGAGGTCCTGCCGGACCTGGTGCACCTGGAGCGCCGTCAGCGCCTGGGGCTCCGTCGTCGCCCTCGCAACCACTCAGCCCAAAGGCCAGCGTACAAATAACGAGGAAAGACCAGGTCGAAGCCGAAAATCTGTCGAACCTGTTCATAAGTTTTACTCCCCTAATGGAAAATTCATGTGTAGCCCGGTTGCGGCCTGAACCGTTGGTAATTGGTCGTCCGGAGCAAAATGAAGGGTAGAATTTCGGGCCTTTGGGAACACTGACATTCGTCAGTTTCAGCGGGTGGATTACACCTATTGAGAATCGATCATTCTTCGGCAATTCCGTACGTAAGAACGGGCACATGAAACACTGATATATGTCAGTTTCGGCTAGGTAAAAACCGACAGCAGAATAGGGATTCCACAATCGACGCGCGGTGGTTTTCCTGCTCTTATAAGTACCTATAAGTACCCATAAATGCCCGTAAGTACCCGCCAATAATGAGACTAAAATGACCTGCGGAAACAAAGTTTGCCCCTTCCACGAGTTGCAGAAGGATCTATCGAAGGAAGTGGACTCGGATCTGAGCTGCCTGATTACGGACGCCGTGAAACAGGTGCGTTTTGCCAGGGGCGACGTGCTGTTTGCACAGGGGCAGCCAAGTTCTGCGGTGTATTCGCTGGACAGTGGAATCGTGAAGATTTCCAGCTCGACCGCGGATGGCCGGGAGCAGATTGTCGGCATAAGTACGCCGGGAAACCTGCTTGTCGGTTTGCAGTCCATGAGTGGCGATTATTACGAGTACACGGCGGTCGCCGAGACGGAAGTCGCCGCCTGCAAGATCCAGCACCGCGCCTTGCTCATGGCTGCCAATACACGTGGCGAGGTTGCATTGCGTCTGATCGCCTCGCTCAATGCACAGCTTGCACACAGTCGCAAACTCATGCGTGTTATGGGACACAAGAGCGCAGTGGCGAAAATCGCGTCGTTTATCTCGCTGATCATCCCCAAAGCAGAACGCAGCAATCGGCGATTCACCCTGCCCTTTTCGCGCGGCGAAATGGCCAGCCTGTTGGGACTGAGCGAAGAGACCGTGTGCCGCCAGATGGCAGAGATGAAACGGCGCGGAATACTGTATGCGCCGCGTGGGAATATCGAAATCCTTGATTGGGAGGGGTTGCTCAACCTGGCCGATGAACGCTGCCAGGCGAGCCAGGCACCAAGCGGCCGGAACTGCCCGCGCCCGACACCGATCTCCAGACACTCAGTTTAGGCGCTGTCGCTCATACATCTCGACGTAGTCGAGGTAATGACCGGTATACAGGTCGAAGTACTCCTGAAGCTCCGCAAGCTGATCTTCGCCGCCGATGAAGCAGGCAAGCAGGTCCTCCTGCTGAAACTCGATGAGCCGGCCGAGATTCGGTGCGACGTCGGTGACATTGTAAAGATCCATGTCGGAGTATTCGAGAATCGGGCGATTGTCGGTGTGGATCGGTGCGCCAGCCACCAGCGAGTCGATGTCGTTTTCGCCCAGCAGCAGCATGCTGGCGAGTTCGTAGACGTTGTCGACGCTGAGGCTTTGCAGATCGCTCTCGACTACGGTCATTCTCTCTCCCAGCTCATTCAGGTTCACCCGCGTTGGCTCCGGCGTACCCAGCAGAACGATAAAATGGGTCGGGTACTGCGTGAAATACCAGGCCGTCGTGTGCGAGAAGACGTCGTCGAAGGTGGCAATCAGGATGCGCAGATCGCTGAAGGACAGGCCGCCAACCGGAAGCCACGCTGCGCCGACGCCATTCGTACTGAGTGCACCCTGCATGATCTCGAAGTATTCCCGCGTGTATAGATAGGGGTTGCGCTTGTACTTCAGGTTAGTCACATCCGTGACAATGGCGGAGAACTTCTGGTCCGTGGTAGCGATGTAGTTGCGGGCATCGTCCAGCACGATATTGAGATCAGGGTTGGCAAAGGATTCGTAGTTGACCTCGCGGAACAGCGGCGCCGCCTCGATGATCTTCTCTTCGATCTCGACCGCATGGACCTTGACATCGTACAAGAGCATGCTCCCCGACGTAGTTCCGGTGCCGTAGCCCACCGTGAGGGCAACCTCAGGCTCCTCGGCCAGCAGCAACGGCACATGGGCGAGCATCTTCGAATCAGCAAGCAAGACGGGATCTGTTCCGGAGACATTCTGGCCATCGACGAACAAGCCCCGATAGTTTCCCCGCTCGACGGCAGTGACGGTCCCCGACAATCCCTCCGCATAGTAGATGACGTCGAATCCCTCCGCCGCCGTGCGCAGATCACGGCCCTTCAGTTCGGCATGAAACGTCTTGCTGTCCGTGAACACCAGGAGATTTGCGACGACCGCAACGACGATCAGCGAGGCCCACTGCGTCCTGGCGAAGCCACGGCCTCTCAACAGAAAAACGACCGCGATCAGCAAGCTGAGGTTAATGAGGAGAAGCGTTGTGTTCCACATTCCGAGGAAGGGGATCAGCACGAATCCCGTCAGCAGGCTGCCCAGCACGCAGCCAAGCGTGTTCGAAAAAAAAGTGTTGCCGGCTTTGGCGCCGATCCGATCAACGTCGCGCGCGTATATGCGGACACCGAGCGGGAACAGGATCCCCATGAATACTGCCGGGATGAAAGATACGGTGAACGCGAGGGCCATGCCGAGCGTAAGCTGGCTCACTGGCATGGCGTCCGAGAGCAGGATCGTGATGGCGTCGAACTGGCGAAACAACAGGAGCACGACGGCGCCGCTCAAGGCCGTAACGATGGACACGGCGCTGAACCAGGACTCGAGATTCGGGCGGCGGTCCACCTCTCGCGCCACGACCCACGCCCCGACCGAAAAGCCCAACAGGAACCCTGCGAGGATGAGCGCGAAGGCCTGGGAGGTTGAAAGACCGTAGGTTGAGAGGATACGCACCCACAGCATCTCGTAACCCAGGCTGATAAAGCCAGTGAGAAACAGGAAGACCAGCATGTAGGAATAGGATGACTGTTCGCCTGTCGCGGGACGCGTTGATGCTGTGTCTCGCTTGCTCAACGCAATGATCAGGGCGACCAGCAGGTTGCCGCCGACAGCGATCATCAGCGTGCCGATCACGCCAAAGTACCGTACCAGCAAAAAGCCAGTTAGCAACGCACCGGCGCACGCCCCCAGGGTGTTGAGGTAATAGATCTTGCTGAATCTGGAGCCCAGATTGGCAGGGTCGCGAAGAAAATACTTGGCGAGCAACGGCATCGTGCCACCGATAAGGAATACCGGGGGCAGCAGCACAAGTATCGACAAAAGTAAGCGGGCGACCGAGAGGCCGTAGAAGCCGAGGTTGTTATATGCGTACTCGTGGAGAAAGCGGTAGACCGGCACAGCCTCGATCACCAGATAGGCGATGAGCGAAGTCGCGGCAATCCCCAATTCAACGTACAGGTAGATCCGCAGCGGATCACGGGTGCGCTCTGACCATCTGCCAAATGCATAGCTACCAAGGCCAAGGCCCAGGAGAAATACCGCGACGACCGTGGCAACGGCGAAACTGCTGACCCCGAAAACGAGGCCCAGCAGCCGGACCCAGATCAACTGGTAGATCAAGGCGGAAGCGCCCGAGATAAAAATCGCCGCGAATAGCAGTCGGTTGCTCAGGTTCCAGACCATCGACGTCAGGCCTCAAGTTGGGTTGGTTTGCTGGCTGTTGTGCCACTGCGACTGGCGCAACAACCGATAGGGGGGGCATGTTACCAACACATCCGCGGCGACCCTATTCGTACAAACCGGCGTCATCATGGCGAAGGATTTGTCCATGAAAACGCGCTTTTCGAAGCGGGTTCTTGCGGACAGAAAAAAGCCGGGATATTGCTCTCGCGGCCAGATCCTTGAAGAAATTGGTGGGCCCCCGGGGGCTCGAACCCCGGACCAGCGGATTAAGAGTCCGATGCTCTACCAACTGAGCTAGAGGCCCACCTGTTTCGCGATTGTATCGCGAACCTTCAAAAAAGTGGGGTGGACGATGGGACTCGAACCCACGACGACCGGGATCACAACCCGGGGCTCTACCAACTGAGCTACGCCCACCACTATTCTGTAATTCTGCCAAACCATGTGCTTCGTTGCACCACGCTGGCTTGTCAATTCTCCAAGTCTACTTACTAAAGGTAAGTCTTCACCTACCATGGTCCCGCTACCACCAACGCGGGAAGACTTGGCGCGCCCGGCAGGACTCGAACCTGCAACCCTCGGCTTAGAAGGCCGATGCTCTATCCGATTGAGCTACGGGCGCTTCATTCAAGTCAAGCCGGAATCCTGGCTGGTCGGGGCAGAGGGATTCGAACCCCCGACCCTCTGCTCCCAAAGCAGATGCGCTACCAGACTGCGCTATGCCCCGATTGCCAGATCTTCCGCCACGCAGTGCCTGGCCGGAAGCCGGGCCTAGCGCGGGCTGCGATAATACGGACACAGCCCTCTGCAATCAAGGAATTATCGCGCCTGCGGCGCACTCCTACAGGATTTGTGCCAGGTCTGGTATCGTCCCGGCTCTGGATCAACTCTGAGAACCCGAAATCCCATGAACAGACCCCTGATTGCCCTGTTTTTCGCCCTGATCTGCTCCACCGGCTGGGCCGCCGACAAGGTCCCCGCTCACCCGCATATTCTCGTCGAGACGACCGTGGGGAGTTTCAAGCTTGAGCTCGACGGCAATGCCGCTCCTCTGACCGTAGCCAATTTCCTCAAACTCGTGGACAAGGGCTTCTATGACGGCACCATTTTTCACCGCGTGATTCCGAACTTCATGATTCAGGGTGGTGGATTTACACCTGGCAACGTCCTTAAAGAACCGGGGGAAACGATTCCGAATGAGTCCGGAAACGGCCTCCAGAACCTGCGCGGAACCATCGCGATGGCGCGCACGGCCGATCCACATTCTGCTGGCTCACAGTTCTTTATCAACGTGGTCGACAACGTGAGCGCCAATCCGGCCACGTCAGATCTCGATCCCGTCAAACACACGACCAAGGGCCGCTGGGGATACGCGGTTTTTGGCTTCGTCTTCGAAGGGATGGACGTCGTCGACAAGATTGTCGGTGTCCGGACGATGCCCAACGGTCCAGGCGGTGCACCTGCCCCGGTCGTGCCGATCATCATTAACAAGATGTCGCGCATCACGTACGAATAGTCATGGCCACGCTTTTCATCTCCGATTTGCACCTTGAGCCTGGCCGGCCCGAGATCGGCGAACAGTTCCTGGCCTTCCTTGCCGGGCCTGCCCGCAAGGCGGATGCACTCTACATCCTGGGCGACCTGTTTGAAGCCTGGATAGGTGACGACGACCCGAATCCCTACTACGCGCAGATGAAAACGGCCCTTCGGGCTCTCGCCGACACAGGTGTGCCTGTGTATTTCATGCATGGCAATCGTGACTTCATGATTGGCGACGCGTTCGCCGCGGAGTGCGGCGTCACCTTGCTGGACGATCCGCATCCGCTCGAGCTGCACGGCGAGAAAGTGCTTCTGAGTCATGGCGACGCGATGTGTACCGACGACGTCGAGTACCAGCAGGTTCGGACCATGACGCGCAATCCGGAGTGGAAGGCCATGATGATGGCCAAGTCGATCGAGGAACGTATCGCTTTCGCCTTGCAGGCACGTGAGCAAAGCCGGTCTCGGCACGCAACGATGGATGAAGAGATCGCGGACGTGAACCAGGCTGCGGTCGAACAGACGATCCGTGAGCATGGCGTCGATGTCCTGTTGCACGGCCACACGCATCGCCCCGCCGTGCACCCGTTCCACGTCGATGGGCGTGCCGTGCATCGGATCGTGCTCGGTGACTGGTACGAGCAAGGCAGTATGCTCGAGTGGGACGAGGATGGTCCGCGCCTGGAAGTTCTTGCTCGCTAATTAGGTACCGGACACCCTATTTTTGGTTTTCGGAAATAGGGTGTCCGGTACCTAATTGCAGGGCTTGCTCCTACAAGACAGGCGTGCCCGAGTGAAACCGGAACTCGTCGTCCGGATCGGTAATCAGTAGTGCTTCTATCGCCTTGAGTTCCTCGAGGCGCGCGTCTATCTCGCTTTCCTCTAGCCACATTCGGACTTCGCAAACGCCACGTAGTGTTCGAAGTGGCGGGCCTCCGAGGCAAGCAGACCGCCGTAAAATCGGCCCAGCCTCTCCGGCAGTCGTGGCGCAATTTTCGCAAAGCGCTCACACGAGCGTGCTTCGATCAGCGCACCGACCAGCAGCATGTCGAGTAGCTTGTAGGGCTCTTCCGGCCGCACCGCCTCGCGCAGCCCGCCTGCGTAACGCGACGCAGTCAGGCGTTCGAATGGAATGTCCATGTCATCCATGATCGAGCGCACCTGTTCAAAGTGCCGCAATTCTTCGCGCGCAAGACGTGACATGCGTTGCGCGAGCGCCGTGCGCTCAGGGTAGCGATAGAGAAAGCCAAGCGCCGTTGACGCCGCTTTTAGCTCGCAGTTTGCATGGTCCAGCAGCATCTCGGGGAACCGCGCGCAGGCTTCTTTCAACCAGGCCTCAGGAGTCGAGGTGCTGAGAAATGCGGCGATATTCTCGGGGACCTGGACGTCTACAGCCATTCTTCGATTTCCGCCGCTGACTGCAGGCGATCGCGCGGCAACTTGGCCAGCATCATGTTCAACAACGCCTGGTACCGGGCAAAGCGCGTTGGCAGCAACGGGATAGGGGCATTGCCGTGCAGGTAAATGATGCCCATCGCGGTGTCTGCCTTGAATGGCTTATCGCCGGTCAGCATCTCATAGAAAATGACGCCCAGGCTGTAGATATCGCTGCGTTCATCGACACCGTTACCGTGGCCCTGCTCGGGGCTCATGTAGTACGGCGTGCCGAAAATCTCGCCCTTGTCCGTTATCTCACTTTCCAGCCGCGTCTTTTTTGCCAGGCCGAAATCGATCAGTGCGATCGAGCCATCCTTGCGCAGCATGATATTGCCGGGCTTCAGGTCGCGGTGCAGCACGCCCTTCTGGTGCACGGCCGCCAGGGCGCCGGCAATCTGTCTCAGGTACTGGATCGCGGCCCGTTCTGTAATGCCGGTATCGATCTTGCGGCGCAGGTCGCCGCCACCGAGGTATTCCATCGCGATGTGCGCATGGTTGTCGCTGACGCCAAGATCATAGATTCGCACGATATTCGGGTGATCCATGTCGGCGATCGTCTCGTATTCCTGGAGGAATCGGTCAAACGCACCGATGCCTTCGTCGTGTCCCGGCATTTGCCGCAAGACCTTGAGAACAACCTTCAAATGGGTGGCTTCACGTTCGGCGAGGTAGACGCCGGAGTGCTCCGTGGAGCCCAACCTGCGCATGAACCGGTAACCCTTGATCAGCGGATGAATACCGGTACGCATGTCTCCCAGGAACAGGGACCCGGTCGACGCGACGCGCTGGCGTGACAGCAGTACGTCGCTCAAGCCCACGATCAGCGAGTCGTGGCTGATGTGGTCACGGATGAAGTGTGCATCCGGCCCGATTCTATGAGCCTCTTCCTGGTCTTCTTCGGTTCCGAAATAGACGATCGGCGGAAAATTCTTCGCGCCTGACGAAGCGCCGCAACACGTCGATGCCATCGCGGTCTTCGCCATGCCGGCTGCCCAGCAGGACGATATCGTTACCGGCACCCGAGAACTCGTCCGGCAGGTGTCCCGCCACAGTCGGGTCGTAGGCCGAGATGATTGCATCGGGCCAGTGGGTCGTAACATGGTGCATGAGCAGGCTGCGGAAATCCGCCTGCTCATCAATGATCATGACCTTGATACTCATAGAACCATGATTGTCGCGGTCAATGGCCGCTCCTACAAGCGGCCTTTCAGGAATGCCCGCGCCTGCAACCCGTGTTTACAGCGAAACGACCTTGGCGTCCTGCTTCTGGTCTTGTTCACGGGCCTGCTTGGCCGCATCGTTGCGGCGCTCCTCGAGTTCATCCAGGTACTCTGCCGTGACATCGCCGGTTACGTATTCCCCGGAGAAGCACGACGTGTCGAATTCGGCAATCGATGAGTTGTCGTGGCGGACTGAGCGAATCAGGCCGTTCAGGTCCTGGTAAATGAGCCGGTCGGCCCCAATGAGTTTCTCGATCTCGTCGGATGTGCGCCCGTTGGCAATGAGCTCGGATGCGGCCGGCATATCGATGCCGTAGACATTCGGATAACGCACCGGCGGCGCCGCCGATGCGAAATACACCTTCCTGGCACCCGCGTCACGCGCCAGCTTGATGATCTGCTTGGATGTCGTGCCGCGCACGATCGAATCGTCAACCAGGAGCACATTCTTGTTGCGGAATTCGAGCGGAATGGCATTCAGCTTGCGACGCACCGACTGCACACGCTCGGCCTGGCCCGGCATGATGAACGTCCGCCCGATGTAGCGATTCTTGATGAACCCTTCGCGGTATTTGACGCCCAGGTGGTAGGCCACCTGCAAAGCCGACGTGCTGCTCGTATCCGGGATCGGGATGACCACATCGATATCATGATCCGGAAACTCGCGGACAATCTTTCCGGCGAGCTGTTCACCCATGCGCAGGCGCGTCTTGTAGACCGACAGGTCGTCGAGGATCGAATCCGGCCGCGCGAAATAGACGTACTCAAAAATGCAGGGCGTGTGACGTGTTTCGCCCGGGTAATCGCGTGAATTCAGCACACCGTCATTCTCGATGTAGACGCACTCACCGGGCCTCAGGTCGCGGACGCGTTCGAACTGCAATGCATCGAGCGCGACGCTCTCCGAGGCAACCATGTAGTCTCTCGCGCCGTCTGCCTGTCTTTCTCCGAGTACGAGCGGACGAATACCGTTCGGATCGCGAAATGCCACGATGCCAAAGCCGATGATCATGGCCACCACAGCGTAGCCGCCCTTGCAGCGCCTGTGCACGGCCTCAACCGTATCAAAGACATCTTCAGGCGTCGGACAACCATTGACCCGCGCCTGCAACTCATGTGCGAAGACGTTGAGCAACACCTCGGAATCGGAATCGGTTGCGAGATGGCGGCGATCCTCGCGAATCAGCAGGTCCGCCAACTGGTCGTAGTTGGTCAGGTTGCCGTTGTGCGCGAGACAGATCCCGTACGGTGAGTTCACGTAGAAGGGCTGCGCCTCGGACGACCTGGCCCCACCTGCCGTGGGATAGCGCACATGCCCGATGCCGACGTGGCCCGTCAGCCTTTCCATGTGTTGCTGGCGGAATACGTCGCGCACGAGCCCGTTGCTCTTGCGCTGCTTGAGCCCGTGTTCCTCGCTCCAGGTCACAATGCCGGCAGCATCCTGGCCGCGGTGCTGCAATACGGTCAATGCGTTGTAGAGACCCTGGTTAACAGGCTGTGCACTAACTATTCCTACAACGCCACACATAGCTCAGCTTCTCTCATAGCTCAATCGGGATATCGACCGGCAGGGACTCCGCCGCTTCGTCCGGCGTAATAATCTCGAGCCCCACCGGCGCCATTACCTTGATCCAGTCAGCGACGACCTGGAGATGAGGAATCAGCCTCGAATCCTCCCACCATTTATCATTGTCGAAGCCGGCAAACTGCCCACCAATGATGAATATTGATGTCAGAAGGACGCCGCGCACGACACCGAACAATCCGCCGAGCATTCGGTCCATGCCGCTCAGAACCGACAGGCGCACGAGCTTTGACAGACCCCAGCCAAGAAGTCCGCCTATCGACAGGATCACGGTGAAAACGAGAACGCGGCCAAACCACATCTGCAGTTCCTCAGAGCTAATCCAGCTCTGCGAGACGTCCCCAACCGACGGGCCGAAATACAACGCAGCCCAGATCGCGAACAGCAGTGCCGCAATCGAGATAGCTTCTTTGATCAGGCCACGCCAGATTCCGACACCAACGGAAATGACAAGGGCGACGGCGATGAGAATGTCGATGATCGGCATCGGAGATGTCGTCTCAGGTCGGCAGGCCAAGGGCTAGAATGGAACGGGATGATATCACGGGTGCGGCACAACCTGACCTTTATGACCCACCTTGAGCAGGCGGCTGGCCATCGCCTCGGCGCTCTCGCGATCCTTTTGTGGTCCGATGCGCACACGATGAAGCTGGCCCGAGTCTGTGCTTAGCTGGCTGAGGAATGCGGCATAGCCCTGCTTGCGCAGATCGGCTGCCAGTTTTTCCGCATTATCCTTGTTGGAAAAGCTGCCGAGCTGGACGGCCCACATGCCTGTCGTCGACGCGACGGTCTGCTCCACGACTCGCTCCTTGACCGGCTCGGGCGCACGCTCCGGCGGCACGGCTTCAGGTTCAGGCTGCTTGGGCAGCACCGCAGCCGGCTTCGGTTCCTCGCGGGCTGGCTCCTGACTGGCCGGTGCAGGCGAAGTTACAACAGGAACCGGGTCTTCACGGTCACGATCCAGCACAACCGTCTGCGTCTTCTGGTCCTCCTGGCCTGGCAACAGCACACGCTCCGAAACGATTTCGGTCTCGTCCGGCGGACCATCGAGGAAGATCGGTACGACGAGTACTACAACGAGTACCAGTACGACCGCGCCGATAATTCGTTCTTTCAATGCACGTTCCATCATGATTCGGGTCGCGAGTATAGCTGCTCCAGCACGGGACCAACCAGGTAGAACGATCCCGTGACGAGTATTCTGTCATTTATCGACGCCTCGCGTCGCGCTGATTCCATCGCATCCTGCAGCGACTCCGCGACCAGGCAGGGTCGCCCGCAGGCATTGGCAATCCGCCGCGCCAACTCCCGCGCTGGAAGTGCCCGGTGACTCTCCGCAGTCACCGCGATCCAGTGATCAACCTGTTCGTCGAGCCACCGCACGCTGCTTTCAACATCCTTGTCATCCAGCATGCCGACAATAGCAAACGTGGCACCCGGGTGGTCTTTGGCGGCCAGCATCCCCGCCAGCGCTTCGGCAGCCGCCGGATTGTGGGCAACATCCAACAACCATTCAATGCCGTCCTGCACGATGCTCTGCCCACGCCCCGTCACCCGGACGGTTGGCAGGACCGCGGCAACAAGATCGTGGTCCGTCGCCGTTTCCAGCCCCACGGCCTTCAACAACGCGATGACGGCGGCGGCATTGCCAACCTGGAATTCTCCCCGCAGGCCCGGTTGCGGCACTGCGTCGAGCGAATAGTCGCGGTTGCGCAGCAGCAGCTGTGCGCCGATATTTTCGGCATGCTCGACGATCGTCCTCGGCACTTCTGCGGCACCGAATACCGCCGGTCGGCCGGCACGCATGACGCCGGCTTTCTCCACGGCAATCGTCTCGATATCGTGGCCCAGCCAGGCGCAATGATCGAGCGACACGTTGGTGATTAATACGCCGGTGGGATCCACGGCATTCGTGGCATCGAGTCGCCCACCCATGCCAACCTCGAGAATCCAGACGTCCAGCGCGGCCTCGGCGAAGAGCAGCAATGCGGCCAGCGTGCCGTATTCAAAATACGTGAGCAACACACCGTCACGAACCGCCTCGATTTTCTCAAAGGCCGCGACAATCTCCGCGTCGCTCACCTGGCTACCCTGCACTTTGATGCGCTCGTTGTAGTCAATAATATGTGGCGAGGTGTAGGCACCAACCCGATAATTCGCGGCTCGCAGCAGCGCGTCAGTCATCGCGACGCATGACCCCTTGCCGTTTGTTCCAGCGATCAGCAAGACATGTGGCGGTCGTGGCAGTGCCAACCGGTCCAGCACCAACTGGACGCGCTCCAGCCCGAGATCGATCTCCGTGGGAGACAGGGTCTCGAGCCAAGTCAGCCAGTCAGGTAACGGCGAACCGGCAGGCAGCATCACTACGGAATCAGGAATCGGAAACGGGGCTTGGCCGGTTCTCGAACTTGGCGAGCAGGTCGGCGATCTCGTCCCGCATCTTGCGGCGGTCAACGATCATGTCGATCGCACCGTGGTCGAGCAGGAACTCGCTGCGCTGGAACCCTTCGGGCAGGCGTTCGCGCACGGTCTGTTCAATGACTCGCGGTCCGGCAAAGCCGATCAACGCACCCGGTTCAGCGATATTGACGTCACCCAGCATTGCGAGGCTTGCCGACACCCCGCCCGTGGTCGGATCCGTCAGGACCGAAACATAGGGAATGCGTTTGGCGCCGAGGTTGGCCAGGGCAGCGGAGGTCTTCGCCATTTGTAACAGCGAGAACAGCGCTTCCTGCATGCGTGCCCCGCCGCTGGCAGCAAACGAGATCATGGGCATATTGTTGTCACCCGCGTAATTTGCGGCGCGCGCGAAGCGCTCGCCGACCACGGAACCCATGGATCCCCCCATGAAGGCAAACTCGAAGGCGCAGGCAACGACAGGCCGGCCCATCAACGTGCCCGATACAGAAACGAGCGCGTCTTTCTCCCCCGTCTTCTTCTGCGCCTGCACGAGGCGATCACGGTAGCGCTTGCTGTCCTTGAATTTGAGCGGATCTTCGGGCTCCAGCTTGCCGGATAACTCCGTCTGCGACTCCGGATCCAGGAAGAACTTGAGGCGCTTACGCGCACCGATACGCATGTGGTAATTGCATTTCGGACAGACGTGAAGGTTACGCTCCAGCTCGTTGCGATACAGCTGCGCATCGCAGGTGGGGCACTTGATCCACACGCCTTCGGGCACCGACTTCGTGCGATTCTCGGTGCTGATGCGCGACGGCATTAATTTTTCGAACCAGCTCATTGGGGAATGATATCTGTATCGCCTAGCAACAGCCAGCCGCCGGCAGTCCAAATGACTCGGGGTATGCGACACCGACGAGCGTCAGGCCATGCGGTGGCGCAGCGATGCCCCCCGCTTTGCGATCCCTGGACTTAAGGACGGTCGTAACCCAGCCTGGCTCCTGCTCGCCCTGCCCCACCGCCGCGAGAGTGCCGGTGATGTTGCGAACCATGTGCTGCAGAAACGCGTTCGCTGTGACCTCAAGTGTCAGCCAGTCGTCGCAGCGACTGACGGAGATGTGGCTGATTTCCCGGATCGCCGTCTTTGCCTGGCATCCCGCCGCCCGAAAGGCCGAAAAATCGTGCTCGCCGACCAGGCGTTGCGCAGCCTCATGCATTCGCTCTGCGTCCAGTGGCTCGTACACCCACCACGCGCGGTCGCGGTGCAAGGCGGATCGTTGCAGGCGATTGAGAATGACGTAGCGATAACTGCGCGAGGTGGCCGAAAAGCGCGCGTGAAACTCGTCCCCAACAGGTTGCGCCCAGGTAACGGATACGTCCGCCGGCAAGTTGGTGTTGGCGCCGAGTAACCAGCCCCGGTTACTGCGCTCGCTGTGCGTATCGAAATGCACGACCTGGCCGGAAGCGTGTACGCCCGTGTCGGTGCGGCCCGCGCAGACGACCTCAACGGTCTCGTTCGCAACGATCGCGAGCGCCTCTTCGACGCGTTGTTGAACACCCACCCCGGTTTTTTGACGCTGCCATCCGTTGTACGACGTGCCGTCGTATTCAATGCCGAGCGCAATGCGCATGAACAGTCGGTATTGGCTTGTGACTAGCTTGGCAGCGAATCGAGCAGCTGCTGCGCCTGTTGCCTCTGGCCCGCGTCGCCTTCGTCAAGCACTTCCTCGAGAATGCTGCGTGCACCGGCCGGATCACCCATATCGACATAGGCACGTGCCAGGTCGAGCTTGGTGCCGACCTCGGTCATCGTCCTGGCCTCGTACAGATCGTCGCTCATGTCCTCGGGTGCGATCGACATTGTCGGCACTTCCGATGTCTCGTCAGCGATACTCGGCCGTGGCTGTTCGACGGTAGCGTCGTCACGCGGCTGTTCGACCGTGTCACCGATTTCGCTGACGGCCAGTGCCGCCGTCAGGTCGTCGAGATCCAGGTCTACATCGGTTCCCGCAACGGCCGGCATTTCACCCGTCTCGTCGAGGCTCGTATTACCGGTGAACGCCTCGGGCGGTAATGCCTCCGTCTTGGCGAAATCGAAGTCGTCTTCGTCATCGTCCATCGGTGCCAGCATGGTCTCGGCATCGCTGGCGATAGCGGTGTCTTCGTCGAAGCCGATTGCCGTATCGTCGTCGCCGTAGCCCGGTGCCAGCATCGTCGCGTCGTCATCACCAAGATCGGCGTCGACATCCGATGCAGTTGCAACCGCGAAATCTTCACTCAGAATCTGCGTGCGCCCGGTCGCTTCGAGCAGGTCGATATCGAGAGAAGTATCCGTGTCCTCTTCCACATACAGCCTGGGGCTGGCGCCCGTCTCATCGGTAGCCAGTCGCATGCCTGTGGAGTCGATACTGCCGAAGTCATCCAGGGTCTCGTTGATGCCCGTGTCTTCCAGCGCCTCATTCGTCCCCGTGATATCCAGATCGAGTTCGTCGAGGTTAATCTCGGCGGTTGCGTCCGTCTCCGGGCCTACGCCGGCAAAGGCCTCGTCCAGCGACGGCAACTCGGAGGTGCCGTCCATGCCCTCGAATTGCTGCTCGATGGTCGGCGTCTCGACCGTCGGCTCTGCCGCAACCGGCATCTCGGCGGTTACGTCCATGTCAGTGGGCGTTTCGATCGTTGGACTTTCCGCGGTATCGTCGAGATTCAGGTCGACAGACCCGTCGTCTGCACCGTCAAACAGGAAGTCGATGCCGTCGTCATCGCCTCCAGTGTCGTCGGCGCCGAGGTCGATGATGTCCGATTCGGCTGCTCCATCGCCGCCAAAGTCCATGTCGAGTTCGCCGCGTCATCCATCTCGGATTCGAAGGAGAGATCGACGGCCTTGGTTGCGCCAGCCACACCGGCACCGGCAAACAGCTCGTGCTCGGCAGCGATTTGCTGCCCCATGATCACGATCTTGTCCCACACGGCCGAGTCACTGCCGCCGAGCGCGCCCTTGAGCCGCGCGGCTGCGTCGACGAATGCGTCCTGGTTGCCCCAGACGAAGTAGATTTCGCACAACTTCGACATCAGGGCCTGGTCCGTCGGGTCGGCCTCGAGTGCACCGTTAACCAGGTCTGCCGCCTGATCGTAAAGACCATACGCCATATGGAAATCCGCTTCGGCCAGCGGGTCCGACTGATCCAGGTTGACGGCGGTTTCGCTGCTGAAAGTGTCCTCCAGCGACCCGAACTCGCCCGTATCGCCTGTGGCGTCCTCGAGCGAGTCAAGTTCCGGCGACGGCGCTTCAATCGTGTCGTCGTCCATCCGGCGAATTCCCGAATCCTGCTCGACCACGACAATAGACTCGTCGTCATGTGTCGGGGCACGCAGTGTTTCGGTCGCCGACATGGCGCCCGCCGCAAGTTCGTCTTTGTCCAGCGTTTCCCACGGTCCGGAATCGTCGTCTTCATCGCGACCTCGGCGAACGAACCAGAGCAGCACGCCGGCCACCAGGATCAATGCCGCAACTATCTTCGTCCAGAAGCTGCCGAGGATCGCCATGACGCGGTCCATGATGCCTGGCTCGCTGTCGGCTCGCGGTGTACGAATGACGTCACTCGGTGCCGGCGCGGGCTCGGTCACCTCGTCGTCGGCGGCCGTCGTTTCCTCGTCGGTGTCGGGAATCAGCTCATCGTCCGCGAATAACTCATCGTCCGGGATCTCGTCAGTCGCTGCCTCATCGACCGGCGCTTCGTAGATCTCGCCACGTATATCCGCCAGCTCCTGGCGCAGGGATGCGAGTTCGTTATCGCGAATCTCGATCAGGGACTGCTGGTCCGGAACGTCGGCGGCTTCAAGATCGGCAATGCGATTCTCAATTTCCTGCTCGCGGGTCTGCGGCTCGGACGTAGCCAGTTCGTCGTCGTACTCAATGCCGATCGGCTCTTCGTCGGGCGGCACCAGCTCCAGCGTCGGGCGTGTTTCCGCGGTGTCCACCGGCTCCGAGTAATCCGTATCCGGGGTCGTGTAATCGGTGTCCGGCGTCGTGTCTGCATAGCCGGTGTCCGGCGACGGTACGCCCCTGGTCTCGCTCCAGATCGCGTTCTGGCGCCTCACCTCGGAGAACGCCTCGCCGCGACTGATCTGGAAGACCTCATCGGCGCTTGGGATTCGCAATGACGCCCCGGCGCTGAGTCTGTTGATGTTGTTCGAGAACGCACCGGGGTTCGCTTCGAAGATCGCCATCATTGTCTGGTTCATCGTCAGGCGACTGTCCGGACGCATGCGGCTTGCGATGCCCCACAGCGTGTCACCACGCTCCACGTAATAGTCGCCGGACGATGTCCGTGAGTACGACGATTCGGCAGCGGGGGCCGGCGGCGGCGCAGCTGAAACGGTATCCCTGTCGCGTGGCGCCGCTGGCGGCGCCGTCACACGCGGCTGTGCCGCAGGCGGTGTCTGACGCGGGGCTTGTTGCACCGGTTGTTGCCGCTCGATACGGGCACTGTCGCTCGGCGTAGCGCGCCGCGGTGCCTCAACGGCCGGAGCTTGCTGAACCGCGGGTGGCGCATAGGTTGGCGGATCCAGCAGTACAGTGTATTCGCGCAGCAGGCGGCCACTGGACCAGGTCGCCTCTACAAGGAATGTCAGGAAGGGCTCGGTAATCGGGGAGAGCGAGCGAATTTGTACAACAGCCCCGTTGGGACCAGTCGCCTGGACGTTGAACTCGATGTCCTGAAGGAAAAACGGCCGGTCGATGCCGTAGCGGCTGAATGTTTCGGCTGACGCGAGCGCGACGTTCAGGTTCGCCAGTTCTTCCGGTGTGGCCGACAGCAACTCAATTTCCGCACGTAGCGGCTCATTGAGCGCGGAATCCAGGTGGATGTCACCCAGTCCAATGGCCCAGACCTCGCTCGACAGCAAAAGGACAAGTGCAAGCGAGATACGCGTAAGACATCGCGACATAATGTATTTCTCCAAACCCTACAAGGCCCCTTCACGACATCCAGTCAGGGCCGATATTTGCCTGCGAACTATAGCCTATAGATAGTTTTTTGCCAATATTTCAGCAATTTGGACGCTATTTAGAGCCGCGCCCTTACGTATGTTATCCGCGACTACCCAGAGGTTAATTCCACGCGGATGAGAGATGTCCTCGCGGATTCTGCCAACGAAAACCGGGTCCGCCCCGGAGCTTTCCGTTACCGCAGTCGGATATTCCCCGGTTTTGACCCCGTCAAGGACCTTGACACCCGGTGAGCGGGCAAGCAATTCGGATACCTCAGCGGCCGAAATCTTGTCCCGTGTTTCCATGTGGACAGCTTCGGAATGGCCAAAGAATGCAGGGATACGCACGGCCGTCGGATTGACGAGAATTTCCTCGTCATCCAGTATCTTGCGCGTTTCCCAGACCATCTTCATTTCTTCCTTGGTATAGCGATTGTCCAGGAAGACGTCGATATGCGGGATGGCGTTGAACGCGATTTGCTTGGCGTCACCCTCTAATTCCAGCGGTCGGCCGTTTAACAATGCCGTGGTCTGGCGCACGAGTTCCTCTACCGCACTGCGGCCGGCACCCGACACCGCCTGGTACGTGCAGACATTGATGCGCTCGATACCGACCGCATCGTAGATAGGCTTCAATGCAACGACCATCTGGATGGTCGAGCAATTCGGGTTCGCAATGATACCGCGCGCCGTGTAGTTGGCGATGGCGTCCGGATTCACCTCGGGCACGACGAGCGGGATGTCGTCGTCGTAACGAAACCGGGATGTGTTGTCCACAACGACACAGCCTGCGGCGGCCGCCTTCGGTGCGTATTCCTCCGAAACCGAGGCACCGGCTGAAAACAGCCCTATCTGGACCCGGGAAAAATCGAAATCGGCAAGATCCTCAACCGGGATTTGCTGGTGGCCGAACGATACGGTCTTGCCGAGCGAACGGTCGCTGGCGAGCGCATACACCTTGCCGACCGGGAATTTGCGTTGGCTCAGTATTTCCAGCATCGATTCGCCGACGACGCCGGTGGCGCCGACAACGGCGATGTCAAATTTCTTACTCATTAGATCCTGTTATCGCGGCCAATGGCCGCTCCTGCGATTGTTATATGGTTGGTGTTTCCGACTCCACGTCGGCATTCTGTGCGCGATTGCGCAGGTAGTGGTCCATGATCACCAGCGCAACCATCGCCTCGGCGATCGGTGTGGCTCTCAATCCGACACACGGATCGTGGCGCCCCTTGGTGACGATTTCGGTTTCTGCGCCGCTCTTGTCGATTGTCTTGCCGGCCTTGCTGATGCTCGATGTCGGCTTGAGCGCGATGCTCGTGAGGAGATCCTGCCCCGACGAAAGGCCGCCCAGCGTGCCCCCGGCATCGTTCTTGCTAAAGCCTGACGCGGACATTTCATCGCGGTGCTCACTGCCGCGTTGCGCTACGGCAGCGAAACCCGCCCCGACTTCAACCCCTTTAACCGCATTGATACTCATCAGGCCATGCGCAAGATCGGCTTCCAGCTTGTCGAACACGGGTTCGCCAAGTCCCGGCGGCAATCCGCGGACGAGGATACTGATCTTGGCGCCGATCGAATCGCCCTCCTCGCGCAAGTCCGTCATGAATTTGTCGAGCTCGTCGAGTTTGTCCGGATCGGCGCAAAAAAACGGGTTGTCATTGACGATCGAGAGGTCGGTCGCCTGCAACGTGATGGGGCCAAGTTGCGCAACGAATCCCTGGATGTCGATGCCAGCGCGTTCTTTCAGATACTTGCGGGCAATCGCGCCAGCCGCAACGCGCATGGCCGTTTCACGCGCCGAGGATCGGCCGCCACCGCGGTAGTCGCGGATACCGTACTTCTGCTGATACGTGTAGTCGGCATGCCCAGGACGAAACTTGTCCTTGATATCGCCGTAGTCCCTTGATTGCTGATCCGTGTTCTCGATGATCAAGCCGATCGGGGTGCCGGTCGTCCTGCCCTCGAATACGCCTGACAGAATACGGACCCGGTCCGGCTCGTTCCGCTGAGTCGTATGTTTGTTCCGGCCCGGACGCCGGCGATCGAGATCGCCTTGAATATCGGCCTCGGAAAGCTCCATGCCGGGCGGACAACCGTCAACGATACAGCCGAGCGCCAACCCGTGGCTCTCGCCAAAGGTCGTTACGACAAACGATCTTCCGAAACTGTTACCCGACACTCTGCTACTTCCTGGTCTGTTAGCTGACCAATTATTGGCCGGCTGGTCGTTGGCTAACCAACTGCAAATCGCCGGAAGTCAGCAGGAACACACCTGTACCGCCTTGCTCGAATTCCAGCCAGACGAATGGCACTTCCGGATACGCCGCTTCCAGCGCAGGCTGGCTGTTGCCAACCTCGCACACGAGTATTCCATTGTCTGTCACAAATCGCGAGGCATCCTGCAAAATCTTGTGCACGCAGTCCAGACCATCCGACCCCGCCGCAAGACCGAGTTCGGGCTCGTGTCGAAACTCCGCTGGCCGTGCATCCATGTCGGCCTGGTCGACGTACGGCGGATTGCTGACGATGAGGTCGTAGCGAGTATCACCCAGCGCGGCGAAGAAATCCGACTTGACCGCGCGAACGCGATTCGACAGGCCGTGTCGCTCAATATTAATCTCGGCGACGGCCAGGGCATCGTCGGAGATATCGACGGCGTCTACCCGGGCCTCCGGAAACGCGTACGCCGTGGCGATCGCGATGCAGGCGCTGCCGGTACCGAGGTCCACGGCACGCCTGACATCAGCAGGCGAAATCCACGGCGCAAACCGATTGTGTATCAACTCGGCAAAGGGCGATCGAGGTACCAGCACGCGTTCATCGATATAGAATTCGAGCCCCGCAAACCAGGCCTGCCTGACGAGATAGGCAAGCGGCACGCGCTCATCCATGCGCCGCGCGGCCAACGCGTCGACTGCAGCAATTTCCCCAGCCGTCACGGCCTTCGCGTAGACGTCGGGCGCATCCTGGTGCGACAGGTCGAGTACCGAGAAAACGAGCCATGCAGCCTCATCGACCGCGTTGTCCGTGCCGTGACCATAGGTCAGACCAGCCGTCTCGAATCGGCCTGCGATCTCGCGAATGAGTTGCTCGACGTTCATGCCGCGCGAATCTATCACGCTCATGGTCGTTCTGCCTGTAGAATTGCCGGTTCAAATCGCAAGTTTTACTTATGAAACCAAGACAACTCATCACCGCCTTCGCCCTGGGGCTGGCACTGGCCGCTGGCACGTATGTGGCCCTGCAGATGCGGGCACCCTCCAAACCTGAGTCCGCCCTGATTTTGCCGGCACCGAACCCGGTACCCGAGTTCTCTCTTCTGGACCAGCACGGCACGCCAATCGATCAAACCGTGTTTCAGGGACACTGGGACCTCGTGTTTTTTGGTTTTACGCACTGCCCGGACGTCTGCCCAACGACCATGCAGGTCCTGGCAGCCGCGAAAGCGGCGTTGCTGGACCAGGGACAGGCGCCGTTACCGCGTATCGTTCTGGTCAGCGTTGACCCGGAGCGCGATACACCCGAAATTCTGGAGCGGTACGTGAACTATTTCGGCGCAGGCAATCTCGGCATCACCGGCACGCTCGAGGAAATCACCAAACTGACATCCGGACTGGGCATCTACTTCGAAAAACAGCCGTTGGACGACGAGAACTATACCGTTGATCACTCGGCCGCCGTTCTCGTCATCAACCCGGATGGCGGTTTCGAGGCGTTGTTCGGCAGCCCGCAAACAGCCGACGACTACGTTCACGATTTGCCAATTATCATGGGAGACAACTGATGCGCGGCGCTCTCCTTCTTCTTGCTCTGTTGCTGTCCGCCTGCGGTGCGCCTGAACCCCCGCTCGTCGTCAACGACCTTGAGATCACCCGACCCATGCCCGGCATGCAGATGAGCGCGGGCTTTTTCGTGATTACCAACAACACCGGCGAGACAGCACGTATCACGAAAGTCACCAGCCCGCAGTTTGAGGCAGTTGAAGTTCACGAAACGACCATTGTCGATGGTGTCTCGCGCATGCGCGAACTCGATGCCCTGGAAATACCGGCGCGATCCAGCGTCGTGCTGGAACGAGGCGGCAAGCACCTCATGCTCATGCGCCCGCGCGACCTGCAGGATTCAATCACTCTGCAATTCTTCAATGAGGATTTGCCAGTACTCACTATCGAATATTCTTTTTTGAAGGACGAACGGAAATGAAGGCGAGCGCGTTCGTCCTGTTGCAACACATTCTTCCTCGCCATTGGCTAACGGCCGTCATCTGGCGCATCGCCCGGATCAGGCATCCCGGTTTCAAGGACTTCCTGATCACGCGGTTTGCCCGCGCGTTCGATGTTGACCTCGACGAAGTGAAACTCGAGGTCCCGGGCGGTTTTGCGACCTTCAATGAGTTCTTCATTCGCGAGCTGGCGGACGGGGCCCGGCCCATCGACGACGACAGCGACGCGCTGGTTTCTCCTGCCGACGGAACGGTCTCGGTGGCTGGCACCATCCGGGCGGACAGCATTTTCCAGGCCAAGGGCATCGATTATTCGCTGGGTGACCTGCTCGCCACAGACTTGCAGGAAGCCGAGCACTACGTTGACGGCAGTTTCGCGACGATTTACCTGGCGCCTTACAACTATCACCGCGTGCATGCACCGCTTGCCGGCGAACTGCTTGCGGCGCGCTACGTGCCTGGCGACCTTTTCAGTGTGAATGAAGCCACGGTGTCGCGTGTTGACGGATTGTTCCGTCGCAATGAACGGCTGGTCATGCACTTGCGCACCGCTTACGGCCCGGCAGTCGTGATCCTGGTTGGCGCGTTGAACGTTGGCAGTATCAGCACACCGTGGACAGGCGAAATTCGTCCCCGCAAGGAAGGTGTTGTCGACGAACTCGACATTTCGGGATATCCCGCGGAGCTCGACAAGGGCGATTTGCTCGGTTGGTTCAACATGGGTTCCACGGTAATCCTCCTGCTTCCCAAGGGCGTCTGCGAATGGGACGACGACCTCGAGCCCGGCGCAACCGTGCGTATGGGCGAGGAGATCGGGGAGCTGCAGGACCCGACTGGATGACCGATTGGCGTCCTGCATCCGGACCGCAGGCAGCGGCAAGCCGTGCTGCAATGCTGCGCCGCATTCGCGAGTACTTTCATGCTGAGGACGTCCTCGAGGTCGACACACCGGCGCTGAGCCCGTTTGCTGTCAGCGACACGCAAATCGAGAGCTTGTCCGTCACCGACAGTGTGATTGGTGGCCGGCCGTTGTATCTGCACACGTCACCCGAGTTCTGCATGAAGCGTTTGCTCGCTGCAGCTTATCCCGACATCTTCTCCATTTGCCGCGTCTTTCGCGACGGCGAGGCCGGGCTCCAGCACCAGCCCGAGTTTACGATGATCGAGTGGTACCGCCACGGCATGAACCTCGGGGAAATCATCGACGACACGCTCTCGCTCATCGCCAGGGCGCTCGACGATATTTGTCCCGAACGAGCACCGCTTGTTGTCGACTACGTCGATGCATTACGTGACGTCTGCGGCATTGATATGCGCACGGCGGACTGCGAGACGCTGGCCAACGCGGCGAGTGCAGATGCCGACCTGCGTGCGGCCATGGGCAATGAGCTGGATGACTGGCTGGACCTGCTCCTGGCAACGCGGGTAATTCCGACATTCGCAATGGATCGTTTGACGGTCTTGCGGCACTATCCGGCCAGGCAGGCCGCACTGGCGCGACGATGCCCGGACGACCCGACGGTCGCCGATCGATTCGAAGTGTTTCTCGGGCCCGTTGAATTGGCGAATGGCTACGTGGAACTCGTGGATTCTGCGGAACTCGGTACGCGAATTGATCGTGATAACAAGAACCGCAAAAAACGCGGGCGCCCTGTTCGACCCGTTGACAAGACCCTGCTGGCCGCGCTCGGCGCAGGTCTCCCGGACTGCGCGGGAGTCGCCATGGGCCTCGAACGCTTGCAAATGCTCCACGACAAGACCGACGATATACGCGACGTGATTACCTTCGCTTTTGACCCGACCTATGATTAAAACTGACTACAAGCTGCTGAACTCACAACTGCACGCGTTGTTGGACGAGGAGGCCGACGCGCTTGCCGCGGCCGCCAACTTCGTCGGCCTGCTCTACAACGCGATTGAGGAAATCAACTGGCTTGGCATCTATGTGCTGCGAGACGATGAACTGGTGCTTGGACCATTTCAGGGCAAACCCGCCTGCGTACATATCGCACTTGATGAAGGCGTTTGCGGTGCCGCCGCATCGACGATGCAGACGCAACGAATTGCGGATGTGCACGCGTTTCCCGGGCACATTGTTTGTGACCCCGATTCGCGGTCGGAACTCGTCGTACCGCTGGTGTCTCACGGGAAGCTGATCGGCGTCCTGGATATCGACAGTCCGGTCACGCGCCGGTTCTCGGAAGCGGACCAGACCGGCATAGAAATGCTGTGTGAATCCTTTTGCACGCTCCAGGAAGCGCGCAAGTATTTTATTTGACGCGCGAAACGTACTCGCGTGAACGGGTATCCACCTTGATCACTTCGTTTTGATCGACAAACAGCGGTACCCGAACAACGGCGCCTGTCGATAAGGTCGCCGGCTTGCCGCCGCCGCTGGCGGTATCACCCTTCACGCCCGGATCCGTTTGAGTGATTTCGAGCTCGACAAAATTCGGCGCTGTAACAATCAACGGGGTGTTGTTCCAGAGCGTAACGCCGCAGACATCGCCATCGGTGATCCAGTCCTGGGCATCGCCAACGGCACTCGCGTCGGCAGCGTATTGCTCGAACGTATCCGGCACCATGAAATGCCAGAACTCGCCATCCGCGTAGAGGTACTGCATTTCAGTATCCACGACATCAGCCGCTTCAACCGACTCACCCGACTTGAAGGTCTTGTCGACCGTCTTGCCGGTCTTGAGGTTCTTGATGCGGACTCGATTAAACGCCTGGCCTTTGCCGGGTTTGACGAATTCGTTGTCTACGATGATGCAGGGATTGCCATCGATAATAATCCGGAGACCGGATCTGAACTCGCTGGTGTTGTAATTTGCCATTCTATTGCTCTTGCAGGTCGACCCACCGATTGGCGGCGAGGCGCTATGATACCGGAGTCGCAGACCGGTTCCAGTCGTATTTTCGGCCCTTTTCCACGCCAATCAGTCCAGAAACTTGATTCATGTCACGGTTTTGACCTCCGGGTCGCGACACCCCTGCCTGCAGTGTCTAGACTCCAAAGTTCTTAACAGAATATGGATATCGCGGGGAATACCCGGTTTACCAGGGAATTGGATTTGGACGGGCGCCAGAGCATCTCAATCGCGGTCCTGACAGAAAACCAGGACGATGTAGAGCTGATCAATAGTGCATTACGTGACGCGGGCCACGCGGCACATTGCCATTGGATAGCTACCCCCGTGCGGCTGGCCGATACGCTCGCCAGCGAAAACGTCGAGTTGCTGATTCTCAATTGCGACCGTTACCCGGATTCGATTCGCCAGGTCGTCAAGCAAAAAGACCGCTACAACCCTGAAGTTCCCGTTATCGCCATGCAGGCAGCGGCCGGCGAAGCTGATATTGAAGCCGCCATGCGTTCAGGCGCCTGCGACCTTGTATCCATCGGACTGAAGACCCGTCTGCAATCCGTCGTTTCACGCGAATTGCGCGCGCTGCGTGTGGAGCGAGCGCTGAATTCAACGCTGCATTCCGCGACCCAATACAAGAAGCAACTCAAGGATCACATGGCCGTATCGGCCAGTTCCTACGCGCTCGTGCAGGAAGGAATCTTCACTGACGTCAACGATGCCTGGTTGCAGCAATTCAAGATCAGGGAAAAGAACGAGCTGCTCGGCCTGCCGGTCATGGACACCTTTGAACCAGAAAGCCAGGCGGCACTGAAGGGTGCGCTGATCGCGACCATTGCAGGTAAATGGCAGAAAGACGAGAAGCTCATCGTCAAGGCCCACATTGACTCGGGCGAGGCAGAGGAACTGCACCTGGAATTCCGCAGGATCGATCTCGAGGATGGTCCGTGTGTGCAGATACGAATAGCGCCACAACTCAAGGTGGCCGAAGAGCCGACCAAACTGGTTCACGATGCACTCAAGCGCGATCCGACGATGTTGTTCTTCCATCGCGCACAGTTTCTCGAACGCATTGAGAAACGGCTGCGCCGTAAACCCGCGCAAGGCACTCACTGTCTCGTGTATATCAGGCCGGACAATTTCAGTGAAGTACGGGACAAGGTTGGCATTATCCAGTCCGAAGAAATCCTGGCGCAGTTCGCGGAGGTTGTCCGCAAGCGCATGCACCCTCGGGACGTTGCCGGACGATTCGAAGGAACGTCGATCATGGTCCTCCTGGAACGCGGCAGCGCCAGGGACGCACAGGTGTGGGGCAAACAGCTTGTCGACCACCTGAAGAACGTGACGTTTGAGATTGGCGATATATCGACCCACATGACATGCACTGTTGGTGCCTGTGGTGTCAGTGAGGTGTTCAGCAATCTGGAAGAATTTGTCGCAGCTACAGTGAGTGCCTACAAGCAGGGCAAAGATGCCGGCGGCAACACGTCGTTCCTCGACGAAAGTGCCGACGAAGATACCAAGCAACGGGAATTCGACGCGATCTGGGTAAAGCACCTCAAGGCCGCACTTATGGAGGACCGCTTCCGCCTCGCACAGTTGCCAATCGCCGGCCTGCGAAGCGACTCGGTCCAGATGTTCGATCTGCTGGTTCGCATGATCGACGAACAGGGCAATTCCATCCTGCCATCCGAGTTCATTCCCGCTGCACAACGCAACAACATGCTCAAGAACATCGACCGTTGGATGTTGACGGCAGCCATGGACTTCTGCTGCAAGAACGACGCGGACCGCGTATTTGTGCGCCTGTCGAGGCAATCGATTACCGACCCGACAACGGCAGAGTGGATGCGGCAGAAGCTGGATGAAGACGGTTTCGATTGTTCTCGCCTCGTCGTCCAGATTCCGGAACGCGATGCTGCCAAGCACATCAAGCAGATGAAGGAGCTTGTAAAACAAACGCGAAAACTCGGTATTGGATTCGCGATCGAACACTACGGGATCGACCAGGAACGCTTCCAGATTCTCGACCTCCTCAAGCCCGACTACATCAAGATCGATGGCGAACTCATGCATACGCTGATGACAGATGAGGGTATGCAGGCCTCCGTAACCAAAATCGTCAGGGCCGCCCAGAAGCGAAATATCAAGACCATTGCCGAGCGCGTCGAGAATGCAAACGCGATGGCCGTGCTATTTCAGCTGGGCCTCGATTTCATGCAGGGACATTATGTTCACGAGCCCGAGGTTGTACTGCAGAACGCAGACAGCGCTGTGACCAACACGCTCGACGAACTTACGGCGGCCCAAAGCGGATAGACGACAGGAAAGTGTGACGCCCGTCACACTCTGTTAGCGGAACCACCCGCTAACGGAGCGCTGCCCCCAAAAACTAGAATACGTTCGTAGCTTCACATACGCGCCGAAACTAATGTGCGTATTGCAGGACCACGGGGTGCCAATAGTGAAAAAAGCAGACAAGGATTTCCATGCCAGGAACCGCGCAGTGACGCGTACCCTGATGCCTCTCGTCGCCATCGGCGGAGGCCTCGCGGTAACTCCGGCAACGGCGCTGGAACTCGGTGAACTGACAGTTCAGTCTCACCTGGGACAGCCGCTGCGCGCGAGTATTGCCTACGCCCTCGCCCCCAATGAAATGCTCAGCAACACCTGCGTATCTATTGGCGGAGGCCACTCCTCGAGCGGACTGCCGGGCATCGGCTCCAGCACCGTCACCATCACCGAGCGGGCTATCGTAATCACTGGCGAGACCCGGGTCCGCGAACCGATGCTCGGTACCCGTGTCACGATCAACTGCCCCTACACCCCGAATCTCAGCCGCGAATACATGCTCTTCGTGGATCCGGCGAACCCGGCGCCTGCAAGCCTGCAGGCAAGCCCCACCGCGGCCACAGCCGTTGCCCCTGCATCAGCACTTGGTTCTCCAGTTGTGCGACCGTCCGTGATCCGGGCACCGGTCGAAGTGTCGACACGCATCCAGGTTCAGCCTGGAGAGAGCCTGAGCGAAATTGCTACCCGGATCCGAAATCGTCCGGTGGGCCTCTGGCCAGCCGTAAACGCGATCTTCGCGGCAAATCCTGACGCATTTATCGACAACGACCCGAACAAACTCAAGGCAGGCAGCTGGCTAACGATTCCGAGTTTTGACGGCACTGCGCCGGTCATCGTCGCCGCGGCGTCGACAAACCTTGAGCCCGCGCCAACAGCAACCGAAAGCGCTGTGGAAACCGTGGATGGTGGCGTGTATGAACCGCCCGTGCTCGAGACCATCGAAGCGCCTGAGCCTCGCTACGAGCACAGCCATGGAGCCGGCAATCGAAACATCGACGACCGAGTTGCGCCCGGGTGACGTGATCCTGGACAGCAACAATCCGTTTGTTGAGTCCACCGCCGCGACACGCGAGACGGTCATCATTCCTGATACGCAACTGCCCGGTCCCGAAACGACGTCGACATCACCAAACGTCCCAACTGCCATTATCAGCACGGGCTCGCGCAGCGAATCGACGTCTCTGTATACCTGGCTGATTGGCGGCGGTCTTGCGATCATGGCGCTGCTGATCCTGTTTGGTCGCCGCGTCAGGGATCGCTTTGGGTCCGCACCGATTGGCGCCGTATCCGGCACAACCATTGCCAACGATGATGTACACGATGACGCTGACACGATTGAAGCGCTCGAAGTCTACGACATCGATGACGACTCCCCGACCCAGGAAAACCTCGCACTCGATGCGGACCTGGTGCTGGGCACGGGCCTTGTAGAAGGCACGGACATGGATGTCGCTCAGGATTTCGGCTTCGCGGCGACGACCGAACTGGACATCGAATTGCCTTTCGAGCCAGAGGCGCCCGTCAGCGACAGCGAAACCGACGTTCTTCCGGCACCGGACAGGGCGAGAATCGAGTCAATACTCGAAAGCGAAGTCCTGCCAGACGATGACGACTACGATATGTCCGTCATCATGGATGCGACGCAGATGCCACAACCTGAAGACGTCACCGAACGAGATCTCAAGGCCGTCCCGGTTGGCATGGTCGACGAAACGCTGATCGGTGATAACTACACGATCAGCAAGGAAGTCGACTACGACATTCTCGAGCAGGACTACCAGGAAGAACTGACCGCCACACAGGCACTCAATGCCGAGATTTCCCGCGCAGCGGCCGAGTTGTCGCGCGAACTCGACGCGACCGTCAGCGACGACGAGACCTCTGCCCTGCCGCTCGCGACAGTGACCGAACTCGACGTGACAGCACAGTTGCCAAAGCATGAAGACGAGACGGCCGAAATGGAACTGTCATACGATCCGAATGACACAGCGGCGGTTACAGTGAACCTGCGGGCCGACGACGAGACCGCTGAAATGCCGGTAGCCAACGACGACGAAACAGCCGAAATGGAAATCTCGGGCGGCAAAGTCGACACCCGCAAACGCTAGTCAAACAGCTTTGCCTGGCCAATGTGGGCCAGGCATGCCCATTAGGCGATTCCGACCAGGCGCTCAACCTTGCGCCAGCCCTTTGGCAGCAGGGCGCCACGCAGCGCACGGTCACCGTAGTAGTCGTCGAGATCGTTCCACTTGATAGTCATCTTGCGAGTTCCAGAGTAGATCTCGAGGTGCCCGTCTTCCGGCACGACTGCGGCCGCGACCATCTTCTCGTCGCCGTTCTTGTATTTTGGACCCGGAATATTGATGAGCTTGTTGCCCTTCCCCTTGGCAAGCTCGGGCAATTCTTCCAGTTCAAACAACAACAGGCGGCCTATCGAACTGACCGCGGCGATCAGGCACTCCTTGTCCTGCGGCACGGGCGCTGGAACGACGGCCTTGCCGCCGGCGGGCACTCGCAGTATCGCCTTGCCTGCTTTGGCACGCGACACCAGATCGGATAGTTTCGCGACGAAGCCGTACCCGGCATCGCTCGCAAGCAGGTATTTCTGCTCGTCGTCACCAATCATCGCTCCGCAAAATCCCGCGCCATCGGGTGGCTTGAAACGACTGGACAGCGGTTCGCCCTGCCCGCGGGCCGACGGCAAGGTACCCGCCATCACGCTGTAGACCCTGCCCGTACTGTCGATAAACATCGCCAGCTGGTTGCTGCGCCCCTGCGCCGCAGCCAGGTAGGTGTCACCCGAGCGATAACTCAGCGTCGCCGGGTCGATTTCGTGGCCTTTTGCAGCGCGCGCATAGCCCGCCTTCGACAGGACGACGGTCACGGGTTCACTCGCCACGAGCTGTGTTTGATCCATTGCCTGCGCAGCCGCGCGCTCGACGATGACGGTGCGCCGGTCGTCTCCGTAAGCCTCCGCATCCTCGAGAATTTCTTTCTTGATAAGCGTCTTCAGGCGCGCCGCACTCTTGAGGGTCTTCTCCAGCACATCGCGCTCTTCCTGCAGCTCGTCCTGTTCGCCCCTGATCTTGAATTCCTCAAGCTTGGCGAGATTCCGCAGACGCAGGTTGAGGATTGCTTCGGCCTGGATGTCTGAGAGTTTGAAACGCTTCATCAGCACCGGCTTCGGTTCATCTTCCTCGCGAATGATCGCGATGACCTCGTCGATATTCAGATAGGCAAGCAACAGGCCGTCGAGGATGTGCAGGCGATCGTTAACGATCTGGAGACGATGACTGAGGCGGTTCTTTACCGTGTCCTTGCGGAACGTGAGCCACTCCTTGAGCATCTCGACGAGATTAAACATGCGCGGCCGACCGTCGAGGCCGATGACGTTCATGTTCACGCGTAACGTACGTTCCAGGGAAGTTGTCGAGAACAAGTGCGACATGAGCTGCTCGACGTCCACGCCGCGCTTCTTGCTGATGACAAGGCGCGTTGGGTCCTCGTGATCCGACTCGTCACGAAGGTCGTCAACCTGCGGCAACTTCTTGGCGCGCATTTGCGCGGCGATTTGTTCCAGGAGCTTCGCGCCCGAAATCTGGTACGGCAACGACGTCACGACGATGTCGCCATTTTCTATCTTGTACGACGCCCTGAGGCGCAGCGTGCCATTGCCGGTCGCGTAAATTTCCCGAATTTCTTCGGCAGACGAAACGAGCTCACCGCCTGTTGGAAAATCCGGACCTTTCACATGCTTCATAAGCTGCGCGACGGTTGCTGACGGATTGTCTATCAGGTGAACGAGTGCGCTGGCGACTTCCTTCAGGTTGTGCGGCGGTACGTCAGTCGACATGCCGACGGCAATACCCGTCGTGCCGTTAAGCAGCAGGTTCGGCAGTCGCGCGGGAAGTACGACCGGCTCTTTGAGCGTGCCATCGAAATTCGGCGCCCAATCGACGGTGCCCTGCCCGAGTTCCTGTAACAGGCTCTTGGCGTACGGCGCCAGTCGCGACTCCGTGTAGCGCATCGCCGCGAAAGATTTGGGATCGTCTGTCGAGCCCCAGTTGCCCTGCCCGATGACAATCGGGTAACGATACGAGAATGGCTGCGCCATCAACACCATCGCTTCGTAGCAGGCCGAGTCACCGTGAGGATGAAATTTGCCGATCACGTCACCGACGGTGCGAGCCGACTTCTTCGGCTTGGAGGATGCTGACAGGCCGAGCTCACTCATCGCGTAGATGATGCGACGTTGCACCGGTTTCAGACCGTCGCCGATCTGCGGCAACGCTCGATCGAGAATGACGTACATCGAGTAATCCAGGTACGCCCGTTCTGTGTATTCCTTGAGCGGCTGTTGTTCAACGCCCTCGAGGTTCAGAGAATTCTGCATGGTTGTCATTTCATACCTCGGCAAGGTTGCCTTTGGTTTCGAGCCAGCTCCGACGATCCTTCGATCGCTTCTTCGCCAGCAGCATGTCCATGAGTTGATCGGTCTTATCGCGTCCGCTAACCGTTAGTTGCACGAGGCGGCGTGTGTCGCGGTTCATCGTGGTCTCACGCAGTTGCTCGGGATCCATTTCGCCGAGTCCCTTGAAACGCGTGACAGTAACCTTGCCCTTTTTCTTTTCCGCATCGATGCGATCGAGAATACCTGTGCGTTCCCCTTCGTCGAGTGCATAGAAAACTTCCTTGCCAACGTCGACGCGATAAAGCGGTGGCATTGCCACATACACATGACCGGCGAGAATCAATTCGCGGAAATGCCGCAGGAACAGAGCGCACAGCAAAGTCGCAATGTGCAGGCCGTCTGAATCTGCATCGGCGAGGATGCAGATCTTGTGATAGCGCAAACCACTGATGTCGTCGCTGCCAGGATCAACTCCCAGGGCAACCGAGATGTCATGCACTTCGGCAGACGCCAGGATTTCAGCTGTATCAACTTCCCAGGTGTTCAGTATCTTGCCGCGCAGCGGCATGATCGCCTGCGTGTTGCGATCGCGTGCCTGCTTGGCGGAACCGCCGGCAGAATCACCCTCAACCAGGAACAACTCACACAGTTCGGGCTCCTGGGACGTGCAGTCGGCAAGCTTGCCCGGCAGTGCCGGGCCGGACACGATTTTTTTGCGAACGACTTTCTTTGCGGACTTCAGGCGCTTCTGCGCCTTGCTGATCGCGAGCTGTGCGATCAGGTCACCCGTTTCCGGATGCTGGTTCAGCCACAGCGAGAAATTGTCCTTGATGACGCCGGCAACGAATGCGGCCGATTCGCGCGATGACAGTCTTTCCTTGGTCTGCCCGGAGAACTGCGGGTCTTCCAGCTTCGTACTCAGCACAAAGCTGAGCCCGTCCCAGACATCTTCAGGCGCAATCGCCACTCCGCGTGGTAGCAGGTTCCGGAAATCACAGAACTCACGCAGCGAATTAGTGAGCCCGGTCCGCAGACCATTTACATGAGTACCGCCCTGCGGCGTCGGGATCAGGTTCACGTAGCTCTCGGTTACTGCCGGACCACCGTCTGTTGTCCAGACCAGCGCCCAGTCGATGGTCTCGTTGTTGCCGGACAGGCTGCCCGAGAACGGCTCTGCAGGCAGGGTTTCCCCGCCGCCGATCTCCTCGAGCAGGTATTGCTCAAGTCCGCCTTCATACTGCCATTCGAACTTCTCCTTGGGCTTCTCGACCTTCAGGCTGACTTTCAGCCCGGGACACAGAACAGCCTTGGCCTTGAGCGCATGCGTGAGGCTCTTGACGGAGATCTTGGTCGTGTCGAAGTACTGCTCGTCGGGCCAGAAGCGAATGGTCGTTCCCGTGTTCGCCTTGCCAACCTTGCCGACAACCTCGAGCTTGCCGCGCTTCTTGCCGCCGGCGAAGGACATGTTGTATTCCTGCCCGCCGCGACGAATCCATACTTCCAGGTTTTTCGACAGGGCGTTGACCACGGAAACGCCGACGCCGTGCAATCCACCCGAGAACTGGTAGTTCTCATTCGAGAATTTTCCGCCCGCATGCAGGCGCGTCAGGATCAGCTCTACGCCCGGAATCTTTTCCTTCGGGTGCTTGTCGACGGGCATGCCACGTCCATCATCGCTGACCTCGACCGAGCCGTCCTTATAGATCGTGACGTCAATCTTCTTGCAGTAACCTGCAAGTGCTTCGTCGACGGAATTATCGACAACCTCGTGCGCCAGGTGATTCGGGCGGGAGGTGTCGGTGTACATGCCCGGGCGACGCCGGACAGGTTCGAGTCCACTGAGGACTTCAATGTCCGCAGCATCGTATCGCTTAGTCATTCAATCCTTTAGCCAGAGTACGGATTGCCAGAAGAGTGCCCGGCAGAACTATATCTCTAATCCAGATCGTTGACGAGTGATTCGCGGATGTTGTCGGGAACCGGGCAGATCTCGACCCGGTAGTTGTCGTGATTGATGCCGGCGATGAGCGACGCACCACCTTTCAGCGCCGCGGCTTGCTCGGCAGGCAACTCAAAGCGCAGGAAATGCACGGCCGATGTCTTCTCCGCGTCGGCGCGCTCGAGGTCCTCATCGGCAATCGCGAAGATCCGGTCGAAGTCGGCGACCTGCACGTAGACCGTATCTTCAATGCCCACAAGCTGCGTCAGCATCGCGCGTCGCTCCTGCTCCTCGGGAAATTCGACCATGAACGTTGCTTTCCAGTTCGAGCCGTCGGGAATCAGCGGGTTATAGGCCTCCAACTCCTCATTGATGCCGTCGGCTTCGAAGATCTTCTCGATGCGCAGCATTTCCTGCACCTGGTATTGCATCGTCAGGCGATCTTCAAAGTACAACGCGGCATTCGTGCCGAGATCGAGGCGCCGATTACGCTTGTGTTCGAGGACTTTCTCCCGAAACGCCGGGCGCGTTTCTGCGTATTGCTCAAGACTGAACAAATCGTCGCGAGATAATTTCTGCATCAGATTCCGTATGCCTTTCGGAGGAGGCTCATTGGGTTGTTGGCAACATGGTCATCGAGATCCTGCACGATCTGCTCCGCGGCCATCGGGCAATCACTGGCGAAATGATCCGCCCCGCTATTCTTCAGCTTGTTGATCACCGGGCGAGCAATTTTCTTTGAGATCTCGTGGAATTCCTTCTTGACCGCGTAGGTACCATCGTGACCGGAGCACCGCTCGATGACCTCAATGCTCGTGTCGGGCACCAGCTGCAGCGCGTCGCGCGTCTTCAGGCCGATATTCTGGACGCGCAGATGGCAGGGAACCTGGTACGTCACCTTACCCAGCGATTCCTTGAAGTCTGTCTTCAGCAGACCGTCCTTGTGCCGCAACATCAGGTATTCGAACGGGTCGTACATTGCGTCACGCACCTTGATGACCTCGGGATCGTCCGGGAACATGAGCGGCAGTTCCTGCTTGAACATCAGCGTGCAGGACGGAATCGGGGTCACAATATCCCAGCCCTCGTCGACCATAGCAGCGAGAACGGGGACGTTGACGTCCTTCGCTTTCGCGACGGATGCGAGGTCGCCGAGTTCCAGCTTCGGCATGCCGCAGCACACCTCTTTACTGGCCATACGCATCGCGATGCCGTTGTGCTCGAACACAGCGACAAGATCTTCGTTGACAGCCGGGTGATTGCGATTGCAGTAGCACGTTGTGTACAAAGCGACCTTGCCGGTCGTGCCCGAAGCGGGCTGCGTGTCTCCTGCGGGCGCATCCAGCAAGCGAGACAGGCGCTTGCGCGCGGTACTCGAATGGTACGGCGGAACCGGCGCGTCCTTGTGAACACCGAGCGTCTTCTCCAACAGCGCACGCCCTGCTTTGCTGCGATTGGTCGCATTCACGGCGTTGACGACAACGGGTATGCCGGCGAGTTTGCCAACCTTGTCAGTGGCACTCAGGATCTTGTCGCGAGCTGACGCGCCCTGCTTTTTGAAGCGCGCCGCCTTCGCGCGCAGCATCAGGTGCGGAAAATCGATGTTCCACTCATGCGGTGGCACGTAGGGGCACTTCGACATGTAACACATGTCGCAGAGATAACAGTGATCAACAACGTCCCAGTAGACAGACTTCGGGACCGTGTCGAGTTCCATACTCTCCGATTCGTCGATTGCATCAAACAGCGTCGGAAATGAGTGGCACAGGTTGAAACAGCGACGACATCCGTGACAGATATCGAACACGCGTTCGAGTTCTTCGAACAGCGGGGTTTCGTCGTAAAACTCGGGCGACCGCCAGTCGAGGGCGTGCCGCGTTGGCGCGTCGAGGCTACCCTCGCGCCTACCTTCGGATTTACTCATTAGAGTATGGCCGAGCCTTGCGGCCCGGCCATCCATGACAAATTAGTCTTCCAGCGAATCCAGAGCTTTCTGGAAACGGTTGGCGTGCGAACGCTCAGCCTTGGCCAGCGTCTCAAACCAGTCGGCGATCTCGTCGAAACCCTCGTCACGGGCCGTCTTGGCCATACCGGGATACATATCGGTGTATTCGTGTGTTTCGCCGGCAATGGACGCCGCCAGGTTCAGGGATGTCGAGCCAATTGGCAGACCCGTCGCGGGATCGCCGGTCTCTTCGAGGTACTCAAGGTGCCCGTGCGCGTGGCCTGTTTCGCCTTCAGCCGTGGAGCGGAAGACGGCCGCTACATCGTTATAGCCTTCAACGTCAGCTTTCGCTGCAAAGTACAGATAACGGCGGTTTGCCTGGGATTCACCGGCAAATGCGTCTTTGAGGTTACCTTCGGTCTTGCTGCCTTTCAGGGACATTGTCTTTCCTCTCAGTTTAGAATCAGTCCAACAAGCAGCTACTCTAGGGTCCCTCTTAATATCTGTCAATTGTGGCTCGCCACAGGGCATTGACGACCAAAGGCTGGCGCTGTAGCTTGGCCACGCAATCACCATGGATCAGACGCATGAGCGCCACGAAGACATTCAACCTCGAAAAATCACTGGCCGACCTCGAAGGCCTCGTTGAGGAACTCGAGTCCGGTGACCTGCCGCTCGAGAAGGCCATGAAAAAGTTCGAGGAAGGAATCAAGCTTACGCGGGGCTGCCAGACGGCGCTCAAGGAAGCCGAACAGAAAGTGGAAATCCTTCTGAAGAGCGCCGGTGGCGAGGACCTCGAAGATTTCGAGGTCGAGGATTTGTAGGATTTGTGGCCAGTGACCGCTCGTATGAGCGGTCACTGGCCACGAATGTTCATTCCTGCATCAGCGCCTTCAGCGCAACAACCGTTGACTCGACACCCTTGGTCACTGACGGTTCCGGAGAAATCTTGAATAACGGCGAGTGATGACTCGGCACCGGCTCTCCGCCCGCCTCTTCAATGTCAAAAGCTTCCTGTGGCGTTCCACCCATGGACCAGTAAACGCTCGAAATCTCCGGGTCCATCGTAAAGAACGGAAAGTCCTCGGCGCCCATGCCCTTGGTCGGAATGTCGACCACCGCCTCGTCGCCCATGCTCTCGGCCCAGGCAGTCCGTAAACGACGTACCAGGGCAGCATCGTTAACGACAGGCGGTACGCTCTCGTTGGATACGATGACCTCAGGCAGCTTGTCCTCTGGCAGACCCGCAACGCGACCCATATTGACCGCAATGCGCTCGATGCCCTCGAGCAGGACGCGACGCGTTTCAGGGTTTGTATTGCGCACCGTCAGCTGTAGATGCGCCTTGTCGGAGATGATGTTGTGCTTGGTGCCCGAATGGAAAGAACCAACCGTAACGACGCCTGCTTCCCGCGGCGACAATTCGCGGGCAACCAGGGTCTGCAGCGCGAGCACGATCTGACTGCCAAGGACGATGGGGTCCTTGCCGCGATGTGGGCTCGCACCGTGTGCGCCGACACCATGAATAATGATGTCGACCGTATCGGCGCCCGCGTACGGGCTGCCTTCCTGCACGTTGATGATGCCGGCCACGCCCGACGAGGAAACGTGAAATGCGAGCGCGTAATCCGGTTTGCCAAAGCGTTCCCAGATATCGTCGTCACGCATCGCGCGAGCGCCAAGCACGCGCTCTTCGGCAGGCTGCACGAGCAGCATCAAGGTGCCAGTCCACTCGTCCCGGTTTGCCGCCATGTGGCGTGCCGTGCCGACGAGACTTGTAATGTGCACGTCATGACCACAGGCATGCATCACAAACACCTCATTGCCCGTGATCGGGTCAATCTGCTTCGCTCGCGAGGCATTCTCGAGTCCGGATCTTTCTTCGACAGGCAAACCGTCCATATCGGCGCGCATCATGACCAGTGGGCCTTCCCCGTTCTCAAGCATGGCAACGACGCCGGTGCCACCAACCCCTTCTGTGACCTCAAAGCCCGCAAGGCTCAATTCCATTGCCATGCGACGTGCGGTTTCATGCTCGACCGTCGAGAGTTCGGGATTGCGGTGGAAATGGTCGAATAAGTCGCCAAGGTACTCGGTGTAGTCCCTGGAGATAGCATCCGCGAGCTCGCTCGAAAATGCGGGCATGGAGAATAGAACTGCCAACAGGCAGAAAATGCGCTTGGTCATGGAAACCCCCCTGTGTTCGTTGGAGGGGGAGTGTAACCGGAAATCAGCCGCCGAAACTACGGATAGAGAGATGCAGTGCGAAATCAGGAGCCGCACCGGCGGCGACATCCTCGACGATCGCGAGGCGCAGCAAGGAACGTTTGAAACGATAATCGCCGCCGATAGCGAACTGAATCGTGCTGCCACCGATTTCATCGATATCGATGTCGAAGTACGAGCTTTGCACGGACCATTGCATCGAGAGCGCAAGGCGATCTGTTGCATGCCAGCGCAGGGCCAGTCCGCCGTAGGCCACGCTGCTGCGCTGAAATTCGGGCATCACCTCGCCATCGCCAAGCAGGAGTGCCCCGAGGAACCCGGAGTAATCGAATGCACGCTCGAACAGCGTGGTTGTGCTGCCGGCGTACAGGCCAAGCGAGAAATCGGCTGCCCCGCTACCGGTCAGCTTGCCCGGATCCCCGGTCGGCAACTTGATCCCTGCCCGGAACGTCACGTGTTGCAGGGCATACGCAGCGGAGAGCTGAACGTCGCCAATGCCGGACTCCGCGGTCGACAGTTCGTAATAGGTCGTGCCGTCCAGCGCGAAGCTGTGGTGAATCTGATCGTTGGGTCCTTCGCGCATCGAATTGGAAAGGCCGACCAGGTTGTGCCAGTCCTTGATCAGGCTATCGAGTGAACCGCCCGAGTGCCTGACGTACGGCACGTCGATGCCAATTTCGACGCGCTCAAACACGCGATGCCGCAGGGATAGAGCGACAGTCTGGATCTCGCCGTCGATAACGAGGTCGCCCTCGGGCCGTGCCGCGTCGTCGGCATCATTCGCGATGTCGTAGCTCAGGGCAAAATCGAATCGGTCAGGGTGAACGAGTTCAGCGGTCTGGAACTTCGGCAAACCGAAAATTTGCAGGAACGGGTTGTAATTGCGCAGTGGGAAGGCGTCTGCTATGGGGTCGTCGGCAATTGCCTGACATGCAAAGCACGTGAGAAGAACGATGGACAGGAGTATCCGGCGCATGCGCAAATGGTTGCGGGAATCAACCATCTCGACCATACACAATTGTACGTAGGTTGCTGCGAGATAAAGGAATGCCGTGTCGGACTAGCCGAGCTGACAATCAGGTGTTGGCGCCACCACTACCCTGCAGGCGGTTGATCAGCGATCGCAGGAAGACCTTGTTGAAGCGCAGCTGGCACGCGGACGACACCTGTTCCATCAATGTCGAACTCACTCGCAGGATCGTGACCTGGCCTTCCGCCCGAATCGAGGCCTGGCGTTTTGCGCCACGTACGTAGCTGGTTTCACCGAAACATTCACCGTTATTGAGCGTGCCAACATCGTGGCCGTTCGCCTGTACCGTCACGGAGCCTGCGACGATGATGTAGAAGCGATCGTCGACTTCGCCTTCACGGACAATGTCTTCGCCGTCCTTGTACTCATGCCAGTCCGAGGCACGCAGTACTTCCCAGATTTCCGCATGCGAAAACTCATGGAAGAATGTAAGCGAACGCAGAAGGTCGAAATGCTCCTGGTTGTCGAGGCTGTCGTATTTCTGGCGCAGATCCTTGTAGACACGCGTCAATTCGGCAGCCATGGCATTGCCGGTGACAAGCCGCTTGTTCGGCTCCTTCTGCATCGTCGTCATCACGACGCGCTCGAGTTCCTCGGGGAGGTCGTCCCGGTACGTGTGTATCGGCGGTGGCGTTGCGTAAACGATTTGGTGCAACAACTTGGACAGATTGTCGGCGCGGAACGGACGGAACCCGGTCAGCAATTCGTACATGACGGCGCCAAGTGAATAGAGGTCCGAGCGTGGCGTCAGCTCTTCCGATTGCACCTGTTCAGGCGACATGTAGCTCGGTGAACCCGCAATGCCTTCGATACGCGATACTTCCGAGTCGCTGACAATGGCAATACCGAAATCGATGATGCGCACGTCATTGTCAATCGTCAGCATGACATTCGACGGCTTGATGTCACGATGAATGACGCCGCGGCCATGCGCGTAGTGCAGCGCCTTGGCGCACTTGTAGATGATCTCCACGACGTCGTCGACACGCAGGAGATTGTCCGGGCGGCAATACGCAGCCAGTGTGCGTGCGCCCTGGATATGTTCGGTTACGACGTAGTAGCTGCCGTCCTCTTCGCCCGCATCGTAGATTGGCATGATGTTCGGATGCTGGAGCATGCCGACCATGTGCGCCTCGTTGAAGAACATCTTCCGCGAAACCTTGGCGCGCTCCGCGTCCTGGTCTTCTTCAATGTTGTAGACCTTGATCGCGACGTCACGGCGATAGTACGGGTCGTGAGACAAATAGACTGTGCCAGTGCTGCCCTTGCCGATCTTGTTGATGATGACGTATTTACCGATCTTCTCGGGCACGTCATTCGGGCGCTTGATTTCAGAAACCTTGCTGGCCATTTTGTCTCACAATTCAAGTCATGAGCCACCCGTACAAACCCAATAACAATGCGGCGTACAGCGCGGCTACGAGGTCATCCAGCATAATTCCCAGACCCCCATGGATACTGTGATCCAGGTCTCTAATCGGCCATGGTTTTACAATATCCATAATCCGGAAGAGGACAAAAGCGAGCACAAATCCGACCACGCTTACGGGCGCCACCAAAAGTGTGACGTACATCCCAACGATCTCATCCCAGACGATTCCGCCATGGTCGTGCACGCCGATGCGCCGCGCGCTCTCGCCACAGATCCAGATGCCGGCCAGGGCCATCGCCGCCGCAATGCCCAATTGAACGTATAGCCCGAAATCCATGGTCAACCAGAACAGGACCAACCCGGGTATCGACCCGAACGTTCCTGGTGCAAACGGCGCCAGCCCCGTGCCGAAGCCAAATGCCAGGAAATTGACCGGGTCGGTCAGTACGGCACGCGCGAGATTCTCCGGACCTTTGTTCATTGGCTGTGACTCATGCGAAATGACGGTAGCCGCTCGTGTCGACTTCCACAATGATGCCGTCGCGACGGCAAACCAGGGCGTCGCCCTCGGTCACCGTCCCGATCGCGGTAACGCCATCGATGCCCGCGACAGCATCGGCGGGTGCAGTGAAGCAGAGCTCGTAGTCGTCACCGCCAGTCATTGCGAAGTGGTAGGCCGTGTCCAGGTCAAACCGCTCCCGCAAAGCGTCGGACAGCGGGATCCTGTCAATGTCGATCTCGGCCCCCCTGCCGCTGGCGTCGAGCAACTTTTGCAGGTCGGCGACCAAGCCATCTGACACATCGATCGCGGCATGTGCGCGCCCCGACAGCAACAGGCCGAGTGCAATGCGTGGCGTCGGTCTCAGGAAGCGTTGTACCAGGGCTGCATCAGCGACTTCCTGCCTGATCAGCTCCAGTCCGGCAGCGGCGTCGCCGACTGTCCCGCTGACGAAAATGGTATCGCCAGGGACCGCGCCCGACCGGAGGATCGCCGTGCCCGCCTCCAGCTCACCGGTGACGTGAACCGTGACCACAACCGAATCGCCCTGTGTTGTATCGCCACCGACCAGCGCGACACCGTACTGCGCCGCTGCACCAAGAAGACCGGCTGCAAAGTCTTTCACCCAGGATTCGTCTTTGTCCCACAGGGTTAACGCCAGGGTCATCCAGCGAGGTGTCGCACCCATGGCCGCTATGTCGGACAGGTTCACGGCTACGACACGATAGCCAATGTCGTTGGCGCTGATATTTGCCGGGAAGTGCACGCCCTCAACGAGCGTATCGGTCACCTGAACCTGCTGGCTGCCGGGCGAGGGCTGAAGAACAGCCCCATCATCGCCAACGCCGACTACGACACCGGGGAATTGAGCGTCGCATTTGAAGTAGCGACGGATCAGGTCAAACTCATCCACCGGCCGTGGCTTGCACCTCGAGCTCGCGCAACGATTGCGCCGCCACATCGAGGCAGGCATTGATGTACTTGTGACCGTCCAGCGCGCCAAAGCGTCTCGCCAGGTTGACGCTCTCATTGATGACGACCTTGTAGGGAACGTCGACGCGCGTTTCGAGTTCGTAAACACCGATCAGGAGAATCGACAGCTCGATCGGGTCCAGCTGGTCCAGCGGCCGGTCGATCAGGTCGCCAATCTTCTTCTCGAGTTCCTCCTGCCCGTCGCTGATCGCTGGAAAGAGCTCATCGAAGAATGCCTGATCAACGCGTTGGTAGGCCGTATCTTCATGGTACTGGGCAACGAGTTCGGCTGTTGAATGACCGGCAATCTGCTTCTGGTACAGCGCCTGCACCATCAGTTCGCGGGCGCGTGTTCGCGCGCCTGCGCCGGTCGAAGACGATTTGCTCATCAGTCTATACGGCGCAGCAAGTTGACCATCTCGATCACGGCAAGTGTCGCCTCTTCGCCCTTGTTGCCGGCCTTGGTGCCGGCACGTTCGATCGCCTGCTCAATCGTGTCGACTGTCAGCACCCCGTTGCCGATCGGAATGCCGTGCCGCTGTCCGGCTGACGTAATGCCCTTGACGCATTCGCCAGCGACGTATTCGAAATGTGGCGTGCCACCGCGGATGACGGCGCCAAGCGCAATAATGCCGTCGTACCGACGAGTCGCGGCGACCTTCTCGATAACCACCGGCATTTCAAAAGCACCAGGGACGCGGATGATCTCGATGTTGCCATCGTCGGCTCCGTGCTGCCGCAGGCAACGCAGGGATCCCTTGATCAGCGACTCAACGACAAACTCGTTGAAGCGCGCGGCGACGATCGCGAATCGTGCATCCCGAACAATGACATCGCCTTCCGTTGTTTTGATCTTGTCCATGACAGGCCGCTAGCTCTCGACGTACTCGGTGATCTCAAGGTCGAAGCCAGAGATCGCGTACATTTGTTTAGGCGCTGATAATACACGGATTTTGCTGAGTCCGAGATCGCGCAGTATCTGAGCCCCGATGCCGTAGGTTCGCAGCACCTCATCCCCGCTGCGGCGATCCTCGAGATCGTCGCGATGTTTGCCGAGCGCCTCAACCGAATCCATGAAGTCTCGTGACGTCTCCTGGTCCCTGAGGACAACGATGACGGCGGCCTCTTCGGCCGAAATGCGTTCGATCGCACTCTGTAGCGGCCAACCCAGGGAATCGCTCCGCACGCCCACGACGTCACCGAGCGTGTCCTGCAGATGCACGCGCACCAGCGGTGCCTCGACAGATTCGAGGTCGCCCTTGACGAGCGCCACGTGCACCGAGCGATTCACGTGATCGTCATAGCAATACATCGTGAATTCGCCGTGACTCGTTTCGATCGCCTGTTCTGCGATGCGCTCGACATTGCGTTCTTTCTCGAGGCGATAGCGAATCAGGTCGGCGATGGTGCCGATGCGAATGCCCCAAGCCTTGGCGAACACCTCGAGGTCGGGCCGTCGCGCCATGCTGCCGTCTTTGTTGAGGATCTCGACAATAGCGGCGGCCGGCTCCAGTCCTGCCAGTCGCGCGAGGTCGCATCCGGCCTCGGTGTGGCCCGCGCGTGTCAGCACACCGCCCGGCTGCGCCATAACCGGAAATATATGGCCCGGCTGACTCAGGTGCTCCGGCTTCGCATCGGCTGCGACGGCCGCCTGGATGGTCTTCGCCCGGTCGTGCGCGGAGATTCCGGTGGTAATGCCCTCGGCCGCTTCGATCGAGATCGTGAAATTCGTCGCGTGGTGCTCATCCGTGTCGCTGACCATGAGAGGGAGGCGCAGTTGCTTGCAGCGCTCCCGCGACATCGTGAGGCAAATCAGCCCACGGCCATGCGTTGCCATGTAGTTGATGTCCTCGGGCTGCACCTTGGCCGCCGCCATTATGAGATCGCCCTCATTCTCGCGATTCTCGTCATCGACCATGACGACCATTTTGCCAGCGGCAATGTCGGCGATGATGTCCTCAATGTCGCTGAACGGTGAGTTCTCCGCGCTGGGGTGGAGGGTCGTGTTATCGGGCATAGCCATGGGCCTTTAGAAAATCGATGGAGATGTCGTCGTCGCCCTGGTCCAGCAAACGCTCGAGATAGCGTGCCAGCAGGTCGACTTCGACGTTGACGACTGTGCCAGCCGCATAGTCGCCGATGATGGTGACATCAGCAGTATGGGGAATGATATTCAATTCGAACGTCGTTCCCGATACCTCATTGACGGTAAGGCTGACCCCGTCGACGCAGACGGATCCTTTTTTCGCAACATAGCGCGCGTAGTCCTTCGGGATTTCGATGACGAGTCGAATCGACCGGGCGTCGCTGTCACGGGCGACCACGCGCCCCGTGCAGTCAACATGGCCACTGACGAGATGACCGCCCAGGCGTTCGCCCAGGCTGATGGCAGGCTCGAGATTGACCGTCGAGCCAACAGCCAGCCCCCCGAGAGCCGTGACGTTGAGCGTCTCGACTGACACATCGGTCTCGAAGCCGTCCTTGTGCAGTGCGACAGCCGTCAGGCACACGCCATTCACGGCGATGCTTTCGCCGAGTTCGTATTCCGACCACGGCAAGCCGTCCGATTGCACGCTGAGGCGCACGTCGCCGCCACGCGTCTCCATCGAACGAATACTGCCCTTCGCCTTGATAATTCCGGTAAACATCAGCCTGAAATTCGTGCCGTTATTCTTGTATCGCTGCCAACACGACGCGTATCGGTGATATCCAGCTTCCTCCGATCCGCCAGGACCGCCCAGGAAGGCGTCGTGAACATGCCGCGTGTATTGGATCCCATTATGTGGGGTGACTGGTAAATCACAAGCTCATCAATCAGGTCTTTTTCGAGCAGGTAGCCCGCGAGCCGAGGCCCTGCTTCAACGAGGACATCATTAATTTCCCGTTCTGCCAGCGCCGCGAGTACCTCGAATACATTGACAACGTCGCCGTGCGCGCCAAATTCCTGCACCGTGGCACCTGCATCACCGAGGCCGGACCCGTCGTGTCCGGCCGTGCAGCAAACCAGCGTCTCGCCGGGCAATGCCAGCATGCTCGCGCTTCGCGGCATGCGTAGCCGACCGTCGAGTACGACGCGCAGCGGCTGGCCGGCAGGCAGATCAATACCTTTGGACCGCACGTTCAGCGAGGGATCGTCAGCTAGCACCGTGCCTATGCCCGTCATGATCGCACCTGACCGCGCCCGTAATTTCTGCACGTCCTCGCGCGCTTCAGCGTCTGTAATCCACTGGCTTTCGCCGCTTTCCATGGCGATCGCTCCATCGAGGCTTGCCGCGACCTTGAGCCGCACGAAGGGTCGGCCGCGCGTGACCCTGCTGATAAACCCTGCGTTTAGTCGTTCGGCCGCTGACTGCATGAGGCCCGCCTCTGCCTCGACACCATTCTCACGGAGCGTCTCGAGGCCGCGCCCCGCGACCTCTTCGAACGGATCCTGCATCGCAGCAATGACTTTGCCGACGCCTGCTTCGATGAGTGCCGTGGCACACGGTGGCGTCTTGCCATGGTGGGCGCAGGGTTCCAGCGACACATAGGCGACCGCGTCCTTGGCCCTGGCACCGGCTGCACGCAGCGCATTGATCTCGGCATGTGGCGCGCCCGCGCGCTCATGCCATCCTTCGCCCACAACATCGCCCTTGTTGACGAGCACACAACCGACCATCGGGTTTGGTCGCGCAGAGTACTGGCCGCGCGCTGCGAGTTGCAACGCACGCGCCATATGCGCGCAGTCTTCCGGTGTAAACATGGTCAGCTTTTCTTCTTCCCGAGGAGCTCAGGGAGGAGCGACATCTGCTCGCGACTGGCGGCCGTCTCCGAGATCTTCTGCAGGCGCTTGATCTCATCCTCGAATTCCGTGATGTCCTGGAACCGACGATACACGGACGCGAAACGCACGTAGGCAACCTCGTCCAGCTCATGCAGTTCTTCCATGACCAGCTCACCGACGAGGCGCGACGGGACTTCCCGCTCACCCATGGTGCGCAGCTTGTGTATGAGATGGCCGATGGCTTGTTCGAGTTCTTCGCTCGGCACCGGACGCTTCTCCAGTGCCCGCACCATGCTGTTGCGCAGTTTATTCTCGTCGAACGGCTGGCGACTATTGTCATTCTTGATCAGTCGCGGCATGACGAGTTCTGCCGTCTCGAACGTAGTAAAGCGCTCGTTGCAAGCAAGGCATTGTCTGCGCCTGCGAATCTGCCGGCCTTCACCCGCAAGACGCGAGTCGATGACCTTGGTTTCTTCGTGTGCGCAGAACGGACAATGCATGCGTTTCTTTCAATCAGCCGTAAACCGGGAATCTCGCACAGAGCTCGAGGACCTGGTTGCGAACGCGCTCGATCGTCTCCTCGTTTTCGAGATCGTCCAGTATATCCGCTATCCAGCCAGTGAGCAGACGCGTTTCCTCGACACCGAACCCTCGCGTCGTGATGGCTGGTGTGCCGAGGCGCAGGCCGCTCGTGACGAACGGCGACTGCGGATCATTCGGCACTGAATTCTTGTTGACGGTGATGTAGGCGCGGCCCAGCGCGGCGTCGGCGTCCTTGCCGGTGATGCCCTGGTTGATCAGGCTCACGAGCATCAGGTGATTCTCTGTACCGCCAGAGACAATCGGGTAACCCCGCTCGTTGAGCACTGCCGCCATGACTTTCGCATTCTCCAGAACCTTGGCCTGGTAGTCCTTGAACTCAGGCTCCAGTGCTTCTTTGAGTGCCACGGCCTTCGCTGCGATCACGTGCATCAGCGGGCCACCCTGTGTTCCTGGAAATACGAGGGAGTTGAAACGCTTGGTCAGGTCATCATTCTTGCGCGCGAGGATCAGGCCGCCGCGTGGACCACGCAAGGTCTTGTGCGTCGTCGTCGTGCAGACATCTGCGTGCGGAATCGGGCTCGGGTACAGTCCGGCGGCGACGAGACCTGCAACATGTGCCATGTCGACAAACAGGTATGCACCGACGCTATCGGCGATTTCGCGGAAACGGCCCCAGTCAGCAATCTGCGAATACGCCGAGAACCCCGCAATGATCATTTTCGGATTGTGTTCCGTGGCCAGCGCCTGCACCTGGTCGTAGTCGATCAGCCCGGTGTCGTGGTCAATACCATAGGGAATCACATTGAAGAGCTTGCCCGAGAAGTTGACCGGCGACCCGTGCGTGAGGTGACCGCCTTCGTTGAGGCTCATCCCAAGGATGGTGTCGCCGGGTTCAACCAAAGCGTGATAAACCGCGCCATTGGCCTGCGAACCGGAGTGCGGCTGCACGTTGGCGTAGTCGGCGCCGAACAGCTCCTTGGCACGCTCGATGGCTAAAGTCTCTACATCATCGACGAACTCACAGCCACCGTAGTAACGCTTGCCCGGGTAGCCTTCTGCGTACTTATTGGTCAACTTGCTGCCCTGCGCCGCCATGACACGAGGGCTGGTGTAATTCTCCGACGCGATCAGCTCAATGTGCTCCTCCTGGCGCTGGCTCTCCAGAGCGATGGCTTTGGCAACTTCAGGATCATAGGACTCGAGGGTCGTCGAGGTATCGAACATCGGGGATTTCTCCGGGGGCGAGGGAGCTGGGAAAGCCGGCATATTAGGGTACCGGACACCCTATTTCCAACTTTTGGTTAATTGCCCCGTGCAATGGGGTGACAGACCGGAAATAGGGTGTCCGGTACCCTATTACGACTCGACGAAGGACTGCACAACGCGGGTCCAGGCCCGCGCTACGTTGTGGCGGTTATATCCGCCGCCACCCGTGCCGATGATGCGTCCTTCACAATGCTTGTCGGCGAGCCGGCACAATGCCGCCGCCGCGTACGCGTGGGCGTCTTCCGTCCAGCACAGGTGTGTAATCGGATCGCCCTCGAGGCTGTCGGCGCCGCACTGCATGAGAATGAACTCGGGCTTCTGCGCATCGATATAGGCCTCCACCCGCTCCCATGCCCGCCGGAACTCGGCGTCATCCGCGCCCGGCGCCAGGGGAATATTCAGTTTCGTTCCCGTCGCCCTGCCTTTGCCGGTCTCGTCCGCATGGCCGGTTCCAGGGTACAGGTACCGTCCATCCTCGTGGATATCGGCAAATATCAGGTCGGGATCGTCCTCGAAGCCGTAGAAGACGCCGTCGCCGTGGTGCGCGTCGATGTCGACGTAGGCGATTCGTTGCAGGCCGTAGTTCTTGCGCAAGTACTCAGCCGCGACGCCGCAATCGTTGAAGACGCAGAATCCAGCGGCGCGATCGCGAGCCGCATGATGCAGCCCGGCAATCGGAACGAATGAACGCCTGTAATTGCCGTGCATGACTTCATCGACAGCGCACAGCACCGCACCGACAACAGCCGACGCTGAGTCATAGATGCCTTTGACCGCAGGTGTATCGCCATCGTCGAGGTAGCCCTCGCCGAGGGCGGACATGTGTGACACCTTGTTGATGTAGTCGGCGGTGTGGAACAAGGCGAGTTCGTCGACAAGAGCCGGCCGTGGATGGCCGTAGTCTATGAAATCGGCCAGTCCTGCTTTCTCGAGTTCATTATGAAATACATCGTGGCGGTCCGTGCCAAATGGGTGCGGATCACCAAACCCATAGGCGGCGATCTCTTTTCCCCTGTAAACCAGCACGCGCTCGCCCATTAACGACGCCCGAATATTTGCTTGTGCGGCAGCATACCGGATAATGCGCGCTTCTCAATACACGGTCCCAACATGGCACAGTTCATATACACGATGAATCGCGTTGCGAAGGTCGTCCCGCCCAAGCGGCACATCCTTCGCGATATCTCTCTTTCGTTCTTCCCGGGCGCCAAGATCGGTGTCCTTGGCCTCAATGGCTCCGGCAAGTCCACGCTCATGCGCATCATGGCCGGCCTCGATACCGAGATCGACGGTGAAGCCCGTCCGCAGCCCGGCATCAAAATCGGCTACCTGCCGCAGGAGCCGGAACTGGATCCGGCGAAGGATGTGCGCGGTAACGTCGAAGAGGGCCTGGGCGAGACGATCGATCTACTGCATCGCTTCGACGAGATCAGCCACCAGTTTGCGGAGCCGATGAGCGATGACGAAATGAACGCCCTGCTCGAAGAACAGGGGCATTTGCAGGATGCGATCGATGCCGCCGGGGGCTGGGAAGTCGACCGCAAACTCGAGGTCGCTGCAGACGCGCTGCGCCTGCCGCCCTGGGATGCCGACGTCACCAAACTGTCAGGTGGCGAACGTCGACGGGTTGCACTGTGTCGCCTGCTGCTCTCGCAGCCAGACATGCTGCTGCTCGATGAACCGACGAACCACCTCGACGCGGAATCCGTCGCCTGGCTGGAGCGTTTCCTCGACGAGTATCCCAGCACCGTGATCGCGGTGACCCATGATCGATACTTCCTCGACAACGTCGCCGGCTGGATTCTCGAACTCGACCGGGGCCACGGTATCCCGTGGGAAGGCAACTACTCGTCCTGGCTTGAGCAAAAAGAGGCACGCCTGAGAGTTGAAGAAGCCGGCGAGAAAGCGCGCAAACGGGCAATGGAGCATGAACTCGAATGGGTGCGCAGCAATCCGAAGGGTCGGCAAGCAAAGTCAAAGGCGCGGCTCAAGCAGTTTGAAGAATTGTCTTCGCCGTCGTACCAGGCACGCCTGGAGACCAATGAGATCTACATCCCACCGGGCCCGCGGCTCGGCGATGTCGTCCTCGAGGTTGAAAACCTTAAAAAAGGCTTTGGCGACAAGCTGCTGATCGATGGTTTGAGTTTCCAGCTGCCGCCGGGTGGCATCGTCGGTGTGATCGGCCCGAACGGGGCCGGCAAAACAACGTTGACGCGCATGATCACGGGGCAGGAGCAGCCGGATTCCGGCACGCTGCGACTCGGCGAAACGGTGCAGGTTGCGAGCGTGGACCAATCACGCGACAGCCTCAACGATGACAAGACCGTCTGGGAGGAAATCTCGGACGGACTCGACATGATCAAGGTCGGCAACTACGAGACGTCGTCACGTGCCTACGTCGGTCGGTTCAACTTCCGTGGCCAGGACCAGCAGAAGAAAATCGGCCTGCTGTCGGGCGGCGAACGCAACCGGGTTCACCTGGCCAAGATGCTGAAAGCCGGCGGCAATTTCCTGCTGCTTGACGAACCAACCAACGACCTCGATGTCGAGACCCTGCGCGCCCTGGAAGAAGCATTGCTCGAATTTCCCGGCTCCGCCATGGTGATCTCGCATGATCGCTGGTTCCTCGACCGCATTTGCACGCACATGCTGGCGTTCGAGGGTGACTCGGTTGTGACCTGGTTTGCAGGTAACTACGCCGACTACGAGGAAGATCGCAAGCGTCGCCTCGGCGCCGATGCAGCAAACCCGCACCGAATCAAGTATAAGAAGCTTGACGCCTGACGAACGGAGAGACCAACGATGAACCTGCTGCTGATCGCCAGTACGGTATTCACGCTACTCACCTTGTATTTCGTCTTTTCGATGTTTCGCCACGCGCGGCGGCGCCGGCCGGTTCGCGCCACTCGCTCCCTGGCGGGTGGTGCTGTGTCCGCTTGCGCTGGTGGTGCCAGCATCATGCTGGCATTCAGCTATATCGGTTATTTCCAGCTCGTCGATGAGCAGCTGGTCGGGCAGATCAGGTTCACCGAGTCCGCGCCAGAAAAGTACGTTGCTCGCCTCATGCTGGAAGGCGATCAACATGACCGCGTGTTTGAACTCCTGGGCAACGAATGGCAAATGGATGCGCGCGTCATCACCTGGACGCCACCGATGACGCTGCTGGGACTCGACCCCATTTACCAGCTGGACAGGCTCAGCGGCCGCTACTCCGAAGTCGACGAAGAGCTCAGCAGGGAGCGCAGCGCGTATGCGTTGTCTGCACCCATGACGCTGGATGCGTGGCGGTTCGCACGCAAGTATCCGAAGCTGTTACCCGGCGTCGATGCACACTACGGCACGGCCACGTATCTGCCCATGGCGCACGGCGCAGTTTTCGAGGTGACGATGACAAGAACCGGCCTGATCGCTCGTCCGGTCAACGACGCAGCCCGGGAAGCTGTCGGCGATTGGGGACAATAATCATTTATGGATTATGTCAAGCTCCTGCGGCGAACGAATATCGATCGTGCATACTGAAGTTGCTGATTGATAATAAATATTCGATAAGAAATATTGAGCGATATGGCAATCGTAATTGACAGAGATCAGGGGATTAAAAGCGAGCTTGGTGACCAGATTGGTCTCGAGTGCCCCTACTGCGGCGTGTTCGCTCACATGCAGCCCCAGTCGGTTCCGGATGCGTCGTCGCTGCTGCGTGACAAGCCCAAACACGTTGGCCTCGTGTACAAATGCGACGCCTGTGCCGCCCCCGTTTTTCTGCGCTTCGCCGTGCGCCAATACGAAGACAACAAGGTTGAGCTCTATCGCAATTTCGTCGAGCTGGAGCGGCCGAAAGAGCGCTTCGCGTTTTCCTATCTGCCGAAACACACCGAGGTTCTCTTCCGCGAAGCGCTGAGTTGTTATTCAAACAACAATTTCAATGCATTTGCGTCGATGTGCCGCCGTGCATCGATCAGCGCATTCAGCGCCCTTGGCGAAGGCGGCAAGCTCAGGGCCTTTGAAGAGGTCATGGTCGCGCAGGATATTGCAGGCATCGAAGACGATGCGTTCGAACCGGTGAAGAAAGTGCTTTTCGGCACCGGCACTCACGAGGAGCTGCCGCTCCTGAACCGCGCGCAGGCCGGCATCCTGCTCGAAGTGCTCAAGGATATGTTCTACCAGTGCTTTGTGCGCCGCGGGAAGCTCACGCGCGCCATCAAGGTGCGGCGCTTCTTTGTCACCGAAGCCAACAACGACTCCGTTCAGTCCGCCTGAAAGGCGATCTCGCTCACGGCCTCGAAGGGATGGATATGTACGCGCCTGGCTTCGACATCGTAGAGAAACACGAACTGGCCGGTCGTACCCAGTAGCGTGTGCGTGTGCTCTTCTGCGCTGTCCGCAAAGGTCACGTCAACCATCTTGCCGTCGCCGTCCAGCGTGTTGTTCGCCTGCCTGTTCGCGTAAGCGAAGATAAAGGCCAGTACCATAAGCAGCGCTGCGAAATTGTTAATGAACCGGTATCGCGGCGATCCGTACCAGGCCCAGCGCTTGCCCGGCTGCTTCCGCTCGACACGCGCGCTCCACCGGTTGTCAATCAGTACGAGTGCAACGGCAAGGAACACCAGGGCCCACGTAGAGGGTTCCTTGAGCGACGCCAGCAGGAAGTCGCTGATCTGGGCATAGTTGAAGACATTGATACCGAAACGTCTCAGGTACGCCCAGGAATAAAACATGCCGATAAAAGAGGCGGCCAGGTAGAGCCCCGAGACCAGCAATGCCGGGTGCTCGCGAAATATGGCGGCCAGGCGCGCGTTTAGTGTCTTTGACATGGGCCGAGTCTACCCAATTGCGACCCGCGCGTTGCGGAACATGCGCAGCCAGGGACCATCACTACCCCAGTCGTCGGGATGCCAGGAATTCTGGCGCGTGAATGCAACCCGCTCCGGGTGCGGCATCATGATCGTTACACGACCATCGTCGTTGCTGAGGCCACAAATGCCATCGACGGAGCCATTCGGGTTCGCCGGGTATTTGTCCGCGACCTCACCGTAGTTATCGACATAGCGCATCGCGACCGTATACGAAGCCGAGTAGCGGGCCGTATCGTCGGCAAAGACCGCCCGGCCTTCGCCGTGCGATGTGGCGATCGGTAAACGTGACCCCGCCATGCCGTCCAGGAACAACGAAGGACTCTCCACGACTTCGACGAGGCTGAGCCGCGCCTCGAATTGCTCCGACTTGTTGCGCAGGAAACGCGGCCAGTGACCGGCACCGGGAATAATGTCTGTGAGGTGCGACATCATCTGGCAGCCGTTGCAAACACCCAGCGCAAACGTATCGCTTCGCTCGAAGAACGCCGCGAACTGGTCACGTGTGCGGGAATGATAGAGAACCGATTTAGCCCAACCGCCGCCAGCTCCCAGTACATCGCCGAACGAGAATCCGCCACAGGCAATCAAACCCTGGTAGCCGTCCAGCGTATCGCGACCCTCGAGCAAGTCACTCATGTGGACGTCGACAGCCGCGAAACCGGCTTCGATGAACGCAGCGGCCATTTCGTTCTGACTGTTGACGCCCTGCTCTCGCAGGATCGCAACGCGGGGCCTGGCGCCGCTGCGGAACGGTCGCGCGATATCTTCCTGCGGGTCAAAGGTCAATTTGACCTTGAGTCCGGGATCCTTGTCATCGTCGACGCGCTCAAACTCTTCTTTCGCGGTCGCCGGATTGTCACGCAGTGCCTGGATGCGATAGCTCATCTCGGACCACTCGCGTTGCATTGTCGCGCGATCGAGTACGAGCACATTCTTGCTGTCACCGCGGACGATGAGCTTCCCGCTGGTCTCGATCAGGCCGATCGCCTCCGCCTTGATGCCGTGTCGATCAAGCACCATCTGCACCTGGGGTAACCTGCTTTTCGCGACCTGGACGACAGCGCCGATTTCCTCACTGAAGAGTTGCTTCAGGAGGTCGACCCGGGACCCGCTCAAGCTCAGTGACACGCCAAGGCGGCTCGCGAAGATCATCTCGGCCACGGCGGCCAGCAAGCCACCGTCGCTGCGATCGTGGTAAGCCAGCAGCATGTCGCGCGTATTCAATTCCTGGATAGCCGCGAACAGGCCTTTGAGCAGCTTCGCATCGTCGAGATCCGGGGTTGCGCCGCCGGTGCGCGCGTAAGCCTGCGCCAGGCACGAGGTGCCGAGGCGGTTCTTTCCCTGGCCGAGATCAAACAGCAGCAGGTAGCTCGGCTCGTCGACCTTCTTCAGTTGCGGCGTCAGGTGCTTCGTCACGTTCGTCACCGGCGCGAACGCCGATACGATCAGGGATACCGGCGCGACGACATTGTGTTCGCCGTTCTCGTCCTCCCAGCGTGTGCGCATGGACATCGAGTCCTTGCCGACCGGAATCGCGACGCCGAGTTCGCGGCACAGCTCATCGCCGACGGCCTTGACCGTATCGAACAGGTTGGCGTCTTCCCCCGGATGCCCCGCCGCGGCCATCCAGTTCGCCGACAGCCGCACCTTGCTGAGATTCTCGATGGGTGCAGCCGCGATATTCGTGATGGACTCGGCCACGGCCATTCGGCCCGACGCCGGGGCGTTGGTCGAGGCGAGTGGCGTGCGTTCCCCCATCGCCATCGCTTCGCCGGTCAGACCGCCAAAGCCGGATGCGGTTATCGCGACGTCGCTGACCGGGACCTGCCAGGGACCGATCAGCTGATCGCGAGCGCTCAGGCCACCGACGGTGCGATCGCCAATGTGAATGAGAAATGATTTCGCAGCAACCGCAGGAAAACGCAGCACGCGCAGCGCGGCTTCTTCAATGTCGATGCCATCGAGATCGAGAGACTCGTCACCCAGCGGCACACGTTGGACATCGCGCTCCATCTTCGGTGGATTGCCGAGCAGCATCTGCATGGGCATATCCACAACGCGATTGCCGAAGTTGCGATCGTTAACGACCAGGTTCCCATCGTCGGTCAGCGTACCAATGACGGAAACAGGACAACGCTCCCGCTCGCAGAGCGTCTTGAACTCCCCGATGCGATCGTCGGCAATAATCAGCACGTAGCGCTCCTGCGCTTCGTTACACCAGATACCCATGGGTGACATGCCGGGTTCTGCATTGTCGACTTCCCGCAATTCGATCTCGGCACCGTGACCCGAGTGATCCACGGCCTCAGGCACAGCATTCGACAAGCCACCGGCCCCGACGTCGTGGATCAGCAGGATCGGATTGTCATCGCCCATTTGCCAGCAGCGGTCGATGACCTCCTGCGCACGGCGTTCCATCTCCGGGTTACCGCGTTGCACGGATGCAAAGTCGAGTTCGGCGCTGGACGTTCCACTCGCGAGAGATGACGCGGCACCGCCACCGAGACCAATGAGCATGGCAGGCCCGCCCAGGACAACGACCCGGGCGCCGACGGGCACGTCGATCTTCTTCGCGTGCTGCGCGCGGACATTGCCGACACCACCCGCGATCATGATCGGCTTGTGGTAGCCACGAATTTCGGTTATCGGGCAGCCCTGGCAGGCGGCTCTCATAGGTGCGGAAATAGCCGGCCAGGTTGGGCCGACCGAATTCATTATTGAATGCGGCACCGCCGATCGGGCCTTCGATCATGATCTCGAGCGGCGTTGCCAGGTGGTCCGGATGCGGAAAATCGTCTTCCCACGGCTGCTCGTAGCCCGGGATGCGCAGGTGCGACACGGTGAAGCCAGTCAGCCCGGCCTTGGGCTTGGCGCCGAGTCCCGTCGCACCCTCGTCGCGAATTTCCCCGCCGGAGCCCGTGGCGGCACCGGGAAATGGCGATATGGCGGTCGGATGGTTGTGCGTCTCGACCTTGATCAATACGTGAATCGGTTCTTCAAAAAACTCGTACTCGCGGTCCGACGAACGCGGCATCAGCCGCTGGCCTGTCCAGCCTTCAAATACCGCGGCATTGTCACTGTAGGCCGAGATCACCCCGTCCGGCGTCTTCTCGGTGGTGGACTTGATCATGCTGAACAGACGCTTGTCCTGGACCTCGCCGTCGATGACCCAACTGGCATTAAATATCTTGTGGCGACAGTGCTCCGAGTTTGCCTGGGCAAACATCATGAGTTCCGCATCGGTCGGGTCGCGCTTGAGGTCGCCATAACTGGCAAGGAGGTAGTCGATTTCCTGGTCCGACAAGGCGAGCCCGAGTGCGGAATTCGCCGCGACGAGCGCGTCACGTCCCGCTTTGGCCAGAGGCACGACGCCCACCGGTGCCGGCTCGTGCGCCTCGAACAGGGCTTCCACATCGTCGGCACGTTGAAAAACCGCATCGGTCATGCGATCACTTAGCAGATGACCCAGCGCCTGCACGTCACTGTCTTCGACCTTGCCGGAGAACTTCAGCCCGTAGCAAATGCCGCGCTCGACCCGTTCGACGGCGTCGATATCGCAAGCCCGGATGATGTCCGTCGCTTTGGATGACCACGGAGAAATCGTTCCGGGTCTCGGCACGACATAGAGCGTCCTGGTGCCGCGCGCCAGTTTGGCAGGTTTGTCACCCGACAGCAGCAGTCCGTCAAGCCGGCTTCTTTCCGTCTTGGATAACTCGGCGCTGGTGGCGACAAAATAGGCGAAGCGGGCCTCGACACTGTCGACGCGATCATCGGAACGCTTCAGAGATCGGGTCAGTTTTGCCAGGCGAAAACTAGAAAGTGCCGCCTGTCCTGGCAGTTCCAGCATGGGGGTCGATGACCTTGTTCGAGAATGGGTTGAAAACGAGACGGGACTATACCGTACTCAAACTACGCCGTCTCGACCTCTACTTGGTCCTGTCCCCGGGCGTGTAAACAGGCATCGGGAACTGGGCGACGTTGCCGCCTTCGACCTTCGAAATCTTGCTGACGCCCTGCTTGTCCACTTCATCGATGCGAATAATCGAGTGCATGGGCAGGTACGTGCGGCGGACATCCTGGAATTCGGATTTGATCTTCTCTTCGGACGGGTCTACCACGACTGTCGTTCGCTCGCCGAAAACGAGCTCCTCCACCGCGACAAAACCGAACATCTCGCCCTGGCCGACCGAGCGGGCGTAGATCTCGTAGACCTGCCCCTGGCTGACGAAGATCACTTTGTATAACGGGTCTTTGCTCATATCTGGCTGTCAGTCTAACCAAAACCCTCCTATATGGCCCGAAATACGTGAAATCAAGACCTTACGCCCGGGCCACCTCCCTGATTATGTGAACTGGGCCGCAGTCTAAGGTCTTGATTTGGCGCACAATTAGCCGATATTCGAGAGAGATGCCATGCCACTAGTTATTAAATTGGTCTCCGAACACCGCGATCTGGTTGGTGACGACAGCGTACGCGAGTTCCACGAGTCGGGCGGAACGATCGGCCGTTCGCTGCAGAACGACTGGATCCTGCCGGACCCGGACCGTTACATTTCCGGCCGCCATGCCACCATCGATTACAAGGGCGGCAGTTACTACCTCGCCGATACGAGCAGCAATGGCGTGTACATGAACGGCGAAATGGAACCGATTGGCCGGGGCAATCCGCGGCGGCTGTTCGACGGTGACCGCATGCGCATGGGCGACTTCGAGTTTGAAGTTCACATCGATAAGGGCGAGAGCCTGGTCATGCCACTCGATGCCGAGCCATCTGTCGCACCCGACAACATCGAACAATTCGTCGACGAGGATGTGCTCGAAACGGGCATGCAGTTGCTCAGCGAAGATGAAATCACCGGCGACGACGAGTTCCAGTCCGTTCTGTTCGGCAGGGAACCGAAGAAAGCGGAGCCAGAACCGGAGCCCAAGCAGGCGAAGCAATCTGCCAATGATGACTCTGCCACGAAGGAAGGCGCCGGCGTTGGCGTAACGGCAGAAGACCTGTTTGATTCGTTCCTCGACGGTCTGGGCATCAGCCGCGTCGAATTACACCCATCCGTCAACCGTCCCGAAATGATGATGACGGCCGGCCTCGTTCTGCGCGAGTTCGTAGAGGGCACGATCAAATTGCTGGCAAGTCGTGCCAATCTCAAAAACGCGTTCAGGCTCGACCAGACAACCGTGTTGCCGCGCCATAACAACCCGATGAAGTTCTCCGACAACAGCAATGATCTGATCAAGCAGCTCCTGGTTGGTGGTGAAGGAGAGTACCTCGGTGCGCGCGATGCCGTGCGCGAGGCAAATCGCGACCTGCTGAATCACCAGGGCGCGTTCCTCGACGCAATGAACAGTGCCTTCGTTGAATTCGCCGATCGCTTTGATCCGGACGAACTCCAGGAAGGCTTCGATCGCACGCTCAACAGCAAGTTGTTCTCGTTCATGAACAAGTCGAAGTACTGGGCATTGTATTGCGACCTGTATCCGATCATGACGGAGAAGGGCGGAGGCCGGTTCCCGCAGATGTTTGGCGAGGAATTCGTCAAGGCCTACGAGCGCCAGGTTGCGGAGTATCAACGCCACGACCGCGAAGGTACGGCAGACGCTGCCAAGCGATCGTCGGACGACCGGCCTGCAGATCCCGACTTGATGAAAACGCAGAAGCTCGAACGCGCAGTCATTGCCGAATCCGCGGGCAGCGATCAGCCGTTCAACGAGGACAGTATCGTAGAAGCCGTGTCGCTAACGGAAGACGACAATGGCGACCTGAGCTTTATCGACGAACTCGAAAACAGCCTCGAGGAAGAGATCAACCGCGATCAGCTCAAGGCGTGACCGCGGTTGCCCGTTTTCTATTTCCGGTTTTGCCGGTTCTTGATCAAATCGTCGACAACTGACGGATCGGCGAGCGTCGATGTATCTCCCAGATCGCCAAAATCATCAGCCGCGATCTTGCGCAGAATGCGCCGCATGATCTTGCCCGAGCGCGTCTTGGGTAGTCCAGGCGCCCATTGCAGCAGATCCGGCTTGGCTATCGGGCCGATCTCCTTGCGTACCCAGTTCTGCAACTCGACGCGCAGTGCGTCGCTGGGTTCCGACCCTTCCATAAGCGTGACATACGCGTAGATACCCTGCCCTTTGATCTCGTGCGGATAGCCAACGACGGCGGCCTCGGCCACCTGGTCGTGCGAGACGAGCGCGCTTTCAACTTCGGCCGTGCCCATGCGATGACCCGAGACGTTCAGAACATCGTCTGTACGGCCGGTAATCCAGTAGTAGCCATCTTCGTCGCGGCGAGCGCCGTCGCCCGTCGTGTAATAGCCCGGATAGGTTGAGAAATACGTCTCTACGAAACGCTCATGATCGCCATACACCGTGCGCATCTGGCCCGGCCAGCTGTCTGCAATCACGAGGTTGCCGGCAACAGCACCGTCCAGCGTCTTGCCATCGGGGTCCAGCAAGGCTGGCTTGACGCCGAAGAAAGGCAAGGTTGCCGAGCCCGGCTTCAGGTCGGTCGCACCCGGCAGCGGCGTGATCAGGATGCCGCCGGTTTCCGTCTGCCACCACGTATCAACGATTGGGCAGCGGCTGTCTCCGACAACGTGGTAGTACCATTCCCAGGCCTCGGGATTGATCGGCTCACCGACTGAACCCAGCAAACGCAGATCCTTTCGAGACGTGCTCTTTACGGGTTCGTCACCCTCACGCATGAGCGCGCGGATTGCGGTCGGCGCCGTGTAGCAAATGTTGACCTTGTGCTTGTCGCAGACCTGCCAGAAGCGCGCCGACGACGGGTAATTCGGCACACCTTCAAACATGAGCGAGATTGCGCCATTCGCCAGGGGTCCGTAAACAATATAGCTGTGTCCCGTGACCCAACCGACGTCTGCCGTGCACCAGTAAACGTCGCCGGGGTGATAATCGAATACATACTCATGCGTCATCGCCGCATACACGAGGTAACCACCGGTCGTATGCAGTACGCCCTTGGGCTTGCCGGTCGAACCGGACGTGTAGAGGATAAACAGCGGGTCTTCGGCGTTCATTTCTTCACAAGGGCACTCGGCATCGACGCTGGCCTCGAGTTCATGCAGCCAGTTGTCGCGCCCTTCTACCCAACCCACGTCGTTGCCGGTGTTGCGAACGACCAGAACCTTCTCGAGCGTCGTAACATTGGGGTTGGCAGCAGCCGCGTCGACGTTGGCCTTCAGTGGCACAATCTTGCCGCCGCGCCGTCCTTCGTCTGCCGTGACGACGATATTGGATTCGCAATCGTGGATACGACCGGCCAGCGCGTCGGGCGAGAAACCACCAAACACGACAGAGTGCACGGCACCGATACGTGCACAGGCCAACATCGAAATGGCAGCTTCCGGAATCATCGGCATGTAAATCGTGATGCGGTCACCACGTTTTGCACCGAGCGCCTTCAACGCATTCGCAAAACGCGAAACGCGGGCGTGCAGGTCGCGATAGCTTATCTTGAGGTCGTGCTTCGGATCGTCACCTTCCCAGATCAGAGCAACATCGTCACCCTTGGTTTCGAGGTGCCTGTCGACGCAGTTGTAGCAGACATTCAGTGTGCCATCGTAGTACCAGCGAATGTGCAGATCGTCCTTGGCGAAGGAGACATCCTTTACTTTTGTAAACGGCTTTATCCAATCAATACGCTTCGCCTGGTCGGCCCAGAAAGCCTCGTTGTCGTTGACCGACTGCGCGTACATTTCTTCGTAACGCGTCTTGTCGATTAACGCGCGTTTCTTGACTGCCTCGGGTACCGGATAAACTTGGGTGTCCATTCTAATCGCCTTTTCTTGTTACTTGGATTTCACTTGTTGCAGTAATCGCCGTGCCTGAACCAGGTGCGGTTGATCGATCATTTTACCATCCAGGCCGACCGTGCCAGCGCCAGGGTTCTCATCAAATAGTCTAACGATCAGTGCCGCACGCTCGAGTTCTTCAGCGGTCGGCTCGAAAGCCGAGTTGATGACCTCCACCTGGTCCGGGTGTATCGCGAGCATGCCGCTGAATCCGTCGCGGCGTGCATTCGCCGCATAGCGTAGCAATCCCTCGTGGTCGCGGAAGTCCGTATAGACCGTATCTATTGCCGCAACTTCCGCAGCGGCGGCAGCGAACAGGCACAGCGACCGCGCCATCTCGAATTGCGGCAACCAGTTGCCGTTTGCGTCACGGTTGGCGCTCGCGCCGCTTGCCGCGGCAAGATCTTCAGCACCCCACGAAAGGCCGAAGAGGCGATCCGTGGCGCCCTTGTAGCTGTGCAGGGTGAACAGGGCTTCCGGATGCTCGGTACAAAGCGCCATGATCCGGGTACTGCCCGGCTCGATGCCATGCTCCGTCTCGAGCGCATCGATGCGGCCGGACAGGGCAATCGCATCCGCGGCGCTGCGTGGCTTCGGCAATACGATGCCCGCCGGCGCCACTGGCATGACCGCTTCGAGATCCGCTGGCGCGTCGTCAGTATCAATCGGATTCACCCGGACCCAGACATTGCTCTTGCCCGACAGGTACTCAGCGGCGAGCTTGCGTGCTCGCGGGCGCGCATCAGCGGCAACTGCGTCCTCGAGATCGAGAATCAGCGCATCGGCACCCGCCCCGCCCGCTTTCTCCAGTTTGCGCTCGGAGTCCGCGGGTACGAACAGGAAACTGCGGCTCACGCAGGTTTCCTCTGCATCAGCGCCGAGCGCTTGCACTCACCGACCAGTACATCGTGCTGGTTGAACGCGCGGTGCGCGAATACGACGATACCGTTGTCCGGGCGCGATTTGCTGTCGCGCAATTCGAGCACTTCTGACTCGATACGCAGCGTATCGCCACAAAACAGGGGCTTGGGAAAGCGGACCTCGTCCATGCCGAGATTTGCGACAGCCGTGCCATGCGTCGTGTCATTTACCGAAATACCGATCATGAAACTCAACGTCAGGCAGCTATTGACCAGCGGCTTGCCGTACGGGGTCGACTTCATGTATTCGGCATCGAGGTGCAGCGCCGCCGGGTTGTGTGTCATCGTGGTCAGGAGGACGTTGTCGGCCTCGGTGATGGTGCGATGGATCGGATGGTCAAAGGTCTGTCCCACCTCGAATTCCTCGAAATACAGTCCTGGCATGGAAAGCTCGCGATAGTCGTTGCAGGGCTGATAGTGTGCCAGCGTAGTGCACATCAATACAGTGCCGGGCATAATCACGGCAGCAATGCTGTCTAAGGATTTACTATGACATCGAACAACAAACAAGGTCTGCGCGTGGCTGGACTCCTTGTCGCCGGGCTCCTGCTTGCTGGCTGCGGCTCAACATCCACGCAGAGCTTCAACCGCGTGCAGAACGCGAGGGTCGAGGCCGGCCAGATCGCCGTAGACGCCGATTTTGGCAAATACGACCGCCTGAACGCTGTCGATATGGGAATTTTCTTTCCCTCGCATGTCGCTTCAGCACCGGGCGAACAAGACCGGATTCGGCAGATCTTCCGGGATGCCTTCATTTCGAGACTGGACGGCTATGACATCGTTCGCAACGAGGTGGGGCCTACGACGCTCACGGTCCAGGCTACGTTGATCGACTTTCGCAACGCCAGCGCTGACGACGTGATGAGTGTTCGCCGTGAGCTGCGGGATATGGCCAAGCCCGGGTCCCTCGTGTTCCTGATGGAACTCAAGGACTCGCGCTCCGAAAAGGTGCTTGGCCGTGCCGCCGACAGTGCGGCCGCACCGACTTTCGCGACGTCCTCCGAAACGACTACCGACTGGACCGCCGTCGAAGCGGCGGCTGCTCGCTGGGCCGGGTTGTTCCGTCAGTTTCTCGACGAGAACCTGAAGCAGTAGGCTGGTGGAGGATCAACTCAGCTTGGATCGATAAGCGGTATGGCGATAGCGAGCTGCGCGTCGATTTCCGCCCTGACTTTGTTTTCAAGCTGGAAGAATTGCGCAACCTTGAGCGCGGGTAAGACCGCCATGAACTTCGGTGCGTAGTTCGTTTGCACGTCGAGCATTTCCTGCTTGATACCAAAATAGTCGTCCAGCAGGCGATTCGCATACTCGTTGTCCAGGTCGCCACGTTGGTAGCGGTCGACATACTCGGTGATTAATGCGGCATAGCGATCTCCGATGGCCGAAAACTCGGCCTGGTAGCGCTCGAAAATCGGCCAGAATGCCGCCGACTCTGCATCGGTAAACCGGAGTTCGGATCGAATCAACTCTTCGCGCCCGGCCTTCAGCATCGCGCGGCCTTCGGCCACCCCTTCACTGGCCTGCTGTCCGAAGCCAAACGTCGGCAGGGTGAGCAGCAGCACCGCAATGCCGGTAGAAAGAACTTTGATCATCGATTTCACTCCGCAGTCTGTCTGACTAATACCTGGCCCGTTCGATCGCTTCCACGATCAGTTGCTTGGCATCCTCAGCGCCGTGCCAATCGCCAATTTTGACCCATTTGCCGGGCTCAAGGTCCTTGTAATGCTCGAAAAAATGTTCGATCTGCTGTCTCGTGATTTCCGGCAGGTCCGTGATCGTCAGCACGTGATCGTAGCGTTTGGTGAGCGCATGCGAGGGCACGGCAATGACCTTCTCATCCTGCCCGGCATTGTCTTCCATGATGAGCACGCCGACTGGCCGGACGTTGATGACGCAACCCGGTACCAGCTCACGCGTGTTCACGACCAGCACGTCAATCGGGTCACCGTCTTCAGACAAGGTGTGAGGCACAAAGCCGTAGTTGCCCGGGTAGGACATCGCTGTGTACAGGAAACGGTCGACGACGAGCGTGCCAGCCTCCTTGTCGAGTTCGTACTTGATAGGCTGGCCGCCCAGCGGCACCTCGATAATGACATTGATGTCTTCGGGTGGATTCTCGCCAATAGCGATTGCGTCGATACGCATGGTCTGTAGCTCCTGGGCCGGTCTTGGGTCGGGAGCCATTCTAGCGCGCTGGCGCGATAATTCCTCCCCGCGGGGACCCTCAGGCGTTCAGCAGGAAGAATGCAGCCAGCAACAGGATGACAACAAGCAGCTGCAGGGCCACGCGTTCCCACATGAACTTCTCGGCATGCTCTTTGTCGTAACTTCCACCGCGCGCCATGGAGCGCAATCCCAGCGCGAGAACCACGACTGTCGCGATCAGTGCGCCGATGATGAGTACGTTGATAATCGACATCAGACCCTCCTTTGCTTGTTAAACAATACGCTTGCAGGGAGGCGGCACAATCGAGACTTATACGGACTTCCGCAAATCGCTTAAGATGCCCTTACCCGCCCTGCCCGAGGCATCGACTGCGAAAGAGGAGAGGCAAGCACCATGACAGATACGAAATCCACACCGAGAATGCCGGATAACGTGGCCGCCATCGTGGCCGCCGGCTACGCGACCTGGGCAACCCGTGAGGGTGACGTGGCTTTTCGCAAACGCTTCGACGCGAAGCGGATACCCGTCACCGGCGTGCGCAATGTCCGCGTTTGGGGCCTGCAGGTCGATGATGAGCGGGAATTGCCGGGGCTCGAGAGGACCAGCATACCCGACGACGAGATCTGGGAGATCAACCTCGAGGCTGCAGACGGCTCGCATTACGAAGTCAACTCGACGATGTTGAAAGCCGCTGAGTGAGGTTTGTCATTGGCAATTGACGCATAATACCCAGCCCGCGAAACGCCCGGACGGACACATAATGAAAATACTCAGACCCCTTGCGCTACTGATCCTCGCCGCTTCATCGCCTGCGATTGGTCAGGACGGGTCCTGGGGCAATTCCGAGCTGACTGTCGAAACAGCGGTGGTCACCGTCTCTGAGCTGGATTCCTCGGTGATGGCGATCGGTACGCTGATAGCGGAGGCCTCGGCAACACTGAGAGCCGAGGTACCCGGGCAAATCGTGGGCGTTCATTTCCAGGAGGGCCAGCCACTTCAAAAAGGCGCCGAACTTTATTCAATCGAGGCAACCGTCCTGGAAGCCGAGGTCAATGAAGCCCGCGCGAATGTCAGTCGAAGCGAATCCGCGCTGCGCCGGGCCGAGGATCTTCACAAGAAGCAACTGATCTCGGGGACCGACTACGATTCCGCGCGAGCGAACTATGATGTCGATGTAGCCAGGCTGAGATCGTCCAGCGCAAGACTGTCCAAAACCGTCATTCGAGCCCCGTTCGACGGTTTCGCGGGTTTGCGGCGCATTAATATCGGTGACTACGCGACGGTAGGCCAGGAACTCGTTGACGTCGTTCAACTCGATCCCCTGCGCGTCAATTTCAGCATTCCGGAAACGCTGTTGCCGAAAGTGCGCCAGGGTCTGACCATCGAGGTCACGGTCGATGCCTACCCGGACGAAGTATTCCCCGGCGAGATCACCGCCGTTGCGCCGAAATCGGATGTTGAAGGACATAGCCTCGAGGTTCGCGCGAACCTGCCCAACGAGGATCTCAAGCTTCGCCCTGGACTTTTCGTGCGCGTCGGCATCTCCCTCGGCACCAATCCGAATGCGATCGTGATTCCCGAGCAGGCAATATGGCCGATCGGCCAGAACAAGACCGTCTACGTCGTGGTTGATGGCAAGGCTTATCAACGGGTCGTCAAGGTGGGAGAGCGCATTCCAGGCGCTGTGGAAATCACGGAAGGACTCAAGGCCGGCGACGTCATTGTCACTGCCGGGCAGATGAAACTCTTTGAGGGTGCATCGGTCCGCTCCGCCGCCGCTGCTCCCGACCAGGCTTAGCACCACGACCATGCAATTACCGGCTCTATCAATACGCCGCCCGGTCCTGGCAACCGTGATGAGCGTAATCATCCTGCTCATCGGGCTGATCTGCTACGACCGCTTGTCCGTTCGCCTGATACCGAACGTTGACGAACCCATCGTCACGGTGGCCACGACGTATCCGGGTGCCAACGCACAAGTCATCGAGTCCCAGATAACCAAGCCGATTGAAGATGCCCTGTCCGGTATTGAAGGCATCGATTACATCAGTTCGGTCAGCCGGGCAGAAAGTAGCCAGGTAACCGTGCGCTTCAAGCTCGACCGTGATCCGGATGCGGCGGCGGGCGATGTCAGGGATCGCGTGGCACAGTCACGCCAGGCGCTGCCCGAGGAAGCCAACGAGCCGATCGTGCAGAAGCAGGAGGGCGATGCGCAGCCGATTATCTATCTCGCGTTCTCATCGGACAGGCATGACCTCATCGAAATTGCAGATGTGGCCACGCGCCTGGTCAAGGACCGCATCCAGACAATTCCCGGTGTGGCCGAAGCGCAGGTCTATGGCAATCGCTACGCAATGCGCATCTGGCTGCAGCCGGACAGGCTCGCGGGTTACGAGCTGACGCCGCTCGACGTCGAGGCCGCGCTCAGAGCACAGAATATCGAGGTGCCGGCCGGACGCGTCGAGAGCCTCGAGCGTGAGTTCACGGTTCTCGCCGAGACCGACCTGCGCGAGCCGCAACAATTCGCCGATATCGTCGTCAAGGAGACAGACAAGTTCCTGGTGCGCCTCGGTGACGTCGCGCGAGTCGAGCTCGGCGCTGACTTTTCCCGCTTCCGGGCGCGCTTCAACAGGCGAAATGCGGTCCCCCTTGGCATCGTCAAACAGGCCGTCGCCAACCCACTCGAAATTTCGCTTGCCCTGCGAGAAGTGCTGCCCAGAATCTCGCAATCGTTGCCGGAAGGAATGAAGGTCGAAGTTGCCTACGACAGCACCATATTTATCGAGAGATCGATCGAGGAAGTCTACGTCACGGTTGCCGAAGCCGCGTTGCTCGTAGTCCTCGTGATATTCCTGTTCTTGCGCAACTGGCGGGCCGTCCTCATACCGCTTGTCACGATACCGGTATCGCTCATCGGCGCCTTTGCACTGATGTATGCGCTGAACTTCTCGATAAACACGCTGTCATTGCTGGCGATGGTGCTGGCCATCGGCCTGGTTGTGGACGATGCGATTGTCATGCTGGAAAATATCTACCGGCACATTGAGGATGGCATGGCTCCGTTGCAGGCCGCCCTGACCGGCAGCAAGGAGATCGCGTTCGCGGTCGTTGCCATGACGATCACCTTGTCGGCCGTCTACCTGCCGTTCGCGTTCTCGACCGGACGCAGCGGAAAACTCTTTATCGAATTTGCACTAACCCTGGCTGGCGCGGTCCTGGTCTCGGGATTTGTAGCGCTGACCCTGTCGCCAATGATGTGCTCGAAATTACTTCGCCACGAAGAGAGGCACGGCCGGCTGTTCAATCTCGGAGAAGATCTGTTGCGTCGGCTGGATACGGGGTACCACGCGACGCTCAAAAAAGTGCTGCAGCAGAGCCGGCTCGTGATTGCGGTCGCCGCCCTGATCATGGCCGGGATGGTCACACTGTTTCTGGCATTGCCGGAGGAACTCGCTCCTGCAGAAGACAGGGGTCTGATTATAGGCATCGGCAGCGCGCCGGAGGGGGCGACGATCGAATTCACCGACCGCTACGCGCTGCAAATTGTTGACCTGTTCGCCGAATTGCCGGAGCAAGACAGATTTTTCGGCTTTACCGGTTTCAACGGTGTGACCAACTCGATCGTCTTCGTAGGGCTCAAGGACTGGCATGAGCGCGAGCGTAGCGCGCAGCAGATCGCTGGCAGCCTGTTTCCAAAATTCAATGCGATCGCGGGCATCATGGCGTTTCCCGTTACCCCGCCGCCTCTTGGCGTGCGTGACTTTGGCCAGCCGGTAAGCTTTGTCGTCCAGACCACCCAGTCCTGGGAAGAACTCGAGATCATCGTGCAGCGCCTGATCGCCAAGATCAGCGAGAACCCAAACCTGACTAATCCGGACTCCGACCTCAAGCTGAACAAGCCCGAACTCAAGATCGATGTAAACAGGGACAAGATCGCTGCTGTCGGCACGAGCGTCGACAGTGTTGGGCGGACACTCGAAACGATGCTCGGCGGCCGCAATGTCACGCGCTTCAAGATCGGCTCGGAGCAATACGACGTCATCGTGCAACTGGAAGATGATGCCAGGCGTACGCCGAGCGATCTGAGCAATATCTTCGTGCGTGGCAATGACGGTTCGATGATCCAGCTGCAGAACCTCGCCACGGTTACAGAGACCGTGGCGGCTAAAGAATTGAACCACTTCAACAAACTGCGCGCCGCGACGATCTCCACAGGTCTCGGGCCGGGTTACTCGATGGGGGAAGCCATTGACTGGCTGGAAGCGGCGCTGGAGGAAGTCGCGCCTGACGCGCTGTTCGATCTTCGCGGCCAGTCACGCGAGTTTCGGGAATCGGCGTCCGGCGCATTCCTGATGATGGTGTTGGCGCTGATATTTATCTACCTGGTTCTCTCAGCACAATTCGAGAGCTTCATCGATCCACTGATTATTCTCGTGTCCGTTCCGCTGGCCATGTTCGGCGCCTTCCTGTGTCTCGTTGCGATCAACACAGGCAACGATGCCGGTTGGTGGGAAGTTGCGACATCCTGGAACATCTATACGCAGATCGGTGCCGTCACGCTGGTCGGGCTCATCTCGAAACACGGCATCCTGATCGTCGAGTTCGCCAACCAGCTGCGCGCGAAAGGACTGGACAAGTTCGACGCCGTGCTGCAGTCGGCCAGCCTGCGCCTGCGTCCCATCCTGATGACGACGGGTGCGATGGTACTTGGCGCCGTGCCGCTGGCATTTGCAAGCGGTGCAGGCTCAGAGGCACGCCACCAAATCGGCTGGGTGATCGTTGGCGGCCTGAGCTTCGGCACCGTGTTTACCTTGTTTATCGTGCCGGTTGTCTACCTTATGTTGGCAGGCCGGCACGAGAAAGCCACGACCTAGAGGACGCTGCAAGCCACTCGCGTGTCGGGATCTCGACAAGAGGCAGCGGCAGCTCGTAAGTTCATGTCAGCTCCCGGCTGGCGTCTACTGTGGTGGAAAACCCTCGAGGATGGCGTCGACCGCGGCCTGAATTGTTCCATCAATATCGTGGATGTCCTGCTCGCTGATCGATTTGGTAGCAACGCCGTGCCAGACCGGCCGACGTTCCTTGACGTCGAACACGTCCATCGCGAGCATGCCCTTGTCGTATTGCTTCACCATCGGTGCAGTGCTCATGCCGTAGTAGGGGCTGCCCCACCCGCCCCAGTGCGTTGGATATCCTAAGCCTGCATACCCGATAGACATCGTTGGGTACGAGCTCGCGCTGATCTCTTCTCTCGATCCCAGCGTGAGGGCCAGGGCGAAATCCGCCGCGTCCAGGTCGGAGATCAGTCGATACCCTTTTGATCCGAGGCCGCTCTCGATAGTGACCATTATTTCCTGCTCGAGCAGCGGGTCCGGAGTGCGTTTCACGTTGCCTACTTTCATCGGGTGTTCCGACACCCATGCAAAGGTCTTGTAGCGGGTGAAATCGTTTGACGCATCGTGGTCGAAGGTAGCTTCGAAATTGCTGGCGCACCCGGCAACACCGGAGGCAGCAATGACGCATGCAAGCAGGTTTATTGTTCTTTTCATTAACGTTAATCCTCGATTGGTCAAACGTGTAAGCGAAACTTGCTAGTTAATGCCGCGCGCCTTGCCTTCCCAGAAGGGCTTGCGCAGTTCGCGTTTCAGAATCTTGCCCGGCCCCGACTTCGGCAGTTCAGTCTCTGAAAAAGTAATTCCTTTCGGCAGCTTGTAACCCGCGATGTGCCCGCGGCAAAACTCGATCAACTCATCGGCACTCACCGGTTCTCTTTGCACGACGACGGCATGCACTGCCTCGCCCCACTTGCCGTCAGGAACACCAATTACAGCCGCTTCCAGCACCGCGGGGTGCTTGTAGAGTGCTTCCTCGACTTCGCTACAATAGACGTTTTCGCCGCCCGTGACGATCATGTCTTTGGCGCGGTCGACGAGATACAGGTAGCCGTCCGCGTCCATACGGCCAAGATCACCCGTGTGGTACCAGCCATCGCGCAATACCTCCGCCGTCTGTTCGGGCTTGCGCCAGTATCCCTGCATGATATTCGGGCCCTTCGCGGCCACTTCGCCGACTTCTCCGGCGGGCAGTTCACTGCCATGCTCGTCGACGATCTTGAGTTGCACGCCAATGAGCGCCTGACCGCAGGAACGGCCGCGCGGCTCATCCAGGCACAGTTGTTCGTTGCGTATTCCGCTGACGAGTGGCGCCGTCTCGGTCGCGCCATAAACATGCGCAAACTCGGTGCCCGGAAACGCGCTGCTGGCGCGGCGCACAACCTCGGTAGCGATCGGCGACCCGCCGTGCAGCAACAGCCGCAGGGATGAGACATCTCTCGGACTGGTGCGCTGAAGTTCCGTGATCGCCGCGATCATCGCCGGAACACCGAGCGTGTGCGTGACACCGTGTTCCTCGATCAAATCCAGCGCCGTCGCAGGGTCGAAGGCTCGCAGCGGAATCTGGCAACTCGCCGTCCAGATGCCACCTAATACGCCGTTTGTTCCGGCCGCGTGGTACATCGGCGCCAAAATGAGCCAGACGTCGTCCTGCGAGAGCTGCGCGATGGTCATGTTGTGGAACGTATTGGAGATCAGGTTGCGGTGCGACAACATGACGCCCTTTGACTCACCCGTTGTGCCGCCCGTGTAGAACAGGCCAGCCAACGTGTCTTCGGTAATGCCGACGCCGAGTTCCGCTGCAAGAGCCCCGGCAAGTAGCGATTCATATTCATCGGGCAAACTGATCACCGTATCGACCAGCTTAGCCAGAGCGCCCGGGTCACGATCGGTGATCAGCAGCCTGGCCTCTGCATCCTTCAGAGCGTATTGCAGTTCCGGTTGTGCGTGCCGCGTATTGAGCGGCACGATCACGAACCCGGCCGCCGGCAGACCCACGTACATCTCGAGATACTGCGGCGAATTGTCAGCGAGAATTGCGATGCGGTCGCCCGGCGCAGCACCCTGTGCAGAGACCATGCCGGCAAGCTTGCCGCAACGCTCCCACAGTTCGCGATAACTGGTCCGCCTGTTCTCGAATAGAATCGCCGTGCGATCGGCCCCGATTTGCAGGGCCCGCTTCAGCGGATCAATAAATGTCGGCATGCCTACTCTCCGCCACCGTGAAATTCGTCCATGCTGCGAGTAACGCCGAAGAAATCCATGAGCACGTCATACCAGGCAACCGGCAGCAGCCGACTGAGCCAGGACGAGTAGATAAACCAGGGCATAACCAGCCTGCGGCGATCCTTCCTGATGGCTTTGACGATGCGCCTGACAACGTCTTCGGGTTGCAGAATTGGCAGTAACCAGGAAAACCGTGTCTTGACCCCGTCGAACATGTTTGTGCCGATGTAATAGGGGCAGACGATGGTCGTGATGATGCCACTGTCCTGCTTCTTGAGTTCCAGCCGCAGGGACTCGTCAAAGCCGAAGGCGGCGGACTTGCTGGAGCAATAATCGGTCAGCCTGGGGGCACCGGCAAGGCTGGCGGCAGACGCGATCGTCACGATGTGACCGCTACCCTGCTCAAGCATGGCTGGCAGAAATGCCCTGACAGTCCAGAACAACGCCAGCGTGTTTACCTGGAACGTCCGCTCGATATCTTCGTCGGACAAGTCCAGCAGGTACTTGCCGGAAACGATGCCCGCGTTGTTGATCAACACATCGATGGGACCGCCCGCAGCCAGGGTTTGCGACGCGACGGCCGCAATTTCCTCTTTTTTTGTGAGGTCGCAGATGAAAGTGTCTGCCGAGTGCCCTGCGGCAGCGAGATCCGCTCGCGCCTCCTCGAGCCCGTCCCGGTTAATGTCCCACAGAACCACTCTTGCCCCGGATTCGGCAAGCCTCACGGCCAACAAACGGCCAATTCCGCTTGCGGCGCCCGTAATGAGTACGCGGCTATTCTTGACGTTGGTCATATGCGTCGCTGTACCAGAGGATACCTCTCGTTCCGAGGCGAGACCTGTTTTGGAATTCCGCCTCTCGCGCTGTAACCTCGAGCATCGCCTGTCCTATTTGTGTCGCCCTCACTGCGGCCCCTACCGGTGCAAAGAACCAGTACAGAATATCCTGGCCCAGGTGAGCCTCTTCTTTTGTCGGGCCAATGTAGTCTGGCCGATAGGCGATCACACGAAGATTCGTGTTTTCCGCAATAGCAAAAAGCGTGTTTTCCGCGCGCACTTTTTCTCGAGCCCACATCATGCTGGAATCGGCCGATATGTCGCTCGAACTGATGTAGTGAAACGAGATTCCCGGCTTGTCACTGACACTTAGCCATTCCCTGACGAACTGCGCGGGGAAATCCACGTGGATCAAGCCGTAGGTTTTTTCGTCGACGCCGACAGCACTGGTTCCGATCGCCCAGTAGACGGCATCAACCTTCGAGAACTGCTCGCGGATAGCGGAATAGTCCAGGTAATCCATATGCAGCGTCATCTGCACCTTGCCGGCAGCGACGCCCGCGTCTATCCGCGGCGTCGCACGACGCGTTATCACGTGAATCCTGTCGATTCCCGGATCGGCCAGAACAGCCTTCAGTATGCCATCGCCTGCGGTTCCACTGGCGCCAAAAATTGCGACTGTTCGTTGCTCATCCCGCGGACCGGCGAGCGGCTCGACCGTGCGATCGTCCAGCAGCAACATGATCACGCCCGCAAAATAAAGCAGCGCGAACAGGGCCAGCGGCACCATGATGATTGTGCGGAGTCTGGGGAGCTTCATAGGTGCAATCCTATCATCGACGGCAACTGGAATTGACGCGGCGATTGAAGCTCGGTATCACTGACTGATGTCAGAATGCAGAAATTGCCAGGCGAAACTCGCAGGCGACTATTGTCAGTCTTGCGGTCAAAGGAATATTGACCTCGAGCGGCCCATCTGGAACCTGCTCGGGGACGTCGTCAGGGAGACCTTTGAACTCGACGGGCGCGCTGCCCTGACGATCAAGACCCTGTTTCTCCACCCGGGCATCCTGACGTTTGAATTCCTGGCCGGGCGACGTCGCATGTATACCCCACCATTGCGACTTTACCTGGTCATCAGCATCTCGTTCTTCGTGCTTGTCGCCTGGTTAGCGCAGAGTGGAATCCTGCTCGAACCCGGGCAGGATCCTGGCTTCGACGCGGCCGTCCAGGCCCGCTTCCTGTCCGACGATCTGCCGCGCCTGATGTTTATCTTGCTACCAATGTTTGCGCTCCTGATGAAGGCCGTGTACGTCAGGCGCCTGTACTTCGATCACCTGATATTCTCGCTTCATCTGCACAGTGCGGCGTACGTGGTTCTCGCGCTGATGCTGCCGCTGGAGGAACTGGCGAACCGGCACGTCCTGCTGATGCTCCTGCAGGTCGCTGTGCTCATTTACTTCCTCGCCTACTTCCTTCTTGCTGTACGGCGCGTCTATCAATCAACCTGGCCTGCTGTGGCCGCGAAATCCTTTGCCGTATTGTTCGCCTACATGATCCTGGTGTCCGTCGTCATCGAGAACACGAGTAACTTCAGGATAATCGCTGACTGAGCGTGTTTGCCCACCGATCCAGGCAGGTAGGCAAATCCTCACAAGTTCATCAGGAAGTCCTCGGTAGAGCGTCAGGTACCTCGCACAAGCTTCTTTGAGAATCAGACTCGGCCTAACAGCCAATTCACTCTTCTCAATGAAGGAGCAAAATCATGAAACTTATCAAGATCCTTGCCGCGATCGCTGCTCTCGCGATTTTCGCCAGTAGCGCCGCATTTGCAGGGTCAAAAATCGATATCCACGTGATGACCCAAAATCAGTACCTGGGTGCCGACCTTGATCCCATAATCACCGCGGAGACGCCCGAGGCCGCCAACGCCGCCGCGATCCAGGCCTTAATCGATTTGTCGAACAATAACTTCCCGGAACGTGTTCAGGCGCTCGCTGGTTCCATTCTGGAGAAGCGCCCGCACCTCGTGGCACTGCAGGAAGTCTATGCGTTCAATTGTGCCGATCCCTATGGCACCGGGTACTGCGGACTGTTCGCCAACGCATTTAATGATCACCTGGCATTAACGATGGCGGCGCTTGGCGACCAGTACGAGATTGCGGCAGTGGTCCAGAACCTCACGCTGGCACCACCGGCTCTGCCCGGCATTCCAGTGTTTCTGGACACCACGGGAATTCCGATACTCATCCAGGTCGTTGATCGCGACGTCATCCTGGCGCGCGCGGACATCGAGACCACGCCGATCGAGTTCAACTGCCTGCGGACCTCCCTCGATGGCTGCAACTTCAATGCCGTAGCACCGGTGTCCCTGGGGCCTCTTACGTTCAACGTGGAGCGTGGTTTCGTGGGCGTGGACGCTACTGTTGGCGGCGCGGACTATCGCTTCATCAACACTCACCTCGAAGTGAAGCTGCTCGGCGGCGATATAGCCGCAGCCGTACTGCAACCAGCGCAGGCAACTGAGCTCTGGATGGCGATTCTCGATCCCGGCGTTTTCGATTCAACGAAGCGCTTGCTCGTCGCGGGCGATTTCAACTCGTCACCTGTCGACGTTTCGCCAATCGGTGTACCGACCGCGTACCAGCAGCTTACCGGTGGCATGTTGATCAACGGGCATGAGCTGCCATTCGCGCTTACCGATGTCTGGACGCTGCGTCCCGGCAAACCGCCGGGTCTGACGTGCTGCGAGCTCGGTGACCTGTCGAATGCACCGTCAATGCACTACGAGCGGGTTGATCTGATATTCGCCTTCCCTGCTCCTCTCGGCAAAACGAAAGCGAATGTGCTGAATGCCGACGTCAAAGACAAGACACTGTCCGGCCTCTGGCCGTCAGACCATGCGTCGGTTAGTGCAAGACTCACCTACTAGTTGATGCTGGACAAAGCGAAAAGGCCCCTTTGCGGGGCCTTTTTGCGGCTGGTGGAATAGCACCGGCAAACCATGCTCCAATGAGGCGATGATCGGACGCATTTCGACCCTGACATTGCTGGGCCTCGTCATCGGTGGCGTCGTGGGTGCGCTGGCTGTTGGATTTGTCGAAGCCGTCTTGTGGATGAACGACCTGTTGCAGATTTCGCGAGGCAGCCGTGAAACCGTCTCCGACCAGGCCTGGCTGACAGCGATGACGATTGGCGTACCGACAGCAGGCGGCCTGATCGTCGGTCTGCTCGGCATGCTGCTTCCCGGAGGCCAGTTCCACGGTCCGCAGGACGCGATTCGTGCCGCGCAAAACCTGGCTACCTCGATGCCGGTGAAGCAAAGTCTGCTGTCGACGGTTGCCGCGGCCGTGTCGCTCGGATCCGGCGCATCCGTTGGCCAGTATGGTCCCCTGGCACACATGGGCGCATCCATCGGGTCGTGGATCGGTCGCGCAACACGCAGCGGTCAATCTCTTGGCACGATCAGCATTGCCTGTGGTGCTGCAGCGGCAATTTCTGCCGCGTTTCACGCACCCATCGCCGGGCTTGTATTCTCACGCGAGGTCATCCTGCGCCACTACTCTCTGCGCGCATTCGCGCCGATCGCGGTTTCCTCTACCCTCGCTTACGTCGTCGCGCATGGCATCTTCAAACGCCAGCCGCTCATCGAACTGGAAGGACTATTCGTTGCGAGTATGTACGAGTACCTCGCCTTTATTGCGATTGGCATCATGGGCGCATTGGTGGCCACACTGTTCATGCGCACCATTGAATTCGCCAGCAGCAGGGCGCGAAGCCTGGCATGGCCTCTGCCGGCCAAGACAACCCTGGCCGGATTAGCCCTTGGCATCGTGGCCCTGCAGGTGCCCGATGTACTGGGCATCGGGCAGGAAGCGCTGCGTATGACGATGGCCGGCAACGTGTTTAGCGCTTTCGACCTTTTTCAGATCCTCGTAGCCAAGCTGCTGCTAACGGCGCTCTGCCTGGGTTTCGGGTTTGCCGGCGGGGTCTTCTCGCCCGCATTGTTGATCGGCACCTTGTTCGGAGCACTGATCGGCACTGGCGCAGGGTGGATTGTCGGCGGCCAGCTTTCCCCCATTGCGGTCTACGCTGTTTGTGGCATGGTCGCCGTCGCCAGCCCGGTGATCGGGGCACCGCTTACCGCTGTCCTGATAATCTTCGAGCTGACGCATAACTATGACCTCGCGACCGCCGCGATGGTCAGCGTCGCGTTCGCAAACCTGGTTGGCTACCGCATCTACGGGCGTTCGTTCTTCGACGTAGCAATTTACGGAAACAGGGGTTCGACCTGAGTCGTGGCCGCGGCAAGATTGTCGCGCAGCAACGCAAGATCAAGGACTTGCTGGTCCTGGAATTCACCACGAGCAACGCCGACCAGTCGCTGGCCAGTGTTCGTGACGCCCTGATCAGGGATGGGCACAGCGAAGCGTACATCGTGGATGCGTCCGGCACCTATATCGGCACGCTAACGCTTCATCGACTGATGGAGCTGCTTGCCGCCGGAACACCACTGGATCATCCTGCCAGCCGCTATGCGGAACCAGAGTCATTGGTGCTGGGGCCCGATGCTTCCGTATGGACAGCGTTGTCCGAGATGGAAGACTTTGTCGGCGAAAGCATACCGGTGCTGGATGCCGGTCGACTTGTCGGCGTGCTTTTCGAGTCGAAGATAGTCAGTGCCTACCTCGGAATCCTGGAAGAAATTCGCCGGGAGGAAAACGCCGCCTTGTAGCCCGCATGTTTAGTTGTCGACTTCGACCGCTCCGATATCGCCGAGGAGGTCCGCAGGCCTGGCATTTCCCAGCTGATCCACGCTCATAGGAGTGACGTTGAGAGCATTCTCAGCGAGACGTACTGTGATGCCATTGAAGGGGCTGCTGCCAAGACCGAACACGCGAAGTCAAAACATCGTCATTGATCGTTGCTGGTCCCATCTCGGTGATCTGATCCACGTTGACGCCGGCGATTTCGTTCGCGAGCGCCAAGTCCAGGTGATGCCAGAAATCGATATAGGCGTGGTTGTACGCGAATTGCGGCCATGTCTGCGCGGGACCGCACCAGAAGGCCTGTTCAATCGTGTTGATCGTGACGTTGTTGCAATTGGAGTACTGCTGGGCCCCTGCGGTATCGGGATCGATATCCGACAGGTAGCCCTCGAAATGGGCTCTGAACTCACTCTCGAAATTCGGCTGGCCGTAAGAGGCCTGGATCTGGTCCAGCATCAATGGCAGCAGCAGTGGATTCCCGCCTTCCCCCCCTGACCCTTCCAGTTCACCGAGAACTTCGGCCACGCTGTAGTTCCCGCTCGGGACCCGGTCCAGGGCGCTGCCCGCAGGCTCGTAATAAAGAACCGCAAAGGGATCCGCTTCAACACCGGAAGAATTGATGAGTGTCGACAATGTCGCATTGCCGAGCACATCACCCATCACCACGCCATCCTCATCCTCCGTCTGCGGGTAGTGTTTGCGCGACAACGATGCCCAGGCTGGTTCACCTATCGGTACCAGTATCTGGCTGAAGTCGATGACCCCGATGCGGTTGTATCCCATGCTGCGGAATTCGAAAACGGATCCGGTGAAGATGTCGTGCGGATACACGTTGCCGATCGTATAGCCCCCGAAATCAACGCCATCGATCTCGTGAACGGTATTCCCGACAACAGTCGAATGACCAATGATCATGTCTTCAACAGCGTGAGCGTTGCCGATCGTCGCGGCAATGCCGCCCGCCAGGTTCGCTTTGTCCAACTCGTTCGTGCGCGGCCTTCCGAATACCTGGTTCTCGACAATGGTACTGCTCTGGACCTGCATGTAGCCGTTGGACATATAGAGGCCGCCTCCGCGCCAGTAGCCGATGTTCAGCAAGTCAAACAGGAACGGTGGCAGTGCCGGCGGTTCGACGAGGTTCCTCGCGAGGGTGCTGTTTTCGACGCGAATTCTTGTCGACCTGCCGATGCCGCCACCATCCGAATACACAGCGCCGCCGTAGGCAAACAGCCCGGTAATGCGGTTTTCTGTAATCGCTGACCGCCGAATCGAAGAGGTATTGACGCCGGTGTCACGCCCGCCGACCGAGAACACACCGCCTCCGGCCGCGCCTCCACCGTAAACCGTATTGCCGCTGACGATACAATTGTCCATCACGACGGTGTCCGCGTAGACACCCCCGCCGTAGGCTCCGCCGTCGCGAGACGTATCTGCATCGTCACCCACCGCGTGATTGTCGTAGATGGCGCAATCGCTCAGCGTCGCCACTCCCCACACGGCGAGCCCCGCGCCTCTTGCCAGCGTGGAAGTCTGGTTATCATCCGGATGCTGGCCAATATTGGCCGCTACATCGAACACGCTGTCGCCGCCCGTGATGGCAACGTTGGTAAGTGTCAAATCACCGGATACTGCGAGAACTCTCGCCGGTTCCGCGCCGTTCCACATTACTGTTATGCCATCAGCGAGACCTGACGCGTCAATAACAACGTCCTTGTTGGCGAACAGCGCTGATCGACCGTAGTCCCGGTCGAAATACCCGACGAGATAGGAGATATTGTTCGCGTCGTCAAACCCCATCACCTCGCCGACCAGAACCGTATGTTCTGCGCCGACGAAAATCAGGCTGATCGTGCTGCCGTTTAGTGTCGGGTCGAAAGTGATTCTCTGGCCAGACGCCGCGGACGCGAGCGCAGAACGCAGCGTCACCGTCCCGACCGGAGGAGCCGCGTCGTCCAGCAAGCTGTTGACGACGATGGCGGGCAGCGAGGACCCGCCATCACCCCCGCTGCTGCCTCCGCAGCCGGCAAACCCTGCAAACGCGACCAGGCAAACAAGTGCGATATTCGCGATGCGGTGTGAACCGCGCCCAACAGACCGATTACGTTTCATTGCAGACCTCCAGCTAATCTGACCCGCCCGTGCCTTGCGAGTTCAGCCTTGTGATTAGAGCCTATGCTCCTCTGTTTCGCTACCAACATCGGGGTTTTCCGGTACAGCGAATCCTACGGACCTGCAGACTGCGAATCTTGTCTTGCGGCATCGCTGTTTGGTCTTAATTGGTCAGGTCTGTCGTTGACTACTGTCCTTCGGAAAGCGGTTGTGCAATCCTACTGCGTAACTGAGCTGATCACTTGGGGAGTTATTATGAGGCTGCGCCACCTGGTACTTTTAGTCAGTACGTCTTTCGCGATCGCCAATCCCGCAGCCGCGCAAATCACGCCCTCGCAGGAGTCGCTGTCCGGTGTTTACCCGGGCAAGTCCTATTCGCCGTATGCCCAGCGCAGTTTCCCGGATCAGGTGTATTGGAGCGTCCGATTGGGAAACAACAGTCGGATCGGGGTCAGTTTCTTGATTGCACAAGGGGCCTGAGTGATAGCTTTCTTGCTAAAGGCGCCATTGCGTCGTTCGGCACTGGCGGTTGCCTGCAGCTTCGTCGCGCTGTTCTGTGGCGCGACGAATGCTGAAACCAATGACTCCGACGTCAAGCTTACCGAGGCGGCACGGGAGCACCGGTCCCGGCTCGACTTTGACGGTGAAACCTTCTCCGGACCGGCACTGGATCGGCTGCTTGCTGCAGCGCGCGATGCGCAGTTCTTGCTGGTCGGCGAAGAACATGGCATTGCCGAAAACCCGAAACTGGTCGCCCAGCTGTTTGCCACACTTGTCGTGGACGGCTATGAAAAGCTCGTCATCGAGATCTCACCGCCGATGGCCGACATTCTCGATGTCACCATCGAAAACGGCGGGATCGAGGGCCTTCGCGATCTTTACGCCACGCCGGGAGGCGAACCGGCATTCTTCGGCATGCAAGAGGAAGCAGAGCTGCTGGCAGCCGCGCGGGCCTCACTGCCAGATGCTGCCGAGGTCTTGTGGGGCGTGGACTACGAAGTGGCGAGCGACAGACCATTGCTCCGCCAGTTACGGGATATGGATCGGCCGGCAAACAGCAATGCGCCGCTCGAGGCACTTATTGCCGCCTCCAATACCACCTGGGCCCAATACGAGGAAACGGGCAATCCACAGTTCATCTTCAGTTTCTCAGGTGACCCGGCGCTCGTTTCGGCAGTAAGAGAGGCCTGGCCCGATCCCGGTAACAAGGCGATACGGATACTGGATACGCTGCAGTCGACATTGGAAATCAACCAATCCTGGATACAAGGGCGTGGCTGGGACTCGAATGCACGGCGAGCCACAGCACTGCGATCAAATTTCCTCCGTCACTGGCAACAGGCGAAACAGAACGGAAATACGCCCAAGGTCGTTATCAAACTCGGTGCCAACCATATCGTGCGCGGATTGAATATGACCGGCATGTTTGACCTCGGGACACTGCTGCCGGAAATTGCCGCCATTGAAGGCAGCCGCAGCTTTTCGGTACTCGTCTTGCCGGGCACACAGTCCATGGTCGCGGTGCTGAACCCGACCTCATGGACCTATGAACCGAAGCCGGCCAAGGACCAATACGCAGAGGGACTTGAAGCCCTGACAGACGCCACCCACGAAGATGCGTTCACCTTGATCGACCTGGCTGCTCTGCGGCCGATGGTTGGCACAAGAATTGATCAATACGGTATCGATGTGGTCCGCGTCGTCAACGGGTTCGACATGCTGTTGGTCATGTCGGGGTCGACGGCATCTTCGGAACTGGAGCACGACTGACGGTCAGAGATCGTCACCCCGGGGAGAGAAATCCGGGGCGTAGAAAGGAGGATGCTGCGACCAGCAGGTCTCCGGTTGCCAAGACCTTGTCGCCAGGCAGTTTATGGGCGATTCCCGCCCGGGGCAGCAGGGCTTGACAATTCGAAGTTGTTTTGCTAATATAATCAGCAAGTTAGATACCACCCCCTTCAGGCGCAACACTAACCGAGTACGTGTTTCCGGCCGCAGTAGCCGTTGAGCAACCACGATTCGACCGCCTGAAAAACTTCGCAACCAGCAGAAACCGGACCCGCGCCGGAACATGTCACTGCCTGGTTCCAGACTCAAGTATCGGAGGATAGATATGCATACAGCCAGCCCCTACGAGATCGAAACTGTCGAAACGTGCCGCACACCCAGCGGACATGCGCAAGACGACTGGTGCCGCTATATCCTCGCCAACAGTCAATCTCGCGTCGTCGGCCGTTACCGCGGCTCGCTCTCGCAAACTCGCCGTAATGCACAGTCGCTCGCCGACAAGCTGAACCGCCGCCTCAGTAACGGCTATTCTCCGTGGGCGGCACAATCGCGAAAGAGCAAGAAAGCGAAGACAGCAGTGAAGGCAAGCGGCTAGGACGCCACGCAAGCAGGCTGCCCTGATTTAATCAACACGGGATTGCGCTGCCTGGAAAGGGCAGCGCTGGCTGAAGCGCACCAGAACTCGTCGAACCGAGAGCACGTTACAGTCGCAACGCTCCGTCGACCTCGACATTGCGGCCGCTAACGTAGTCGTTCTCCACGAGGTACTGCACGGTGTGGGCAATCTCGTCGGGCTCACCGATCCGGCCAGCCGGGATCATCGCCGCAAGCTTCGCCAGTGCCTCCGGCTTCATCGCACGCACCATTTCCGTACCGATGAATCCCGGCGAAATCGTGTTGACGCGGATACCATAGCGTGCGAATTCCTTCGCCCAGGTGACCGTCATTGCCGCAACGCCGGCCTTGGTGGCGGAATAGTTCACCTGGCCCAAATTGCCGGCACGGGAGATGCTCGAGATATTGATAATCAAGCCGCCGTTGCCGGCGCGGATCATCTGCTCGGCTGCCGCTCGGCCGCACAGGAAGACACCGGTCAGGTTGACATCGATCACCGCCTGCCAGTCGTCGAGCGACATCCTTGACAGAAGTTCGCCGTCACGAAACTTGAGTGTCAATGCATCGCGTGTGATGCCGGCGTTGTTAACCAGCACATCAAGTCCGCCGAAGGTCTCGGCGATCGTCAAAAAAGCATTGTCGACGTCCTGCTCTTTGCTGACATCGCATGGCAGCACCAGCAAGTTCTGCCCATCCACATCCAGCCCGGATGCCAACTCTTCGAGCACCTCGGGACGATAATCGAGCAGCGCGAGGCGAGCGCCGTTCGCCGCAAACCTGCGGGCCATGGCGGCCCCGAGACCACCACCCGCACCAGTGATGGCGATTACGGATTGTTCTACGTTCATGAATACTCCTTGGTGGTTCGGGACGATCCGGGTGAACTTGCACCTAGTCCATCAGCGAGCGAATCCAGTCGACCACGACGGTCTGCTGCGCGCCGGTGCGCCAGGCATAGTCTTCACCTGAATAACCCCACCAATCCCAGCACCCGTGGGGGTTTATTGGTGCGACCGCACTTTTCTGAACCTGCGGGAAGGCCAGCACGATGCCGTTCGTCTCGGCCCATGGCAGGTAGCCGCTGGTCTCGATAAAGCCCATGCCGACTGCCTCGGTGGATTGGTCGCAGCCATGCAGCACGACGTGCAGCGCGCACGCTTGCGCGCCTGCCTCGCAAGCACTCGGTATGTACAAGTAGGCCGTCTCCATCAAATCGGCCTCGGTGGCGCCGGGCAGTTCGACACTGCGCACATCACCGACCTGCCCGGGCTTTGGCTCGGCCAGACCAGGAGTGAGGAAGCTCAGGAGTTCACCGGCCCCGTCGTAACCGCAGTCACCCACGTAAGGTCTGACGACCTCATTGCAGTCATTGCCGCGCCCCTTGGCTGGAAATACGTGCTCCGCATCGATGCTGTCCACACGGCGGATCTGATCAGCAGGAACAAATTCGGCGTATAGATCTGCCGCGGACCAGTGCACCAGTGCGGAGATTTTCGAGTCGTGGGTCCCGCGGAATAGCCACACGCGGTCGTCGGCGAGATTCTCAGGATCGGCGACATGGCCCGCCGCATAGGCAGCCCGTATGCCGGACGCCAACTCACTGATCGGCAGAGGGTCCTCCGAATTGGTCATGCAACGCCGCAGAGCGGTCATCAGGGAATTCGCGGCGCAATTGTATGGGCCGCCGGACAAGATCGCCGCCCCCGAAAAAATATCCGAGTAGGCAATATGCAACTGGGTCGCCATTTGGCCACCGGATGATATGCCCGACACGGTTACGCGTTCGGGATCGATGTCGAGCGAAAGTTCGTCTCCGGCAAACGCCGGGGCAACGAACACCAGGCAGGTCAGGATGAGGCTACGCATGTTCGGCTCCCAGGAGAGTGGTTCGTTCCAGGTGGGCGTGAAAGGCCCGGTTGAATTCGTCGGGATGGGTGATGAACGGGACGTGTCCGCAGTCACTGATCGCCACCTCCTCGTACCTGCCGCCGCATCGGGTGTAATCGTCGAGCATTTTGCGGATCTGGTCCATCATCGGTTGCGACGGATAGGACTCCGCGCCCGGGTAGCCCGGCAGGCGACCGGTCGGGCCCCACGTACCTGGATCGGAGGCCGCGGTATTCGAGACGGCCAGGTCGTCCGCGCCGTAAATCCAGAGGGAGGGAACCTTGGATTCCGCGGCCAGGATCCGTTCCACGAGATTGCCGATGTATTTGGGCGACATCGCATTGGTGGCGCCCCATTTGCCCGGCCGGACATAGGGCCAGTGCGGCGAGTCCTCCTTGTCCCCGGGAAGCCCGCGCTCGCCGATATGAACGCGGAACATGGCGTCGATTAGCGCGTCCTCGCGCTTTGGAATCTGTCCCCCGCTCCAGACCAGGCGGCGCATGATGCCGCGCGGACTGAAATCCGAGACCGTATCGCGGTCGCCGTCGAGGAGACTCTGCACCAGTACGGGGTTGATCAGGCCGCCGCCCGAGCCGGCAAAATCCGGCGTCGTCGGTGTACCAGCCGCGTCTCGCGTACCGCCAAAACCGAACGGCGCACCCGGACCGGCCAGCGTCGCAGACAACAGCCGTTCCGGCGCGTCTGCCAGCATCCACCAGACGACCAGCCCACCCAGTGAATTGCCGACAAGATGAAAGCGGTCGTGGCCGAGAAAATTCATCAGCGCCAGCGCGTCGTCGACGAAGTCGCCCATACCGCGGGTCGCATCGATCTTTGCTGCCGGGTCCGCGCCGTGGTAGCCACGTTGGTCGGGCGCGATCCCCCGGTAACCTGGCGGCAATGCAAGCAGCGTTTCCTCCCACCAGGTTGCTGACGAGAAATTGCCATGGATAAACAACACTGGAATTCCGTCATCAGGGCCGGCGAAGAGCACACGGGTGGTCAGCCGATCCGTCGTGATTGTCCGCGCCGTGACGCCATCAAGAACGGCTGTCACGATGTCTGCTCCCAGGCTTCGAGGACCTTCTTGTCGATCTTGCCGATGGCGGTTAACGGCAACTTGTCGATAACGACAATGGATCGTGGTTGCTTGTACTTGGCAAGACGCTCGCCGATAAAAGCACGCAGGTCCGCCTCGTCTATGTCATTCCCAACGACGAAGGCACGGCCAACTTCGCCCCACCTGTCATGCGGAATACTGACGACCGCCGCTTCCATCACCTTCGGGTGCGCCAGCAGTACCGATTCGATCTCGGCCGGGTAGACATTTTCGCCACCGCTGATGAACATCTCCTTCGAACGGCCGAGAATCGAGTAACAGCCATCGGTGTCCCGTACGGCGATATCGCCCGTGTGCAACCAACCATCCCGAATCGTTTCGGCCGTCGCCTCCGGGTTCTGCCAATACCCGGCGAAGACGTGCGGGCCGCGGATCAGCAACTCGCCCTCCTCGCCGTCGTCGCAGGATGAGCCGTCATCGCGCGCGGTCTTCATCTCGATATGAAAGATCGGGACACCGACCGAGCCGATTTTTTTTCTGACCATTTCAGCCGGCAGCCAGAAATTGTTTCCGGACGCTTCGGTGAGGCCATAGCCCATCTTGAAGTCGACCCCTCGGTCCCAGAACTTCTCCATGATCGGCAACGGACAGGGCGCGCCGCCGCTAATGACCAGTTCCAGTCCTGCGAAGTCGACGTCGTGCCAGCGGGGATGCTCCTGCAGCATCTGGAACATGGTCGGCACGCCCACGTAGTGCGTAATGCCGGAATGCTCGACGAGATCGAAGGTCTCGTCGGGATCGAAGCCCCGGCACAAGACCGTCGTGCCACCAACGTGCACCAGTGGAGTCATGAAGATATTCGGTCCGCCGATATGAAAAAACGGTAGCTGTAATGCCGCCTTGTGGCTGGCGGTGAGCCCCCACGACGTGATTGTGTTGATGCTGTTCCAGGTCACGTTGCGGTGTGTGAGAACCGCTCCTTTTGGCAGACCCGTCGTCCCGCCGGTGTAATAGATGCCCCATGGATCGTCGAGAACCAACTCGGGACGGTTCTCGAGTATCGCGGACTCGGATTCTCGCTCGGCGAAGTTGCGCTCGCCCGTCTGCGGGTTTGAGAAAGCCACCACGTGATCGACAGTGTGCAGCGACGGCTTGAGTTCCTCGACCTGCGATTGAAAGTCCTCACTGTAGATAAGCACTTTCGGCGCGCCGCTCCTGACAATACCTTGCAGTTCATGGGCCGTCAGTCGCCAATTGAGATTCTGCAGGATCGCACCGATCTTGGACGCCGCCCAGAACAGGTCGAGATACTCGGTGCAATTCGACGAATACACGGCAACACGATCGCCTTTCCTGACACCCAGCCTGACCAGGTAGTTGGCCACGCGGTTTGCCCGCGCATTCCAGTCGGCATAGGTGGTTTCCGACTTGTCGGCGTAGTCAATCAGTGCGACACGTCCCGGCGTCAGACCGGCACGCTTGTCCAGCCAGTCAACCGCGGTTTGGGGTGTTTGCTTCATTCGACGCCCCCCCATTCGACGACGGCGCCACCCCAGACATAGCCGATCCCGGCAGCAATGATGGCCATAGTGTGCCCCGGCCTGAGGCGACCGCACTCGAGGCCAACCTCGATGTTGACAATGGCATCCTGCTCGCCGATGTGGCCGATGTCCGAGATATAGACGCTCTGCTCCTCGGTCAGTCCAAGGTGCTGCAGCATCTCCCGATGCGCGGAGGGCTTGACCAACGACATGTTGAAGAAATCGATGTCCGCCCGCGTGTAGGGCGTGCCATCCGGTTTCTCGCCGGAATTCGCGAGCGCCCGGTCCACGCATTCCAGCCAGTTGTCGATCGAAACCTCGCCAAGGCGGTTTTTCATGGCTTCGGGCTCGACCAGGCGAAACTTGAAATCGCCCTGTGTGACAAGCGCATCTGTCGGATGCTGGACCGTTCCGCTGGCGGGCACGATCACGTGCCGACTCATCGTGCCGTCTGCGATCAGGTGGATGCCCCTGACGCGATTTTCCGGCCAGTTGCGCTTGACGATCATGGCGCCGGCACCTGCGCCAATATTGAACAGGAACGAGGTATTGACGTCGGTGAGGTCGATGAAATGTGAAATCGCATAGCCGCCCGCGATCAGGACCGTATCGATGGCCGGATCGTCTGCCATCAGGCTCCGGGCGAGCTTCAGCGCGGCAATCGTTGTGACGCAACGGGCATGGATATCGAGGCCCCAGGCATTTTTCGCCCCGAGTTCATGGGCGATGTCGATCGCGGTCGTCCAAAGCAGGTATTCGCGCCACTCCTCGGTCGTGCTGAGCACGACATCGATGTCCATCGGGTCGATACCCGCGCGGTCGATCGCCTTACGCGCTGCTTTGACGGCCATTTCGTTCGGATGAACCTGCGGGTCGGCAACGAACTTCCGCTCGATACCGAGCTTTTCGCGAACCACCCACTCGGGCAGACCGCTCTGTGCGGCTATCTCTTTTGCCGTTACGTAGGTCTCCGGAAACCACGTTCCCGTCGAGACGATGCCCATTTCGGTCATACTTGCGCCCACCGTCCCAAGTCTACCTGATGCCGTTGGCGATCAGGTCGGTCATGATATCCGCCACTTCCGATGGCGATTTGCTTTCATCCATGATGACGAAACGCATCCCCAGGAACACGGCGATGCCCATGATCGCCCATGCCCAGGCCTCGTAGTCACCCGGGCGCAATTCGCCGTTACGCGCCGCTTTTTCGAGATTTCGCCGGTAGGCCCTGGCAAAGCCTTCGTAGTGTTCCCGGTAGGCATCCGTTGCGACGAACTCAGCTTCGGAAATGATGCGGTAGATTCCCTTGTGTTGGCGAGCAAACTCGATATAGGCCTCGATGCCCAACCTTTCGGCAGTCAGCCGGTCGGACGCGTCCACCACACGCTCACCGATCCACTCGCGAATGCGGCGGCTCATGTAAGCGACCAGGGCCTGGAAGATTTCGTCCTTGCTTTCGAAATAGGTATAGAACGTGCCCAAGGCGACGCCGGCTCGCTGGGTGATACCGCTGATCGACCCATCGTGGAAGCCTTTCTCGCCGAACTCGGCCTCCGCCGCGTCGAGAATTCTTTGCCGGGTTTTTCGACCGCGGCTGGTTTTGGGGTTCCTGCCCGAAGATGAAACTTGAACCATGTTTCAAATTGTTGCAGAATTTTGGTGCGCTTAGCAAGGCTCGCCTGCCGAACGAGCCGATTGCAGACAGGCCGGACCCGCGAGACGGGGTATCACCGCATAACCAGACGGAGAAAAAGATCATGACCAACGCGGTTCGCAATCGCTCCAAGAAAGCCGATCAACACCGGGGACTGCTTCAGACCTCGCTCGCGGCGGCTACGCTCGCCATCTTCGCTGCTCCTGCATCGGCGCTGGCACAGTCCGTTAGTGACGATGCCAATGACGCCTCACCCATCGAAGAGGTCATCGTTACCGCGCAGCGCCGCGAACAGGCCTTGCAGGAAGTGCCGATGGCGATCAGTGCATTTACCGGGGCGGACCTCGAGGCGCTTCAGGCAGACAACCTTGATGCGCTCCAGGGTGCCGTGCCAAACCTGAACCTGGTCCAGGGCCGTGGCTCGAACTCCAGCGTCAACGCCTTCATCCGCGGTGTCGGTCAGCCGGATGCGCTGCAATCGTTCGACCCTGCCGTGGGTGTCTACCTCGACGACGTGTACATATCCCGCATCCAGGGCGCACTGTTCAAACTGTACGACATCGAGAGGATCGAGGTACTGCGTGGGCCACAGGGTACGTTGTACGGCAAGAACACGCCGGGAGGCGCGATTCGTCTGATCACGAGCACGCCGGGCGATGAGTTCGAAGCGCAGGCTGGTGTCCTGATGGGCGACTACGGGCGACTGCAGGCCCGCGCCCGCTTGTCGGGACCGGTGAGCGACAACTTCTCGATCGGTCTGAGTGTGCTGCACGATGAGCGGGACGGCTTCGTCACCGACCCGGCTGACGGTCGCGAGTACAACAACGAGGACACGACCGTCGCGCGCATCAAGGGCAGCTGGGACATAAGCGACGACCTCAACCTGACGTTCTCCGCCGATTACACGAAAGAAGACGTCCAGCTGACGCTGGGTCGTTCGGAGGTCCTGCTGTACAGCCTCAACTACAGCGCCGACTTCAGTCAGATCACGGTCGTTCCACGTTCTCCGGCCCCGACCGGCGAATGGGATTACCAGACCTCGACCTCGATGACCGATCGGCCGTCGCAGCAAACCGACCATTGGGGCGGCAACGCGACGATCACCTGGAGCGTCAGCGACGACGTCACGATGAAGTCGATCACAGGCTACCGTGACCTGCAGACCGACTCCTACATCGACATCGACGCGACGACGCTGCAACTTGGCGACGTGCTGGTCGCACTTGACCAGAATCAGTTTACCCAGGAGTTCCAACTGCTGGGCGAGAGCGGCGATAACGTCAACTGGGTTATTGGCGCCTACTACCTGAAAGAAGAGGTGCCGTCCCACCAGGAAGCCTACGCGGATGATTTTCTCCAGTACGTAGGCTTGCCGATTTCCTTCCTGCGAACCATCGACGACGATCTCCAGACGACGAGCTATGCCGTGTTCGGACAAGTCGACTGGGCCTTCGCGGAGAAGTGGAACCTCGGTCTCGGCGTGCGCTGGACGCAGGAGGAGAAGGAGTATTTCCGTACCACGAGCACGTTCAGCGACCTGCTGGGCGTGGCCGATCCGGCATTCGAATTCTTGGATTCGGACGACTGGAGCGACTGGACTCCGACGCTTACCCTCGATTACGCGATGAGCGATGACGTGACGCTTTACGGTCGTATCGCGCAAGGCTTCAAGAGCGGCGGTTTCAACGGCCGGGCGAATAGTGCCGCCGATGTGAGCACCTTCGATCCGGAGACCGTCCTGACCACCGAGATCGGTGCCAAGACAGTCATGGCCGACGGCAGGCTGCGTGCCAACTACGCGGTCTTTTTCAGCAAGTACGACGATTTCCAGGCCCGCGTCTCCGTTGGCGACGGCATTGATTTCCGCTTTCCGGTGCTGAATGCAGCAGAGCTCGATATCAAGGGGGCCGAGGTGGAGCTTATCTGGCTGCCGATCGACCCGTTGACATTGACAGCCCAGGTCGGTTATCTCGACTCGGAATATGGTGCCGGCGGCTTCAGCGGTGCCGATGGCCTGGCAGACGAGCCGGCCTTCTCCCCCGAGTGGACAGCCCGCTTCGGCGCAATGTGGACGCAGAATCTCGCCAACAGCTCTGAACTGACGTTCTCCGCTGCAGGCAGCTACCGCGACGCCATGTGGCTGAGCGTCGAAAACACGCCAGCCCTGACCGAGGACGACTACTGGGTGATGGACGCGATGGTTAGCTGGCTCAGCGCCGAAGGCCACTGGACGATCTCGGGCGGTGTCAAGAACCTGACCGACGAGCTCTACCGTGTGGAGGGCCAGGAGTTCAGGAGCGTAGGTGGCATCCAGACGGCTTACTACGGATATCCGCGGACGTACACGATAGGATTCGACTACAGCTTCTGATCGGCGCCTTGACATGAGCCTTCACCCCGGCAAGACCGAGACCTTCCTCATCATTGCCAGTGCCTTGCTGTGGTTGCTGATGGTGGCACTTGCCGGGGCCGGACACTGGCTCGCCGGGCTCTATGTGCTGCTCGTTCTGTTGCTGGTCTACGGCATTCTCGGCACGTCGCACAAGGGGCGCTTCGACTTGCGCCTCGTGCTCTTCCCGACCGGGGTCTGGCTCTTGTGCTGGGCCGCCGCGTTCGGGTTGGGCGAATACTTCGCCCGGGCCTATGACTCTGGCGTGCCCGCGTTCACAGTCTTCGGCTTTCATCCGTCCTTTGCCGCGATCATTGCCCTGTTCTGGGTCCTGCCGACCCTGTTGATGGGCTTCGGCTTCGAGGCCGTCAAGGATCGCTGGTTGTCGCAGGAACGGTGGGACGATTTTCTGACGCGAGTGCGCGAAGCGTCTCCCGACCAGCAGGATGACGAGCGGACATGAGCGACACCGTGAAGTACCTGATCCTCGCCTCTTCGTTCAGCGTGCTGGCCGTTTCATTCCTGATCGGCTTGTGGGCGCGCCGCAAGGTGACGTCACCGGAAGCTTTCATTGGCGGTGCCAAAATCTTCGGGCCGTTAACCGTCGGCCTGGCCACCATGGCCGCCGTCGGCAGCGCCTTCGCGGTCGTCGGAGTACCCGGCCTCGTCTACAGCACCGGCAACGCCATCCTGCTTTTCATGTTCGCGGCGCCGGCATTCGTGTTCGGCTATCTCGTGATTGGCAAGAAGGTACGTGCGCTGGCCGAAATTGGTTCCGTTGCAAGCCTCGGCGATCTGTCTGATTTGCGCTTTAATAGCCACCGGGGGATAAAGCTGCTGCTTTCGATCATGCTGTTCCTCGGCTGCGTGATGTATCTCTCGGCACAGGTCGAGGCCTGCGCCAAGCTGTTCGAAAACCTGTTCGACTGGAACGAGCTGGCGATCGCGTTCGTGATCTTCGCAATCCTGATCGCCTACACCGTGCTCAGCGGCGAGATCGGCGGCATACTCACACAGGCGTTCCAGGGTCTCGTGATCGTCGTGGCGGGTTTCATCTTCACCGGCTCATTTTTTGCCGTGACCGGGGGGTTCGGCCCGGTCCTGGAAGCGATCGCTGGAACCGAGTCCAACCTGGACCCGTCTGCCATGACGGCCTGGGGCAGCCTGCCGGGCGCTTACTCATTCGCCTGGGTTTTGCTGCCCTCCCTCGGGATCATGTGCCAGCCCCAGGTACTGACGAGGATGACGATGCTACGCACCCCGCGCGAGCTCCCGAGGCTATCGCTGTATGCCGTTGTCACTAATATGATCACCGGCCTGATGGTCATGGCGATTGGCTACTGCGCAATCTATCTCGTTGCTGCCGGCAAAGTCGCCATTGACCACCCCGACGCAGCGGTGTTCCAAGTGGCGGATCACCTCGGAATCCTGGCCCAGCTGTTCGTTTACCCGGCCGTCCTCGCGGCGGCACTGTCTACATCGAGCCTGTTCCTGTCACTTGCCGGCACCATCGTGTCGCGCGACCTGGCCGGTGCACTGGGCATTCACCTGCAGCCGGCCCGGCAGGTTACAGTGTCGCGCATCGCCATGATGGCAATGGGCGTGGCCGCCATCGGATTTGCAGCGCTCAGCGGCGACATGGTTGCGATACTGGGTACCTACGGATTTGGAACACTGGCCGCCGCAACGTTTCCGATCTTCGTGATCGGACTGCTCTGGAGAAGGGCCAGCAGCAAGGGCGTCATGCTCGGCATGCTCACCGCCCTGGTGACGACGCTGAGCGGCATCAGTATCGAATTACTGAAGCGATTCGGCTTGTCGGAATTCGCGTGGCCCGGCGGCGTCCCCTGGTACGTATTCGTCCTGGCTGCTTCGATCATCGTGACCATTGCGGCCTCGTTGTTCGACCGGGCATGGAGCGATGATCAGCTCGATCGCCGCGTCCAGATGGCCCTCGATCTCTAGCAAGAAAAGCCCCAGAAAGGGGCCTCTCGGCGCCTTTGGTAAAACCTGGTCGGTGGGCGCAATGGGCGCGCCCCCGGATTCTTCCTGCCGCACATCGCCGGCCGGAGGCCGCGAAGCTTACTCGACGGTCGGGATCTTGCCAGCCAGTATCTTGAGGCACTCAGTTCGCATCGCGATGTCCTCTTCCAGCAGGGCGATTTCGCTTAGAATCCTGGCCGCAATGTTCTCCTTGCGCGATTTCAATTTCATCAGCGCGTCAAGTTCCTCGAGTGCAGCGACGAGCTTTGGATGGGTTCTGAGCACGATTCCGGTCGCATCGCCCGCGACCGTGGTGCCCGCGTCATCATGGATTCTCGGAAACTTGTATGTCTTGCTCGACGTCAGGAATGAGTCCTTGGGCCGGTCATAGACGATTCTCAGCACCTCAACGTGGTTAATTATGGTGACGTAGTAGTCGTCGATTTGCATGGGCTTGGTAATGCCCAATTCATGCAGCGTGGGATACGAGCGGCTCTTTGTCATGTCGACAGCTCCTTGGAGATTCCTGGTGGACGCGTTCCGGGGAATGCTCGCACGAAATGACAACGCTGTCACCTTGCAGAGGATTTCGAGTTTGACGGGAGCTGGGATGGCCGCTTCGCGGCGCCGAAGGCGGCTGCGCCGCTGCTCGGCTCGAACAGGGTTCGAAAGCCCATACCTCGCTCGGCGAGAAAAACAAAAGGCGCCCGCAAGGGGCACCTTTCATTTTTCTGGCGGAGAGGGTGGGATTCGAACCCACGGTACGGGAGAACCGTACACCTGATTTCGAATCAGGCCCATTCGACCACTCTGGCACCTCTCCAATGGTCTGTTATGTATCTTCTTACAGGCGTCCTGCGGACGCCAGTACACCTGATTTGACTCGTCGCTTCGCTCCTCACCCTGCGGGCGCACTGCGTGCGTCCAAACGGCAAAGCCGTTTGTCGAATCAGGCCCATTGACGTCGGGCTTCCTGCCCTCCGCCCTGCGGGCGCTTCGCGTCCAAAATCGCTCCCGGCGATTTTGTCGACCACTCTGGCACCTCTCCGGTCGTGGGGCCGAGATATTGGTGAGCAATCCGCTGAATGTCAAGGGCCCATTTTTGCTTTCCGAATGAGATAATCAGGGCTTCGCAGACAGGGGAAGCCGCAATTGCGACTATTGCTCATCATCACTTTGGCAGGCCTGATCGGGACTTGCTCCTCGCCGCCTCCCCTTCTTGACCAGGTACTCGAGACCGGTGAACTCCGCGTCGTCACACGCAATAGTCCCACCTCCTACACAATCAGCCCCGACGGTCCAACGGGTCCCGAGTACGACCTCGTTCAGGCGTTTGCCGACGAACTCGGTGTCGCGCTCGTCATCCAGTCCGTGGAGAGCGTCTCGGAAATCCTTCCTCTGCTGTTATCCGGTGACGCACACATGGCGGCCGCCGGGCTGTCCGTAACCGACTCACGGCGGGAGTACCTGAACTTCGGGCATCCCTACAAATCCGTCGACGTCCACCTGATCTACAAGCTCGGATCCGGTCGACCACGGTCTATCGAGGACATTCTCGACCGGTCTATCGAGGTCATGGCGTCAACCAGTCACGTCGATATTCTCGAATCCATCCAGGCCGAGTATCCATCGCTGTCCTGGAATGAAAATGCCGATGTTGAAGCGGCAGACCTGATGACCCGCGTCGCCATGGAAGAGATCGACCTGACCATTGCCGACAGCCCGGATTTCAACATTCAACGTCATTTTTACCCAGACCTGCGTGTCGCTCTCGACCTGCAGGTCGACGACCCGATCGCGTGGGCTTTTCCCAAGGGCAAAGGCGATTCGCTGCTGGCAATAGCCGATGAATTCCTGATCAGGGCCGACCGCGAAGGCACGTTGGCACAGGTGCACGACCGCTACTTCGGCCACACCAGGAAATATGACTACGTCGGCACGCGCAATTTCATTCGTCACTATGAAAGTCGTCTGCCGCGATATCGGGCCGCATTCGAACAGGCTGGCGCCGAGTGGGGTGTCGACTGGCGGCTGCTTGCTGCCATCGGCTACCAGGAGTCGCATTGGCGTTCTCAGGCGGTATCGCCCACTGGCGTCCGCGGCATCATGATGTTGACCCAGGCGACCGCCGATTATCTCGGCATCGACGATCGTACGGATCCCGAGATGAGTATCATGGGCGGCGCCCAGTACTTTGCTCGCCAGTCCGAGCGTGTCGCCGACACAGTCGACGAACCCGATCGCACCTGGATGGCGCTGGCTTCGTACAACGTGGGCTTCAATCACGTCAAGGACGCCCGCATGATCGTCGAATGGCAGGGTGGCAACCCGGACAGCTGGATCGACATCCGCAGTGCGCTCCCTCTTCTCGCGCAGCGCAAATGGTATTCACAGGTACCCTACGGCTATGCGCGAGGCTGGGAACCTGTGCTGTACGTTGCGAACATCCGGGCCTACTACAATATCCTGCGCTGGCTGACCGAGCAGGAAGAGACGGAAGAACCGGAACAGCCGATTGACGAGGGTCCGCAAGAACCCGTGTGATGTCGCCGACGCAGGTTAGAAGAACAACCGGTCGTCTAACCACGCTTGTTCGCGAAGAACGTCTTCAAAAGGCTGCTGCACTCGTCAGCGAGCAAGCCGCCATTAACCTCGAAGCGGTGATTCAGGGCACGAGAGTCGGACAAGTCTTCGACGCTGCCCAAGGCGCCGGCCTTCGCGTCGTAGGCACCGAACACCACGCGCGTTACACGTGCCTGGGCGATAGCACCAACGCACATGACACAGGGCTCGAGCGTGACATAGAGCGTGGCACCGGCTAGTCGATGATTGCCCGTTCGATGTGCGGCTGCACGCAGCGCTACGATCTCGGCGTGACCGCTGGGGTCTGCTGCGGCAATGGAATTATTACGGCCTGTCGCAATAATCTCCCCGTTCGAGACAACGACCGCACCGACGGGAATCTCCCCGTCATCCGCCGCTGTCGCTGCATCGGACAGGGCAGCCCGCATGAACTCGATGTCCTGTAGCGGCCAGTCGGCGCCCATCACTCCCACTCGATGGTGGCAGGTGGCTTTCCGGAGATATCGTAGGTAACGCGCGAGATGCCATCGACTTCGTTGATGATGCGCAGACTGACATGCTCGAGAAACTCGTACGGCAAGCGTGCCCAGCGGGCCGTCATGAAGTCAATCGTCTCGACCGCCCGCAGCGCGACGACGTAGTCATAGCGCCGACCATCGCCCATCACGCCAACTGACTTCACCGGCAGGAACACCGCGAATGCCTGGCTCGTCTCGTCGTAGAGTTTCTGCTTGTGCAGTTCCTCGATGAAAATGTCGTCCGCAAGCTGCAGCAGCGCCGCGTACTCGCGCTTGACCTCGCCCAGGATGCGTACACCGAGACCGGGTCCCGGGAACGGGTGTCGGTAAACCATCTCGCGTGGCAAGCCGAGCTCGAGTCCGATCTTGCGCACCTCGTCCTTAAACAGCTCACGCAGCGGCTCTACGAGCTTCATGCGCATCTTTTCCGGCAGACCGCCAACGTTATGGTGCGACTTGATGACATGCGCTTTGCCTGTCTTGGCGCCCGCTGATTCAATCACATCGGGGTAGATCGTGCCCTGCGCCAGCCACTCGATGCCTTCGAGCTTGTGGGCCTCTTCATCGAAGACATCAATGAAAAGGCCGCCGATGATCTTGCGCTTCTCTTCGGGATCACTGACCCCTTCAAGCGCGGCGAAGAAGCGATCCGCGGCGTTCACGCGAATCACATTGATGTGCATGTGCTCGGCAAACGTCTCCATGACCTGGTCGCCTTCGTTGTGGCGCAGCAGTCCATGGTCGACGAACACGCAGACGAGCTGATCGCCGATGGCTTCGTGCAGCAGCGCCGCAACCACCGATGAATCGACGCCGCCCGACAGGCCGAGCAAGACCTTGCCGTCGCCGACCTGCTCCCGAACCTGCTCGATGCCATCTGCAACGATATTGCCGGGCGTCCAGTCGCCTGAACAGGCACAGATCTCGCGCACGAAACGATGCAGGATTTCCATGCCCTGTAGCGTGTGCGTCACTTCGGGATGGAACTGCACGCCGAAGAAATTCCGCTCCGTGTCCTCCATCGCCGCCAGCGGCGAATTGACGCTGGAGGCCGTGGCAACGAAGCCTGGCGGGATTTTCTCGACGCGATCGCCGTGGCTCATCCAGACCTTGAGCATGGCATGGCTCGCCTCATCGCTCAGACCGTGGAGCAGGCGACACTCGGTCGGCTCGATCTCGGCATAGCCGAACTCGCGGTGGGACGATGCCTCAACCTTGCCGCCCAATTGGGCTGCCATCGTCTGCATGCCGTAGCAAATACCGAGTACCGGTACACCAAGTTCAAAAACGAGTTGCGGCGCGAGCGGCGGCGCATCGAGATTCACCGACTCCGGGCCACCTGAAAGGATAATGCCGCTCGGACCGAACTCCCTTATGTCCTCGTCGGCCATATCCCAGGGATGAATCTCGGAAAAGACGCCGACTTCGCGTACCCGTCGGGCAATTAGTTGGGTGTACTGGCTGCCGAAGTCGAGAATCAGCAGCTTGTCGGCATGAATATCGAGCGACATCAGCTATTCGACCGGTAGTTCGGCGCTTCCTTGGTAATGGTCACATCGTGCACATGGCTCTCGGCCATGCCGGCACCCGTGATGCGCACGAAAGTTGGCTTGACCCGCATCTCGTCGATACTGGCGCAGCCCGTGTACCCCATCGCCGCACGGACGCCTCCGATTAACTGGTGGACAATCGCGACCATGCCGCCCTTGTAGGACACACGACCCTCGATACCCTCGGGCACCAGCTTGCCGAGTTCTTCCGTCGCGTCCTGGAAGTAGCGATCGGACGAGCCGTAGGACTGGCCCATGGCGCCGACCGAACCCATGCCGCGATACGCCTTGTAGGAACGGCCCTGGTAAAGCTCGACTTCGCCAGGCGATTCCTCGGTACCGGCGAGCAGGCCGCCGATCATGACGCAGTTGGCGCCGGCGACAATCGCCTTGGCAATGTCGCCCGAGTACCGGATGCCACCATCCGCGATCAGCGGAATCCCTTTCTTCGACAAGGCCGCGGCGACCTCGGCAACCGCAGAAACCTGGGGCACGCCAACGCCTGCCACTACACGTGTCGTGCATATGGAGCCCGGTCCGATACCAACCTTGACGCCATCCGCACCCGCCTCTGCCAGCGCCTCGGCCGCGGCACCGGTTGCGATGTTACCGCCGATAACCTGCACGTCGGGATACATGGCTTTTACGCGGCGGACGCGCTCGATGACGCCTTTCGAATGCCCGTGGGCCGTGTCGACCACCACGACATCAACACCCGCGTTTACGAGTGCCTCGACGCGATCGTCAGTGTCCTGCCCCGTACCAACGGCTGCGCCCACGCGCAGCGCGCCGCTGCTGTCCTTGCACGCCAGGGGAAAGTCCTTGGCTTTCTGAAAGTCCTTGGCCGTGATCATGCCTTCGAGCCGGTAATTGTCGCCCACGACAAGGACCTTCTCGATACGATGCTTGTGCAGCAGGCCGAGAACTTCTTCGTCATCGGCACCGTCACGAACCGTCACCAGTCGATCCTGCGGCGTCATGACCGTACTGACCGGCGCATCGACTTTCGTCTCGAAACGCAGGTCGCGATGAGTGACGATGCCAACAGTTTCATTGCCGTCAACAACTGGCACTCCCGAGATCCCCAGCGAGCGCGTCAGCTCGATAACCTCGCGAATCGTCATGTTCGGAGACACCGTGATCGGGTTGCGCACCATCCCGGACTCGAATTTCTTGACCTGGAGTACCTGGTGGGCCTGTTCCTCGATCGACATGTTCTTGTGAATCACGCCGAGGCCGCCTTCCTGGGCGAGCGCGATGGCCAGCCTGGATTCAGTGACCGTATCCATCGCGGCCGACAGGAGCGGAATGCTCAGGCGAATATCGCGGGTCACGGACGTGCTGAGGTCGACCTCCCTGGGTAGCACCTCCGAATAACCGGGCTGCAGGAGGACGTCGTCAAATGTCAGGGCTTCCTTGGCGATTCGCATGGCGGGAACACTTGGTCGAGGTGGAGTAGCGGGCGATTGTACGCGCGCGCGAATAGCGGGTAAACGTTTATACTGCTGCAATGCCCGCAGAAGCCGCAATCACCGTCAGTCAGCTCAATCGCCAGGCAAAAACCTTGCTCGAACAGGGTATGGCGAAGCTCTGGGTCGAAGGCGAGATCTCGAACCTGTCCCGGCCCGCCTCCGGCCATATCTATTTCAGTCTCAAGGACGATATGGCACAGGTCAGCGCAGCCTGGTTCCGGCAGCGCCAGCGCGGTCCGGCAATCGGCTTCAAGAATGGCGACAAGGTACTGGCCCTCGGGCGTGTCAGCATTTACGAGGCTCGGGGCAACTACCAGTTGATTGTCGAGCAAATGGAGCCTGCTGGCGAAGGCGTCCTGAAACAACGCTTCGATGCGCTGAAGAGAAAACTGCTCGCCGAGGGGCTCTTCGACGCGGATCGCAAACAGAAACTCCCGGTCATGCCTTCGCGCATCGGCGTAATCACGTCGCCAACTGGCGCCGCTATCCGCGATGTCATCAGCGTACTCGGCCGTCGCTTCCCGGCAGTTCCGGTCGTGGTGTACCCGGCTGCCGTCCAGGGCGACGCGGCACCCGGCGAACTGGTCGCGGCGCTGCAAACGGCAATCGCAAGAAACGAATGCGACGTCCTGATCATCGGGCGTGGCGGCGGCTCGCTCGAAGACCTCTGGGCGTTCAATGACGAAACGCTGGCTCGCGCAATCGCGGATTGTCCAATTCCAGTCGTCAGCGCCGTCGGCCACGAGGTCGATTTCACCATCGCGGATTTCGTCGCCGACGTGCGGGCACCGACACCGTCCGGTGCTGCCGAGATCGTGGTTCCGGACCAGCATGACTGGCTGCGGCGTATTGGTGTGCTTGCGTCGCGCCTCGCACGCGTCGGTGAACGCGCCGTGGAAGACCGCGCTCAGCAGGTGGACTGGTTCAGCGCCCGCATGGTCTCGGCCATTCGCCAGCGGCTGATGAGGCAGCGCCATGACGTGCAGTCGCTGCGCAGCGAACTTGTGCAGTTATCGCCCGCCATGTCCGTACAACGCTCAATCGCGCGCCTTGGCACCCTGCGGCAACGGCTTGCCAGCAACACGCACGAGGCCTTGTCCGAACTCAATCATCGCGTTGCCCTGCTTGGCCGAGCACTTCACTCGGTGAGCCCGCTGGCAACGCTCGATCGCGGCTACGCCATCGTGCTCGACAGTAATGGCAAGGCCATGACCGATGCAGCGACCGCAGAAAGCGGGGACGAAATTCGGGCGCGGCTGTCAAAAGGTGAACTCATCGCCAAGGTCACAAAGGTAATCAAGGAATGATCCGCATCGCGCTGCTCCTGCTAATCACAGGCTTCATGACCGTGGCCCAGGCGACGCCCGAAGATTCGCGGCGCCCCGGCGGAGTGGCGATCATCGATGTCGGTTCAGCCGCATTTGCGATGCCCACGGTCCGCTTCAACAATCGGCCCGTGCTCGTGATGCAGGACGCCAATCGCTGGAAGGCGGTGGTGGGAATCCCGCTTGATACGACGCCGGGACCGATAACCGTAACGGCCAATGGCGTTGACGTGACAGTCACCGTCAATGAGCACGGTTACGCCGAGCAGCGCATTACCGTCACGAACCAGAGCTACGTCACGCCGGACCAGGAGCAACTCGATCGCATCGGTCGTGAGCGCGAGATCATCGATGGCGCGCTCAGTAACTTCAGGGATGTGCCTGTTCCAGGCATTGAGCTTGCCGCTCCCGTCGACGGCCCACGTAGCTCGAGTTTTGGTAAGCGCCGCTTCTTTAACGACCAGCCCCGGGCGCCGCACAAGGGCATGGACATTTCGGCCAACCAGGGCGTACCGATCGTTGCGCCCCGCGATGGTGTCGTTACAGCAACCGGCGATTACTTTTTCAATGGCAACACCGTGATCATCGATCATGGCCAGGGTTACGTGACAATGTATTGCCACTTGAGTGAAATCTCGGCCGAGGAAGGCCAGGAAGTGCTCGCCGGGGAGACGATCGGGGCGGTGGGAGCCACAGGCCGGGTTACTGGCCCACATCTGCATTTCGGGACCTATCTCAATGGCACAGCCGTTGACCCGGCAATTGTCCTGTCCAACTAGTCCTAGCCGAGAAAGTCGCAGATAACCGGGCGGAATGCATCCATATCAACGAGGAAGGAATCGTGGCCGCGAATGCAGTCGAGCTCGGCCAGTTGCGTATCCTTGCAGACGCTCGAGATACCCTCGGCAAGTTCCCGTTGTTGATCGATCGGAAACAGGATATCGGTGCGCACGCCGATCACGAGCGCCCGCTCGAGTCGCAGGCGTCTTGAAGCCGGACGCGAGTGAACCACCGTACTCGGCCAGGTCGAAAAGATCCGACGCGTGCGACAGGTAGAGATAGCAATTCGGGTCGAATGCGCCGGTGAACTTTCTTGCAACATTCTCGAGATAAGACTCAACGATGAACTCGGCTACAAACTGATCCTCGATACGCGCATGGTCCGTTGATCGCTCCCGGCCGAATCGTTGCACCCACTCCTCCGCAGATCGATAGGTAATCATGCCGAGCTTGCGCGCCAGCCGCTGCCCGGTAATGGGCGGGTCGCCGACATCGTACTGGCCTTTTTTCCACTTCGGATCGGAGCGAATCATCTCGCGTTGCAAGGAGCGCACAGCGATCGAGAACGGCAAGGCACGCGTGCCCGACGAGATCGAAATGAACGCGCGCACCTTGTCCGGGTGCCGCACGCAGAATGCGAGTCCGCTCATGCCGCCCATTGAGCAGCCAACAACCGTGTGCAGGACGTCGACACCCAGTTCCTTGACGACGAACCAGGCTGATTCGGCCACGTCTTCGAGCGTCAGTACCGGGAAACTCAGACGATAACGAAGACCTGTTTCCGGATTCACCGACGCGGGTCCCGTGGAGCCGAAGCAACTACCGAGAGAGTTGACACAGATAACAAAGAACCGATCCGTATCGAGCGGCAGGCCCGTGCCGATCATCTCTTCCCACCAACCTGGAGTCGGGTCTTCGGCGCAGGACGACGCATGTGCCGACGGCGACAGGCCAGTGAAAATCAGGATCGCGTTGTCACGCGCCTCGTTAAGTTCGCCCCAGGTTTCGTAGGCAAGTGTCGGCGACTCGAGATAGCCTGCACGATGCATGCGGAAGCGACCGTCGAATGTAACGAGTTTTCTCGCCGAACCCATAGCTCCTCCTTGTTACAACAGAGTATAGCGTGCGCTATTTCTTCACGCGCTTCATCAACCTTGCGCGTTTTCGTTCCTGGCGCGGCGTCAGCTTGTTGCGTTTGTCCTTGTAGGGATTTTCGCCCGTCTTGAAAGCGAGGCGCACCGGCGTGCCTTTGAGCTTGAAGGCCTTGCGGAAGCGATTAATCAGGTAACGCCGATAGGATTCAGGAAGCTTGTCCGTCTGGTTGCCGTGAATGACGATGACCGGAGGATTGCGCCCGCCCTGGTGCGCATAGCGCAGCCGGATGCGGCGACCTCGAACCATCGGTGGTGCATGCGCCATTACAGCCGCTTCGAGTTCTCTCGTCAGCTCCGTTGTTGACAGGTCGCGCGTCGCCGCACGATAGGCCCGCTCTACCGCTGGCAGCAGGTCGCCGACCGCCGTTCCGTGTAGCGCCGAAATAGTGATGCGTTCCGCAAAGTCGAGAAATGGCAGCCGGCGCTCAAGATCGTCGCGGATTTTCTTGCGTTGCTCGGCCGTCTGCCCGTCCCATTTGTTGGTCACAACGACCATGGCCCTGCCGCGCTCCATCACCAGTCCGAGCAGACTGACATCCTGTTCGGTCACACCGTCCTGCGCGTCCAGTACCGCGATGACGACGTGCGCTGTCTCAATCGCCTGCAGGGCTTTTACGATACTGAATTTCTCGATTGCTTCACTGACACGTGCCTTGCGGCGAATGCCAGCGGTATCGAGCAGTATGTACTTGCGATCATTGCGTTCGAACGGCACTTCGACTGTGTCGCGCGTCGTGCCCGGCATGTCGAAGACAACCAGCCGCTCCTCGCCAAGCAAGCGATTCGCCAGCGTAGACTTACCGACGTTTGGCCGGCCGATAATCGCAATACGCAGCTCTTGCTCGTCATCGGCCTCAGGTGACTCATCATCGGCCTCGTAGCCCGCCAGCACCTCGTCCATCAGGGCACTGATGCGATCGCCGTGCGCGGCAGATATTGCAATCGGCTCGCCCAGCCCAAGCCCATAGAAATCGGCGTTGGCGGTGGTCGACTCGAGGCCTTCTGCCTTGTTCACGGCCAACCAGGTCTTCTTGGCGTATTTGCGCGCAAGCGCGGCGACATGTTCGTCGGCTGCCGTAATGCCGCTCCGCCCATCGACCATGATGATCGCGATGTCGGCTTCCTGCAGGGCCTTCTTCGTCTGCCCGACCATGGCCTCCTCGATCCCTTCCTCGCCGCCGGCGACGCCGCCGGTATCGATAACGAGGTAAGGAACAGGACCGAGCTTGCCGAATCCGTACTTGCGATCGCGAGTCAGGCCAGGGTAATCCGCCACGAGCGCGTCACGCGAACGCGTGAGCCGATTGAACAGCGTCGATTTTCCGACGTTAGGTCGACCAATAAGTGCGATGACAGGAAGCATCGGATTTCACTATCACCGCTGGCGTTCAGGATCCGTCGTCGGCGATGTCGGGCGCAGTCCGCTGCGGACGATCATCGACAATAACGAAAGCTGAAATGCTGCCGTTGTCGCTTTGTACGTAGAGACGATTGGCGATCACAAATGGGTCACTCGTGATCGCGCTGCTCCCAAGCCGCTCCCGGGCGACCGGCTCACCGTCAATAGCACTGAAGAAATGCAAGTAGCCCTCGAAATCGCCAACAACGACCAGGGTGCTGAATGGGATCGGCAGGGTCGGTTCACGACGCAACAGGGAATCGTTGCGCCAGATCTCAGTACCGTTCGCGCGGGACATCGCGATCACCTCGCCATTATCCCGAACGGTGTAGACGCTGTTCCAGTCGGCGGAGACTCCTTCAAACGAAGAAACTTCACGGTTCCAGAGAACCTGTCCGGATTCAGACGCAAGAGCGGCCATACGTCCCTGGTAGCCCGCCGCGTAAAGGTCCTGACCGACCAGCGCCATCGCGCCGTCAATGTCTGACAGGCGATCGAGGTCCGAGCGACCCTTCGGCGGCGACAGCAGCGTTTCCCAAATGATATCGCCTGTGTCCAGGTTTGCCGCCACGATACGGCCCGAATCGAATCCCGCCAGGATTGTCTTTCCCACACTGACCGGGCTCGAGGAACCACGCATCGTCAGTGCCGGCGTTGACCGCACGATTGACCAGCGTTCTCGCCCGTCAAACAACACTCGCGCGTCCAGCCGGTTGTCGATTGTTTGAAAGACCACGGTGTCGCCCTTGATCAGCGGAGTCGCGAGGGACTCGGCCGCGATATCAACGCGCCATTGCTCTTCACCGGTCGCCGCATCCAGCAAGATGCCGAATCCGTCCTTGGCAGCCAGCGCAACGCGACCCTCGCCTACGCCGGGCCCCGCGGACAGTTCGATGTCCAGTTTCTTGCGCCAAATCTGCTTGCCAGTCGCGGGATCAAACGCCGTGACCACGCCGTCCAGGCTTGCCGCGTAAATACGGGAGCCATCACCAGCAGGCCTTAGCGCGACGCGGAGAAACTCCGCATCGTCGCCGAGTTTCGCAGACCAGATCTGCTTGAGCTTTACGGTCTCGACGATCTTGACGAGTTCCGTAGGTAGAAGCTCTTCGTCCTCTTTGTCTTTGAATATCGAGCAGGACGCCAACAACAACGTCGCAGCAATCAGGCTAACTGTGCGCCATAGTTCCGCTCACTCGCTTGCCTCTGCCTCGCCATCCTCGGTAGTTTCTTCAACAGGATCTTCCTCGCCTGCCGCTTCCTCGTCTGCCGCTTCCTCGTCTGCCGCTTCCTCGCCGGCCAACTCATTCGAACTCGCCTCCGGAAGATCGAGCGCTTTCCACTGCACCAGTTCCCGATCGATTGTTCCCTGGCTCATCGGGTCGAGCAATGCGGCCTGGTAGGCCGCTTGCGCATCTTCGATCCGCCCGAGTTCGTTGTACGCATCGCCGAGAAGTTCATTGTAAGTCGCCGCAAACGCTGTCGATTCCTGGCCCTCCAGTAAATCCACAACGTCCTGGGCTTTGCCCTGGTAGAGCAATACGCGTGCGAGGCGTGCACGGCCAACGTGCTTTATCGCCTCATCGCTGTCGCTTTCGAGTAACTCGCCCAGCACATCGGCCGCATCCTGGTCACGGTTCTTGTCCATGTACAGACGCGCCATTGCAAGCTTCGCCTGCGCCGAATAACTGGTAGACGCGTAGTCAGTGGCAAGCTCGTTCGCCACGGCCTGGGCTTCTTCGAGATTGCCCGCCACAACATATTCGGCCAGTCTTTCGTAAAGCCCGGAGCCCTCGAGCTGCGCTTCGAGCTTGCTGTTCTGGTAATAGTTGCCGCCAGCAAGCAGCGCGATGCCCAGGCCAAGACCACCAATCACATAGCCGCCGTACTCCGACCACCAGCTACGCATTTGTTCAATTTGTTCTTTTTCCGAAAGTAAATCGTCCACGAGAATGCCTTTATCACTTCTGCGGTATCTAGCCGCCTAATTTGTCCCGCAGCACCGCCGCCAGATCGTCCAACGCGATGCTCTCTTGTTCCTCATCACTGCGCAGAGGCTTACAGCCAATGCGTCCTTCGCTGAGTTCCTGCTCGCCAAGAATCAGCGCGTACGTCGCGCCACTCTTGTCGGCGCGCTTCATCTGCGCCTTGAAACTGCCACCACCAAGGTTCATGTCCACGCGAATTCCGCTCACGCGATCGCGTAATTCCTCGGCCAACGCAAACCCTCGCGCAAGCGTTCCATCGCCAAGCGCTGCAATATACACGTCTGGCGACGCGGGTGGCGCTTTACCGCCACAGGCCTCAAACAGCGCCACGAAGCGCTCCATCCCCATCGCCCAGCCCACGGCCGGTGTTGGCCGCCCGCCAAGCTTCTCGACGAGACCGTCGTAGCGACCGCCCGAACAAACCGCACCCTGCGACCCGAGTGCGTCCGTGACCCACTCAAACACGGTGCGGGAGTAGTAATCCAGGCCACGAACCAGGCGAGGATTGATCTCATACTCGACACCGGCCACGTCCAGCAAGCGTCTCAGACCGGCAAAATGCTCTGCTGACTCGTCATCGAGATAGTCAAGCATGACCGGCGCCGCCTGGACGATGTCCTGCAAATCCGGATTCTTGCTGTCCAGGATGCGCAGCGGGTTCTGCCCGAGGCGGCGAATACTATCCTCATCCAGCTGGTTTTTCACGCCCGTAAAGTACTCGACGAGCGCCTCCCGATAACGCGCCCGTGACTCGGGAACGCCCAGTGAGTTGATCTCCAGCCGGATTTTGTCGATACCGAGGCGCTTCCACATGCGCGCACTCATGATGATCAGTTCGGCGTCGACATCGGGGCCTTCGTAGCCGAGAGCCTCGACATCGAACTGGTGAAACTGCCGATAGCGTCCCTGCTGTGGTTTCTCGTAGCGGAACATCGGACCCGCGGTCCAGAGCTTCTGCTTCTGATTGTGCAGCAAGCCATTTGTCATTCCGGCTCGAACGACGCTGGCCGTCGCCTCCGGTCGCAAAGTCAGACTCTCGTCATTGCGGTCCAGAAACGTGTACATCTCTTTTTCGACGATGTCGGTAACTTCGCCAATGGAGCGCTTGAAGAGCTCCGTGTATTCGAGAATAGGCAGACGGATCTCGTTATAGCCGTATGAACCAACAATATCCTGCACTTCCGCCTCGAGATACCGCCAGGTATCTGCAGTCTCGGGCAGGATGTCGTTCATTCCTCGTATGGCTCTGGGTTTCACAATCGTTCCGTACTCTTTTGACTCAGGTGCCAGAGAGCGTCATCCGCAATGGTCGGTCGGGACGCGCCTGAGGCAACGCGTATTCCTCACCGTTGACGCGTAAGCTGATATTGGCGGGATTGCCGAACAGCACATTGAAGGGTTCGGCACCGCTCAATTCAACCGTGCGACCTTCCTTACCAAGGTCAAACAGCAAGCGCCGGCCATTCGCATCGGTAATCTCCGTCCAGCAATCACCCGAATACGTGACGAGCAAATGCATTTGCCCGGCTTCAACGACTGGTTCAGTCAGTGCCTCGGCCTGTGTCTCTTCCACTATGACCGGCTCAACCACCTGGGGTGCAGTCTGTGCGGGAATCGCAGCGCTATCCGGCGAACTCGTGCCTTGTTGCGGAGCCGGCGACTCGTCGGGCGGCATAGCCTCGGGCAGGGTCTCTTCAATCTGCACTTCCGGCACAGGCTCCGCGGGCCGCGTAAACCACCAGAATGCCGTGACCCCGATAATGACGATCACGATGACAGCGATCCATGGCCCGGGCGATAACTCCCTTCCTGGCCTTGGTCGCGCTGTAACGACAGGTGGCATGCTCGTCATGCGGGTCAGGTGGTAGTAATCGACCAATACGTCATCAGGATCGACATTGACCAGCTGCGCATAGGTCTTCAGGTGCCCCTTGGCAAATACAGGCGCACCCAGCACATCAAATTCGTTTCGTTCGAGCGCCCGCACCTTCGGTTCGTCAAGATGCAGCTCTTTCGCTATTTCGAGCACCGAAATCTGCAGCTCACGACGCGCCTCGGCCAGCCGCTCGCCGCATACCGGGCCCTCGGCTTCGGGTGCCTCGACTTCGCTGTCCTGGTTGTCGATTTCGTCGCTCATACTCTAGCCGCTGCTGCTGACCTTGCGTGCCTCGGGCGAGTCGGGAAAATCGCGCAACAACTGGTCTACGAATTCATCGTGACCCCGGTCGTTCCCCAACTTTCCTTCTATCTGCGCCGCCAGGTACAGCACCCCCGCGGTCGCCGTATTCTTCGCCATGTAGCGCTGCAGGAAAGCACGCGCACTGAGATAGTCCTGCTGCTGGTACTTCAGCAGGCAGAGTTGCAGCAGCGCTTCGCCATAGGTCGGGCGTATTTCAAGCGCCTTGCGGAAGAAATTCTCCGCGCCCTCAGGATCCGGCTCCTGCATCAGGCACACGCCGGCATTGGTCAGCGTGCGCTCAGAGTAATCGTTGGTCCGCGCCGATGCGGCTTTCTCGAAGTATTTCTTTGCGCCAGCGAAGTCCCGCTGCCTGCACAGATACACCGCGTAAGTATTCTGCGTATTGAAATCGTTCGGCGCGACCCTGATACCATTCTCGTAAGCCTCTCTCGCAAGACGCTGGTTATCGAGGGCCTCGTACGTCAAGCCCAGCGTCGTGTATGCCTTGGCCATTCTCGGGTCCAACTCGATCGCCCCTTTAAGGCGATCGCGCGCCAGCTCATACGTTCCGTTCTGGTAATAACGTGCGCCGAGCTGGTAGTTCAATTCTGCCGCGTCATCGTCATCCGCTTCCGGGGGTGGTGTGCCCGTGGTCGTCGACACGCAGCCTGACAGGAAACTTCCGACTAACAACGCCAATACAATTTTTTCGCTCTTCTTCACGCTGACACCACCTTTATGTTTCTGTCACCGATGCGCTTCTCACCCAGCCGGTTACGCACACGATTACTTACTTCACCTGCCAGTTGCCCACATGCGGCATCGATATCATCGCCACGTGTCTTCCGTGTCGTGGCGACGAGCCCTCTCTCCCGCAGACGATTCTGGAAGTGCCGAATCGTCTCGGCCGAAGACCGTTTGAACACGGTACCGGGGAACGGGTTGAACGGTATAAGGTTTACCTTTGCCGGCTTCCTGTGCAGAAGCCGAAAGAGTTCGTCCGCATGCGCGATTGAATCGTTGACACCACGCAGCATCACGTACTCGAACGTAATGAAGCGATTGGCATGCTTCGCCGCATACGCCCAGCAGGCGTCGAGCAGTTCGGCGATTGGGTGCAGCTTATTGATCGGCACGATGTCATTGCGAAGTCCGTCGTTCGGCGCATGCAATGACACGGCGAGCGACACATTGCATTCATCTCCCAGTTTGTCGATGTGCGGCACGATTCCGGACGTGCTGATCGTCACCCGGCGGCGCGACAAGCCACAAGCCAGGTCCGATACGAGCAACTTCAGCACCGGAATGACGTTGCGATAATTCGCCAGCGGTTCACCCATACCCATGAATACAACGTTGGTCACGGCGGGCTCGCCGTTCTCACGGCGAGGCAGTTCGCTATTGGCCTGCCAGACCTGGCCAATGATCTCGGCACTGGTCAGGTTGCGATTGAAACCCTGCGCTCCTGTTGCACAAAACGCGCAGTCGAGCGCACAGCCCACCTGCGAGGAAATGCACAGCGTGCCGCGCGCGGGTTCGGGGATAAAAACGGTTTCGACGGCCTGGCCGCAATCGGTTGCGAACAGCCACTTGACCGTGCCGTCCGCGGAGTCGAAGCGCGACTGGACTTTCGGCAGGACGATTTCGGCGTCCTGTTGCAGTCGGTCGCGAAGTTTCTTCGACAAGTCCGTCATCTCTTCAAAATCGATGACGCCGCGCTGGTAGATCCACTGCATGACCTGCCTTGCACGAAACGGTTTTTCGTCTCGCTCGGCAAAGAACCGCTCGAGCATGTCTTGCGACATGCCGAGCAGGTTGGTCTTGTCAGCGGTAACGGTCATGACGTCCTTATCGGGTACGCGGGCACACGCCGTCGTCACCGAAGAAGAACGCAATCTCGACGGCCGCCGTCTCAGCAGCGTCGGAACCGTGACAGATATTCTCTTCGATGCTCTCTGCAAAGTCCGCACGAATCGTGCCCGGGGCGGCTTCGGCCGGATTGGTGGCGCCCATGATTTCGCGATGCTTGAGAATCGCACCTTCGCCGCGCAAAACGGACACAACGACGGGGCCCGACGTCATGTAGTTGACGAGGTCCTTATAGAACGGGCGTTCCTTGTGAACCGCGTAAAAACCCTCTGCCTGCTCCTGGGTCAGGTGCAGCATGCGTGCCCCGACGATTTCCAGCCCGGCTTTCTCGAAACGGCTGTAGATCTCCCCGATCAGGTTCTTTTGTACGCCATCGGGTTTGATGATAGAGAGCGTCTGCTCAACGGCCATGGACTAATCCTTTTCTTCTCAAGTGATGATAATGAGCGCCCGGCGGTTTGCCGGGCGCGGATAGACGTAAACGGTTAATTCTACTACGAGAAATTCAGACGTTGAAGCTTTCGCCACAGCCACATTCACCCTTGATATTCGGGTTTCTGAAGCTGAAGGCCTCATTGAGGCCATTCTTGACAAAATCGACTTCGGTGCCATCGATCAGGGCCAGGGCCTCAGGATCGATCACGACCTTGATTCCCTTGTCCTCGAAAACGATGTCCTCGGCACCGATCTGCTCGGCATAGTTGATCACGTAGGAATAGCCAGAGCAGCCCGTTTTCGTCACGCCGAGACGCAACCCCAGGTTTGCACTACGTTTTTCGAGGTAAGAGCGGACGCGATCTGCAGCCGCATCCGTGAGCGAAATCGCCATGTAATTCTTCCAGTTTACTGATCCAGTTCAGGTTCTGTCGCGCAACTGCTGCCCAAGCGACCGAACCGCATCTTCTATGACAAGTATACGTCCGGTTTTCTCCACAGGTACAGGGAGATTCTGCATAACGTCGGCCGCAACGTAATTCTCGAGATCGGCAACGGGCCGCCCTTCCAGGGCTGAGCAGACCGCCTCAGCCGCCGCAATCACGTGTGGACAACCCCAGACCCGGAACCGCAGGGCCTCGATCTGGCCCCCGGCAACCGACGCAGACAGTCGCAAGCGAATGTCCTGGTCTGCGACCTGCACGGCCACGCCGCCAGCAATGTCACCGGCATGCGCGGGTGCGGCGAACAGCTCCCTGACTTTGGCGCTGTAGGGATCGCCGCTCATGCGGCCTCCTCCGGTGCCAGTTGGCGTAGCCTTGCCACGGCGTCGCGGTAGCGGCCGGCGGCAAATTCGACTTCCTCCGTGCTTGTCGGTCGCCCGACGCTGAAGCGGATTGCGCTCTGCGCCTGCCTGTCAGTACGACCCAGTGCCCGCAGCACATACGACGGCTCCTGGCTTGTTGAATTGCAGGCACTGCCGGTTGCGGCGCAGATCGGCTCCAGTGCCAACAGCAGGCTTTCGCCCTCGATATCTTCGACGCTAACATTGAGTATTCCGGGAAATCCGTCCGGATCGCCGTTCAGGCTGATGCCATCGATGTCCCGGATGCCATTCCACAGTACCTCCCGCAATCCGGTCAGGTGGGCGAGATCGGCGTCGATTCGTCCTGCTGCGATTTCCGCAGCCATTCCCAGGCCCGCGATCAGGTCAGTTGGCAATGTCCCGGGGCGTATCCGCCGCTGCTGCCCGCCACCGAACAGAATCGGCTCAACGTGGCAGCCGGGGCGATCGGCGATGTACAAGGCACCGATACCCTTGGGACCATAAAACTTGTGCGCGGTCAGAGACAGCAAATCCACCGGCAGAGCTGCCAGGTCGATTGGCACTTTGCCCACGGCCTGTGCGCCATCGACATGGAACAGGATGTCGCGCTCCCGGCAAATCGACCCGAGTGCTGCGATATCCTGGATCACGCCGGTCTCGTTGTTGACGAACATGATCGACGCGAACTGGGTGTCATCGCGAAGTGCGGCTGCAAATACATCGGGATCGAGCAGTCCGCGTGAGTCCCCGTCAACCCAGGTAAGCTCGAAGCCTTCCTTTGCGAGCGCCTCGAACACATCGGTCACGGCTTTGTGCTCGGTTTTCATGGTGACGATGTGCTTGCCACGGTGTGCCCGGTGGCGCGCCGCACCCGCAATTGCAAGGTTGTCCGACTCGGTCGCACCGGACGTCCATACCAGGGTGTCGGGATCGACGTTCAGAAGACCACCAAGCTGCGTGGCAGCCTGGGCAATGGCTGCGTGGGTCAAGCGTGCGGCAGCGTGCGTTGACGAGGGATTCGCATACGCTGTCCGGCTGACTTCGCGCATGCGCTCACAGACGCCCGGATCAACCGGCGTCGACGCCGCGTAGTCGAGGTAGACGATGGCGTCGCTCATCAGTCGTCCTTTCGCGTGCGATCGACAGCCGTCAGCACGCCGCGGAGAATGTTGACCTCGTTCTTGTCCGGGCGCGCCCGAATGAACAACCTTCGCATGCGCCGCATCAGGTGGCGGGGATTGTCGGGATCGAGGAACTCGATATCGGTCAGCACTTTCTCGAGATGCGCATAAAAGTGCTCCATCTCCTCGGACGTTGCGGGCGGGGCCTCCACATCAAACACGGGGCCCTCATCAAGCATGCTGGCGACGCGCAATTCGTAGGTCAGGACCTGCACGGCCATCGCAAGATTCAACGAACTGAAACCGGGGTCAGTCGGAATTGTCAGCAAGGTATGGCAGAGATCCAGGTCGTCATTGTGGAGCCCTGTCTTTTCGGGGCCGAAGACGGCAGCCACCTTGCCGTGGCCGCTCTCCTGGATCATGCGCTCGGCACAATCCCGAGGCCCCATGCAGGGCCAGTTGATCGTCCGCGAGCGCGCGCTCGCGCCAGCGACATAGACACAGTCGGCCAATGCCTCGGCCAGGGAATCCACGACCATTGCCCGCTCGAGAATGTCCTCAGCCCCCGACGCGCGCGCGCTCGCCTCATCGTGAGGAAAGTACTTCGGGCTGACCAGCGCGAGGTCGCTGAGCCCCATGTTCTTCATGGCACGCGCGACGGCCCCGATATTCCCGGGGTGCGTGGTTCCGACGAGGACGATTCGAATCGACATTGGTATGGGACAGGCAGTTGAAAGTCGGGTATTCTACCGCCCCCGCGGGCCAGACGGACAGGTTGCGCAGCTCTTTTACATTGACGGAATCGTTTCATGAACGCATTACAGAATGTGGCCGTGATGGCAGCACGCCGTGGCGGGGCCATCCTCATCAGGAATCTCAACAAGCTCGACAAGCTCAAGGTTGAGAAAAAAGGACACAACGATTTCGTCAGCGATGTCGACCGTGCCGCCGAGGCCGCCGTCATCGAAGTCATCAAGAACCACTACCCTGAGCACGCGATCCTCGCCGAGGAATCCGGTGCAGAGGGCGAGTCCGATACCGTGTGGATCATTGATCCGCTCGATGGGACGACCAATTACCTGCACGGCTTCCCGCAGTTCTGCGTGTCCGTCGGCGTACAGGTCAAGGGCCGCATGGAGGCCGCCGCGGTCTATGACCCAATGCGCCAGGAACTCTTCGCCGCTGCGCGCGGCCAGGGTGCGACGCTGGATGACAGAAAGATCCGCGTCAGCGGCCGCAAGGAAATGGACTTCGCGCTGATAGGCACAGGCTTTCCGTTCCGGCAGAAGGATATGAACATGGGCCCGTATCTCGAGATGCTCGGCAAGGTCGTCAAACACACCGCCGGTGTCCGGCGACCGGGCGCGGCCGCACTGGATCTATGCTATGTCGCAGCGGGCCGGCTCGACGCCTTCTGGGAAATCGGCTTGAAGCCCTGGGATCTCGCGGCGGGTTCGCTGATCATCCGCGAGGCAGGCGGTATTGTCAGCGGACTGGACGGCAGCGAAAAATATCGGGATTCCGGACACGTCCTGTGCGGCACACCCAAGATCTACGCGGGCCTCGCGAAACTCTGCGCCCACGACATCAAGGCAATCCTCAGCAACGCATGACGCAGGTGTCAGTCACCTTATTTCCAGTCTAAAGGTGCCAGTCAACCTTGGACTGGAAATAAGGTGACTGACACCAAATTTACGGGAGGTCGTCGATCAGCTCGGGGTTCTTGATCGGTTCGATCAGGTCCTGCGGGCTGACGTTCAGCACCAGCGCGGTCGCGCTCGCCGTATAGATCGACGAGTAGGTACCCACAATGATGCCGACGATCAGCGCGATCGAGAACGGTGCGATCGACTCGCCACCCAGCACCAGTAACGCAACCAGCACCAGCAAGGTTGTCAGGCCCGTGATCAGGGTTCGCGCCAGCATCTCGTTGATTGACGTGTTCATCGCTTCTTCCGCCGACACGCCACGCAACAGGAAGAAGTTCTCGCGAATACGGTCGAATGCGACAACCGTGTCATTCAACGAGTAACCGATGACGGCGAGCACGGCCGCCACGACCGTCAAATCAAATGGCAGCTGGAATACGGAGAAGAAACCAACCGTAACGATCGCATCGTGCCCCAGAGCCGCGACAGCGCCAGCCGAGAATTTCCACTGGAAGCGAATCATGACGTAAACGAAGATCAGGAGCAGAGCCACGATCATCGCGAGCGCCCCGCGCTCCGCGAGTTCGCTGCCCACCTGCGCACTCACGCTTTCGACACGACGCAGGTCGATCTCCTGACCGCCGGCCTGAAGCACCGCCTGGAGTTCTTCCCGAACGCTTTCAGCACTCTGGTCCGGCTGCGGCGGCAGGCGAACCAGCACATCAGTTTCGCGGCCGAAGGATTGCACCTGCGCATCTTCAAAGCCGGCGTTGCTGAGACCGCTGCGAATCTCATCGAGATTCACCGCTTGCGGATAGCCGACTTCGAGCAAGATGCCGCCCGTGAAGTCGATGCCGAAATCCAGGCCACGGGTCGACAGCGATACGAGCGAGACGATGACCAGTATCGCTGAAATCGACAACGCCATTCTGCGCCGGCCCTGGCTCAGAAAATCGATGCTGGTTTTGCTTTTTATCAAACGCATGTTGAATTCCTAGACCGGCAGCGACTCGAGCTTGCGCCCGCCAAATACGATATTGACGATTGCGCGTGTGCCGACAATCGCGGTGAACATTGAGGTGATGATGCCGAGCAGCAGCGTGATTGCGAATCCCTTGATCGGACCCGTACCAATTGCAAACAGCACCACTGCCGCAATCAGCGTTGTAACGTTGGCATCCGTAATGGATGACAGGGCCTTATCGTAACCCGCCTGAATCGCCGCCTGCGGCGGTGAATCAGCGGCAAGTTCCTCGCGTATTCGCTCAAATATCAGCACGTTGGCGTCGACCGCCATACCCACGGTCAGCACGATGCCTGCAATTCCGGGCAAGGTCAGCGAAGCGCCAAGAATCGACAACATCGCGACGATGAATACGAGGTTTGACAGCAATGCGACATTCGCGATCAATCCGAACGCGCGGTAGTAGATTGCCATGAAGACGATCACGGCAAGAAAGCCGATCTTGATCGCGTTGAAACCCCGGTCGATGTTGTCCTGGCCCAGGCTCGGGCCGATCGTGCGCTCGTCAATCTTGTAGACGGGTGCAGCAAGCGCCCCTGCGCGCAGCAACAGAGCGAGCCTCGTTGCTTCACCGGGATTCAGGCCACTTATCTGAAAGCGGTTCTTGAAAACGCCCTGGATCGTTGCCGTGTTGATGATCTCTTCGGTCTTGACCGTGCGTTGCTCGGCAACGCCATTGCGCATGACGGTTTCGCGCTTCGACTCGATGAACAGGGTCGACATCGGCTTCCTCAGGTTGTTCATCGTCGTTTCGAGCATGCGCTCACCAGCCGACGAGTCGAGCGTAATCGACACGATCGGGCGGCCCTGGTCCTGGCCGGTCCGGGCGTCGATAATCTGGTCACCTGAGGCGATGACCTGGCGTTTCAATACCTGGGCGGGCTCGTCGCCGCGTCCCTGGAATCGCCGGGAGCCGGGTTCGTCCCCCGACAGGTCGACAAGGCGAAACTCGAGTGTGGCGGTTGCGGTCAGGATGTCATTGAGCTGGTTCGGATCCTGCACACCCGGGAGTTGAACGACGATTCGATCAACGCCCTGGCGCTGCACGAGCGGTTCTGCCACGCCGAGTTGATCAACACGATTGCGAAGCGTTGTCAGGTTCTGCTCGATGGCAAAGTCCTGGCGCTCCTTGATTTGCGCTTCGCTCATGCGAACCGTCAATGATCGGCCGTCCGCACCATCCGAAATCAGCACGTCCTGGTCGGTACGCTCGACAATGGCTCGCGCAGCCTGCGCGTCCTCACTGCTCGTCAGGCGAATAATCACCTCCCGGTCGACCAGGTCAACACGATGCCGGATGCCAGCCTCACGCAGGCGGTCATCGAAATCCTGCTGATATCCCCTCATGCGACTGTCAATGGCCGTCGCCATGTCGACTTCCAGGAGAACGTAGACGCCGCCGCGCAGATCAAGACCAAGGCTCATCGGATTGAGCCCAAGCTTGCGCACCCACTCCGGGAGTTTGGGCGCGAGCGTTGTGGCGACATTCGCCTCACGCGGAAATGCCGCTTTCAATGCGGTACCGGCGGTCTCCTGGTCCTCAGTCGAGTGGAACCGGATTACGGCACGACCGTCCTGAATGTAGGCTGCCTCGGGCGCAATGTCCGCCTGTTCGACGATGCGGACAAACTCCGCAAGATTGATGTCGTTGTATTTGACGCCATCATTGCCGGCGATCTGAACCGCTGCCACGCTGCCATACATATTGGGCAACGCGAACAGGCAGCCCGCCAGCAGAATCGTGAGAACCAGCGCGTTTAGCCACAGAGGGTATTTATTCATGCTTCGTCAAACGTGCCTTTAGGGACCACCATCGAAACACTGGCCTTCTGGATCTTGATCTCGGTGTTGTCGCTGACGCTGACGACAGCATAGTGCTCACTGACTCCGGTGATCTTGCCGAGAATTCCACCGGCGGTCAGAACTTCGTCGCCAACCTGCAAACCAGCGACCAGCTCCTGGTGCTGCTTTTGCTTTTTGTTCTGCGGCCGAATAAGAAGAAAGTAGAAGGCCGCAAACATCAGGACCATCATGATGATGAAGCTGGTGCCGCCACCTTGTTGCGCGCCCTGCGCGTAAGCGTTCTGAATAAAGAAATCCATGAAATATCCCCAAAAAATTGCGCGGTATTATGGCATAAGCGATGGAACTGGGGGCGAGAATAGACTTCGCAAGCCCCGTGTCCCGGATCAGGCCCGCTACTCGTATTTGGCCCGCAGGTCCGCCGTGAATTCGGCCAGCGTTCCTGCACGGATCGCCGCCCTGATTTCCTTCATAAGTGATTGATAATAATAGAGGTTGTGAATTGTCGCCAGTCGCGGGCCGAGGATTTCACCACACCTCTCGAGGTGGCGCAGGTATGACAGGCTGTAGTTCTGGCAGGTGTAGCAGCCGCAATCGGGGTCGGGTGACGAGGTGTCATCACGGTAGCGGGCGTGCCGGAACTTGACCTTGCCGCGTGACGTATAAAGCTGCCCGTTACGCGCATGACGGGTCGGGATAACGCAATCGAACATGTCCACGCCGCGCAACACGGCTTCCGCGATGTCGACAGGCGTACCTACCCCCATGAGATAGCGCGGCGCATCAACGGGCATTCCTGGCATCAGGTCGTCGAGCACGGCCAGCCGCTCCGTCTCGGGCTCGCCAACCGCAAGGCCACCAATCGCGTAACCATCAAACCCGATCTTGGTCAGTCCCGCGAGCGACTCTTCACGCAACGCTGCGTACATGCCACCCTGAACAATGCCGAACAAGGCCTCGCCCCTGCCGGGATCCTCGTTCTTGAGTTCGTCGAAACGGCGTCGACTGCGCGCTGCCCAGCGCAGAGACAGCGCCATCGATTCACGAGCCTCTGATTCGCTGGCGGGGTATGGCGTGCATTCGTCGAAGATCATCGTGACATCAGCGTTGAGATCATGCTGGACCTCCATCGATATTTCCGGCGTCAGGAAAACCTCATCACCGTTCACCGGCGACTGGAATTTGACACCCTCCTCCGACAGCTTGCGCATGGCTGCCAGCGAAAACACCTGGAAGCCGCCGGAGTCGGTCAGTATCGGTCCCTTCCAGTTCATGAATTCGTGCAATCCACCGTGCTTGCGAACGATGTCGCTGCCGGGCCGCAACATCAGGTGGAACGTGTTGCCCAGGATGATCGCCGCGCCACCCGCCGATACTTCCTCGGGCGTCACACTCTTGACCGTGCCGTAGGTTCCGACCGGCATAAAGGCCGGCGTCTCAACGACACCACGGCGGAATTCGAGTGAGCCTGTGCGTGCAGCACCGGAGCTGTGATCGATGGTCAGCTTCATGCTTGTCCAGTGGGTGTCAGGAACATGGCGTCACCGTAACTGAAGAAGCGGTACTTCTCACGTACGGCGTGTTCATAGGCGCCGAGTATGCGGTCTTTCCCCGCAAACGCAGAGACGAGCATCAGCAACGATGACTGCGGCAGGTGAAAATTTGTGATCATCGCGTCGACGGAGCGGAACTCGTAGCCTGGCAGGATAAACAGGTCCGTCTCGCCTTTGAAAGGCAGCAGCAGCCCGCTTCGCGAAGCACATTCGAGTGAGCGCACCGTCGTCGTGCCAACCGCGATCACGCGACCACCCCGAGCCCGCGTCTCCTGCACGGCCGCGACACACGCGGGAGATACTTCCACGCGTTCCGCATGCAGACGATTCTCCTCGATGTGCTCCGCGCGCAGATTCTGGAAAGTCCCCGCCCCGACATGCAGTGTCACGTTAGCGTGACGTACGCCCATCGCGCGTGTCTCTTCGAGCATGGCACTGTCGAAATGCAGGCCCGCGGTCGGCGCAGCAACCGCACCCGGGTCCCGGGCATACACGGTCTGATAGCGCTCGGCGTCGACCTCGTCGGCATCGCGCCCGAGATAGGGCGGTAAAGGAACTTCGCCAAAACGGTCGAGATAGTGAAGGATGTCTTCAGAGAACTCCAGGGCAAACAAATCCCCATCGCGGTCCATGACCCTGGCTTCGGCACCACCGGCAAGAAACAGACGGCTGCCCGGCTTTGGCGACTTGCTCGCGCGGATGTGAGCAAGGGCGGACCTGTCATCCGTTACGCGCTCTATCAGTACCTCGGCTTTGCCGCCAGTCTCCTTGTGCGCCGCAAGCCGCGCCTTGATAACCCGCGTGTCATTGAATACCAGCAGGTCACCAGCACGCAGGAGCGCTGGCAAGTCGGCGAAATGCCGGTCCGCGAGTTCGTCACCCACGCAAAGCAGGCGGCTGTCCCGCCGATCTGCAGCCGGATACCGGGCGATCAGTTCCTGGGGTAGCCTGTAATCAAAGTCGGAAATAAGCATGGGCGCGCATGGTAGCAAAGCCATGCGCGCCCATGTGGGTTCCGTCGTACTCGTTTAGGAACTGATCTCGCCAACGAGCGCCGGTGCTGGTGTCGGAGCCGGAGCCGGAGCCGGATGTGGCGCGTGATCGGGCGCGACCGCCGGGCGGATCTCGATCTCGAATTCCGGTTGCAGACGACCGTGATGATCGGCGGGCATTTCGACGTCGATCGTGAGCTTCTTCTTGTCGCGCATGATACCGAGTTTCAGCTTCTCGCCAGGCTGGTAGGAGCTCAGGATACGCAACGCGTGCCGCACGTCCTTTGGCTCACGACCGTCGATGGTCTGGATGACGTCGCCGTCGCGCAGCTCGAACGCATCAGACTTCGGCGCTGCGACAACAAGCAGACCTGTATCTGTGCCGAAGTAGTGACCGAGGCCCGCATTCAGCTCGACGAGTTCGAGGTCACCGAGACCGGTTCCGGCCCACGGAAATCCAAATTCCATCTTGAAGCGCTCTAAGGTCTCCGGCGGCATTGGCATGGCGGGCATCGAGAAATTGCGAGGCCCGTCTTCGCCCATCCATACGAATTTGCTGTCCGGGACGATACGCGGCTCAACCTCGATGGTGCCTGTTTTGCCATCGCGCAGGTACTCAACCGTCAGCACATCGCCTTCCTCGACGCCTTTCATGAAATCGAGCAGGCGCATGTTGGCCTCTTCACAACTCGCCGCACTCAGCTTCTCGTCATTGACGGCCGTGAGCGTATCGCCGGAGCGCAGGCCCGCATCGCTGGCAGCACTTCCAGGGGACACGCCAAGGATCGCAACTCCCTCAACGGGCCCTGGCCTTTCGGACGTATCGATCATCACGCCAAGGCGAGGTTTGCTGGCCAGCGCGAAGCGCGCTTCGATTTCTGCAATTCGCGGTAAACGCTCTTTGGTTATCTCGGCGATTTCTCGCGCCGCTTCGGACATCTTCCTCTCCGCCTCGGCAAGCCGCTGCTCCGTCTCGGCTTCACGGGCTTCGATATCTCGCTGGCGCTCATCTTCGTCGGTCTGCGCAGTCGCCTGGCCGGCAAGCAACAACACAGCTGCCACGGGCAATATGACTTTCCAGATCTTCATTCGGTACTACTCCTGTCTAGAATGCTGTCCGTTGCGCCTGCGCATAGCGCAACTGCAACAGCGATTTCATTAACCTGACGCGTTCGCGCCAGAAAAGCTCTCTGTCCCCGTCAGACATTTGCACTGCCGGGTCATTTAATTGGTAATCGATTGCCGCAATGCGGTCTTCGAGATCCGAGATCGTTGCGATCGTGCTGGCTCGCATGACACGTGGCGCGTCAGGCAAAGCGCGGAGATTGCTCTCGAGTTCACGCGACTCGGTCATGAGCGTCTGCAATGCGGTGAGCTCGGTCGGCTCGTTGGTCGGCGTGTTCTGCGGCACAACCGTCATCGTTTCAGTTTGCTGCAGGAGACCCGGCAGCATGATCGCAGCAACGAGGGCGGCCGCCGCCAGTCCAGCACCGGCAAACCAGTTCGATCGCGCGTTCAGCGTCTTGCTCTTGATCAGGCCCTCGGCTTCCGCTTGTTCGCGAATACGGTGCCAGACCGCGCGCGGCGGCATCGTATCGGGCAGTGCGTTCAGCCCCGCCTGTAATGCAACCCGTTCATCGGCTGTGAGTGCGCAAATCATCTCGTCTTCCTTCTTGTTACCGCTCATGTGAGGTAACTCCTGCATCAATAACTTATGGCAGCGCCGTCAGGCTGCGTACCGCTTTCCTGTACTTCGAGCATCGGTCGCAGGCTCTGGTACGCGCGCGACAACTGCGATTTCGAAAAACTCTCTGTCTTGCCCATGAACCCGGCGATTTCCTTGTGCGTAAATCCTTCCACGTCGTGCAACCAGACCACCGCCCTGCTGACATCCGACAAGCTTGCCAGGGCCGCATCGAGGTCGATGGCATCATCCGGATGCCTCGATATCCCGTGACTCAGCGCATCACCTTCGGTGACCTCGTGCCAGTCGTCGGCCAGCATTTGGCCGCGCTTCGTCCAGGCCGAGCGCAGGAACATCAGCGCCTTGGTCACGGCGATGCGGCGTATCCAGCTACCCAGCGCCGCTTCACCCCGGAAATTCGCGATCGACCGCATGATCTCGATGAACGTCTCCTGCACGAGGTCTTCGGCATGTGCCGGGACTTTCGTGAATCGCAGACAGATCGAGTAGACCGGTGCCGAAAAGGCCCGGTAGATGATCTCGTGCGCCTTCGGGTCCCCTTTCGCGGCCCGCTTGACGATCCCGGGGTCAATGTCGATGTCAGCAAACTTGCTCATACCTGCCATCTTAGATGCTTATAGGTCGCAAAGGGTCGCAAGGCGGCGAATCCCCGCATATACTGTGCGCCTTTCGAGCAGGGCACCGCGGTAATCGGGCCTGCAGAGACAAGCCGGGATGGCGGAACTGGTAGACGCGCCGGATTCAAAATCCGGTTCTGGAAACAGAGTGGGGGTTCGATTCCCCCTCCCGGCACCAACCTTTAGAGCAACACCATGAAGTTCTGTTCCAGCTGCGGCGGCACAGTGAGCCTCCGCGTCCCGAATGACGACAATCGCACGCGCCACATCTGCGATGACTGCGGCGTCGTGCACTACCGGAACCCGCTGGTCGTTGTCGGCTGCGTCGTCGAAAGCGACGGCAAAATCCTGTTGTGCAAACGCGCGATCGAGCCGCGTTATGGTTACTGGACCGTACCGGCCGGCTTCATGGAACTGGGTGAGACCGCCGCGGGCGGTGCCGCCAGGGAGACGCTCGAAGAAGCGCTGGCGACGGTCGAACTCGGACATCTGTTCGCCCTGGTGGACGTTGTTGATGCCGGCCAGGTGCACCTCTTCTTTACGGGCAAACTGGTCGGTGACTTTGGCGTCGGCGAGGAGTCGCTGGAATCAGCCTTGTTCAGCGAAGACGAAATTCCCTGGGACGACATCGCGTTTCAGAGCGGCGCGTTCGCCTTGAAAAAGTACTTCGAGGATCGCGGCAAGAATAACGGCGTGCACATCCACGAACTGCGACGCTCGCGGTCCTGAATCAGACTAGTTGGCGCCGGACTGCTGCAGCCGCATGGCAAGTGCCTCGGGCGACAGGTAACCGCCAATCAAGCTGCCATCTTCCAGGATGATGGCAGGCGTACCTGAAAGGCCGATATCCCGACCCAGCGAGTAATGTTGCGTCAACGCAGTTGTCTCGCATTTTGTCGTCTTGAACTCGCGATCCAGCTTGGCAGCCGTCAACGCGGTACCGCGATCGCTCGCGCACATCACATCTTCCGAGGTCGTCCATGCTCTCGATGCAGGGCCATTGCGCGGGTACAACAGGTAGCGCACCTCGATTCCCAGGTCCATGTAGCTGTTGATCTGGCTGTGGAGCTTGCGGCAATAGCTGCAATCGACATCAGTAAAGACAGTGACGGTGTACTTCACATCAGCGGGCGAAAACAGGATCGCGTCGTCGTCTTTGACCGTTGCAAGGAGATTGCGGCGTGTGGTCGCTCGGGTTTGTTCACTCAGATTGACATCGGTCGTGAGATCGATCAGATCGCCCTGCAGGAGGTAGTGCCCGTCTTCGGAGATATAAGCGACGATCGAACCCTTGTGGATCGTGTACCAGCCCTTGATGGGGCTCGGCCCAACGTCCCGGGGTTCGATGAAAGGGTACTCTTCCGTGACTTGCGCCCGGACCGCCTCGAGCTTCGAATCTGTTTCCGCAGCCAGCGAGTTCGCCGCAGACACAAGCACGGTGGTAGCTATAAACAGACGTAAAGTGGTATTCAGAATTCGGCTCATCATTGGGTCCCTGGGCAAAGCGCGGCAAGTTTAACAAAGAGACCCGATGACCGGGTGTTTTGTTGCAGGTATTTTCGGGCGCTGCACGTACTATCCGCGTGGATGATGCTCGCCGTGCAGGTCCTTGAGGCGCTCACGTGCCACGTGCGTGTAGATCTGGGTCGTCGACAGGTCGCTGTGGCCCAGCAGCATCTGCACTACGCGCAGGTCAGCACCACGGTTCAACAGGTGCGTGGCGAAAGCATGGCGCAGGCTGTGCGGCGACATTTTCTTGCGCACGCCGGCCTTTTCGGCGTAGCGCTTGATGATGTGCCAGAAGGCCTGGCGAGTCATTCGATCGCCACGGCGTGTCGGGAACAGGTAATCCGTCTGGCGCTCGAGCAGGATTTCCATGCGCGGGCCGTTGATGAACTCCTTGATCCAGCGCTGCGATTCTTCGCCCAGCGGGATGAGGCGCTCGCGATCACCCTTGCCCACGATGCGCAATACGCCCTGGTTGAAGTTGATCTGTGATTGCTTGAGGTTAATCAGCTCCGACACGCGCAGGCCCGTTGCATACAGCAATTCGAGCATGGCGCGATCACGGTGGCCAAGCGGCTCATCGGTATTCGGGGCATTCAGCAGCGCATCAACCTCGTCCTCGGACAGGGTCTTGGGCAGCGAGCGGCCGATGCGCGGCATTTCTATATCCGCGGTCGGATCGGAATCGCGCATGCCCTCGCGCATGACGTAACGGAAAAAGCGGCGAAAACTCGATAGCTGGCGAGCGGTCGAGCGCGGTTTCGCACCCGATTCCACGCGCTTGGCGATGAAATCGAGCAGGTCCGCCTTGTTTGCCTCTTCAATGGACTTATCGGCCTCCGAAAGCCCACGACCGAGTGTCATGAGGTCAGCACGGTAGGCGCCGAGCGTATTCTTCGACAGTCCACGCTCCATCCAAATGGCGTCAAGAAACCGGTCCACCAGCTCTTCCGAGCGCTGTGCCGTCTTCGAATCTCGCTTGCTTTGTTTGTTGCTGCTGGCCATAAGGTCTATTTTCCAGTGTCGGGCAGTCCATTGCCGCGAAGCTTGCCTATCCCCAGCAGCAAGTCCTGCTGGTAGTATACCGATTGGTAAACTTCGCCAAGCGACGGATTTTTCAAGGTTTTGAGTATGCTGGCGTGGCTCTGCAACGGGCGTGACCGCTGTCACATATTAAAGAAGGCGTTAACATAAAGTGAACTGGGTCACAAAATGTCTTGCGGTGCTCTGGGGCATCTTTGCCTGGCTGTGTTTTGGGCTCCTCGTCCTGTTCATGCTCGTCGTGGTACTGGTCGTGCCCAGCGCCGAGCGCCGGCACAAGCTCGCCACATGGACGTCCCGGATGGTCTTTATCCTGCCAATGGTCGAGGTGCGCGTCACGGGTATAGACAACCTGCCGACCGACGACTGCGTGGTTGTCGCCAATCACGCCAGCTATATCGACGGTATTCTCCTCAAAGGGTACCTGCCCTGGCGTTTTAATTTTGTGATCAAAGGCGAAATGCGGAATTTTGCTCCGGCACATTTCCTGTTGCGTCGCTCCGGCGCCAAGTTCGTGGAGCGTTCCGACATCAAAGGCAGCACGAGAGACGCCCGGCAGATCGTGAAAGCCGCGCTGGAAGGCGAATCCCTTGGATTCTTCCCGGAGGGGACGTTCCAGGAAGAGCCGGGGGTCCTCCAGTTCCGGCCTGGCGCGTTCGTTGCCGCCACCCGGAGCGAAATGCCGGTCGTGCCGGTCGCCATTGGCGGTTCCCGCTACATGCTGCCGGCGAAGCGATTCCTGCCGCGCCGCGGGCCGTTGACGATCGACATCCTGCCGGCGATTGCGCCCGGGGACCCGGACTTCGAGACGAGTCGCGGACTCGCTGAAGCGGCCCGCCAGCGCATTCTCGCGGTGCTGGATGAACCCGACCTGCTCGCCAAAGATGATGACCCGGATCAGGATCCGGACCGCACTATGCCTAACTAATCCATAGTATTGCGCCACGCCGGGAATTGCAGGAAAGTAATCGGCCCACCCCGTGACAACACAAGGCCTGGAGTATTCAATCATGAGTTCGGACACAGTGGTCATTGTTGCCGCAAAACGAACGCCTATTGGCGCGTTTCTCGGCACCCTGAGCGGCGCCACGTCCCCACAGCTGGGCGCAGCGGCCATCAAGGGCGCTATTGCCGCAAGCGGCATCGATGGAGGCGACGTTGATCGTGTCCTCATGGGCTGCGTGTTGTCCGCCGGCCTCGGTCAGGCACCGGCCCGCCAGGCGGCACTCGGCGCGGGGCTGCCTGAGGGCGTGCCCTGCGTCACGGTCAACAAGATGTGTGGCTCGGGCCTCGAAACCATCATCCTCGCGCATGACATGATCAAAGCCGGCAGCGCCAGTATCGTGGTCGCTGGTGGACTCGAGTCGATGAGCAACGCCCCCTACATGCTGCCGAAGGCGCGCAGTGGCATGCGCATGGGCGAGCAACAGGCGCTCGACCACATGTTCACTGACGGTCTGCAGGACCCGTATTCGGGCGAAATGATGGGCCACTTCGCTCAGGTCACAGCTGACAAATACGGTTTCTCGCGCGAAGAGATGGACGCGTACGCGACGGAATCGGCACTCCGCGCACAACGCGCCGTCTCGGATGGTTCATTTGCCGACGAAATCGCGCCTGTCACGATCAGCTCACGTCATGGCGACGTCACGGTGACGGAGGACGAAACACCGGGCCTCGTCAGCGTTGACAAGATCCCCAAGCTGCGCCCTGCGTTCCGCAAAGATGGCACAGTGACAGCGGCCACGTCGTCGTCGATTTCCGATGGCGCTGCGGCGGTCGTCATGATGAGCGAGGCGGAGGCGAAGAAACGCGGCATACAGCCTGTCGCAAAGATAGTCGCTCACTCGGTATTCGCACAGGAGCCGGCGTGGTTTACGACAGCCCCGGTCTACGCACTGAAGAAACTGCACGAGACCCTTGGCTGGACGCCGGACGACGTCGACCTCTACGAAATCAATGAGGCGTTCGCCGTGGTTACGATGGCCGCGCTGCGGGATGTGGGTATTTCTCACGACAAGGTCAACGTCAACGGCGGTGCCTGCGCGCTGGGCCACCCCATTGGTGCGACAGGCTGCCGTATCTCGGTAACGCTATTGCACGCGCTCAAAGCACGCGGACTCAAACGAGGAATCGCGACGCAATGCATCGGCGGCGGTGAAGCCACGGCGGTCGCCTACGAAATTCTTTAGGAGAGACTCTTGAAACTGTCAACAGCAAAAGCCGTCGTTACGGGCGGTGCATCGGGCCTCGGGTTTGCAACGGCGCAACGCATCATCGATGCGGGCGGCCAGGTCGTACTTCTCGATATCAACGACGAACTTGGCAACGAGATGGCGACTCAACTTGGCGAGCGCGCATCGTACGTCAATACTGACGTGTCGAATGAAGAGTCCGTCCAGGCGTCGATACAGCAGGCAAAAGAGGCGATGGGTGGCATCACGCTGGCCGTGAACTGTGCCGGCGTCGCCAATGCCGGCCGCGCCCTTGGCCGGGAAGGGCCGTGGCCATCCGCCAATTTCAACCGGGTCATCCAGATCAATCTCATCGGCACGTTCAATGTGACGAAGGAAGCCGCCGCGGTCATGAATGAAAACGAGCCCAGCGAAGACGGCGAACGCGGCGTCATCATCAGTACCGCATCGATCGCTGCATTCGAGGGGCAAATCGGTCAGGCCGCCTACTCCGCATCCAAAGGCGGCGTTCACGCCATGATGTTGCCGCTTGCACGGGAGTTTGCTGCCTTCGGAATTCGTGTGAACACGATCGCGCCGGGCATCATGCTGACGCCGATGATGGCGGGGATGGCGCAGGAGGTTCAGGACTCGCTCGCGGCGCAGGTGCCCTTCCCACGGCGCCTCGGACATCCGGATGAGTACGCGAGGACAGTGCAGTTCATCTACGAAACGACGTACGTCAACGCCGAGACCATCCGCTGTGACGGCGCCATCCGGATGCAAGCCAAGTAATCAATCAGTACCTTATCAGGTACCGGACACCCTATTTCTCGGAAATAGGGTGTCCGGTACCTGATTACGATTACATGTTGGCGTAATTGGGTCCGCCGGCGCCCTCGGGCACCGTCCACACGATGTTCTGTTTCGGGTCCTTGATCTCGCAGGTTTTGCAGTGGACGCAGTTCGCCGCGCTGATCTGGAATACCGGCTTGCCGCCCTCTTCCACGACTTCGTAAACGCCTGCGGGGCAATAGCGTTGTGCCGGTTCATCGAACTCGGGCAGGTTGTACGAGACCGGGATCGCCTCATCCTTGAGCTTCAGGTGTGACGGCTGGTCTTCCTCGTGATTCGTGCTTGAAAGGAAAACAGACGAGAGCTTGTCGAACGTGATGACACCGTCCGGTTTCGGGTAGTCGATGCGCTTCGCATCCACCGCACGGTCCAGCGACTCGTGATCCGGTTCCCTGTTGTGCCATGTAAATGGCAACTTTCCAAAAAACAGGTTCTGGTCGACAAACGCGAACACGCCGCCCAGGAACATACCCAGTTTGTGCAACCCTGGCCCGAAATTGCGGCCCCGGTGCAGCTCCTTGTGGACCCACGACGCCTTGACGCTTTCTTCGAAGTCTTTGAGTTCTGCCTGGCCAGTATCACCGGCTGCCAGTGCTTTCTGAATACTCTCGGCCGCCTGCATGCCGGTCTTCATGGCCGTATGTGCACCCTTGATCTTTACGCCGTTCAGAAAGCCCGCTCCGCAACCGACGAGCATGCCGCCCGGGAACGCAAGCTTCGGCAGGGACTGCAGTCCACCCTTGTTCACAGCGCGAGCTCCGTAGGCGATGCGTTTGCCACCTTCGAGGTAGCGGCGAATTTTCGGATGCAGCTTCCAGCGCTGGAACTCGTCGAATGTCGACAGGTGCGGGTTACGGTAATTCAGCGCGATGATCAGTCCCAGGTAAACCTTGTTATTGGCCGCGTGATAGAGAAACCCCCCACCTTCAGTGTGGTTGTCCAGGGGCCAGCCGGTTGTATGCACGACCAGGCCTTCCTCGTGTCGCGCGGGATCGATCTCCCAGACTTCCTTGATGCCAATTCCGTAGTGCTGCGGATCTGCATGCTCGCGTAAATTGAATTTTTGCATGAGCTCTTCGCTCAGGTTGCCGCGCACGCCTTCCGCAAAAATCGTGTACTTGCCGAGTAATTCGTAGCCGGGCGTAAACGAGTCCTTTTTCTCGCCGTCCTTGCCGACGCCCATGTCGCTCGTGGCCACGCCGGTGACCCGGCCGTCGGCATCGTAGAGCACTTCCGCAGCGGCAAAGCCCGGAAAGATGTTGGCGCCCATGCTTTCAGCCTGCTCGGCAAGCCATTGGCACAACTGCCCGAGACTGATGATGTAGTTGCCCTCGTTGTGCATGGGGCGCGGCAGGAAGAGGCCCGGCACAGGCATCGCACCAGTGGCGCTGGTCAAATAGTGCACCCGATCGCCGGTGCATGCCGTCTTGACGGGAGCATCCTTCTCTTTCCAGTCCGGGATGAGCTCGTCGAGCGCAGTCGGTTCAAAGACATTGCCGGACAGAATATGGGCACCTATTTCAGATCCCTTTTCAACGACGACAATCGACAGGCTTGCATCGAGCTGCAGCAGGCGAATCGCAGCGGCCAGTCCTGCCGGCCCTCCGCCGACGATCACGACGTCGAACTCCATCGACTCGCGTTCATACTCTTCCGACATAGGTCCCGGCGCTCCTCTTGTTCTTGGACGTATCTTAGCAGGCATGTAATCTTGCCGTACCGCAGTCGGACGTCAAATACAGCAATGAGGGTAGTTTGAGGATTCGCAAAGCCTACGAAGAGAGCTTGCACCGGGACGGACTTGCCGAGGACGCTGCCCAACTCGATGCAATCGTGCGCTTCGAAGACTTGCAGCAGAGAATCGTGGCGCAACAAGCCCGCAAGGGCCGACTGCGCTCGATAATCCTGCGCAGCAAGCCACCAGAGGCTGTGCGTGGTATGTATCTATGGGGTGGCGTGGGTCGCGGCAAGACCTTCCTGATGGACCTGTTTTTCGAGAGCCTGGCAATCGCCGAAAAACGCAGAGTCCATTTCCATCGCATGATGCACGAAGTGCACGCCCGCCTGAGAGACCATAGCTTCGTCGAAAATCCGCTCGACCAGGTTGCCGCCGACATTGCACAGAACACTCGTGTTCTGTGCTTTGACGAGTTCTTCGTCAGCGATATCGGTGACGCCATGATTCTGGCCGGGTTACTTGAAGGGCTGTTCAAGCGCGGCGTCACTCTCGTCGCCACGTCAAATTCCCCGCCGGACGATCTCTACAAGGATGGCCTGCAGCGGCAACGCTTCCTGCCGGCAATCAAGCTACTCAACGAGTACACAGACGTCGTCAACATGGACGGTGGTACCGACTATCGTCTGCGCCTGCTGCAGAAAGCCGGCACCTATTTGTCCCCGGACGATGCGGTCGCAGCGGAAAGACTCGACTACTTTTTCGACGAATCTGCCTCGCTGCAGATCGAGACCGACGCCAGCCTGGACATCAACGGCCGCCCTATTCGGGCGCGGCGCTGTGCCAAGGGCGTCGCCTGGTTCCGCTTCAGCGATATTTGCGACGGCCCACGAAGCCAGGCCGACTACATCGAGATCGCGCGCTGGTATCCGTCAGTCATTATTTCGGGCGTGCCCCAGTTCGACGCAAAGCGGGATGACCAGGCCCGGCGTTTCATTTCACTGGTCGACGAGTTCTACGACCGGCGGGTCAAGCTGATCCTGTCTGCCGACGTGGATGTGCAGGACCTGTATGCGGGCAAGCGCCTGTCGTTCGAGTTTGAACGGACCGTGAGCCGACTGATCGAAATGCAGTCGACCGAGTATCTCGCCCTGCCGCACCTCGCATGATAAGTTCACAACATGACTGATGAACTGAAACTCGAGAACTTCATGCCGTACCGCCTTGCGGTACTTTCCAATACCGTCAGCACCACGGTCGCGCGCGCCTACGACAAACGCTTCAATGTCTCGATCCCGGAGTGGCGTGTGATCGCCGTGCTGGGCCGTTTTCCCGGGCTGTCAGCGGTGGAGGTCGCGGAGCGCACGCTGATGGACAAGGTGGCTGTAAGCCGGGCCGTCACGAAACTCATCAAGAACGGCCGCATCGATCGCGAGTTCGCCGACGCCGACAAGCGGCGGTCGATATTGAATCTCTCCGAAGAAGGCAAGAAGCTGCACGACGAAATCGCGGCGCTGGCGCTCGGTTTCGAGCGCGACCTGCTCGAGGGTTTGTCCGCCGATGAACTCGCTCAACTCAACAGCATTATGGAGCGCTTGCTGGCCCGTGCACGCCTGATCGGCACGCCCTAGCCTCGATACTCAGGCGTCGGTACCGATCTCGGTACGAACCCTGAGCAGCTCTGGGAAGAAAGTGAATTCCAGTGCTCTCTTTAGGAACGTGACCCCCGACGATCCGCCCGATCCGGGCTTGTTACCGATGATGCGCTCAACTGTCTTCATGTGATGAAAACGCCAGAACTGGAAGTTGTTGGCGATATCCATGAGTGCTTCGCAAGTTTCGTAGCGTGCCCAGTGCTTGTGCCGGTCCTCATAAATCGAACGCAGGACGGCGACGACTTCATCGTCGTCTTCACGCATCTCGCTGAAATCCCGATCGATTACCCGCGCGGGAACCGGCATGCCCCGCCGCGAGAGCAGCATCAGGAACTCGTCGTACAGGCTCGGCGAGTTGAGAGCCTCCTCGAGCCGCGCGTACCACTCGGGTTGATGCGCGTAATACGACATCATCTTGCGACCCTTGTTGCCAAGCACGAACTCAAGAATGCGGTATTGCGCTGACTGAAATCCCGAGGCCTTGCCAAAAACGTGGCGAAACTCGACGTACTCGCTGGGGGTCAGGGTATCCAGAACCTGCCACTGGTTGTAGAGCTGGCTCTGGATTTGCCGGACACGCGCCAGGTTCTTGACCGCCTCGGGCAGCCGGTCCTGCCGCATGAAGCGAATTGCGCCACCCACCTCGTGAATTACGAGCTTGATCCAGAGTTCAGCGACCTGGTGCTGGATGATGAACAGCATTTCGTCGTGATGCGGCGGGTCGCTCAAGGGGATCTGGGCGGATAACAGCTGGTCCAGGCGCAAGTAAGCCGTGTAATCGTCGTCACGCGACAGATCCGAGTGTATGCCTTCTTCCAGCTCTCTTTTTTTCATTTTAGCGGTCTAATCACTATGTCAGTGGCTGACATTGTAGGCTAAAATCGCGGCTCCCGGGCCGGCTGTACCCACTAAGGCAATCCAGTGACAAAAAAAGCAAATCGGCGTAGCGGTGATGAACGGCAAGCCATCATCGACGCTATCCTGACGTCCGAAGTCAATTCGAAATCCCTCACTAAAAAGTCAGACATCAAGCGGTACCTTCGGCAGTACTTTGCAAACGTGCCGTTCGAGGACCTCGAGGGGCGATCACCGAAGATCATGGCACGCGTCGCGCTTGACCACCTTGAGTTCGGTGGTGCACGGAAACCTGGACAGGTGCGCCTGCGGGTCTTCAACCCTACCGAGAAAGAGCACGGCTACTCGTCGGCATTTACTTTCGTTGAGATGATCAACGACGACATGCCGTTCCTCGTCGACTCGGTCGCCGCGGCGATCAGCCGACGAAACCTCGCGGTCCATATCACGGTCCACCCGATCATTTCGGTACGGCGTGACAAGTCCGGCAAGCTGTTGTCGATCGTCTCCGCGGACCACGATGATGCCTGTTTCGAGTCATTCATCCGCTTTGCAGTATCACGCGAGACAGACGAGCAGGCACTCAAGATACTGGGTAAGGAAATCAAGAAGGTCCTGTCCGATGTGCGCCTGGCCGTCCGTGACTGGGGCAAGATGCGCCAGCGCATGCGGGAAACACGCGACCTGCTCAAGAACGGGCCCAAGGGGGCAGACCCGTTGCTGCGGACCGAGAGCCAGGCGTTGCTCGACTGGATGGGCGACGACCACTTTACTTTTCTCGGTTACCGCGAATACACGCTGTCGAAACGCGGCAAGCGCACGTTCCTGGAGCCCGTGAAAGGCAGCGGTCTTGGCATCCTGAGCCGTGACTCGGAGAAAGCCAAACCGACAGAACTGACAGCCGAAATGCAGCGCCTGACGCGTTCGCGCGACTGGTTGATTCTCACCAAGGCGAACTCACGCTCTACTGTGCACCGCTCTGCGTTTCTGGACTACGTCGGGGTCAAAATCTATAACGACAAAGGCGACGTGGTCGGCGAGCACCGCTTTATCGGCCTGCTTACCTCGATTGCCTACAGCGAAAGCCCGATGACGATCCCGCTCATCAGGCACAAGATCCGCAAAGTCTTTGAACGCGCGCATGTCGAGGAAGTCGGCCACCGCGGTAAAGCGTTGTTACATATCGTCGAGACCTATCCGCGCGAGGAACTATTCCAGAGTTCGGTCCAGGATCTGGCCAGAACGACGATCGGTATTCTCAATCTGCAGGATCGTCAACGAGTAAAAATGTTCCTGCGGCACGATCCGTTTAAACGGTTTTTCTCGTGCCTCGTTTTCGTACCCCGAGAGAAATACACGACGTCAATTCGACGAAAAATCCAGGCACTGCTGACAGAAGCGTTTGGCGGAGTGTCGGTCGACTCCGCCGTGCAGATTTCCGATTCGGCACTGGCTCGTGTGCACATCATTGTCCGGACTCCCGAAGGTGAACGACCACGCGTCAGTATCCACAAGATTGAACAGGACCTGGCCCAGCTCGTCGTGACCTGGTCAGACCGTATGCGGTCCAAGTTGATTGAACAATTCGGGACTGAGGACGGGGAACGTCTGTATCGCGCGTATGGCACCATCTTCCCGGCCGGTTACCAGGAAGACACGCTGCCGCGGGAAGCTTGCTCGGACATTCGCACGATTGACGACATGCTGCGTGATGGCGTTCGGCGCAGCGTCGACTTGTACGAATCACACAAACTCGATGCGGGCGACATGCGCTTCATTGTCTACAGTGTCGACGAACCCATCCCGTTGTCGGACGCGTTACCGGTGCTGGAACAGATGGGTTGCGCGGTTTACACGGAACATCCCTATGAAGCGAAGCTGGCATCGGGGCAGTCGTTCTGGATTCAGGATTTTCACCTGCGGCACGAGAGCGGCACGGCTATTGACGTCAAAGCCGTGTCAGAACGATTTGAAGAATGCTTCATGGCCGTTCTTGCTGGCGACGCGGAAGCCGACGAATTAAACCGGCTGGTCGTCGCTGCCGAACTCCATTGGCGGCAGGTTGCGCTGATTCGCACCTACGCCAAACACATCCTGCAACTCCGCGTACCGTTCAGCCAGTCCTACATGGCTGATGTGCTGGTTGCTCATGCTGATCTTACGCGAGAACTCGTAAGACAGTTTGAGCTGCAGTTCGACCCCGATCTCTCCGTTGCCAGGCGCAAGCGAGAAACCAGGGAAGTGCTGCGCAAGGTTCAGCTCGGCCTGCGCAAAGCGCGCAACGTTGACGAGGACCGTATCCTGACGGCTTTTGCGGGCGGTATTGAAGCCACGCTGCGCAGCAATTACTTCCAGACCGTCGACGGCCAACCCAAGCCCTATATATCGATCAAACTCGACCCGTCGCAGCTGCCCGAAATCCCGCTGCCAAAACCCAAGTACGAAGTGTTTGTCTATTCACCCGAGGTCGAGGGTGTACATCTGCGCTTCGGCGACATCGCACGTGGCGGCTTGCGCTGGTCAGACCGGCGCGAGGACTTCCGCACCGAAGTGCTTGGCCTGATGAAAGCACAGGTCGTCAAGAACACTGTGATCGTGCCGACCGGCGCCAAGGGTGGGTTTTTCCCGAAACGCGCACCCGCAGACGACCGTGACGCAATCTTCGCGAACGGCGTGCACTGCTACAAGATGTTTATTCGCGGGCTTCTCGACCTCACTGACAACGTCGTCGATGACGATATTGTTACGCCGCAAGGCATTGTGCGACGCGATGGCGATGACCCGTATCTTGTCGTGGCGGCAGACAAGGGCACCGCGACCTTCTCTGATATCGCCAACAGCCTGTCGGCCGAGTACAACTTCTGGCTCGACGATGCGTTTGCATCCGGCGGATCCGCCGGTTATGACCACAAGGGGATGGGCATCACGGCGAAAGGCGGCTGGGAGGCCGTCAAACGACACTTCCATGAGATGGGACTGAACACCCAGAAGGATCCGTTTACCGTCGCCGGCATTGGCGACATGAGTGGCGACGTCTTCGGCAATGGCATGCTGCTCTCCAGGAAAATCAAGCTGGTCGCCGCGTTCAACCATCGACGCATTTTCCTCGACCCGACACCAGACATGGCAGCGAGCTTCAAAGAACGGCAACGCCTGTTCCGCAAGAAAGGGTCAACCTGGGATGATTACGATGAGTCGCTGATTTCCAAGGGTGGCGGCGTCTTCTCGCGCCAGGCCAAGACCATTCGACTCAGTAACGAGGTGCGCACGCTTCTCGATATCGAAGACGCTGCGCTGCAACCGGACGAACTTATCAATGCCATCCTCAAAATGCCGGTCGACCTGCTCTGGAATGGCGGCATCGGCACCTACGTCAAGGCGAGTAGTGAGGGTCATTCCGATGTTGGCGATCGCAGCAACGACGCGGTGCGCGTGAATGCCGACGAACTGCGTTGCCGGGTAATCGGCGAAGGCGGCAATCTCGGCCTGACGCAGCGAGCCCGCGTTGAATACAGCCTGCGCGGTGGCCGTATCAATACGGACTTTATCGACAATTCGGGTGGTGTCGACTGTTCGGATCGCGAAGTCAACATCAAGATACTGCTTAGCCTGGCGACCAAGCAGACGAACATGTCGCGCGCGAGTCGCGACGAACTACTCGCGTCAATGACAAACGATGTCGCAAACCTCGTGCTGCGCAACAACTACCTGCAAACGCAGGCCATCAGTATGAGCGAGATGCTGTCCACGGACAGGCTCGAAGAGTTTGCGCGCCTGATCGCTGACCTCGAACGCACAGGTGAACTCAATCGGGACCTCGAATTCCTGCCTGACGAGTCTGAGATCGAAGACCGCCGCAATCGAAAACAAGGCCTTACGCGTCCGGAACTGGCGGTGGTGCTCAGTTACGCGAAGATCAATCTTTACAACGGCCTGATCGCTTCGAATGCGACGCTGGAAGAATTCCTGAAGATCGATCCGGAGCGCTACTTCCCTGACGTCTTGCGCAAACGATATGCAGACCTGATACCCGAGCATCGTCTAAGCCGCCAGATTCTTGCGACACTGATCGCCAACGACATCGTCAATCGCATGGGCCCTGCATTCATCCAACGCGCCCAGGCCGATACCAACGCAAGCATCATCACGATCGCGCGCGCGTACGAAACTGCGCGGATCATTTGCAGCGCACGACCAATGTTCAAGGAGATCGAGGAGCTCGATCACGTTATCCCTGCAAGAGCGCAGATGCTCATGATGTTCGATGTCAGTCGTACCTTGCGTCACGCCTGCTATTGGCTGATCGAGCAATACGGAGAAGACCTCGACATCGTCAAGGCCGTAGACCGTCTCAAGGACGGCATGCGACTCGTATACCAACGCTCGAGCAGCTACGTATCGCGTGCCGCTCATGCGCGCATGCAAAAGGCGCAGGTTGAATGGATGACCATGGGCGTGCCGGAGAAACTCGCGCACAGCGTCGCGCTGCTGACCTTGACGCGGGCAGCGCTCGATATCGTCGACGTAGCCGTTGAGCGCCGGCGCGACGTCATCGATTCCGCACGACTGTATGCAAAATTCAATGACGCGCTGGAACTCTACTGGCTGCACGACTCCGCCGAGGACCTCGAGGTTCAGGGTCGCTGGCAGGCACAGGCGCGTAGTAACCTGCGCGACGAAATTTATCGGTTGCGTCGTCAGCTCGCGCTCAGCCAGATCAAAGAGCGCAGCAAACGCGATCCCCGCAAGGTGGTCGACATGTGGCTGAAGACCCACGCGGCCGAAGTCGCGCGGTACAAGCGCACGCTCGAGGAGATGAGACTCCGTGGTGCCGTTGACTTCGCTACACTTTCGGTTGCCATGCAGGAACTGAGAGAACTTATTTCGAGCTGATGGCTCGACAACACAGGAGCAAGAATGGCTGGCAAGCTCGTACTCTGCCGTCACGGGCAGAGTGACTGGAACCTCAAGAACCTGTTTACAGGTTGGAAAGACGTCGATCTCACGGAGCAAGGCAACGCGGAAGCCATTGCGGCGGGGAAACTCCTCAAGGATCTCGGCTACCACTTCGACATCGCCTATACCTCCGTGCTGAAACGGGCGATTCGTACGCTTTGGCATATCCAGGACCAGATGGACCTGATGTGGATACCGGTTATTCGCGACTGGCGCCTGAATGAACGCCACTACGGTGCGCTGCAGGGTCTGAACAAGGCGGAAACCGCCGCGAAGTACGGCGATGACCAGGTCCATATCTGGCGACGCAGCTACGACATACCACCGCCGGAGATGGCACTGGATGACCCAAACCACCCGGTTCACGACCCGCGCTACACGGGCATCGAGGGATTGCCTGGCACCGAGTCACTGAAACTTACGCTCGAGCGCGTCCTGCCCTGCTGGAACGACCTTATCGCCCCGGAGCTCCTGGCTGGCCGGAATGTCCTGATCGCTGCGCATGGCAATAGCCTGCGCGCGCTTGTCAAGATGCTGGACGGAATATCCGATGAGGAAATCACGGGATTCAATATTCCAACCGGCGTGCCGCTGGCCTATGAACTCGATGACAATCTGAAGCCGATCTCGCGTGAATTCCTGGGCGATCCGGAGGCAATTGCCAAAGCCGCGGCCGCTGTTGCCGCCCAGGGCAAGGCGCAGTGATCTACTCGCTCGGCGACCGGGCCCCGGAATTCGAGGGCACCGGTCACTTTGTGGCAGACAATGCGAGCATTATTGGCAGCGTGCGGCTCAAGGACAGGGCCAGCGTCTGGTTCAACTGCGTACTGCGTGGCGACAACGACTGGCTGGTCATCGGCGAACGCAGCAACATCCAGGATGGCAGCGTGCTGCATACCGACGAGGGCATCGAACTCGTCATCGGCGATGGCGTAACCGTTGGCCACAAAGTCATGCTGCACGGCTGCAGGATTGGTGACAACACGTTGGTCGGCATTGGCAGCACCGTGCTGAACGGCGCGACGATCGGCAACAACTGCGTCGTCGGCGCGCACGCGCTGGTCACGGAGAACAAGACGTTCCCGGATGGGACATTGATCCTGGGCGCACCGGCCAAAGTCGTTCGGACATTGAGCCCAGAGGAAATCGCCCAGGTGCGCCGATCGGCCGACGTCTATGTGAAGAACGCCGCGCGGTTTAACTCAGACCTGCACGCGCGGGTCTGAGCGTTTGCGAACCTTGCTCGGATCGAGCACTCGAACCAGACCTTCCTGCGTCGTCGACGCAACAAGCGTGCCATCCTGCCGGAAGAACTTCCCACGCGCGTAGCCGCGTGCGCCTGACGCGTTCGTGCTCTCCATCGAGTAGAGAAGCCACTCGTCCATCCGAAACGCCCGATGGAACCACAGCGCATGGTCGAGGCTGGCGAGTATGACATTGCCACGCGTGAACGGCAGCGCATGTGGCAGCGTCGAAGTCGCCAGCAACTCGAAATCCGATACGTAGGCGAGCAAGTTCTGGTGCAACGCCGTCTCGTCGGGTAAGACATCGACAGCGCGTATCCAGACGTTCTTGTAGGGTGGCAGTTTGCGCGGTTCGTCGAAGCTCTGTGTCTCGACGGGACGAAACTCGAACGGCCGCTGGTCGGTCATGAAGCGCCGCAACTTGACCGGGATCTTGTCGAGCACGTCGGTCGCCAGATGCGTCAGGTCCTTGAGTCCGTCGGGCGCCGGGACATCGGGCATGTCCGCCTGGTGTGACAGGCCCTCCTCCGGGGTCTGGAAAGACGCAGCAAGATTGAGTATCGGCCGACCATGCTGGATCGCAACGACGCGCCGATTGGAGAAACTGCCACCGTCGCGAGCCCGGTCGACGTCATAGATGATCGGCGCGTCGACGTCGCCACGGCGCAGGAAATACGCGTGCAACGAATGCGCCACCCTGCCCTCGACGGTGTGCTGTGCCGCCGACAGCGCCTGACCGAGCACCTGGCCACCAAAGACCTGCGGGCTGCCGATATCGCGGCTGGCGCCGCGGAAGATATTGTCTTCAATCTGCTCGAGCTTGAGCAGTGCGATCAGGTCATCGAGCACCGGGTCCATCAGGCACCCGTACGGCCACCGTCGACAGCGATACCGGTACCGCTAACGAATACGGCGTCATCGCTCGCAAGAAACAGCGCAACCTTGGCGATATCGACGGGTTCGCCCACCCGGCGCGCGGCCGAATTCCTGATGCAGTGGTCACGCAGTGCTTTGTCCTTGCGAAATACCTCGCGACTTGCCGGCGTCATTACCGCGCCTGGCTGAATGTAGTTCGCCGTGATTCCGAACTCACCGGTCTCGGCTGCGAGTGCCCGCGTGAGGTTCGCAAGATCCTGTTCCGCACGCGCATTAGCGTCATCGCCGCTGGCCGCGAAGCAACTGCGCAGAAATCCAATGTTGATTATTCGCCCCGCCGGACTCTTCTTCAGGTGTGGCAAGGCAGCGCGGCACATCGCCATCGTCAGCGTCGCCCGCGCCTGCAGCAACTTGTCCAATGTCTCATCGGCTTTTTCCAGCGGCGCATCCTGACGCAACGGGAAATCATTGACGATGATATCGAGGCCGCCGAGGGTCTCGATCGTCTTCTCGACCAGGTCCTTGAGGCGCTCAGGGTCCGTCAGGTTTGCGACCACGCCGGTAACGCCCTTCACGGAACGATAGTGTTGCTCAACACCGCTGTTGCTTGTGTCAGCCGCGATCACGGTCGCTCCGTGCTTGATCAGCGTCCTGGCGATCGCCTCGCCAATACCGCTGCCGGCATTCAGTACCAATGCATTCAGCCCGTACAGGCGCAGGGGTTCACCCATGGAAATTCCTCAAGACAGGGTACTCAATCAGGAAACGCATAGTCTGCGAATTGCTTGCGCAATTCAATCTTCTTGACCTTGCCCGTCGCTGTATGCGGCAACTCGTCAACGAAAGCCACGTCGTTGGGGATCCACCAGGTCGCGACCTTGCCGTCAAAATAGGCCAGCATCTCCTCCTTGTCGATGTCCTTGCCTTCAGCCTTCACCACAACAAGCAGTGGCCGCTCGGTCCATTTCGGGTGTGCAACGCCAATGACAGCGGCCTGGGCCACGGCCGGGTGCCCCATGGCCGTGTTCTCGAGTTCGATCGAACTGATCCACTCGCCTCCCGATTTGATGACGTCCTTCGTTCGGTCGGTAATCGCCATGTAGCCTTGCGGGTCAATCGTCGCAACGTCGCCGGTATCGAACCAACCGTCTTCGGTGTGCGTTCCCGCGCCGCCTTCGAGCTTGAAGTAATCACTGCAAATCCACGGGCCACGAACCTGCAATGCACCGTAGGCAACACCATCCCATGGCAATTCGGCACCCTCGTCGTCGACGATGCGCAACTCGCAGCCGAAGATTCCCCGCCCCGCCTTGGTCGCGAGATCCAGGCGTTCATCGTCGCTCAGCGACTCGACTCCGAATTTCGGTGTGTTGGCGGTGCCAAGGGGGCTCATTTCGGTCATGCCCCAGCCCTGGATCGTCTGCACGCCGTGGACCTTCTTGAATTGCTCGATCATCGCACGCGGTACGGCAGCGCCTCCGATAACCGTTCTATCTAATGAATTCAGTATCTTGCCGGCCTTCTCACAGTACTGGAGGAGACCGAGCCAGACAGTCGGTACGCCCAGTGCGAGATTGACGTTCTCCGACTCGATGAGTTCGTAGAGCGCCTCACCGTCGCCCATTTTGGGACCCGGAAAGACGAGCTTGGCCCCTGTAATCAGCGCCGAATACGGAATACCCCAGGCATTAACGTGGAACAGCGGTACGACGGGCAGCAGGCAGTCGTTGCTGGACAGGTTCATGACGTCCGGGGCGACGCTGGCGTAAGCGTGCAAGACCGTCGAGCGATGATCGTACAGGACGCCTTTGGGATCTCCTGTGGTTCCGGAGGTGTAACAAAGCGCCGATGCCGTGCGTTCATCCAGGTCCGGCCAGGTGTAGTCCGCAGACTCGGCAGCAAGCAGCGTTTCATAGCACACGGCATTGGGGAGAGCCGTTTCCGGCATGTGCGCCTCGTCGGTCATAACGACCACGCCCTCGACATTCGGGATCTGTGGCAACAATTTCTCAAGCAGCGGCACGAACATCAGGTCCGTGAATATCCAGCGGTCCTCGGCATGATTGATGATGAACACCAGCTGCTCAGGGAACAGGCGCGGATTGATGGTGTGGCAGACGTAGCCGGCACCGCTCACGCCATAGTAGATCTCGAGATGACGGTAGTCGTTCCACGCGATGGTCGCGACGCGATCCCCCTGCTTGAGGCCCATCCTGTCGAGCGCGTTGGCGAGTTTGCGGGCCCGCATCGTCACATCGGCTACCGTGCACCGATGCCTGGGATTGTCCATCGTGACGGACACGATTTCGCGCTCGCCATGAAACTTTTCTGCGTGTTTCGCGATCGACGAAATCAGCAGGGGGGTGTCCATCATGAGTCCGCGCATAGGTGCCTCCAAAGCCTGGTCTCTTATAGGGATAACAACGTGATTTTCATAAGCTTATAGAACAATTCCAATACCATAAACCATGGTATGCTTTGGAAGATACTAAGAAGCATCCCAGGAGGGGGAGACATGAAACCGATTGGTACCAGCATACTCAATCTCGGTCGCGTTGTTGTATTACCTTTGGTAGGCCTCGCACTGGCCTCACCGGTAAGCGCGCAAGAGACGCTGCTCGAAGAAATTACCGTCGTCGCCCAGAAGCGCGAAGAGAACATCATGGATGTCCCGGTCGCCATCACGGCGATCTCGGGCGCACAGATCGAAGCATCTGCAATCAAGGATATGTACGATTTGCAGATTAACGTGCCGGGACTGATTGTAGGAGGCAGTCAGACGACGACAACCTCAAACTTCTCAATCCGCGGCATCGGCTCGACATCCAACAACTTCGGCGTGGAATCGTCTGTAGGCCTGTACGTCGACAACGTCTATCGGTCGCGACAAAGCTCGCTGATTAACGAACTCGTCGATGTCGAGGCTGTTGAAGTCTTACGCGGCCCGCAAGGCACGTTGTTTGGCAAGAACACGGCCGCGGGCGCTATCCAGGTCCGAACGGTTGCTCCCAGCGTCGACAGTTCCGATGCGTTTCTCGAGCTGAGCACAGGTGCTTATGGCCTGCAGCGTCTGTCGGGTGCCGCCAATATTCCGCTGACCGACAAACTGGCGTTTCGAGGCACCGTTTTCTCGTCGAAACGTGATGGCTATGTAGACAACGTCATCTACGACTTCAGCGGTCCAGTGCCTTCGCAGACGGTCCAGGAAGACGTATTCAACGATCGTGATCGTTTAGGCCTGCGCGCGCAGCTCGGCTACGACAACGGCGACAACTTCGATATGCGCATCATCGCTGACTATTCCAGGATCGATGAAACCTGCTGCGTCGGTACGTCGCGCGTCGACAGCGTGATCTCGCAGTCGGCAACCAACCCGGCGTTTGGTGACTTCGGGCCGGATTTCGCGCGTCTCCTGACCGGCGGTGTTCAGTTTACGAGTCGTGACTACCCTTCCCCGCTGCCGACGACAACCCTGTTCACGCAGTTGAATGGCATCTTTGGCCCGTTTGGCATTCCGGCTTTCCCGGAGGTCGACATCGCGTTCCCGACCCTGGTTGAAGGCTATAGCTGGGACGACTACCAGACCGCCGTTAACCACCTGCCCCACTCCGAGAACGAGGACCGGGGCCTGTCGGTCGAGTTTAACTGGGACATCGGCGATACGACGCTGACATCGGTCACCGCCTATCGCGCGTTTGATACCTACGATTTCATCGACGTCGATTTTACGAATACCGATATCGCGACGCGTGAAAACACGGCAGAGCAGAACTCGATTTCCGAGGAAGCTGCGTCTCGCCGGCACCTTTGGCGACAGCAGCAACTGGGTGATTGGCGCGTACTATTTTGCCCAGGAGATCAAGAGCAACACGGTCACGACGGCTGGCGAAGATCTGGCGGCGTTCTATGACATCGACAACATGCTGCAGGGCTTGCCACCGCTGTCGTTCTTTACGCAAGGCGTGAACGCCGTTTCCCAGGCCCTTAACGGGGCGGGCATTCCTTTCCCGGCGGGCGCCTCGGCCTTCCCTGCTGGCGCATTCGCCAACGATGATGTCACGCAGGATCACGAGGGCTACGCCGTATTCGGACAGGTCGATTGGTCCATTAGTGACGCGTTCACGCTGACACTGGGCGCGCGCTACACCGAAGAAGAAAAAGACATCAGCGCGATATACACGCAAACCAATCCGGGCACCAACCAGCCGAACCTGCCCCTGGTCGGCGCTACGCTCCTGGCCTTCAACGCGTGGGCACAGGGTGGCATGGTAGGCCCGCCGCCTGACCCCACACCATTACTGGCTGTCGCAGAACCGAACGTGGGCTGGGCCGCCTATGCGATCCCGGCATTCTCGCCGCGTCCGAACGTCATGGACACGCTGAAGGACGACCAGGTGACCGGCACGGCCAGGATTTCCTGGTTCCCGAGCGACAGCGCGATGGTGTATGCGTCGTACTCCACGGGCTACAAATCAGGCGGTACGAATACTGACCGTCTCGAATATGACCCGGCCGATCCGGACAATCCGCTGTTCGCCCAGTTGTTCGACCCCGAGTTGTCGACATCGATAGAGGTCGGTTTCAAGGGTGACATCGGCGATCGCTTCAGACTTTCGGTTGCTGCCTACCAGACGGATTTCGAAGACTTCCAGTCCAACACCTTCGAGGGCCAGGGATTCATCCTGCGAAATGCGGGTGACCTCGAGATCACGGGCCTGGAGATCGAGTGGCTCTGGCAACTGATGGACAACACCAGCGTCTCGGGCTACTACGCGCACAACGACGGCGAGTACATAACGTTCAGGCGCGGCGTTTGCTGGAAAGCGACACCGTTCCAGACGGGCGTAGCGGATCCGGGCGAGAATGGCGACGGCAGTTGTGACAGAAGTGGCGCTGACCTGCCGTACAACCCCAAGGACCGCTTCATGGTTGCGCTGGACCAGAACTACCCGATGGGCAACAACAACCTGTTCCTCCGCGCGGAATACGCCTTCGCGTCGGCCACTACGACAGACGGCGACACCGATCCGCTGACCGAGCAGGATGACTTCGGCATCCTCAACCTGCGTGTCGGTCTCGACATCGACGAGTGGAACTCGACGATTTCGGTATGGGGGCGCAATGTCCTGGATGAGCGCTACTACAATGGCTCATTCGATCCGCCGCTACTCGACCGGGGCAGCATGAACTCCTACCCGTCCGAACCGGCAACCTGGGGCGTTACGTTCCGCAAGAATTGGGACTAGGACCGGCAAGTACCAAGGGCGGCAGGTTCTCCTGCCGCCCTTTTTCGTTTCTGCGATTTGGAGCGGTGGATGTCTGAGACATCAATCAAGGTAGGCCTGGCACAGATTGCGCCGGTGTGGCTGCAACGCGACGCCACACTCGACAAGGTGCTTGCGTGGGTGGCGCAAGCCGCGACCGCGCAATGCGACCTCGTGGTTTTCGGCGAGGCGCTGGTGCCGGGATATCCCTTCTGGGTGGAACGCACCGAAGGCGCGAGATTTGAATCCAGCCTGCAAAAGGAGCTGTTCGCTCACTACGTCCGCCAGGGCGTATGCATCGAAGACGGCGATCTGGACCGTCTTTGCCGGGCGGCGTGTGACCACGATATCGCTGTTTACCTGGGCATCATGGAAAGGGCCGCCAATCGAGGTGGACACAGCCTTTACTGTTCCATGGTCTACATCGACAGGTCCGGCATCGTGCAATCCGTTCACCGCAAACTGATGCCAACGCACGAGGAACGGCTCGTCTGGGCCATCGGCGACGGGCATGGGCTGCGTACGCACAAACTGGGTCCGTTCACGGTCGGCGGGCTCAATTGCTGGGAAAACTGGTTACCGCTGCCACGCGCGGCGCTCTATGCGCAGGGCGAGGACCTGCACGTCGCCATATGGCCGGGCAACGTTCGCAACACCGAGGACATTACGCGGTTTGTCGCAAGAGAAAGCCGCTCGTTTGTCGTCTCGGTTTCGGGCCTGATGCGGCGGCAAGACATTGACACATCCCTGCCGCACGCCGATTTGCTCATCGAATCGGCAGATGACGTCATGGCCGACGGCGGTTCCTGCGTGGCCGGGCCAGACGGTGAATGGATCCTCGAACCTGTCCAGGGATCGGAATCACTGAGCGTCGTCGAGATCGATCACGCGCAGGTGCTCGAAGAACGGCACAGCCTGGATGTCGTGGGGCACTACTCGCGGCCTGACGTGACCCGCCTGGTCGTCAACCGCAAGCGACAGACGACGGCTGAGTTCAGCGATGAAGAATCTGCCGATTAGATAGCGACGAACACCAGATAGCCGCCAAACGTCGCGGCGAACAACGCCGAGACGCGCAGCACGCTATCCGATTTACCAAGCCACCAGTCGACCAGGCTGTCGAGTCGCTTTCTGCCCATGACCAGTATGCCCACGGCCGCGACCACGGCAATGACGGCAATAATGCGCATGACCTGAGGATGGCGCAGCTCGTCGGCCAGCCACCAGAGCAGTGCGCCCATTGCCAGACGAATCACGATGGCGAGGATGAACCGGGTGTGGCCATCCATGGTCGTGAACATCGACCGAAAACGCGCCGGACGGGCGAGCCCCAGCAGTCCGAGCAGGACGATAAACAGACCGAGTGATAGCCCGAAGATTCCAAGGTCGTCATTTTGCTCCTTTTGTTTTTGTTATTGTAGCGCCGAATAGTCATGAAATGGGCATGTGCCGGTCATGTCTGAACGCCGCGCCAGCCGTACTGTAGCGTCATCTGAAAACAACGATAAAGGCGACATCTCATGAACAGGCTTTACGACAACATCCTGGAGACAATCGGCAACACCCCGATCGTTAAACTGAACAAGCTTGGGCCCAAAGACGTCAATGTCTACGTCAAGGTCGAGTCATTCAACCCTGGTGGCTCGGTCAAGGACCGGCTGGCCCTGTCCGTCATCGAAGCAGCCGAGCGGGATGGGACACTCAAGCCCGGCCAGACGGTCATCGAGGCCACCTCGGGAAATACCGGTATCGGCCTCGCTATCGTCTGCGCACAGAAGGGTTATCCGCTGGTCGTCACAATGGCCGAGAGTTTCAGCGTCGAACGGCGCCGCCTGATGCGCTTCCTTGGCGCCAAGGTTGTGCTGACGCCGGCCGAGCTCAAGGGCAGCGGCATGGTCGCGAAGGCAACGGAGCTGGCCAGGAAACATGACTGGTTCCTCGTGCGCCAGTTCGAGAATGAAGCCAACGCCGATGCGCATACGCGAACGACGGCACCTGAAATCCTCGAGGCATTTGGCGACAGGAAACTCGACTACTGGGTCTCCGGCTTTGGCACGGGCGGTACGCTCAAGGGCGTCTCCCGCTACCTGAAGGAGAAAAGCCCGGACACCCAAATCATCGTCTGCGAACCGGACAATGCCCAGATTCTCGGGAGCGGCATCCCCCAGGAAAGACTCGCTGACGGCACGCCCAAAGAGAGCCATCCATTGTTTCGCCCTCACCTGATGCAGGGCTGGACGCCGGACTTCATTCCAAAGCTGACTGAAGATGTTGTTTCTGCAGAACTCATCGACGGCATCATGCCGATCGATGGCAATGATGCATTGCGCCTGTCGCGGGAACTCGCGCGACAGGAAGGAATATTCGTTGGCACCTCAGGGGGAGCTACGCTGGCTGGCGCACTGGCGGTTGCCGAACAGGCCGCGCCCGGTGCCAACATACTTTGCATGCTGCCCGATACGGGTGAGCGCTACCTGAGCACTCCGTTGTTCGACGACATCCTGGTCGAAATGGATGAAGAAGAGCAGAACATCATGCGCTCCACGCCGAATTATTGTTTTGGTGCGCCGCCTCCGGCACCCGCCCGGGAGAAAGAGGAAGACCAGGAAGCGGCAGTGGTTGACGCCCCAACTGATGCAGTGGCCTTTCTCGAGGATGTGACCCACGATCGCGAAAATCCCGTCGTTCTGTTTGCGCTGGAGTGGTGCGAGTTTTGCTGGTCGGTGCGCAAAATGTTCGCGCACTACGACATTCCCTATCGCTCGGTCGACCTGGACTCAGTGGCCTACCAGGAGGGTAACCGGGGCGGCAATATTCGCAAAGCCATCGAAGCGCAGACGGGGCTCAAGACAATTCCGCAAATCTACGTTGGCGGCAAGCACCTTGGCGGTGCGACGGATTTGTTCGACGCCATGAAAGACGGCACCCTGGCGGCCTTGCTGGAGGAGAACAACGTCGTGTGGAACAAGTCGGCCGACCAGGACCCGTACTCGTTCCTGCCAAAATGGCTGCATAAAAGGTGATTCGCGGCCGCTGGCCGCAACTATTCGTGGAAGAAGTACATGCCCAGCGTCTCGGCCACACAGGCCGGCTTGCGCTCGCCGTCGACCTCCAGGCGCGTTTCCGAGGTCAGGATCATCGCACCGGCCCGCTTTCGTACCTGCAACACTTTGCTGCGCGCCCGCATTTTTGAGCCGACGGGAACCGGAGCGTAAAAACGTACTTTGTTGAGCCCGAAATTGATCGCACGCGCGAGGTTGACTACTTCGACAAAGTCTCCCGTCAGGGCCGGGATCAGGGCCAATGTGAGGTAACCGTGGGAGATTGTCCTGCCGTCAGGCATTTCTCTAGCCGCACGTTCGGTGTCCACATGAATCCATTGGTAGTCACCCGTGGCCTCGGCAAACTGGTCAATACGATGCTGGTCGATGACGACCCAGTCGGACAGACCGACCTCCTCGCCTATCAGTGCCTTGGCATCTTCGATGGATTCTATACGCCGCAAACCTTTCCCCTGATCCGGATTATTCCAGTAACAGAAACGAGTGATACCTGATGCTGCATCAATCCGCAATCCCGTGCTGTGCACATCGCTCGCAGTTGACCCAGCCGGAGTCGCCGTTGGCATAGTGCTCCTTCTTCCAGACAGGCAGTCGCACTTTGATCTCGTCGATAATGTAGCGGCAGGCTCGAAATGCCTCGTCGCGATGCGCGGCAGCGACCCCGATCCACACGGCGCAGTCGCCGATCTCGAGCAGACCGACGCGATGAACGCAGCGCGCTTTCAGGAAGGGAAACTTCTCCTGCGCTTCCGCCAGCACCTTCTCGCCTTCGGATATGCACAACGGTTCGTAGGCTTCGTATTCGAGGCGTTCGACCACGTGGCCTTCATTTTCGTTGCGCACCCAGCCCTCGAAAGCGCAATAGCCACCTGCGGCAGGGTTCACCAGGGAGCGCTGCAGCGCCGCCGGGTCGATGACGTCCTGGGTGACCTCCATCATGTCAGCCACCTGCAACCGGGGGGAACAACAGGACCGTATCGCCATCGCTAACGGGTGAACTCCAGTCGGCCATGTGATCATTGATCGCGACTTTGCAATGCCCGTTTGGCTCCTCCGAACCGTGCCGCGACCGAGTCTCTTCAAAGACATCCTGCGCCGTCACCGCATCCATCTGCAGAGTCTCTTCCGCGACGCCCGCGTGTTCGCGGAACATTGCAAAATAGCGCACCGTAATCGTCTTCTGCACGGTCTTCATGACGTGGCCTCGAGGACACTGTTTGCCAGTTCGTCAGGCGTATTGATGTTGTCGAGTGAGGCAGGGTCGAGCTGCGCGAGCAGGGATGTATCGGAGCGAATCAGGATCTTGCGGGGGCAATGGATGCCGTCTTTGGCAAATTTGTGGATCGTCTTCGCGCTCCCCGCACGATAGATCGCACACAGGGGCTCCGGCAAACCATCGTAGCTGCTCACATAGGCGGTAAACGGATGGTCCTTTGACCGATTCGCGAGCAGATGCCGCAGCGTCTCGGTGCCGATGTTCGGGAGGTCGCAGGCGACGACGAGCCAGTCCACGTCAGGATACGCGTCCATGGCGGACAGGATGCCGGCCAGCGGTCCCATGTCGTCGTATTGATCGACTATCTGTGCGTAGCGCCGCCGCTCGGGCTCGTCCTTTTGTGCCGCGCGCGTCGAGACGAATGCTCGCTCTACCAGTGGCTCGAGCAGCGCCATCACGAAGGCAAGCTGCGACAGACCGTCGCGTTCAAGCAGCGCCTTGTCCTGGCCCATGCGTCTGCTTTCCCCTCCGGACAGGACAAGTCCGAATACCGGCGTCTCACTCATCGCGCTGAAAATCCCGCTTGCCACCCGACTTTGCGATCAGCTTTGTCTCGGCAATGACAATGTCCTGCGACACAGCCTTGAGCATGTCGTACACGGTCAGGGCCGCAACGCTGGCGCCCGTCAGCGCCTCCATTTCGACACCGGTCTTGTGATGTACCTTGCAGCGGCAATCGATTACGGCGTCGGTACCGTCCATTTCGATCGTCACTTTGCAGTTGTCGAGACCGAGCGGATGGCAAAAGGGGATCAACTCGTGAGTCTTTTTTGCCGCCATGACGCCCGCAATAATTGCCGTTGCAAACACCGGCCCCTTCCTGGTCTGGATATCGTCGTCCGAGATCATCGCAGCGGCTTCGGCGGGAAGGCGAACACGCGCGCGCGCATGCGCCTCACGAGCCGACGGCGTCTTCTCGCTAACGTCGACCATCGTCGGTCGGTTCTGTGCGTCAATGTGACTCAACTTGCCCAAGGGCTATCCCCCAATTCGGTACATTTCGACTTTGCGAAGTACGTGTGCTTCCGCAACCGCAGGCCGGCGCAACTCGCTGTAACGATCGGCCCGCTGCAGCCATATCTGCGAGAGTATATCCGTGAGTTCTTCCTCATCGGCATCGGCACGCAAAGACTCGCGCAGATCCGTGCCCTGGTTCGCGAACAGGCAAGTATAAAGCACACCGTCCGCCGACAGGCGTGCTCGACTGCAATCACCGCAGAACGGTTCCGTAACCGACGAGATAAAGCCAATCTCGCCCTGGCCATCCATGTACTGGTAGCGGCGCGCAACCTCGCCAGGATAACTCTGGTCGATACGCCGCAGCGGCCAACGTGCCTGCACACGATCCCGCAGCAGCCTCGACGGCACAACCTGGTCCAGCCGCCAGCCGTTGCGATTGCCAACGTCCATGAATTCGATTAGCCGAACGATGTGGCCCGTACCGCGAAAGTGATCGAGCAAATCGAGTACGGAGTGATCGTTGACGCCGCGTTGAACAACGACATTGATCTTGATCGGCGACAGGCCTGCTTGCTGTGCCGCCTCGATTCCTGCAAGCACCGTTGCAAGGTCGCCACGCCCGCCACTCATGTGCCGAAAAACCCCTTCGTCGAGGCTATCCAGGCTGATCGTCACTCGCCGCAAGCCGGCGTCCGCAAGCGACTTCGCGACAGACCCGAGCAGCATGCCGTTGGTCGTCAGTGCCAGGTCCTCGATGCCCGGAATCGCGGCCAGGCCGCGGACAAGCAAGGGTAGCCTCTTGTCCAGCAATGGCTCGCCCCCGGTCAGGCGCAATTTGCTGACGCCAAGTCCGGCAGCGACGCGCGCAACCCTGAGAATCTCGTCGTAGGTCAGTCGCTGACTGCGACGGAGAAATTCGTAGTCCTCGTGAAACTCGTCCTCCGGCATGCAATACGGGCACCGAAAATTGCACTGGTCCAGTACAGAAATCCGAAGATCGTGCAGGGGCCGGCGCAATGCGTCGTGAGTAACTGCAACATTAGTCGCAATAGGGTCGTCGGGAATCAGATGCGAACTCATGTGCGCATTCTGCCGGAACTTGCCGTCGTTACAAACCGCAACAGACTGCGCCGACGGGCTTTGCTAAGCTGCGTCGCTTGCCGGAAAGGGGAATTCACACGCATGCACGTCACATTCAGCGAGGCTGATCTCGCGTTTCAGGACGAAGTCCGGGCATTTTTCCGGGACGAGTATCCCGATGACATTCGCGAGGCTGTGGCCTCGGGAGCAGAAATGCCGCCGGAGCTGCAGATCCGTTGGCAGAAGATCCTCCATGCGAAAGGCTGGGCGGGCGTCAACTGGCCTGTCGAGTACGGCGGAACCGGCTGGACTCCTGTGCAGAAGTACATCTACGCACGTGAGGAAGGCAACGCGAATGCACCGGTCGTCGTGCCCTTTGGACTCAACATGGTCGGGCCGGTTATCTACACTTTCGGCAGCGAAGCTCAGAAGGAACGGTTTCTTCCGGATATTCTCGCCAGCAATACCTGGTGGTGCCAGGGTTATTCCGAACCCGGTGCCGGATCCGATCTCGCGTCCCTGAAAACCAAAGCCGACCTGGTTGGTGACCACTGGCTCGTCAACGGCACCAAGACGTGGACGACGCTGGGTCAATATGCCGACTGGATATTCTGCCTGGTCCGTACGAACAGCGACGTCGCTCGGCAACAGGAAGGCATCAGCTTCCTGCTGATCGACATGAAGACACCGGGCGTCACCGTGAAGCCGATCATCCTGCTCGACGGCACCCACGAAGTGAACGAAATTCACTTTGACAACGTAGCGGTTCCGGTTGAAAACCTCGTGGGTGAAGAGGGCAAGGGCTGGACGTACGGAAAAGTGCTGCTGCAGCATGAACGCACGAACTCTGCCAACACGTTCCGCTCCGAGTATCGCTTGAGAAAGCTCCGCGAACAGGCCGCCACCTCGGTCCGAGGGGCGCCGCCCCTTGTGGATGACAGGAACTTCATGCGCAGACTGGCTGCCGTCGAAGTCGAGTTGAAAGGACTCGAATACACGGAGCTACGGACGCTCGCTGCCGTGCAATCGGGCAAGGCGCCCGGACCTGAATCGTCATTTCTCAAGATCAAGGGCACCGAGATTCAGCAGGCAATCGACACGCTCTACATGGACGCGGCCGGCTACTACGCGCTGCCCTACAGGCCCGATCCGTCAGTTGGCCAGGGAAACGAGACACTCACCGCGCTACGGTATTTCAATTTCCGCAAGGCTACGATCTACGCTGGTTCGAACGAGATCCAGAAGAACATCATCGCCAAGCACGTGCTCGGCCTGTAGGTAAGACTCATGGATTTTTCGCTCAACGATATTCAGGCGATGCTGGCTGACAGTGTCGACAAATTCATCCGGAACGAATATGACTTCGACACTCGCCAGGCCTACGCGGAAAGCGATAAAGGCTTCAGCGATGACGTCTGGAGGACGTTCGCCGATCTCGGTTGGACCGCCGTGCCGTTTGCAGAAGACGACGGCGGACTCGGCGGTGGCCCGGCCGACATCATGGTATTGATGCAGCAACTGGCTCGCGGCCTCGTCGTCGAGCCGTACCTCGCCAATGTCATTCTCGCGGGCGGGGTCTTGCGCCGCGTCGCCAATGCCGGGCAAAAGGAGCGCTGGCTGCATCCTTTGATCGCAGGAGAACTGCATGCGACGCTGGCCTTCAACGAGCCACAGGCGAGATATCGGCTGGCCAGTATTGCGACCACGGCAACACGCGATGGGGATGACTGGGTCCTGAACGGGCGCAAAGGACTGGTGCTGAATGGCGGCACATCCGATTTGCTGATCGTTCCGGCCCGCACCTCGGGTGACATCGACGATGAGCACGGGATCACTTTGTTCGCCGTTGCAACGGGGAGCGACGGACTGGCGTGCAACTCCTATGCGACCATCGATGGCCTGCGAGCTGCAGAGGTCACACTGGATGACGTCCGTGTCGCGCACGACGCCGTGCTCGGCGACGTCGACAGCGGCCTCCCCGTTCTCGATGCGGCTGTAGACGAGGCGACGCTGGCGATTTGCGCCGAGGCGGTCGGCATCATGCAGGTGCTCAAGGACAAGACCGTGGAGTACTCAAAGGACCGCAGTCAGTTCGGTGTGCCGATCGGCAGCTTCCAGGAATTGCAGCATCGTATGGTCGACATGCTCATGGCCTGCGAGCAGGCCCAGTCGCTGCTCATGTGGGCCGTCATGGCCAACGAGAGTGGCGCCGCGGACAGCAAACGCGCCGTCAGTTCCATCAAGTACCTGGTCAGTTCCGCCGGACGGGCGCTTGGCGAGGATGCCATCCAGATCCACGGCGGCATGGGCGTCACGTGGGAACTGGACGTCGCTCACTATTTCAAGCGCCTGACAGCGATCGGTACGATGTTCGGCGATGCCGACTGGCACCTCGACAAGCTCGCCTCCCCCACCCGGTAAGCCTGGAACGGCGCGATGTTTCCGCAGGCTGTTGTCGACTTTTTCGCGAGCAACCAGGAGCTGCTCTGGTTCACGACGCTGTTTGTCGACCTGGCCTGCACACTCGTCCTGTATCGACTGTTCGGCAAAGCCGGGCTGCAAATTGCGATCGCCGTTGCGATTCTTCTCGCCAATCTCCAGGGCCCGAAGCTGACCGTCATTTTCGGCTTGCAGACCAGCCTCGGAGTCATCTTTTACTCGAGCATTTTTTTCGCCACGGATGTACTCAGCGAGAATTACGGTAAGGCGGCGGCGAACAAAGCCGTGCGCATGGGTTTTGCGGTCAGTGTCATCGTATTGATCATGCTGAGCCTCGCCCTGCTCTACCTTCCGAGTACCGAGCCCGGGACGGCCGAGTTCTCCGCGTCAATCCATTCTGCGTTCCTGACGATCGTCGATTTCACACCACGTTTCGTCTTTGGTTCGCTGCTCGCCTACTACATCAGCCAGCATTTCGATGTGTGGGCCTTTCACAAGATCAAGTCGCTCACGGGTGAGCGCTGGCTCTGGCTGCGTAACAATGGTTCGACGCTTTGCTCCCAGGTCGTCGACACCACGATCTACTCACTGGTCGCCTGGTGGGGCATCGTCGACCTCAAGACCGCCCTGGCACTCGGCGCCGCCAAGTACCTGTTCAAGGCGATCATCGCAGCCATCGATACCGTCTTTATTTACTGGGCACGCCAAAGCTTCCGCCGACACGCTGTCAGTGAAGCAGCCTGATAGACTGGTAACCATGAAACCGTCCGGCGTCATTACGATCACAACCGACTTCGGCCACAAAGGGCCGTTCGCTGCCATCATGAAGGGCGTCATTCTCAGTCGTTTTCCGGCGGCCAGGATCGTCGACCTCGCGCACGACATCCCGGCACAGTGGCCGCCAGAAGCCGGTTTCTGGGTCAGTCGATCCTACCAGTGGTTTCCGGCCGGTACGCTACACCTGGCCATCGTGGATCCAGGTGTCGGGACCGAACGCGAGATTCTCGTGGCCGAATGCGACGGCCATCTGTTCATGGCGCCGGACAACGGCCTGCTGGCCCAGTTGTTTGACGGCTGTGGCGATCCGCAGGTGTACAAACTGGCCCTCGAAAAACTCGACTCCCTGAACCTGCCTGTCGCCAGTGCGACATTCGATGGTCGTGACATATTCGCTCCTGTCGCCGCCGAACTGGCATCGGGGCGCGTCAAAGTCGCGGATATCGCGGCGCGGACCAGTGACTGGACACCTGGCTGGATCGACGAGCCGGAGGTAAGCCGGGGCAAGGTCACGGGCGTAATTGTCACGGTTGACGCATTCGGCAACCTGATCAGCAACATCGATGCCAGCCTGCTCCAGAATTTCAGGGAACCCGTCGCTGAAATCGCCGGCCACCAGGTGTCGATGCAAACCACCTATGGACGAGCGAAGCCGGGAGATTACCTCGCCCTGGTCAATTCATTTGGCGTTGTGGAAATCGCCCGGGCGGAAGGCAGCGCAGCCGACGGGCTCGGTTCGGCACGCGGTGCACCACTGCTCATTCGCGAGGGCTACGAAACCTGACCCAAAATAGGGTACCGGACACCCTATTTCAGCCTGAAATAGGGTGTCCGGTACCCTATTCCGGCTACGTGACCTGACTCAGGATTGCTGCAGCGCCTGCTGTTCGAGTTTCGCCCAGGAATCCCGCAGGGTTACAACGCGGTTGAACACGACACCTTCTTCGACAACATCCCGGCAGAAATAGCCCAGGCGCTCGAACTGCACGGACTCACCCGCGGCAAGCTCACCCAATGAGGGCTCGAGTTTGGCGCCCACGGTCTCGAGAGAGTCCGGATTGAGCACGCTGTGAAAGTCCGGCGCTGCATTCGGGTTCGCATCGGTAAACAGACGATCGTACAGGCGCACGGAGGCGTCGATCGCATGCTCGCAGGACACCCAGTGGATCGTACCTTTGACCTTTCGATCTGACGTTCCGGTACCGCTGCGCGTATCCGGGTCGTAGCTGCATCGCAGCTCGACGACTTCACCGTCGTCGTTCTTGACAACCTCGTCACACCGGATGATGTAGCCGAACCGCAATCGCACTTCGCCACCGGGCTTCAGGCGGAAAAACTTGCGTGGCGCGTCCTCCATGAAATCGTCCTGCTCAATCCAGAGTTCGCGCGAAAACGGCAATTCGCGCGTGCCAAAGTCGGGATTCCCAGGGTGATTCATGGCGTCCATGAGTTCGACCTTGCCCTCCGGGTAGTTCGTGAGCACGACTTTCAATGGACGCAGCACGGCCATGCGGCGCGCCGCCGAATCGCCCAGTGTTTCGCGCACGCAGTTTTCCAGCGCACCCATCTCGATCAGTTTGTCTTTCTTGGTTACGCCGGCACGTTTCACGAACTCGCGCAGGGCCGCGGGCGAATAACCACGTCGACGCATGCCGGCGATCGTCGGCATCCTGGGATCATCCCAACCCGACACCACGCCTTCCTGGACGAGTTCATTCAGTTTGCGCTTGCTGGTTACTGTGTAGGCAAGGTTGAGCCGCGAAAATTCGATCTGGCGGGGACGATGCTCGGGCGGCAACTGGTCCAGGAACCAGTCGTACAGCGGTCGGTGGTCCTCAAACTCGAGTGTGCACAGCGAGTGTGTGATGCCCTCATAGGCATCGGACAGGCCGTGCGCGAAATCGTACATCGGGTAGATGCACCATTTGTCGCCAGCATTCTGATGCGGGATGTGGCGAATGCGATAGATCGCCGGATCGCGCATGTTCATATTGGGTGACGCCATGTCGATCTTCGCGCGCAGGACGTGTTCGCCATCGGCGAACTCGCCGCCATACATGCGGGCGAACAGGTCAAGATTCTCTGCGACGCTCCTGTCGCGGTACGGGCTGTTCCTGCCCGGTTCGGTCAGCGTACCCCGGTGTTCGCGAATTTCCTCAGCGCTCAAGCTGTCAACGTAGGCCACGCCCTTTTCAATGAGCTCAATCGCTGACTGGTGCAGGCGCTCGAAATAGTCGGACGCATGCGTCAGCCGATCCCCCCAGTCGAAGCCGAGCCAGCGCACGTCGGCCTTGATGGCTTCGACGTACTCGGGACTCTCCTTGCCCGGATTGGTGTCGTCGAACCGCAGGTACGTCCGGCCGCCGGTTTCGGCAGCAACGCCGAAGTTGAGGCAAATCGACATGACGTGCCCGATATGCAAGTAGCCATTTGGCTCCGGCGGGAATCGGGTCACGATCTCGGCGTGTTTGCCGGACTCGAGGTCTTCGTCGATGATCTTGCGGATAAAGTCGCGCGGTTCGCTGGCGTTCATGGAGGCGGATTGTACTCGAACTTGAGGGCAATTCGAGTACAATGCCGCGCATGCCGAAAATCACCTTACCTGATGGCTCCGTTCAGGAGTTTGACGCTGCCACCAAGGGCAGCGAAGTTGCCGCCCGCATTGGCGAGGGACTGGCTCGTGCCGCTGTGGCAATTCGCGTTAATGGCGAACTCTGGGACCTGTCACGGGATATCGAGACGGATACCACTGTGGAAATCGTTACTCGCGATTCGGACGACGGGATCGAACTGCTCAGACACGATGCCGCTCACGTGCTTGCCGAAGCTGTCAAGGAATTGTGGCCCGACACGCAGGTGACCATCGGACCCGCCATCGAGAATGGCTTCTACTACGACTTTGCCCGCAAAGAGCCCTTTACCGATGCGGACCTCGAGACCATCGAGGCGCGCATGAAGGATATCGTCGATCGCGACGAGGGCATCGAGCGCGAAGTCTGGGAACGCGACAAGGCCGCTGAGTTTTTCCGTGGCATCGGCGAAATCTACAAGGCCGAGATCATAGAGAGCATTCCGTCCGACGAAGATCTGACGCTGTATCGACAGGGCGACTTCATCGACCTTTGCCGCGGTCCGCACCTGCCGTCGACGGGCAAGCTTGGCAAGGCGTTCAAACTGACACACGTCTCCGGCGCCTACTGGCGAGGCGACTCGAACAACGAGATGCTGCAACGCATTTATGGCACGGCCTGGTCGAACGACAAGGCTCTGCGCAAATACCTGCACATGCTCGAGGAAGCGGAGAAACGCGACCACCGCCGCCTCGGCCGCGTCATGGACCTGTTTCACTTCCAGGAAGAAGCGCCCGGCGCTGTCTTCTGGCATCCGAACGGCTGGTCAATTTTCCAGTCGCTGATCACGTACATGCGGCAAAAGAATACCGACGCGGGCTACCAGGAAGTCAATACGCCGGAAATCGTTGCGCGCTCCTTGTGGGAACGCTCCGGCCACTGGGAGTCGTTCGGCGACAACATGTTTACGTCGGAAACGGTCGACGGCCGCACGTTTGCGATCAAGCCGATGAACTGTCCCGGCCATATCCAGGTCTTCAACCAGGGGATCAAGAGCTACCGCGATTTGCCGACGCGTCTCGGTGAGTTCGGCAAATGCCATCGCTATGAGCCGTCCGGCGCACTGCACGGCATGATGCGTGTGCGCGCCTTCACCCAGGACGACGCGCACATATTCTGCACGCCGGAACAGATTACCGGGGAGTCGATCGCGGTCTGCAACCTGATCCTGAGTATCTACAAGGATTTTGGTTTCGACGACGTACGCATCAAGTTTGCCGATCGGCCCGAAGTGCGGGTCGGCGAAGACGCGGTTTGGGATCAGGCTGAGAAAGCCTTGTTAAAAGCACTCGAAGTCGGTGGCCTTGAGTACACCTACAACCCGGGCGAAGGCGCCTTCTATGGGCCGAAACTCGAGTTCGTCCTGCGCGATGCGATTGGCCGCGACTGGCAGTGCGGCACATTGCAGGTCGACCTGAACATGCCGAAGCGTCTCGACGCGACCTACATCGGCGAAGACGGCAACAAACACACACCCGTGATGCTGCACCGGGCGATGCTCGGCTCGCTCGAACGCTTCATGGGCATCCTGATCGAGCACCACGCCGGACATCTGCCACTATGGCTTGCACCACAGCAGGTCAAGGTCCTGACGATCACCTCGGAAGCTGACGACTATGCTGGCGAGATCGTTGCAGCCTTGCGCGCAGCGGGAATACGCGCGGACAGCGACCTCAGGAACGAAAAGATCTCTTACAAGGTCCGTGAGCACAGCGTCGCCAAGGTCCCGGTCCTGTTCGCCGTCGGACAGCGAGAAATCGAGGAAGGCACCGTCGCAATTCGTCGCCTGGGTTCCAATAAACAGGAGATTATGTCGCTCGATGATGCCATTGCAGACCTGAAAACCGAGATCGCCAGCCGCGGTCGAACATCGTAATTCGGGAGCTGGTCCTCGCCCACTCGGCTCTTCCCCAACCCCAGTAACGGCGCCATCTGTCGCGTTTTCCAGCAGGTAGGGAACAGCAAACGTGACGTGCCCTGCACTTTGACTGTGCGCCGCGTCACAGATTCAGAAACCCGTCGCCGCTTGCCGACAATTCCGGCAATGCCTACGCATATACTCCTTAGACGCAAGGACCGCGAGTGCGATTCAACATAAGGTTTCGGAGGAAACAAAAGTGGCGCTGGACCGATACAAGACACAGGTATTGCTACTGCATAGCGAGCAGAGCACGCTGGACTCCCTGAGTTCAGGGTTCAACGACCGTTACACGGTCCATTGCGCAACCACGGGCAGCGAGGCACTGAACACCCTGGTCGGGACCCCGATCAACGTAATCGTCACGGCACAGGACCTGCCTGGCATGAGCGGCCTGGAAGCGCTGCGGGAAGCCAAGAAACGCTCACCGGACACGATCGGAATTCTGCTCGCCGGTAACTCCAACCAGGGCCTCGAAGCCCTTGTCGGTGTCGACGAGGTTTTCCAGGTTGTCCGTGGCGACGTGACAGCCGAATCATTGCTCAAACTCGTTGACAACGCGACGCGCCAGATGCGCTTGATGGCATTGGCCGGGGCCGCGAATGATACGGCCGCCAATGTTGACGAGCCTGCCGAACATATCATCATGGAGACGTCCGAGAACGGCTCCACGATAATCAGCGATGGCACGGGCCGGATGCCCGCCCTGAATCCCGAGAAAGTCTCCGCCGCCGTCGCTCTTGGCTCGCGATCGGTCGACGTACTGGTACTGACCAAGGATCAGGAATTCCTCTCGACCATCAGGGAATCGTCACGCGGCATGCATACGGTGCATTACGCAAATACGCTGGCGCAGGCAGACGAGATTATCCGCACGCACAAGATCGGTGTCGCTGTAGTTGACGCCGCCATGGTTGGCCAGAAAGTCGAGCAACTGACCCAGCACTTGCGGAAGGGCTCAGCGAGGCTCGTATCGATCGTTGCAGGCCGTCGCGATGACGGCGAAATGCTCATGGACCTGATCAATCGCGGCAAGGTATACCGCTTCCTGCTGAAGCCGGTATCGCCAGGTCGCGCCCGTCTCGCGGTCGAGGCATCCGTGAAACACCACCTCGAAGCTCCCGACGCAGCATTCAAGATCAAGGGCGCTCCGGCCACGCCACAGCCCGCGCCGAAAGCGGCGCCCAAACCGGCTCCAGCCGCGGTCGCAAAACCTGCGCCAATACCCGCACCCGCTGCCAGGCCGCCGGAGAAACCGGCGCCACAGGCCGTGCAGAAACCGGCGCCAGCGCCCAGGCCAGTTGCCAATAAACCAAAACAGGAAGCGATACCGAGGCCTTCGGCCGCACAGGCCGATCCACCGCTCGGCGACCTGTCGATCGAATCGCCAATCAACGAAGGCCTCTCCAGCGCGTTCGGAGATGACGACACGAGCTTTACCGAGACGATGACCGGGATCATCGGCTCCGTCAAAGACCGGTTCAAAAGCAAAAAGGACCCGTCGCCCGCGGTGCCCGACAATGTATCGGCAGCACGGGTTGCATCGGCCCCGACCGGTGGCCCAGGTAGTTCACAGTCCAGAAACAAGATCATTGGCATTGCTGCCGCCGCAGTCGTTGTCGTCGCTGTAGCCGGGTTCTGGTTCATGAGCGGTGATGACGAAGTCGCACCGGTTGAACAGGCGACAATCACAACGCCAGCGATTACAGAAGCTGATGTGGACTTTGGCGATGAGATTCGGCCGTCACTGCCCGGCGTCGATGCGGGCAAGCTCAATGCTATATCGCTTGTCGAAGAGGCACGGCTTGCTCGCGAAGCAGGCCAGGTATTTAACCCGGCCGGCTCCAACGCGATCGAGCTGTACATCGCCGCCGCTGCGGCCGATCCAACGAACGCGATCGTCGCCGCCGAACTCGGCGCTGTCGTTCAGCAAGCCCTTGGTATGGCTGAGACCGCATTGCTGGAGGCCCGCCTCGATGATGCGGAAGCCGCCCTGCAACGGGTAGCCCTCGCCGATGCGGCCAACACACGGCTGCCGTTCCTCGAGGCCCAGCTGTCGCAGATGCAGTTGCGCGGCCACCTGGCCGACGCGCGCTCGGCCATTCGCGACTCTCGTTATGAAGACGCCAGCAGTTCGATTGCTGCCGCTCGCGCCCTGGGCATTGCGGGCACGGGCGAAATCGATGCCGTCGAAGACGAGTTGAAATCCGCGAAGAGTGAGCAGCGGGTCGACGAAGTGCTTGCATTGGCCAACGCGCGCCTTGAAGAAGGTGACCTCATTAGTCCGGCAAACGATAACGCGCGCTACTATTACGGGCTTGTACTTTCCAATGACCCGACAAATACCGCGGCACGCCAGGGCCTGAACGTTGTGGCGAGCACGCTCGTACTCCAGGCGCGGTCAGAGATCGATGCCGGAAGACTCGACAGCGCGGACGCCCTGCTGACTGCTGCACAGGCAATCGATGCGTCCAGCGCAGAACTTGCTGCCACCGCTGTCGCTCTGGCAACGGCTCGTGATGCGGTCGCCGCCGACGCGGCACGCCGCCGCCAGGCTGAGGCAGACCGCCAGGCCGCGGCGGAGCGCCAGGCCGAGCTGGACCGTCAGGCTGAGGCCGATCGCCTTGCGGCAGAAGCACGTGACAAACGAGATCGCGAGGCCGCAGCCGCTGCTGCAGCCGCGGTCACGACGCAGGCAGTTGCTGGTGACAATGCATCGGCGAACGATCGCGCAGAGACTTCCCCGCAGGGTGCCGGAGAGGCCGCTGCAAGCAAAGGCGCCGAGGAGCAAGCGGCAGTGACTGAACCGGTCATGGCAGCAGGGGAATCGGCGTCCGGGCCCGCTGACGTCGGCGACCAGCAGCCCATTACCATGAGGTCGCTGAATCGTACCCGCTACGTCGCACCCAAGTACCCCCGCACCGCGCAGCGCCGCGGCGTGTCGGGCTGGGTGGACGTTGTGTTCACGGTAGGCACGGATGGAAGCGTTAAGGACATCGAGGTCAAGAAAGCAGAGCCGGAAGGCGTGTTCGATGGATCCGCAATGCGTGCCGTCGAAAAATGGGAATTCGAACCGATCGTCGAGAACGGCGAGATCGTCGAGAAACGCGCTGGCGTGCGCCTGATGTTCGCTCTCGAATAGCCCGGGAAATCGTTTCCAGACTGGATCAAATAGAAGAATCCCGCTACCCTGTCCGGGATTAGGTCTAATTGGTCAGAAGAAAGTGTCAGAAGAAACCGTTGAGACCGCGAACAAGTCGGCTCGAAAACAACAACAACGCAGCCTGGTGACCCAGCAGAAACTGCTTGACGCCGCCATCGAGGCATTCTCAGAGAATGGCTTCAAGGGAACGTCAACCCGTGACATCGCAGAGCGTGCCGGCGTTCATCACCCGCTGATCACCTACCATTTCAAGAACAAGGACAGGCTGTGGCGCGCCGCGGCTGACAAGGTCTTTCGTGATTTTGGCCGGTCACTCGCAGCATCCCTGCAGGATCACCAGGATGAAGGTCCAAAGCAGCGCATGGCGTCGATGATCCGGGCCTACGTCTATTACGCGAAAAGCCAGCCCGCCCTGCACAAGGTAATGGTCCAGGAAGCGAGCTATCCGAACCCGCGACTCGATTGGCTGATCGAAACCCATCTGAAGCCCCTGTTTGACGCAACGGCGGTCATGATCGAGGAACTGCAGCGCGCCGGAGTTGCCGTCCAGGGCAACCCGATGCTCGTGTTCAACATGATTCGATTGTCGTCTGGCGGGCTGCTGGCGCTTGCCAACGAGATCAAGGCCTCAAGCGGTATCAACGTCGACTCCAACGAGACGCTCGACGAAATCGCGGACATGGTCGTCAGCGTCTTCCTGCCCGGTGAGTACCGCCCGCAGGCCTGAGCCGGCTACTTGCTGGCGTACAGGTAGAGTAGTTCCATCGCGATATGTGCGGCGGCGAGCGATGTAATCTCGCCAACGTCATAGGCCGGCGCCACTTCCACAACGTCCATACCGACAATGTTAATGCCCTTCAGGCCACGCAGGATGGACATGGCCTGGTGGCTGGTCAAGCCACCGCATACCGGCGTGCCGGTCCCCGGTGCATAGCTCGGGTCGAGACAGTCGATGTCGAAAGTCACGTAAACGGGATTCTCGCCCAGGTGCCGACGCGTCTCTGTGACGACGTCTTCGATGCCTCGCCGGTGAACCGCCGGTGCATCGATGATATTGAAACCCAAAGTGTCGGGATTCGTCGTACGCAGACCGATCTGCACCGAGGACGCCGGATCCACGATGCCGTATTTTGCCGCCCAATAGAACATGGTGCCGTGATCGATACGGTCATCCTTGTCACCCCAGGTGTCGCTGTGCGCATCGAAGTGCAGCAATGATAGTGGCGCGCCGTGCTTGCTCGCATGCGCTTTGAGCAGCGGGTACGAGATGAAATGGTCACCTCCGAGGGTCAGCAAGCCCGGTCCCTGCTCGATGATCTTTGCGGCATGCGCCTCTATTGCATCCGGGACGGACTCCGGTTTGCCGTGATCAAAATAGCAATCGCCGACATCGGCGACCGCCAGCTTGTCGAAAGGATCGAACTCCATGCCGTATGGCCTTTCCCAGGCCATGATCGTTGACGCATTGCGAATCGAGCGCGGACCAAATCGGCTTCCTGGACGATTGGTCGTCGCTGTGTCGAACGGTATCCCGGTCACCGCCACGTCGACACCGTCCAGCGAGGTCACGTACTTCCGACGCATAAAGGACGCCACACCGGCGTAGGTCGGCTCCGGAGTTGTACCGTACAGGCTCTCCCGGTTTATCGCATGATCGCTTGCGTGCTTGTCCATCGCTAAGACTTCACAATCTTGTAGGTCTGATCGAGCACCTTGCGGGTCACCTCGATGATCGTATCGGCTTCGCTGTGTGACAGCGTGAACGGCGGCGCGCAAATAAGCGCGTCTCCCGAGGCGCGCAGGCAGACGCCGTTTTCGATGAACAGATCGCGGGCGATCCCGCCGACGCCCTTCTTTGAATCAAAACGCTCGACCGGATCCTTGGACTTGACCAACTCAAGCCCCCCCATAAGTCCGACCATGCGCGTATTGCCAACCAGCGGATGATCTTCAAGCTCCGCCCAGCCCTTCTGCAGGTAGGGACCGATGTCATCGCGAATGCGTTCAACCAGGTTCTCCCTGTGCAGGATCTTCAAATTGGCGATCGCAACGGCACACGCAACCGGATGTCCGGAGTAGGTGTAACCGTGCGCAAACTCGCCGGCTTTCTCCACCAATACATCGGCGACCCGGTCGCTGACAAGCACGCCGCCAAGCGGCAGGTACCCGGACGTCACGCCCTTCGCGAACGGCATGAAATCGGGCCGCGTACCGTAGTAGTCCGCACCAGACCACGCGCCGAGACGACCGAACCCGGTAATGACTTCATCGGAGATCAGCAGAATGCCGTACTCGTCACAAATGCGCTGCACTTCGGGCCAGTAGGTATCGGGCGGGACGATAACACCGCCCGCTCCCTGGATCGGCTCGCCGATGAACGCGGCCACCTTTTCCGGGCCTACTTCCTTGATCTTGTTTTCAATGGCTCGCGCCGCCGCAATGCCAAAATCTGCCGGCGACAGGCTCTGGTCGGAGCCATACCAGTACGGTTGCTCGACGTGCACGATACCCGGAATCGGCAATCCACTTTGCTTGTGCATGAACTTCATGCCACCAAGGCTGGCAGCCGCCACGGTGGAACCATGATAGGCATTTTGCCGGCTGATAATGGTGTGCCTCTCGGGCTGGTCCATCAGGTCCCAGTAGGTGCGCACCATGCGCACTATCGTGTCGTTCGATTCGGAACCCGACCCCGTGAAAAAGACGCGATTGAACTGCGGCTGGCTGACGTCCTTGAGCATCGCCGCAAGTTCGATCGACGGCGGGTGCGCACACTGGAAGAAGTTGTTGTAGTACGGCAGTTCCTTCATCTGCTCCGTCGCCGCATCGATAATTTCCTGCCGGCCGTAACCCACGTTGACGCACCAGAGTCCCGACATGGCATCGAGGATCTTCTTGCCGTCGGCATCGAAAATATAGACGCCTTCGGCGCGAGTGATTATTCGCGAGCGTTTCCTGTGCAGATCCTTGTGATCTGTGAAGGGATGCAGGTGGTGGTTCTTGTCCAATTCCTGCCAGTCTTCACGCGAGCGTTTTTCCATTGCTGCCATTTCTTCACCTACACCAGTAGTTAGACATTGAACATCAGGATCTCACGCTCGTACGGAGTGATGATTTCCTGGAACTCCTTGTACTCCTCATCTTTTAACGAGGTGTACAACGTGACAAACGCGTCGCCAAGCATGTCGCGCATCGCCTGCGATTCGCGCATGGCTTCTATCGCCGAGAAAATATGCCGATGCAAACTGAACTCCTGGCCGTAGGCGCTACCCTCGGTGGGTGCGGTCGGTTTCAGACCCTGCTTCATCCCGAGGTAGCCGCAGGCCAGCGTTGCCGCGATCACGAGGTAGGGGTTCACATCAGAACCGGCCAGGCGGTTCTCGATACGCCGTGCCTCTGGCGGAGAATCCGGAACTCGCAACCCAACCGTACGGTTGTCGATCGCCCAGGCGAGATTCACCGGTGAGGCCCATGGACTTGCCAGTCGGCGGTACGAATTCACGTACGGCGCAAAAATCAGCAAGGCCTCGTTCATGTAGGTCTGCAAGCCGCCGAGGTAACCTTCGAACAGGGCGCTGGGCTTACCGTTCTCATCCGAAAAGATATTGTTGCCCCGCGCGTCGACGACGCTCTGGTGCACGTGCAGTGCACTACCGGCATCCTCGGCCATCGGCTTGGCGAGGAACGTCGCGTGCATCTTGTGCCTGATCGCCACTTCGCGCACCGTACGCTTGAACAGGAACACCTGGTCCGCGAGCTCGAGCGCATCGCCGTGCAGAAAGTTCAACTCAAACTGAGCGGGCCCCATTTCCTGCGAGATTGCATCGATGTTGATTCGTTGCGCTTCGCAGTATTTGTAGACCTGGTTGAGGAAAGGGTCGAAGTTATTCATCGTGTCGATGCTGTAGGGCTGGTTTGCACCATCGGTCCAGCCGAGGCGGCCCTCCGGGGGCTCGGCCTCGTCATTGGGATCCGAAAATGGGCTCAGCAAGTAAAATTCGACTTCCGGCGCGACGACCGGGAACCAACCCTGCTCCTCGAACATCGACAAAACACCTCGCAGGACGCCACGCGGCGACTTGGCAACGGGTGTCCCATCGCGGTGGAAACAATCCAGAAAGACCGAGGCTGCAGGGTCAACGGACCACGGCACCGGCCGCAGCGTCTCGGGATCCGGCACGAGCAACATGTCCCGGTCTTCGACGTTGTCCGGGTCGCTGATATATTCGCCGGAGATCGTCTGCGCGAAAACACCTTCCGGCATTTTCATTTCGCCCCTACCAAATTTTGCTGCCGGCATGACCTTGCCGCGCGCCGCTCCCGCCATGTCCGGAACGATTGCCTCCACGTCTTCGATGTGCCTTTCAACCAGCCATCTTCTGAATCAGATCATCATCACTCACGTTACACCTTTCTCTGTTTTGCGCGCGCTCTGCACGCGTCGCCAAACGCTTTGAATATTGCCCTGGACAATGCGTTCTCCGTAGCTTTCCACTCGGGGTGCCATTGCACAGCGAGTGTGAAACCCGGCACATCGTCAACACGAAATGCTTCGATGAGTCCATCATCGGCAACCGCCTCGACGCTCACGCCGTCGGCCAGTCGCGCCACCGCTTGCGCATGCAGCGAGTTAACGGCGAACGTGTCCGTGCCGAGCAGCTCGCGTAACAGGCTGCCCTCGGGAAAGCTAACCGGGTGCGCCGGGCCGTATTGCACTTCCAGTGGGTCGTCCTTGTTTTCGAGGTGATTATGATAGCCCGGCACCTCGTGCACCTTCTGGTGCAGTGTCCCGCCCAACGCAACATTGAGCTCCTGGAACCCGCGGCAAACCGCAAGCAGCGGTACGCCTTGCTCCAGCGCTCGTTTCGCAAGTGGCAGTGTCAGGGCATCGCGGTGCGGATCGTGCAGCGTGCCTGCTTCGCTGGGTTCGCCGTCATAGTGATGCGGCTCGACATTGGAGTAACTCCCGGTCAAGAAGATGCCGTCGAACCGCGCCAGTAACTCGTCAACGTCCACGCCCTCTGCAAGCACGGGCGTCATTAGCGGTAACACGTCGGCCGCTTCAACAAGTGCCTGCAGGTATTTCTCACCGACCATATGGAACGGATGCGGACCGTACGTACGCCGGTCGGAGGGAACTCCGATGATGGGCTTCGGGTACATAAATTAGCTCGCCTCTGCCCTTTTACCCAGCAGCTTGAGAATGCTCGCAAGGACCACGATACCCAGCACGATGGAGAGCCAGGGCGGCATGCCGAAGCCGCCGGGCACGGTGCCGACGAGCAGCGCGACGATGCCGACGAGCAGCGCGTAAGGCAATTGGGTCCTTACGTGTTCGATGTGATCGCAGCCACTGGCGACCGAGGACAACACGGTCGTGTCGGATATCGGCGAACAATGGTCGCCCCAGACCGCGCCGGCCAGGCAACAGGCAACCGATGAATACAGGATATGCATGCCACCCGGATCGGCGATGCCATTTACCGTCATGACCGCCCATGACAGGGGAATGATCAGCGGCATCAGGATGGCCATGGTTCCCCAGCTTGTGCCGGTGGTAAAGGCAGTAATCGCCGCCAGGATGAAAACGAGCGCCGGTATCAGAGACACCGGCAGCGAATCGGCAAGCAGTGTCACGAGGTACGACGCGGTATTCAGCATCGCCGTCAGGTCAGACAGCGACCATGCCAGCACGAGGATGATCATGCCGAACAAGGTGGCTCGCAGGCCACCGTACCAGGCATCGACCGTCTCGTGGACCGAGAGGATGCGTTGCCCGATCGACAGCGTCGCAGCGACGAGCACGCCGACAAAGGACGAATACATCATCGCCTGGTAGGGACTTGTCGTCTCCAGGATCGTAACGAGGGAGTCGCCCTCACCCAGAACGAACAGGCTGACCAACAGCGCGACAACCAACGCAAGGATCGGCACAAATGCGTTGAAGGCGCGCAGCGGAATCTTCTCCTTCGGCTCGAGTTCGTCGCCCTGGATGGACGGCAAATTCTCACTCGTCTCGGGCTTCACGTTGCCATTACGAGCGCGCTTCTCCGCCGTGTACATCGGTCCGAAATCCAGACCGCTGGCCGATATCATGAGGACGAAAACGATCGCGAGAATCGGGTAGAAGCTGTAGGGGATTGAGTGAATGAACACCGAGTAGGCCTGCATGTCGGACAGACCGGGGACGGATGCGAGCGCCTGGTCGACGAGGCCGATCTGGTAACCAATCCATGTAGTAATCAGGGCGATACAAGCAACCGGGGCTGCCGTCGAGTCGACGATATAGGCGAGTTTCTCGCGGGAGACCTTCAGGTGATCTGTCAGGGAGCGCGCCGTGTTACCGACAACCAGCGTGTTGCTGTAATCGTCGAAGAAAATCATTAGCCCCATCAGCCAGACCGCAACCTGGCCGCCGACAGCGGTCTTGGCACGGCTGACGATGCTCTTGACGATGCTTGCCATGCCACCGTTGCGCGTGATGATGCCGACCATGCCACCGATCATCATCGTGAACAGGATGATCGACGCGCGATCGAAATCGGCGATGGCCCCGGTTACGAATACCTGGAAGCTGTCGAGCAGACCCTCGCCTGCACCCCTGAGCGTAAAGGACTGCAGCGCAGTCGCGCCGACCCACAGCCCGATCAACAAAGCCGGGATGACGTTTCGCAAAGTCAGCGCAATGACTATCGCCAACACCGCTGGCAGCACCGACACCCAGCCAGGAATCACACGGACGTCCTTGCTGACAGATTCGCCAGCGGCAGTCGCGGTCACGGCCGCCGTACCCGCCTCAGAGAGCACTACATCGTTAAACGCCGCGATACCGTCCGCATCGGCGGTTGCCGACCAGGATTGTCCGCCCACAGTGAGTTGAGCAACGCTGCCGGGTGGCACGCCAGATACGACGTAGTCGAGCGGCACGTCCGTCAAGCCGACGGCCGGAGTCTCTATGTCGATTGCGAATGCTGTCAGGGGAATGAAGGTCGCGAACCAGATCGCGACTATGAATTTCCGGATCGGGTTCCGTTGGACCAGCTTGCGATTATTGATTTGATTATTCCTGCAGTTCTGAGTCGTTGCGAATCTTAGCATGGCCATTCAGTAGCGCGGCTGCAGATGCCCGGCTGCGGCGCACAATGTGGCGCCCAGGCTGGCCCGCCTGCTCTCTGTCATTCGCTGCGTTGGACCGCATATGGACAAGGCGCCCAGGATCTCGCCGGTGCTGCCCCGCACCACCGCACCTACGCCGGAGAATCCTTCCTCGAGTTCGTCGACCGTTTCGGCAAAACCCCGCCGGCGGACGTCTCCGAACTGCGACTCAAGCTTGACCCGGTCGGTGATGGTCTTCGCTGTCAGGGGCGTGAGCCGCTCCCCCAGCCGCTCCATGCCGTGCTCGTCAAAGGCGATGAGCGCCTTTCCGGTCGACGTGGCATGCATGGGCCATCGCGTACCGACATTTCCCCCGGCCGCGAGAAAATGCCCGCCCGTCACCTCATCGAGAATCAGCATGGTGTCGTCGATCGGCACCTCCAGCGTGGCTGTCTCACCCGTTTCTTCGGCCAGCTTCTTCAGCAAGGGACGCGCCTTGAGGCGCAGGTTGTCGCTCGACAGCGCCTGTACACCCAGGGCCATGAGTGCCGGGCCGAGGCGATACGCACCAGTGGCCGCGCTCCTGTCCAGGAGTGACTCGCTGTGCAATGCCTGCAGAAGTCGATGCGTCGTTGTCTTGTTCAACCCGGAAAGGTCGCTGACCTGCGCAAGCTGCAGTTCGGGCTGCTCTTTGGTGAACAGTTTGAGGAGCCGAACGGCGCGTAGTGCAGCCTGCGCCCCTTGGGGCGATTTGGGTTCTCGCATCATTGTTCCACAATATGAATTATTATTTCATAATATAATAGCATGCAAACGGTTGCGCAAGCAGTTGAAATCACTGATGCTTGGTCGCGGAAATACCCGAGAGATCAACCCTATGGCCAAGAAACAAACATTGCTCAGCGAGATTCGGACGGTCCAGGAGAAGCATGGTGACTTCGAATCCATGGACCTGCTGATCCCCGACCTCAGCGGCATTCTCAGGGGCAAACGCGTGCGTCGCGGCGAATTCGAGAAATGCTGCGAGGGGGGCTTTGTCTTCTGTGCAGGCGCGACCATGCTCAATACGCTCGGCCAGGTTGTATCCGGAGTCCCGTACGGCGCCGATGACGGTGATCCGGACCTCCCGGCCAGGCTTATTCCGGGTTCGGTTGCGCCGGTACCCTGGGCCAGTCAACCGATGGGCCAGGCATTCTTCCGGATCCTGGCGGAGGACGGCGGCAATTTCTTCGGCGATCCGCGAGCCGTGCTCGAGAACGCACTCCAACCGCTGATCAAGCTCGGGCTAAAACCTGTTGTAGCCACCGAACTCGAGTTCTACCTGCTTGATGCCAAGTCGAATAAGCCGCGGATTGGCGCTCCGTTGATTCCGGGTACGGACAGACCGCAACCGGGAACGCAGGTCTACAACCCGGACGACCTGTTCGAGGTGGAGGCTTTCCTCGATGATGTCTATGCCTGGTGCGAGGCCCAGAGCGTGCCCGCCGAAGCAGCGATATCCGAATACTCCGCCGGCCAGCTCGAGATCAACCTGCACCACGTGGACGATGCTGTGCTTGCGTGCGACCACGCCGTCATGCTCAAACGCATCATCAAGGCGGCTGCGAGAAAGCACGGATTCATTGCGTGCTTCATGGCAAAGCCGTTTGAGGAAGGCGCCGGCTGCGGGCTGCATATTCACATGAGCATCGTCGATAAGAACGGCAAGAACTACTTCTCGCAGGACGACGAGAAAATGGCGCTGCCACCCTTCTCCGCAAGGCTTCGGCACGCCATAGGCGGTCTGCTCGAGCTAATGCCCGAATCCACGTTGATCGGCGCACCCAACGCCAATTCATTCCGGCGACTGCGCCCGGACATGTTTGCACCGGTTGAGCCTAACTGGGGCGTCAATCACCGGGTCGTATCCATTCGGATTCCCGAGTCCGATGAGAAGAACCTGCGGCTGGAGCATCGAACCGCCGGTGCCGATGCAAATCCCTACCTCGTCATGGCAGCGGTTGCGGCCGGTGTTCACCATGGCATCAAGAATCAGATCGATCCGGGTCCGATGGTGGAACAGGGAGCCGAGATCGTTCCCGAACTGAAGATCCCCAATCGCTGGGAGGCCGCAATTGACGCGTTCCAGCGCAGCACGGTCCTGCCCGAATACCTTGGCGAGGACTACTGCAAGTACTACGCGATGGTCAGGCGCAGCGAGGCAGAGCAGTACCACAACAAGATTGCCCAGCTCGACTTCGACTGGTATTTGCGGGCCGTCTAGTCAGAGCTGCGAAGAACACCTTCGCCAGGGTAAAGAAACCCATCCGGTTTCCCGGATGGGTTTTTTCGCAGTTACTTGAGGTTGATCGTCACCTTGTCAATCTTGCCGCTGAAATGGCTGGTGGTGGGCGTATAGGCGTTAGAAACCGTTGTTTCCAAATCCTTCCCCACCCCGGCCGATTCGTCAGCAGAAAAGATGCAGCATTGCGTTTTTTCAATCCTGGCGGATGCCACGGACTTGTCGTTTATGTACAACGTCGCCGTACCCCCCGCACCCGGCTTGCCGCCGTCCCAGGCGAAATCCAGCTTCACCGTCGACTTGCCTTCAGGCAGTGCCATGCTGGACGTGGCGGTCGTAGAATCAATTCCGACATAGTTATAGGTATAACTGGGGACACCGTCATTGACGAACAGACTCCAGCCACCGAACTGCCCACCCTGCGCGACAATGACGCCATTCAACGGTTCATCACCGACTTCGATATCCGCAACGATCTCGAACGAGGAGTTCTTGATGTTGATGAAGTCATTTTCGAGCAGGTCCGCCATGCCCTCGTAGAGCGTCAGGCTGGTACGTCCAAACATCAGGTCCGGCCGCCCCGCCAGCTTCGGGTTGAACAATTCCTGCCGTCGGTCATCAAGCGGTAATACCTGGTACTTGAGCGCCTCACCCAGGAAGGCCTGCTGCAGTTTCTCCAACATCTCGGGGTGTTTCTTTGCGAGATCCGTCGACATGCTGAAGTCTTCCGCTACGTGGTAAAGTTCCCAGGTGTCCTCGGGGAACCTGTTCTCAACCGCGCCCCACGGTTTGATATGAACCGTGCCGGCGAACCAACCGTCGTAGTACAGGCCCCGGTTGCCGAACATCTCAAAGTACTGGATCTGGTGTCTGCCGGTGGCTTTTGGATAATCCCATGTGTACACCATGCTGACGCCTTCGATGGGGCGCTGAGGTACACCATTGACGACACGCGGCTGTGGAAGCCCGGTAGCCTCCAGGATAGTGGGTACGACATCGATCACGTGGTGCCACTGGTTGCGTATTTCACCTTTGGCCTTGATCCGGTTTGGCCAATGCATCACCATCGGATTTCGGGTTCCACCGTAGTTGGATGCGACCTGCTTGGTCCACATGAAAGGGGAGTCAAAGGCAACTGCCCAACCGGCTGCCATATGGGGATACGTGCTTGGACCACCCCAGTCATCGTAATGTTGCATCATGAAATCGATGTCTGACCCCTGGGGCTCGGCATTGAAGTAGGTCATCTCGTTGTAGAGGCCACTCATACCACCTTCGGCGCTGGTGCCGTTATCGCCGGCGATATAGATAATGAGCGTGTTGTCGATCTCACCCATATCCTCGATGGCCTGGATGAGTCGGCCGGTTTCATGATCGGTCATCTCCAGGAATGCGGCAAAAACTTCAGCCTGGCGGGCAAATAGTTTCTGCTCTTTTTCAGAAAGCTCTGCCCAGTCTTTAATATCGGCGGGCTTGTCAGCCAGCTTGGTGTTTTTTGGAATCACACCGAGCTTTTTCTGTTGCTCGAAGATGCGCTTGCGGATGACGTCCCAACCCTCATCGAATTTCCCCTTCCAATTGTCAATGTAGGACTGCGGCACATGATGGGGCGCGTGCACTGCTCCCGGGGCGAAGTAGACAAAGAACGGCCTGTCGGGAGTCAGGGCCTGCTGGAAGCGAATCCACTCAATAGACTTGGTCGCCATATCGTTCATGAAGTGGTAGTCCGGATCATCCGGAATTTCTACGCGGTTCTGGTTGTGGTAGACAGCAGGAGCCCACTGGTTGGTTTCACCGCCCATAAAGCCGTAAAACTCATCGAAGCCCTGGTAGTTTGGCCAACGGGCCATCGGACCGGACGGGCTGATCTCCCATACTGCTGTCTCGTGCCACTTGCCGAAGGCCGCTGTGCTGTATCCGTTGAGGCGGAGCATTTCGCCAATGCCGGCAACGTCATCGGGCAGCATGCCCGTGGCGCCCGGGAAGGAAGTGGCCACCTCGGAGATCTTCGCCTGGTTGGCAGAGTGGTGGTTGCGGCCGGTCTTGAGCGCCTGGCGCGTTGGCGAGCAAAGCGCCGTGGTGTGAAACTGGTTGTACAACAGACCTTCGCTGGCGAGCATGTCGAGGTGCGGAGTCTGCAATACGCTGCCCGTCGCGCTGGTGCCACCAAACCCCAGGTCGTCAATCAGAATGACAACCACGTTGGGTGCGCCTGTTGGCGCCTCGACTGAAAATATTGGCGGTGCGACAGCATCGCGGGCGTCGAGTGTCGTAATGGGTGGGTACCACGGTGCCTTGATCGGCAGTTCTGTGCGATCAACGCCAGCCTGAACCGTTTCATCAGCAGCGATGGCAACCGGCAGACAAAACGTAGTCAACAACAGTCCGAAAATGGCGGCCGTCAGCGCTTTCGAATAGTGCATTTCACAATTCTCCTGAGTAGAACTCGGTGTGGATCTCATGGTCGCCTTGCAGTATGTCCTAACTGCATTGCAAATGCTTTGGTCGCGACTTTGGACGAATGGCTGTCTTGATCTTTACCAGGTGCGCAAGATACGCGTGATCTGCGCGCTTGAGCGGCCGGTGCCGTGCGCACAACAGCCGCAAAAATTACCTAGTCGTGCCTGGCCGCGCGCTCGAGGTCGACATCGATCGTGCGGCCGGCGCGTAGGTAGTGCCAGCTGGCCCAGGGCAAGATAATGCTTGTCACGATCAACAGACTGTAGCGCATCGACTCTTCAGCGAAACGCGCTTCCAGAACATCGCTGAGAATTCCCGTCAACAACGGGCCCAGCGCCAGGCCAATGACGTTGATGATGAGCAGCGCCACTGCCGAAGCCATGGCCCGCATGCGCAGCGAGACGAGCCCCTGGGCCTGGGACAGCACCGGCGCCAGGTAGACATTGGCGGTCGCCGCTGGAATAAGAAACAGCAGCAACGCGCTTTGCCACGAGTGGGAAAGAAACATCGCTGCGTACGGGATTGCCGTGAGCAACACCGTAACGCCGATGAACGACAGCGCGCGGCGTTGTCCGGCCTGACCCAGGTGATCAGCGATGTACCCGCCGAGAAAGAAGCCCGAGCCACCGACTACGCCGATAATTAGCCCCAGGTAGATGCCGACGTCTCCAACGGGCATGCCGTAACTTCGTACGAGGACGCTCGGCAGAAAGTTGGTCACCGAGTAACCGACAAACGAGGACAACCCGGCTGCTACCGTCATGTGTACAAAAGACGCTCTGCGCGACAAGAACCGTAATGTTCGAAAGAACGACGGTTGCTCGCTAAGCGCTTCCCTTCCTTCGGATTGCCCTCGCTTCGGCTCGGCTACAGTGAAGCGAACGATCGCCGCCAACACCAGGCCTGGCAGGCCGACGACGAGAAGCGCCTCGCGCCAACCGAAGTTCTGCGCCACCCAGCCGCCGCCGAGGTAGGCCAGCATGACGCCGGTCGAGATGCCGATCGTGTACACACCCATCGCGGTCGAGCGCTTTTCGGGCGGATACAGGTCGGCAATCATCGAATGCGCGGGTGGGCTGCAGCCCGCTTCGCCGATACCGACGCCGATACGCGCAAGTGCCAGTTGCGTGAAGTTGGCGGCCATGCCGGACAAGGCCGTCATGCCGCTCCAGACGGCGACCGCGAGTGCGATCAGGTTGCGGCGATTGTGCCGATCTGCATAGCGTGCAACCGGAATACCGAGCAGCGATGTAGAACATGGCGAACGCGGTCCCGGTAAGGAATCCCAGCCACGTATCCGAAACGCCGAACTCGGCACGGATCGCCGGCAGCAGGATGGCCAGGATCTGCCGGTCGATGAAATTGAACATGTACACGACAGCCAGGATGAACAGCGCATAGCGCCGAGCGGCTGTCGTGATGGTCGCCTCAGAAGCGATCAATGAGCGCGTATTTCTTCAGGCGTACGACTGCCTGCGTTCGGGCGTCTTGGATCGGCCGCGCCACGAAAAACACCATCGCGAACCGCCACCGCCTGCACACTGCCCATGGTAGAGCGCGTCTCCTCGACGTCGTGGCCGCGTTCTCTCAACAGGCGCACAGTGTCCGGGCTGATGCCCGGCTCCAGCGATAACACATCGGGGAACCACTGGTGGTGGATGCGGGGCGCCGCTGTTGCCTCGGCGATATTCATGCCGTGATCGATAACGTTGACGATCATCTGCAGTACCGTGGAGATGATACGACTACCGCCCGGGCTACCCGTAGCGAACCAGGCCTCGCCGTCGGCGAAGACAATAGTCGGCGTCATCGAACTCAGTGGGCGTTTGCCCGCTGCGATGGCATTGGCGTCTCCGCCAAGCAATCCATAGGCGTTGGGCACGCCCGGTTTGGCGACGAAATCATCCATCTCGTTATTGAGCAGGAATCCCGCACCCGCGACGGCTATTGAAGAGCCGTAGGAAAAATTGAGCGTGTAGGTATTGGCAACGACATTGCCGTCGGCGTCAATAATCGAAAAGTGTGTCGTGTCCTCACTCTCGGCAAGGGGAGCAACTCCGGGCGCAACGTCTTCGGACTTGCGCGCTTTTTTCATATCGATCGTCGCGGCCTGCTGTCGCGCGTATTCCTTGCTCATAAGCCATGCGAGCGGCACAGCGTAAAAATCCGGATCCCCAAGGTGCTCGGACCTGTCCGCATAAGCAAGACGGAAGGTCTCTGCAAGCAGGTGAATGCTGTCGGCACTACCGTAACCAAAACTCGTCATCGGGAAGTTTTCGAGAATATTCAGCATCTGCACGATGTGAACACCGCCGGAACTGGGCGGGGGCATCGAAATGACTTCATAGCCGCGGTACGTTCCGCGCACGGGCTCCCGAACAGCGGGCTTGTACGCCGCAAGCGATTCGGCATCGACCAGCCCGCCGCCGCGCTCCATCTCCGCGATGATCAGGTCGGCTATCGGGCCCGTGTAGAAAGCGTCCGGGCCATTCCTGGCGATGAGTTCGAGCGTGTTGGCGAGATCGGCCTGTATGAGGATGTCGCCGGGGCTGTAGGGCTCCCCGCCCTCTTTGTAGAAATAACCACACGCCGCCGCGTCACGGCAGAGTCGCTCCTGCCGCGCGCCAAGCAAGGTCGCGAGATCAAAACTGACGACGATGCCGTTGCGCGCCTGGTCGATGGCCGGTTGCAGCAAGCGCTCCCAGGGCAGACTGCCGTATTCCTGGTGCGCGAGATAAAGACCCGCGACCGTGCCGGGAACGGCGGCCGCCATGTGGCTGAACATGGACAGTTGTCGATCGACGTCGCCGTTCGCGTCCAGGTACATGTCGCGGGTCGCACCGCGTGGAGCCTGCTCACGGTAGTCAATTGCGACCGACTCGTCGTTGGCTGCATCGTGGATCAACATGAATCCACCGCCGCCGATGTTACCGGCCCGCGGCAATGTCACTGCCAGCGAAAAACCGACGGCGACGGCAGCGTCAATCGCGTTGCCACCATCTGCCAGCACTTGCGCGCCCACTTCGGATGACTGGCGATTCTGCGCTGACACCATTCCGAAGCGCCCGTACTCCGGGTGCGTAAGCGCATCGTAGCGAACGATCGGTGCCGTCGGCGACTGGGCGGCCGCAGGATGCAAAACCACTAACGCGCACAGGAGCGCGAACAACGTCTGGCGCATTGGCGAACCTCTACGGCAAAACAGCCTTGAATATGAAGAAGAACACGATTGCGAGGAAGGCCCCCGCCGGGATCGTGACGACCCAGGAGACCAGGATTCTGGCGACCACGCGAAGATCGATAGCCTCGATACCTCGCGCCAGGCCGACACCGAGGACCGCACCAACCAGCGTGTGCGTCGTGGAAATCGGAATACCGGTACCTGACGCAATGACAATAGTTGTTGCGGCAGCCAGCTCGGCAGCAAAACCACGACTCGGCGTCAGCTGCGTGATCTTTTTCCCGACCGTGGCGATGACATGACGGCCAAAGGTCGCAAGGCCGATAACGATGCCACCACCTCCAAGCATCAATACCCAGAGCGGCAACGACGACTGCGCGGCGATGGTGCCCGTCGACGCAATGCCGATAACTGCAGCCAATGGACCGATGGCATTTGCGACGTCATTGGATCCGTGCGCGAAAGCCATGCCGCAGGCGGTGAGTACCATCAGCACACCGAACACACGCTCGACGGTGTAGAAATGCTGGCTCTTCTCAGCTTTTGCATCCGGCTGAATGCGGTTGATGACTACCGCTCCCAGGATCGCGATAGCGACGGCTACGGCAGTAGCCAGGAAATAGCTGTCCCGGAGACTCAAGTCGAGACCCACATGCGTGAGGCCTTTGAGGATAGTCACGAGCGTAATCGTGAAGGCGGCAAGAAACATGTATACCGGCACATAACGTTTCGCCTTGGCAAGTGGATCATCCTGGCTAAGGATGAGTCTTTGCACGCTGCGATAGATCAGGTAGGCGATGAACCCGGCTGTCAGTGGTGACACAACCCAGCTCATAACAATCGTGCCGACCTTGCCCCACTTGACAGCGTCGACACCGATACCCACGGCCGCGAAACCGACGATGGCACCGACAATCGAATGCGTCGTAGAAACAGGCCAGCCGTTTTTCGATGCAATGAGCAACCATGTCGCTGCGGCCAGCAACGCCGCCAGCATGCCGTAGACCAGCAGCTCTGGTGATCCGGAAAGCAGATCAGCATCGACGATGCCCTTGCGAATGGTCGAGGTAACCGCGCCACCTGCCAGAACGGCACCCGCGAACTCGAAGACTGCAGCGACCAGGATTGCCTGTTTGATCGTCAGCGCTTTCGAGCCGACCGATGTCGCCATGGCATTCGCTACGTCGTTGGCGCCGATTCCCCAGGCCATGAAGAGGCCAAAAGCCGCCGCCAATCCGATGTAGATGTATTGAGCTTCCATTGTGGGTCCCCCGGGTATGCAATCATTCCCGAATTGTTATTCTGGTGTCCTACGAGAGCAGTAACTCGAGGCGCCGGCCGACTCGCTCGGCCATGTCTGCAATTTCACCGGTCAGTTCGATGACCTCGTAGAGGAACATTGCATCAATCGGGTCCAGCGTCTTCTCGATCTCGAATAGCGCCGAGCGCAGGACCGTCTGCTGCTCATCGGTATGCGTTTCGATTCGATCGAGCTCTTCGATCAGATCGGCGACGAGTGTCACTTCGGCGCCTTTGAAGCCCGCCGTGAACAGTTCGTCCAGTTCCCGAACACTTTTGCGCGCCTGCTTCGCCGCGTCAATGCAGCGATCGACGAACTCCAGGAACTGCGGCGCAATTTCCTTGGGGATCTTCATTTGGCGCCCGATCATGACGCCGGAAACATCCTTGGTGCGATTCGCTATTTTGTCCTGCACGAGCAGCAACTCAAGCAGGTCTTCACGCGGCACCGGCATGAACAGGCTCTTCGGCATGTTGATCCGGATTTCTTTCTTCAGATTGTCGGCTTCATGTTCCAGTGCTTCGATCTGGCTGCGAACCTCGGCCATGCGCTTGAGATCGCGCCGGATGACAGCATTGAAAAATGGCCGCAGTTTCTTTGCACATCGATACACGACATCCATGTGCTTTTCGAGCGGTCGAACCGGCGATGAGCCAAAAATATTTGCAAGCACGTTTGCCATCTGCGTTATTCCTCCCCGGCCGCGTACGGATGCGCGACGCGCAATCCTACCATGAGGTGAGCCCCAAATCGCCCAGAGCGGCGTGCTAAACTTCGCGTCTTTCCGGCGACAGGGCAATCCGTAGAACTACGACATGGCAAACTGGTTAATGAAGTCCGAACCCGATGCCTACAGCATCGACGATCTCGAGCGTGACGGCCGCGAAAAGTGGGATGGCATTCGCAACTACCAGGCCCGCAATATGATGCGCGACGAGATGCGAATCGGCGACGAAATCTTCTTCTACCATTCGAGTTGCGAGGAACCGGGCATCGTCGGCATCATGAAAGTCGCCAGCGAACCGTACCCGGACCCCTTCCAGTTTGATGAGAAGTCCAGGTACTTCGACCCGAAGAGCTCAAAGGACAATCCGCGGTGGGTGCTCGTGGACGTTGAATTCGTTCGCAAGCTGAAGCGCACTATCACGCTCACCGAGATCAAGGCGGAGAAAAGCCTCGCGGACATGATCCTGACTCGCAAAGGTAATCGATTGTCGATCATGCCCGTCGCGAAAAAGCACTGGAACAAGATCCTGAGCCTCGAATAGAGGACGCGAATCTTTGAATTACCGGGCGCCCAGATCCTTGAGGCGCTCCTGTATCGGCTGCGCACCGCTCAGGGCCAGCATGATGATGAGATCGCCAGGCTGCGCCCAGGACAGGGCCTCTTCGAATGTCTCGAGTTCTTCATCGTTGTGGCGAATCTGTTCGTCGGTGGCGCCCTGCTTCTTCAGCTCGTCACGGATAATCGCGAATACCTCGCCCGGCCCGCGGCCGCGATAGTATTTGGCCAATTCCGAGACCATCACCTGGTCAAGGCCGATCTCCCAGGCGTCGCGGGCAAGCTCACGAATCAGCTCGTCGGTTCGATCGCCTGCCTGTCCGAAACAGAGCACCCTGCGCTTGGCGGGAATTGACCGCGCCATTTCGAACAACGCGTTCATCGCGGCCGGATTGTGCGCGAAATCTACGAGCACCTTGAATCCGTTCAGATCATAGATGTTGCAGCGTCCCGGATTTTCGTCCTGCCTCATGGTCTTCAGGCCGCTGGCAATAGTTTCGAGCGGAACACCGAGACACCAGGTCAGAGCGGCGGCAGACAAGGCATTGGCGATGTTATGGCGCGCCGCACCACCCAGCGTCAGCGGGATTTCGTCTACCCGGCAAATTACGTCGCGCTTGCCGCCTTCTATTTTCAGCAGTTGGTCGCCATCAAGCACGAACGCCGTGCCACCCGACGCAACATGAGCCGTTACCGTTTCATTGCCCGGATCCGGGCTGAACCAGATGAGTTCACCGTCATAAGCTGTTGACTTGTCGACCAGCCGGCGGTCCTCAGCATTGAGGATCAGGTGCCCGGCGTCACGCACCGCATGGCTGACAACCCATTTGATCGACAGCAACTCATCCAGGCTTCGTGAACCAAAGTCGCCGAGATGATCTTCGCTGATATTCGTAATCAGGGCCGCGTCGGCACGCTCCACGCCCAGCCCCCGGCGCAGCAGCCCGCCGCGCGCCGTTTCGAGGATCGCGACGTCGACCTCCTGCTCACGTAAGACCGCACGTGCGCCACCCGGCCCGGACCAGTCATCGCGATCGATAATTCGCTCATTGACTGCGATCCAGTCTGTCGAGCTGACACCGACGTTGCGGCCCGCCACGCGCAGGATGTGCTTCGCAAGGCGCACTGTCGTCGTCTTGCCATTGGTTCCAGTTACTATTCCGATGGGGACATCGCTGAATGCTTCCCACTCGATGGCATCGGGAATTTCGCGAACCGGCCAGGTCTGCGATCCGCGTCCCAGGCCGACTGAAACCTCATCGTCGTCCCAGAGTAGCGTCTTTTCTCGCGCCGCCGCCTCATCGATGAGCCACATGAGCTCGGTATTGGCTTCGTCAGCGGCGGACTGCTGCAGCGTGCTGACCGCCTTGTCGAAGTCCGGATCTTCCTGCGACACACCAAGTTCGAATGCGCTGGCCGCCCAGGCCCATTCATTGATTTCGGATGCCGCGTACAACTGGTCGACAGGCGCGGTGAACGCGAGGCTGATACCGCCCTGCAGTTTGACGAAGGCCAGTTCCGCCGAGGGCCAGTCGAGTGCCTCCAGCATGCGGCCGACATTGTCGGCCCAGACCGGAATGAGGCGCTCAGCTTCGTCGTCGGTACAGGAAACATCGAGAATTGATCCGACGCCATCGAAGATGACGTTCGGCCCCGTGAGCCGACGCGCGTCGATGAACTTCATCATCGCTCGTCAGTCGCCTTCTTCGCGTGCGATACGCACGCCGCGCTCGTCACTGATTATCTCGAGATCGTCGGCAAGATCGAATCCTCCGAAATCGGGCAAGTCGACAGACGAAGCTGCTTTCTTGCCACTCTTGTCAACGCGCGATCCGGAATTGAAATAGATGATCTGCTTCCAGGAGCGCTTGACATTGTCGCCCAGTACCAGGATCAGGTCGCCAGGCATCGCCATCTCGAGTGCCCGCGTGTTCGCCTCCTGTTCATCCGGAACGACTTCGATCCGATCGGTCGATATCCCTGCTTCGAGCAGCTTGTTCTTCAGCATCGTCGGGACCTCATCGGCATCCCTGCCACGGCGGTTGTCGTCCGCACGGCAGATGAAGTGGTCAAAATGACCCGACGCGACCTGCGCGATCTCGCGGATGTCTTCGTCGCGCCTGTCGCCCGGAGCGGACAGCACGACAATTCGTTTGCCGTCAACATCGAAGCGATCAACCAGACGGCACATCGCCCGCACGGCCGCCGGGTTGTGAGCATAGTCGAGAATGACGCGGAACGGATGCTCGTCGTAGATATTCATGCGTCCCGGCGCCTGGAAGAACGTCGAGTCGAAGGTACGCAGACCCTGGCGAATATCGTCGAGGCTGATCTCCATGTTGTACGCCAGTGCCGCCGCAAACATTGCGTTTTGCACATTGTGCAACGCACGGCCTTCGATGGTCGCCGGAATCAGGTGCGTCCACACCAGCGGCGTGTGTGACTCGTTATCGTAGATCGTTATCAGGTGACCGTTCATGCCCTGCTCAAGTACAAAAGCCTGCCCGCCCGCCTGGATATGGCGTTTAACCAGCGGATGTGACGGGTTCATGGTCACGTAGCAGACCGTCTCGGCATCCGTGTAGTCGGCCATCTGCAGGCACAAGGGATCGTCCGCATTCAGGATAGCCGCGTCCCTGGCAATCTCGATCGGAACCCGCTTGATCTCGGCCAGCTGCTCGAGCGTATCGATACCCCGCAGACCCAGGTGGTCAGCTGTCACATTCAGACAGCAGGCAACATTGCACTCCTGGAACCCCAGGCCGCTGCGCAGCAAGCCCCCGCGTGCCGTCTCCATGACAGCCGCGTCGACAGACGGATCCCGCAGAATCATTTGTGATGACACCGGTCCGGTCATGTCGCCTGGTACCGAGAGCTTGCCATCGATGTAGACGCCGTCCGTCGACGTCAGACCGACCGTCAGTCCGGACATCTTGAGAATGTGCGCCAGCATGCGTGACGTCGTGGTCTTGCCGTTGGTACCAGTAACCGCCGCAATTGGAATGCGGCTGGGGGAATCGGGCGGGAACAACATGTCAATCACGGGGCCCGCGACATTACGCGGGGTGCCTTCACTGGGTGCAACGTGCATGCGAAAGCCGGGACCGGCGTTGACCTCACAGATACCGCCACCGGCTTCGCGGTATGACTCGGTAATGTCCTTGGTCAGGAAATCGACGCCGCCGATATCCAGGTCGATAGCCCTGATCGCCCGGATCGCCATTTCACGGTTGTCCGGGTGGATGACATCGGTGACATCGATCGATGTGCCGCCCGTCGAGAGGTTGGCCGTCGAGCGCAAGTACACGATCTCCCCATCCTTCGGCACGGTGCTGCGGTCGTAACCGAGCTTCTCGAGAAGGCGTTCAGCCTGGTGATCAAACTCCAGCCGCGTCAGGACTTTCTCGTGACCGACACCACGGCGCGGGTCTGCATTGACGATTGCCACCAGTTCTTCAATGCTGTGTTTACCATCGCCTACCACGTGCCCGGGCACGCGCTTCGCGGCGGCCACGAGTTCACCATTGACCACGAGCAGCCGATGATCGAACCCTTCGATATAACTCTCGACGATGATGGTGCTGCCATGCTCACTGGCTTTCTCGAACCCGACTTCAACTTCGTCGGGCGTGCGCAGATTGATAGCGACGCCACGTCCATGATTGCCCGCCAGCGGCTTGAGTACGACCGGGTAACCGATACGTGAGGCCGCGCGGACGGCATCACGCGCTGTCCGCACAAGTATCTGCTGCGGCACGGGCAGACCGAGATCTCTGAGGATGTTGCTGGTCTCTTCCTTGTCGGACGCCAGCTCCACTGCAATGTTGCTGGTTCGCCCCGTCGTGGTTGCCTGGATGCGCTGCTGATACCGGCCGTGGCCGAACTGGACCAGGCTGTATTGATTCAATCGCAGCCACGGAATATTGCGTTCCTCTGCGGCTTTCACGAGAGACGCCGTGCTCGGTCCGAATTCGCGGCGTTGCGCGTAGCGAATGAAGCGGTCGCGCTCTTCCGCGAAGTCCCAGTCGTCGCCGGGCGCACCATGGAACTTCAGGTTCTCCGGGAGCAGACTGCCAATGAGGTCAAGGGCCAGCTGACTCGCCTGGCGCCCGACATCAGCGTCTTTGTACTGGAACACCATGTTGTAGAAACCGGGCCGGCCATCAATCGAGCGGGTGCGTCCGAAGGTGACGTCCGAGCCCGCCACGACCTGCAGTTCTATCGCGACGTGCTCCATGACATGACCAAGCCAGGTACCCTCGCCCTCGCGCAGGCGTCGAATGAAACCACCGGGCTCTTGGTACGAGCACCCGTGTTCCTGCAGGCCCGGCAACATTTCCAGCAGTGGGCCGATGAAGTCGTCACCCAGCTTGCCAGTCGGCCAGGCCTCGAGCTCGCCCAGGTCCAGTATGTGGCGAATAACCGGGAAGCGAGCGAATACGTTCGGCCCCAAATAGACGTTGGTACTCTCTATTTTCATAACGCTTGCCTGCCTGTGTTTTCGTTATTCGGCAAACGCGTCGCGGGATTCGATATCGAAACGACCGCCCGCGATCAGGATGTGCAATTTTACACCGATCAGGCTGACCGGCTCTCCGCGACGCGCCTTGTCCATGGAAGAATACTTCAAATCGCGCGGGTCGATAATCGTGATGCCACCGCTGCCGACGACTTCGAGCTCATCTCCGGGCCGGATGAACGCGGCCGTGTCCTCATCAAGGCCGATGCCGACCGCGAACGGATTGTACGCCAGCGCCGTCAGCAGCCGCCCCAGGCGGTCGCGCTCGCGAAAGTGCTGATCGATGATGAACGAGTTCGTCAAGCCGAGTCCCGGCGCCATGTTGACCATGTCCGGGCTCGGCGTACTGCCTTCCTTGCCGCCAGCAATCATGTGCTCGGGCATAAATGCGGCACCCGCCGACGTACCGGCGACGTGCATGCCCTTGGCATTGCGGCGACGGATCGCCTGGGCAATTGCGGTGCCACCGAGCGTCGTCGACAGGCGCAGCTGGTTGCCGCCCGTCATGAAAACGCCATCGCACTTGTCGATATAACTCAGGTCCTCACCCGACTGGCAATCCTCGCGAGTGACGAAGTTCAGGACTTTTGCGTGCTTGACACCGAGCGTGCGAAACAACTTCTCGTAATTGCGCCCGGTATCCTCGAGCTCTGAAGCCGTCGGGATGATACCGATGCGCGCCTCTTTGCCACCGCAAACGCTGACAAAACGGTCGAGAATTTCTGGGTTATTGAGTTTTTCTTCCGCGCCGCCAATCGGAATGATGTAGCCGCGATCGGTACCGGCGATATTTTGTGCGGGACTCATGAATAGCTCGGAGGGCGAAAAAGGCGGCTATTCTACACAAGAAAAGAGGCAAATCTTGCCCTTAATGCTGCAAAATAGTACCCGTGAAAGGGACGAACTTACCTCTGGGCCGGGAAACCGACTATCCGCACAAGTACGCACCGGAGGTGCTCTGTCCGATTTCCCGCGACGAGACCCGTGCACGGCTTGGGCTGGCTGACAAGCTGCCGTTCGCTGGCGTCGATATCTGGAATGCCTGGGAGCTGACCTGGCTCGGGACCGGCGACCTGCCGAAGGTTGCGACGGCCGAGATTTACGTGCCGGCCGACTCCCCGAACATTGTGGAATCGAAGTCGCTCAAGTTGTACCTGAATTCTTTTGCAATGAGTTCGTTTGCCTCGCTAGCGGATGTCGCGGAGACAATCGCCCGCGATCTTACTCGCTGTACCGGCGCGCCCGTCAGGGTCAGTGTCCTGTCCGTCTCTGGCTCCGAGGCCCGCCAGACCGCCCGGCTTGCCGGTGCCAGCCTCGACGATCTTCACGTAACGTGCTCGGACTGGGAGGTCAACGCGGACCTGCTGCTGGCGGACCGGTCGAGCTTTGTCACCGAAGACCTGCACACCCACCTGCTACGCAGCTTGTGCCCTGTAACGGCACAGCCCGACATCGGCAGTCTGCAAATCAGCTACCGCGGTCCCAGGATCGATCATGCCGGCCTGTTGCGCTACATCGTGTCGTTCCGCGAGCACAACGATTTTCACGAGGCGTGTGTCGAGCGCATGTTCGTCGATTTGCTGGCGCGTTGTGGCTGCGAGGAACTCAGCCTGCACGCGCGTTACCAGCGGCGCGGCGGAATCGATATCAACCCGATGCGGTCGAACTCGGGTGAAGCCCCACTTAATCTGCGTCTCTGGCGGCAGTAGTCAGTCAGACCCGAGGTCTTCTTTGGAAAGTTCGTGGCCCCAGCTTTGCTTGGCCGTCAGATAGCGCTTGTTGCTGTCTGTTACGCCCGTCACATGCTTGACGCGCGTAATCCCGCTTACACCGTAGTTGCCGAGGTCATTGACCTTCTTGGGATTGTTGGTCAGCAGGCGAAACGGTTTGCCACCAACGAAATACTTGAGCAGTGACGCCGCGTCACTGAAGTCGCGAGAATCGTCGGGAAGCCCGAGCGTCCGGTTGGCCTGGTAGGTATCTTCGCCAGCGTCCTGCAACAAATACGTTGCGGCCTTGGCCCACAAGCCAATACCTCGTCCCTCGTGGCCGGCCATGTACACGAGCATGCCGCCATTTCCGTCGGAGCGGATACGCTCCAGTGCCGTTTGCATCTGCGGTCCGCATTCGCAGCGCTGTGAACCGAACACGTCGCCGGTCAGACAGCTTGAATGGACACGGACCAGCGGGTTTTCCCATTTCGCCGGATCCCCCACAACCATGACGCTGTTGACCGCCATGTAGGAAGCCAGCGTCGAGAAAGACCGCTGTCCGTTTTGCGCCCGCAGGTCATCGGCCAGTTCCTCGATCTTGCCGAGCTCGGTATTGCGCACACAGGCATACCACACCACATCGATCTCGCGGTCGCAGCGCCGCAATGGCAGTGGAATAGGACCGAGAATGCTGATGGTGTGGCCGCCCTTGGCCGAACTGCCCGGCGGGATAAGGGTTCCGTGGCGGTCAATCTGGAACAGGGTGCCTTGCTCGGTCAGCCGTTCGCGGACCGTTGGGTCGATGTAGGTGAACATGCCGCGGATTATGCAGGAATCGGCAAATTTTGCGACGCCTGTCACTTGCTGACCGATCAGTCATTAAGTATAGTTAATGACCAAAGAGTCAGTAATGGCCGTAACATGACCGACCCACCGAAATACCAGCGTCGCAAGGAAGATCGCCCGCAGGAGATCGCCGACGCGGCCTTTGCCGCCTTCGCTGAGAACGGCTACGCGGCAACGCGCATCGACGATGTCGCGAAACGCGCCGGCGTCAGCAAGGGACTGACCTACCTTTATTACAAGACCAAGGAAGACCTGTTCAAGGCGGTGGTCAGGAACGTCGTCGTGCGGCGCGTGGACATCCTGATTGGCGATCTCGAATCGACCAACCTGTCAGCGGAAGCGTTCATGCGCGGTCCACTCCTCGACTTCATGAAGAAGGTCCCAGGTTCTCCGATCGCGATTGTCATTCGCCTGCTTATCTCGGAGGGCCCGCGGCATCCTGATCTCGTCGAGTACTACTACGAAAACGTGGTTGCCCGAGGGCTTGGCGCAATTTCGATGTTCATCGAACGCGGCGTCGAGCGTGGCGAATTCCGGCGCGAGGCACTGGGCCTCCAGCCACATCTCGTACTCGCACCCATGATGTTGTCGATTATCTGGCGATTGATTTTCACCGAGAAACGACTGAATACGGACCAGCTTATGGAATCGCAGGTTGACATGTTGCTCACGCAGCTCAAGGCGTGAGTGGAGCAATGAAAATGAGAACAGGCATCACGATGCTCGCGGCCGTCTTCGCGCTTGCGGGTTGCAGTAGCGACGAGGATCCCAGTCGTGTGGTTGGCGAGCTGACGTCGGACCGTTACGAGCTGACCGCGGAAGTGAGCGAACCCGTCACGAGCATTGATGTTGCCGAAGGCGAATGGGTTACTGCCGGCCAGGTCCTGCTGAGCCAGGATGACACGCGCGCCCGTGCCCGGCTTGCGGAAGCGACCGCAGCATTGGCTCAACAGCAGGCGCGGCTCGACGAACTCCTCCGCGGTCCGCGAGCCGAGCAGATCGCCGCGGCTCGCGCCAACGTGGAAGGTGCGACCCAGGAACTCGAATTTCGACAGACGGAAATCAAGCGTATCGAGGAAGTCCATGCACGCGGACTCGCCTCTCCCGACATGCTGGATCGAGCCGCAGCGGCACTCGATGCGGCGCAGGCGAGTCTCAAATTACGCCTCGCGCAACTGGAAGAAATGCTCGCTGGCACGACCATCGAAGAGCTTGCACAGGCAGAACAGGCCGTCGCGCAGCTCGCCGCGCGACGCGATGCCGTCCGGGTCGACCTCGATCGCCATACGACTCGAGCACCGGTCGATGGAATGGCGGACAGCCGCCTGTTCGAGGCGGGCGAACGCCCTGCGCCGGGACAACCGCTGATCATTGTGCTCGGCGGGCAGCAGCCCTACGCGCGCGTGTTCATTCCGGAGACCATCCGCGTGCGCGTGACCGCCGGGACGGCAGCCGTGATTCATGTCGACGGTCTCGACGAACCCGTGGAGGGCCGCGTCCGTTGGGTTTCGAGCGAGTCGGCTTTTACGCCTTACTACGCCCTCACTGAACGCGATCGCGGTCGACTGAGTTACGTCGCAAAGGTCGATATCACAACGCAACGAGACCGACTGCCCGATGGGGTGCCAGTCGAAGTCGAATTGCTGATCGACTGACCCTGGCAATGAACAGCGACTACGCGATTGAGGCTCACGGCCTGTCCAAGCACTTCGGTGATCTGAAAGCCGTTGACTCGCTCGATCTCAAGGTGCCACGCGGGCAGATCTACGGCTTTCTTGGCCCGAATGGTTCCGGCAAGTCGACGACGATCCGCATGCTCTGTGGCTTGCTGACCCCGACGGAGGGCTCGGCGACGGTCCTTGGCACTCACATTCCGGGCAAGGCTCGCGACCTGCGGCCGCAGATCGGTTACATGACGCAGAAGTTTTCCTTGTTCGGCGATATGACGGTACTGGAGAACCTGCAGTTTATCTCCGAGATCTACTCCTACCCCAAAGCCGAGAGGAAGGGCCGCATCGAGGAACTGCTGGTACGTTACGACCTGACCGAACAGCGTCGGCAAATGGCCGGCACGATGAGTGGCGGACAAAAGCAACGACTGGCCCTCGCCTGCGCCGTGCTCCACAAACCAAAACTTCTCTTGCTTGACGAGCCCACCAGTGCGGTCGATCCGCAGAGCCGCCGGGACTTCTGGGCCATCCTGTTTCGCCTTGCCGAAGGTGGCACCACCATCATGGTGTCGACACACTACATGGACGAGGCCGAACGCTGCCACCGGCTCGCAATTCTCGACCGCGGCGTGAAGGTCGCTGACGGCACGCCCCAACATCTGCAGGCTACCACTGGTATGCACGTGATCGAGGTCATGGCAGAGGACCCTTACGCGGCGCAGACCGCAATCCACGGTCTGCCCGAGGTCGCGAGCGTCACCCAGCTTGGAGTGCGTTTGCGTGTACTGATACCAGAGCGCCATGAACACCCACTGCAGATCGTCGAGGCGGCACTGGACCACGCGGGCATTCGGGCGCACTCGAGCATCTCATCGGCGACGCTCGAAGATGTCTTCGTCGCAGTCACCATGGGTCCCGAGGAGCGCGCTGCATGAAATCGCTTTCCCGCCTGGGCGCCATCATCAAGAAGGAAGTGCGGCAGCTGCGGCGCGATCGGCTGACGTTCGGCATGGTCTTCGGTCTGCCGATCATCCAGATCCTGTTGTTTGGCTACGCGATCAATACGGACGTACGCAATCTGCGCAGCGCGGTGGCCGACCAGGCCAACACCAGCCTGTCGCGCGAGTTTGTCGCCAACCTCGGCGCAACACAGGTCGTCAATTTTGTCGATCTGGCTGACACCGCAGAAGAACTGGAGGCCATGTTGCGGCGTGGCGACATCTCCATCGGGGTATTCATACCGCCGGATTTCGACCGCCGCGTTGTCGACCAGACTCGCTCGGCTGTCCACATCCTCGTGGACGGCAGTGACCCGACCGTACTTGGCGTCGCGAATCAGCTGCGCAACGTGCCGGTGCACGTCGGGCTTGCCCCGCAACGCCGGTCGGCCGAACTCATCGAAACCAGGCCTTATTACAATCCGGAGCGGCGAACGCCCGTCAATATCGTGCCGGGGCTTATGGGCGTCATCCTGATGATGACGATGATGCTGTTCACCGCGGTCGCCATTGTGCGGGAGAAGGAACGCGGCAACCTCGAGCTGCTCATCAACACACCGGTTAGCTCCGCCGAACTCATGGTCGGCAAAGTCACGCCTTACGTGCTGATCGGCCTGTTGCAGCTGGGCCTGATTCTCGGTGTCGGTCGCCTGTTGTTCGACGTGCCTGTGCGCGGGTCCGTGTTGGACCTCTATATCGCTGGCACCGCGTTCATCGCCGCGAAGTTGTCGCTGGGCCTGTTGATCTCGACGGCAGTGCATACGCAGTTCCAGGCCATGCAAATGACCGTATTCATCCTGATGCCGTCTATCCTGTTGTCTGGCTTCATGTTTCCATTCGACGGTATGCCAAGGGTCGCGCAGTTTATCGGCGAAGTGCTGCCAACCACGCATTTCATTCGCCTCACGCGGGGCATCATGTTGCGCGATGCCCCGCTTCTCGAGCTAACGCCCGACTTTCTCTACCTGGTCGGTTTTACCCTGGTCGCGATGACGGTCGCAGCGCTGCGATTTAGCAAGCGACTGGACTAGTCGAGGAGCCCTGTAACGCGACATGTGTCACATATCAGCATTGCCGCCGTAACCGGTGCCGGGCGGAACTTCGTGGCCGAAAGGCTCGCAAAATTGCGCTCAATCTGGTCCAATCACGGCCCATGGCAGCTCAAAAAGAACAATCCCCAACGGTTTTCATCGTCGATGACGATGCGGCTATCCGCTTTGCAATGCAGGCACTCATGGATTCAGTCAATCTGAACCACGAGATTTTTGCGTCAGCCGATGATTTTCTCGAGAAGATCGGGGAGCAGCGCCCTGGGTGCCTGGTGCTCGATATTCGCATGCCCGGTCTGGGCGGGCTCGAGTTACAGGAAGAACTGATCAAGCGCGGCAACACGCTGCCGATCATCTTTATTACGGGCCACGGCGATGTGCCCATGGCTGTTGAAGCCATGCAAAAAGGCGCGGTTGATTTCATCCAGAAGCCGTTCCGCGACCAGGAATTGCTGGATCGAATTCGTGAGGCACTGGCAACTGACGAAGAGCGCCGCGAAGAGCAACAGCATCACGCCGAAGTTGCCGGGCGTCTCGAACGCCTGACCAATCGTGAGCGCGAGGTCTTTGACCTCGTTGTCACGGGCAAGCCGAACAAGGTTATCGCTTTCGAACTCGGTGTTAGTCAGCGTACGGTGGAAATCCACCGCGCCCGTGTCATGGAGAAGATGCAGGCAAGGTCATTGGCTGACCTCGTCAAGATGCACATGACGGCTTAAAGACGCCGCTGGCGGCGCTCGTCAAACTCAGCGCATTCAATACACTCGTCGGCGTACGGGTAAACTTTCAAACGGCCCGGCTCGATCTCCATTCCGCATTCGACACACAGGCCGTAGGTGCCGGAGTCGAGGCGCTGCAATGCAGCCGAAATCTTGGCCAATTCCATTCGAGCCTCGTTGCCCAGCGCATCGACAACTTCATTATCCTCGAGCTGCTTTGCACGCTCCTTGGAGTCGGCGTCGTAGCCACGGCGCAAGTTGGCATGGATGCGATTCAGCCTGATCGTCAGCTCCTCTTTTTTCGCCTCCAGCGCTTCTCTGAGTCCCTCAGTTTGTGCGGCCGACATGCTCGCCTCCCGAGCGTTTCATATGTCCGCATTTGACCGCATTCGCGCCGTTTCCGTAATTAGTAGAAGCACTTACCACCAAATAAGTACATTCCGCGAGATATTAAGCAACACGCCTTATGGATTGCTATAGGTCGGCGCGTATGCTCGGGCTGTACCCACGACGACTCAATCACTGTGTCAGGTGTGACGATGAATGAACTCAAGAAGATCCTGGCAGTTGTCGACCCCACTGTTGAAGATCAACCGGCGGTACGTCGGGCCGCCTGGCTTGCCAAAAATAGCGGTGCCGAGCTCGAACTGCTCGTGTGCTATTACAACGAATACCTCAGCGGCGATCGCCTGTTTGACTCACCCTCGCTGGAGAAGGCCCGCGACGAAGTCATCCAGGGCCACGAAAAGCATCTCGAGAAACTGGCCGAACCACTTCGCGTGGACGGCCTTGTAGTCAAGACAACTGCCGTTTGGGACCACCCACTTTATGAGGGCGTGGTCCGCCATGCCACGAGTAGCGGTGCCGATATCGTGGTAAAGGACACGCATCACCACTCGGCTGTAACTCGCGCTCTCCTGACCAATACGGACTGGAACCTGTTGCGCACGTGTCCAATGCCGTTGTGGCTCGTCAAGCCGCAGGAACTGGCCGAGGTACCGGTTTTTGTTGCCGCCATCGACCCGATGCATCAACACGACAAACCCGCGGCGCTCGACGACGAGATCCTGCACGTCAGCAAGAGCATCTCGGAAAGCGTTGGTGGAGTGGTACACGCGTTCCACTCCTACGACCCGCGTATTGCCGTGGCAACAGCAACCGCTAACGCCTATATCCCGGTGTCCCTGCCCTTCGACGAGATAGAGCAGCAGATGCATGAGGACCACAAGAAGCGCTTCACGGAAATAACGCAGTTCCACAAGATCGAAGACTGCAACGCGCACCTCGTAGCAGGCGTCACGCACGAAGAGCTGCCTTTGATTGCGGAAAAACTGCAAGCCGACGTGGTCGTTATGGGTGCCGTTGCGCGCAATCGCTGGAAACGCCTGTTTATCGGTGCGACCGCAGAACGGACGCTCGAAGACCTGCCCTGCGATCTGCTCATTATTAAGCCCGACTGGTTCCGTACACCGGTCGATCTCGACAATCACGAAGCCGCTTGATTCCTACCAGGATCTGCGTTCGTCAATAGGTACCAGGGTTCGTAACTGGTACCTATTGCCTGTTGTGCAGCGCGGTGTGACGGTTTAGCCCCTAAAAATGGTATTCTCCCAGCACCTTTGGGGTGAGGGACTACCTTTGGCGAACGACACATCTTTCTTCGCTGAACTGAAACGGCGTAACGTCTACCGCGTTGGCATCGCATATGCCATCGCGTCCTGGCTGTTGCTGCAGGTTATCGACGTCGTCGAACCCATCATCGGCGTACCGGCATGGGTCCCCAAACTGATACTCGTCCTGCTGGCTGCCGGGCTGCCGCTGGCACTCATATTTGCCTGGGCGTATGAGATGACGCCGGAAGGACTGAAGCGCGAAAAAGACGTCGATCGCACCGCGTCCATCACGCACGAGACCGGCCAGCGGCTGAATCGCATCATCATCGGCGTCCTGGTCATTGCAATCGGTGTGCTGCTCGTAGACAGGTCAATGCTCGATCGCGGCGATATGCCAGTCGTCGAACCTGCGGCAGAGGCATCACATCGATGCCACGCCGACAAACGAGATCGTCAGTACCGGCGCTCCATCGATAGCCGTCTTGCCTTTCGCGAACATGAGCGCCGATGAGAGCAGCACCTATTTCTCCGACGGTCTCGCCGATACCTTGTTGCACATGCTCGCACAGATCCGCGAAATCCGCGTCGCGGCCAGAACGTCTTCGTTCCAGTTTCGCGACCAGAACACGGACATCACAAAAATTGCCGAGGCGCTGAATGTCGGCACGATCCTCGAAGGCAGCGTGCAGAAAGCCGGTAACAAGATTCGTGTAACCGCACAGCTCATCGAAGCCGAATCCGGATACCACCTGTGGTCGGGGAACTTCGACCGCGACCTCGACGACGTATTCGCTATCCAGGACGAAATAGCCAATGAGGTTGTGGCCGCGCTGAAGATTTCGCTGCTTGGCGAAGCCGCGGACAAGCTGTCCCAGCATGAGACTGACAACATCGATGCTTATACGGAGTACCTGCTCGGCATCAATGACATCAACGACTACTCGTTTGAGTCTCTGAGGCGTGGTGAACAACGTTTTCTCAATGCCGTGCGCCTCGACCCGAATTACGCACTGGCGTGGGCACGTCTTGGCCACCTGTACCTCGATATGGAGGACACCGGTATCGGGAGGCGAAGTGAAATGTACGAGAAGGCGCGCGATGCGGCGTCGAAGGCACTGGACCTGGATCCGCAATCAGCGCTGGCAATCGCCGTTCTTGGTACTGTCGAGCTAAATCTCGGTAATGAGGATACCGCTGCGGAACTTCTCGAGCGGGCCGTCGAGCTTGGCCCGAATGAAGCGTTTGCGCAGCAACAGCTCGGGCGACTGTATGCGAGCAACTTCCAGGGGCCCGAGGCCATCAGGGCATTTGAAGCGGCCCTGACACTCGACCCTTTGTCGACAACCATTCATAACGACCTGGTCTTGCAGCACCGGTTTTTGAGGCAGTACGACGCGGCCGACGACTATGTGACGAAACTCCTGAAGATTGCACCGGAGTCACCGCTGCCCTGGTATCGAAAATCGGAACTGGAGTTCCTGCGTGGCAATTGGGCACAAGCGATTGTCGATACGATGCAGGCGTTTGAGTATGACCCGGACGATCCCGAACTCGCGACCATGATCGGCGATCACTACCTGACGATCGACGACCCCGCCTCGGCCAGGCAATGGTATGACCGCGCCGTCGAGATCGACGCGTCGCACCCGGTATCAAGAGCAGCACCGCTTGCGCTGTACCTGTATGAAGACCGCGGCACACCGGATGGCCCGGCGCTGGCCAGGCAGCTGATTGAAGACGGCCTGGCTGAGCGCCAGGGATCTCGGGCGCTCGCCCTGCAGGTCATCTGGGACGATGCTGTGCGGAACGACAGCTGGGATGAGTGGCTCGATTTTCTGAGCGCTTACTTTCCGGAGTATTTTGAAGCGGACGGCAACTGGTCACACCGAAGCGGGAATACGACCTGGTTCGTGGGCGCCATGCAGATTGCTGCCGGGCGCGAAGAACAGGGCCTGCGCGTGATGCAGGAAATGCTCGACGATATTTCCGCAAGAGCACGTCAATATGGCCCCGGTTTTTTCCAGTTGTGGAACATGGCCGCAACCGGGCAGCGAGAAGAGGTGCTCGCAATACTCCAGACACTCCTGGCTGAGCGTCGTTCGTCGGACAACTGGCCGATTGCAATTGCGCGCCTGCGCGCCTTCGACTTCGTGCGCGACACACCGGAGTTCATTGACTACATTGATTGGCTTGAGAGACACGCAATCGAACAACGCGAAGCCCTGGACAGTCTCCTGGGCGACGATCGCTCGCGAGGCGAACCCCAACAAAAACGGGGCCCGACCTGAGCCGGGCCCCGCTGCTTACAGCTTCCTACTGCGCTCTAGTAGTTAGCCGTGAACATGATCTAGCTGCACTGTGACAACATCCGCTGCATCAGACTATAAGTAGGTTCGCCTACCGTGCTGCGGGTGCCCGAGAGTGCATCTGTGACACAATGCGCGGCCATGACCTACCTCGTCCTGAAGACCATTCATGTGCTCGCCGCCACGGCAACGATTTCGGGTTTTCTGTTGCGTGGCTACTGGATGCTGACCGAATCCGAAAAACTGCAGCGGCGCGTCACACGGATCGTGCCGCACGTTGTCGATACGATTCTCCTGGTGTCCGGTGTTGCCACGCTATGGCTGCTGCAGCTGAATCCGTTCACCCAGGCCTGGCTGGTTGCGAAGTTCACCGGACTGATCGCCTACATCCTGCTGGGAACGATCGCGATCAAACGCGGCAAGACGCTGCAAATCCGGCTGATCGCGCTGGTTGGTGCCGTGTCCGTATTCGCCTACATCGCAGGAGTGGCCATCACCAAGTCACCGCTGAGCTGGCTTATGGTGCCAGTCACCTTATAACCAGTTCAAAAGGGTTGGTGTTTAGACGGGTTATAAGGTGACTGGCACCAATTAGTCCTGCGGCACAACGCCCGTGCCGACGGCGTGCCGCGCCGCCGCAAGCAATCGATTGGTGTCGATCGGCTTGCACATCAGGGTGCAGTTATCGAGCAGGCGGGCCTCTTTGACGACCTTCGACGTATCGCCACTCACGATGAACGCCGGAATGTGCACGTCGAAATGTTCGCGGATGGCGCTCACCGCCTCGACGCCCGTGGATCCATCCAACAGGTGGAAGTCGGATATCAGCAAAGCGGGTGTTTCGTGCAGATGATTCATCAGAGCGAGCGCTTCGGAAGCCGACGCGGCCATCGCCACTTCGTAGCCCTCCGCTTCAAGCAGCATGCCCCAGGCGTTGGCCACATTGACATCATCCTCGATCAGGATGACGAGGCCGCTGGCATCCTCGTGAACAGGTGAAGCGGCAACGGCTTTCAACTCCTCACGGGCCATTGCACGGTCCGCGGCGGGAATCGACACGCTGAATGTCGAGCCCTTGCCAATATCGGAGCTGACGCTGATTTCCACGCCCAGCAGGTCCGACAGGCGCTTCACAATCGCGAGACCGAGTCCGAAGCCCTCCTTGCTGGCGCCGGGCGCCTTGCATTGATGAAATTCGCGGAAAATTTCCTGAAGCTGATCCTGTTCGATTCCAATTCCGGTATCGGTCACCGAAATGACGCATTGTCCGTCTTTCTCGACACATTCCAGTTTCACGCTACCCTTGTCCGTGTAACGGATCGCGTTCGATACGAAGTTCTGGATGATCTCCGCCAGCAGGTTGGGGTCGCTGTTGATGACCGTCGCGCAGGACGATGAGGAAAACGCGAGGCCAACGTGCTTCGCCTGCCGTGCAAATTCGTCCGAGAGACGATCGATCAGCCGCTTGATCGGGAAATCTTCGAGTTCCGGCGACACGGCGCCCGCATCGAGGCGCGAAATATCGAGGAGAGAATTCAGGAGATTCGTCATGGCAATCAGCGAATACTCCTGGCTTTCTATCATCTCCAGCGCTCGCTCGTCCTTGACCGTGCGCCGCAGCGCGCCATTCAGGAGGCTCAATGCCTGCACTGGCTGCCTGAGATCGTGGCTCGCTGCCGCGAGAAACGCGCTGTTCGCTTTGTTGGCGCGCTCTGCCTGCTGGCGCGCGGCAATAATCTCGTCTTCCATGCGCTTGCGTTTTGTGACGTCGCGAATGACGCTGGAAACGAAGTGCCCGTCTGCCGAGCGGACGGGACTCAGGCTGATTTCGACCGGAAATTCAGAACCGTCCTGGCGTCTTGCAACCAGGTCGAGGCCGGGTCCCATCGGGCGCAAACGCGGCTCGGTGGCAAATCCCTGCCGATGGCCGACGTGAGCGTCTCGCAGGCGTTCCGGCAGCAGCATCTCGACAGGCTGCCCCAGCATTTGGTGGCGTCCGTACCCGAACATCTCTTCCGCCTGTGCGTTGGCGATGGCGATCTTGCCCTGCTCGTCAATGATGATCATCGCGTCCGGCGCCGATTCGAGCAGCATTCGGAAATAGGCCTCGGAAATATCCGCCTCATCGATGCGGCGAATCGTGCTCGTGACGATAAGTCCTTCAGACGTTTCGATGGGATTCAACGCGATCTCGGCCCGGAAAACCTCCCCGTCCTTGCGCCGCCCGTACAGCTCGAGACCCGAGACCATCGGCCTTCCCCTTGGCGATGCCTGGTACTCGGCGCGCAGCTTGCGATGATGTGCGCGCTGCTGGTCCGGGATCAGGATTTCGATCTGCTCACCGTCAAGCTCACCTGGCCCGTAGCCGAATAGCTCCTCGGCTTCGCGATTGGCGCCCTGGATGCGGCCCTCGCGGTCGGTCACAATGTGAGCGTCCGCCGACGTTTTGAGAATGTCGTTAATCACGACACTGGGGAATTCGAGGTTTATCAAGGAGATTTCCGGTTGGCACGTAATGATTTCCGAATTATAGGCGCAGAAAGCCGCGAATTCGGACATTTATTGTTCGCCCCCGTCCATACGTATCCTCACCTATACGTATATTAGAGATTGCTTGTTAACCTGCGGCGGCAGTACCAGACTATACTGCTACTAAAATAAAATCGGCATGGCGGGGGTCCGTCAACGCCTGTATTACTGTCAGCATTTCCAAATCCAAACAGGGGTCCTAAGTTGGACACAGCAGCTTCGTATAATGACAAGGTTGTGCGCCAGTTCTCGATCATGGTCGTGGTCTGGGGCATCGTCGGCATGCTTGTCGGCGTCATCATTGCAGCCCAACTCATCTGGCCGGCACTTAATTTCGACCTGCCATTCCTGACGTACAGCCGCCTCCGGCCGTTGCACACCAACGCGGTGATCTTCGCATTCGGTGGTTCGGCGCTGTTCGCGACATCCTATTACGTTGTGCAACGGACCTGCCACGTCCGGCTGGCTTTCGAAAAGCTTGCCGCATTCACGTTCTGGGGCTGGCAGGCGATTATCGTGCTGGCCGCGATAACGTTGCCGCTGGGCATCACGCAGAGCAAGGAATACGCCGAACTGGAATGGCCCATTGACCTGCTCATCGCGGTTGTCTGGGTCGCCTATGCCATCGTGTTCTTCACCACGATCGCCAAGCGGCGTATCAAGCATATCTATGTTGCCAACTGGTTCTACGGTGCTTTCATTATCACGGTCGCCGTACTGCACATCTTCAACAACCTGGCATTGCCGGTTACGTTGACGAAGTCCTACCTGATTTATACCGGCGTCGTCGATGCGATGATGCAATGGTGGTATGGCCATAACGCCGTCGGCTTCTTCCTGACCGCTGGCTTCCTCGGCATGATGTACTACTTCGTGCCCAAACAGGCCGGTCGTCCGGTTTACTCCTATCGCCTCTCGGTTGTGCATTTCTGGTCGCTTATCGCCGTTTACATGTGGGCCGGCCCTCATCATCTGCACTACACGTCGCTACCGGACTGGGCACAAACACTCGGCATGGTGTTTTCCATCATTCTTCTCGCACCGAGCTGGGGCGGCATGATCAACGGCATGATGACGCTGTCGGGCGCCTGGCATAAGCTGCGCTCGGACCCGATCCTGAAATTCATGATCGTCGCCCTGTCGTTCTACGGTATGTCGACGTTTGAAGGCCCGATGATGTCGATCAAGACCGTGAATGCGCTCTCGCATTACACGAACTGGACCATCGGTCACGTGCATTCCGGTGCGCTGGGCTGGGTTGCGATGATGACGATCGGTTCGATGTACTCACTGCTGCCACGCCTCTATAACCGCGAAGGTATGTACTCGACCAAGCTCATCGATGTCCACTTCTGGACATCAACCATCGGTGTCGTCCTTTACGCTGTATCGATGTGGATCGCCGGTGTTACCGAGGGCCTGATGTGGCGCGCGGTCAATGACGACGGCACGCTGACGTATTCATTTGTCGAGTCGCTGAAAGCGGTCGAGCCGTACCATTACTTCCGTCTGCTCGGCGGCCTCGTGTTCTTCTCGGGCATGATCATCATGGCTTACAACGTCTGGAAGACGGTAAGCGACAAGAAGCCGGTACCCGTTGCGGTACTGGATCCGGCGTAACAGGAGAGTTCATCAATGCGCCACGAAACAATTGAAAAAAGTCTGAACCTGATGATGGTACTGATCGTTGTCGCGATCAGTATCGGTGGACTGGTCGAAATCGTTCCCTTGATGATGAGCTCCGACGCAACGGAGCCGGACGAGGGAATCGAGGTCTACAGCCCGCTGCGGCTCGCCGGCCGCGACGTCTATGTCCGCGAAGGATGCTACAACTGTCATTCCCAGATGATTCGCCCTTTCCGTTCGGAGACAGAACGCTACGGTCCATTTACGACGGCGGGCGAAACGGTTTACGACCGGCCCTTCCAGTTCGGTTCCAAACGCACGGGTCCGGACCTGGCACGCGTCGGCGGCCGGTACTCGGATGACTGGCAGCGCCTGCACCTCATGGATCCTCGCGCACTGGTGCCCGAATCCAATATGCCGGCCTACCCCTGGCTCGCCGATAATGAGGTCGATGGCGATCTCATCACCGCAAAAGCTGGGCGCTTTGCAGATGCTGGGCGATCCGTATACGGACGAGCAGATCGCGGGAGCGGCGGCTGCGGTTGCCGGCAAGACAGAGCTCGACGCCGTCGTCGCTTATTTGCAGGGCCTCGGCACCAATCGGCGGAATCGCAGGTAAAGCGGCATGGATATCAATGACGTCCGCGGCATCCTGACAGCCACCATCTTTTTTGCCTTCATGGGCATCTGGGTGTGGGCGTGGAGCAGCCGTCGCAAGAAGGACTTCGATGCTTCCGCGGCATTGCCCCTGGAAGAAGACAACTACATCACAACTAATTCTAATACTGAGCGGGAGAACATCTGATGCCTGCATTCTGGCACTGGTTCGTTGCTGCTGGCACGATCGTTTTCACAATTTGGTGTATCTGGTTGATCAGCTGGTCAGCCAAGCAGGGACCGCAAAACGTCGCTGACGATGACCTCGTTGGCCACAAGTGGGATGGCGATCTCGAGGAGTGGAATAACCCGGCTCCGAAGTGGTGGCTGTACCTGTACTTCATCACCATCGCCTGGGCTATTGGCTACCTGATAGCATTCCCTGGCCTCGGCAGTTACAAAGGCATGCTCGGCTGGTCGCAACACGGCCAGTACGAACAGGAAATGCAGCATGCTGCTGCCACCTACGAGCCGATCTATCAAGAGTTCGCGGCGATGGATTTCGAGGCGCTGGCAACGAATCCGGATGCCCTGGCGCTTGGCGAGAGCCTGTTTGCCAGCTACTGCACCACTTGCCACGGATCGGATGCGCGCGGTGCTGTGGGTTACCCGAACCTGACCGACGATGACTGGTTGTGGGGCAATTCGGAAGCCGAACTCACGACAACAATCGGCAATGGCCGTACCGCTGCAATGCCACCCCAGGGATCGATTCTCGACGACCAGGCGGTCGACAATCTCGTGGCGCACGTCAAAAGCCTGAGCGGCCTTGGCGAAGCAAACGACGCCGGCGCGGCGGACTTCGCCATGCGCTGCGCGATGTGCCACACACCAGCGGGCACCGGCAACAAGATTTTCGGCGCACCGAACCTGACGGACGATATCTGGCTCTATGGCAGCTCTGATGAGGTGATACGGAAGACAATCGTCAACGGCCGCAGTGGCGTAATGCCCGCACACGGCGACCTGTTCGGCGATGACCGCACGAAGATCCTGGCGGCGTATGTCTACAGCCTGTCGCAATAGCGGACGGTAGAAAGTGATTAGCGAAGAGTACCGCGGTGCCCAGACGATGGAGCCGCGACAAGCAAGCCGTATTCACGGTTCTGTGGATCTCGTTCCTCGTGGCCTCGATTGGCACCATGGTGTTCTTTGCGCTGTTTGACCCGGTTGACCTGACCGGCATTTTTGATGACGACCTCGATATCGGGCGCGATGCCGGTTACGCAGCTGGATTCTTTTTCTTCTGGGCCTTGTGCGCACTTTGCTCCGGCATCACCGCCTACCTGGTTCGCACTGCGCCCAAGCGAACTGCCAAACACCGTAAGCCCAAGCACCGTAAGCAATGAATAATCCGCAAGGCGCCTCGATGTACGAGAGCGCGACCAAAATCTACCCACGAGAGATCGGCGGGCGATTTGCGAACCTGAGCAAGATCGCGACGACTGCACTGCTCGGGCTTTTCTATGCCGTGCCCTGGCTGAACTGGGACGAGCGCCAGGCCATCCTGTTCGACTTGCCGGCTCGCAAGTTCCATCTCGTTGGACTGACACTCTGGCCACAGGACTTCCCGTACCTCGCCCTCTTGCTGATGATAGCGGCGCTCTCCCTGTTCTTTTTCACGGCGCTCGCGGGCCGGCTGTGGTGCGGCTTTGCGTGTCCGCAAACAGTGTGGACCGAGATCTTCATCTGGATGGAGCAGTGGACTGAGGGCACACGCTCGCAGCGCATGAAGCTCGACAACGCTCCCTGGTCATGGAACAAGCTGCGGCGTAAAGGTTCGAAACAGTTTCTCTGGATTACATTCTCGTTGTGGACCGGTTTCACCTTTGTGGGCTATTTCACACCGATCCGGGAACTCGGCACAGAGATCATCGCGCTCAACGTCAGCGGCTGGACGCTGTTCTGGGGCCTTTTCTACGGCTTCGCCACGTATGGCAATGCCGGGTACATGCGCGAGCAGGTCTGCAAATACATGTGCCCGTACGCTCGCTTCCAGAGCGCGATGTTCGACAAGGACACGTTGATCATCTCCTACGACGAGAGTCGCGGTGAACCACGCGGTAGCCGCAATCGGTCCGTCGACCACAAGGAGGCCGGGCTGGGCGATTGCATCGATTGCCAACTGTGCGTGCAGGTCTGCCCCACGGGCATCGATATTCGCGATGGCCTGCAATACGAATGCATCGCCTGCGCTGCCTGCATCGACGCGTGCGACTCGATCATGGACAAGATGAACTACCCGCGAGGTCTTGTGCGCTACACGACCGAGCACGCCGTCCATCACGAAACGACGCATGTCCTGCGTCCGCGCATGTTTGTCTACGGCGCCCTGCTACTCCTCCTGATTACCGGCCTGGTGACGTCAATGGCAACGCGGACGCCGATCATTCTCGACGTCATACGCGACCGTAATTCTCTGTACCGCGAACTCCCCGGCGACATGATCGAGAATATTTACACGATCAAGGTCATCAACCAGTCCGACAAAGCGCGCAGCTTCGTTGTGGGTGTCAGCGGTGTCGAGGGCATCTCGCTCGATGGCGTCGGCGACAATAACGTCGTGCAGGTTGATGGAGGTGGCGTGCTGTCACTACCCGTCCGTGCCCGTGTCCATCGTGACAACGCGTATGGCATTATGACGATCCAGTTCAGCGTAACAACGACCGACGACGAGGGTGTCTCCATCGCAGAAGACAGCCGCTTTATCGGTCCGACGCCGTAGACAGGACACAGAGTCACCACATGATGCGCGAAGATACCCAGCCCTGGTACCGGCAGTTCTGGCCGTGGTTCATCATCGCCCTTCCGGCGTCGGCGGTTGTGGCCGGGCTAACGACGCTGTGGATTTCGATGCAGACAACGGATTCGCTGGTCGTAAAGTCGGATGACGGCGTCAAGAACGCCACCGATCGCCGTATCTCGGCAGAACGGCTGGCATCCGAACTCGGGCTCGCCGCACTCGTGGAAATTGATGCGTCGACGGGCATGGTGTCGGTCGTCATGCGCTCCGGGGATCTCGCGACAACCCCGGCTGCACTCGAGTTCGAGCTTTCGCACCCGGCCTTCGCGGACCGCGACCGGCTGATCACGCTCAACAAGGCCATGCCCGACGCCGACGGTAACCCCGTTTGGGTGGGACATATGATTTCAGTCCCCGACGAGCGCTACTACGCGGTGCTGAGTTCAGGAGACGACTGGCGGCTGTCCGCCGAGTGGCAAGGTGACGCCAGCCTGATGCTCAGGCCGGGCGGCACTGATGAGCGCTGACACCTGTTTCCATTGCGCGCTGCCTGTCCCGACTGACTGCCATCTCACCGTAGAAATCGGGGACGCCCATCATCCGGTCTGTTGCCCGGGATGCAAGGCTGTCGCCGAACTCATCCGCGACACGGGCATGTCCCGCTATTACGACCTCCGCGACGCGCCCGACCCCGGGGTCGGCCGGCCACCTGAAGACGCTGCCGAGTGGCGCGTCTTCGATAGTTCGGACATGCTCGGCGCATTCACTGAACAACACGATGACGTCCGCGAAGCGACGATTTATGTCGGTGGCATGTACTGCTCCGCTTGCAGCTGGTTGATCGAGACCACCCTGGGCAAACAGCCCGGCGTCGCATCCGCTGAGGTGAATCCGATCACACACCGCCTGCGCCTTCGCTTCCCCGCGGAAGGGTCTCAATTTTCCTCGTACCTTGCCACGCTCGCAAACCTGGGCTACCAGCCACAACCGATGTCGCCCGAGGGCGCGGCGCGACCCGAGGTAAGCGAGCAACGCACCGCGCTCAAGCGCCTGCTGGTTGCGTCCCTTGGCATGATGCAGGTCATGATGTTCGCTGTCGGCCTGTACGCCATGGACTTCCAGGGCATCGACGCCGAGATGCAGCATTTCCTGCGTCTCGTCAGCTTCTTCGTCACGACACCCGTCGTGTTCTATGCCGCCAGGCCATTTTTCACCAGCGCCTGGCGGGGGCTTGTCGCACGCCGACCCGGTATGGACCTGCCTGTCTCGATTGCTGTTGGCTCGGCGTACGCAGCGTCTATCTATTCGACCTTCACTCGTGGCGAGGCCGTCTGGTTCGACTCGGTCACCATGTTCGTCTTCTTCCTGACGCTCGGACGGTTTCTCGAAATGCGTGCGCGGCATCGCTCAATCGACCGTGGCGTTGCCTTGTCATCACTGTTGCCCAACACAACAATCCGCATCGATGAGGGCGTGCAATCGACCGTTCCCGTCAGCCAACTGGCTGCAGGCGACACCGTGCTGATTCGCGCCGGCGAGTCCATCCCCGCGGACGGCACGCTCGCTTCCGGATCGACCACCGTTGACGAAGCCCTGCTCACCGGTGAGGCCAGGCCGCAGGTCAAAGGCATCGGTGACGAGCTATCGGCAGGTAGCATCAATCTCGACAACATGATCGAGATGACCGTGACCACGACGGGCGGCGATACAACGCTTGGCACGATCAGCCGCCTCAGTGAGCGAGCTCGCTATGCACGACCGGCCTTCGTCACGCTGGCCGACAGGATCGCCAGCTACATCGTCGTCGCGCTCCTGCTGGTTGCGGCATGCGTTGCGGTTTTCTGGTACTTCGCGGACCCGGAAAGAGCCTTCGTTATCACGCTTTCGGTGCTTGTCGTCACCTGCCCCTGCGCGCTGGCACTCGCCACGCCCGCCGCGTTTGCTGCAGCCGGCAGTCGGATGTCGCAGTTGCGCCTCCTGGTGACGAACGGCAACGCGATCGAGTCACTCTCCCGCGTCACGCTCGCAGTCTTCGACAAGACGGGCACACTGACCGAAGGCAAACCTCGCATTACCGCAGTTTTCGTCACCGACAACGCCTGGACCGAGAAAGACTGCCGGCGGATCGCGGCGGCGCTGGAGAGTGTGTCGACCCACCCGCTGGCCAGCGCGTTTGCCTTGGCCGATGAACTGCCAGCCGTGTCATCCCAGCAAATCGAGGTTGGCCAGGGAATCAGTGGCGTGATCGACGCTCGGCAGTGGCGGCTCGGCAATGCCGCTTTCGTCGGCGGAGGAATCGCCACCGAAGACAGCTCGGCAACGCATGTTTTTCTCGGTGTCGACGGCAACGCCGTTGCCTGGTTCGAACTCGAGGATGAGCTGCGGCCCGACGCGGGAAAGACACTGGAGTCACTACGCAGGCCTTGGCATAACGCCAGCACTGGTCAGCGGCGACAATCGGATGGCCGTGGCCACGATCGCGGCACGGCTCGGGATCGACGACGTGCACTACGAGTGCACGCCCGAGGACAAACTCGCCATTATCGAGGCCGCTCAGCAACGCGGCGAACGCGTCGTGATGATCGGGGACGGCATCAACGACGCGCCCGTGCTTGCGGGTGCGGACACATCCGTCGCGCCGGCACACGGCGCCCTGCTCGCTCAGACCAGCGCAGATGTAATCATGCTCGGCGAGTCGCTCGCGCCGCTGACGACGGCTGTCGAGATGTCGCGCAAGACGATGCGCATCGTGCGCCAGAACCTGGCCTGGGCGATCGTATACAATGCGCTGGCATTGCCGTTGGCGGCTGCCGGTTTCGTGCCCCCGTGGCTCGCCGCGATTGGCATGAGTGCAAGTTCACTTGTCGTCGTACTCAATGCACTGCGACTCAACCGATTCGAATAATCATGTCTATTCTCTACGTACTGATTCCACTGGCCCTGCTCCTGCTGGGCCTTGCTGTCTGGGCATTCTTCTGGGCCGTAGGCAGCGGACAGTTTGACGACCTGGATACGCCCGCCGTGCGTATCGTGATGGACGACGACACGAAGCCCGATCAGGACGAGTCGTCATGAGCGAACTGATTCCGATTCTCGCTGCGGCAATCGTGACTGGTTTTCTGGGCAGTGCGCATTGCGTGGGTATGTGTGGCGGCATATCGGGCCTGTTCGCCGTCAATGCGAGCGTCGCGTCCCTTCGCTCCCAGGTACCCAGAGCGATCGCGTACAACTTTGGGCGCGTCCTGAGCTACGCGATCCTCGGCGCCCTGGTCGCATTGCTGGGCAAGACGACTGTCGGCCTGATCCCGAAGATCACCGCACCGGTCCGACTCGCCAGCGGCATCCTGATTATTCTTGTCGGGTTACAGCTGGCATTCGGTTGGCGCATCCTCGCGCCGCTGGAGAGCGCTGGGGCAAAACTCTGGCGTCGCATTGCGCCGGCGGCGAAGGGCCTGGTCCCGGTCGAGTCAACGGCCCAGGCACTGGGTCTCGGGCTCATCTGGGGCTGGCTGCCTTGCGGGTTGGTCTACAGCGTGTTGCTGCTCGCAGCGACAACAACCGACATTGTCAGTGGTGCGCTGGTCATGGTGGCATTCGGACTCGGCACGATGCCGGCGATGCTGGCCACGGGGATGAGTGCGTCGAAACTCGCGCAGTTCATGAGCGGCAAACGCCTGGGAGCAGGTCTGCTGATCATCGTCATCGGCCTTGCAACGATCGCGATGCCCGTCATGAAATTGACCGGAACGCAGGAACATTCGGGCCATAGTGGGCACAATGCGGAGATGCCCACGAAGGACTGACCATGACGCTAATAAGCCCGGATAACGATTTCGCCCTGATGGCCGCCCTGTTCGTTATCGCGGGCGCGGGTTTTCTTGCCGAGAAGACCCGTTTCGGCGCTCACGTGACCGGCGCTGTGATCGCGATTCTCACGGCCATTGCCGCTGCCAACCTGCGCATCATTCCGCACTCCGCACCCGCCTTCGATTTCGTGTTCAGCTATTTCGTGCCGGTGTTGATCCCGATGTTCCTGTTCAAGGCAAACCTGCGGAAGATGCTGTTCGAAACGACGCGCATGACGCTGGCATTTCTCATCGCAAGCCTGGGGACCATTCTTGGTGTAATAGTCGCGGTAGGACTACTGGATCTCAGCGCACTGGCACCGGCAGCCGAGCTCGATCCTGCCATGCGAGAAGCGGGGATCGCCGGCCTGTTTACGTCAACCTACATCGGCGGCTCGGTGAACTACGCTGCGCTGGGTGAAATTACCGGTCTTCGTACCGATGCGTCGTTTTTCTCCGCAGCTACCGCGACCGATAATCTGTTTAGCGCGGTGTTCCTGAGCGTCCTGGCCCTGCTGCCGGGCTGGAACTGGCTCGCACGGAAGTTCACCACCCATGAACACGGCGAGAAGCAGCTCGAAGAAGCAGCAGCTCTGCCAATCACGTCGACGAGCCTCACATTGGCGTTGGCAGCGGCAATTAGTTTCGTCGCAATCGGCGATGCACTCACCGCTTTGATCGGCATACCGAGCTTGCGCTACGCAGTCATCACCCTGCTCGTGCTCGTCGTCGCTACCGCGTTTCCGAAGTGGATGGACAGGTTGCACGGCAGCTTTGAGTTGGGGGTCGGACTCGCATTTGTATTTTTCGCGGCCATTGCCGCCGGCGCTGACCTTGTTGCGATGGTGCAAATCGCGCCGCTACTGATCGTCCTGGTAGTGATACTGCTGAGCGTGCACCTCGTGGTTTTGCTCGTCGTTGGCAGGCTGTTCAGGTTGACGGTTCCTGAACTCGTTACCGCCTCGAATGCGGCCGTGCTGGGGGCGACGACGGCACCGGCGCTCGCAGCGGCACGCGGCTGGCACGACCTCGTCACTCCAGGAGTCCTGGTCGGTGTTCTCGGTTATGCACTGGGCACGTTCGCCGGGACAGCCATTTTCCATCTCTGGAGCATCTTCTAGTCATGCGGCCGGGACAGATGGGACGTGGTTGCCCGGAGAATCGTCGCCCATAGAGGAGAGTGTTATGAGAAGCTTGCTATTGTTTGCCGTGTTAACGCTTGCGGGCTGCACAGGTATTCCCGAAGGCATCGATCCGGTCGATAACTTCGAACTCGAGCCGTACCTCGGTACCTGGTACGAGATCGCACGTCTCGACCACAGTTTCGAGCGCGGGTTGTCGAATGTCACCGCAGTCTACTCGCTGCGCGAGGACGGCGGCGTCGGCGTCCTGAACCGCGGTTACCGCACTGAGAAAGGCAAGTGGGACGAGGCAGAAGGCAAAGCCTACTTTATCGGCGACCCCAGCGTCGGACGGCTCAAGGTCTCATTTTTCGGTCCTTTCTATGGCGCTTACAACATATTCGAGCTTGGAGAGAACTACGAATACTCGATGGTTGCCGGCCCGGACCGCTCCTATCTCTGGATTCTCGCACGAGAAGCACGGCTACCTCAGGCCATGCTCGACGAGCTGCTCTCCAAGGCCGAGGCGGCAGGCTACGACACGTCCGAACTGATATTCGTCGAACACGACCCGGCTCCCTGAAGGCTGAAGGCCGTCGCAAACAGCTCCTACGAGGAGACCTTCGCTGCCTTTTGGCCTCATTGGGATGTTTTGCGTGACGATTTACGGTTCCAGGATCTGCTGGTGCGCGTATGTGGCCAGAGGGCTCGGGATATCCGGCGACTCACTAGTGCGCATCGGGCTCCAGATCAATAAGTCGATGAAGAGCGTCCGCTTTACTTCCCACACCAGCCAATCAAGGAACTTGAGCCATGATGGCTGCGAGCGGACATTAACAAGTGGAGAGCATTTAGGGTGGAATCAGCGAAACTTAACGTTTGGATGCAGGTAGTTGGGATATTCGCGCTTGTCGCCTCCCTGATATTTGTCGATCTCCAGATGAAACAAGATTGATATGTCGCGCCTATATCAGTCCGCGAGACGAGGACATTTATTCGTCCAACCTTCCTCGAGCAATGTGATGAGATCCTTAAGGAATTTGAACTGGAAGAAAATAATTAGATACGGATCAGAGTGTGGCCGCTTCTGGTCGAGGGCGAGCACTCGCCAGGACGCTGGTTATGGGACTGCTCTACTTCGCATGGCAGCCGGACGAAATCTCTGCTGTATGATGGATGGAGATGACCCAATGGACTTGCCTAGTCAGGATATCCGGCGATACATTCCATCTCCACGCGCGCGTTGGCAGCCAAACCACTCGCGCCCAATGCACTGCGTGCCGGGTAAGGGTGCGAAAAGTGCTTCTTGTAGATTTCATTGAAGGCGCCCCATTCAGCAATGTCGGCGAGGAACACTGTGCACTTGACCACATCCTTCATACCCAGTCCGCGCCGAGCTAGCGCAGCCTCGATATTCAACATCATCTGCTCGGCTTCGGCCTGGATACCGCCTGGCACCAGATTGCCGTCAGCATCTTCACCAATCTGACCGGCAAGAAAAAGCAAATTGCCGACCCTTGCGGATTCGGAATAGGGATAGCCCATGCCCGCGAACGGCCCGTCGTCATACCTGGCAATTTCTGCCGCACATGTACCGGTGGAATTGGTAAGCAAAAAGACTACCAGGACGATGTAGATCGATACTGTCAGGCGGGTCATGGTGAAGCTCCGGTAAGGTCGATAGGCCAAAAGATAGCAGAGTTCAGCGGCGCAAATGGGCCGGGCGTCGGCTTTTGGCCGAGGCTGTGTGAGAAGACCCGTATGATGTAGCAGTCCTGGCCGCATGGTGATGTCGATGAAGCGCTTCATTGAGGGTGAGAACCGCTACCAGGGCATGCTATTTCCCGAACGCCTTGATGATTACATCGCTGACGACAACACGGTTCGCGTTGTCGACGCCTTCATTGAGAAGCTGGACCTCCTGCTCTAGTGTTAGAGTCCAGGTGTTGCATTGACCGATTTACGAAGAAACGGTCAGGACTGGCCGGTTTCGGCAATGCTAACCTGAGCGCCTATCAGAGACGTGTTGCGGCGTGTTTATGTCAAATCCTGCTCCAATCTGTGCCACCGAACGCATTCAAGAGATCGATATCATCCGAGGCTTTGCTCTGTTTGGTGTGCTTTGGCTCAATCTCGTGGCGCAATCGCATACGCTTGCGCCGGCCGGTGCTTTTGTTGATCTGGCAACGGCACCTTTGGACGCTGTCGTCGCACCGATAGCCGGCCTGTTCGTCTCCTGGAAAGCCATGACGCTGTTCTCTCTGCTCTTTGGTTATGGCTTTGCGATGATCATGAGTCGCCTTGAGAGCCGTAACGTAAATGCCAACGCGATATTCCTGCGTCGCACCGCAATCCTGCTTTCCTTCGGGATCATTCACATCTGGTTCATCTGGATCGGTGACATCCTGCATGTCTATGCATTGATGGGATTCTTGCTATTCCTGACTCGAAAATGGCCGGATCGAAGGCTGCTTATTGTCGGGTTATTCCTCGCGGTGTTCAGTCAGGCTCTCCTGGAGGCGATCCTGCAGCACTTCTATGATGAACCGTTCCCATGGTGGTCAATTTTTGACGAGGGCGCAAAGAGACGCTTCGAGCTATTTCAGGGCAGCAGTTATATCGCCTACGTCGGCGAGCTATGGCGAGCCTCATGGGAAGAGATGTGGGGCGTGCCTGACTATATTTCTTACTGCACGGTAACGTTGGGGCGATTCATGTTGGGCGCATGGATATTTCGCATGGGCTGGATGCAACGAACCAACGAGCTTCGCCCACTATTCCGGCGCTGGGCTGTGATCCTGTTCTGTGCCGGCATCCTGCTGTCCCTCGCAAATATGCGGCTCTACGAAATTAACGAGGCCTTAGCCTTTGCCGTAGATCCGCTGCCGCATTTGGTGTTGGCCCTTGGCTACGGTGCTATCGTCGTAGCCGCATGCAAGAACGAGTCTATACGCCTCGCGTTGGGTGGTGTCGCAGCGGTTGGGCGCACGGCATTAACCAACTACCTCCTCCAAAGCGTGATGTACGTATTCGTTCTATACGGCTTCGGCTTCGGGTTGCTCGATGCGCTTGGCGCGACCCTTTGCCTGGCGCTTGCACTTGTGACATTCGCAATGCAGGTACTCTTTAGCAATTGGTGGGTGCGCCGGTTTCGATTTGGGCCTATGGAATGGATATGGCGCTCGCTGACCTATGGGCAGAGGCAACCGATGCGGCTGATCACAAGCGACGTGTTCTGACCCAGACCCATCTCCTCGACGCTCGTCAGCCCTGTGGATTCAGCCTCTATTTGCGAGCTTCAAGCTCAATCATGAGCAACCAGGGCGCTCAGTTCTTCCGGGCCAGGAGTTGGACAACTGAACCTTGCCCCGTGTGTTTGCTTCCCTCGGTCACGTCCCTTACCAGTTCCTCGCCATGAAGAAATTCAAGACCGTCAAGATCCTCTTTCAGGGTCGCTAGTTCCACCAGGTATTCTGCGGATCGAGGTCCACCCGTCTTGAATTCCAGCTGTCTCGGCGTGTAGGCCTCAAGCAGGAATGTGCCGCCTTTCTTTAGTCCGGCTACGACATCTCTGTGCAGCCGTCTTCTCAGATCCGGGTGCAGATGACAAAAAATGGAGACGATGCTATCCCAGGCGCCCTCTTCTATCGTGTAGTCGGCCAGGTCTGCCAGGACAGTCTGTATGGATACTCCGGACTCCCGGGCAAGCTTGTCTGCTTTCGCCAGACCGACTTTTGAAGAGTCAACAGCGGTTACTGTAAAGCCTTGCCGGGCCAGGTGGACGGCATTGCGTCCCTCTCCCTCGGCCAGGCACAAGACGCTTACCCTTCTTCAGTTTGCCGGACATTTCAAAGAGAAAGCCATTGGGTGCCTTCCCGTATACGTACTCCTCAACAGAGTACGTTTCATCCCACATGAGGACCCCTCCCTTTACTTGAAGACTCGCGCGTATCAGATACCTTTCGCTTCGCAACTAATGGACTAAAGCGTGCTTTTATGAAGCCGATCGCGCCAATAGGAACCGAGAAAAAAAGTAAAGCCGCGTAGAGCCCCTGGTCGACGAGAAGCAAGAATACCGTCATCGCTGTAGCTACGAGGATTATGACGAAGAAGACTGACCTGAAGAGCCAGTGCACGCCTACCCGCTGACCGCAGTTCGCGCATACAACATCCGAGAGAATCAGACCTGTGACTGAAATCGAATCACTCGAACAGTTCGGGCACTTCCTATTCAACTCAATACCATCTCAAATCATTGAACGTCTGCTTGGTACCGCAGACGTTAACCTGTCAGCCATTTCCGAACCATAGTTCAGCATCATCACCTTTCAGCATCGAGCCGCTGCTCCAGCCAATCGAGAGCCGTCTCCGCATAGAACGTGCAACCCAGATTGTTGACGAAAGGATTGCCTCCTTCACGACGTTCCAGCTTGTCATGCAGGCCAAAAAAGAACGGATGCGGCGAAAGCACGATGTCACAGTCAAGCTCCGCAATCGTCCCTGCGCTCTCGATCATCCTGTTTGCCGCACCGCTTGCGCCGAAGGAATACCCGGGAGCCGAAACAGCGGTCAAGCTGTCAGCATAGACGACATCGTAGCAGGTACTCAGCGCACAGGACTGCCAGGTCCAGGTAACGCTGCCCTCGGAATGGCCAGGTGTGTAAACGGCCTTCACGCTCAGCGAACCCACCGTCACAGACTCACCATTGCCAACTGCAGACACCTTCCGGATCGGCGGAAAACTGCCCGCATCCGAGTCGGCGATGTACTGCGGATCGTCCGCAGCGAGTCTGCCGCTCGATAGCGTCTCGACGCCCGCCTCGCTGGTATAGACCCTGGCGCGTGTCAAGCGCTGGAATGCGGCAACACCACCCGCATGGTCGAAATGCGGGTGCGACACCAGGATCGCCTTGATATCGAGTGGGTCAAACCGAGCTCGCGAATGTTCGCGTCGATCTGTTTTGCCGATTGTGGCAACCCGCCGTCGATGAGTATCAACCCGGCGTCGGTTTCCACAAGAATCGATGACAATCCATTCGTCCCTACGTACCAGGTATTACCGTGTACTCGAAACGCTTCGATGGGCTCGTTCCAGCTTTCACATCGATCACACTCATACGGCGCATCCGGCTCGAGCGCGCGCGGCCCGCACGCGACAAGCAGGATCGCCAGGACCGGAACAAAAGCAGCTCGATTCACAGAAAGGCCCGATAGAAAAGTCGGAGGGAAGCAATAACGAGAAACGCGCCAAAGAGCATGTTCAGTTTTTGCGCAGAAAACGCATGCGCAATTCTCGCACCAATGGGCGCCGCCAACACGGTTGCCGGCGCAATGCATGCAAAGCCAATAAGACTGACATAGCCAAGATTGCCGATTGGAATTCGCGGATCGCCCCAACCTGCTATGGCGAAACCGAGCATGCCGGGCACGCTGATGACGAGACCGAACAACGCCGCGGTCCCAACCGCACGATGAATAGGTTCATTGAACAAGGTCAGCGTCATCACCGAAAATGTACCGCCGCCGATGCCCATCATGCTCGAGAAGCAACCGATTGCCGTCGGAATGACCGGTACGAACGGGCCGGTGGGTACTTGCTCAGTGAGATTTCGACTACCCGGCATGAACAACATCTTGAGTGCGACCATGAATGCGAGCGTTGCGAACACGAGTGCCAGGACGCGACTGTGCACAAGCGATGCGATCCATGCTCCAAGCAACGCACCGATCAACACGAATATTGCCCAACGCTTGACGATTTCCACGTCCACTGAATGGCGCTTGTAATGTGCGCGCGCCGAGGAGATCGAGGTCGGAATTATCGTGGCGAGCGACGTGCCCACCGCGACGTGCATGCGGATCGCAGGATCGACACCGAGAAATCCGAGTGCCGTCTCCAGCACCGGGACAATCACAATGCCGCCACCAATACCGAACAACCCGGCCAGTACGCCGGCCACGGCTCCGGTCGCGAGCATCGCGACGCCAAGTAACAACCATTGCTCCATCGATCCGGGAATCAGTCGCCGAGGCGATCGGCATGGAAGCGGAGGTGTTCTTCGATGAACGTCGAGATGAAGTAGTAGCCGTGGTCGTAGCCGTCATGCATGCGCAGTTCGAGCGGCAATCCGCTTTCCTTGCAGGCCGCCTTGAGCAGTTCGGGCCTGAGCTGCTCCATGAGGAAAGGATCAGCCGCGCCCTGGTCGACCAGGATGCGATCGAATTTCGTCACATCGCCGGAGCGACGGGCAACTTCGCACGCATCGTAGTCCTGCCAGGCAAACTGATCCTCGCCGAGATAATAGGTCAGCGCTTTTTGTCCCCACGGGCTGTGCAGCGTCGTACAGATCGGTGCAAAGGCAGACAATGACTTGAACATGTCCGGATTGCGCAGGCCGATCGTCAGTGCACCGTGCCCGCCCATCGAGTGCCCGGTCAGGCCGTGCCGTGCCTGGTCACCCGGGAAATTGCCGAAAATGATCGCCTGCAGCTCCCGCGTGATGTAGTCGTACATATGGTAGTGCGCCGCCCAGGGCTTCTGCGTGGCGTTCAGATAGAATCCGGCGCCGAGACCAAAATCGTAGTCGTCATCAGGATCGTCGTGGACACCCTCGCCGCGCGGGCTCGTATCGGGTGAGACCAGCATCAGGCCGAGTTCTGCCGCAACGCGCTGGGCGCCACTCTTGACCATGAAGTTCTCTTCGGTGCAGGTCAGTCCCGACAGAAACGTCACGACCGGCACCTTGCCATGTTTCGCCTGTGGGGGGACGAATACGGAAAACCGCATGTCGCAGTTGTTACTGGTCGATGCGTGGCGATAGAAGCCGATACGGCCGCCAAAACAGTTGGTTTCGCTTAAGCGTTCAATGGTCATAGGCCAATTATGGCCGAGACGCGCCCGCCAAACTAGCGCTTCTGGAACACCAGTGTGCCGTTCGTGCCACCGAAGCCGAAGCTGTTCGACATTGCAGTACGAATACCGGCATTCTCGATAAGCTCGGTGACCAGCGGCGTTCCCGCGATCGCCGGGTCAGGGTCGACAACATTGATCGACGGCGCGATGAAGTCATGTTCGAGCATCAGCAGGCAGTGAATCGCCTCCTGCGCGCCCGTGGCGCCGAGCGAGTGACCGCACATGGACTTGGTAGAACCATACTTCGGCATATCGTCCCCGAACAGGTCACGCATCGCCTGGATTTCCTGGACGTCGCCGACCGGTGTGCTGGTACCGTGCGTATTGATGTAGTCGATCGGTCCTTCAACCGTTGAACGCGCAAGCTCCATACAGCGAATCGCGCCCTCTCCCGACGGTGCGACCATGTCGTAACCATCCGAGTTCGCGCCGTAGCCCACCAGTTCCGCGTAGATCTTCGCGCCACGCGCCTTGGCGTGCTCGAGCTCTTCGACAACCACCATGCCGGAGCCGGACGAACTCACGAAACCGTCGCGACCGGCATCGTAGGGACGAGATGCCAGTGCCGGATTGTCGTTGTACTTCGTCGACAGCGCGCCCATCGCGTCGAACAGGCTGGTCAGCGTCCAGTCTTCTTCCTCGCCGCCACCCGCGAAGATCAGGTCCTGCTTGCCGAGTTGAATCTGCTCGGCTGCCGCCCCGATGCAGTGTGCGCTCGTCGCGCACGCCGACGTAATTGAGTAGTTGATGCCTTTGATCTTGAACGGTGTCGCGAGACAGGCCGCCACCGTGCTGCCCATGGTCTTGGTCACGCCATAGGGCCCGATCTTGCGAACTCCGCGCTCGCGCAGCGTATCGGCTGCGATGACAACATTGCTGCTCGACGCACCGCCCGAGCCGGCAATCAGGCCCGTCCGTACATTGGAAACATCGCTCTCCTCGAGCCCGGCATCGTCGATGCACTCCTGCATCGCGATGTACGCATAGGCGGCGGCGCCACCCATGAAACGCAGGATTTTGCGATCGATGTGTTCCTGCAGATCGATCCTGCAGCTGCCGGATACCTGGCTGCGCAGGCCCATTTCCTTGAAGGTCTCGTTCGCGACGATACCCGAACGTCCGTTCCGCAGTGAGTCGAGGATTTCTGTCTTGTTATTACCGATGCACGAGACTGCTCCGAGCCCCGTGATAACTACGCGCCGCATGTTGGCCCCTAGAAGTTGTCCGTTGAAGAGAATAGACCGACGCGCAGGTCTTCAGCCGTGTAGATTTCACGTCCGTCGACCGACATCGATCCGTCCGCAATTGCCATGTTCAGTTTACGGGCAATGACGCGCTTGATGTCGATCTGGTAGGTCACTATCTTCGACGTCGGCAGTACCTGCCCTGTGAATTTTACCTTACCAACGCCGAGCGCACGGCCACGGCCCTGCAGACCCTGCCAGCACAGGTGAAAACCCACGAGCTGCCACATGGCATCCAGACCAAGACAGCCAGGCATTACCGGGTCGCTTTCGAAATGGCAGTCGAAAAACCAGAGATCCGGGTGGATATCGAGCTCGGCCTTGATCTCGCCTTTACCGTACTTGCCACTGTCGTCTGTGATCGCAGTAATGCGATCCAGCATGAGCATGTTTGGTTTGGGTAAACGCCCGTTTGTCGGGCCGAACAGTTCGCCGTGCCCGCTGGCGATCAGGTCGTCGTAGTCGTAGGAGTTTTGCCGCGCCGGCAATTCCAGTGCTGTACTCAATTCGTTCATCCTTGTAATTTTACTCCTGGCGCCCAGGCCGGAGTTTTGAATTCGCGCCAAAGCAGCTGGAATCGCTGTCAGGACTTGTCGTAGTCCAGCACGACTTCGTCGCTCACAGGCGTGCTCTGGCAGGCCAGAACGAAGCCTTGCTCGACCTCCCAGGGCTCGAGGCCGTAATTGATCGCCATGCTTACCTCGCCCTCGCGAACATGGGTTCGGCAGGTTGCGCAGACGCCACCCTTGCAGGAGTACGGCAACTCCACGCCCTGCTCTGCGGCCGCATCGACGATGTTCGCTGCCGCCGCGGGCATTTCAAACGACTTCTTGTGGCCATCCATGATCACGGTGATCCTGGCGGCGTCCTTGCCGGCATCGACCTGTGCAGCGGCCGGTTTGCCGCCCTTGCGTGGCGCGCCGAAGCGCTCGCTGTGCACAGCGTCTTTGTCCATTCCAAGGTCCAGAAGCGCCGTTGTCACCGTGTCGATCATCGACTCCGGGCCACAGATCCACGCCGCATCAACATCGATACCGGCACAGAATCGCCGGTGCAGCTCGGCAACCTTGTCCGCGTCAATGCGGCCGCCGGCAATCTCGAACTCCTGCTCTTCCCGGCTGAAGACGAAATGCATTTGCAGCCGCTCGGGGTAGCGGTTCTTGAGCGCGAACAGGTCCTCGATGAACATCGTCGTGTTCTGCTCCCGGTTCCCGTAGAAGAGCGCGAAGCGGCTGGCTGGCTCGGTATTGAGAACCGACGCGATGATCGACAGGATCGGCGTAATACCACTCCCCGACGCAAAGCCGATGTGAAACTTCCCGTCGTCACGCTCCTGCGAGAGATGGAACCGCCCTGTCGGCGGCATCACACTGAGCGTGTCGCCAACCTGCAGTTCGTTCGCAGCGAACTCGGAGAACTGACCGCCCGGTTGCACCCGTACACCGATCTCCAGCGGCCAACAGCCTTCGGCCGAACAGATGCTGTAAGTACGGCGCACAGGCTTGCCGTCGCGCTCGATCTGAATTGGCAGGTGCTGCCCGGGCATGAACGCGAACTCGTCGCGCAAGTCCTCGGGCACATCCAGGGAGATGCGCACAGAGTCGCGCGTCTCGTTTGACTTGGCGGCAACTCTCAATGAATGGAACTGTTTCACAGGCACTTGAAGTATTCGAAGGGCTCAAGGCAATCGCAGCAGCGGTACGCTGCCTTGCAGGCAGTGGAGCCGAACTCGCTAACGCGTTCCGTCTGCTCGGAATTGCAGCGCGGACAGGCGACCGACTGTTGGCGGCGCTCCGGCGGCGCGATGCCATAGAGGCGCAGCTTTTCTCGTCCTTCCTTGCTGATCCAGTCCGTTGTCCAGGGTGGCGACAACACGCGTTTGACTCGGACATCAGACAGGCCGCGGTCTTCGAGTGCTGCCACGACGCTCGCCTCGATCACTTCTGTCGCGGGGCACCCGGAATAGGTTGGCGTCACAGAGACGGTCACTCCGTCGCTGCAATCGACATCGCGCACGATGCCGAGATCCGTAATGGACAGCACCGGGATTTCCGGGTCGGCGACCTTGGAAAGCCACTCGAGAATCTGCTCACGCCGGGGAACGGTCTCTACCATGTCGCCCCCGGATAAGTGCGTTGCAGGTACTGCATTTCCGCAAGCAGGAAGCCCATGTGCTCGCTGTGACGGCCCTGTTTGCCACCGCTGGCCATCCACTGGTCATCGGGCATTTTCAGTGTGGCCTCTTCGACAACAGCCCGGATATCCGCTCGCCACTGCGCCTCAATAATCTCGAGATGCGGGCCATTGAAGACCGCACGCATGTCGTCGTCCAGCTTCGTCTGGCACGAACATTTCCCCGGTGTATTTCCAGAGATTGTCCAGGGACTGTTGCACGCGATCGTGACTCTCCTCGGTGCCATCCCCAAGCCGCACGAGCCATTGGCTGCTGTGGTGCAGGTGATAGCGCACTTCCTTGATCGCGCGGGCAGCAATCTCCGATATGCCCTCGTCGCTACAGCGCGTCAGTGCCTCGAGCAAATGCAGATACCAGGATTCGAACAGGACCTGGCGCACGGTCGAGTCGCCGAAATGGCCGTTCGGCTGTTCGACAAGTAACAGGTTGCGGTAGTCGTGTTCGGGTCTCAGGAAAGCGAAATCGTCTTCATTGCGTCCCGCGCCTTCGCACTCCCCAGCATAGGTGTAGAACATCCGGGCCTGGCCGATATAGTCGAGCGAAAAGTTCGCGTTTGCCAGTTCTTCCTCGAGCTCCGGGCTGGCCGCGACGAGCTCAATCATGCGCTGCCCAAGGACCAGCGCATTGTCGCCAAGGCGAGATGCGTACGCAGCCATGAGCAGGTTGTTGCTCACAGGTTTTCAACCTCGTCAGGAATCTCGTAGAACGTCGGGTGCCGATAGATCTTGTCTTCGGCCGGCTCGAAAAACGCCGAGGATTGCGCCGGGTCGGACGCGACAATCTTGTCGGAGCGCACCACCCAGATGCTGACGCCTTCGTTGCGGCGCGTATACGTGTCGCGTGCATTGTTCAACGCCATCGCATCATCCGCCGCATGGACACTGCCAGCGTGCCGGTGGCTAAGACCCGAGCGGCTGCGGATGAATACTTCGTACAGCGGCCATTCCTGTTTCATAGTCATTTCCGTTCGCGGCGCACGGCCGCTCCTATGCCGCGGCTAATGCCGCCGCTTTCTTTTCTGCATGGACCCGGGCCGCCTCGCGTACCCAGGCGCCATCGTCCTGCGCTTTGCGGCGCTTCTCCATGCGCTGCTTGTTGCATGGGCCATTCCCCGCAATGACGTCAAAGAACTCCTGCCAGTCGATGTCGGAATGTTCGTAGTGTTCGGTCTGCTCGTTGTAACGAAGCTTGTCGTCGGGAACTGTGAGCCCGAGGAACTCTGCCTGCGGCACGGTGACGTCGATGAACTTCTGCCGGAGTTCGTCGTTGCTGAACCGTTTGATCTTCCAGGCCATCGACTGCGCGGAATGCGAGGAGTCCGCGTCGTTGGGCCCGAACATCATCAGTGACGGCCACCAGAATCGATTCAGTGCGTCCTGCGCCATGGCCTTTTGCTCGGCAGTGCCGCGACACAAGGTCAGCATGATTTCGTAGCCCTGGCGCTGATGAAAGCTCTCTTCCTTGCACACACGGATCATTGCGCGCGAGTACGGGCCATAGGAACACCGGCAGAGCGGAATCTGGTTCATGATGGCGGCACCATCGACGAGCCAGCCGATTGCGCCGATATCTGCCCATGACAGCGTCGGGTAATTGAAAATGCTCGAATACTTGGCCTTGCCGGATAGCAAATCGGCGACCATCTGGTCTCGCGACACGCCCAGCGTTTCCGCAGCGCTGTAGAGGTAGAGGCCGTGTCCCGCCTCATCCTGAACCTTGGCCAGCAATATGGCTTTGCGCTTGAGTGTCGGCGCCCGTGTCAGCCAGTTGCCTTCGGGCTGCATGCCGATGATCTCGGAATGCGCATGCTGGGATATCTGCCGAATCAGCGTGCGGCGATACGCCTCGGGCATCCAGTCCTTGGCTTCGATCTTCTCCTCGGCATCGATGCGCACCTGGAATGCGTCAAGCTGTTTCCTGGTCTCGGCGCCCGGATTTGCGGGATCGCCCTTTCCTGCCTGATCAAGGCCTTGCGTGTACATACGGTGACTCCCGGGAAGCAACGATCAATGTGTCACGGTTTCTCGTGTTTTTCAAGATTGTCTGTATCACTTCTGGCGTGAGATTACGGCGTCCCCGGTGCTGGCCGAGCGGCCCCGAAACAGGGCGATCAACTCACCGCGCTGGTTGCGGACTTCAACCGAGTAGTAACCACTGCGGCGGCCCCGGTAGTCCTCGGTTGCAGATGCTGTGAGCTCGTCGCCGAGCATCGCCGGGCGCAGGAATTCGATGTTCGCAGAGGCAGCAACGGTCAACTGATCGTAGGCGTTGCAGGCAAACGCAAACGCAGTATCCGCGAGTGCGAAAGTCAGGCCACCGTGAATCACATCGAAGCCATTCACCATGTCATCGCGCACCCGCATTTTCGCAATTGCCTGGCCAGCCCCGGGTATCTCGATTGAGATTCCCATGGCTTGCGACGATCGGTCATTTGCCATCATCGCATCGGCGCATCGTTGCGCCGTGTCGAGATCACCCATTACTCACCTTTCCTTGTTGTTCAAGTCCACCGAAACGCCGCATAAACGCCTGCGAAGGCGGTGGCAGCGGCCCGTCCGCAGTTTCCATCATCTGATCGAGCCAGGCATCGGCCTGCCCCTGCACGGCCCGGTACAGATTGCGGCACAACTGGTATGCCGCGGAACCATGCCAACCCGGCGGCAACAATTCCGCGGGTAACAGGGGATCGCGCAACAGCACTTTACGATACTCCTGGATGAGCAGCGTCCGTATAAGGAACGCTGATCTCTGCGCCGGTTTTGCCCTGCCAGACAGGGCCTTGAGAACCGGCCGGAAGCACTGCACGAAGGCCGCATATCGCGCGTCGATTTCATCGAGATTCCAGCTGTTGCGCGCGAGGTCACGCATGGCGCCCTCGCTGCGAATCGTCTGCCCTTCGATGACCACCAGTGAATCCCTTACGCCAAGCCGTCGTATGGTCACGTCCAGGTCCGCGAGATCAGGCGACGGATGGGCGAGCACATTGGCGGACATCTGTCCGAACCCCAGCCATCCGCACTCCTTGCGAACGACATCCCTGGTCGCGGTATCCAGCGCCGACAGCAGCAGCAAGCACCACTTCCCGTCCCAGTGAGCCACCGGCTCCCCATAGATTCGATGCGTTGCCATCTCGAAGCGCTCGCGGCCATCATCCGTAAGGCTGTAATAGGACCGGCGTCCGATCTGCTGCGACTGCAGCCAGCCGTCTTTCACAAGGCGGAACACAGACGTTCGCACGAGGCGCTCGCTGATACCAAAGTCCGCCATTGTGTTGATCAGGCTGCCCAGCCAGAGCGTGCCGCCGCGCGGCGCAATCGAGTCGCCAAACACCGTCGTAATCAGGGATCCCGCGCGCAGTGTTGGCCGCGAGCGGAATTCATCGACGATCTTCTGGCACTCTTTCTGGACGCTCATATTGCGCTGACCGTACAATCCGATACGAATATTTTCAATTTACTGCGAGTTTCGTATGACTAACAAGCTTGGCAACCTGGTCCTTGATCGCTGGGTCGAAGGCGACGGGGACGGCACTCTCCTGTCCAGCGCGGTGACCGGCGAGCCGGTCGCCAACATCACGAGTGCCGGCCTCGATTTCGCAGAAGTGTTGCACCATGCACGCAACGTTGGCGGCGCCAACCTGCGCAAGATGACGTTCCATGAGCGCGGCGAGATGCTCAAGGCGCTCGCCAAGTACCTGATGGAACACAAGAAAGAATTCTACGCCCTGTCGACTGCGACCGGCGCAACACGGGGCGACAGCTGGGTGGATATCGACGGCGGCATCTCGACGCTCTTTGTCTACTCCGGCAAGGCGCGCCGTGAAATGCCAAACGACCATGTCTACCTGGACGGTCCACCGGAAGTGCTGTCGCGCGAGGGAACGTTCGTCGGGCAACATATATTCACCCCCAAGCTTGGCGCCGCGATTCACATCAATGCGTTCAATTTCCCGTGCTGGGGCATGCTGGAGAAACTCGCTCCGACACTTGTCGCCGGCGTGCCTGCAATCGTGAAGCCGGCATCGAGTACGGCTTACCTGACCGAGCTCATGGTGCGGCGCATCAATGCATCCGGCATCCTGCCCGATGGTGCACTGCAGCTGATCTGTGGCAGCGTGGGCGACCTGTTCGACCACCTGATCTGCCAGGACACGATTGCCTTTACAGGATCAAAGGGCACCGCCGAGTTCCTGCAACAACATCCGCGTGTCATCAGCGAGTCGGTGGCATTCACGGCAGAGACCGATTCGCTCAACTCGTCGATCCTCGGCCCGGATGCGCTTCCCGGCACGCCCGAGTTCGATTTGTACGTCAAGGAAGTCACTCGCGAGATGACGAGCAAGGCGGGCCAGAAGTGCACCGCCATTCGCCGCATTATCGCGCCGGCGACCATTGCCGGCGAACTCATCGAAGCGCTCACCAAAGCGCTCGGCGAGGTGCGCGTAGGCAACCCGGCCAACAAGGATGTCGACATGGGCGCCCTCGCGAGCCAGGGTCAGCGCGATGAGGTACGTGCCCGCGTTGCGGAGCTCGCACACCAGGCTGACATCGTTTTCGGGGGCAAGGATGATTTTGAAGTCGTCGACGCCGACGCAGCCAAAGGCGCCTTTTTTCATGCCGACATTGCTGCATTGCGAGAAGCCACTGACCTCGAGCGCGGTGCATTCGGTCGAGGCCTTCGGACCAGTCAGCACGGTGCTGCCGTACAACAGTCTTGACGAGGCGATCGAGTTGTCCCGCCTGGGAGAAGGCAGCCTGGCGGGCTCCATCATCACCAACGACAATGCAGTCGCGCGCGAGCTTGTTCTCGGCACAGCGGCCTACCACGGCCGCATGGTTGTGATTAACCGTCATTGCGCCGCGGAATCGACGGGACACGGCTCGCCCCTGCCCCACCTTGTTCACGGTGGTCCCGGACGCGCCGGCGGCGGTGAGGAGATGGGCGGCATTCGCGGCGTGAAACATTACATGCAACGCACTGCCATCCAGGGCTCGCCGCAGACGTTGACAGCGATCGGCAATCGCTGGATGCGCGGCGCCGACGAGAATGATCCTGGCGTGCATCCGTTCCGCAAGACCTTCGAGCAACTCAATAATTGGGGATACTCTGACCACGGAATCGCGCGAGGTAAGCCTGGATGACATCCAGCATTTTGCTGACTTCACCGGCGACACCTTTTATGCGCACACCGACGAAGAAGCAGCGGCGAAGAACCCGTTCTTTGATGGCCGGGTTGCGCATGGCTACCTGATCGTATCGTTCGCGGCCGGCCTGTTCGTCGACCCGGATTTTGGGCCGGTCCTGGCGAATTATGGCGTCGACGAGCTGCGGTTTCTTGCGCCCGTCAACTATGGCGATTCAATCAAAGTGCGGCTGACCTGCAAGCAAAAGACACTGCGGGCAGGGACCGGCTATGGCGAGGTACGCTGGGATGCCGAGGTAAGCAACCAGGACGGCGAAACCGTTGCCCAGTACGATGTCCTGACCATGGTGGCAACCGACGAACAGTGGGCATCGGTCCAATAATCTCTATATAATGCGCGCCCTTTGCGGCACACCATAAAAGGACGCGCATGAGTACCATTATCTACACGAAGACCGACGAAGCCCCGGCGCTGGCGACCTACTCGTTCCTGCCCATCGTCAAGGCCTTTACTGATGCTGCCGGCATCAATGTAGAAACGCGCGATATCTCCCTCGCAGCTCGTATTCTTGCCACTTTCCCCGATAAGCTGACGGCCGAACAACGCGTCGACGATGCCCTCGCCGAGCTCGGCGAACTGGCAAAAACCCCCGCAGCCAATATTATCAAGCTGCCGAATATTTCCGCTTCGATCCCGCAACTCGTGGCCGCGATTGAAGAACTGCAATCGCAGGGATTCGACATCCCGGATTACCCGGAGGAGCCAGCCAACGACGCGGAGAAAGCGATCCGGGATCGCTACGCCAGGGTGCTGGGCAGCGCCGTGAACCCGGTGCTGCGCGAAGGTAACTCGGACCGCCGTGTCGCCCTGGCTGTAAAGAACTACGCCAAGGCGCATCCGCACAGAATGGGCGCGTGGAGCGGCGACTCGAAATCGCATGTCGCGCATATGGACGACAAGGACTTTTACTCAAGCGAACAATCCGCAGTGATTGCCAAAGCCGGCAAGCTGCGAATCGAACACACGGATGCCGATGGCAACGTGACGGTCCTGCGCGAAGCCGTGCCCGTACTCGATCAGGAAGTCGTGGATGCATCGGTCATGGACTGCGGCGCACTGAGTGAGTTTTTCGTTCGCGAAATCGATGCGGCCAAAGAGGAAGGTGTGCTGTTCTCCCTGCACCTCAAAGCCACGATGATGAAGGTCTCGGACCCGATCATGTTCGGCCACTGCGTACGGGCCTACTACGGCGACGTGTTCGCAAAACACGGCACAGTATTTGACGAACTGGGCGTCGACGCGAACAACGGCATTGGCGATGTCTACGCGAAAATTGCGGATCTTCCTGAAGCGAAACGCAGTGAGATCAAGGCCGATCTCAATGCCGTGTACGAGACACGCCCGCCACAGGCGATGGTCGATTCAGACAAGGGCATCACAAACCTGCATGTGCCAAGCAACGTCATCATCGATGCTTCGATGCCGGCAGCGATTCGTACCTCGGGCCAGATGTGGGGCCCGGACGGCAAGCTCGCGGATACCAAGATGGTCATTCCCGATCGCTGTTACGCCGGGATCTACCAGGAGATCATGCAGTACTGCAAAGACCATGGCGCATTCGACGTCACGACCATGGGTAACGTCTGCAATGTTGGCCTCATGGCGCAAAAGGCCGAAGAATACGGTTCGCATGACAAGACTTTCGAGATCGCCGCGGCCGGTACGGTCAGGGTCGTGGACGAAAGCGACAATGTCGTCATGGAGCACGCCGTCAACCAGGGCGACATCTGGCGCATGTGCCAGACGAAGGATCTGCCAATTCGCGACTGGGTCAGGCTTGCCGTGACGCGCGCTCGCGCAACCGGCGATACGGCGATCTTCTGGCTCGATGAAAACCGGGCCCATGACCGCAACCTGATCGAGCTGGTGAACAGGTACCTGGCGGATCACGACCTCGAGGGGCTCGATATTCGAATCGAGTCGCCCGTCGAGGCCATGCGTTCGACGCTCCAGCGCGTGGGTGCGGGCCAGAACACGATATCGGTTACCGGCAACGTGTTGCGTGACTACCTGACGGATCTGTTTCCGATTCTCGAACTGGGCACCAGCGCCAAGATGCTGTCGATTGTTCCCCTGCTCGCCGGTGGCGGCCTGTATGAGACGGGCGCCGGCGGTTCCGCGCCGAAACATGTGCAACAGTTCGTCGAAGAAGGCCACCTGCGTTGGGATTCGCTCGGTGAGTTTCTTGCCCTCGCCGTCTCGATCGAAGACCTGGCGGACAAGACCGGCAGTCAGTCGGCACGCATTATTGCGAGCGCCCTGAACGACGCGAACAGCCGTTACCTCGAGGAGAACAAGTCACCGTCGCGCAAGGTCAATGAGCTCGACAACCGCGGCAGCCACTACTATGTCGCGATGTACTGGGCGCAAGCCATGGCGGAGAACGGCGATGATGCCGAGCTGGCGGCACGATTCACCGACGCGGCACAGGCGCTTGCTGACAACGAGGAAGCAATTCTAAAGGAGTTGCTCGATGCGCAGGGTGCACCGGTCGATATCGGTGGCTACTACCGGCCAGACGATGACCGCTGGCAACGGCGGCAATGCGTCCGAGCGCCACGCTCAACGGGATCATAGATTCGATCTAGACGGTACAGGCAAACTGTCTCTACTGCTTGGGAGCCACAGCCTTACTCCGAGTCTTGCGTCTTCTTGTGTGTCTCGACGACCGATGTCTGAACATTCGACCCGCCGAGTTATGTCGAGTTGCTATCACTGCCAAAGCCAACAATGAATATCGCTGCAGCTGCGCTCAAGGACAATCCGAACAAGCACTCATCAGAAGATGGTACGCCGAATCTCGTTGCGATGGCCAGAGACTCGGTCGTCGATACGAACCATGTTGCTCAGTTTGTCACTGACCTGATGTGCCATGTGTGCAACGTCTGAATTCGCGCTTGGCAGCCGCTCGTTCTGATCTCCAATCGCCAGTAGAGACGGCCAGAAGTGGCTTCTTAAAGCAATTAAAGGGACATTTTTCAGAACATTAGGATCGCTTCCGTGAATGTTTCTGAACATCCGCATTTAGAAAAGTTTTTCAATCAAAGTCGGCTGATGTAGCCTGCACACTCTACCCACGAATCCTGCGGAGATACGGCGAGTGAGTAACAGAGAGGACGTGTTCGACGAGATCGAGGAACAGGGGGAGCATTCAGAAGCACCGTGGTCGGAAGCGACTAAAGGCGATGTTTCTGCGATCGATCTTGTGGATAGTATCAGTCGGGCAGCCTATAGGCGGAGAATTGATCACAATCGTTCCTGGCAGCGACATCTGAGCAGTTCCGCCGAGCCAAAACACTAGACAAATCAATTTGCTTTCTGGTCCAGCACGAGCACGAACCTCATAGGTCCGCTTCGGATCACAAGCTGTTAAGGTACATCGATCTTCACGAATGTATCGCCGCCCCACTCCAGGGCCGTAACGGTGTTGTCGAAACCAATTCGGAACTCAACCAGCATCTCGAAATCCCATTGCTTGAAATTCCACAGGAACACGTTGTCGTGCCAATGGCTCAATCGGATCTGGTGCAAGGGCAAGTCCGCGACCAGTTCATCGCCTTCCAGGCGAAACTCGATATCACCGAACGAAGGGGTTGAGTAGGTCCCCACGAAATCCTCGAGCGGTACGCTGGTCTTCGTTCCTTTCCGGCGCGTTGCGTGCATTGCTTTTCGTTCCGTTGCGCGCGCAATGCTGTTTCGCGCGTAAAGATCGAAAACGTCCTGGTTCCAGTCGCGACGTGCATCGCCGGTGGTCTCATCCATGACATGCCACAGCCAGGCATGGCGGAATTCCGCGTGGTCCCGGTTCGCCAGCATCAGCACCGCGCGCTTCGCCTCGCGGTCGAGACCGATGATCGCAACCAGCCCGGCAAGACTTCCGGTGTGAAAGTCGATCATCCGACCCTGGAAGTCCTGTTGATACCAGGCCAGCCCATAGGTTCGGAAATGCGGCTGTGTCAGTTCTACCGTGGGGTAGAAATGGGGTACGGAAGCCAGCATCGTTGGCTCGAACATCTGCCTGTACTGCTCTTCCGATATCAACCTGCCGCCACCCTCTGCCACACCACCGCGTAACAGGAACTGCGCCCACAGACTCATGTCGTGAATTGTCGACCAGACGGAACCCGCCGGCATGCGGTCGTCCGCGGGCAGGTCATAGGGTGTCCGAAGCACTTTTTCGTTCTTATAAAAATGCGGCTGTGCGTGAGACGTGTCAGCAGGAATGTCCTCGCGTGCGGCCCAGGTCTCGTGCATGCCGATCGGTTGCCATAACTCCTCGGCGAGATACACGTCCCATTCGCGACCATCCAGAACGTGGATCAGGGCGCCCAGCAGGTCGTACATCGTGTTCTGGTAGATCTTCTCAGTACGAATTCCGGCCGCACGCTTTACGTACCGCAGCCGCCCGATTTGTTCCGTCGATCGGCATGTTCATCATGAACGACCAGGTGTCCGTCGACGGCAAGCCCGTCCTGTGGGCGAGCAGGTCGCGAACGGTTATTTCCTCGTCCATAAACGGGTCTGAGAAATGCAGCTCCGGGATGTGCCTGGTAATCGGGTCGTCGAGACTCAGCTTTCCATCGTCGACCAGCATAAGCACGCCCATGGCAACCATGGCCTTGGTCGTCGAAGCGATTGCGAATGCGGTGTGTTCATCGACAGGACGGCCATCTTCGATCGACGTCGTACCGAATCCCTGGCTAAAGACCACGGCTTCATCGGTAACGACTGCCGCCGCCGCCCCAGGCACATGCCACAATTCCATGCCGCGCTCGATAAATTCGGCAAAGTCATCGTCCTGCGCATTCGCAACCGGTTGTACAAAGAGCGCGACCGAGATCACGAGCAGGCGAAGAAACTTCATAGCAACCCCTGTTTCCGATTGACGATTGTTATTTGAAGGGCAGTGCCGTGTCTGCCTTGATCTCCTTGAGCACGATATTCGATCGTACCTGCGAGACACCGGGAAGACGGAAAATAAAATTATCGAGAAACGCATTATAGGCGTCGATGTCCTCGGCAACGACATGCAAATGAAAATCTGCCTCGCCACTCGTTGCGAAGCACTGCAATACCTCGGGGTGACGCTGCACTTCCTTGACGAATCGTTCGACGTTCTTTTGCTCATGCCGCGCGAGCGACACGTGCACAACTGACGAGAAACCAAATCCGGCCTTGCGGGTGTTCACGATCACCGCGTAGCGGTCGATTATCCCAGCCTCTTCGAGGCTCTTCACACGACGCCAACAGGCCGAACTCGACATGCCGGTTCGCTCGCCGAGTTCCTGCATGGTTAGCCGACTGTTGAGCTGCAGTTCGGAAAGAATTCTGCGGTCTTTGACATCAAGCATCAAATTTGTCCCTTTTTCTTTCGATTTTCGGCACAGTATACCGAAAATGCCCGACTAGACGGGATGATTGGCACCCTTTCGCGGCCAGTTTCGACGATACTGTGCAGCTATGCTGGACAACTACGAATTAATCGACCGCTATCGTCGCGAATCCGGGCGTGTCATTCTCACTGGCACCCAGGCACTCGTGCGCATCGCGCTGATGCAACGCACAGTGGACATTGCCGCCGGGCTCAATACTGCGGGCTTTGTCAGCGGCTACCGGGGCTCACCGCTCGGCATGGTCGATCAGGAACTCTGGCGCGCGAAGGCATTTCTCGCCGAGAGCAATATCGAGTTCCTGCCGGCGATCAATGAAGACCTCGCCGCCACCGCGATTCTCGGCTCCCAGCAGGTAGAGACCGACCCTGACAAAACCGTCGATGGCGTGTTTGGTATCTGGTACGGAAAAGGTCCGGGCGTCGACCGTGCGGGCGACGCGCTCAAACACGGCAACGCCTACGGGAGTTCACCCACGGGTGGTGTCCTCGTTGTCGCCGGCGATGATCACGGCTGCATTTCCTCGTCGATGCCACACCAGTCGGATGTCGCGTTCCTGACCTTCATGATGCCGCACCTCAATCCGGCCAGCGTCGCCGAATACCTCGAGTACGGGCTGTACGGCATTGCGTTGTCTCGATTTTCAGGCATGTGGGTGGGTTTCAAGGCCATCTCGGAAACCGTCGAGTCTGCAATGTCGGTCGAATTGCCGCCCTATCCGCAGTTTGTTATACCCGCAGACTACGAGGCACCGGCGACCGGGCTGCATTACCGGTGGCCGGATTTTCCTGGCCCACAAATCGAGGAACGACTCGAAGCGAAGAAAGCCGCAACGCTGGCATTCGCCGCCGCCAATCCGATCGACCGAAAGATCTTCGACGTTCCGGACGCGCGCTTTGGAATCGTCACCACGGGCAAAGCACACCTCGATCTTATGGAGGCCCTGCGGATGCTCGGCATTAACGAAGCGGAGGCACGGCGCATTGGCATCGATGTGTACAAGGTCGGCATGGTGTGGCCGCTGGAGCCGCACGGTGCGCTCGACTTCGTGCAACGCAAGCACGAAGTGCTCGTGATCGAGGAAAAACGCGGCATCATCGAGAGCCAGTTCAAGGAATACTTTTACGACTACCCTGGCCGTAAACCAAAACGCATGGTCGGCAAGCAGGATGAGGACGGTGTGCACCTCGTTCCATGGATTGGGGAACTATCACCACTGCAGCTCGCACCGATCGTCGCGAGCCGGCTTGACCATGAGTTTGGCGGCAGTCGGTTCCGCGAACGCGCCGACAAGCTCGGGAGTCCACGCGGTCATGCCATCCAGATCAGTGGCGCGAAGCGCATGCCTTACTTCTGCTCGGGCTGTCCGCACAACACGTCAACGAAAGTGCCGGAAGGGTCAAAAGCACTGGCCGGGATCGGGTGCCACTTCATGGCGAGCTGGATGGAGCGCGACACGGATGGTTTGATCCAGATGGGCGGCGAAGGCGTCAACTGGATTCCCCGGTCGATCTTCAACGGTGGGAAGCACGTGTTCCAGAACCTCGGTGACGGCACGTTCTACCATTCCGGATCGCTCGCAATACGCCAGGCCCTGGCGGCCGGCACCAATATTACTTACAAGATTCTCTACAACGACGCGGTCGCCATGACTGGCGGGCAACCGGTTGACGGCCCCTTATCCGTTGAAGGTATCGCCCAGTCCGTGCGGGCCGAAGGCGTGCAGAGAATTGCGCTCGTTTCCGATGAGCCCGAACTGTTTGACATGACTGCGTTTCCGGCCGGTACGACGATCTCGCATCGTCGCGAAATGGACGCGGTGCAGCGTGAATTGCGCGACATCCCGGGAGTCACAGTACTGATTTATGCGCAAACCTGTGCAACGGAGAAACGCCGGCGACGGAAGCGTGGCCAACTCGAAGACCCGCAGAAGTTCGTCGTTATCAACGACCTTGTGTGTGAAGGTTGCGGGGATTGCTCGATCGAGTCGAATTGCCTTTCGGTCGTACCGAAAGAAACGCCGTTTGGCCGTAAGCGGCAAATCGATCAGGACAGTTGCAACAAGGACTACTCCTGTCTCAACGGTTTTTGTCCAAGCTTCGTCACGGTAGAAGGCCACATTCAACGCACGAAATCTGCGAGCCGATATGAAGAACAATTGCAGGCGCTGTCCAGCACATTGCCTGATGCGGTTCTCCCGGAAATCGACATTTGCTACGACCTGCTGGTAACCGGCGTTGGCGGCACCGGTGTCATCACGGTCGGTGCGCTCATCACCATGGCTGCACACCTCGAACGCAAAGGAGCCAGTGAACTCGACTTCATGGGCTTCGCACAGAAATTTGGCCCGGTACTCAGCTATCTGCGGATCGGGAATCAACCGGCGGACATAAACCAGGTTCGCATCGAGCCGGCACGCGCGGATGCCCTGATCGGCTGCGATCTCGTTGTGAGTTCATCGCCCAAGGCTTCGATTACGTACCGCAAGGACCACACGCGTGCGCTCCTGAATACGGCGGAAATGCTGACCGGCGATTTTGTCAGGCATCGCGACGCGAGCCTGAATGCCGATGAGCGGGTTGCCGCTATTGAAGCGACCATCGGCCAAGAGCGAGTCAAAACGATCGACGCCAATGGCCTTGCACGCCGCATCATGGGCGACTCGATCTATGCCAACGTCATGATGGTTGGCTGTGCCTGGCAACTGGGCCTCATACCGGTCTCGCTGGACGCATTATTTCGCGCGATCGAACTGAACGGCGTCAAGGTCGAAGAGAACAAACAGGCCTTCACCTGGGGTCGCATCGCTGCCGCAAATCCGGATGCGATTGGCGACCTCCTGGGCGACGCCGACAGCCGCACCGATGAGTCGCTCGATGAGATGATCGCGCGACGTCGCGAATTTCTCATCGACTATCAGGACACGGGGCTTGCCGACAAATACGTCGATCTCGTGGAACGCGTGCGCAGGATGGAAAAGGCAATCGTCGATGACGAGGCTTTGACTCGCAACGTCGCAGACGCGTATTTCCGGCTACTGAGTTACAAGGACGAATACGAGGTCGCCCGCTTGCACACGCGCCCGGAATTCCTGCGATCCATTCGCGACGAGTACGGCAGCAAAGCGAAACTGCGCTTTCACCTGGCACCGCCGTTGTTTGCGCGTGAGAAAGACGCGCGCGGTCGGCCAGTGAAGAAGGAGTTCGGTGCGTGGATGCTGCCCGTGTTCCGGATTCTCGCGGGCATGCGGGGTCTGCGCGGCACGGCTTTTGACCTGTTCGGCCACACCGCCGAACGTCGCATGGAGCGCCAACTGATTCGCGACTTCGAGGCCATGCTGGACTCGTCACTGGCCGACCTGACGACTGCCGAGCTCCGTAGCCTCAATGAGCGAGTCAGCCAGTTCCGCGACCTCCGCGGATACGGACCGGTCAAGGAAGCCGCTGTCGCAAGTATGCGTGCCTGAATCCTAGCTATGGAACCCGAACGCCGACCCCACGTGCATCGACAGCACAAGGAAGACCGCGGCGGCGGCGAAGAACTTGAGAAGTAGCGGACCAACAAACCGGAACCACGCGGCGTACGGGACCCTGCCAAGTGCCAGGGCACCCATGACGAGCGCACTCGTGGGGACGATCATGTTAGTGAAGCCGTCGCCGAATTGGTATGCAAGTACGGCGGTTTGCTGAGGAACATCGGTCAGAGTCGCAAGCGGCGACATGATTGGCATCGTCACAAATGCCTGGCCGCTGCCCGACGGGATGAAGAAGTTGCAAATCGTCTGCACCACGAGCATCCCGAGCGCCGATGCTTCGGCCGGCAAACCCTCGAGCAGTCCGGCGATTGAGAACACGACCGTGTCGATAATCTGGCCGTCAGTCATGACGACTTCGATCGTTCGCGCAAAACCAACGAGTAGCGCCGCTGGCGTCATCGCGGCGGCACCTTCCAGGAAAATACGACTCGTGTCGCCAGCCGACAATCCGGCAATAAGCGCAGCCAGCAAGCCGACGCCGAGGAAGATCGCATTGAGCTCCGTGATGTACCAGTGGTGTTCCGACACACCGTAAACGAAGCCGACAAGACCCAGTACAAAGACAGCCAGTATCGCGACGCGGCGCGGCGTCATGTGGATGTCTGCCGGCGATTCAAATCCCGTGCTGTAGTCGACGTGCGCGACCAGGCTGGCCGAAGGGTCCGCCTTGACGCGCATGGCGTAGCGGTAGATATGGTGGAATGCGATGGCAAGGAAAACCAGCATGATGCCAAAGCGCAATTCCCAGCCCGAAGTCAGAGGGACATTGGCAATATCCTGGGCGATGAGCACACCGAACGGATTGATGCCGGCGCAAGCCCAGCCAACGCCATACGGAACCCAGACCATGGCCATGGCTACGATGGCGTCCATGCGCATCGCAAGACACATCGTCACGATGATCGGCACGAGCGGCACATATTCCTCGCCCATGCCGATAGTAAAGGAGCCAATACTGAACAAGAGCAGACAACCGCCGATCAACAACCACGGACTGTGTCCAAGCTTCTCAACGGCCCGGTGAAGCGCGGCATCGATCGCGCCGGTCTGTCGCAGAACGGCGATGACACCACCAACGAGAAATATCAGGAAGATGATCCCTTGCGCCGACGCAAGTCCCTCACTGATCGCCATCAGGAAGTGCCACGCTGGTAACGTGACGCTGTCTTCGGCCGACAAGGCTGCGTAGGTGCCGTCGACCACAGCCATGCGGTCTGGCTGGTCGGGAACAGGCGCGCGTTCAAATTGTCCGTGCGGAACGACGTACGACAGCAGCTGTGCAAAGACGATGAACGAGAAAATCAGAACGAGCGAATCGATCGACCAGTTTCTTTTTGTCATTCTTTTAGTCCGGGCAGGATCAGATCAGTCCGCCCAGCATAACGAAGGAGCGCGCGGCGCGCGAGGTCCGACGACGACCTGGCACCCGTATAATCCGGGGGCCGCCGCCGGTCCTCGATTGATACTCTAGCTCTGGTCGTCCGTTGCGGCGCCAGGAGCATTTTGTGCGACGCTCTTCATACCGTTGTCACAACCGGACTCCGATGCGTAGGTCTGGCTTGTACCGATGCACTGCCCATTGGTCGAGCACAGGCGGAACGAGAACTTGCCCGACGCCGTCTGCTTCTTCTCAAAACGGTCGGGATTTTGTGAATTCTTCTTGACTGACTCAATGCCATTCAAGCAGCTTGACTTGGAACTGTAACCCTCGCTGCCCAGAATGTTCTGGCCATTGCTGGCTTTGAGGCGAAAACGAAATTCGCCTGCTTTGTCTTTATAAACTTCGAACTTGCCTGCCATTGTGTATCCTCCTTCGGATTTGGAAAACAGGGTGGGAGAGTGCTTCGGCTCATTGCACGAGGCCGCGATTTCCGATGAGTTTGCCACACTCATGCCCGGTCTCCAATTCATTGTCGATTCGGCGCCATAGATCAGTACGGCACACCTGAATGTGCCCGAACAGTCGGATTGGGGAGGGATCAGGCTACTTGCGGGCGTCGTCGAATCCCACGACCGTCGAGCCGTGTTTCAGGCTCTGGGTATCCTCATAGCCGCCGCGCCACGTGCGCAGCTGGTCGGCGGGCATGGGCTTGGCGATGAAATATCCCTGCACGAGATCGCAGCCGAGCCGGCGCACAATCGCGTATTGCTGATCGGTTTCGACACCCTCAGCCACGACCTCGAGTTCCATCGCTTTGCCGAGCGCGATGATGGCCTCGACAACCTTCGTATTGGCTTTGGGGTCCGACAGCTGCGAGATGAATGCCCGGTCGATCTTGATTGTCTGCACTGGCAGCTGTGCCAGGTAGCTCAGCGACGAGTAGCCGGTGCCAAAGTCGTCAATATGAATACCCACACCATACGATGCCAGGTCATCGAGAACCGGCTGGGCTATCGTGAGATCCTCAAGAAGAACCGTCTCCGTCAACTCGAGATTAATCAGCTTCTTATCGACCTGGGCCTTCACCAGGATGCTCTTGATCAGGCTGACAAGATTGGCATTGCGCAGCTGGTGGGCTGACAGGTTGACGCTGACCGGGATATCCCAGTCCCCTTCCTCACGCCAACGGCTCACATCGCTGCAAACGGTGTTCATGATCGATTCAAAGAGGATATCGGATATGCCCATTTCCTCACTGAGCGGCACGAAGTCCGACGGTGGTACAACCGACCCGTCCGGGCGGGTCCAGCGTGCGAGCGCCTCTACGCCCGCGAGCTCTCCCGTTTTGGTGCACTGCTGCGGCTGGTAGTGCGCCGTAATCTGGCCGCTCTCGATCGCACCACGCAATTCGGCCTCGAGATCGAACTTGTGACGCGCGTGATAGCGCATCTCGCTGTGGTAGTAAGTGATCGCGCAGTCCAGGCTGCGCATGGAACGATGCAGCGCTGCCTCGGCGCAGCGAAACACGGATTTGGCGTCACGCCCGTGAACGGGGTGCCAGGAAACCCCGATCGCGGCTTTGAGAAAGAGGTCGCGACCGTTGATCAGGAACGGCTCCTCGACCGTCTTCTTGACCATTTCCGCGAGATCGCGAATGTCCATGTCCGAGTCGACCCCGGGCATCAGCACAGCGAACTCGTCCGAACCGAACCGCCCGACGATCGCCCGTTGCCCGTTGGACTCTTCGGCAAAAGTCCGGCTCATCCGGTTGCCGATCGAGCGCAGCAGCTCTGTCCCGGAATCGTAGCCCATGGTTTCGTTGATGAAACTGAATCGCTCGATATCCAGCAGGACAACGACGGTGTCGCCTTCCGTGTCCTCAGCCTTGCTGATCAGGTTCTTGAGTTCTTCGATGAGAAGCAGCTGGTTCGGCAGGCGCGTAACCATGTCGAAATAGGCGATCTTCTGCAGCGCAGCCGTACGTTCCTCAACGCGGCGCTCCAGGTCTTCGTTCGCCTGGCGCAATGCCATGTCGGCATGCCATTTGCCACAGAGCGCGGCCGCAAGTTGCCGGCACTCGGCACCGTGAAAGGGTTTCTTGAAGAAGAAGACCTTGTCTGCTGGCGGAATTTCCTTGCCCAGGATGTCGGGATCGACACCCAGCGACCCGGTTACGATGACGATATTGACGTTCGGGTCCAGCTTGCGAATCAACTTGGCAGACGTAAGGCCGTCCTGTCCTGGCGGCAAGCGAATATCGATGAAGACGATCGCATACGGTCGCCCGGCATCGATGGCTGCCTCTACGGCCTGTACCGCCGCTTCGCCCTGGTTGCGCGAATGCACCTCGAAGCGCGATGCGCCTGCACCATCCGATTCCTCGCCCAAAAGGACTTTCTCGAGGTCACTGAGTGTCGAGGTCGCAATGTCAGGCTCGAAGTCCTCGCCGAGGCAGCGGACATACTCGTCTATCAATTGCGCATCGTCGTCAACGACGAGCACGCGATTGGTCGACGCATTCTGCATATCCGGCATAAACTGGCCCAACTTTCGACGGTAAATTTGACAATAAGGCCTACAGTTTACGAATCGGACGGGATCGATTGCGTGACGCAGTCCTCTTTCCGGCCAAGTCGGAGCCCGTGGAAAGGGTCAATTCCGCCGTAAAATCAGTCGTATACGCGGGTCGCAAACGGGTCGGCGAGCGGCCGGACCTTGTGATACCTTACGCGGCGAACAGGACCATAAGTCGAGCGCCCTCATGCCCTTATTCAAACGAACCCCGAGCGAGTTCTTTTTCCGCCGTTTCATGCTCAAGCACTACGCCTCAAACCTGCTGGTCGATATGAACCTGGAGGCGAAGCAACAGACGCTTGAGTACATCAAAGCCAACATGATCGATGCCCCGTATTTCGAGAAGCACGATGCGCTTGTGAAGTACACACTCGGCGAAGTATCGAAGGACGGCCTGAGCCTCGAATTCGGGGTTGGCCGTGGCAAATCCATGCGCTGGATCGCTCCACTGGTCAAAGGCACCGTATACGGATTCGACTCGTTCGATGGCATCCAGGAATACTGGAACGGTAATCCGGTCGGGGCATTCGCGCAGAAGAAACTGCCCAAGGTGCCCGACAACGTTGAATTCGTGATCGGCTATTTTGACGCTACCCTGCCCGGCTTTCTCGAAAAACACACGGGACCGGTCGCGTTTCTGCATGTCGATTGCGATCTGTATTCGTCCACGGTCACGATCTTTGATGCGCTCGGTCCGCGCCTGCAACCCGGTGCCATCGTCCTGTTCGACGAGTATTACAACTTCCATCGCTGGCAACAGCACGAGTTCAAGGCATTTCAGGAATACGTCCAGCGTTCCGGTGTCGATTACGAATACATTGCGTTCTCCGTGACTGGCCAACAAGTCGCCGTTCGTATCCTCGAGAATCCCGGGTTCACCGGCTAGGCGATGGCTATCCGGTCCCTTTGCGTGACGGAAAGTGCCGATCGGCCTACCGTCGCGTCGTTCATCGGGATGCACAAAGCGGGAATCGACATCACGGTCGTGTGCCCGGCAGACCACCCGAACCACAAGACCCTGACCGACGCCGGCGTCCCGACAGTCGACATACGACTGCCGCGCAATTTCGACAGGGACGGCATTGCTGCCCTGCGCGAGGAGCTGGTTCGCGGTCGTTACCACATCATGCACACATTCAATAACAAGGCGGTGAGCAACGGCCTGCGTGCGTGCAAAGGCCTGCCTGTCAAGATCATCTGTTACCGGGGCATCGTCGGAGCGGTCAGCTTCCTCGACCCGATGTCCTGGATGCGTTACCTGAACCCGCGAATCGACCGGATTGTCTGCGTGGCAGAGGCCATTCGGCAGTATTTCCTGCAAATGAAACCGGCGTTCCTGCGCATGCCGGTGGAGCGCCCCGTGACGATCCACAAGGGGCACAAACTCGAGTGGTATACCGCTGCGCCGGCGGATCTGACCGAGTACGGTATTCCGCGGGACGCTTTCGTTGTCGGCTGCACAGCCAACTACCGTCCGCGTAAAGGCATCGATTACCTCATAGATGCTATCGAGGCGCTGCCCGCTGACGTGCAGGTACATCTCGTGCTGATTGGTCGCATGGATGCTGCCAAATTGACTGCGCGTATCGCGAAGAGCCCGATCGGCGATCGCATCCATCGCGTCGGCTTTGTGGATAATGCACCGGAGCTCAGCGCGGCCTGCGATGTGTTTTGCATGCCGTCAACCAAACGAGAAGGACTCGCAAGAGCAATCATCGAGGCGATGGCCTACCGGGTCCCGCCCGTGGTCACCGATGCCGGGGGCAGCCCGGAGCTGGTCGTTGATGGGATCTCGGGATTCGTGGTCCCCCCAAGAGACGCCCGGGGACTCGCCGACGCGATCGAAAAACTCTATCGCGACGCGGATCTGCGCCAGCGCATGGGAGAGGCGGCCCGTGAGCGCATTGCGACAGACTTTCGCAACGAGGATACTGTCAGGAAGACGATCGCCCTGTACGAGGAGCTGGTACCCAACCCGGAGTGAGGAGGCGCACATGACAGACCCCGCAGAAATCAATCGCGATGAACTGCCATTTGTGGCCCCGTGCCGCAAACTGTCTCCGTGGGCACCGTTCAGGTGGATCAAGCTCGGCATCAAGGATCTGGTGAGGGCCCCGCAACACAGTATGGCGTATGGCCTGACGGTCGCCCTTATGATCGGAACGGTCTGCCTGCTTGCCTGGTTCCGCGGCAGCCAGTGGTTCATGTTTGCAATGCTGGGTGGCTTTGTCTTTATCGCACCGCTGACCTGCATTGGCTTGTATGCAATTAGTGCACAACTCGAGCGTGGCGAGGAAGTGCTCATGGTGCGCAGCGCGCGCGCTGCCTGGAAGCGCCACTTCGGCAATGAGATGATTTTCGCGCTGGCGTTGCTGGTCATTTTTCTCGTGTGGGCTCGCGCCGCTGTGATGGTTAGCGTGTTTTTCCCGACCGACGGCAATCCAAGCTTTGGCGACTGGGTCGCCTACCTGGGATTTGGCTCGGCAATAGGAGCCGTGTTTGCCACGGTTACGTTTTCCGCGAGCGCTTTCTCGTTGCCGATGATCATGCACAGGGACGTCGACAGCGTGACGGCCATTGTGACTTCGGTAAACGCCGTTTTGCGTAACAAGCCCGCGATGCTCGTCTGGTTGACGATCATCGTCCTTCTGCTGCTGATTGGCGTCGCGACCGCATTCGTCGGCCTGATCGTCATCATACCGGTCGTCGGCTACGCCGCCTGGCACAGCTATCTCGAGACGATCGACGCGGATCAGTTCCCGCGTCACGAGGTCGGCATTACCTCGGTTCCGCGCCCGGAGGGCAGTGTGTAGAACGCCAGTCACGCCATGAACCTGAAGAACCCAACCTCAAGAGACATCGCCGAACTGGCCGGCGTTTCGCAGGCGACCGTATCACGTGCCCTGCGAGATTCGCCACTCGTCAGAAAGGACACGCGCGAGAAGATCCAGAAGATTGCGCGCGACATCAACTATTTCGTGAATCGCAATGCGGCCGGTCTGCGGACCCACGAAAGCAAGACACTTGCTCTGTTGTTGTTCGATGAAACGGACGGCACAGACAAGAAGATGAACCTGTTCTTCTGGGCGATGCTCGACAACATCACTCGAGCAGCAGCGAAGCTTGGCTATGACGTGCTGGTTTCCCTGCAGCAACTGACTGACGACTGGCATATCGAGTACCAGGCGAGCCACCGGGCGGACGGGCTGATCCTGCTTGGCTATGGCGACTACGCCGAGTATCGCGAGAAGCTCAATGCGCTGGCGGCAGCCAATACACGCTTCATCATCTGGGGTCCGATCGTCAAGGATCAACCCGGTCATTCATTCGGCTGTGACAATGAAAGTGGTGGCTACCAGGCCACACAGCATTTGCTGGATCTGGATCGCAAGTCCATCGCCTTCATCGGCCACAAGACCCGCTACAGTCCGGAACACGCCGCGCGCTATGAAGGATATTCGAGGGCGTTGCACGAGGCCGGGCTGGAGCCCGACGACCAGCTCAGGGTCCCCGCGGATAACTCGGAAAAACACGGGTACTCAGCCGTGCAGAAACTGCTGGACGCGGGCGAGCTTTTTGACGCGATTTTTGCAGCGACCGACCTGATCGCGATTGGCGCAATGCGCGCCCTGGCAGACAACGGCATTAACGTGCCGGCGAGGTAAGTGTTGTCGGCTTCGATGACATGCCGCTGGCGGCGCATGTCTCCCCTGCCCTGACCACCATGCAACAGAATGCGCAGAAAGGCGGTGAAGGACTGGTCGAGGGCATTGTCGGCCTCATCAAGGGGCGACCGGTCGAGTCCCGCCTGATGGCACCCACACTCATCATTCGGGACTCCTGCGGCGCCAATCGCTGAATACGATTGCATCGCATTGATGTGAGTCCGACCGTGCAAGTAGCATGGTCTTCATGAATAGACCATCCGAGTTCGACCACGCTGCCAATCTGCTCCGTTCCACTCTGCTGTTCTGCATGATCGGACTCGCCGCTTGCGGTGACAAGGCGCCGCCCGCCGCGGCCATCGTGAACGCACCGGCAACTGCGCGCACGACGTTTGTGCAGTTGTTCGAGTGGAAATGGCCCGATATCGCACAGGAATGCGAGGACTTTCTTGGACCCGCGGGCTACGCGGCTGTACAGGTTTCGCCACCGAACGAACATGTACAGGGCCCCGCGTGGTGGACGCGCTACCAGCCGGTTAGCTACAAGCTCGAGAGCCGCGGCGGCACCCGGGAAGAATTTGCCGAGATGGTGCGGCGTTGTCGAGATGCGGGCGTCGCAATCTACGGTGATGCAATCATCAACCACATGAGCTACGCCGGCACGGGAACAGGCGTTGCAGGGTCCGAGTTTTCCGAATACACGTACGTGGTGCCGTACAGCTACGATGACTTTCATCATTGTGGACGCTACGACGACGATGACATTCGCAATTACCACGATCGCTGGGAAGTGCAGAACTGCGAACTCAGCAACCTCACCGACCTCGACACGGGTAATCCGGAGGTACAGGCGAAGATCGCGGCCTTTCTCAACGATATGCTCAGCCTTGGGAGTCGCGGGTTTCAGAATTGATGCGGCAAAGCACGTTTCGCCCGAGGACATTGCCGGAATTCTGCAGCGACTGGACCGCGAAGCGCACATCTACCAGGAAGTCATCGACCGTGGTGGTGAACCGATCAAAGGCAGCGACTATCTTGGTAACGGCCTGGTATCCGAATTCAAGTTTGGCATGGCGATGTTTGACGCCTTCAGCAGTGGCAAGCTCGATGGCGTCGCCGATATCGCGTCGCGCGAAGGCTTCCTGCCGTCCGAGAAGGCCGTCGTCTTTATCGACAATCACGACATTCAACGGGGCCACGCTGGCGCCGGTGACGTACTGAACTACAAAAAGGGCCCGATCTACGCGCTCGCCAATGTCTTCATGCTGGCCTGGCCTTACGGCAACCCGATGGTCATGTCGAGCTACCGCTTTGAGGACGGTGACCAGGGACCGCCTGCCTCGGCTCCGATTGATGCTGGCAATGCTGCGTGTAACGACGAATGGGTGTGCGAGCATCGCTTTCCGCCCATCGCGGGAATGGTCGGTTTTCGGAATGCCACTGATGGCGCGCCCGTCTCGAACTGGCAGGTGTTGAGCGACTCGGCTATCGCTTTCGGGCGAGGCGACAAGGGCTTTGTCGTCATCAACATTGGCGAAGCGCCAATCTCAGCGACTGTCGCAACCAGCATGCCAGCGGGCAATTACTGCGATGTGATTGCCGGATGCGACTCCACACCGCACGTTGTCGAAGACGATGGATCCCTGCAGGTGTCGCTCTCGCCCATGAGTGCGATAGCCGTACACACAGGCCGTGCTGAGCAACGCTGACGAGGCTCTATTGTGGTTCGGCAGACTTGTCGACCAACAGCGTCACAGCCCCGGCCACGATCAGTGAAGCCCCGCCGATGATCAGCCCGTATATCGGCTGCAAGTCGAAAAATTCACGCAGCAACAGGCCGAGTACGCTTGCCGCAACGAGTTGCGGAATAACGATAAAGAAATTGAAGATGCCCATGTACACGCCCATCTTGTGCGACGGCAGGTTGCTGGACAACAGGGCGTAAGGAAGCGACAGGATCGATGCCCAGGCGAAACCAACGCCAACCATCGGGATTAACAGCATCTTCGGATCCCGTATGAAGTAGAAGCTGATCAATCCAAGACCACCAAGAGACAGGTTCACCAGGTGCGACATGCGGCACCCGAGGCGATTCGCCACGAACGGGATAGCGATAGCAGCGAGTGCGGCGAACAGGTTGTAGGAGCCAAACAGCACGCCATTCCAATCCGCACCATCGTTGTAGGCCGCCGATGTTACGTCGGTCGCCCCGAAATGGAAGCTCGTGACTGCCGAAGTTCCGTAGATCCACATGGCGAACATTGCGAACCACGAAAAGAACTGCACGACAGCCAGTTGCCGCATGACTTTGGGCATATGAAACAGGTCGTGCATGATTTCGTAGAAACCGTTCTGTGTTGCACCCTTCTTTTGCAGGAACGACACGATTATTTGAAAGACACCGAACGCGGCAACGCCGCCACCGAGGATGTACAGCTCTTTGTCGAGACCGCCTCTGGCGATCCAGAAAAGGAAGGCCGTCCCGATGACCAGCCAGGCGATTCCGCCGATGCGGTACTGCGATACAGACCGCAACGCGGTGTCGTCGACAACATGTTCTGCGGGTCGCGCTGCGTCGAAGGCCGCAAGTTGTTCGGGCGAGTACTCGCGGGTACGAAAAACGGTCCACGAAACCGCAAGCAGGAACGCGGCGCCGCCCACGTAAAATGCAATCTTGACTGACGACGGGATCTCGCCGGCCGGCGCCGTGTTGCTAACGTCGAACCAGTTGGTCATTACCCAGGGCAGCGCCGAAGCAATGACCGCACCGACGCCAATGAAGAACGTCTGCATCGAAAAACCGGCGGTCCGTTGCTTCTCCGGCAGCATGTCGCCCACGAATGCGCGAAACGGCTCCATCGAAACATTGATACTGGCGTCCATGATCCAGAGCATGCCCGCCGCGAACCAGAGGTGCGGCGAGTTCGGCATGATGAACAACGCCAGCGAGGCAAGGATAGCGCCGGCCAGGAAATAGGGCCGCCGCCTGCCCATGCGATTCCAGGTGCGATCACTCATGTAGCCGATGATCGGCTGGACGATCAGACCGGTCAGTGGCGCAGCAACCCAGAGTATCGGAATCTCATCGACCGCAGCTCCCAGGGTCTGGAAGATGCGGCTGACATTCGCGTTTTGCAGTGCGAATCCCATCTGGATACCGAGAAACCCGAAACACATGTTCCAGATCTGCCAGAAACTCAAGGCTGGTTTTTGATTCATTGTTATAGCGCCTTTACTTATTCTGTTGCTGTACCGATTGTACCAACGGGCATGCGGACCGAGGCCCGATGCATACGTATTCATCCCCGTAAAAAAAGGCGATTATCTAGTATTGAGAAAACCTGCGCCCGGGGGCTCATTTTGAATCGTTTCGTTTTCCTGATTGCTGCGTTGCTGGCAACGACCTCAGCCAGCGCCGACTTCGGTACCTACCAGTCTCACAGTTTTGAGGACCAGGTGCTCGTCATCGACTCCAGCGTGGGCGAACTGCGCATTACCGCGGTCGACGACGCCGCGTTTGAAATCCACTACGTGGAAACTGGCGTAAAGCAATTGCCTTCTTTCGCGCTTGCTCCAGCTAATGGCAATGTCGCGACAGCGCTCGTGGAGACCGATACAACGTTAAGCATCGTCGTCGAAGGACTGACCGCCGTGGTTGAGAAATCGCCGCTGCGGGTGTCATTCCTGCGCAACGGCGAAGCGCTTGTCGAGGAAGAGCGCGGTTACGTTTCCGACGAGGCGAATGTCGGATTCCGCTTCAGGCTGGATGCGAGTGAAAAGATCCTCGGCGGCGGCCAGCGGGTACTCGGGATGGACCGACGCGGTCATCGCCTGCCGCTCTACAACAAGGCGTCCTATGGCTACGAAACGCATGCCGAGCAAATGTACTACAGCATGCCGGCCATCATGTCCTCCGACAAATACATGATCGTATTCGACAACTCGGCGAACGGGTGGCTCGACATCGGCAAGACCGATGAAGATGTGCTCGCGTTCGAGGCAATGGGAGGACGGACGTCATATATCGTCGTAGCTGGCGACTCCTACCCTGCTCTCGTAGGGAACTTTACGGACGTCACCGGTAAGCAGCCGCTGCCCCCGCGCTGGGCCTTTGGCAACTTCGCATCGCGCTTCGGCTACCACTCGGAGAAGGAGGTCCGCAATGTCGTGAAGCGTTTTCGACGGGCCAAAATCCCGCTCGATACCGTCATCATCGACATTTACTGGTTCGGGCCGGATATCCAGGGCCACATGGGTAAGCTCGACTGGGATCGCAATGCGTTTCCCGACCCGGAAGACATGATCGCCGATTTCCGCGAGCACGGCATCAAGACGATTACCGTAACCGAGCCATTCATCCTGACAACGTCCGATCGCTGGCAGGACGCAGTCGACAGCAATGCCCTGGCCCTGGACCCGAACGGCGGCCCGAAGACCTTTGACTTCTATTTCGGCAACACCGGCCTGGTGGATGTGTTCAGCGATACCGCGCGCCAGTGGTTTTGGCAGCCCTACGAAATGCTCTTTGACCAGGGTGTTGCGGGCATCTGGGGGGACCTTGGCGAGCCAGAGGTCCATCCCGGCGACTCGGTGCACTGGCTCAGCGATGTCGGCATGCGAGCCTCTGGCGATGAGGTGCACAATGCCTACGGGCATGTGTGGACCAAAATGGCCTATGAGAACTCCATTAAAAAGGACCCGGAATCACGGCCCCTTATCATGATGCGCGCCGGTTTCGCCGGCTCGCAACGCTACGGTATCGTCCCCTGGACCGGCGACGTCAAACGATCGTGGGGCGGTCTCAAACCACAGGTTGAGCTTTCCCTGCAGGGTGGACTATTCGGGCTCGGCTACATGCACTCCGACCTGGGCGGCTTCGCGGACGGCGAGGTTTTTGACAAGGAACTGTATCTGCGCTGGCTGCAATACGGCGTTTTCCAGCCCGTCTACCGCCCACACGCCCAGGAGCACATTGCGGCCGAACCCGTCTTCCATGATCGCGAGACAATTCGCATCGCCCGCGACTTCATACGGCTCCGTTACAGCCTCTTGCCCTACATATATACGCTGGCCTGGGAGAATTCGACGACGGGCATGCCGCTGATGCGCCCGGCGTTTTTCGAAGACGAGTCCATTCCGCAGTTGATCGACTTCGCCGATGTGTACTTCTGGGGCGACGCATTCTTTGTAGCCCCGGTTACCGAAGCCGGGACTGAGTCGGTCAGTGCGATCATCCCGCCTGGCGCCTGGTTCGACTTCTGGACGGATCGTCGCTACGAATACAATGGCGGCGTCTTTACCGAGATCCCGGTGACCCTGGATACGATCCCGGTGCTCGTGCGCGCCGGATCGTTCATCCCGATGGTCGATCCGGTCGATACGACCGAGGACTATTCGAGCAAGGCACTCACCCTGCATTACTACGCCGACGAGTCTGTCACGGAATCGTCGGGGCGCATGTACGAGGACGACGGCAAGACGCGCGGCAACATCGAGAGCGGTAACTTCGAACTGCTCGAGTTCTCGGCGCAACGCGACGGCGACTACCTGGCAATCGACCTGGCGCACAACGGCAGCTACGACGGCATGCCGGATGGTCGCCGCATGGAAATCGTGATTCACAACTGGACCGCTGCGGTGGACTCGGTTCGCTTCAAGAGCCGAAAAGTCCGGGGCACACTCAGGAACGGCACACTCACCATCAAGGTGGACTGGGACCATCAACCCGCGTTGCTCGAGATCAATGAGCCACCACCGCCGGTGAAACCGGTCGTCTACCAGGTATTTACGCGCCTGTTTGGCAACACCAAGACGACGAACAAGCCGTGGGGCACCATCTGGGAGAATGGCGTCGGGAAGTTCGCCGATTTCACAGATATCGCCCTGCGCGGTATTCGCGAACTGGGAACGACGCATATCTGGTACACAGGCGTGCCGCACCACGCGCTCGTGGGCGACTACGTGGCGTACGGGATTAGCGATGACGACCCGGACGTCGTCAAGGGTCGTGCCGGCTCGCCCTATGCCGTTAAGGACTACTACAACGTCAACCCGGATCTTGCGATCGAACCGGATAATCGTCTCGCCGAATTCGAGGCGTTGATCGAACGTACGCATGCCAACGGGATGAAGGTGATCATCGACATCGTCCCTAATCACGTCGCACGTGGATACGAATCGATCAGCCGGCCCCGGAATGTCGACGACTTCGGTGCCAACGACGATACCCGTGTCGAGTGGGCTCGCGACAACAATTTCTACTATGTCCCTGGCGAAGACTTTTCCGTTCCCGCCGGCTACGTGCCGCTCAACGGCGAAGCGCATCCCCTTGCAGACGGGCAGTTCACCGAGTCTCCGGCCAAGTGGACTGGTAATGGATCACGCGCGGCGCAACCGAAAGTCGACGACTGGTTTGAAACGGTGAAAGTCAATTTCGGCGTGCGTCCTGACGGCACTCACGCATTCGACAACCTGCCCGATGAAGCCCGCTCCTGGTCGAACGAGCAACTCGTTGACTTCTGGTCACAGCGCAGCGTTCCGGATAGCTGGCGCAAGTTTCGCGACATCGTTCACTTCTGGCTCGACAAGGGCGTCGACGGCTTTCGCTATGACATGGCACAGATGGTGCCGGTCGAGTTCTGGAGCTACCTGAATTCGTCGATCAAGCTGCGTCAGCCGGACGCGTTTCTGCTATCGGAAATCTACGTGCCCCAGATGTACCGCGACTACATTGAACTGGGGCGTATGGATTACCTGTACGACAAAGTCGGGCTGTACGACACCATCCGATCTGTCGTACAAGGAGACGCCAGCGCCGCCACTATCGCAGAGGCCCAATCCGACGTTCAGGATATCGAGCGACACATGCTGCATTTCCTCGAGAACCACGATGAACAACGCATCGCCTCCAAAGAATTCGCCGGAAATGCAGCGCGCGGCAAGCCAGGAATGGCGGTATCTGCCCTGATCGGCAGTTCGCCGACGATGATCTACTTCGGGCAGGAAGTCGGCGAACCCGGCGCCGGCAATGCCGGTTTCGGTACTGCATCGCGCACCAGCATCTTCGACTACTGGGGTGTACCGGCACACCAGCGCTGGATGAACGACGGGAGCTTCGATGGTGGCCAGTTGAGCGATGACGAAAAGGCCTTGAGAACTTTCTATAAGCGCCTGTTGAGCCTCAGTGCCAGCGAGCCGACCATGCTGGGCGCTTACGCACACTTGCCCACCGACAACGAGCGCCTGTTCGCATTTTCTCGCTGGACCGACGAAGCCCGGCTGATCGTCGCCAGCAATTTCAGCGAAGACGAGACCATTGAGGTAATCCTGAAAATGCCTGCCGAGGTCATCAGAGCAATGGCAGCTCGCGGATGGACGCTATGAACTGGTCGATCAACTGCAGGACGAGCATCGCAACGAGCTGCTGGTCGATCATGGCGTTGGCAGAATTCTACTGCGCGTCGAACCGTTGCAGTCGCTGGCCTATCGTGTTGGCGAAGGGATGTTCAAATCGCTGCACCCCGAGCTGTACCTCGATGACCTCTCCGGGTCTGGCGTCGAGGGCAGCTTGATCTACTGGCATGACACGCCTTCGGCCTACCTCACCGAAACCCGCCATGTGCTGGTCTGGCTACCACCGGGTTATGCGGACGCTCCCGACAAGCGTTACCGCGTGATCTACATGAGTGACGGCGAAAACCTGTTCGACCCGCGGATCGCCAGCTGGGGTGTCGACTGGGGCATCGACGAGGCGATGATGCACGGCGTTGCCAATGGCGACTACGAGCCGGCGATTGTTGTCGGTGCATGGAGCACAGCAGAACGCGGTCCTGAGTATTCGCCCTGGCACAGTGCGGCGCAGTATTCGCGATTCCTTATCGAGGAACTGATGCCCAGGGTTAACGCCGAGTTCCGGACGAAGACCGGGCCCCGGAACACATTTGTCATGGGCTCGTCGATGGGCGGCTTGCTGTCGTACTACCTGGTCAGGAATCACCCCGATGTATTTGGCGCCTGCGGCTGCGTGTCGACGCATTTCGCATTGTCGGCCGCCGACTTTGGCGAATCCACTGACACAACGCCCTATATCCTCAAGGACATAGCGGCCGGCGACACCGTGCCTGAAGACGTACGCTTCTTCTTCGACTACGGCACGGAAACGCTCGACTCGACCTACGAGACCGACCACGCCCCCGTGCGCGACTGGCTGCTGGGGCAAGGCCTCGTTGAAGGCACCGACTTCAGGATGCGGAAGTACGAGGGCGCAGACCACAGCGAACGGGCCTGGCGAGCGCGCGTCAGCGATCAGTTGAGCTGGTTGCTTGGCGAACCTTGATCAATTCGCGGGTCACCTCGAGCGCTGATGCAGAGTCTGCTTCGACATCAACAGGTACACCGTTCCCTTCGATACGGCCGTTTTCGAACGAGTAATAATCGGCGACGGGCAAGCTGATGAGAACGCCCTCACCAACATCGAACATGCTCTGCGACAGCATTTCTCCGGCCGTCTTGCGGCCGACAAGCGTCACCAGGCCGGACGCTCTGAATGCGTCGGCAGCCAGCTCCGTCGCTGATGCCGACGTCTCGTCAACCAGAACGTAGACGTCGCCATCGAAGTTGGGCTGTTGCGGCGTGAATTGCACGCGCAGGATGTCGCGCTGCTGGACGTCCGTCCAGAAAGCAATAATCGACCATCCGGTCCAGGCAGGCGCCGCAAACGCGTCCTCATCGGTGGGCACGCGTTCGTGAGCGCGATTCCAGACCTGCGACAGGAAGTAACCAGCGTCGACCGGTTCATCGATCACGTGTTCGACGAGCGGCTTGACCGCAAAGGCGCCGCCACCGTTGCCGCGCAAATCGATGACGAGTGTATGCACGTCGCTTGCGGCAATCTTCGCGTAGGCGGCCTCGATCTGCTCGATCGTATCGGCGCCCATCATGGTCCTGACTTTCAGGATCGCGATGGCGTCGTCAAACTCAACCGTCGCTGCCTCGAAGCCAACCCGATAACTATCAAAGAACGCGAACATCTCTGCGGCACTTTGGTGTGAACGCCTGAGCTGAAAATGGGAGAACGGGTCGCCCTTCCACGCCAGGTGGAAACCCAGCAGCAGGTCAAGGTCATCGGTGGACAGTTCGGCGATCTCACCGAACGCCTGCCTGAACTCGACGTACCCCGGCTCATTCAGATCACCAGGCGCGAAGATCCTTGCAGCCACGACTTCGTCGAAGGTTTTCAGAATAGCCCCGTAGTCTCGAACAGAAACGGCCTCCTGCACTCGCCTGCCGGTCAGCGAACCCGCGAAAGCGCCACCTTCCACCGATCCGCTCAGGGCATCGCCATCTATCGTGAGCTGCAGCGCGCCCTCCCGCCAGGGTGCGAGGAAAGACCCGCTGAAGCTGCCATCGGGATTCGCCGTCGCCTCGAATACCATCAGGCCATCCTCGACAGAATGATCGCCCGGCAATTCCCTGATGACTGAAACGGCACCACTTTGGCTCACGCCGCGAATTTGATCCGCGTCCTGTCGGATCTCGACATACGCTTCCATAGGACCGAGCCAGTTGCTCTCGAACGTGATATGCCACAGCTCGCTCGCGCTTGCTGTGGAAGAGAATGCCGCAACAAGCAGGCAAGCTACGGCAACGAGATTTGCGTATTGAACTCATCCGATTTACCCCCTGCGAAACAGATGCATGGAAGCCTCAATCGGATGCAAGAAACTCAGGCGGCAGCCGACGTTCCACAGGTCGGTTTTTCTTACGTCGTTCCGGGCATAATGGGCGCTGATATTGCCGTCAACGGAAACATTAGTCATGAGCCCCGACAAGCAACCCGGAAAACGCATCGTCATTCTCGGCGGCGGCACGGCCGGATGGATTACGGCCAATGCGATGATCGAGAGCTGGTCGGAGAACGATATCGACATTACACTGATCGAGTCCCCTGCCATTGGGACAGTGGGTGTTGGCGAGGGCTCCACGCCGCGGATGAAACTGTTCTTCGATTCAATCGGCGTCCAGGAATCGGAGTGGATGCCCAGATGCAACGCAACCTACAAGAATGGTATCTCCTTTGCCAATTGGTCAACGCGGCCGGGTTTCAATAGATATTTTCATCCGTTTGCCTCCCAGCTGGATCAGCACACGATCACAGCGTTCTACTTCAACACCTACGCACGGCGCCAGGGTATCGACGTACACGCACATCCCGATCGGTTCTTTCTCGCAGCGAAGCTCTCCGAGAACAGGCAAGGTCCCAAGCCGAACGAGAACTTCCCGTTCGTCGTCGAATACGGCTATCACTTTGATGCTAATCTCGTAGGGGATTTTCTCAAGGAGAGAGCCAGGGAGAACGGCGTAAAGCACATCGCGGCCAAGGTGGTTGACGTCAATCAGGCGAGTAATGGCGATATCGCCAGCCTGCTCACCGATACCGGTGAGACAATAGAAGGTGATTTTTTTGTCGATTGCTCGGGCTTTCGAGGTACGTTGATTCAAAAGACCCTGGACGTGCCGTTCCAGTCTTTTGCCGAAAACCTTTTCAATGACTCCGCCGTCGTTCTCCCGACCGAGCAGCATGACAGGATCGGCTCACAGACCGTCTCCACGGCGTTGAAATACGGCTGGGCATGGGAAATTCCGCTGACTCATCGCATTGGCAACGGCTACGTCTACAGTTCCTCCTTCTGTTCGTCCGACGATGCAGAAACGGAACTACGCACACATCTGGGTTTGCTCAACAGTGACACCGAAGCGAGACACCTGAAGATGAAGGTCGGCCAGGTTGAAAAACACTGGCATAAGAATTGTCTGGCAATCGGTCTGTCGCAGGGATTCATCGAGCCACTGGAGGCAACCGCGTTGAATCTCGTCTGCAATACGGTCTACGACTTTATCGAGACCGTTGACGCGGATGGGTTCGCTGGCACTGGCCGCGAAGGTTTCAACGAGCGGGCCAGCGGAAGATTCGAGAGGATTCGAGACTACATAGTGGCTCATTACATTATGAATTCGCGCAACGACACCGACTACTGGCGGCAAAACGGTGAAAACAGGCTTGTGTCGGAATCGCTGCGACAGATTCTGCAGATCTGGAAAAGCGGTAAGAGTCTCAGCCAGGAAATGGAGCGACTGGAGATTCGATCTTCGTACACAGCGATGTCCTGGAACTGCTTACTGTCAGGCTATGGCTTCTACCCCGAGATCAGGCCAATGCCTGCCGATAACCCGGCTATCAATAAGATCAATATGGGGGAAATCGACGAATTTATTCGCCGTTGTTCGCTGAACTTCCAGTCCCAGGATGACGCCTTGCGTTTCAGGTAGCTGCTTCCCGGTCAGGCGGCCGCCTTCCGTACTGTGCGAAGTTGCTCGTTATGCGGCTTGAAGTTCAGCGCACAACCTTCCAGGTACTTCGCAATCTGCTTCGAGGTCATACTCGTGCGCGACCTCGTTACCGGGTTGCACTTGCGCCTGGCGTCGGGTAGATGCCCTTGCCGCCCAACAGGCAATTCCATGAAATCGCCGGGAAATAGGCGTCGAGGTTTTGGCGCTCGAGCTCATCGGTGATGTTCTTGCCCTGCCAGCCACGCTGTAAGAATTTCGCGCAGTGACGCAGAAATCTTCTCGTTGGTGCCGTTGTCTCGCCAGTACTCCGTATCGGTACGCGAGTTGATGCGATAGTGGCAAACGATGTAGTCGCGCACTGCGTCAAAGCGCCTGCTGATGCGTGCGTTGAATTCATCCCGGAACTCGTCCGTGAAGCCACCCTTGTTCGCTGCTTCGATAAACCGGACAACGGTCTCCTGCACCATATCCAGCGCCGTGGCTTCGAGGGGCTCGATGAACCCCTGCGACAATCCGACGGCCAGGCAATTCTTCGCCCAGTGCTCACGTACTCGCCCGACTTTGAACTTCAGGCGACGCGCTTCGATATCCGAGTCCTGCAGACCGAGGTGTTCCCTGAACTCCATTTCAGCATCGTCGTCGTCAACATACTTCGAACTGTAGACGTAGCCGTTGCCGAATCGTGTGGTCAGTGGAATCTTCCAGGCCCAGCCGTGTTTGAGTGCGGTGGAAATGGTCTGCGGCGTTGGATTGTCCTCCGGATCGGTCGGGAACACGACCGCGGAATCATTGAACAGGACGTCTTCACAGCTCTCGAAAGGCACCTGCAACGCTTGCTGCAGCAGCTGGCTGCGGAACCCGGTGGAATCCACGTAGAAATCGGCCTTGATCGTCTCACCCTCGTCGGTCTTCAGGTAGTCGATGTTGCCTTCGCTATCCAGAACCACGTCATTAACCGTGGCCTGCTTGTACTTCACGCCTTTCTTTGCCGCCCACTCCTGCAGGAACTCGCCCAGCAGCCCGGAATTGAAGTGGTAGCCGTAGTTCATTTCGAACGGGAAATTCGGCGGCGCGACCGGTGCCAGTCTCTGCTTCGCCAGTTCCCAGGTGATGAAGAACTGGTTCGGGTGTCCGTCCAGGTCTATGCCTTTGCGGCGCAGAAAGCTGTTGTGGTAGAACGCCGGCACCGAGAATTCGTCGGGCTGGCACATGAAGGGATGGAAGTACTCGTCGAAGCCGGGCTTGGTCGACCAGTCGCGGAACGTAATGCCGACCTTGTAAGTCGCATCGCAGCGCTCCATCCAGTCGCTCTCCTCAACGCCGATCGCGTCCAGGAAGTCCCTTGAGCGGCGGCGTCGATCCCTCACCGACACCGATGATGCCGATATTGGGCGATTCGACCAGAGTGATATCCAGCCCCTCGTCTTTCCAGTTTTCTGCCAGGAGGTTGGCGGCGATCCAGCCGGCGGTGCCGCCACCAAGTATTACGATGCTCTTGTCTTTGCTAAACATGTGTGTCTCTGTCGGCTTACAGACTATCAAAAAAAAGCCGCCCGATGGTGTTTCTCAGACGGCTTTCCTTGACTGTCCCCGGGGGAGGACATTCAGGGGATACAGCTTCGTTTAGTACTTGCAGTTCACGCCCAAATAGTACTGGCGACCGAACTCTTTGTACTCGCCCAGCGTCGCCATTAACCGTACTCGATAGGTTCTGCTCATCGGTCAGGTTGTAAACCGAGAGCACGACACTAATGTCATTTTCGAACAGGTATGACATCTGCGCATCGACGGTCGTGTACGACTGTGCAAACGTCGGCGAATTGCCCGGAATGGCAGGTTGTCGATGAACTCGTCACGATACTGCGTTCACGTGCGTGCTGAAACCGCCGAGGTCGCAGAAGATCGTCGCACTCCAGACGTTTTCTGACAGGCCCGGCAACGGCTGGTTTTTGCTGTTGAAGTTACCGCCACTGACTTCCATCTCGCTCTCCGTGTACGAGTAGCTCGCCGTCGCGCCGAGGCCGGACCAGAGACCCGGAAGCGAATCAAAGGTCTTGGTGCCTGCCAGCTCGATGCCGCGGATGTAACCGCCCTTGTCGTTATTCAGGAAGGTCTCGAACGCACCAGGACCTGACCAGCCGGCATCGTCGATACCCAGCTCATCAAAGTCGTCTTCCCGGGACGCGTTGGTCTTTCTCTACCAGCGTATTCGATGTCCTTCCAGAAGACGGCGGCCGTTACCGCACCACCGTCATCGAAATAGTGCTCGTAGGACAGGTCGAACTGCGTTGCGCGGAACGGATCGAGATACGGCGAACCCTTGGTCCAGACGTTGTACTCGGTCTCGCCGATTGCCTCGATGGTTCGTGCTGTTCCAGGAACCTGCGCCGCCTTTCAGCTGGCCAACCGGCGGACGACCCATACCTTCGCGGCCGCGAAACGGACGATGTCGTTGTCTGACAATTCAAAAGCTAGGTTCAGCGACGGCAACGTATCCGAGTAGTCAGGGCCGTAGGTTACCTACTGGTCAGGAGTTGTCGGTTACGCCGACGGCATCCGTGATCGGCGTGCCAAGTCCGGCACCGACCTGTCTGCAGGCCGGTTGCCTTGACGTCGGACTGCACGTAGCGAACGCCGAGGTTACCGCGTACCGGTACATTGCCGCATTTCAAAGTCGAGATTGGCCATCGCGTAGTAGGCTTCGACTTTCTTCCTGGAGGTTGCCCGACTCGATGAAGGTCCAGTTATCGCTCCAGTACTTGGCACCTTCGAAGTTGCCCGGACCAAATACGTCCTCAGCCAGGCCCTGCAGGTCGGTTACGACCAGGTGATCCGGCGCTCCAGGCGTGGAACCTACCGTGACGTAGCCATCGAGTGGGAGAGGCGTACAGGTAATCACCGGATTCTGCGTCATGTTGCGATCACAGCCTGCCACTGAATCCTGGCCGTGACGCGTTCCATAGAGGAAGGTACCGCGGTTCGAGTCGAACACGCGGTCCGAAACGCGCACACCAACCTCAACCCCGGAGATGAAGCCCCATTCGACGTCCTGGCTGAAGTCGACCTGGAAGGCATCGACCTCATCCGTGTACTCATGCGGGTATTCTTCGTAGCGACTCAGACGCATGTTGTTAACGTCCGCGAGGTCGACGCCGGACAGCGTCCCGGTCGGGATGTTCGTGCCGTTGTAGCTGTACGTCAGCGAGACCCGGCGGTTTCCTGGTAGTCCGGGCCGGTGTACGTGTAGTCGTGCATCGACGACGATGCGGTCCTTGCGGGTCTTGTCGCCCGTGCTGCGCGACGCGTCGAACCTCAGCGTGCTCGCATCGGTGACGTGCCATTCGAGGTTCAGGCCGTACGACTCGCTGTCGGCCTTGCGTCGACTGGTCCTCGGTACGCGACTCGAACCACGGCGTGGAATCGCCGCCGGCAGTTACATCGACTGGCGCGATCGTTGCGCCGGTGAGAACACCGTTAGTGACCATTGGGTTGGTCAGGTTGAAATTCTGGGGATTCGTCATGCCGCCGACCGTTACACCGTGGCGCTGGTCGCCACGATCGAACTCGGAAAGGAAGTAGTCGAACTGCGCCTTGAACGTATCGGTCGGCTGGAAAACAAACGTTGCCATGGCGCCAAGACGTTCATCCGTACCGGTACCGGCCTGCCACTGGAAAGCGCGTGGCTGGGCATCACCGCTGCCGTCGTTGTTGTAGTCAACTTCGTATCGTAGCCGAGCTGGCTGTCAGCTCCGGCACGGCCAAAGACAAACGCGTTCGGCTGCTCGAGCACTGCGACTACCAACGCCAAAACCAAATGTGTCATCCGCGAACTTGCCCTGATAGGACAAGCTGTAGCGCTAACGCCGGGTCGTCACCGCCGATGGAATCGGCTCGGAGTTCATCGACAGGCGCACGTTGCGACGAAATTGTGATCTTTCTGGTGCATCCAGCGGGTTCGCCGTCTTCAGCTTGACGATGCCGGCAACACCGCCCTCGATGTTCGAGGCCTTGGGCGACTTGTAGACGGCCGCCTGCGTGATCAGCTCGGCCGGGTACTGGTCGAAGGACATCCAGCGCGTGCTCTCGGTATAGCCGGACGTCGAAGCCTGCTCGCGACCGTTCAGCGTGGTCTGAATGAAGTCACCGTTCATGCCGCGAATATTCAGCTGTGAGGACTGGCCGGAATCACGAACCGTGCTGACGCCAGGTACGCGGCCCAGTGAATCGGCGATTGACTGGTCCGGCAGCGCATGCCGAGGGCGCCGGCATCGACGACATCGGACACAACATCCGAATCCCGCTTCGTGGCGACGGAATCGAGAATACTCATGCGCACGCCGATGGTTACGATTTCCTCGATCACCTGGTCGTCCTGCGCGTGGGCGACGTTGGACATCAGAGGTGCGCCTGAAAGCGCCGCCGCTACGGCAAGCGATACCGCCGTGCGACGCGTGTTTAGAGACAAGTCGTTCGATTCACTTGAAACAGTTTGCGCGCGATTGCGCTGCTTCTTGGCCATTTGGATTCCCCCGCGAGAGCCGTGTGTACAGATATTTCCGCATTTTAGGAACCGTTCCTGTGTTCGAGCAACGCGATGCATACGTATTCAATCAATGAATACGTATGCATTGCATTGCTCTGTCGCATGGCTGTCACTAATTTGCCCACATGGTTCTGGATTCAATCGAAAGCGCCACCGCGAAGCGGCGGCAGGCCGGTGTGTACCTGCACCTGACCTCCCTGCCCGGCCCTTATGGCATCGGGGAGATCGGTGCGGCTGCCCGCGATTTTGTGGACACGATGCGCAGCATGGAGCTTTCGGTCTGGCAGTTCCTGCCGCTCGGGCCCACAGCTTACGGCGATTCGCCGTATCAGCCCCTGTCGACATTCGCCGGTAACGAGATGCTCGTGGACATCGACGACCTCATCGAGCTCGGACTCCTGACCGACGACGAAGTCGCAGAACTCACCACGCTGCCCGATCGTTACGTCGACTATGGCGCATTGATACCGATCAAGAGTCGTCTTCTGAGCCTCGCCGCAAGCCGCTTTGACGAAACCGTCAGCGACAGTATCCAGAGTGATTTCAAAGGCTTCCTGGAACGCAATGACGATAGCTGGCTGCACGATTACGCGGTCTTTCGAATTCTGAAGACCCGTCACGGCGAACGCCCCTGGCCCGAATGGCAGCCGCAGTTCGTGCATCGCGACGAAGCGGCCCTGGCCCAACTGGAGGCTTCCGAGGCCAGGCGCATACGTGCGATCAAGATCATCCAGTACCTGTTTTTTCGCCAGTGGTGGATGCTGCGCGACTATGCACACGCAAACGGCGTCACGCTGTTCGGCGATATGCCTATCTGCATTGCGCTCGACAGTTCGGACGCCTGGGCCAACCGCGACATCCTGCGACTGGACGAAAACGGCAAACCGGACCACGTTGCCGGCGTACCGCCCGACTATTTCAGCGCGGACGGCCAGCTCTGGGGTAATCCGCTCTACGACTGGGACCAGCACGCGGCCAATGGCTATCAGTGGTGGGTCGATCGACTCCGGGCGACAGCGGAGCTCGCCGATCTCGTGCGAATCGATCACTTCCGTGGTTTTGAAGCGTACTGGTCGGTGCCGGCCACCGCGACAACGGCCCGCCAGGGCCAGTGGGAGCCAGGCCCGGGCGATGCCATCTTCGATGCCATGAAGAATGCGCTCGGAACGCTGCCCATTGTGGCCGAGGACCTCGGCGTCATTACCCCCGAAGTAGAGCGTCTGCGGGATCGGCACGACATTCCCGGAATGGTTGTGCTGCAGTTCGATATTGGCAATGACGATTTCAGCCTCGAGGATGTCTCCGAGAACAGTGTCTGCTACACCGGTACTCACGACAATGACACCACGCTCGGCTGGTTCCACGGCGGTCCCAACGACATTCGCTCGGCCGATGAGATCAGGGAGACGCAACGCGCAGCCTTGGCCAGGACAGGCGGCAGCGCCGAAACCATTCACACCGACCTCATCAAAGTGGCCTTTTCCAGCAATTCGCGTATCGCAATCGCGCCCTTGCAGGATTACCTGGGCCTGGGGTCCGAAGCCCGCATCAATACGCCCGGCACCTCCGGTGGCAATTGGCGTTGGCGAGTACTTGACTTCCAGTTGTCATCGGAAGTCTGCGACAATACGGCCTTGATGGTAATTGCCTCTGGACGCGGATTGTCGGCTTATGAACCAACTGAACAGTGAAATCTCTCGCCACGTTAGCCTGCTCACCCGGGAGACGCTGGCACTCGTTCTCGCTGGCGGCCAGGGTTCGCGACTCTACGAGCTGACGAACTGGCGGGCCAAGCCGGCGCTCTATTTCGGCGGCAAGTACCGGATCGTCGATTTCCCGTTGTCGAATTGTCTTAACTCCGGCGTGCGCCGCATGGGCGTCCTGACGCAGTACAAAGCGCATTCGCTGATACGCCACCTGGTGCATGGCTGGTCCTGGTTCCGGGCCAGCTCGCGAGAATTTGTGGAAATCCTGCCGGCATCGCAACGCGTTGGCGGTGAGTGGTACCGTGGCACAGCCGATGCCGTGTACCAGAACCTCGATATCATTCGCACCCATGATCCGCGCTTCGTGCTGATTCTTGCCGGCGATCACGTCTACAAGATGGACTACGGCCCGTTCCTCGCCATGCACGCTGAAACACGGGCAGACATGACCGTCAGTTGCGTCGAAGTGCCTTGCGAGGAAGCGGCCGGTGCGCTCGGCGTCATGACCGTCGACGAGACCGGCCGAGTCACGTCCTTCGACGAGAAACCCGAGAAGCCCAATTCCATCCCGGGCAAACCCGGTATTTGCCTCGCATCGATGGGTAACTACATCTTTAACACCGAGTTCCTGTTCGAACAGGTCATCAAGGACGCCGATACGCCGGGTACACAGCACGATTTTGGCAAGAATGTCATTCCCTCGATCATCAAGGACTATCGCGTATTCGTTTATCCGTTTCGTGATCTGGAGACCCAGAAGCAGGCTTACTGGCGCGATGTCGGCACGCTGGACGCCTATTGGGAAGCCAACATGGAACTGGTATCCGTAACGCCGCAACTCAATCTGTACGACAAGAAATGGCCGATATTCACGCACCAGACCCAGGTGCCGCCCGCCAAGTTCGTCTTCGACGAGCAAGATCGACGTGGCGCGGCCATCCAGTCAATGGTCTCCGGTGGCTGCGTTGTATCGGGCGCGGAAGTCCGCGGGTCGCTGCTGTTCTCGCGTGTTACTGTCAATTCGTTCAGTCGAGTCGCGGATTCGGTTCTGCTGCCGGACGTCAACGTCGGCCAGAGGTGCCAGATCAACCGCTGCATCATCGATGCCGGCACCACGCTCGAGGATGGCATGGTCATAGGCGTGGACCATGATCATGACCGCGAGCGGGGGTTCCGTGTGACCAAATCCGGACTTACGCTGGTCACGCCCGACATGCTCGGGCAGCAACTCCATTTCACGAGATAGGTTCACTCGCATCGTTACACCGCAAGTCATATTCCTCGCGTCGGAGAACGGGGCCCTGCCCGGCGGCAAGGTCGGTGGCGTTGGCGACGTGGTGCGCGACCTGCCGAGAGCCTTGGTCGAGGCAGGCTGGCGCGTTCAGGTTGCGACGCCTTCCTATGGCGTTCTTCACCGCCTGAAGGGATCCCACAAGCGCGCCACACTATCCGTGTCATTTCGCGGTGAGCGTCTCGATGTCGAGGTCTGGGCGGTTGCGACCGAATGCAGCGTCGAAACGACCGTCTTTCATCACGAATTGTTCGAGGAGCAAGGTGCCGGGCGCATCTATTTCGGCGGTGACGTGGATCGGCCATTTGCGACCGACGCGACCAAGTTCGCGCTCTTCAGCGCCGCGGCGGCGAGCTGGATTCGCTCACTCGAACAGGCACCGGATATCGTGCACCTGCATGACTGGCACGCAGCGATGTATTTGCCGGTGACGAAATATCTCGATGAGTTTGCGTGCCTGCGCAACATCCGCACGGTGTTCACCATTCACAACCTCGCGTACCAGGGCACGCGCCCTCTCGACAACGACGAATCCTCCCTGGCGGCGTGGTTTCCGGAGATGGCCCCGGACTTCGACGCGATACGTGACCCCGAACATGGGAATTGCATTAACCCGATGGCTGCCGCGATTCGTCTCGCCGACAGTGTCAGCACCGTTTCACCGACATACGCTGAGGAAATCTGCCGACCGAGCGACCCATCGACTGGCTTTATCGGCGGTGAAGGCCTCGAAGGTCTGTTGCAGGCCGCCCGAGATGAGGGTCGTCTGGGCGGGGTACTCAACGGCTGCGTCTATACCGGGCTCACCGGGCGCCGTCCCGGATGGCAGCGCCTCATCGCAATGGTAGAGGGGCAGCTGCGCGACTGGCAAGTTGACGCGCCCGCGAGTGAAGCGCATTTACTCGCCCTCGAGCGCGTCGCCGCACTGCCGAAACGCCGGCCTCGTCACATCATTACCAGTATCGGCCGCCTCGTCGCACAAAAAGCCACTTTGCTCCTGCTCAGCGATGACTCCCACAACTCGCCGATCGAGCGGATTGCCGCCGCGTGCGGTCGGGACGCAGTGATAATTATTGTTGGCAGCGGCGATGCCGCTTTTGAGGAACGCATGCTCAACGTCGCCCGCAGGCTGCCCAACCTCCTGTTCCTGCGGGGCTATTCCGAGGTGCTCGCGGACCCTCTGTATCACGCCGGGGACCTGTTCCTGATGCCATCGAGTTTTGAGCCCTGTGGTATCAGCCAGATGCTGGCAATGCGGCGTGGCCAGCCGTGCGTCGCACATCGCGTCGGTGGTTTGGGTGACACCATCAGGCATGGAGCGACAGGCTTTCTTTTCGAGGGCGACACGCCCGACGAGCAGGCCGAGGCTTTTGTGGCAATGACGTTGCAAGCGCTGACTGTGCGTACCGACGATCCTTTGCGCTGGCAGGAAATTCAGAATGCCGCTGCTGCCGAACGGTTTGACTGGGCTTCTGCTGCCGAGACGACCATAGCTACGCTGTACTCCGCTCATGCGTAAATCAGCCGAATTCGATGCGCTGGTCGCTGGACAGCACAACAACCCGTTCCGCGTCCTTGGGCTGCATTCATCCGGCGATGGACGCGTGGTTCGGACACTGCAGCCCGGCGCGAAAAGGGTCGAACTGGTCGAGCGTGATGGAACGACGCTGGCCACGATGCGGCGCATCCATGAAGGCGGTCTGTTCGAGGCAGCGATGCCACCCCGCAAGCGCAGCTACGCGCTGCGCATAACCTGGTCATCGGGTGATACCCAGGTCATCGAAGACCCCTACCGGTTCCCGTCGACCTTGGGCGAACTCGACCTGTATCTCCTCGGCGAGGGGTCGGACGTGTACGTCTACCAGAAGCTCGGCGCACACCTGAAGAAAATCGGTGGCGTCGCGGGTACGCGTTTTGCCGTGTGGGCGCCCAACGCGTCACGCGTGAGTGTGGTGGGCGATTTCAACAGCTGGGACGGCCGCCGGCATGTCATGCGCCTCCACCCCGGCAATGGTATCTGGGAAATTTTTCTGCCCGGCGTGGGCAACGGTGCCCTGTACAAATACGAAATCACTGACGCCGCCGGTAGACTATTGCCGCTCAAAGCGGATCCTTACGGCACGCTGCACGAACCGCCGCCTGGCAATTCCTCCATCGTCTTTGAAAGTGACTATGACTGGAAGGACCAGCCCTGGATGGCCAACCGCCAGGGTGCGCCGCGACTCGACCTGCCGACGAGCATCTACGAGGTCCACCTGGGTTCATGGCGGCGCAAGGAAGACGGCAGCTACCTCGGGTACCGTGACTTCGCGAATGAACTGGTGCCGTACGTCGTGGACATGGGCTTCACGCACATTGAACTACTGCCGGTAACGGAACACCCGTTCGACGGCTCCTGGGGCTACCAGCCGATCGGCATGTTCGCGCCAACCCAGCGATTCGGGACACCTGACGATTTTCGCTACTTCGTGGATGCCTGCCACGAACACGGCATCGGTGTGATCATGGACTGGGTGCCAGCACATTTCCCCAATGACGAGCATGGTTTGCGGCGCTTCGACGGCACGGCTCTCTATGAGCACGCGGACCCGCGCAAGGGCGAGCATGCGGACTGGGGTACGCTGGTCTTTAACTATGGCCGGCGCGAGGTTATCAACTACCTGGTCGGCAACGCGCTTTACTGGATCGACGAATTTCATATCGACGCATTGCGCGTCGACGCGGTAGCGTCGATGCTGTACCTGGACTACTCGCGCGAGGAAGGCGAGTGGGTGCCCAACGAACACGGCGGCAATGAAAATCTCGAAGCTGTGGAATTCCTGCGGCGACTCAATATCCAGCTGCACGCGCATGGCGCGACGTCGTACGCGGAAGAATCCACGGCATGGCCGGCAGTATCGCGGCCGGTCGATGCAGGCGGCCTCGGATTCACTTACAAGTGGAACATGGGATGGATGAACGACACGCTGTTGTATATGTCCGAAGACCCCGTGCATCGCAAGTACCACCACGACAAGATGACATTTGGCCTCGTCTACGCGTTCACCGAGAATTTTGTCCTCCCCTTGTCGCACGATGAAGTCGTGCACGGCAAGCGATCCATTCTTGGCCGCATGCCGGGTGATCGCTGGCAACAGTTTGCGAACCTGCGCGCGTATTACGGAACCATGTTCGCGCACCCGGGAAAGAAGCTGCTGTTCATGGGCAACGAGATTGCACAGGATCGCGAGTGGAATCACGACCAGTCGCTCGACTGGCATCAGCTCTCCCAACCGGAGCATGAGGGCGTGCAACGCCTGTTGCGCGCCTTGAACAAACTGTATGCGGCCACTCCCGCTTTGCACGAAATCGATTTCAGCGCAGCGGGCTTTGAGTGGATCGACTACAGCGACAACGACAGCAGCATCCTGAGCTGGTTGCGGCGCGACCGCGCCGGGAGATCTGTCGTCTGCGTTGCGAATCTCACACCAATGGTGCGCGAATCCTATCGAGTCGGTGTTCCCGAAGAAGGCACCTACCGAATCCTGTTGAGCACTGATGAAGAGCAGTTCGGTGGCAGCGGGATCGGCGCCAGAACCTATGAATCAAACAAAGATGGCCAGCACGGCAGGCCGTACTCAATCGACCTGACCTTGCCGTCGTTGGCAACCCTGTTCCTGGAGAAGACCTGAATGCCCGTCAAACCCAACAATATGAATGGCGACCGCGAGTTGCTGCAAACGACCGCATTGCCCATGACGGCCGACGCCATTCTCAGCGACTTCACGCACTACTTCGGGCGGATGCTGGGGCGGCGCACGATCAAGATCGATTCACCGTTTCTCTACCAATCTGTTGTCTATGCGGCGCGCGATCGGCTCATGGAGCGCTGGAACAAGACACGCAATATCGTCGAAGCCCGTGACAGCCGGCGAGTCGCCTACCTTTCGCTCGAATTCCTGATGGGGCGCCTGCTGCGGAATGCGCTGCTCAACCTGGGGATAGAAGCAGAGACGACCGCGGCTCTCGAGCGAATCGGTCTCGATCTCGAGGACGTCTGCGAGCGCGAGAAGGACACCGGGCTCGGCAACGGTGGCCTTGGCCGGCTCGCCGCCTGCTTCCTCGATAGCTGTGCGACCTTGTCACTGCCCGTCGTCGGCTACGGGATTCGATACCAGTACGGCATGTTCCACCAGCGAATCGAAAACGGCTACCAGGTTGAAGAAGCCGATTCGTGGTTGCGCGAAGGCTTCCCCTGGGAGATCGAGCGCATCGAGTATGCGCAGACGATTAAATTTGGCGGACACAGCGACGTACAGATTGACGAACACGGTCGGTCGCGGCATGTCTGGATCAATACGAACGACGTCCTCGCGATTCCCTACGACATTCCCGTACCGGGTTTCGAAAACGATATCGTCAATACATTGCGCCTCTGGTCGGCCGCTGCACGCGACGAATTCGACCTGGACGAATTCAACGCCGGCAGCTACGCCGACTCAGTCGCATCAAAGAATGCGGCCGAAAACATCACGATGGTGTTGTACCCGAACGCAACGACCGAGAACGGGCAGGAATTGCGACTGCGGCAGCAGTACTTCCTTGCGTCGGCAAGCTTGCAGGACACGATTCGAAACTGGCAGCAAAGACACGGCGATGATTTTTCCGAATTCGCCGCGAAGAACTGCTTCCAGCTTAACGACACGCACCCGGCGATTGCCGTACCAGAGCTCATGCGCCTGCTGATGGACGAGCATGGTCTCAACTGGAACGCAGCCTGGGACATTACACGCAACACGATGGCCTACACGAATCACACCTTGCTGCCGGAAGCGCTCGAGATGTGGCCGGTGTCCATGTTCCGTCGGCTGCTGCCGCGCCTGCTGGACATCATCTACGAGATCAACGCGCAATTTATCGCAGATATCAGCCAGCACTGGCCCGGCGACAATGACAGGGTGCGTCGAATGTCCCTGATCCAGGAAGGCTCGGACCCGATGATACGCATGGCTTACCTCGCCATTGTCGGCAGTTTTTCGATCAATGGGGTTGCCGAATTGCATTCGCGCCTGTTGCGTGAAGGTCTGTTCCGCGATTTCGCCGAACTCTGGCCCGAGCGCTTCAACAACAAAACCAACGGCGTCACGCAGCGGCGCTGGCTCGCGGCCTGTAACCCGCAACTGGCGTCATTGATTGGCGAGAAGATTGGCGACGCGTGGAAAACAGACCTCGCACAACTGGATGCACTGCGCGAATTTGCAGACGACCCCGAGTTCCAGGCGCGCTGGCGTACGGTGAAACTCGCGAATAAGCAGCATCTCGCTGCCTATCTTGAAAGAAAGACCAGCCAGCATGTATCCACGGACATGATGTTCGATGTGCAAGTCAAGCGAATTCACGAGTACAAGCGGCAGTTACTGAACGTGCTGCACGCCATTCATTTGTACGATCGCATACGGCGTGGCAACGGCGAAAACCTTGCGCCGCGCCTGATCCTGATTGGTGGTAAAGCGGCGCCTGGCTACGTCATGGCGAAGTCGGTCATCAAATGCATTAACAATGTGGCTCGCGTCATCAACTCCGACCCGACGATGGCCGGCCGCCTGCAGCTGATCTTCTACCCCGACTACAATGTCTCCGGCATGGAGAGGATCTGCCCGGCAGCGGATCTTTCGGAGCAAATCTCCACCGCGGGCAAGGAAGCGTCGGGCACCGGCAACATGAAGTTCATGATGAACGGCGCGGTCACGATCGGGACACTGGACGGTGCCAACGTTGAGATACGCGAAGCGGTCGGCGCCGATAACTTCTTCCTGTTTGGCAACACCGTTGAAGATATCGAGGCTCTGCGAGGCAGTTATGACCCACAAGCGATTATCGATAACGACAAGGATTTCCGACGAGTAATGGTCCTGCTGCAAAGCGGTCACTTCAATCGCTTTGAGCCCGGCATTTTCGACCCCCTTATCCAGTCGATCAAGGAGCCTGCCGATCCCTGGATGACCGCCGCTGACTTCCGCGCCTTCGTGGACGCACAACAAGAGGCCGGCGCTGCGTACCAGGACGAGAAGCGCTGGACGCGCATGAGCATCCTCAACACGGCATGCTCGGGACGGTTTTCGACGGACCGGACGATGCGCGACTACAACAACGATATCTGGCATCTCGAACCGATCAGTCAAGAGACTACATGATCGAAAGCGGTTCTCACGAAACCCTCGGCCCATCCCCGAGCAGCGACGGCACCAACTTCGCGCTGTACTCGGCCGTCGCCGAACGCGTCGAGATATGCCTGTTCGATGCAGACGGCAAACAAACCGGTTCTCATATCCTGCCAGACTGCACTAACGGCGTGTGGCATGGATTCCTGCCTGGCTGCGAGTCGGGCCAGCGCTACGGCTACCGGGTACATGGCCCCTTTGATCCGGCGCGAGGATTGCGCTGCAATCCGCACAAGCTGCTGGTGGATCCCTACGCGCGGCGACTGGATGGCGAGTTTCGGTGGACGGAAAACGTCTTCGACGCGAACGAAAATGACAGTGCGGGCGATGTACCGTTCAGTGTTGTAACGGACCTCGGCACTCTCTGCGATGAACGCAGGCCGCGCGTTCCGTGGGGTGAGACGATTTTCTATGAGTGCAACGTACGTGCGTACACGATGCAGCACCCAGGGCTGGACGAGATGCAGCGTGGCAAGTTCTCGGGTCTCAGCAACAAGAAGATCGTCGAATACATCAAGGCACTCGGCATCACGTCGGTCGAACTGATGCCGTTGTACGCCTTCATTGATGAGCGCCATCTTGTCGATCAGAACCTGCGTAACCTCTGGGGTTACAACTCCATTTCTTTCTTCGCACCCATGCCCCGGTATGCGAACGGCAACGCAGACATCGAGCTGCGCGAAATGATTCGCGCGTTGCATGACGCGGGGCTGGAGGTTGTCCTCGATGTCGCCTACAACCACACGGGTGAAAGCGGTGCGGGCGGACCCAGTATTTCGTTTCGCGGGATCGATAACCTTACCTATTACCGAACACCACCCTATGCACCGGGCGAGTACATCAACGACACGGGCTGTGGTAACACACTCAATGTCGAGCATCCACGTGTCCGAGAGCTCATTGTCGAAAGCCTGGCGTATTTTTCACAAGTGATGGGTGTCGATGGCTTTCGTTTCGACCTCGCGACGATTCTCGGTCGACGCGAACACGGGTTCTCGAAGGGACATCCACTGCTGCTCGATATCAGCAACGATCCGCGCCTCGCCGAAACCAAGCTTGTGGCGGAGCCATGGGACCCGGGGCCCGGCGGTTACCAGCTGGGTAACTTTCCGCCACGCTGGGCGGAGTGGAATGATGTCTATCGTGATGGCGTTCGCGAATTCTGGCGGGGTGACCACGGCAAGAGCGGTGTACTCGCGCGCCGTATTCACGGCTCCGCCGACATCTTCGAAGCCAGTGGACGTGGTCCCGACGCCAGCGTGAACTTCGTGACCGCGCATGACGGCTTCACGTTACGGGACACGGTCAGCTACGTGCATCGCCATAACGAAGCGAATGGTGAAGACAATCGCGACGGACACGCGAATAACTACAGCAGCAATTTTGGCGTCGAGGGCGATACGGACGACGCTGCGATCAACCGGCAAAGGCGGCGCCAGCGTCTGAATCTCCTCGCGACACTGATGATGTCGCAGGGTACGCCGATGGTTCTGTCAGGCGATGAGTTCGGCAATTCGCAGCATGGCAATAACAATGCCTACGCCCAGGACAATCCAACGGGCTGGCTCGACTGGTCGGGTCTCGAGACAGATCCGGAATTCACCGAACAGGTCCGTGAACTGATCTGGCTACGCCGCGAGATTCCGCTGTTGCGCTTGCGCCAATACGTACACGGCACGCTGCAGCTGCCCGATGGGTCGGTCCGGATCGACTGGATCAACCAGGAAGGTGACACCAAGCGGGGCACGGAGTGGGCACACAGCCGTGCCTTCACCAAGGTCATTACGCGAGTCCACAAGGACGGCGGCGAGTCAAAGATCGCGATCCTGATCAATGCACACGACCATGACGCAGAGATGCGCCTGTCACGCGGCGGCGTAAAAAATGACTGGCGCGTCGTGTTCTGCAGTGCCGAGGAAGGATTCGAGCTCAATGGCGGCAGGACCGCGGCCATGCCGAAACAATCCATCGTATTGCTCGTTGCGGAGTAGCCTTACAGAGGTAGCGCGGTCGAATACTTGACGCGTCGCAGTACAAACGTCGAACTTGCCGATTGCACCGCCTCGTGGCGCAGGATCTCCGTATTGAGAAAGTCGTTGTAGCTTTCCATGTCGTGCGCGACCACCTGCAGCAAGTAGTCGCGTTCACCCGAGACGGAGAAGCACTCCATCACTTCAGGCAACAGTGACACGTGGCGTTCGAAGTTCTCGCGGTTTTTCTCCGTGTGCTCGGTCATGGCGACGAGCAGCAGGACCTGGAGATTGAAGCCGGCGATTTTGGGGTTCAGCAAAGCAACCTGCCGCTCAATCAGCCCGGCCTCCTCGAAATCACGAATGCGGCGCCAGCAGGACGTGCGTGACATGCCGACGAGTTCAGCGAGCTCACTTTGATTTCGCGTGGTGTCCTGTTGCAGCTCGGCCAGGAGCCTGCGGTCCGCCCGGGATAGTTCCATGTGGTGCTCCTGTTCACAGAATTCGCTTTTGTGAAACGTCTGTTTCTTTTTCACGCGAATTTTAGCGCACTTTGGACCCATGTTTTCGAAATTGCGTGCATAATGTCGAAAAGATTTGTACGACAGATCAAACGTGGGGAACCCGACAATGGCAGATCTATTTGACAACCCGATGGGTCTCGACGGCTTCGAGTTCGTCGAGTTCGCATGCCCGGAACCCGGGGTGCTCGAAAACGCATTCACGCTACTCGGATTCACCGAGGTAGCACAGCATCGTTCCAAGGACGTCACCCTGTGGCGGCAGGGCGATATCAACTTCATCATTAATCGCGAGCCGAAGAGCCGGGCCTGGTACTTCGCGCGCGAGCACGGCCCGTGTGCCTGCGGTATGGCATTCCGCGTGAAGGACGCACATGTTGCGTACCAGCGCGCCCTCGATCAAGGTGCGGAGCCCGTTGAAATTCCAACCGGCCCAATGGAACTGCGCCTCCCCGCGATCAAGGGAATTGGTGGTGCGACGGTCTACCTGATCGACCGCTACGAAGAAGGGACGTCGATCTACGATATCGATTTCAATTTCATCGAAGGCGTCGATCGCCGTCCCAAGGGCTGCGGCTTCACGGTGATCGATCATCTCACGCATAACGTGTATCGCGGCCGCATGCAGTACTGGGCCGATTACTACGAGAAACTCTTCAACTTCCGCGAGATCCGCTATTTCGACATCAAGGGCGAGTACACGGGTTTGCTGTCCAAGGCGATGACGGCACCGGATGGCAAGATCCGCATTCCTCTTAATGAAGAAGCGTCCAAAGGCACGGGGCAGATCGAGGAATACCTGATGGACTTCAACGGCGAGGGTATCCAGCATATTGCGTTTGCCTGCGACGACCTATATGCCTGCTGGGATCGACTCAAGGAAAGCGGCATCGAGTTTATGACTGCCCCGCCCCCGGCGTACTACGAGATGCTCGACGAACGGCTCCCGGGACACGGCGAGCCCATCGAGGAAATGCAGTCCCGGGGTATCCTGCTGGACGGCACGACCGATGGCGACGAACCACGCTTGTTGCTGCAGATTTTTTCGGCGAACATGGTCGGGCCAACGTTCTTCGAGTTCATCCAGCGCAAACAGGATGAAGGCTTTGGCGAAGGCAATTTCAAGGCACTGTTTGAATCAATCGAGCGCGACCAGGTCGCCCGCGGCGTCATCGACGCCGAGGCCTGACAGGAGCAAAGCATGGAATTGAAACGCATTCATCACGTCGCCTACCGCTGCAAAGACGCGAAAGAGACCGTCGAGTTTTACCAGCGCGTACTCAATATGGAGTTCACGGTAGCATTCGCCGAGGACCAGGTGCCGTCAACGAAGGAACCAGACCCTTACATGCACGTATTTCTCGACTGCGGCATGGGCAATGTGCTCGCGTTTTTCGAGCTGCCGACGCGCCCGGAAATGGACCGGGACCACAACACGCCGGAGTGGGTTCAACACATTGCATTTGAAGTCGAAGACTATGACGCACTGCTGGCCGCAAAGGAACGTGTGGAAGCCGAAGGCCTGAACGTCATCGGCCCAACGAATCATGGCATCTTCCAGTCGATCTACTTCTTCGACCCGAATGGCCATCGGCTCGAACTCGTTGCAAATACGCAGACGCAGGAACAAATTGACGAACTGAAGCGCGTGGCCCCGGCTATGCTCGAAGAATGGAGCCGGACCAAGAAAGCCCCGCGCCACGCCGCCTGGCTGCATGAACTTGAATTCACGGGTAGTAAGTAGATGAAACTAGCTTCTCTGAAGGGTGGCCGTGACGGCCGTCTCGTCGTTGTCTCCAACGATCTGCAACGCTACCTGGACGCGGGTGATGTCGCGCCAACTCTGCAGGCAGCGCTCGATAACTGGGCACGATGCCGCCCTGCCCTGGAGATTCTTGCGGCTCGTGCCAACGCCGGTGAAGGTGCAGCCTTCGAGCAGACGGATTGTGCATCGCCTCTCCCTCGCGCGTACCAATGGGCCGACGGCTCCGCCTACGTGAATCACGTGGAACTGGTTCGTAAAGCTCGCGGCGCCGAGATGCCCGAATCCTTCTGGACCGATCCGCTGATGTACCAGGGTGGCTCGGACTCCTTCATCGGGCCGCGCGAGAAAATCCCGTTGGCCGACGAGGCCTGGGGCATCGATTTTGAAGCCGAAATCGTAGTCGTTACTGACGACGTGCCGATGGGCGTGACAGCGGACGATGCACTCGAACACATCCAGTTGATCATGCTCGTCAACGATGTCTCGCTCAGAAACCTGATCCCGGGAGAACTCGCCAAGGGCTTCGGCTTTTTCCAGTCCAAACCGTCGAGTGCTTTCTCGCCGGTTGCGGTAACACCGGATGAACTCGGTGATGCATGGCGAGGCGGCAAATTGCACCTGCCATTGCTGTCGACCCTGAATGGCCAGCCGTTCGGCAAGCCCGACGCGGGCATCGACATGACGTTTCACTTCGGTCAGCTCGTCGCACATGCTGCGAAGACCAGGCCGCTGGCGGCCGGCTGCATCATCGGCTCGGGCACAATCTCGAACAAGCTGGACGATGGGCCCGGAAAGCCGATCGAAGACGGCGGTGTCGGTTACTCGTGCATTGCGGAGATCCGTACGATCGAAACGATCAATGAAGGAAAACCGAGTACCTCCTTCATGCAATTTGGTGATCGCATTCGTATCGAGATGAATGATGCAAATGGCAACTCGATCTTTGGCGCGATCGACCAGGTCGTCGAAAAGTATGTCAATTAGGCTCTACAGCTACTGGCGCTCATCCGCGGCGTATCGCGTCCGCATTGCGCTGAATCTGAAGGGACTCGAATACGAGATCGTGCCGGTATCTCTCGAGCCGGGCGTATCCGAGCACCGCGGCGATGCCTACCGGGCGAAGAATCCGCAAATGCTCGTGCCGTTCCTCGAGGATGGCGAACTCGGTATCGCGCAGTCGATGGCGATTCTCGAGTACCTCGAGGAGGCCTACCCGGGCGTACATTTGCTGCCGAAGTCGGAGCCATTGCGCAGCCGCACTCGCGCTTTCTGCAACATGATCGCGTGCGACATACACCCGCTCAACAACCTGCGGGTCACGAACTATGTTCGAACTCACTTTGATACCGACCCGATGAGCGACTGGTACAGCCACTGGATACAGGAAGGATTCAGGGCTGCCGAAACACTGGCGGGCGACGGCCCCTTCGTTATCGGCAACGAGGCAAGCCTGGCGGACGCGCTTCTCGTCCCGCAGATGTACAACGCCCGGCGGTTTGACGTCTCACTCGACGAGTTCCCCAAGCTCGTTGCAATCGTCGACCACTGCAACGAACTTTCCGCCTTTCAGGACGCCGCACCGGAATCTCAACCCGACGCGATGACCCGATAGAAAGGGCAATAGTAATTGGGCCCGACCATTGCTGGCCGGGCCCGGGCACTCTCTGTCAGGAGAATGAGAAGAAGCTGGTTTTAAAACTCAGGTGATCAGTGGGCTGCCTTCCACGCACTCACGCGGGCATCGCCTTCGGCGACCTGTGCGGCTGTCATGCGGGACTGCACGAATTCACGCTTGCTGGCCGCATCCATGTCGCCGGACTCTTCGGCGAGTCTGAACCACATGTAGGCCTGGACCGGATCGTAGGAATCGAGAAAGTCCATCGAGAAATAGCGGCCCAGCGCAATCTGCGCCAGGGTGACGCCTTGATCCGCGGCAAGTCTGTACCACTCGTTGGCTTTCTCATCGCTCTGCGGAACGCCCCAGCCGTTCTGGTGCATAACGGCCAGGTTGAACTGCGCTTCTGCATGACCCTGTTCGGCCGCGATGCTGTAGTACTTGATCGCCTCGTCGTCGAGCATGTCGACACCGAAGCCGTTGCCGTACATGAGGCCCATGCCGTAGGCGGCATTCGCATCACCTGAATCGGCCAGTTCCTGCCATTCACTCAACGCCGTGGCGTAGTCGCCGGCGCTATAGGCGTTCCATCCTTTTTTGAAATCGCCTGACCAGGCGACTGTGGCAATCATGAGTACGGAAGCAGCCAAGAAGAGGCGTGATAACGTGCGCATGTCCAGTACCTTCAATGACTTAGCAGCGACGCAAAATTGCAATCGCGATAACTATGATCGCAGCGCGCGGGTACAGGAACTATGCGTGGATTTACCTAGGAATGTCGCAATCCTCTTATTTGCGGCTCTCAGCAATAATGACGTTTATCCGCTCTACGAGCGCGTTCAAACTGTCGCGTTGCTCCTGTTTTAGCATCTGGCGGAACGGTCCTGTGAACAGCACAAACGCAAGCAACGGCAGGAACAGGAACGGGCCGAACAGACCAAACAGCAGGAAGCCGGCGAAGACGATCATGCCGAGCACCACCTTCGGGATGGTAAACAGCCACCCAACCAGGCCTGACCAATCCAGCGTTTCTATTTCATCGTGAACGATGAAAGTCCGTTGCTCCTCGCGAACGGGGGTGCGCAAGGCAGCTTGCCTGGGCGTGGGTGACCGGTGGTGGACGCTGGCCGGCACATGCCGGTGCTGCACCGCCATTTTGGAGGTATAGGCCTCGTCCCCAAGTCGCCTGAGAATTGCGTGTGCCTCGCTCGCCTCCATGCTCGCCGGATACTTGCGAATGATTTTCCTGCAGAGCGACCTGGCCCTGGCGGCGTTCCGGGTATTGGAAAGACTCTCACCAAAACTGATGCTCTGGAAAGCGAATTGGGCTTCGTGCAGGAGATTCTCAGCGCTGGCCATGGGATGCGTTCTAAAGGTGCATTCCGCCGAATACTCCACCGAGAATTCCGCCAACGACGGCTCCGAGGATCGACAGGATAATCACCGCTGGAATGGCGGCTATGGTTACTTTGACCATGAAGACGACCATGGACATGAACGGCATACTGATATCAACGATATTTACATTACTTATATTCGAGTCATCCATCATTTCACCTTTTCAAAGTTGGGCATGATTGATCAGGGTGCCGAAAACCATGGGTGCAGAACAGATCTTCTACGCGGCGCCTGTGCGACACGGATACGATACCACTCGAAACCCCTGACGGCTGACCATGTTGTCAATGAAGCAAAGACCGGTGGACAATCAACCCGGTAAGGTCTTGAGGAGGTTAAGATGTCAAAGTCCGACAAATTCTGGGATAAAGCGGCTGAACGGTATGCCAGGAGCCCTGTTTCCGATGAGGCAACCTACCAGAAGAAGCTCGCCGAAACTCAGAGCTTCCTGGCCCCAAACATGCGCATTGTGGAATTTGGCTGTGGAACCGGCACAACAGCGATTCACCACGCGGCACATGTACAGCACATTGACGCGATAGACATTTCCGAAAAGATGCTCGACATTGGCCGCGGCAAGGCCAACGACGCGGGTATCGACAACATCACATTCACCCGCGGCACATTGGCGGAATTCAATGGGGCGGATGCGAGTTTCGATGCTGTTTTGGGTCTCAACGTTATGCACCTGCTTCCGGACCGGGAAGCGGTGATCGCGGAGGTGGCACGAATTCTCAAACCCGGCGGCATTTTTGTGAGCAGCACCGTCTGTCTGGGTCGGTCCTACCTGCGCTTCATCAAGCTGCTCGCCCCGCTGGGTAAACTACTGGGCCTTATGCCGGACGTCTACGTGCTGACAGAAGAAGAACTGGCAAGCGAAGTGACCGGGGCAGGCTTTGAGATCGAGCGCCAGTGGCACCATGGAAAAGGCGGTATTGCCGTATTCATGATTGCGCGCCGAATTTAGTCAGTCAATATCGTCGGATCCCACGAGCTCGAGCACGGCGGCACCGATACTTGATGTCGGCGACCTCGACCGTCTTGTCGATGGCGGGTGATGCAGCGCGTGCGCGGTTGACCGCGAAGGTGTCAGTCCGGGCCTCCCTCGATACGACTCAGGCGTTCGCGAAGCAATCGGATCTCGTCCATGAGCTCGATCGCAAGTGCCACACCCTCGACATTGATGTCGAGGTCTCGCTGCAAGCGCCTCGCGACGCGGGCCCGGACCAGGCTCGTGCCGGAAAAGCGCCAGCCTTGCCAAGAATCGCCGGTGGGTTCCAGGACCCCTTGTTCGACGAGTTCAATCACCCACTCTGTTGACCTCGAACAGAGGCGGCCAATGTCTTCGAGCGACAATTCGGCCTGTTCGTCCAGCAGCGTCCCGCTCAGTATCCTGTCTGCCATGGTTAATACATCCCCATACTGTCGCGTGGATTGAAGTCAAGATTCTGTTGCATCTTCTTATATATGTCGCGAGCTGCGTCCGTGTCGGCGGGCGGAAGCGTTATAGCGACCGTGACATACAGGTCACCGGGCGGGTCACCGGGTATGCCGCGCTTTTTCAGGCGAAGTCTGCGCGCGCGTCTCGTGCCTGCCGGGATCCTGAGATCAACCGGGCCGCTCGGCGTCGGCGCTTTCACGGTTGCGCCCAGAACGGCCTCCCACGGTGCCACCGGCAGCTCGACGTAAACATCTTTGCCCTCGACCTTATAAAGAGAATGGGGCTCGAACTCGATTTCCAGGTACAGGTCCCCGGCTTTCCCGCCACCCAGACCCGGCGAACCCTGGCCGGCAAGGCGAATGTGCTGGCCCTGTCTGACACCCTTCGGTATCTTGACCTGTAAAGTGCGTTGCTTCGTGGTGACGTGCCCGGATGCGTCAAGCTCCGGCGCGCGCAACGTAATATTTCGTGTCGCACCCCGGTAGGCATCTTCGACGTGGATCATCACCTTGGCATGATGGTCTTCGCCTCGAGCCTGGAAGCCGCTGCTGCGTCGCGCACCACGGGGAGTGTCGAAGCCGTGACCGAACAGGCTCTCGAAAAAGTCGCTGAAATGCGCGCCGTCATCGCGGGGGATGCCACCGCTAAACTCAAATCCGGCGTCCCAGTCCGGTGGCGGCCGAAACTCCTGCCCGGCCCTCCAGTCAGAGCCCAACTGATCATAGGCGGCGCGCTTCTCGGGGTCGCGGAGCACGGCATAGGCCTCGCCGAGTTCCTTGAATCGTGCTTCGGCGTCCGTCCGGTCGCTGACGTCCGGATGATATTTTCGCGCCAGTTTGCGATAGGCCCGTTTGATGTCGTCCTGGCTGGCATCACGTTCCAGGCCCATAACCGCGTAATAGTCCTTGAAATCCATATCGCCTCTGCCCGGAGCTGTTGTATCTTACTGTCGTAATTGTCCCTAATCGGATCACCGATTAACAGCCGTCTGCACGCTCGTTCGTTGGGTGCTAGGTAGATAATCGCATTCCCTTGTTTCGCTTCCCCGTGCTATAGCCGACCTTGTGATGACGGGTATGGACAAAGAGAACGGAAAGCTGGCGTGGGGCCTGCGCACAGATCAGGTACTGCAGGCCCTGGCTGTCGACGCGGCGCGGGGTCTCGACGAAAGCGAAGCACTGCTGCGCCGACGCAGGTTCGGTCGAAATCGGCTGCAAGCAGCGAAACCACGTCGCCTGTTGTCCATCCTGGCAGCGCAGTTCAAAAGCATTGTAATCGTGCTGCTCGTCGTTGCTGGCGGTCTGGCGTTGCTGTTCGTCGACTTTCTGGAAGCCGCCGCCATCGGCGCGGTGATCCTGATCAATACGGCGATCGGCTTCGTTTCCGAATGGCGCGCGACTCGTTCGATGGAGGCACTGCAACGATTTGCACGTGTGACGTGCGTACTGCTGCGCGCCGGGGAAGTTCGACGCGTTGCTGCCGAAGAACTGGTTCCCGGTGACATCGTGCTGCTCGAAGCGGGCGACCTCGTGCCAGCCGATCTTCGCCTGATCGAAGCCGCAAAACTCGGCGTCAACGAATCGACCCTGACCGGCGAGTCGCTACCGGTAAACAAGCACACGGACCCTCTACCTGTGGATACGAGCCTGCTGGAGCGTACCAATATGGCTTTCAAGGGGTCAGCGATCACGCGCGGGACTGGACGCGGTGTCGTCGTGGAAACCGGCATGAGAACCGAATTTGGCAAGATCTTCGAGCAGGTCAGCGAGGGTAAGGAACAGCGGACACCACTTGAGAGGCGACTGGATGCGCTTGGCGGGCGCCTCGCATGGGCAGTGATCGTCATCGGGATACTCATTGCGGGGGGCGGAATCATGGCTGGCCGCGATGCAATTCTCGCGGTCGAAGTGGCGATAGCGTTGTCCGTGGCGGCGATTCCGGAGGGACTGCCGATCGTGGCGACGATTGCGCTGGCCCGCGGAATGTGGCGAATGGCCAGGCGCAATGCGCTGGTCACGAAGCTGGCGGCCGTCGAAACGCTCGGGGCGACAAGCGTCATCCTGACGGACAAAACAGGAACGCTGACCGAGAATCGGATGGCTGCAACAATCGCCTTGTTGTCCCATGCCGATATTGCCCTCGACCGGCCGGCCGAACCAGCGTCCAGCGAGTTGCTCAATGCGATGCTGACAACTGCGGCACTCTGCAACAATGCGACGTTGCCCGCAACGGACACAAGCGGAGAATCTACGATCGGCGACCCGACGGAAGTCGCCTTGCTCGTAGCAGCATCCCGGCACGGCATTCGCCGCGACACCGCGATCGCACGCTGGCCGGAGATTCGCGAAGACGCATTTGATCCGGACGGCAAGCGGATGGCGACGGTTCATCGCGCCAACGGCAATTTCGTCGTTGCAGTCAAGGGGGCGCCGGAAACCGTCCTGGCGATTTGTTGCTCGGTGCACACGGAGCAAGGTGCGGTTCCGCTAACGGATCAGGAAAGGCAGCACTGGCTGGACCGGGTCGCGAAACTTTGCCAACGAGGGCAGCGCGCGATCGCAATGGCTGACAAGATCGTTGTATCGGCAGATGACGATGTGTACTCGGACCTCATCCTGTATGGCGTCGTGGGGCTTGAAGATCCGGCCCGTGAAGGCGTCGGTGAGGCAATCGAGCAGTGCCGTGCAGCCGGCGTATCCGTCGTCATGGTGACGGGAGATCATGCGGATACGGCCAGGAACATTGCGCAGGCGACAGGCATACTGGATGAGACCTCTGATGCGGCCCGATTTCTCGATGGTGGGTCCGTCGATCGCCTGCTAAACGAAGGGAGAAGAGAAGAATTGCGCGCCGTGCGCGTCTTCTCCCGCGTTACGCCTGAGCAGAAGCTGAGGCTCATCGATTTCTATCAGCATGATGAGCACGTCGTCGCCATGACGGGTGACGGCGTCAATGACGCCCCTGCCTTGCAGAAGGCTGATATTGGTATTGCGATGGGCGTCCGCGGCACAGCCGTGGCTAAAGAGGCGTCGGACATGGTGCTGCAGGACGATGAGTTCGGCTCTATCGTGGCTGCTGTCGGGTACGGCCGCATCATCTTTGAAAATATCCGCAAGTTCGTGATCTACCTGCTGTCATGCAACATCAGCGAGGTGCTCGTTGTCAGTCTGGCCACAATAGCGGGAGCGCCGCTGCCATTGTTGCCACTGCAAATCCTGTTTCTGAATCTCGTCACGGACGTATTTCCGGCGCTGGCACTCGGCGTCGGCGCAGGTGATGACGCGATGATGAAAAGCAAACCGCGCCCGCCCGGCGAACGAATCCTGATGCGGCGCCACTGGACAGAAATCGGCCTGTATGGACTCATCCTGGCGCTCGTCGTCCTTGCTGCCATGGCGATTTCCTTGCGATTTCTGGATTACGGGCAGGAACAGGCGATCACGGTCGCCTTTTCCACGATCGCATTTGCCCAACTGTGGCATGTGTTCAACATGCGCAGAAACCTCAGGCATATCGTGGTCAATGAAATAACCCGCAACATCTGGGTGTGGCTGGCATTGATCCTCTGCGTCTTATTGATTCTGGTCGTTATGCATACGCCAGCGCTGGCGGCAGTGATGCAGTTGACCAGACCCGACCCGTCCGGTTGGCTGCTCATCATCGCCTCGAGTGTCGTCCCGCTTGTCGCTGCACCGCTCGTGCGGCGTATCGCGGCCAGTTCACCAAGCGAATCAGCATAGGTTCAAACCCTGATAGTCAGCCAGTAGTTGGCGCATTAGGTTTTATGGATTCATGGGGCACCTGTAAGGGCAAGCCTTCACCTAAACTACCCATGGAGGATTAACAATGGGATTCGCACTGTCCAACATGCAACTTGTCAGTTCGGCGTTTGAGGATGGAGGACCAATTCCCACAAGGCATACCGGAGAAGGCGACGACGTGTCGCCGGCCCTTTCGTGGTCAAATGCACCAGAAGGAACAAAGCAATTCGCCCTTATCTGTCACGACCCGGATGCACCGCTGATCAAGCCCGGAAGCTACGGGTTTGTTCACTGGGTGCTCTACAACATCCCGGGATCGGCCGACAGCCTCGACGAGGGCACCGCTGACTATGTGAACGGCGTCAATGACTTCGGTAATGCCGCCTACGGTGGCCCCATGCCTCCTGAAGGCCATGGCACACATCACTACTTCTTCTGGCTCCTGGCACTGGGTGCGCAAGCGAAGTTGCCGGCCGGCTTATCGATGTGGGACCTGCTCACGCGGATCGAGCCCGAGGTAATCGCCATGAATCGTCTGCTGGGAACGTATTCTCGCTGATGCGTGAACCACCTGCAGTGGTTGATTCATTCACCTGTTTCCAGGACAACAAAAACTGGCGCCCCGCAAAGGGGCCCATCTCTTGTTGCCTGGTCGGTGATGGCGTGGACATTGAATCTCGATCAGTACTCGGTGAGTGCCTGATAGTCGAACGCGTCCGCCAGCTTCAATGCCGCGATGTACGCTTTTCGCTCATCGCTATTCCTGATCAGCGTGTCAGTTGCCCAAATTATTGGCGGTTCTTTGGCCAGATGTTCGACACTGCATCACAACAAAGTCGCGACCACTTCCGTTTCCATTGTCGAAGGGATGCACGGCCACAAGTGCATGATGGTATCGGGCGATGAAAGGAACCAGTTTTCATCTTCACGCGCCGTCCATTCGCGGTTGTACTCCTTGCCACGCGCATGATCTTGTCAGTCATTACAAAGACCGGAAGGTCGCGTGACCTCGAGCTCCTTTGCCAGGTCGGTTATGGCTTTGGACAAAGAGCCTGCATCAATCGCGGACGCCTCCAGCGCTTGCGACTGATTGACACGTCCGAGGCCCTCGCTGACGTTCATATTCAGCTTCGCTCTCGCAGCTGCCCCTGTGATTCGCGAAAGAGTATTTCAAGTGCTCAACTCCGCAATTTGTCATCCATATGCCAGGTCGGTTATGGCTTTGGACAAAGAGCCTGCCTCAATCGCGGACGCCTCCAGCGCTTGCGACTGATTGACACGTCCGAGCCTGCTGCTCGCTTTCTTCAGGGCTTGCTCGGCGATTTGCTTCACTGCTTCCCGAGTGATTTTCGCGGCACAAGGACGTATTTCAGGTCGCATCCAAGCGCGTCCGCAACTTTGTGCAGGCTCGCCAGAGTAATTGTTTCCCTGACTTCGTTTGACTCTAGTTCATCCAGACTCGGTCGGGTGACGCCTACCCGCTTCGCCAGCTGAGTCTTGCTCATGCCGAGCGCCTGTCGGATCGATGCTATCCAGCCGCTGCGCGGCACCGGGGGTAATTCGACTGCCGCCAGCATGTCATCGAGTTGCCTCGTCATTGGTCGAGCGACTCGTGGTGAGTGTTTTCGTGTCATCGGAAGGTCATGCCCTTCGTTCAGGGATCTCAAGGCGAGGCCTGCGGCACCGGCGGGCACCAGCGATTTCGCCAGAACGGGGTTGCCCCCAAAGCTGCCCACAGGTGGTCCTCGCTGTAATTTAGAAAAAGCCCTGTTAACCCATTGGTTAACAGGGCTTTTTTGAATGTGGTGGTGATGGGTGGAATTGAACCACCGACCTACGGGTTATGAGTCCGTCGCTCTAACCATCTGAGCTACATCACCTTGTTCGGTCGGGACCTGAACGGTCCGCGAGGGCCGCAGATTGTCCCGATGCGGCCCCTGAGTGTCAAGATATTCTACGCCCGGAATACGGATTCCGGTACAGTCGCGCAATGAGCGCGAGCTTCGTTTACAGCCTTGAAATGCTTGGCACCGCGGCATTCGCCGTCAGCGGCGCCCTCGCCGCCTCGCGCAAACGCATGGACATTTTCGGCTTCTGCGTGCTTGCCCTGATGCCGGCCGTGGGTGGCGGCACAGTCCGGGACATCATCATCGACAGGGTGCCGGTCTTCTGGGTCAGCGATAACCGCTACGTGGCCGTGGCGATTATCGCGGCCCTCTTCGTGTTCTTCGCCCCGCATCGCAAGCCGGGTGGCCGGCGCCAATTGTTAGTGTGGGCGGATGCTCTTGGCCTGTCGCTGTTCGCCGCGCTCGGCACCGAGGTTTGCCTGCAGCACAATACCGGGCCACTGGTTGCCGTCATGCTGGGTGTTACCACCGCCGTGACTGGCGGCATGATCCGCGACGTCATCTGCAATGAGATCCCGTTGATCCTGTCACGTGAGATCTACGCGACAGCCGCTTTCGCGGCCAGCGTGGCCTACGTCGTCTCCGATTACCTGGCGCTTGGCGCCAACCTCGCTTTGGCCATCGGCGTGGTCACAGGATTCGCAGTTCGCGCCCTGGCGATTGTCTATCGCTGGTCGCTGCCATCCTTCGGCGCCACCAGGGACTAGCACCTAGATCGAGCAGGTCATGTCCTGGCCGCAGCACAGCGGCGACTTGATCTTGCCATGGCCGTTCGGGCACGAAGAAATTTGCACTTCTTTGCCTTCGCCCACTTCCAGCGTGCCGTTCTCGAGCGGTGCGCCGCACTTGCCGCAGGTTGCGTTAACGCTCATGCCACATTTTTTGCATTCGTAGGTTGCCATTTGTCTTCCCCTGGTTGATTAATTCCGGTGGCCACGATCATACATTGAATCGGAAGTGCATGACGTCGCCTTCCTGGACGATATACTCCTTGCCTTCAAGGCGCAGGCGACCCGCTTCCTTGGCGCCCAGCTCGCCGTTGCCAGCGACGTAGTCATCATAGGCAATGACCTCGGCGCGAATGAAGCCTTTCTCAAAATCTGTGTGAATTTCACCGGCCGCTTTTGGCGCCGTGGCTCCAACCCTGGTGGTCCACGCACGCACTTCCTTCTCGCCCGCTGTGAAAAAGGTCTGCAGCCCCAGCAGGTGGTACGCGTGGCGAATCACGCGGTTCAGGCCCGGCTCCGTGGCACCGAAGTCTGCCAGGAACTCCGCCTTGTCCTCGTCGTCGAGCACGGCGATTTCGGCTTCGATCGCCGCACAAATGGCGACGACCTCGGCACCCTCACTGGCTGCGTATTCCTCGACTGCTTTGAGGTGCGGGTTGTCGACAAATCCGTTTTCGTCAACGTTCGCAACGTACATGACCGGCTTGTCGGTAATCAGGTGCACACTCTTTAATATCTGCTTCTGCAGATCGGTCTTCTGCATTGACCGAACCGGGAGTCCCTTGTCGAGGTGTTCCTTGATGCCGGCGAGCGCATCGCGATAGGCGATAGCGTCCTTCTGGCCGGTCTTGGCAGTCCTGCTCGCCTTGTCGAATTGCTTCTCGACCGACTCGAGGTCGGCGAGGGCAAGCTCGGTGTTGATTGTCTCGATGTCATCGAGCGGGTCAATCGAACCGGACACATGCGTGACGTCATCGTTCTCGAAACAACGCACGACATGGGCAATGGCATTCGTCTCGCGAATATTCGCCAGGAACTGGTTGCCCAGGCCCTCCCCCTGCGACGCGCCAGCGACGAGACCCGCGATATCGACGAATTCCATGGTCGTCGGCAGGATCTTCTGCGGTTTGACGATCCCGGCCAGCACCTCGAGGCGTGGATCAGGCACTTGCACGATCCCGACGTTCGGCTCGATCGTGCAGAACGGGTAGTTCTCGGCCGCGATCTCCGCTGCCGTGAGCGCATTAAACAGTGTCGATTTGCCGACGTTCGGCAATCCGACGATGCCACAGGTGATAGCCATTGATGTCTCCGGAGCCTGGTGTCTAGCCAGGCTCCTGTGTATGTAGTTTTTTCATTGCCGCATTTATGTCGCCGTGCACGAGCTCCGGCATAACTGCAATCGCGTCGTCGATATCACGCTCGATAGCCGCCTCCACGTCCGACGAACCCGGCTTGAGCACGTAGTTGGTCACCTGGTGCTTCTCACCCGGATGGCCTACCCCCAGCCGCAGTCGCAGGAAGTCCGGGCCACAATGCTGGATAATATCCCGCAGGCCGTTGTGCCCCCCGTGTCCGCCGCCTTCCTTGAGACGCGTCGTGCCAGGTGGCAGGTCGATCTCATCGTGGGCCACCAGCAATTCGTCAACACCCAGCCGATAGTAATCAAGCAGGCCTCGAACAGGCTGACCGCTGTTGTTCATGTAGCTCTGCGGCTTCACGAGCCACACTTCCGCGCCATGCGGGTTAATCCGGCAGGAATCGGCATCGAATTTCTTGTCGTAGCGAAAATTGCCGCCATATTTCCGCGCGAGCGCATCCACGAACCAGAACCCGGCGTTGTGCAGCGTTCTCTCGTATTTATCCTCGGGATTGCCGAGGCCGGCGATGATGCGAATGGCTTTGCTCATAGCGTGGCAATGTTAATCGATATTGAAAACAAAAAGACCGCCGTTCGGCGGTCTTTTCGCAAAGCTTCCCGGAAAGACTAGTCTTCTTCGGTATCGTCCGCAGCGTCGTCTTCTTCGGGAGCCCCCGCCACAGGAACCGCACCCGGCTCGAGCTCTTCCTCTTCCTCGATAACCACTTCCCTGATGACGTGGATCGAGACAACCGCACGGTCAGCGTCCTCACCCTGTGCCAGGGCCGGAATCGAAACGCCTTCCGGCAACTTGATGTCGGACAACTTGAGCATGTCATCGAGTTCGAGTTGCGATACATCGATCTCGAGGTACTCGGGCAAGTGCTTCGGCAGACAGACGATCTCAACCTCAGTCATGAGGTGAGAAACCTTGCCGCCGCCCACTTTCACGCCAGGCGCAACATTTTCGCCTTCGAAGTGAATCGGGACCAGCATTTTGATCTCTTCGTCTTCGACGATCCGCTGGAAATCCATGTGCATAACCTGCGGCTTGGCAGGATGACGTTGCACGTCCTTGAGAATCGCAGCCTGGCTTTTGTTGCCGACTTTGATATTCAGGATGCTCGAATAGAACGATTCGTTCTCGAGCTGCTGGACAACACGGTTGTGGTCAAAGACCAGTGCGCGAGGCGCACGCCCGGCGCCATAGATGATTGCAGGAACTTTTCCCTCGTGACGCAGGCGGCGGCTCGCACCTTTCCCCTGGTCTTCACGGATTTCCGCAATCAGATCGAAATCGTCATTCATGACTATGCTCCAATAACTGATTGATTTTGCTGATTTTTATTCAGCGTTTAAATACACGCAGGTCGCGACCAACCTGCGCAAGGGCGCGCATGGTAGCGCACTATTCAGTCCACGTACAGCGAGGAAACCGATTCGTCGCTGGAGATCCGCCGCATCGTTTCGGCCAGCATTTCCGCGACCGACAGCTGCCGGATCTTCTTGCAGGCTTTGGCGTCGTCGTTAAGTGGAATCGTGTCAGTCACGACAATTTCATCGAGCTCGGAGCCGGTGATCCTCGAGACGGCCGGCCCGGACAAAACCGGGTGGGTAATGTAGGCCGCGACGCTGACGGCACCGTGCTCCTTGAGCGCGCCGGCCGCGTGGCACAAGGTGCCCGCCGTATCGACCATGTCATCGATCATCACGCAGTTCTTGCCGTCAACCTCACCGATGATATTCATGACCTCGGACTGATTGGCCCTGGCGCGGCGTTTGTCGATAATCGCGAGATCGGCATCGCCGAGGCGTTTGGCAAGCGCCCGGGCACGAACCACGCCACCCACGTCGGGTGACACAACCACCATTTTCTTGTATTTCTGTTTCCAGACGTCGGCCAGGAGAATCGGTGAGGCGTAAACGTTGTCGACGCTTATATCAAAGAAACCCTGGATCTGGTCAGCGTGCAGGTCCACGGTCAGCACCCGGTCAATTCCTGCCGTCGCAATCATTTTCGCAACCAGCTTTGCCGTAATCGGCACACGCGATGAGCGCGGGCGCCGATCCTGCCGGGCAAAACCGAAATACGGCATGACAGCCGTTATGCGGCCTGCCGATGCACGTTTGGCCGCATCGGCCATGATGAGCAGTTCCATGAGGTGTTCAGCCGTCGGCGGGCAGGTCGGCTGGACGATAAACGTCTCGCGACCCCGGATATTCTCGAGAATCTCGACATTGATTTCGCCGTCCGAGAAACGCCCGACATGGGCCTTGGCAAGCGGGATCCGCAGGTAGCGGGCGATTGAGTGTGCGAGCTCCGGGTGTGCGCTACCCGTAAAAACCGCCATTGATGCCAGATCCACGATAGTCCCCTGCAAGTGTCAGTTGGCTGGGGCGGCAGGATTCGAACCTGCGGTACACGGGATCAAAACCCGATGCCTTACCACTTGGCTACGCCCCAACAGAATCTATATTCGTGCTGCGGCGCAATTGTGCGGTGAGGTCCCTTGGCTGTCAACGCTCGAGGAATAACCAGCGGTCGATGACCATCCTCACGCGAGTATCGGGACTCGTCGCTGACAGAATGCGCGGCATTTGCTGTCCGCCGCCCTCCTGGTAGCGTGATATCTCGACAACCCAGCCGCTTTGTTCGAGTCGCTGCAGAAGACCGTCTTCATTGAAATCAGTGACAGCCGGTTGGCCCGGGTCCGGTATCCCCAGGGCCCAGTAGCGCAGGCTTGCAACCGGGATCGTCCAGCCGTAGCGCCAACGCAGTTCAAGCTCGGCATCCTGCAGCACGGTCTGCACGCCCTCTTTATCGGTCAGGGAAATAACCCGCCCGTCGCCTTCAATGAGAACGCTACCCATACCCAGGGGCCCCGCGACCGTGGCGCTGAAGACATCGCCCTGCTGCGCCCAATCGAACTTGCCGTTGAAGCCATCGTCGTCGGCCTTCACGGCAATGCGGCCTTTGAATTCCCAGTGCTCGATTTCGCCCAGCACGGCGATTCGCATGTCCCAGGACTCGATATCCGGGAGATTGACATTCTCGGGAACTGTCGCACAGCCGGCCAGCAAGGCCAGGACGACCGGGGGCAAGAAGACAAGTCGCGCCCGGCTACTCTGCATCGGCGAACAGGCGCTCTCGGGTATCTTTGAGGAGCGGGCTGTCCGGCGTTTTTGCCTCGGCCGCTTCCAGTCGCTCCAGTGCCTCATCCTTGCGATCGAGCGCAACCAGTGTCTCGACGATATGAGCGGCAACCTCCGGGTCGGGCAAGCCGTCGTAGGCCCGCTCAAGTTCCACCAGCGCCTCCTCGTACCGGCCGAGCTTGAAAAGCACCCAGCCGAGGCTGTCGATGATCGCCGGGCTGTCCGGATCGTAGCGCAGCGCCTTGCGGATCAGCTTCTCAGCCTCGCGATAGCGGTCGGTTCGATCCGCCAGCGTGTAGCCGTACGCGTTCAGTGCCATGGCACTCTTCGGCCATCGTCTCGCGGCGGCGGCAAAGGCGTCGAGCGCCTCATCCATTCGGCCCATCTGTAACAGGACATCGGCGCGACTCAGGGCCGCACTCTCATTATCAGCGTCAAACGAGAGCGCCCTGTCGTAGAGCTCAAGCGCTTCTTCGTACTCTTTTATAGATGCAAACAACTGGGCCTTTGCAACCAGCACGGGGATCGCATTGGACGGCGATGCATCGGCAAACTCGTCGAGCAGCTGCATCGCTCCCTGCAGATCGTCATTCTCATGTATCAGCAATGCCGCGGCGCGCTGTTGCGACGGCAACGCGTATGAGCCCTGGCGCACTTCAGAATAGAAGCGAATTGCCCGATCGTATTCGCTGCGATAGTCCGCAATGCGGCCCAGGTAATAGAGTGCGTCGGTACGGTACTGGCCGCTTGCAAGCAAGTCATGGAAATCATCCCAGGCGGCATCGAGGTGGCCTTTGTGGAAATTGATGATTGCCATGAGTCGCAGGGCATCCATGCGCCCCGACTGCTCGAGCAATACCTGGTTTACCTGGCTCAGCGCATCGTCTTCGCGGTCGACCATCATGTACATGATCGCGAGTTCCATACGAGCGTCCGGATCCGGGTCCGGGTCATCGCCGATAATGCGCGCCGTGTACTCAATCGCCTTGTCAGGCTCGCCGCTGGCCAGGAGTGCCCGCGCATACAGAAGGCGCGACTGCAGGTTATCCGGGTTGAGTTCGATTGCGCGGGACGCGCTTTTCACCGCGTAGTCGGCATCGCCCGCCCGAAGTGCCATCGTCGCAGCTGCGTAATGGGCTTGCGAGGACTTCGGATAGGGACGCGCCAGGGACCGCATCAGCTTGTCGGCATCCTCAGGATCGCCATCCTCCGACAGGTAGCGGATGAGCGTGACGAGCGTGTCGCCCGGCGGCTCGTCGCCTTTCTCGACCAGGTAGCTGTATTCGCGCCGCGCCGTCTTCAGGTCACCCAGTCGGAAACTCAGCTGCGCGATATAGATCCTGGCTTCGTTGCTGCTCTTGTCCAGCTTGTGCCAGCGTTTGGCTGCGGCCAGTGCCTCGCGGTCGAAGCCGTACGCCATACTGACGACAACTGCCTGGCGGGCCACATCGGGATCGTCGCTGAGCTCGGCCGCTTTGCGATACTCCTGGGCGGCCATGAGGTAGTTGCCGCGCTGCAGCGCCATCTCCGCCTGGAGGATATAGGCACCCACCTCGGAGGTATCCACCTCGTCTGCCCTGGCCGGTGTAATGGTGATGGCGATAAGGATCCACAGCGCAGCGGCTGTCAGCCATCGTCGGGTTTCATGCATAAATAGTCGTCCGTTTTAGTACACAGACAAGGAACTCGCGGTTCAGTTCGCTTATCATACGCACTTCGTAAATCCAGAGTGCCTTCAGGGCACGCCACGTAACGTATGCCGCTGCAAATACTCGGGCTGAACCATAACACGGCACCTGTCGAAATACGCGAGCAAGTCGCCTTCGCTGGCGACGAGGTTGCGCGGGCGCTTGAGCGCCTGGTAGCGCTGGACGGCGTCGATGAGGCGTTGCTGCTTTCGACCTGCAACCGGACCGAGTTTTATGTCATAAGTCGGGACGACGGGCGCGAGCGCCTGAAAGAATGGCTGCACGATGACCGCCATCTCGCGGACGGCTTTGCCGAGTCACTGTTTACGCTCGACGATGAGGACGCGATTCGCCATATCTTCCGGGTGGCCTGTGGACTCGACTCCATGGTGCTCGGCGAACCGCAGATCCTCGGCCAGCTCAAGGATGCGTTTCGTTACGCGCAGGATGCCAACACGCTCGGCACAAACCTGAGTCGCTTGTTCCAGCACACGTTCGCCGTTGCGAAGAAGATCCGCACCGATACCGAGATCGGTGCAAGCCCGGTGTCAGTGGCCTCAACTGCCGTCCATCTTGCACAGCAGTTCTTTGCCGGTTTCAAGAAACATACAGCCCTGCTCGTGGGGGCCGGGGTGACCATCGAACTCGTCGCAAAGCATCTCGTCAGTCACGATATTGGCCGCCTGTTTGTCGCCAATCGAAGCATCGACCGCGCGCGGGAACTGGCAGGCCAGTTCGGCGGGTTCGCCCTGCCCTTGTCCGAGATCGAAGGCACGCTGTCCGAGGCGGATATCCTGATTACCTCGACGGCCGCGACCGAGCCGGTCATCACGACCGCGCAGATCGAGCGCGCGATCAAGGCCCGCAAGCGCAAGCCCATGTTTGCGTGCGACATAGCGGTGCCTCGCGATATCGAGGCGAGCGCCAGGCAACGTGTCCGATTTCTACCTCTACACGATCGACGACCTCGACAAGGTCATCCTGGAAAGCCAGGGCAATCGTGAAGCCGCCGCCGTCGAGGCGCATCGACTCCTGGATGACGAGATCCGCCGCTACGCCGCCATCGAGCGATCCAAACAGGTCGCCCCGATCATCGCGACCTTGCGGGAAGAGCATGAGGCGCTGCGCAAGCAGGTGGCCAAGAAGGCCTGCAAGCGCATGGCCAAAGGCGAGTCGGCCGAAGACGCGATCGAGTTTGCGACCGCTGCCCTGATGAAGAAGATACTGCACAAGCCCAGCGTCGCGCTTCGCAAGGCTGGCGAGGCGTCAGATGAGCAACTGATCGACTCCGCGCGCAAGCTGTTCGGTCTCGACGACTGACCGCATGAAAGAATCCATTCGTTTCAAGCTCGAGTCTGTCCGCGATCGTTTCGAAGAAATCGCCGGGTTGCTCTCCGACCGCGACGTCATTTCGGACCAGAACCAGTTTCGCGAACTGTCGAAGGAGTACGCCCGCGTCGAACCTGTCGTGCAGTCGTTCCAGAAATACGAAGGCATCCTCAAAGACATCGCGGCCGCCGAGGAAATGGCTAACGACAGCGATGACGAAATCCGCGAGATGGGCGAGGAAGAACTCAGTGGCCTGCAGGAGCGACGCGAGCAATTATTGCTGGACCTGCAAAAAGCGCTGATCCCGCCCGACCCCTACGACGAGAGCAATGTTTTTCTCGAAGTGCGCGCCGGTACCGGTGGCGACGAGGCCGCAATTTTCGCAGGCGACCTGTTCCGCATGTATTCAAAGTATGCCGAGTCCGAGGGTTGGCAGATCGAAATTCTGTCCGCGCGCGAAGGCGAGCACGGTGGTTACAAGGAAATTATCAGTCGTGTCACCGGTAACAGCATCTACGCCAAGCTGAAATTCGAATCCGGCGCCCACCGTGTGCAACGCGTCCCTGCGACTGAATCGCAAGGTCGAATTCACACCTCAGCCTGCACCGTGGCCGTATTACCCGAGCCTGACGAAGTTGAAGAGATAGACATCAGCCCGGCGGACCTGCGCGTCGACACCTACCGGGCATCCGGTGCGGGCGGCCAGCACGTCAACAAGACGGACTCCGCCGTTCGCCTGACGCACTTGCCGACCGGCATCGTGGTCGAATGCCAGGATGAGCGCTCACAGCACAAGAACCGGGCACGAGCAATGTCGTTGTTGCGGGCGCGCCTGCTTGACCAGCAGGTATCCGCTCAGGCGACCGAACAGGCCGAAAAGCGCAAGCTACTGGTCGGGTCGGGCGATCGCAGCGAGCGCATTCGCACTTACAACTATCCGCAGGGTCGCGTTACCGACCATCGAATCAACCTGACCATCTACAAGCTCGATGAAGTCCTGGAGGGCGGCCTTGACCAGGTTATCGGACCACTGACCCACGAGTACCAGGCCGACCAACTCGCGGCGCTTGGAGCCTGATCGAACATGACCAAGTCAATTGCAGACCTGACGTTCTTCTCGGAACACGAGCCCGAGTATTCCGAAGACCTGACTCCTGCCGAGAAGTGCACGCGCGGACAGCCGCTGCAACGCACCTGGCATCACTTTACCAGCGACGATGAGAAAGTTCTTCGCCGGCATGTGGGAGGCAGAACCTGGTTGCTGGAGAATCAGCTACACCGAAAACGAGTTCTGCCAGATATTGCACGGGCGTTCGATTCTCCGGGATGCCGACGGCAACGAACGCGAGTTGCATGCCGGCGACAATTTCACGATACCGGCGGGATTCGAAGGCGAGTGGGACGTCATCGAAACAACCAAGAAGATCTACGTCATCTACCAGCCATAAGCAGGGGCCAATCGCAATGACAGACATTTCTCGCAGGCGCTTCTTCGGATCCGCTGCAGCGGCCGCGTCACTCGGCGTTGTCCCCGGCGCTTCGCTGGCGGCGACTCGCGACGCGACCGGCCCTGCCGACCTCATCATCCGCAGCGCCAACGTTCTTGTCCATGGATCCGGCTATCCCGTCGGCGACGGCTGTGGCGGTAAAGGGCCAGCACATTCTGGCTGTCGGCAGCGACGACGACGTCCTGGGTCTGAAAGGCCCCAATACAACAGTTATCGAGGCGCGCGGACAAACAGTGACGCCCGGATTTATCGACGCGCACAGTCACCCGCTCCTTGCCGAGGAGGGCATCTCGGCGAATGTCAATGTGCGCCGGATTGCGGATGTCCAGGCACTTCTGCGATCGCAGGCGAGCAAGACCCCGCGCGGCCAATGGGTGCTCGGATCGATGTACGACGACACGAAATTCGAGGATGGCCGGCCACTGACCCGCAAGGATCTGGACGAAGCAGTGCCCGATCATCCTGTGTTTGTGCGGCACCGTGGCGGCCACACTGCCGTCGTCAATTCTCGCGCCTTTGAACTTGCGGGCATCTCGGCAGACACGCCGGATCCTGTGGGTGGCAGATTTTTTCGTGACAACGGAGAACTCACGGGCAAAGATCGCTGAGCCTTCGGCCATGCAGCCATTTCGACAGGCTGGCACCTGGCCGATCCTGGACCGGGCCGCGCGGCAGAGATCGGTGGAATTGACGTCCAGAAACATGGCGGCGGCCGGATTGACATCGACGACAGACGCCTGGGGCGAGACCGACGATTTCCTGGCCTACCAGGACGCCCGGGCAGCCGGCGAAATGCACTACCGCATCTCATTCATGCCGTTTGGCGGCACCGACGTCTATGAGGGTATGAAGCTCGCCCGCATGGCATCGGGCTTCGGGGACGACATGCTGCGCATCGGTGCGGTCAAGTTTGCGGCCGATGGATCCGCGTCGGAGCGGACCATGAGCCGCAGCACGCCGTACGACGGACGACCGACGACTATGGCATCCTGACGATGACCCAGGAGGAAATCGATGCCGCGGTTGATGACGCGGTGGCGCATGATTTTCGGGTAGGCATTCATGCCAACGGCGATGTCGCGATCGACCGTGTGCTTAACGCGTACGAACGCGTACTCAAAGAACTGGAAAGGCGTAAAACCCAAGGTTCAGGATCGAGCATTGCTCGCTTGTGAATGACTCGCTACTAAAGAGAATAAAGGACGCTGGCGTAGTGCCCGCACCGTTTTATACCTACGCCTACTACCACGGCAACAAGTGGCTGGATTACGGCGAGGACATGATGGAATCGATGTTTGCGCATCGCAGTTTCCTCGACCACGGCATCCCGGTTGCGCCCGCGTCGGATTTCACACCCGGGCCGTACGAGCCCATGATGGCTATCCAGAGCATGGTGACGAGGAAGGACACACAAGGTCGGGTCTGGGGACCCAGTCAACGGATCTCGGTCACCGAGGCCATGCAGATTTGCACCATGCATGGGGCATACGCATCGTTCGAGGAAGACATCAAAGGATCACTGACCCCCGGAAAGCTCGCCGACATCGTCATTCTCGAGGACGACCCGCACGATGTCGACCCGGACAGCATTGTCGACATCAAGGTACTGCGGACGATTCTTGGCGGGCGAACAACCTACAGTGCCTGAGCGATAGACGAGCAACTCTTGGCTGCCTGTGCCCCCGCGAGGAGTGCACCGCTACCGAAACTCAACCTCTCGCGGTCCTCGATTCTTCGCTCGCACGACAACCGTCCGCGCAAGCTTGTCATGCCATCCTTGTTTCCGATCGTCGAACGCCACCCAGAAGATTCCGAGGAAGAGACGGAAGCACCGATACATAGTACCCAAGATAGCGTCCCACAAGCTGCCCGGTGCTGGCGGCCTGTCCTGTTGACGCATCCACGATCTTTGCACCGATGGCCATTTTTCCCGGTGTCGCTTGACGGGCGATCCAAAACAATATCACGGCGATAGCCGGCATGACCCAGGACACGAGAAAATCCGCAGGTCCTTGAACGAGGGAATCGCTTACCCAATACGAAGGACCGTAGATCATGTGAATGACTGGCAGCACTATGATCATGAGCAAAATCGTATCAATCAACGAAGCACCAACTCTGGGCCAGAAACCCACGTACTCGAGGTCTTCCTGTTGCATTCTACGCTCCTCATTTTTTGCACACACAGAAATACGGTGGAGCCATTGGGAATTGCCATCGACCACTCAGATCGCAACAACTGCGCGATTAATCCCCATCCACAGCATCAGGACCGCAGTAGTCCCCAGCACCGTCTTGTGCGGGACTGGATAGTGATCCATCGCTCTGTCCTGCGGGTGCCGCCAGGTAGAAGGGAAAGGGGACAAGGCTCTTCATCTCAGCGCGCGTGTGGTTGTTACCCTGCATCAATAAAACAACACTCATTCCAAAAACCGGAATAAGCCAGACGATCACCGCCTGGGCGATCTTTTGGAAAACAGATAGCCCAGAGTCAACAAGAAGGCCACGCGTCAGGATAAGCGCAACTAATGCGTGAGCACCAAGCGTAACTAGTACAGGTTTATCCAGATACTCGAGTATCATCGCCGCTCCTGACCATCAATCGCCTGATTCGATGTAAAGGGCAAGCAGCGCGCGCTTGCCGTCGCCTCACGGCCGGTAGCGCTAGCTAAGACTGAGTCGCAATGCCCAGAATGCCAATCCTGCCGGCACGATCAATCCCACCCATGAGACGAGCATCGGAACATCAAATTCGTCAACCTGAACGGGCATTCCGAAAACGATCCTCAATAGGTGAGCCAATGCAACCAACAGAAAGAGAACGCCCGATACAACGCAGTACTCTTTAAGTCCCATCTTTGTCCCCCTGTCTCGCTATGGCCTAGCTAGCTTTGGAGCCGGTCAAAGCCTCGTCACAAACAGCTGGAATGAGTCATCTCCAGCTATCATAACTCAAGTATCTTGAGGGACTGGTATGTGAAGTAAAGCGGCCGCTCATTCTGCTTCCAGGCGAGCGTCTCAGAACGGCCAGATGCGGACGGTCGTAGGCGGCAAGTTCGGGTCAGCCATTCCAACCTATCTGCGCTCCAGTTCTGCTGCCAAGTCATCGGCCATCTCTTGCATGTACGTCGCGATGTCCTCGCTTTTCGCTTGGCCTACTGTGGCAATTCGCATGCGAAAGATGACATTGCGGCGAATATCACCCCAGGATTCGGCCTCGGGGGGCTGCGAGAGGACAATGTCTGGTAATGGTTCGTACTCCGGGCCGAGACGCTCCGCCATAATTGCTGCAGCGCGATTCAGGCTCGTCTCTGTGTCAATCCGCCCAAAGCGCAGTGATATTCCGGTTTGCAGCAGAAATGGTTGGTAAACGTCGTCGATTAGATCCTGGTTGTTCTTGCCGATGATAGCCGCATCGGTTTTCATCACACTGAAATGGCGCACAAGCTTGTCACGAAGTTCGGGGTTCCGAATCAGCTGCAGGTGGCCGCTGCTCACCATCTGTTCGTACGTCGCACTATAGAGGCTCAGGGTTCTCCGGCCCGACAGCACGGTCAGTAGCTCTCCAAGTTCGACTCGATGCGCCGATGGATCGTCGCTTGTCAGCAGTTCATACGCTAGCGCTGCAACATTAACCTTGTCTTTTTCGAAGACGTTCTGAGCCTCGACCTCTTGTCGCAGCTCCGCCACATCACGCGCCAACAGCTCAAGATATGTGGTCTCTGTTTGTCGGTCCTTGCGTTCACTGACCCAGTCATCAACCTGCAGACCGATGTAAATACCGATGACCAGGATGACGAGTTCGAGAATCGCAGTAAACCAGTCCTGCTTGCGAACCCCCTGTGCGATTCGATTGAAGATCACAACGCCACCCATTTGAGAAGTCGTTTCGGGCATGCTCGAAGCTTGCCCGTCATCGAAGGAATACTACCGTGAGATACATCTTAGGCGACATCGTATCGGATACACCTGTGCGAGCAACAGCAAGTCCTGGAAGAGCCGCGCTGCTAGCAGCCCACCGAAAACAACACCGAATAGAAGGCCGCATCCGAAGCTGGTCGCCTTTTCGCCTCTATCAGTGGTACTCAAGAAACTATTCCTTAAGGTTGATTAGGTGAGAGCCTGTCAATGGATGACCGGCTGGTTCGGGTCACAAGCCGTCATATTACCGCAGATCTTCTGAGCGGCTGCTATGCAGAAGTAAAGCCGCCCCTCAGATTGGCTTCTGGCGACCGTCTCAGAACGGCCAGGAGCAGCCGCCCGGCCCATTAGCGCCGCTGAACTCTGCTATCTTTTGGCCTATCGTCCTTACCGGAGCTTCACTATGAACCGCCTGACAGTATCGATCTACATCGTCCTGGCAGTCTTTGTGCTGACCAATTCCACGGGTACCTATGCGGCGGAGAATGCCAGGTATGACGACGGGCCATTCGCAGGCATGGGCTATCCCTATTCCGAGTCCGCAAGGGTCGGCAATTTGCTTTTTCTTGCCGGACAGATTGGTGAAGATGCTGACGGCAATCTGGTGCCAGGTGGTATCCAGGCCGAAGCCGAGCAGATGATGTTGAATATCGAGGCTGCGCTCGCTCGGCGCGGACTCGGCATGAAGGATGTGGTCAAGTGCACAGTGTTCCTGGCCGACATTGCTGAATGGGGCGCCTTCAATGAAATCTACAAGAAACACTTTTCGCACCCTTACCCGGCACGCAGTGCATTGGGTGCGAGTGGTTTGGCTGCCAACGCGCGCGTGGAGATGGAATGTATCGCCGGATATCCTGATTAGGCAATCAGTGTCCGGGTCACAAGCCGTCATCTTACCTCAAGTTTTTCGAGCGGCTGCTATGCGATGCGAAGCAGCCCCTCAGATAGCTTCCTGGCGACCGTCTCAGATCGGCCAGGAGCAGACACTCGCAAGAGGCAATTTCTGACCCTTAATTCGCACTCAGATAGGGAATGGTGCCAGCCAGGTCAGAGCTATCCAGAACGTGGAAACGGCTAACGCTGCCACGCTGGCGAGCTTCCGCGTAAGGCGAATAGTCGCTGTCCTCTGCGAACGCTTCGAACGCTGCAACAGTCGGAAACTCGATCAATGCGATCAGCGTCGTATCCAAAGCATCGCCTTCAACTGTCTTGATGTTGCTGGTTCGCGTCAGGTATTTGCCACCATGCTTATGCACGATATCGTGTACGTTCGCAGCGTACTCAGGTACCCAGCTATCGTCTGTCACTTTGATATCCGCGATCACATACGTTGTCATGTTATTCATCCTTTTCGTAAGTTGAGGCAATAACATCGCAATTCGGCGGCGCCTCGCCTAGTCTCGAGACTGTATCGGCAAGTACAGTTTCTGTACTAGGCGCTCCAACCCGCGCAATATACAGTGACGTTCGTTCCGACAAATGGAGATTCGAATGGCCCAACCAGGCTATAAGCAGTTCTGCCCGGTCGCCATGGCCGCTGAGGTCCTTTGTACTCGTTGGACAATGGTGTTGTTGCGAGAATTGCTTGCCGGTTCCAGCCGGTTCAATGATCTGCGGCGCGGAGTGCCCAAGATGTCGCCGACGCTACTGGCACAACGACTCAGAGATCTTGAACAGGCCGGCATTGTGGAGCGGCGTCCAGTCAAGGCAGAGAAAAGCGTATTCGAGTATCGCCTGACGGATGCCGGAGAAGAGCTACGCCCGATTGTTATCGCCATGGGCACCTGGGGTCAGCGCTGGGTCGAATCTCAGTTATCGCTTCGCAATCTGGATCCTTCCCTTCTGATGTGGGACATGCGACGCAATCTCAACCCGGCACCACTTCCAAATCAGCGAGTCGTCATACAATTCCTGTATCACGATCTGCCCAAATCCAAACAGGACTGGTGGCTTGTTGTGGAGCCTGACGGCGAAATTGATCTCTGCTGGTCAGAGCCGGGTTTCGAAGTTGATCTGTTTGTAACTACTGACCTCAAAACAATGACAGCAATTTGGATGGGGCTGCAGACTGTTCGAGAGTCCAGCAAATCGATCGAATTTAGTGGCAGCCGGAAATTGCAGCGCTCAATGCAAACTTGGCTCGGACTGAGTCCGTTTGCGTCTGAGAAAAACCAGTTGTCGTGAACGTCCGGGTCAGTACCAGCCCCCAAGATACACCTAAATGGACGCTTTGAGAGGCCGGTGTTGCGCGCATAGCGGTCACTCAACGCCGACACCTATCGCCTACCGAGCGGGCTCTTGACCGCTACCGGGCATCACCGCACCGCTGTCGAAAGGCATCTGGTTTTCACCTAAACGATTCACGGTGCAGTTATTGTCGTCGCGCAGTTCTTGAACAAGATCATTCACGTCAACGCAAGCAGCAAGATACACCGGTGGGCTACCGACACCAGCAGGAATGACAAATTCTTGCTCCATGCTCTCATCACTTTCACCTGGCTTGAGTGAACGTACCGTTTGCTCACCAATCACCATTGAGATAGCCACATCAACAGGGGCTTTGTTCGAAATGTAGTAGCTAATCTGCGTTTCGCTTGACACTCCATCACCGACATTGGCAACCAGGTGCGATATGTAGATGGTGTCGCCTTCACCTGCCAGAAGTACTGGCGGAATGAACGCCTGAATCGCCAGATCCGGCACGCCCCAGTACTCCTTCTCGACGGTTTCCGGTTCTTCCGGTGCGGATGCGCACGCGGCGATAGTCGCCGCGGCAAACACTAGAAAGGACGTGCGCAATGCACGCTCCTACGAGAGGGCCTGATCGAGATCGGCGACCAGGTCGTCGATCGCCTCGATGCCGACCGATAGCCGGATGAGCGTATCGCTGATGCCGAGCGCATCTCGTTCTTTTTCGGGAACGCTGGCGTGCGTCATGATCGCCGGATGATCCACGAGGCTTTCGACGCCACCCAGGCTTTCTGCCAGGGCAAACACTTCGCAGCGCTCGAGGAAGCGACGTGCATCTTCAAGCCCGCCCTTGATAAAGAACGTCACGATACCGCCGAAGCCGGGCATCTGTTGTTTCGCGAGTTCGTGTTGCGGGTGCGACGGCAACCCCGGGTAGATGACGCGTTCGACCCGGTCGTCGTTCTCGAGCCAGGCGGCGATCTGCAACGCGCTGCTGCAGTGCCGCTCCATACGCACGTCGAGCGTCTTCAGGCCCGCGCAATGCGAGAAAGCTGTCGAATGGCCCCGCCACCGAGCCGATCGAATTCTGCAGGTAGGCCAGACGCTTGGCCAGTTTGTCGCTTGAGGTTGCGACAACTACCCCGACCATGTCGGAGTGCCCGTTGATGAACTTGGTCGCCGAATGCATGACGATGTCACAGCCAAGCTCGAGGGGCCGCTGCAAATACGGTGTCGCAAAGGTGTTGTCGACAACCACAATCGCGCCGCTCTTCTTCGCGAGCGCGACGATCGCCTGCAGGTCGACAAGTTTGAGCAGTGGATTTGTCGGCGTCTCGATCCAGATCATTGCCGTATCGTCGCGCAGCGCCTTCGCCGCCGCATCGAGGTCACTCAAGTCGACATAGCTGAATTCGAGACCCGCGCTGCGTTCACGAACGCCGGAGAACAAGCGGCGCGTGCCACCGTACAGGTCATCCATCGCGATGACGTGGCTGCCTGAATCGACGAGTTCCAGGATCGTCCCTGTCGCTGCCATACCCGAGGCGAACGCAAACCCGTGCGTACCGGACTCAAGATCCGCAAGGCATCGCTCGTACGCCATGCGCGTCGGATTCTGCGTCCGCGAATACTCGTAGCCTTTGTGCACGCCAGGGCTTTCCTGGACATAGGTCGACGTCGCGTAGATCGGCTGCATGATTGCACCCGTTGTCGGGTCCGGTTCCTGCCCGGCATGGATCGTGCGTGTCGCAAATTTCTTTTTATCGGTCATTCGCTTGTCCTACATCTGGCGGCGCAGGTAATTGAGTACATCGGATCGCGTAATCAGACCAAGAAAGTCCTCGCCATCCATGATCGCCGCGTAGGGTTGCACTCGCAGCATTGCGACAAGATTGTTCAGGCTCTCGGTCCTGTCCAGCTTGATGAACGCCGATTCCATCGCGTCCTCAACCGGCGCCGTCATCAGGTCCGGATGGCCGTAGACGAACTGGATAATCGCGTCCTCTGTGACAACGCCCACCAGCTTGCCCTCTTCCATGACGGGCAGTTGCGAAAAGCCGGCATTGCGCAAGCGATTGTGTGCGGTCGTGAGGATGTCCGTTGGTCCGATCGTGATCGTCGCGCGCTCCCCGTGGGGCCTGCCGATCAGGTCACGAAGATCACCGTATTGTTCGCGCGTGATGAAGCCCTGGTCTTCGAGCCAGAAGTCGTTGTACAGCTTCGACAGGTATTTGTTGCCAGTGTCGCAGGCGAACGTGACAACCGTTTTCGCCTCGGTCTGTTCGCGGCAAAATTTGAGTGCCGCCGCGAGTAAGGTGCCTGACGAGGAACCCGCGAGCACCCCCTCCTTTCTCAGAAGTTCGCGCGCTGTTGAAAACGACTCCGCGTCTGAAATCGCATACGCCTTGACGACTTTTTCAAAATCGGCGATGTCCGGGATGAAATCTTCACCAATACCTTCGACCAGCCAACTTCCACCTTCGCCAATCTCACCCTTATTAATATAGTCGGTCAGAATCGAGCCGACAGGATCCGCAAGTACCAGGTCCACGTTCGGTGCGTTTGCCGCGAGGTACTTGCTGATGCCGGAAACGGTGCCGCTCGACCCGACGCCCAGGACGATCGCATCCAGCTCGCCGTTCATTTGCTCGACAATCTCGGGCGCGGTCCCGGTTTCGTGCGCCAGCGGGTTGTCCGGATTCCCGAACTGGTTAATGAAATACGCGCCTCTCTCTTCGGCAATGTGCTTGCCGAGGTCCTGGTAGTACTCCGGATGACCGCGGCCGACATCGGAGCGCGTGAGTATCACGTCCGCGCCCATCGCCCTTAAGTTGAAGATCTTCTCCTGGCTCATCTTGTCGGGCAGCACGATGATGAGCCGGTAGCCTTTCTGCGCGGCCACCAGTGCGAGTCCGAGGCCGGTGTTGCCGGCGGTTGCCTCGACAATCGTGTCACCCGGCTTGATGTCGCCGCGCTTCTCGGCCTCCTCGATCATCGAGATACCGATACGGTCCTTGATCGAGCCGCCCGGATTCATGAGTTCGAGCTTCAGGAACAGGCGGCAGGGGCCTGTGTCGATATGCGTCACCTCGAGCATCGGCGTTTTACCGACCATGTCGAGAATGTTGGAATACACGTTCATGGGCGCATCAGTTACATTAGAAATTTTCGGCGAGTGTACTCCAACATGAGGCTTGATGCCGCAATCGCGGACGCTACCGTCCGGTTGTCGCACAGCAGTGAATCACCGCGGCTCGATGCCGAGGTTCTCCTGTGCCGCACGATCGACATGCCACGCAGTTACCTGTTCGCGCATCCGGAGGACGAGCTCGATACGCTTTCGCAGGAGCGCTTCGGCGACCTGCTGGCGCGGCGGATCGCCGGCGAGCCCATGGCGTATATCATGGGCATGAAGGAATTCTGGTCGCACGAGCTCTTCGTGAGCCCCGCCACGCTGGTCCCACGACCGGAAACCGAACTCCTCGTTGATCTTGCCCTGCGTAATATCCCGAGGAAGGCCGAATGGGAAATCCTCGACCTCGGCACGGGCAGCGGAGCCATCGCGATCGCTATCGCCGGTGAGCGCCCCCTGTGCCAGGTAACTGCTGTGGACGTGAGTGAAGACGCACTGGCGGTCGCGCGCGAAAATGTGCGCACACTGTCGCAGGGCAACATCACGCTGGAGCTTGGCAGCTGGACGGCGCCGGTGGCTGGCCGGACCTTCGATATCATCGTCTCCAACCCTCCCTATGTGCGTAGCGACGACGTGGCACTCCGCGCCCTCCGGCACGAGCCGCAGTCCGCGCTTGCTGCCGGTCACGATGGGCTCGACGCGATTCGAATCCTGGCGGCCGACTGCCCGGCGATTCTCGCTGACGGAGGAATGCTGCTGATGGAACACGGTGCCGAGCAGGCGTCCGATGTGGCGGCACTGCTCAAAAGCCACGGCTGGGTCGATATTTGCTGCCATAATGACCTCGCTGGCCTGCCACGCGTGACAGTCGCGCGCCCAGATGGTAAATAGGCGGCCACTTTCCAAAAGTTTGCGAGACATCATGATCACGATTACGACCAATCACGGCGACATTGGCGTCGAACTGTTCGAAGAAAAAGCCCCCATCAGCTGCGAGAATTTCCGGCAGTACGTGACCGACGGCCATTTTGACGGCACGATTTTTCATCGCGTCATCCCGAATTTCATGATCCAGGGCGGCGGCATGGACGAGAATATGGCGGCGAAGCCGACGCGCGCCCCGATCAAGAATGAAGCGGACAATGGCGAATCGAATGTCAGGGGCACGCTCGCCATGGCTCGTACCGGCGTCGTAGACAGCGCCACATCGCAATTCTTCATCAACCTGCGCGACAACGATTTCCTGAACCACGGCACCCGCGATTTCGGCTACGCCGTATTCGGCCGCGTCGCCAGCGGCATGGACGTCGTCGATACGATTGCGGCCGTTGCGACTGGCAACAGTGGCGGCCACCAGGACGTGCCGGTCGAACCCGTCGAGATCATCAAAGTCACGATCGACTAATGAGCGCCGGTACGCTGAGTCGCGACGCACGCCATCTTGCCTTGCCGCAAGTGGGTGCGGACGGCCAGCGACGGATCGCGCAAGCGCGCGTCCTGTTGATCGGCGTCGGTGGTATCGGCTGCCCGGCGGCGGCCTACCTGGCGTCGAGCGGCGTCGGCCACATTACGGTATGCGACTTCGATACGGTGGACGAGACGAACCTCGGCCGCCAGGTGCTTTACGGGCCGGGACACATCGGCGAACTCAAGGCCGACGTAGCAGCGGCACGCTTACGCAAGATCAACCCGGCAATTGCTGTCACCTCAATAGCAGAACGCCTTAGCGGCGATGCGCTGGAGTCGGCTGCGGCTGACGCCAACGTCGTTCTCGACGGCAGCGATAATTTCGCTACCCGGTTTGAAGTCAGTGATGCCTGCGTCAAAAGCGGTCGCCGCCTTATTTCCGGTTCTGCCATTCGCTTCGAGGGTCAGCTCGCCGTATTCGGGCCGGAGTACGGCGCGTCACCCTGTTATCGCTGCCTGTACGAAGAGGCCGACGAGTCACTCGGCGGCTGTGCCGGGAACGGTGTGCTCGCGCCTGTTCCGGGGGTCATCGGCACCATGATGGCGGTCGAAGCGCTGAAGTTCCTGGCAGGTGTAGACTCGCCGGCACCACTGCTTCGCCTCTACGACGGGATTGCTGCCGAGTTTCGCCGCCTCGGTGTCAGCAAGCGCCCGAATTGCCCGGCATGCGCAACAAATACGTAAGCCTCATCGGCCTGCTGCAGGCTGCCGCGGTTCTGACGATTGGCTCGTCGGTTGTGACCGCCATGCCCGTCGATCACGTCGGCATTCAGTTATTCACGCACTTCAAGCTGCAGTATCTCGTGGCATCCGTACTGCTGTGCGTCGCACTCGCGCTGTTGCGCCGACCGTTTTACGTCGCTGGCTTGCTGCTCGCCGTCGGTTTGAATGCCAGCCTGGTGGTTCCCTGGTACGTCGCCAACGCAGTGCCACCCGGCGGCAAGCCGGTAACAATACTCAGCGCCAATATCCTGTCCTCCAATACCGAACATCAGCGACTGTTCGAACTGCTGGACGCAGAGGCGCCTGACATCGTATTCCTCCAGGAAGTTTCGCCGCAGTGGCTCGAGGCGCTGGTCCGGCTGCGGCAGGACTATCCTTACTCCTACACCGAAGCCCGTGATGGCAATTTCGGCATGGCGTTATTCTCTCGTTTGCCCTTCACTTCAGTAAGTCACGTTGACAGCCCGCCATTGGGCTACCCGACAATTGTTGCGACGATCGATGTGGACGGCGCGGCGTTGCAGGTCGTGGGCAGCCACCCGATGATCCCGGTAAGCGCGCAGTTTTACGCGGATCGAAACGCGCAATTCGAAAGTATCGCCGAGCTATTCGCGGAATGGGACGGCCCGCGCGTGCTGCTCGGCGACCTGAACACCAGCATGTGGGACATCAACTATCGCCAGCTCGAGGACAAGACCGGGCTGCGCAACGCACGCCTGGGCTTTGGTGTCGTGCCAACCTGGCCGACCTTCATGCCGTTCGCCATGATCCCGATCGATCATGTCCTGCTGTCCGGCGACATCAGCGTGGTCGAACTGCGCTCAGGGCCGCGCATTGGATCCGACCACTTGCCGCTGATTGTCACCCTTGCCCTGTAGATTGTCCGTCATTTGGCCTCGCGCATCCTGAACGCAACCGGCTCGGGCCGATTCGAAACTGCGCACAGCGTGCGGTATTCACGAATCAGCTGACCGTCCGTCTCGTCGTACACCTGGGTGCTGATCCTCAGCGTGTGGCCGATCGTCGCACGCGCCCTGGATTCGACTTCGTGGTGCACATAGCTGGCATCCTCGTAATTGGCCTGCTCGTCGATCGCAGCAACGCACAGGTCGATCTTCTCCTGCGGTGCCACGTCCGGGTAGCCGTAGCCAGCCTCGGCTGCCGCAGCGGTAAAGAACAGGCCCGTCAAAGCCAGTGAAATCATCGTCTTGGTGTTAATGGTCCGCATTATCCTTCTCCTAGGTATTTATCAGAATATTCATTCTGTTTCGCTTAAAATAAATGCATCCGGGGATGCAGGTCATAAATCAGAATATACATTCTGATTTGGTCAAAAAAAACGCCCTACTTTGCACCGCTCTGCAGCGATTCCAGGGTGCTGTCAACGATGCCGTCCAGCGTCGCCTTGGGGAAGCCCGTGCGTCCCAGGACGGCCAGGCCGAACATCGTGCTCGTCAGGAGCTCACCGGCGGCATCGACATCGATGTCCATTGCCACCTCGCCCCGCCCTTTTGCCGAGTCGAGGCCGATCGCAAAGGCTTTCGACATGCGCTTCATGAAACGCTGCAGCACGCCGCGCAATTCCTCGTCCTGGGGCGCCAGCTCCATGGCGGTGTGGATGAACAAGCAGCCCTTGTTTTCCTCGGCGCAGCACATGTCTGCAACACGTTCGTCGAAGATCGCACGAATGTGCCCCAACGAGGCCCCTGGCTCCAGCAAGCGCAGGAAGGACTGCTTGCCCATGCCTTCTGCGTACTGCTCGAGCGCCTGCTCGAACAGCTCACGTTTGTTGCCGAACGTGCCGTACAGCCCGTAACGGCTGACACCGGTCGTCCGCACGATATCCTCCATCGAGGTCTCGGAGTACCCCTTGGAGGAAAACAAATCAACGACTTGCGATAGCGTCGTGTGCGGATCGAATGTTCGTGTCCGGTTCATGGCAAAGCAGAATACTCATTCTGATAAAGGAAGTCAAACTAATCCTGTGACGCGAGACTCACTTTCAGAATGACCGGTCCGGAAAGACCCTCTGGAAGCTCGTTATTTGCGTCGAAGCGGTTCCAGTGACTATTGGCGACGAAGAAGAAGGCGTCACCCTGCACGAGGCCGAGCGTTGGCTCATCGAACAGCTCGTGATTCGCGGCCAGTGGCCGTACGCCCTCAATAGCGAGGCCGTCATCACTTAGCTGGAAAGCCACCACGCGGTGCGGGCGTATGCCGTTCTGGATTGCAACGAGTTCATCGCCATAACGGTACAAGCCATCGATGCCGTGGTCGCTGACTGTCTCGGGAACGCGCAGGCGCTCCCGCGACCCGTCCGACAGCGCGACCCGGTACAGGCCACCGATGTAGTCGGCGACATACAGGTAGTCGCCGGATTCGTCGAATGCCAGGCCCTGCGGCGAACCGAAAGCACCCGGCTCTACCAGCGTAGCAAGTTTGTCCAACTCGATGCTGTAGCGATAGAGCGCGCCGGTCAGGCTATCGGTCGTGTAGATCGTGTCACCGTCAATCACAAGATCACCGAGGACCTGCTCGCCTTTGCCTTGCGGGAGGATGACTTCGCGCGTGATATCGCCAGTCTCAACATCGATGCAGAACAATCCCGATCTGCCGGTATCGCCGCCGACACCGGCAAGCTGGGCGACGGCCGCGCTCGCAAACCACAGCTGCCCCTTCTCGTCGAAACGCATACCGAAAACGCTCCAGTGGCCCGCCCTGTCGCTTAGCAGTTCGACATCGCCATCGCCATCCACACGAATGAGTTGCCCTTTGCGAATGCTGCCGAGCAGGAATTTTCCGCCCCCATCAAGAGCAATGCCCTCGGGAACGAAATACCCATCGTCGAATTGCAGCGCCACGCTGGCCTGGCCGACAGGCTCGTAAAGCTTCTCGATCCCGGCAATGTAGTCCAGCCAGCCCGGCAGTTCGCGAACCGTGGCAAACTCGTCCAGGTTGTAGGCGTTGTAGTCGATTCCCTTGGCCAGCAAGCGTTCGAGCGTCGCCAACGAGTCGGCGGACTTACCGCCCAGCGCCTGGGCAAGTGCAAGATTGAACAGCGCGCCCGGGTATTCGGGGCGCGCATCAAGCGCATTCCCGGCCGCGACGATCATCGCCGGGTAGTCCTGCGCCTGGTACGCGGCGACCAGTTCTGCACGCGCTAGTGTGTACTCATCTTCTGCCACCGCATTGACCGACAGCAGGGCAAGCAGACCGATGAGGCAGGACAATTTCATAGGATTATTGGTCACGTGCATGCGGATCGTATCCAAGGTTTGGCGCCAGCCAGCGCTCGGCCTCCGCGACGCTCATGCCCTTGCGCTCGGCGTATGACTCGACCTGGTCCCGGTCGATCTTGCCGACGGCAAAGTACCTCGCATCCGGGTGCGAGAAATAGAACCCGCTGACAGCGGCGGTCGGGAACATCGCAAACGAATCCGTGAGTTGCAGGCCGATACTGGCTTCAACATCGAGCAGTTTCCACAGCGTCGCTTTCTCCGTGTGATCCGGACAGGCCGGGTAGCCCGGCGCGGGCCGAATGCCCCGGTACTGCTCCGCGATCAGCGCTTTGTTGTCGAGGTTTTCGTCGGCAGCGTACGCCCAGAATTCCCGGCGTGTGCGCTCGTGCATGTGCTCGGCGAGCGCCTCAGCCAGCCTGTCGGCCAATGCCTTGAGCACGATAGAGCTGTAATCGTCGTGCGCTTGCTCGAAGCGTGCGACATGTTCGTCGATACCGATGCCGGCCGTTACAGCAAACGCCCCGACATAGTCGGCGTAGCCGTTGCCAGCCGGCGCCACGTAATCGGCCAGGCAGGCCTGCGAGCGCCCCGCTGCTTTGGCTTGTTGCTGGCGAAGGTGCACAAGTTTGTGAGCGACGGTGCCGCGTTGCTCGTCCTCGTACACGAAAATGTCATCGGACCCGTGCGCATTCGCTGGATGGAAACCCACCACGGCGCGCGCCGTCAGCCATTTCTCCTCGATGATCTTGTCGAGCATTGCCTGCGCATCGGCGAACAGGGATGTCGCCGCTTCACCGACTGTCTTGTCGTCGAGTATCTGCGGGAACTTGCCATGAAATTCCCAGGCATTGAAGAAGGGCATCCAGTCGATGTAGTCCCGCAGAACAGCAAGGTCGATATCGTCGAATACACGGTTGCCGGTGAACGTCGGAGCCGGCGGTGTGTAGGACGCCCAGTCGATCTGGTGCCCGCGCGCGCGCGCCTGTGCCAGCGACAGTTGGGGCTTGAGTCGCTTCTTGTTGGCGTGCTCGTCGCGGCGGCGCGCATTGTCGCGGCGCGTCTTCTCGACGATGGCCGCGCGCGTGCCGGGCTCAACCAGCGCTTGCGCGACGCCAACTGAGCGCGACGCATCCTTCACGTAAATAACCGGACCTTCGTAGCGCGGCTCGATTTTTACGGCAGTATGCGCCGGCGATGTCGTCGCTCCGCCGATCAGCAGCGGCAGATCGAAATTGAGGCGCTGCATTTCGCTGGCAACGTGCACCATCTCATCGAGCGACGGCGTGATCAGGCCCGAAAGCCCGATAATGTTCGCGTTCTCGCGCTTCGCGGCTTCAAGGATCTTGTCACAGGACACCATGACGCCCAGGTCGACAACTTCAAAATTGTTGCACTGCAGGACGACCCCCACGATGTTCTTGCCAATGTCGTGCACGTCTCCCTTGACGGTCGCGAGCACGATCTTGCCGTTGGAACTCATCTTGCCGTCCTTCTCTTCCTCGATGAACGGCACGAGGTGACCGACCGCCTTCTTCATCACGCGGGCAGACTTGACGACCTGCGGCAGGAACATCTTGCCGGCGCCGAACAGATCACCAACCACATTCATGCCAGCCATCAGCGGTCCCTCGATCACATCGAGTGGACGTGTGGTCGCCTGCCGCGCTTCTTCGGTGTCAGCGACGACAAATTCATCCACGCCGTGGACTAACGCATACTCGAGTCGCTTGCCCACCTCGAGTTCGCGCCACGACAAGTCCTGCCCTCTCGCAGCAGCCCCGCTCTTCTGGTCCTTGTATTGCTCGGCAACCTTGAGGAGGTTTTCGGTGCCTTCCGGATTGCGATTCAGCACGACATCCTCGACGGCATCGCGTAACTCGGTGGGCAGGTCTTCGTAAATCGCGAGCTGGCCTGCGTTCACGATACCCATGTCCATGCCCGCGCGAATTGCGTGGTACAGGAATACCGAGTGAATAGCCTCTCTCACGACGTTGTTACCCCGGAAGGAGAACGACACATTGCTGACGCCACCACTAATCAATGCGTGTGGCAGCGACTCTTTGATTCTTCGGGTTGCCTCGATGAAATCGAGTCCGTAGTTCGCGTGTTCCTCGATACCTGTCGCAATCGCGAAAATGTTCGGGTCGAAAATGATATCGGCCGGATCGAACCCGACCTTCTCAGTCAAAACCTTGTAGGAACGTTCGCAGATGCCGACCTTGCGTTCGATCGTGTCGGCCTGGCCCTGCTCGTCAAAGGCCATGATGATGACGGCTGCGCCGTAATCGAGGCATAGCTCGGCCTGCTCGATAAAGGCTTCCTCGCCTTCTTTAAGGCTGATCGAATTGACGACAGCCTTGCCCTGCACGCACTTGAGTCCTGCCTCGATAACCGTCCATTTGGACGAGTCGATCATGATTGGCAGGCGCGCGACGTCCGGCTCGGACGCGATCAGGTTCAGAAACGTGACCATCGCCTTTTCGGAATCGAGCATGCCCTCGTCCATGTTGACGTCGATGATCTGCGCCCCGTTATCGACCTGCTGGCGGGCAACGGCAACGGCCGCCGTGTAGTCATCCGCCTCGATGAGGCGACGAAAGATCGCAGACCCGGTGACGTTGCAGCGCTCGCCAACATTGGCGAACAGATCGTCGGGCCCGATATTGAAGGGCTCGAGGCCGGAAAGGCGGCAGCGGACAGGTAACTCGGGTACGACTCGCGGCGCATGGTTCCTGACGGCATCGCCCAGCGCCCGGATATGCTCGGGGCGCGTACCACAGCAACCGCCCACCAGGTTCACCAACCCACTCCTGGCGAACTCACCCACGACGGTGGCCATTTCCTCGGCTGTCTCGTCGTACTCGCCAAATTCGTTGGGCAGCCCGGCATTCGGATAGGCACTGACCCGGGTATCGGCTATACGCGACAGCTCTGCAATGTACGGACGCAGCTCGCTCGCCCCGAGTGCACAATTGAGCCCGATCATGAACGGCTTGATGTGACGTACCGAGTTCCAGAATGCCTCGGTTGTCTGCCCTGAGAGCGTGCGACCGGACGCGTCCGTGATCGTGCCCGAGATCATGACCGGCAATGCAACGCCGCTTGCCCGAAACGCACGCTTGATACCAACGATGGCCGCTTTCGCGTTGAGCGTGTCGAAAATCGTCTCAACCAAAAGGAAATCGACACCGCCATCGATCAAAGCAAGCGATGCCGTTTCGTAGGTGTCGGCAAGCTGGTCGAACGTGATGTTACGAAAGCCCGGGTCGTTAACATCCGGCGAGATAGATGCCGTACGATTGGTCGGGCCGAGTGCGCCGGCAACGTATCGTGGCTGGCCGGTTTTTGCTGCGGCCTTATCAGCGCAGTCGCGCGCGAGGCGCGCCGCGGTCGTGTTCAACTCGATTACCAACGACTCCATGCCGTAGTCCGCCATCGACGGCGCATTCGAATTGAACGTATTCGTTTCGACGATATCGGCGCCCGCGTCGAGAAAAGCGTTGTGAATTTCGCGGATGACTTCCGGACGCGTGATCGACAACAGGTCGTTGTTACCCTTGAGATCGTGATCCCAGTCGGCAAATCGTTCGCCGCGATAGTCGTCTTCGCCGAGGCCATAGCCCTGGATCATCGTGCCCATCGCGCCGTCGAGCAGCAGGATGCGCTCGTCGAGCGCGTTCAGTAACGTTTCAATTCTGTTTTTACGGTCCATCGTTCCTGCTCAGCTGCCAACGTGGTCGGGACGGACGCCCAGCGCATGACAAATGGCAAACGCGAGTTCCGATCGATTCAACGTGTAAAAATGAAATTCCGAAATGCCTTCGGCCTGTAACCTGCGCACCTGGTTGATCGCGACACTCGCTGCAATCAATTGCCTGGTCTGCGCGTCGTCCTCGAGGCCATCGAACCACTCCCGCAGCCAGTCCGGCACACTCGCGCCGCAAGCGGCTGCAAAGCTCTCGAGTTGCGGGAAGCGCGTGATCGGCAGGATGCCGGGCACGATCGGCGCGTCGATACCTGCGGCGGCGCAGCGATCACGAAAATCCAGAAAGACCTCGGTGTCGAAGAAGAACTGCGTAATCGCCCGCGTTGCGCCAGCGTCGAGTTTGCGTTTCAGGTTGTCGAGATCGAACTCGGCGCTCGGCGCTTCCGGGTGGACTTCCGGATACGCTGCAACCGAAATCTCGAAATCCCCTACTTTCTTCAAGCCTTCGACCAGGTCAGACGCATAGGCGTATCCATGCGGATGCGGTTTGTAGTGACCGGCGTCCTTCGGGGCGTCACCACGCAATGCAACGAGGTGGCGAATGCCCATGTCCCAGTATTCGCGCGCGATATCATCGATCTCGCCTCGACTTGCCCCGACGCAGGTCAGGTGTGGCGCGGCGGTAAGATTCGTCTCCCGGATAATTCTCTCGACAGCGTTATGCGTACGTTCGCGCGTCGACCCGTCCGCTCCATACGTCACGGACACGAAGCTCGGTTCCAGCGCCGATAAGCGATCGATCGACTGCCACATTGTCGCTTCCATCTTCTCTGTGCTCGGCGGAAAGAACTCGAAGGAGACCGCGGGCTTGTTTTCAAGTTTGATATTCATAGAGTCGCCACACCGAGCATCCAGCCCGGATTCTTGTCAGGTATTGATCGTGGCGGCGCCAGTCGGAGACCTGTTTGCGCCGCCCAGTCGGTAAATTGCCTGCGGATTCCCTCGACACCGTCTGCACCCACGGTCGCGAGCAACAGGACCCGTCCGCCCGCCGTGAGCAAGCGCGAGGCCTCTTCGATCACGGCTGTCGGGCGATCAGCCCCCGGCAGGACATCGTCCAGAATGATGGTGTCGAACTCACCGTCAGCGAACGGCAGTGCATACATGTCGCCCTGGCGCAACGAGCAGTTGGGCGAACCGGCGAGCAGTAACTCGGCACGGGCGAGACGGCGCAAATCCGAGTCGACATCGACACCCACAACGCGGTGCGCGCGCGTTGCGAGTAACTTGAGAATACGTCCCTGGCCGCAGCCGACATCGAGCAGATCGCCAAGCGGCGCCGCCACCGTCAGATCGACGAGTGCTTTATGCAGGAAACGTTCGTCGCCCGTCGCGGCCACCGCGGCGCCAGGTTCTCCCCCTGCGCGCAGCTTTCTTAGCTTCTCGAGGTCACGGGCAAACTCAGGCTCATCCTCAGGCAACAAGGCCAACAGTTTTCGCCGGGCAGACGATCCGGCGTCGTTCAGCGGCACGCGATAGAAAACGAAGTGGCCATCGCGGAATCGTTCGAGCAGATTCTCGGCGATGAGCTGCTTGAGGTGCTGGGAGACGCGCGGCTGGCTGAGCCCGGTAATCTGAGTCAACTCGGAGACGCTGCACTCGACCACGCCGCACAGGACCACGAGGCGCGCCCGCACCGGGTCGGCCAGGGCCTTGAACTGGTTGAGCAACTGTTCGGTTGACGCTTTCATATAAATATATAAAGATTCTTTTATATTTAAGGCCAAACAGTATACACGAATGCGCCGCGCGTTTGATCAGGGTTGAGCAGCGGCAGGATCCTTGAGCCGTTGGTGGTGTCTCAGGACCTCGAGCAGGCGCTCGCGGTCGATGCCGCGCACCATGCTCCCGTTATGACCCGTCATATCCCGTCCGGCCACCAGCGCATTGATAATTGCCTCTTCACTCGCCTCGACGGTTGCCTGGAACAACGGGTTGATACTGTCGTTCGGCAGCATCGCGATCGCGGCATCTGCCAGACCTCGCCCTGCTTCCTCGTTGGCGGTCGAAAAAGCGATGAAGATATCTCCGGAACCATTGCTGGCAATACTGCCATTGCGCGCGAGGCCGAGCGCGGCACGCTTGGCGAGGCGATCAAGTTGATGCGGCAGAAGCGGCGCGTCGGTAGCGACGACAATAATGATCGAACTCAGGCTCGCATCGAATGAAGGTGAGGAATCATCATCGTCGTCAGCCTTCAGGTAGTGCCCGACCGGCACGCCGGCGACGCGCAGCAACTGCCAGTAACCGAAATTCGCCTGCACCAGGACCCCGACCGTGTATGACTCACCATCAACGTCGGTCACCCGCGACGATGTGCCGATGCCACATTTGAACTGATAGCAGATCATGCCCGTTCCGCCGCCCACACTGCCTTCCGCAACCGGCCCGGCGGCAGCTCGATCGAGAGCGGCCATCGCGTGCTCCGGGCGCACGTGGAAGCCATTGATGTCGTTGAGTGTGCCGTCCCAGGTTTCCGCGACAACCGGCAGCGACCACCAGGCGCTCGTGTGATCTGCACCACCCTTATTGACGCGCCAGCGAATCACGCCTTCATGCACGGCACCGACACTGTGCGTATTCGTAATCATGACCGGTCCCTCGAGGAACCCGGACTCGTTCAACCAGGTCGTGCCGGTCATTTCACCGTTGCCATTCAGGCTGAACCAGCCGCCGAAGGCGAGTGTATCGGTCGTCCTCTCGCCGCGCGGCAGTATTGCCGTGACACCTGTACGCACAGCTTTGCCGTCCGGTAGATCCTCGATCAGGGTCACATGACCGACCTCGACACCGGCTACATCGGTGATCGCATTCAGTGCACCCGGCGTCCCGTCAAATGGAATACCGAGATCGCGTGCGCGTGGAGTAACGTCTGCATAACTGATGCCCGCGGACGCCAGCAGGCCCAGTAACAGGAGCTGTTTCATGATTCACCTGCGGTTTGATTGCCAGGATCGGATTATTGCACTGTTTCTGAACGGCGCACGCAATCTTGCGAGGGTGGTGGTTGCGCGCGAAAGCACTGTGACCAGCCTGCCCGGCCATTCTGCCGGCCTGGCTAGAAGGTAAACGCCCAACCCAGCGTTGGGCCGTGCTGGATCATGTCAACCTTGTACTGGATGTCATCCTGGGTCGAATCGCCGCCAATCTGCAGGTAGCGATAGCCGAACCAGAGATTATTCAGGTCGCCGAGTCGATACAGGGCTCTGAATTCGGTACTGAAATCCCGGTCATTATCGCCAGCGACACCCAGATCGGCGTTCAGCATCAAGCCCCATTTGTCGTTGACCCAGTGGTTGAAGTTGATGCCCACGAGATAGTCGAACTGGTTTTCGTCAGTAACGAGGATGGTCTCATTGAATACTTCGGTACCGCCCAGCGTGCTGTAAACGTCCAGCTCCAGTTTTGCGAGGATATGCCGCACGCCGGTGACCAGGCGCACCTTGTCATGCACGCGAAAGGATGCGAGCAGGTCGTTAACGCCCATGTTGAGATTGGTTTGAACGCGTGTATCCAGTAAGCCGGACCGCGAGCTCTCATCCTCGACCCGCATGAAATTGCTGCGCACTGCCAACCCAAACGGCCCCCTGTTGGCATACAGCTCGAACATCATGCCGAAGCTCAGGTTTTCGAGAATGTCGTCGAAGCGTATCGTGAAATCGATCGGCTCATCGCCGCGAATCTTGCCGTCGATATCCGGCATCCAGATCATCGGGAACGCGATGGTGAAGCGCCACTGGTCATCGCGTGCCGGAAGCGGATTACCAGATTCCGCAGGCGACATCTCTGCGTCACCACCAACGTCGGAGCCTTGCTCCGTAGCCAAAGCGCAGCTACAAACCAGTAATGCAGCGATTGACAGGGCGACTCTGATCATGAGCCGATACTAGAACGGGAAGACCCAACGCTGCCAGTCTGTTCATGCGGTAGACTCGCGTATGGACTGTGGACCACATCCATGCTTTAGTCTGAAAAAGTGAACAGATTCCAAACCAGGGAACGCGCAATGATCGAATTGAGAAGCATCTCTACTTTTGTCCTGGTAAGCGCAACAGCGATCGTCCTGGCTGGCTGCGCGAGTGTCGATTTTGACTACCCGAAGGTCGAGTCGACGGCATTAGTACAGGCTGATACCTCGGACACCTTCCTTGGCCAACAATTCGCCGAGGTCGTCGCCGAGCATCCTGAAAACGAGTCCGGTTTCCACGTGATTTCCGATGGCAAGGATGCGCTGGCACTGCGACTGCTCATGATGGCGCGTGCCGAGCGTACGATTGATGCGCAGTACTTCCTGATCTACGACGACCTGATCGGCAGGGTATTCGTCAATTCAATGCTACGTGCCGCCAACCGCGGTGTCAGGGTGCGATTCCTGCTCGACGACGTGCTCTCGAAAGGCCTCGACCCCGGCCTCGCGGCGCTCGATTCCCACGAGAACATCGAGATTCGAATCTACAATCCGTTTGCACATCGCAAGACCCGCGCTCTTGATGCCCTGAGTCTTGGCCGCATCACCCGGCGCATGCACAACAAGTCCCTGACGGTCGACAACCAGGTCACACTGATTGGCGGGCGCAACATTGCCGGGGAATATTTCGACGCACGCGACGACGTGCTATTCAGCGATCTCGATGTGCTCGCGGTTGGCCCCATCGTGCCCGAAGTCTCGGACAGTTTTGACACCTACTGGAATAGCCGTGCAGCGGTGCCGATAGAGGCACTTGCGGACGTACCAGAAGGCGCTGCCGACAGCCTGGCGGAACTCGATGAAAAGGTCACGAAGTCGTTCGAGGACGCCAAGACGAGTATCTATGCGGATGCCATTCGGGCTTCCGTCGACCAGTACCTCTCAGCCGGCGCGGGGACATTTACCTGGGCGCCTTATGACCTCGTCTATGACTCACCGGGCAAAACCGGTGCCGCAAAGGTGGACGAGTCGGAGCTCATCGTCAACAAGATAAGAAGCGCCGTCGACGCCAGGAAAGAGCTGTTTGTTATCACGCCCTATTTCGTGCTGACCAAGGACGACATCGAGGGTTTTCGCGCGGCGCGTGAACGCGGTATCGACATCACCGTACATCACGAATTCGCTCGCCGCCAATAATCACGCGCCCGTGCACGGCGCCTACTACCCGACGCGCAAGCCGTTGATTCAGATGGGCATGAACCTGTATGAGCTGCGTGCGAGCCGCGACGAGCCGGCTGACGAGACGCTGCCGAAAGATGCACCGATAGTCACTTTGCACGCGAAGACTTTCGCCGTTGATCGCGAATCGATCTTTATCGGTTCATTCAATTGGAACCAGCGGTCGGTCAACCGCGATACCGAACTCGGTGTCATCATTCATTCTCCCGAATTGGCGACGGCACTGGTTGAACGGGTGAGCGCGAAGTTGCCGAGTCACGCTTTCAAGATAAGCCTGGACGAGAAGAACAATACTCAGTGGACAATCATCGAGGACGGCCAGGAAGTGGTCGTCACCAAGGAGCCGCAGACCAGCGCGTGGCGGCGATTCAGTGCCTGGATCGCGCGGATCGTTCCCAAGAGCCAGCTCTAGCTACTGAACCGAGTCTGGGTGCCGGGACGACGTTGTCGGTGAAAAGCCGTTCCACGTCGACCGCGTCAAAGTGACGGCGACGACCGCAGTATTCGCAGATGACCTCGATTCTGCCCTGCTCGGCCAGTGTCTCGCGTGCTTCGGTCTCGCCAAGCATCTTCAACACATCTTCGATCTTGCGAGCTGAACAGCGGCAGCGGAAATTGACCACGCGCGGTTCATAGACGCGGACATCGTCTTCGGCAAACAGTTTGCCGATCAATTCGAGGCCGGCGTCTCCCTTGAAGTCCCTCGGAGCCAGGGTCTTGATCAGGAAGCTCAGTCGATTCCAGTCGTCCTCCCCGACTGGCAGCCCGCCGACCTGCTGCAGAAGGATGCCGGCCGCCAGTTTCTCGTTGGCCAGTAACGCGATGTGGCTCGGCACCTGCACCGAGCGCGAGAAATAGTGCTCGAGACTCGCGGCGAGCGACTCTTCAGCGATCTCCACGATCCCCTGGTACGGTCGATCCTTATTGTCGACAGTAACCGCGCAATGCGCCCCGGTCGTCAGCTCCGCAAAAGTCGTTGCCGCCTTTTCGGTATTGGCCACCGCCATGCCCCGCATATCCAGGTCGCTCGTGCATTGCATGACGAGCATCTGCAACGCACTCTGACTCTGGATCTGCAACGTAATGGCGCCGTCAAACTTGAGGCTCTGTGCGATAAGCCCGGTCGCTGCGGCGGCGTGGCCGAGTGTCTCTGTTACGAGCTCATCGTACTCATGGTCGCGCAGCATGCGCCGCCACGAGCGTGACAGGTGGATGAGCGCCCCACGAACGGGAAGCGACTCGAAGCCGAAGGGAATAACGGTATCGGCCGACATGGCTAGCCGCTGAGCTTGGCTTTCAGGATTTGGTTTACCTGGCCGGGGTTGGCCTGGCCCCTGGTTTCCTTCATCACCTGGCCAACAAAAAATCCGATCAGCTTGTCTTTGCCGCCGCGGTACTCGGCAACCTGGCCCGGGTTCTCTGCAATGACCTTCTCGACCACTGCCTCGATGGCCGAGGTATCCGTGATCTGCTTGAGACCCCTGGCGTCGATCACCTCATCGGCCGAGCCCTCGCCATCCCACATCGCCTCGAAAACCTGCTTGGCGATCTTGCCCGAGATGGTGTCGTCATGAATGCGTGTGAGCAGGCCTGCCAGGTCCTCGGCGGTGACCTTGCTCTCACCGATGTCGAGACCGTCCTTGTTCAGTGCGCCCGAGAGATCACCCACCACCCAGTTGGCGACGAGTTGCGCGTTCGCGTCAGTCGCAGCCGCTGCCGCCTCGAAGAAATCGGCAAGCGGGCGCGAGCTCGTGAGGATCGCCGCATCGTCTTTCTTGAGGTCGTAGTCGGCGACGAAACGCTGTTGCTTGGCGTCCGGCAGTTCCGGTAACTGACCCCGAACTGACTCGATGTACTCGGCGGTGATCACGACGGGGAGCAAATCGGGATCCGGGAAGTAGCGGTAGTCGTTCGCCTCTTCTTTCGAGCGCATCGAGCGCGTCTCATCCCTGGCCGAGTCGTACAGGCGTGTCTCCTGCACCACTTCGCCGCCATCCTCGATCAGCTCAATCTGCCGCTCGATCTCGAAGTTGATCGCCTTTTCGACGAAGCGGAAGGAGTTCAGGTTCTTGATCTCGGCACGCGTGCCGAACGCTTGCTGCCCCTTTGGCCGCACGGATACGTTGGCGTCGCAACGGAAGGAGCCTTCCTGCATGTTGCCGTCGGAGATACCCAGGTAGCGGACGATCGTATGAATCTTGCGCATGTACGCGACCGCTTCTTTTGCCGAACGGATATCCGGCTCGGAGACGATCTCCAGCAACGGCGTGCCGGCCCGGTTCAAGTCAATGCCGGAGGACTTGTCGAGCCCTTCGTGAATGGACTTGCCCGCGTCTTCTTCGAGGTGCGCACGCGTGATGCCGATACGCTTGTCATTGCCGTCGGCATCCGTGATGAACAACTCCCCGTGCTCGACGATGGGCAGTTCGTACTGGCTTATCTGGTAGCCCTTTGGCAGGTCCGGGTAGAAATAATTCTTGCGCGCAAACACGGAACGTTGCGCAACCGTCGCGTTCACTGCGAGGCCGAACATCGCCGCCATGCGCACGACTTCCTTGTTCAGCACGGGTAATACGCCCGGGTAACCAAGGTCGACCAGGCAGGCCTGCGTGTTGGGTTCCGCCCCGTAAGCTGTTGATGCCCCGGAAAAAATCTTGGATTTGGTCGCGAGCTGCGTGTGAATTTCGAGACCGATAACGACTTCCCAACCGGCGTTCACTTGAACACCTCCGGGCAGGCGGTGTGCCAGTCGGTCGCCTGCTGGTAGGCGTGGGCGCAGCGCAGCAACGCCGCCTCATCAAAATGATGACCAACCAGGTGCAGGCCCACCGGCAGGTCATTCACAAATCCGCACGGTACAGACATCGCAGGAAAACCACCGAGGTTCGCGCCGATCGTGTAGATATCGTTAAGGTACATCGTGATTGGATCGTCGACTTTGTCACCAAGCTTGAAGGCCGGTGTCGGCGTAGTCGGTCCCGCAATCACGTCGACCTCCTGGAAAGCTTTCTTGAAGTCGTCGGCTATCAGGTGTCGCACCTGCTGCGCCTTCAGGTAGTACGCATCGTAGTAACCCGCCGACAATACGTAAGTGCCGGTCATGATGCGGCGTTTCACTTCGTCGCCAAAACCTTCGCCGCGACTGCGGCAGTACAGGTCAAACAGGTCCTCCGCATTTTCCGCGCGATGCCCGAAGCGCACGCCGTCGAAGCGCGACAGGTTCGATGAACATTCAGCCGGTGCAACAACATAGTAAGTCGGGACCGAGTAGTCGATGTTCGGCATATCGACCTCGACGGCCGTCGCACCGAGCGATTCGATGACCGCGATTGCCTCTTTCACCCTGGCGCTGCAATCGGCATCGAGACCTTCGTCAAAGTGCTGGCGGACGACACCAACTTTCAGTCCCTTGATGGAGTCGCCAAGCGCGGCCACGTAATCCGGAACCGGGGCGTCGACGCAGGTCGAATCGCGCTCGTCAAAACCCGCCATAACGCCAAGCAAGCGCGCAGCGTCTTCAGCCGAACGCGTGATCACGCCCGCCTGGTCGAGGCTGGATGCGAACGCGATCATGCCGTAGCGCGATACCCGACCGTAGGTCGGTTTGATACCGACGGTTCCGGTGAGCGCCGCCGGCTGGCGAATCGAACCACCCGTATCGGTCGCCGTCGCTGCCGGCGCAAACCGCGCCGCGACCGCCGCCGCCGAACCACCCGATGAACCGCCCGGTGAGCGCTCGAGATCCCAGGGGTTGTTGACAGGACCAAAGTAACTGGTCTCGTTCGACGAGCCCATCGCGAACTCATCCATGTTGGCCTTGCCAAGCACAACCGCGCCGGCATCGGCCAGCCGTGCAACGATTGTTGCATCGTACGGGGAGATGAAATTATCGAGCATCTTCGAGCCGCAGGTCGTCCTGACGCCGCGCGTGCAGAAGATGTCCTTGTGAATTATCGGCAGGCCGTTCAGGGGGCCGGCGTTAGCGGCAGCACGATCGGCGTCCGCTTTTGCCGCCGCCGCGAGTGCCTGCTCACCCGTAACCGTGAGGAGCGCATTGAGTGCGCCATTGTGCGCGGCAATCCGGTCGAGCAAGGCCTGGGTCAGCTCGACAGACGTGTATTCGCCACTCTCCAGACCGGCCGACAGCTCGGTCATCGTTTTCGCATGCAGGTCCATCACTCGATGACCTTCGGTACAAGGTAGAGCCCATCCATGACGGACGGTGCGTTCTCCTGGTAGCGATCCCGATCGTTGGGCTCGGTGACAACGTCCGGACGCAGCCGCTGCGCGATATCGAGCGGGTGCGCCATCGGGATAACGCCGCTCGTGTCGGCTTCTGCCAGATGGGCGACGAAATCGACGATTCTCGAGAGCTTTTCGACGCTCTCAGCGTACTCGTCTTCGCCCAATTTGAGTCGCGCCAGCATCGCGATTTGCTGTACCTGATCTTTGTCGAGTGACACGCTGTTATTCCGGTATTTTCAGTGAAATCTGTATCGCCCGCCACGGCGGGCACGCATTATTACATGGCGCCTTGTGCATTGTCCTGCGCATTGTTAGATTACGCCGTTAATCCTGTTTCGAGACACCGTCCCGCATGTTTAAGAGAATCCTGGGTTATTTTTCAAATGACCTGTCCATCGATCTGGGGACAGCCAACACCCTGATTTACTCGAGAGGGCACGGCATCGTGCTCGACGAACCGTCCGTTGTCGCCATTCGCGAAGACTCGGGCCGGGGCGGCCGGGTTGTGGAGGCGGTGGGCATGGAAGCCAAGAACATGCTGGGCCGCACGCCAGGCAATATTACGGCCATTCGGCCCCTGAAAGACGGCGTCATCGCCGACTTCACGGTCACCGAGAAGATGCTGCAGCACTTCATCCGCAAAGCGCACTCCTCGCGGTACTTCCGGCCGAGCCCGCGCGTGCTGATCTGTGTGCCCTACGGGTCGACGCAGGTGGAGCGCCGCGCGATTCGCGAATCAGCCGAAGGCGCCGGCGCGCGCAAAGTACACCTTATAGATGAGCCAATGGCCGCTGCGATCGGCGCCGGCATGCCCGTGCACGAAGCCCGCGGCTCGATGGTGCTCGACATCGGCGGCGGTACGTCCGAGGTCGCGGTGATCTCGCTGAACGGCATCGTCTATGCCGCGTCCGTGCGCATCGGTGGCGACCGCTTCGACGAGGCCATTACGAACTACGTACGCCGCAACTACGGCATCCTGATCGGCGAAGCGACAGCCGAGCGCATCAAGCACGAGATCGGGTCGGCGTTCCCGGGTCAGGAGGTCCTCGAGATCTCCGTCAAGGGCCGTAATCTTTCCGAAGGCGTGCCGCGCAGCTTCACGCTGAATTCCAACGAGATTCTCGAAGCGCTGCAGGAACCCCTGCAAGGGATTGTCGGCGCGGTCAAGGAAGCGCTCGAGCAGACGCCACCTGAACTGGGAGCGGACGTGGCCGAACGTGGCATTGTCCTGACCGGCGGTGGCGCGATGTTGCGCGACATCGACAAACTGCTGATGGAGGAGACCGGCTTACCTGTGGTCATTGCGGACGACCCGCTGACCTGCGTTGCCCGCGGTGGAGGCCGTGTCATCGAGCTCATTGATGAGCATGGTCCCGCCGTATTCGGACTGGAGTAAGCGGCCAGTTCGTGGATAACGATGGTCGCGTCCCGGGGAAATAATTCGAATCCAGCCCGCATCCCGGCGCTCGGTCTCAGGTTTCTTGCTCTCGTTTTCATCAGCATGCTGCTGATGTACCTCGATCACCGTGAGAATCACCTTGACGGCATGCGCCGTGGGATAGGCGTGGCCGTGTACCCGCTGCGCCTTGCGGTCGATGCGCCGGTGCGCGTCTGGAGGTGGCTGGGTGACTCAACCACGTCGCGCAATGAACTCGAGCTCGAACTCGGCCGCCTGCACGCCGAGCGCCTGCTGACCAATGCTCGCCTGCAACGACTCACCGCGCTCGAAGCCGAGAACGCCCGGCTGCGAGCGTTGCTCGATGCCCGCACGCGCGTCCGCGACGAAGTCCGCGTTGCCCAGATCATGGCGGTTGACGCCAATCCCTACGAACACAACCTCGTCATCGATATCGGTAGCCGCGACGGCGTCTATGACGGCCAGGCCATCGTCGACGCCGACGGGGTTGTCGGCCAGGTGATCGAGACCGGCATAATGACGGCGCAGGCCGTGCTGATCAGCGACGCCGACCATGCCCTGCCCGTCGAGGTCAATCGCAACGGCCTGCGGACAATCGCCGTGGGAACCGGCGAAATCGACCGGCTCGACCTCCCGTTCCTGCCAAACAATGCCGATATTCGCGCTGGCGATCTTTTGGTCACGTCTGGCCTTGGCGGCGCGTTTCCGGCGGGCTACCCGGTTGCCGTCGTCAACTCGGTGACGCGCATTCCGCAGGAACCGTTCGCCGATGTAACCGCAACCCCATCCGCTGCGCTCGACCAGGTCCGGGAAGTGATGCTCATCTGGTCCCGGCCAGCCGTGGTGGTGGAGGAAGACGATGAGTAGAGATCGCTCTTCCCAGCGCCTGCCTGTCATCATCACACTACTGGTGGGCCTGATGCTGACGATCATGCCGCTGCCGGATTCGATCCAGCCCTTTCGCCCCGACTGGCTGGCGTTACTCCTGATCTTCTGGGCCATGCAGCTCCCGCGCACCTGGAGTGTCGGGTCGGCCTGGATTATGGGCATCGTGCTCGACGTGTCTTACGGCACGCTGCTTGGGCAACATGCCCTGGCACTGTGCTTCGTCGTTTTCGTCACCGTGCGTTTTCACCTGCTCATGCGTGTATTCCCGTTGTCGCAACTGTCGCTCACCGTTTTCGCATTGCTCGCGATGTACCAGTTCCTGTTGTTCTGGGTAAACGGGGTCGCCGGCGTCACGGCACCGGCGATTGCGTACTGGGCGCCTGTCATCACAGGTACATTGATCTGGCCGTTCCTGTTCATGTTCCTGTCGGGAGTAAGATACCGGGCGCGGTCGGGAGGCTAGCCTGGTCTCGGCCATGTCGACATGAGCGCACTCCTCTCCTCGATCAAGGATGTTCACTCCGAGCGCCGGCTGTTTATAGCCCGGGTGATCCTGTCGGTTGTCGTCTCGGTGCTGTTGCTCGGTACCGTCGTCGCGAGACTGATCCAACTGCAGGTGGTCGACCACGAACTGTTCGCGGAGAAGTCCCAGGGTAACCGCGTGCGTATCGAACCCGTGCCGCCCATTCGCGGCCTTGTCTTCGACCGCAAGGGCCGGGTGATTGCCGAGAACCTCCCCGCCTACCAGCTCGAACTGATCCCTGAGCAGGTCGGGGACATCGACGACACCCTGCAGCGCCTGGCGGCCATCAACCTGATCGAGTTCGAGGACATCGAGGGCTTCAAGGAGCTGAGCCGCAGTGGTCCGCGATTCAAGCCAGTGACACTCAAGTTCCGCCTGACGGAGAAGGAAATCGCCAATTTTGCGATTCAGCGACCGCGCTTCCCCGGCGTCGACTTTCGACCACGCCTGGTGCGTCACTATCCGACCGGCACGGCTGTTGCCCACGCCGTAGGCTACGTGGGTGCGTTGAGTACCGACGACTTGCAACGCCTGGACCCGGCCGCCTATGCGGGCACGTCGCACACGGGAAAGACGGGGGTGGAGAACAGCTACGAGTCGGATCTCCATGGCGATGCCGGCTACCGGCACCTGATCGCCAATGCCCGGGGCCGGCAGGTGCCAAGCGGCAGCAGCGAATTGCTGGACACCTTGCCCGACGACCTGTCGCCCGCGCCCGGCGCCAACGTCTACCTCAGCATCGATCTCGATCTGCAGAGGGTCGCGACCAAGGCACTCGAAGGCCGGCGTGGTGCACTCGTTGCGATTGACCCCTGGACAGGCGAGATTCTCGCGCTTGTCAGCGCGCCCTCGTTCGATCCGAACCTGTTTGCGGTCGGTATGACGACGTCGCAGTATCGCGAACTGCAGGACAATCCCGATCGCCCGCTGTTCAATCGTGCGGTACGAGGTACCTACCCGCCCGGCTCGACGATCAAGCCGATGCTCGCGCTCGCAGCGCTCGAAACCGGCGCCACCAACCTGACGCGCAAGACTCTTTGCCGAGGCTATTTCCAATTGCCTGGCGACGAACATCGCTATCGCGACTGGAAGCCGGAAGGTCACGGCCCGGTTGATCTGCACGACGCCATTGCCCAGTCCTGCGACGTGTATTTCTATGAGATCAGTCGTGATGTCGGCATCGATGCGATGCACGACTACCTGGATCGATTTGGCATGGGCACCGCGACGGGCGTCGACCTCGGTAGTGAAAGTTCGGGACTGGTGCCTTCACGCGAATGGAAGCGCAACGCGTTTCGTAATCGCGACGACCAGCGCTGGTATCACGGCGAGACGGTCATCGCATCCATTGGCCAGGGCTACATGCTCGCGACGCCATTGCAGCTGGCTGCCGCCGCGGCAGCTTTGGCGACCCGTGGCCAGCGTTATCGCCCGCATATTGTCGCTGCCGTTGAGGATGCACTGACCAACGAGCGTCGCATGATCCAGCCCGAGCGCCTGCCCGACGTCGAGATTAGCAACGAGTTCTACTGGTCGACCGTACTCGATGCCATGCATGACGTCATGCAGGGGCCACGCGGCACAGCACGCGCCGTCGGCATGGGCGCGCCTTATCAAATGGCAGGCAAGAGCGGTACGGCGCAGGTTGTATCGATCGCCCAGGACGAAGAATACGACGACGCTGAACTCGAAGAACGGCAACGCGACCACGCCCTGTTTATATCGTTCGCACCCTTCGACAATCCACGCATTGCAGTCGCGCTGATCGTCGAAAACGGCGAAAGCGGCAGTGGCGTCGCCGCGCCGATCGCGAGACTGATAATGGATACTTACCTCGGGTACGGTGACGATGCGCCTTAGCGATACCCAAAGATTGCTTATGCCGAAGGCCGCGCCGCTGTCGGACGTCGGCCTGATCATGCGCCGCCTTCACATAGATGGGCCCTTGCTGGTTGCCTTGTTGCTGATCTGCGGATTCGGCCTGTTCGTACTCTACAGCGCCGTTGGCGAAAGCAATCGCTTGCTGATGAACCAGATTATTCGCCTCGGCGTCGCGTTCGTCGCGATGCTGATCGTGGCACAGCTGCCGCCCGATTTTCTGCGGCGCTGGACGCCCTGGGGCTATCTTGCCGGCCTCGTGTTGCTGATCCTTGTCCTGACCAAGGGCGACGTGGGCCAGGGCGCGCGTCGCTGGCTTGACCTCGGCATTCGCTTCCAGCCCTCCGAGGCGATGAAGCTCGGCGTGCCGATGATGACCGCCTGGTACCTGCACGACCGGCAGATTCCCCCAAGGCTCGGCCACCTCGCCGTCATCGCGGTCATGATCATCGTGCCCACCCTGCTCATAGCAAGACAGCCCGATCTCGGCACAGCGTTACTGATCGCTGCCTCGGGAGTGATCGTTATCGTGCTCGCCGGCATGTCGTTCCGGCTCATGCTCGGCCTTGGCGTGCTGGCCATACCTGGGGCCATGTTGCTCTGGACCTATATGCAGGACTACCAGAAACAGCGCGTGTTGACGCTGCTAAATCCCGACAGCGACCCGCTCGGAGCCGGCTATAACATCATCCAGTCGAAGATCGCGATCGGGTCGGGCGGCTTGTTCGGCAAGGGCTGGACCAACGGTTCGCAGGCGCAGCTCGAGTTTCTTCCCGAACGCGATACCGATTTTATCTTTGCCGTCCTCGGTGAGGAGTTTGGTTTGTTCGGCGTATTGACCCTGCTGGTTCTGTACATGTTTGTCGTGGGCCGCGGCTTATATATCGCCACGCAGGCGCACGACACCTACTCCCGCCTGCTCGCGGGCTCCATCAGCCTGACGTTCATGGTTTACGTATTCGTCAACACGGCCATGGTTACAGGCCTCGTACCCGTCGTTGGCGTGCCATTGCCGCTCGTATCCTTCGGTGGCACGTCGATGGTGACGCTGATGGCGGGTTTCGGTATTCTCATGTCCATCCACTCGCATCGCAAGTTGTTGCCGCATTAATGAAAAAACGCCTTCTCGCCGTCGCGGCAATACTCTGCTTCTCCGCTTCCTGCTCTCAAGCTGCTGACAAAACCTACGTCGATGTCACGCAACCCAACGTTGTGGCATTTATCGATGAAATGGTGGCATCACAGGACTTTAGCCACGATGCGCTGAGCGCCATACTCGCCAAGGCGGAAATTAAGCCGATAATTATCGAGAAGATATCCACGCCAGCCGAACGCAAGCTGAGTTGGGGCGAGTACCGCAAGATCTTCATCACGAAAGAGCGCATCGCGGCGGGTACGACATTCTGGCGAGAGAATCGGGAGATGCTCGAGCGGATTCAGCAGGAGTCCGGCGTCCCGATTGAAATGATCGTCGGGATCATCGGCGTCGAGACCTACTACGGCCGCATTACCGGCAAGGATCGTGTGCTTGACGCACTTGCGACCCTCGCGTTCGCCTATCCGCCGCGTTCGAAATTCTTTCGCAATGAGCTGATGCAGTTCCTGATCCTCGCGCGCGAGGAAGAGATCGATGCCACGATGCCTCTCGGCTCCTACGCCGGCGCCATGGGTCGTCCACAGTTCATGCCATCCAGCTTTCGTGCATACGCCGTCGATGCCTCCGGCGATGGCAAGCGCGATATCTGGAATAACTGGGCGGACGTCGCCGGCAGCGTTGCCAACTACTTCCTGGAACACGGCTGGCGCACGGACGAGGAAGTCGCGGCGCAGGCAACGCTGAGCGACCGCTGGGACGGGCCTGCCCCCGAGCCCAAGAACACGCTCAGCGCGACCGCCACGGTTGCTTCGCTGAGTGAGCGCGGTGCCGTGTTCGCGACGAATCTTCCCGCCGACGCCGCGGGCGAGTTGCTCGCGTACGAAGGGGACGACGGTGCGGAGTACTGGGTCGGCTTTCACAACTTCTTCGTGATTACCCGGTACAACCGCAGCGTCATGTATGCGCTTGCCGCGTACCAGCTCGGCCAGGAAATCGCCAGCAAGGTAGCCGCCGATGCAGGCTAGGTTGCCAATACTGGCAAGCCTCATGCTGGGAATGCTCGCCGTGGCCGGCTGTGGCGGCAACAAGGTGCGGGGCGATGGACCACCCGGGAGCACACGTATTCCGGACTTGCCGGGCGACGCCATACCGCGACCCGAGGCACGCAGCAAGTACGGTAACGGACCGGTCTACGAGGTCCTTGGCAAACGTTACACGGTGATGCCGTCGAGTAGCGGCTACCAGGAACGCGGCGTCGCCTCCTGGTACGGCAAGAAGTTTCACGGCAATCTGACCTCGAACCGCGAGGTCTACGATATGTACGCGATGACCGCGGCCCACAAGACCTTGCCGCTGCCAACCTACGTGCGCGTGCGCAACCTGAGTAATAACAAATCGATTGTCGTTCGCGTTAACGACCGCGGCCCGTTTGTCCATAACCGGATTATCGACCTGTCGTATGCGGCGGCGATAAAGCTCGACATGATCAGGGATGGCACGAGCCTCGTCGAAGTGACGGCGATCAACTTCGACCAGCCCCAGGGCGATCGCCCTGTCCGGGCGAGCTCTCCGCCGTCGCCCGAACCGACCGGACCTGCTCTGCCCGCCGCGACTGCCAACCGCATCTACGTGCAGGTCGGCGCATTCGGCGAGCGAGCCAATGCGCAGCGCCGCCTGGGTGATCTCGCGCGCGCCGGAATCGGCGATGCCTTCATCCACGAGGAACTGACCGCCGACCGTATCCTCTATCGCGTTCGCATCGGGCCAATCGCCGACGTCGTGCAGTACGATGTCATCGTCGACGAGCTCGAGGCCATGGGAATCAACGACCCGTATCTCGTCAGCGAATAGCCTTATGCGTGAATAGCCGCGTACAATACGCGCCCAGTCTGTCCGCCAAATTACCCAGAGTTCAAATGATCATACGTTCGTCCCGCGCCATCTTCGCTCTTGTATTCGTATTTGCATCAAGCGCTTACGCTCAGTCATCCCTGCCGACGCCCGCGCCCCCCATTGTTGGCGCCAAGAGTTACCTTGTCGTTGACGCGACGACCGGGAAGGAACTGGCATCGCTGGATCCGGACATGCCGCTGGCTCCGGCGAGTCTCACCAAGATCATGACCACGTACGTCGTGTTCATGGCACTCAAGCAGGGTCAGGTCACGCTCGAAGACGAAGTCACTGTTTCCGAGAAGGCCTGGCGCATGCCGGGCTCGCGCATGTTCGTGGAAGTCGGCAAGCGCGTGACGATCGAGGACCTGTTGCTGGGCATGATTGTCCAGTCAGGCAATGATGCGAGCGTCGCACTTGCCGAGCACATCGCCGGCACCGAAGGCGTGTTTGCACAAATGATGAACCAGTACGCGCAGCAGCTCGGGATGCACTCGAGTCATTTCCTGAACGCGACCGGCATGCCCGAAGAGGGCCATGTCACCACGGCTCGCGACCTCGCGACGCTGGCACGCGCTGTCATCGAGGAGTTTCCCGAGTACTACCCCTGGCATTCGATCAAGGAATTCACCTACAACGACATCAAGCAGGACAACCGCAACTCGCTGTTGTGGCGTGACCCTTCAGTCGACGGCCTGAAGACTGGCCACACTGAAGATGCCGGCTATTGCCTCGTCGCCTCCGCCTTGCGCGATGGCATGCGCGTGATCTCCGTCGTTATGGGCACGTCGAGCACCAGGGCGCGCACGGATGGCAGCCAGGCATTACTCAACTACGCATTCCGCTTCTTCGAGACGCGGTTGCTGTTCAAGGCAGGAGAGGAAATCGCGACGACACGCGTCTGGAAATCAGCAAACGAGACGTCGCGCCTTGGCGTACTCGACGACCTCTACATCACGGTTCGTCGCGGTACCTACGAGCAACTTGAATCGACACTGGATATTCCGGCCATCGTCGAGGCGCCCGTCGCCAACGGCCAGCCTGTTGCCGACCTCAGGATTACCCTGGAGGACCAGGTAATACTGAGCACCCAACTGCGCGCGCTTGACGACAACCCCGAAGGGTCGTTTTGGCAGCGGACCAGAGACAGTGTCAGCCTTCTGTTTGAATAGTCATGACCGAAGAATCCGCGCTACAGTTTCCCACCGAGTTTCCCATCAAGTTGATGGGGCGTAACACGCCGGAGTTTCCGACGATAGCCCGCGCGCTCGTCGAGAGGCACGCAGGCATTGTTGACGACGATGCGGTACAGCTTACGTCCAGCAGCAACGATCGGTACGTCTCGGTCACGGTGACGATCACTGCGACCAGCCAGCAACAACTCGACGCGGTCTACCAGGACGCAACGGATCACGAAGACGTCCTGATGGCATTGTGAAGACGCGCTTTCGCGGTCGGCAGGACTACGTGCCACTCTGGCACGAGATGCGGGACTTTACCGATGCCCGCGACGAGAACACGCCCGATGAGATCTGGTTCTGCGAACACCCGCCTGTTTTTACGCTCGGCCTGAATGCTGCGAAAGAGCACCTGCTCGCGCCCGGCGACATTCCGGTCGTGCAGATCGATCGGGGTGGACAGGTGACATTTCACGGTCCGGGCCAGCTGATGATCTACCCGTTGCTTGATATCCGCCGCGCCAACATCGGCGTGCGCCGGCTGGTAACGGCGCTGGAACAGAGCGTGGTTGACCTCGCCGCGGAGTACAAGGTTGCAGCCGCGGCGCGCGCCGATGCGCCCGGCGTTTATGTCGAAGGCAGAAAGCTGGCGAGCGTCGGACTCCGGATTCGCCGCGGGGCGAGCTTTCACGGCATGGCGCTGAATGTCGATGTCGACCTGGAGCCCTTCTCGCGCATCAACCCCTGTGGCTACAAGGAACTGGAGATGACCGACCTGCACAGGCTGGGAATCGAACTACAACTCGAGGACGCGGCTGAGAAGATCACGACGCATTTCCTGAAGCACCTGCTTCCTGGCTCAGGTACCGCGGAAATAGTCGAAGAAGATGGTCATTAGCACGCTGGTGGTGATCAGCGTGACCAGCATGACAGGCGTGCCCTTCTTCAGCCAGAACAGGGGCGTAATCCGGTAATCCGGGTTGCCGGAACGTTCAGCCTCGGCCACACAAATGACGTTCGCAGTAGCACCGATGTGGGAGCCATTGCCGCCAAGCCCTACGCCCGCCGCCAGCGCCCACCACAGGGGCATAACGTCCACACCCTGAGTCTGCAGATGGGAGATGATAGGAATCATCGTCACCGTGAAAGGAATGTTGTCCACCGCCGCACTTAGAAACGCAGCAACCCACATGACGATCAGCGCGGTGAGCAGCAGATTCTCCGGGTCTTGCGCAACGCTCGCCAACTGCTCGCCCACCAGGTCGAGCAGGCCAGAACCCTCAACGCCACCCACGATAACGAACAGCCCGCTGAAGAAGAGCAATACCGACCAGTCGAGTCCCTCGAGAATCTTCTCGGGATCCGGGCGCACGAGCGCGAGGGCTACCGCCACACCGATCCAGGAAACGTAACCGGGAAAGAGGTGGTAGCGATGGTGAATAAAGAACAGCACAACGACGACGCCGATCGCGAATGTTACCGAGAACAGCGCTTTCTTATCCTTCAGGACCTTGGTCTCGTCGAGGTCGAGGGCAGTGTCGATCTCGCCACCCAGTTCTTTACGGAACATCAGCACGAGGAGACCCATGCTCACCAGCCAGGCGACGAAGATGATGGGCCCCATGTGAAACAGGAACGTGTTGAAGTCGATGTTTGCGGCACTGCCGATCATCACATTCGGGGGATCACCGACCAGCGTGGCGACGCCGCCAGTGTTGGCAAGCATAGCCGCCGCCATCAGGTAGGGAACCGGACTGACGCCAATGAGCCTGGCAATCACGACCGTCAGCGGCGCAAATACGAGAATCGTCGTGACGTTGTCGAGGAACAGGCTGATAAAGGTCACCAGCGTCGACAAGTAAATCAGGAGGCGTACGGGACTGCCCTTGGACAGCTTGGCAATGCGAATCGCCAGGTATTCAAACGCACCCGTCGGCTTCAACATGACCACGAGTATCATCATTCCCGCCAGCAGGAACATCGTATTGGCGTCTATAGCCAGGACTGCCGCTGCCTGGGAGTAGAAACCGAACATATGGCCAACCAGGATCATCGTCACGGCGCCGATGACGCCCGCCACGGTTCGATGGATTACCTCGGAGAATATCAGGATATAAGCAGCGACAAGAATCGCACCCGCGATCCACATGGATTGGGTAACTGCAGAGGCAACAGTTTCCATTAGTTATTCACTTCTATTAAGTCCCGGTCGTGTGTTTACGAGCTAGTCAGGTTGGTGGAACGTCCCCCCTGGCCCGTTCCAGGTCCTTCAGGCAGTCCAGCATGCGATTCGCAATGACCATTCGAGTCACAACGCCCTTGTACTCCCCTTCGTCGATAAGAAATATGTAGTGGGTGTTGTACGCCTCCATGATGACGAGTGCTTTGAACAGCGAGGACTCGGGGGAGACATTGGGTATGCTCTTGAGTACGTAATCTTCGACCGGTCTTGTGAACGCGTTCAAGACGTGTTTCTCGGAGAGGTCCAGCCTGTCGGTCTTGTCGCCCATGGCGTCTGCCAGGGAGATTACATTGTCCGGAACAGCAATGCGTTTGTAGATGTCACGCATGGAAATGCGTCCGATGATCTGCTCCTGATCATCGACATACGGCAAACCAGGCACATTGCAGCGCGCGGCTTCCTCAAAAAAATCGCGCAGTGTCATGCCTTTTCGCATGACCTTGGTCATTACAGCGAGCCGTTCCAGCTTCATTGAATCTCAAGTCGTCCAGGGGCGAATTTGGGCGGATTATAGCAGCGGGAAGCGGTCCCGGAGATAGGCATATCTACCACGGTCGCGCAGTATTTTTTGGGTCAGGCACGACCCTCGACGTATGCCCGGAGTGCCGCCAGGCGTTCCGGTGTTCCCGCATCTGCCCAGAGACCCTCGTAAAGTGAACCGGATAATTGTCCGCGGTCGGCGGCCGCGCGCAACATTGGCACAATCGAGAAGCGTCCGGCTTCGCAGCCGTCGAAGAATGCCGGCCGATAGACCGCGACGCCGCTGAACGTGAGTCCGGGCTCCGTCCCATTGCGCACGAGTCCCGCCTCAAGATCGAAATCGCCGCCGTCGCGGTAGTCGGGGGTGGGCACCATCACGAGATGCCCGAGACTGTCATCGGCCAGGGACACCAGCGGAATCGGCATGTCGGTGTAGATGTCGGCGTTCACGACCAACGAACGGCTCGCCACCCAGCAGTGGCAATGCCTTGTGAATTCCCCCGCCGGTTTCGAGAATGTTGTCCCCTTCCTGGCTGTAGCTGACCTCAAGGCCATAGCGCGCGCCGGAGCCAACATGGTCAGCGATCCTGTCGCCCAGCCAGCCCAGGTTGATGACCACCGACTCAATACCAGCGGACCTCACGTTCTGCAGGTGACGCCCCAGCAGACTCTGCCCGCCGACGTCGATGAGCGGCTTGGGCGTCTCGTCCGTAATCGGCCGCAGGCGCTCGCCCCGTGCCGGCAGCAAGAATCATGGCCCTCATGAGTTCCCTTTCATCCCTGGCAGAACACGTTCTTCGATCAGATTGACGAGGAATTCGAGCTCCTCGTAGCGCCCGCCCAGGTCGACGATGTACGAGAGGGTCCGCGGGATATCCTGGAGATAACCGGATTTGCCATCTCGATGATTGAGGCGTGCGAATATGCCGGCGGCCTTCAAATGCCGCTGCGCGCCCATGAGTTCAAAGTAACGCCGAAACTGCGCTTCCTCGACTCGATCTCGCATCGTCGCTTCGATCGCCCGGTAGAAGTCGAGTGCCCATTGCCAGATTTGCTCCGCAGGCCATTTCACGTAGCAGTCCTTCAGCAACGACGCCAGGTCATAGGTAAACGGGCCTTCGACCGCATCCTGGAAATCGAGGATCCCCGGGTTCCCCTCGTCCATCAGCATCAGGTTACGAGAATGATAATCCCGGTGTACGAACACTTGTGGTTGATCGAGCGCGTTTGCGACCAGCACGTCGCAGCAATCCTGCCACGCACGCTCCTCTTCCCCGGTCAGTGAGATTCCGAGGTGGGTACCGCACAGCCAGTCGTGAAACAAGGACACTTCGAAGCGGAGCAACTTGTCGTCGTAGGGTGGCAACAGACCCTGGTACGCGGCACCCCGGCGTTGCATGGTCGCCAGTGCCGCCAGCGCATCGCCGTAGAGTGCCGGTGCTACCGACGCGTCCTGCTGCAGTTCCGCCAGGTACTGCCGCGAGCCAAGATCGCTCAGCAAGAGAAATCCCTCGTCCAGGTTGGCCTCGATAACCCGCGGCGCATTCAGGCGCATCGCCTCGAGGTAGCCCGCAATTCGCACAAATGGCAGACAGTCTTCCTGTGCCGGCGGCGCGTCCATTACGATGAAACTATTTGCCCCCGACTGCAACCGAAAATAACGACGAAAACTCGCGTCGGCCGAAGCCGGCACCGGTTCGCCGCCCGCGACGGCGTCAATACCGCTCGTCCAGGTTTTCAGAGCAGTCAGGCGGGTGTCCGCCGGGCTTGTTGAAGTCTCGATTAGAACTCTCCGTAACGCGTTGAAGCGCTTCAAGAACTGTGCGAAGGTAACAAATACCAATGCCTGATAACATCCTGTTCATGCATTCCCGGCCCCAACCTGACCGGACCATCGCTTTGTCTGCCAAACCATCGATCCTAGTCTGCACTTTGCTGCTCGTGACACATGCGCACGGCGAGGATCCGTTGTCTTGCGGCGTTTCACTTGAAGGCCCCAGCCCCCTGGCGGCCGACTCACCGTTGCGCTCGAGCGTACTCGATAATCCCGCGACCATTCAGCTGGAAGCAGGACGGTTCGAGGCACAGATTGGCGATGAGCCGACAGCGAGCATGAGTGGCGGCGTTCTGCTGCGCCGGGATGACAAGATTGCGGGTGCGGACTCAGCACGTTTTGACCCGGAACGGCGCGCGTTGCATCTCGAGGGTGGCGTGCGCTACGAGGACCCTGGTACGCAGATCATCAGTGACTCGGCCGAGTTCGGATACGACGTTGGACGTATCCGCTTCGATGGTGCCGAGTTTTCCCTGGGAAGCAACAATGCTCGTGGTGCTGCGGACTCACTCGAGATCAACCAGAACGGCACGCTCACTCTTGCCGGCGTGGAGTACACGACCTGCCCGCCGGGTTCCGAAGACTGGCTGATCGAAGGCAAGTCGATCTTGCTTGATACGAACACGGGTGTTGGCACTGCCAAGGGAATGAAGCTGCGTTTCAAGAACGTGCCGATTCTCTACCTGCCGCATATGTCATTCCCGATCAGCGATGCGCGCAAGTCCGGCTTTCTGACACCCGAGATTGGCAGTTCGGCGCGTAGCGGTAACGAGATTCGGGTGCCTTATTACTGGAACATAGCACCAAACTACGACGCGACGATCACGCCACGCCTGCTCACCGACCGCGGCCTGCAGCTCGCGGCGAATTTTCGTTACCTGACCCGTCGCAATGAAGGCGAGATTGCGGCGGATTACCTGCCCGATGACAGCGTGCTGAGCAAATCGCGAAGCCAGGTTCAGTACAACCATCGGACACTGTTTGATAATGGCTGGCGTAATCGCATCAACTTCCGTGAAGTGTCCGACAGCCAGTACTTCGAGGATCTTGGCGGCAGCTTGAGTGCTACCAGTATCACGAACCTCGATCGTCACGTGAGCTTTGACTACTATTCAAAGCACCTCTCGTTCTTTGCCCAGGTGCAGGATTTCCAGACAATCGATGACGCCATCCTGCCCGAGGACCAGCCCTATCAGCGTGTTCCGCAGATGTTGCTCAGCGCAAACTGGCCCGTGGCGCTGCTCGATCTCGGCATTGACCTTGATGTCGTCAATTTTGATCACGACACCGAGGTCACCGGCTGGCGTTTCAACGCCGCTCCATCGATCGGGCTTCCGTTTACCCATCCCGGGGCGTTCTTCATTCCGGCTATTGCGCTCGACTACACGCGTTACGACCTGTCGAACACACTGCCCGGCGAGGCTACCTCCCTGACGCGCACTGTGCCGATCGCAAGTGTCGACACCGGCGTCATCCTCGAGCGCGCCATGACCGGTTCGAATCGCATCCAGACCATTGAGCCGCGACTGCTGTACGTCAATATCCCGTTCCGCGACCAGGACGCGCTACCGGTCTTTGACACGATTACTCCCGATCTCAATCTTGTGCAGTTGTTTCGCAAGAACCGCTTCCTGGGCCTCGATCGAATTGGTGATACCGAGCAGGTGAGTTTCGGCATAACCACTCGCGTACTCGATCTTGATACCGGTCGCGAGCTGGTAACCGCGACGCTGGGACAGACGCGCTATTTCGGCGATCGCATGGTCACATTACCCGGCGTACCCGCGTCCACACTGGAGCGGTCCGATTACATCGCGCAACTCCGTTTTCTCTTGTGGAAAAACGTTAATTTCGGTTTCGGCCACCAGTGGGGCACCGGCGGGAACGGCACGACCAAATCCGAGGCCCGCTTTCAATACCGGCCGGCCAACAACAAGATCCTGAATCTCGCATACCGCTACCGGCGCGACTCCCTCGAACAAGGCGATGTGTCGATGTCCTGGCCCCTGACCAGGAACTGGAATTTCGTCGGCCGCTACAATTATTCATTCCGCGATCAGGAACCGCTCGAGCAGTTCTATGGCCTTGAATATGAGAGCTGTTGCTGGGGCCTTCGCCTCGTAACCCGGCGCTTCATTTCCACACGTGACGGAACTCAGGATTCCTCAATTGGTCTGCAATTGGTACTCAAGGGAATGACGAGTGTCGGCACGGCAGCTGACAAAATGCTCGAACGTGGTATTCTTGGCTATTCTGCAGATCTCCGGTAGCAAAACTTGTTAAAATTCAATATCTTATGCGTCGTCGTCGCACTGGCAGCTGCGCCCCTGAGCTTCGCTGAGGAACTCTCCGAGACGGGCGAGTTCCTCGATGGCGTCGCCGCCATTGTCAACGAGGGCGTCGTTCTCAAGAGCCAGCTCAAGACACAGATCGAGGTCATTCGCGAACGTGCGCTTGCCCAGAACATGCAGTTACCGCCTGAGGAAATACTGGAAGAGCAGGTGCTCGAACGGCTGATCCTGAGTGAGGTTCAACTGCAGCGCGCTGCCCGTATCGGCCTTGCGGTTTCTGACGAAATGTTGAATCAGCAAATCGCGGCGATTGCGCAGAGTAACGGGATCGCTTTCGAAGACATGCCGCGAGCGCTGGCTGCCGAAGGCGTCGACTACGGTGAGTTTCGTCGCACGCTGAGGGAAGATTTCACGGTCGAGCAGCTGCGGCGTATCGAAGTCGGCCAGAGCATCAATGTTTCCGAGCGCGAAATCGAACAGTGCATCGCTGATCTCGAAGGCAATGTTGTCGCCAACTCAGAGTACGAGCTCTCGCATATACTTTTGACGATGCCCGAAACGGCCAGTGCCGACGTGGTGGCAGAAACGCAGGCATTGGCCAACCAGATCTATGCACAACTCCAGAACGGCGCCGATTTCCGACAACTGGCAGCCCGCTACTCGGCGGGTCCGACCGCACTCGAGGGTGGGTCGCTCGGCTGGATGGACGGACAGCAGGTTCCGACCTTGTTTGCCGATGTTCTCCAGGATATGGACGCTGGCGACGTCGCTCCTCCAATCCGCGCTGCCAGCAGTTTTCATATTGTCAAAATCGATAACTTGCGCAGTGCGGTGCAGCGCAGCGAGGTCAACCAGGCCAGGGTACGGCACATTCTGATCATGCCCGACGAAATCATCGATGACGCCACGGCCAAACAGCGGCTCGATGAAACCCTGGAGAAAATTCGCGCCGGCGAGGATTTCGGCGAACAGGCGAAGCTGATATCAGACGATCCCGGATCGGCGAATCTCGGCGGCGAACTTGGCTGGGCAGGCCCGAATACCTACGCGCCCGAATTTGAGCAGACCATTGCCAACAGCGAAATTGGCGTAGTATCGGAGCCCTTCCGCACGCAGTTTGGCTGGCACATTCTCGAAGTCCAGGAACGCCGCGTGTATGACAACACCGAAGACCTGAAGCGGCGCAATTGTGATCTCCGGATCCGCAACGGCAAGATGGAAGAAGAATCGCAGCTGTGGATGCAGCGCCTGCGCGATGAGGCTTTTGTCGAGTCTCGTATCTAGCCACGCATCCGGGTGTGAAGCTAAGCAAACCACTCGTAGTTACAGCCGGTGAGCCCGCCGGTATCGGCCCCGAACTTTGCAATGCACTCGCCGATAGCGCGTACGCCGACGATGTTGTTATCGTCGGCGACCGACGCCAGTTCGACAACCGCCTGCGCATTATTGACACCCCTTTCCCTGCCGCGATCACGCCGGGAAACCCGAATCCGGCCAATGCGGGGGTTCTGCTGGAGGGGCTCAGAACGGCCGCCGAAGGGTGCATGAAGGGGGATTTCGCCGGCATGGTGACGGCGCCCATTGCCAAGAGTGTAATCGCCGACAGCGGTGTCGAATTTATCGGGCATACCGAGTACCTCGCGGCGGTAACCGGTGCGCCACTCCCCGTGATGATGCTGGTTGCCGGCGATTTGCGCGTCGCGCTCGCCAGTACGCACATGCCATTGCGTGCGGTGGCCGACTACATCACCGCAGCGCGCCTGCAGCAGGTGCTTGAGATCCTGCACGCAGATCTCCGGGACAAGTTTGGAATCGCGTCGCCTGAAATCGTGGTTTGCGGGCTGAATCCTCATGCCGGTGAGGACGGCCATCTCGGTCGTGAAGAGATCGACTTGATGAGACCCGTGATCGAGCGGCTGCGCGAGCAGGGACTCAACCTGCGCGGCCCACTCCCCGCTGACACGGCGTTCACGCCGGCAAGCGGCCACAAGGACGCCGTCCTTGCGATGTACCATGACCAGGGATTACCGGTACTCAAGTACGCCGGCTTTGGCACCGCGGTAAATGTCACGCTGGGTTTGCCGATAATCAGGACCTCGGTCGATCACGGTACGGCATTCGATATCGCCGGCCAGGGGAAAGCGGATACCGGCAGCCTGTTCGCCGCCGTGGCCCTGGCCAGGACCATGGCACTCTCCTGATGCATCGAGCCCGCAAGCGCTTTGGCCAGCATTTCCTGACCGACCCAGGGATCATCGATGCCATTATTCGAGCCGTGCACCCGACCAGCGAAGACATCATCGTGGAAATCGGGCCGGGCCAGGGCGCTATAACCGATGCGCTGGCCCGCAGCGCCGGTCATTTGCATGCCGTTGAACTCGACCGCGACCTCGTCGGACGTTTGCGCCGCCGCTACGATGGCAATCCCAAGGTCACGGTGCACGAAGCCGACGCACTGCGGTTCGACTTCTCCGCCCTGGGCGATCGTATTCGCATCGTCGGCAATCTGCCCTACAACATTTCGACGCCGCTGCTGTTTCACCTGCTGAAGTTTCGCGAGCAGATTCTCGACATGCATTTCATGTTGCAGAAAGAAGTCGTCGACCGCATGGCCGCCGGGCCGGGCAGCAAGGCTTACGGACGACTGGGAATCATGCTCGGTTGCCACCTGCACATTGAGTCGTTGTTTGACGTGCCACCGGAAGCTTTCGATCCTCCACCCGCAGTGAATTCGGCTGTCGTGCGCCTCGACCCGCTGCCTCCCGGAACGTTCGAGATTGCCAGCGAAGCGCAATTTTCGACCCTGGTTGCAACCGCCTTCATGCAACGCCGCAAGACGCTTCGCAATTCCTTGAAGAAACTTGTCGAGGGACCGGATTTTGCAGCAGTGGGCATCGACGCAGGGCTGCGCCCCGAGCAGGTTTCGATCGCGGACTACGTAAGACTAAGCAATTACCTGCGGCGAAAATCAGGCTAGAATGTCCGCATGGAAGACCCACAGTGCGAAATTCGTATCGACGTAGCAACGAGCTACGTCGACGACCAATCCGAGCCCGATGCAGATCGCTACGTCTTCGCGTACACGATCACGATTTCCAACGATGGTGATGTGCCGGCGAAACTGTTGAGCCGCCACTGGATCATCACTGATGCCAACGGCAAAATTCAGGAAGTCGTTGGCGATGGCGTCGTCGGTGAACAGCCGCACCTGGGACCCGGCGAACGCTTCCGGTATTCGAGTGGCGCGGTGCTGGAAACGCCGGTTGGCTCGATGCAGGGCCTGTACCACATGGTGACCGATGAGGGCTCGAGTTTTGATGCACCGATCAAACCATTCACTCTCGCCGTTCCGGGCCTCCTCCACTAGGTTCACGCATGGCCGTCTACGCAATCGGCGATTTGCAGGGTTGTTACGATCCGTTCCGGCGACTCCTTGACGAGATTGATTTCGACCCCGAGAAGGATACCCTGTGGTTGACCGGAGATCTCGTCAACAGGGGCCCTAAATCACTGAAAACGCTGCGTTTTATCCGTAATCTTGGCGACTCCGTGATCACTGTGCTCGGCAATCACGACCTGCACCTCCTGGCGCTCGAGGCTGGCTCGGTGCGCCATGGCAATCGCTTCGAAACGCTCGAGAAAGTGCTCGCCGCCAGCGACGCCGCAGAACTCTGCGACTGGTTGCGGCGCCGGCCCCTCGCACACTATGACAAGAAGCTCGATACGCTGCTCGTGCACGCGGGTACGCATCCACGCTGGACCGTGAAGAATACACTTGCCCGCGCCGCCGAAGTAGAAGCCGCCCTGCAAGGCGATGACTACCGCAACGTTCTCGGCAAGATGTACGGCAATGAACCCAGCTTGTGGTCCGGAAAAGTATCAGGCTACAAGAGACTGCGGTTCATCATCAACTGCCTGACCCGCATGCGCATGGTCAGTGCAGGCGACCGGCTCGAACTGAAGTTCAGCGGCTCACCCTGGCGTGCGCGCAAGGGATTAAGGCCCTGGTTTGAGGCCGAGGCGCCAGCCTGGGACGGCACCCGAATCGTCTTCGGACACTGGTCAGCGCTTGGCCTCATCGTGCTCCCCAATCTGATCAGCCTTGACACCGGGTGTGCCTGGGGCCGTCAACTCACCGCGGTTCGCATCGACAAGCGCCTGCCGCGAGTCGTTCAGGTGGCCTGCCGCTCGTAGGTCCTGAACGAATAGTCGAAAGCATTGTTCTCGTCCGCCGCATGCGGTTCGTCATTGACGAGACGCCATTGTGATGCATTGATTTCCGGGAAGAACGCATCGCCCTCGAATTCGGCGTGCACGCGCGTCAGGTAGAGGCGTTGCGTATCGGGCAGGAACAGCTCGTAGACCTGGCTGCCGCCGATCACCATGAGCTCTGCCGCGCCGGCAGTGACGGCAATGGCCTCATCTTTCGAGGCGACGACGTCGCATCCGTCTGCAGCGAATCCTGCTTGCCGCGTAATGACGACGTTCTGGCGGCCGGGCAGCGGGCGCCCGATCGAGTCCCAGGTCTTGCGGCCCATGATGATCGGTTTGCCCATGGTAATCGCCTTGAAACGCCTGAGATCATTCGACAATCGCCACGGCAAGTCGCCAGCCGCGCCAATGACGTTGTTCGCCGAGGCAGCGACAATGATGCTGATCATGCCAGCGCCTCAGACAGCGACGGCTGCTTTGATGTGTGGATGCGCTTCGTAGTTGAGGATCTCGAAATCCTCGAACCTGTAGTCGAAGATGCTGGGCGGGCGGCGCTTGATGGCCAGGGTCGGTAACGGCAGCGGCTCGCGCGCCAGCTGCTCGTTGGCCTGCTCCAGGTGATTCAGGTACAGGTGGCAATCGCCGCCCGTCCAGATGAAATCACCGACCTTGAGATCGGCCTGTTGCGCGAGCATATGCGTCAACAACGCGTAGGATGCAATGTTGAACGGCACGCCAAGGAAGATATCGCAGCTGCGCTGGTACAACTGGCAAGACAACCTGCCCTCCGCCACGTAAAACTGGAACAGGCAGTGGCATGGCGGCAACGCCATGTTTTCGATTTCCGCGACGTTCCAGGCCGAGAGAATGATGCGCCGCGAGTCGGGCGATTCCCGCAACTGCTGCATAATCTGCTCTATCTGGTCGATCTTGCGACCGTCGGGTGTCGGCCAGCTGCGCCATTGCACGCCATAGACGGGGCCGAGGTCACCGTTTTCATCGGCCCACTCGTCCCAGATCGATACGCCATTTTCCTTGAGATAACGGATATTGCTGTCGCCGGAGAGAAACCACAGAAGCTCGTGGATGATCGACCGCAGGTGCAGCTTCTTGGTCGTAACGAGGGGAAATCCCCTGGAAAGATCGAACCGCATCTGGTGGCCGAACACGCTCAGCGTGCCGGTACCGGTACGGTCTTCCTTGCGTGCGCCCGTATCGCGCACCAGTCGCATCATGTCCAGGTATTGCTGCATGTCAGCTCCCAGCCCCCTGTTTGTTACGGTATGCCATGACGAGCATGATAGCGCCCGCCGCGATCATCGGCACGCTCAGAACCTGGCCCATGGTCACCCAGCCCAGTGCCAGGTAGCTCAGGTGCGCGTCCGGGACACGGTAGAACTCGACCGAGAACCGGAAGACACCGTATAACAGCAGGAACATCCCCGATACTGCCATGTAGGGCCGCGGTTTGGATGAGTACCACCACAAGATGACAAACAGCACCAGGCCCTCGAGAAACGCCTCGTAGAGTTGCGACGGATGCAGGACCTGGCCATTCACCATGAATCCCCAGGGAACGTCGGTTGGCTTGCCCCAGAGTTCGCCGTTGATGAAATTGCCGATGCGACCAAAACCCAGGCCGAGTGGCACCATCGGGGCGATAAAGTCGGTCACGCGCCACATCGTCAGTTTCAGTTTTCTGCCGTACAGCCACATCGCGATCAGTACGCCGGCCAGGCCGCCATGGAACGACATGCCACCCTCGGTAATCTTGAAGAGGTAGAACGGATCGCTGAACAGCTGGTCGGTGGCGTAGACCAGCGCGTAGCCGACGCGAGCACCCAGGATGACGCCCAGCATGCCGTAGAACAGGAGGTCGTCGACCTGATCCGCGGTTATTGGCGAGCCTGCGCGCCTTGCGCGCCGCCGAGCCAGCCACCAGGCGAACAGGAAGCCGATAACGTACATCAGCCCGTACCAGCGAATCTTGAGTGGTCCTATCGCGAAGATCACCTCATCGATTTCGGGGTATGTCAGCATGAAAAACGGCTCGCGTGCAATGGAAGCCGGTATCATAGATCAAACCATGCCAAATCGCCTCGCCAAAGAAACCAGCCCCTACCTGCTCCAGCACGCCAACAATCCGGTCGATTGGTATCCGTGGGGCGACGAGGCGTTCGCTGCGGCACGCCAGACGGGCAAGCCCGTGTTGCTCTCGATCGGTTACTCCGCATGCCACTGGTGCCATGTCATGGCGCATGAGTCCTTCGAGGACGACGGCATCGCAGCCGTCATGAACGACTTGTTTATCAACGTCAAAGTCGATCGTGAAGAACGGCCGGATATCGACAAGATCTACCAGACTGCCCACCAGTTGATTACGCAGCGTGGCGGTGGCTGGCCGCTGACGATGTTCCTGGATGGCGAAAACCAGCGCCCGTTTTTTGGCGGTACCTATTTTCCAAACGAGGCACGCTACGGCATGCCGGCGTTCGCCGACCTGCTTAGGAACGTTGCCACGTTTTACGTCGAGCAGCGCGACGAGGTGCGCGCTCAAAGCGAGAAAATACTCGAGGTCTTCACGCGCCTGGAACCATCGCCCGCCGGCGCCGGACAGGCGCTTACGGCAGCCCCGCTTGACGGGGCACGAGCGACGTTCGAGCAGACCTTTGATCGCGAGTACGGCGGCTTCGGCTCAGCACCCAAGTTCCCGCATCCAACGACGATCGACCGCCTGCTGAGACACTGGCGCTCCACGGCCAACGACGCGGAACCCGATGTCGAAGCCCTGTTCATGGCGGCCCTGTCACTGGCTCGCATGGCCGAAGGCGGCCTGTTCGATCATGTGGGCGGCGGCTTCTATCGATACTCGGTAGATCGCTACTGGCAGATCCCGCATTTCGAGAAGATGCTTTACGACAATGGTCCGCTGCTCGCCAGCTACGCGCAGGCCAGTATCGCAACTGGCGAGAAGCTGTTTGCCGATGCGGCAAACGCCACGGCGGACTGGATGCTCGCCGATATGCGTGACGACAATGGCGGCTTCTACGCAACACGAGATGCCGATTCGGAGGGCCACGAAGGCTTGTTCTACCTGTGGGATCCGGACACGGCACGGGACTTGCTCGGCGATGACTACGCGGTCTTCGCCCGGCGTTTCGGACTCGACAAAGACGCCAATTTCGAAGGGCGCTGGCACCTGACCGTGCGCCAGCCGATCAGCGACGACGAAGCCGTCGTGATCGAGCGGGCAAAGCGCGTTCTGCTGGCCGAGCGAGCGAAACGCGTGGCGCCGGGGCGCGATGAAAAGCAGTTGACCGCGTGGAACGCACTGGCGATTCGTGGACTGGCGATAGCCGGCCGCAGCCTCGACCGCCCGGAGTTGATTGATGCTGCAGCCGCTGCCGTCGACTTCCTGCAGGCCAGGCTTATGCGCGAGGGCCGCCTGCTGGCCAGCTACAAGGACGGTGAAGCCCGGTTCCCTGCCTATCTCGACGATCATGCATTCCTGCTCGATGCCTTACTCGAACTTCTGCAAGCCCGGTGGAACACCGGTCATCTCGCGTTTGCCCAACAGATAGCGGAACTGCTGCTCGAGCATTTCGAAGACCACGACAATGGCGGCTTCTGGTTTACAGCGAATGACCACGAAGAGCTGATCCATCGCAGCAAACCCCTGGCGGACGAGGCTGTGCCGTCCGGAAACGGTGTGGCCGCGTTCGCCCTGCAACGCCTCGGCTTCCTGCTTGGCGAGACACGCTACCTCGATGCCGCTGAACGCACCTTGCGGGCTGCCTGGCGCGCGATCGATGAATACCCGCACGGGCACGTAAGTTTGCTTGCGGCGCTCGAGGAGTACCTGGAACACCCTGAGATCATCGTGCTACGCGGCGACCAGGACGAAGTCAGTCGCTGGCGCGACTCGGCATCGAAAGTCTACGCCCCGAGGCGGTTGGTTTTCGCGATCGGTCGGGATGCGGTCAACTTGCCCGGCGCGCTCGCCGACCGTGCACCCGTTGACGGTGACACTGTCGCATACCGCTGTCTCGGCACGCACTGCGAGATGCCGGTTACAACATGGGAGGCGCTGGCCGCGCAACTAAGCTAGGCGCGCAGGCAGCGCATCATGGACCCGCAGCGTGCACGAGCTTGTGCAGGTACTGGTCATCAATATCTACTGGCAGTACCTCACCGTGCCATCGAGCGGTTTGCCTGTTCAAAATATCTTACGTTCTTCTCAATATCGTAGGGTCGCTCTTCGAGACTCTCCGGGTCCCATTCGCTGCGCGCCTCGGTGAAGAAATCGCCGCCATAGACATGCAGTGCCCCGGTCAGTTTTGCAGTGGGATTCGTTACCGAGTGAATAATTTCTTCACCCAGTGGCCGCACGTCCCCGGGGCCCAGCGACTTGGCTCCCGCAGCCTCCACGCGACCCCGCGCGTCACCAGGGAGGCGGCGCCAGAAGATATTGTCTTCACGGCCACCATATACACCGATGGTCGCCCACATATTGTGATTGTGAGGCATCAGCGTCATGCGCGGCGCCCAGATCACGTTCAGGACGGTCAATTCGTCGGAGACATGCAGGCGTTGAATTCCTGCGCGCTCAGGCTCGCCGAGGGCTTGCACCAGTCCGGTGGGGTCAGCTACAGCGCGCGCCAAAATCTCGCGCACAGCCTTGGTCGGCGCCGAGTCGTTCACGGCGGCAGCGCAATCCTGGATTAGCCGATCGATGTCTACCGCCATGTGTTCTCCCGGTTGACTTCAGATGACTATTGGTAGGCGGCCAGGGTCATACCGCTCCGTGGATTGATCGAACTGTCGCCGGGCCCTCGGAACGTCACGGGTAGCGACTCGACAAACATGCCGACATTGCGTTGCACCGCGAAATGCAAATGCGGTCCGCTGGAGAACCCTGTGTTGCCCGAATCTGCGATGTACTGACCCGCATGCACGCGCTCGCCCGGATTCACGCGAATCGAATTCCAGTTGAGGTGTGCGTAGACAGCGAACGTGCCATCGTCATGCAGGATGCGCACGATATTCGCGAGATCGGCGTAAAAATCCGCATCGGGTCCACCTTTGAAATTGGTGCTGGAGATGTCGAACACGACACCGTCACGGGCGGCGACGATATCGGTGCCCACCGGCATTTCGATGTCGATCGCATACATGCTGTCGCGCGTCACATGGGTCACCGTGTCCGGGTACGCCTGTGAAATCGGGAAGCTCGTGCCGACCGAGAATGGCGCCCGATAGCTCACGCCAGCCGCCGGCACCGAGGCAGGATCGCCGGGCAGGTACACGTAACGGTACTGAACAGCAGGTGGTGCCGTGAAGGTCGCCGGCAGATCGAAAAGCAGAAGTTCACTGCGAGCCGGTACCAACCACACCCGATCTTCGTCCGGATGCGGATAGTCGACGCCACCGAGTGAGTCAATCAGGAGCTTGACTTCCATCGGTGCATGGAAGCGGTTGCGGGCCACGAACCGGACCGCGCTCCCCGTAAACGAATGAGTGACAAGCAACTCGCCCTTCGTGACACGGGAAGTGATATCGCTCACTTCCGCGCGCTGGCCGTCATCGGGTGGCCGGTCTGAGAAGATCCACTCGCCATCGTCACCACGGTACTTGTACATGGTTTGAGCGGACGCGAGGCTACAAGTCAGCGTTGCCGCAAGGAGCAGCAGGGAATGCAGGTACCAGTATCGTCTACGAACCAAAGTCCGTTCGTCTCCAGCCTTCGTCAGTGCGGCGAATTTCATACGCGGGCCAGTAGTGAGTATCAAGCTTTAGTGTAATCACCTCAACGGCCTCATTCCACGTTACCGTCTTCAGGCGCACGGATTCCCGATGCCCGATGTCTTTTACAGCATCGATGAATGCCTGCAGGTCCGGCGTCGGTGTGTCGTTGACTTCGACTACGCGGCGTCCTGCCCACAGCCCGTAGCGCGTCGCCGGCGAACCGTAGCTGAAGTAGGCGATGTACACGCCATCCGTGGAAACGCCACGCTGTGCCGCCATCGCACGATGCGGGTCCTGGATCAGCGCGCCCGCCCAGGAGATCGCTCTGTCGATACCCAGGCCATCGAGAGCGATAGTCTGCACCTGGACGTCGAGTGCCTCGTCGTTTCGCCAGACCGTGACCGTAACTTCCGGTTTCTGGACGGCATTCTCAAGCTCGCGGAAGGAGGTAACCACGTCACCGTCGATCGCCAGGATCATGTCGCCATTCTTCAGGAGATCTGCCGCCGGCGTACCCGCAACGATGCGCGTAATGTTCAGTGCCCGCCTGCGCACCGGGTTATTTTCTTCGAGCCGCTCGACCCATTCTTCATCCACACCGAGCTTGCGCGCGGCGAACAACGGCGCATAAACGAATTCTGCTTCCAGCGAATAAAAGGGTTTGTTCTCGCGAACGATGTCTATGAATTGCAGCGCTACTTCGGAACTGATGCCGCGGTTGAACTGTGCCGCTTCGCCCCCAGCCTGCACGGCGAAGCTCGACCATGTCGCGAGGACCTTGCCGCGTTTGTTGATCAGCACTCCATCGACATCGCCCGGCGCATTGACGAGTGATATCCCTTCGATATTCGCATCCCGGAAACGCATCGTGCGCGACAGGGGCAACATCAATGGATCGACTGACGATACCGTGCTTTGCTGATGTACGAGCTGGTGATCGCCTTTGATACCGACCACCCACACTTCGTCACCGGGGCGCAGCGCGCTCGTGCTGAACTCGGCCTGCCTGACCGGTGTCGTACCGATGCTCGCCGGATCGTAGGAGACGATGGCGTAATTGTGCAGGGGGTGCAGTTGCTCGACTTTACCGGGCACCTCGAGCGAACCCGCAAACGTGACCGTCACGTCGCCAATTGCGATCGGTACCGTATTGCGGTCGACGAGTACGTAGCCACGCTCCTTGTCGACAATCAGACCTGTTCCGTAATAGTGGCGATCAGCCACGCCCGACAGCGTGTAGGGTAGATCGAATGTCACGACCACAAGTGACGGGGCAATCGCATTGACGATGGGGTCCTTGTACCTGGTCAAGCGCGTGCTGCTGGGCTCGACCGGCTCCGGCGCAGGACCCTCCGCGAGGTCAACGCATGGCCAGATGCCCTGCACGTCATCGCGCGTGCACCGGCGCGCGGGAAACCACACACGGTCCATTTCGAGCAAGCGGACGATCGAGCTCTGCGGGTTCTCCATCGTCACGAAACGAACTCTTGCACGCTCGCCGTCCGCCAGTTTCGCAAGCGCTGCTTCGAAGTCGTCGAGCGTGCTGACGGTCTCGCCATCCATCTCGACGATAACCGCCCCGCGCGGTATTGCTGCGCGGGACATAACGTAGCCGGGATTGGCAACGTAGACGCCCTCCGCTTTGCGGTTGTAGTGGCGCGCCTGCTGATACGACAACTGGTTGACGATGCCGTCTCCAAACTCCAGGTATTCGTCCGGTGTGATCGCGTGCAGGTTGTCCACGCGCAACGTCGTATCGATTCGCCGACCACCGCGTTCCACCTGGATCTCGATTTCTTCACCCACATGAGAATCGAGGATGGCCTCGAGCGGCACGAACTGGGTCACCAGCTTGCCGTTAATGCGGATCAGGATATCGCCGGGTGCCAGTACCTCGAATGCCGGAGAATCCGGAATGACCTGTTCGATCGTGAGCATGCCCGTCTGACCCGGGTTGGCCTCACGTGCAAGTCGTTCCGACTCGTCGGTGAGCCCCAGGCGTCGCAACTCGTCGTAAGGCTCGCTGCTAAATATCGTCTGCAGGGTGCCGCGCGTAACGGGATTGCCGTTCTGCAATTCGTGCAGGACTCGTTCGATGCGGTCGAGCGGCAGGAAAAAGCTGCTGGCTGCAGAGTTGTTCGCGCCGGCATTCAGCGCGACGACCTGGCCTTCGATATTGACGACCGGCGATCCTGACGAACCTCCCGACGTACCGGACGCGGCCTGCAGGTAGAATGTATTGAAGTCGTTGTAGTTGCCACGGCCGTATTCGGGAGCCTTGCGATCAAGGCGGGCAATCGTGCCGGCCAGGATCGAGAGTTGCTCGCCCGCATCATTGCCGATGACCCGGATCTCCCTGCCGATGCCAGCACCTTCGGGCACGAGCGGCAGTTCGACAGGGTCGATGTACTTGAGATCGGCCGGGTCATAACGGAAGAAACCGAAATCGTGCACCGGATCGCGGTAGACCGGCGTGAGGCGCACCTCCTCGTTGTTCCGAAACACTGCCTCGGCGATAACCGGACCCGGAGTCACGACGTGCCGGTTGGTCAGGATGAGGCCTCGTTCGGCGTCCACGACGAAACCGGTCGCCTGGCTGGACGCATTCCATTCCGTGTCGAACGCCCGCGTACTGTCGACGCGAATCGAGACAACACCCGAGGATATGCGGTCCAGCGTTGCATTCCAGTCCGTATCCTCGGCGGCGAGCGCCGGGATGCAGAGTGCCAGAGCCGCGAAAGCCGCGATAATTCTACCGTGAGTCATGGTGTTCCTGATTGCCAAGGGAGCGAAATGGGGTGGCAGTCACCTTTTCTGTCGTCTTGGACCGTCGCGAAGCCAAAAAGGTCTGGAAATAGGTGACTGCCACCCTATTTCGGTGTTGCCTATTTGAGCAAAATCAGGCGCCTGAAGCGACTGCAGGGTTCACATTCGCGCCTGTCGACGCCTACTTCTGGTAGCGGAGGTCCAGCTCGCGGGCCGCCTTGACGTCGTCGAGGCGACGCACCGGCATGCTAAACGGCGCTTCCTTGTACTGCACACCCTCCTCTCGCGCCGCCCTGGCAATGTCGATCATCGCCGCCAGGAAGTTGTCGAGCGTTTCCTTGCTTTCCGTTTCAGTCGGCTCGATGAGCAGGCACTCGGGCACGAGCAACGGGAAATACGTCGTCGGGGCATGGAAATTGCGATCGAGCAGCGCCTTGGCGACGTCCATTGCCGTCAACTGGAACTCCTTGGCTTCACGCTTGAGCGTGACGATGAACTCGTGGCTCGCGCGCCGATCAGGGAAAGCGAGTTCGAAGCCCGCCTCTCTCAGGCGCGCCATCAGGTAGTTTGCATTCAGGGTCGCGTACTCGGCAACGCGCTCCATGCCGTCACGACCCAGCATGCGCATGTACACATAGGCGCGCAACAGCACGCCGGCATTCCCCATGAATCCGGACAGGCGACCGATACTCTGGGGCAGGTCTTTTTCCGTAGCCCAGTCGTAAATCGTCTCGCCGTCGACTTCTCGTTTCGTCACGACCGGAATCGGCATGAACGGCAGCAGTCGCTTGTTCACGCCAACGGCGCCGGAACCCGGGCCGCCTCCGCCATGCGGTGTCGAGAAGGTCTTGTGCAGATTCATGTGAATAACGTCGAAATCCATATCACCCGGGCGTACCTTGCCCAGGATCGCGTTGAGATTCGCGCCGTCGTAGTACAGCAAGCCGCCCGCGTCATGGACCAAATCGGCGATGTCCTTGATGTGACGTTCGAACACACCCAGCGTCGACGGGTTGGTCAGCATGATGCCGGCCGTCTTCGGGCCGAGGACGGCCTTCAGTGCCTCCATGTCGACGTCACCATCGGGACCCGTCGGAATCTCCTTGACCACGCAGCCACACATGGTTGCCGTCGCCGGATTGGTGCCATGCGCCGCATCGGGGACGATAATTTCGTCGCGTTCCGTATCGCCTCGCGACTCATGATAAGCCTTGATCATCGCGACGCCCGCCAGTTCACCCTGTGCACCGGCCATCGGCGTGAGCGACACACCTTTCATGCCCGTCACGTCCATGAGCATCTCCTGCAGTTCGTACATGCAGGTCAGAAAACCCTGGCCATGGCTGACCGGACCGAGTGGATGCCGGCCTGCAAACTCGGGCAACAGCGCAAGCGCGTTGCAGGCACGCGGGTTGTACTTCATCGTGCATGATCCGAGCGGGTAAAACTGGGTATCGATCGAGAAGTTCTTCTGTGACAGGCGCGTATAGTGCCGCACGGTCTGCAGCTCCGAGGCTTCCGGCAGCCGCGGCCTGTCGGTGCGAAGAAACTGCTCGGGGATCGATGTCACCTGATCCTCAGCAGGAGCCTGTGCAAAGGCGCGGCGACCGCCGCGCGATTTCTCAAAAATCAGTTCACTCATCTATTTTTATTCCCAACGCGCGGAACGCCGCCGAATAATCGGGCTCCGTCAAAATGTCTTCAATGTGTTCGCGGTGTACGACCGTATTGTTTTCATCAAGTACAACGACCGCACCCGAGAACATGCCTGCGAGTGGTCCATCCATGATCAGGACGCCGTAGTTCTCTCCAAACCCGGCATGACGAATCGCTGACAAGCCTTCGACTTTTTTCAGGCCGTGTTCTTTCTGGAAGCGTCTGTGCGCGAATGGCAGGTCATACGACACCATGAGCAGTGCCAGGTCGTCCCGATCGCTACCGTATTCATCGAACTTGATGACGGAAGTCGCACTCACGTCGGTATCGACGCTGGCGAAGATGTTCATGATCTTGCGCCTGCCCGTCCAGTTCGCGAGCGAGACGTCCTGCAGCTTCGTGTTGACGAGCGAGACGTCCGGCGCGGAACTGCCGATCCGCGGCAGCTCACCCCACGTTCGGTAGGTGGCATTGTCGAAGCGAATCCTGGCCACAATGGTCCCCGACATCAGCCCATTATCTCGGCATAGGCAGCGATGCATGCATCGATGTCGGCATCGGTCTTGGTCTCGGTCGCGCAGACCAGCACGGCATTGCATCCTGCATCGGTCGGTCAGGTCGTATCCGCCGAGGATGTCACGCGAGGCCAGTGCCGCAAGCACTGGCGCAACCGGGCGATCCAGCTTGAGCGCAACCTCGTGAAAATACGGCCCCTCGTACAGCCGCTCGATTCCCTTGATAGCGCACAAACCCTCGACGAGCCGCGTGGTATTGGCATGCGATGCCTGGGCGACGCGTGCGAGGCCTTCCGTGCCCATTAAGGACATGAAGATTGTCGCCGCCGTGACCATGAGTCCCTGGTTAGTGCAGATATTCGACGTCGCCTTTGAACGTCGAATATGCTGTTCGCGCGCCTGCAGGGTCAGCGCAAAACCCGGGTTGCCATCGAGATCGGTTGTGCGGCCCACAATGCGCCCCGGCATCTGCCTGACGTGCTGCTGCTTGCAGGTCATGTAGCCGAAATACGGCCCTCCCGAGGACAGCGGTACGCCCAGTGGCTGGCCCTCACCACAGGCAATATCTACGCCCTGCTCGCCCCAGTGACCTGGCGCCTTGAGGAGCGCCAGCGACATGGGGTTGGCGATGCCGATCGCGAAAGCGCCTTGCTGGTGCGCCCAATCGGTGAGCCGATCGACGTCCTCCAGCGTGCCGGGGAAGGTCGGCTGCTGCATAACGACAGCAACAGGCTCCCGTCCGTCCACGAGCTGGTCGAACGCGACGTTACCGGTCGCCGTATCGACTGGCAGCCACTCGAACTTCAGTCCCTGGCTCCCGGCAATCGCCTCGGCCACGTGTTCGTATACGGGGTTCACTCCGGGCGCGAGCAGCACGAGTCCCGACTTGACCTTGCGATTGGCGCGAACAGCCATGAGCGCGGCTTCGGCAAGTCCCGATGCACCGTCGTACAGCGAGGCGTTGCTGACATCGAGCCCCGTCAGTTCGGTAATCATCGTCTGGTACTCGTAGATCACCTGCAGCGTGCCCTGGCTTGCCTCGGCCTGGTACGGCGTATACGCAGAATAGAACTCACCGCGTGTCGCGATGTCCCAGACAGCGGCCGGGATGTGATGCTCATAGGCGCCGGCACCGATGAAGCACAACGGTGAACCATCCATGCGTGCGCGCTTTCGCATCAGGCGTGATATTTCCATTTCGGTGAGCGCTTCAGGCACGCCGTGCAGATGTTCGATGCGCAGCGCCGCCGGAATCTCGTCAAACAGGTCTTCAATCGAGTCCGCGCCGATGGCCGCGAGCATTTCCCGAGTGTCTTTCTCGGTATGGGGAATAAAAGGCATTGGTCTTTTCTCGGTCCTGTCTCAGTCGTCCAGTTCGTCGAGCAATTGCTGGTAGGCGTCCGGCGTCATCAAGGCACTCTCATCGAAGCCATCGACATTCATGCGGACTATCCAGCCATCGCCATAAGGGTCGGCATTGATCTTCTCGGGATCGTCCGCGAGCTCGTCGTTGACTGCCGCAATCGTGCCGGCAACCGGTGCGTAGACATCCGATGCGGCCTTGACCGATTCGACAACGGCCATTTCTCCGCCCTCGTCCACTTCCTGGCCAACCTCGGGCAGTTCGACATAGACAAGATCGCCCAATGCCGTCGCGGCGTGGTCCGAAATGCCGATTGTCACGCTGCCGTCACTCTCGCGGCGCAGCCATTCGTGATCTTCGGTAAAGAGGAGATCTCCCGGCAATTCACTCATTGTGTTTCTCCCTGTGGTTTTCTTTTGCTGTGACGTCAGACGTCGATTCGAATTTGCCCATTGCGAACGAACGGCGTAGCGACGATCCGCACATTCAGTAACTTACCCCTGACTTCGACCTGGGCCCGGTCGTAGTCGCCTGCAGGTACCCGCGCGAGCGCGATGGAGCGCCCGATTGTCGGCGAAAACCCGCCGCTCGTAATTTCGCCCTCACCCACGCCGTCGACGACGATTTTCTGATGATTGCGTAATACGCCTTTGTCTTCCAGTAACAGACCGACGAAGCGGCGCCTGTCGCTACTGTCACGTTGCTTTTCGATTGCGGCCCGACCGATGAAGTCCCGGTCGGCTGGCTCCCACGCCACGGTCCAGTCAAGACCGGCCTCCAGCGGCGAGATTGTCTCGTCCATATCCGAGCCGTAGAGATTCATCGCAGCTTCAAGACGCAGCGTGTCCCTGGCACCCAGTCCACAAGGCTCGACACCAGCCGCCAACAGCCGATCCCAAACAGCCGCTACCTCGGCCGCCGGCATGACGATTTCCCAGCCGTCCTCGCCCGTATAGCCGGTACGTGCAACAAACCAGTCCCCGGCAAACATTCCATTGAATGGCTTGAGCGCAAGCGCGGCGTCACGGTACTCCGCATCGATACACGGCGCTGTCAGGTCGCGGGCCCTGGGGCCCTGTACGGCGATCATCGCCAGTTCCGCCCGCTCGACGACACTGACCTTGAACGCCTCTGCCTGCTCGCGAATCCACGCGAGATCCTTCTCCCTCGTCGCTGCGTTGACGACGAGACGGTACCGGGTGTCCGCGACAAAGTAGACGATCAAGTCATCAATGACGCCACCATCGGGAGTCAGCATGCACGTATAAAGCGCTTTGCCGTAGTCCTTGAGCTTGGCAACATCGTTCGCCACCAGGTATTGCAGAAATTCACGCGCGCGATCCCCCGCGATATCCACGACGGTCATGTGTGAGACATCAAACACGCCTGCCTTCTGTCGCACCGCGTGGTGTTCTTCCTTTTGCGACCCATAATGCAGCGGCATGTCCCAGCCGCCGAAATCGACGATGCGCGCGCCGGCTTCAACATGTTTGTCGTACAGCGGAGTCTTGGAACCCATATTAACAACCCGTTGGTTAGACGTAGTAACCGCACAAAAAAAAGGCGGCAGGCATCGCTGCCTGCCGCCCCTCTGTCCTTGTTTACCTGAGAGATCAATGACTCTTTGGCCACGTTCCCCTTCGGTGGGCCTTTCGAGGCCACTCTCCAGAGCTGATCAGCGTACCCAGTCCTTCTGCCTGAGCGTTTCCGAGCGAGTTGCGCCTTCGGCGCCCCGAATGAACGGGGTCTCTTCTGCATACGCTATGGATCAGTGCGCCCAATCATAGCCAATGCTCACACCGGTTGCCACAAGCCGATCCGCCAGTAACAATGCCCGTCACGGAAAAACGGGGATCGGCATGACGAAAATCAGAATATTCCTTGCCTGGATGCTGCTCATAATCTCGGGTTCAGTGCTCGCCGACGCAGCTACGGACTTCAACACGTTGCTTGACGAGCACTGGGAATGGACCCTGGCCAACTCGCCTGTCATGGCCTCGACCATGGGTGACCGGCGCTTCAACCAGGACTGGAGCGATCAGAGCCTGAGCGCTATTGAGAAACGCCACGCCGAGGCGCGTGATTTCCTGAGGCGCGTGTACGCGATCGATAAGAATGCGCTGTCGGCGGACGACCAGCTGAACTACGAGCTCTTCCGGCGTCAGCTGCAGGACGAGGTCGACGAACACCAGTTCAACGCCTTCCTGATCCCGTTCCAGCACCAGGGAGGTATTCAAAACCTCGACACCCTGACCAACCGTCTCCGATTTACGACCGTGCAGGACTACGAGGACTGGATCGCGCGCCTCGGCAAGCTTGACGTCCTGATCGACCAGATCATCGATCTTGCCGATGCGGGTCGCAAAGAAGGCTTGATGCCACCCGCGATACTCATGCAGAGAATGCCGGAACAGCTTTCGGCGCAGCTTGTGGAATTCGCGGCGGACAGCCCGTACTTCAGGCTCTTCGCGACCCTGCCGGAATCGTTTGCCGCCGCTGATCGTGAGCGACTGCGCGCCGAGGCCACAGCCGTAATCGAAGACACCGTCATTCCGGCTTACCGCAAGCTCGACAAGTATTTCAACGAGAAGTACCTGCCGGAGGCCACCGAGACCATTGGCCTGTCGCAACTGCCGAACGGCAGCGCGTGGTACGAGCACCAGGCCCGGTCTTACACGACCACGCGCCTGACTCCCGACGAGATTCATCGCATTGGCCTCGACGAGGTCAAACGCATCCGCGACGAAATGATGGCCATCATCCGCGAGGTCGAATTCGAGGGCGACTTCCATGAGTTTCTCGAGTTTCTCAGGACCGATCCGCAGTTCTACTTCGACACCCCGGAGGCCCTGTACCAGGAATACCTCGCAACCTCGAAACGAATTGATCCCGAGCTCGTGAAGCTGTTCGGCAAACTGCCGCGCATGCCCTATGGCGTGAAACCCATTCCCGATTCGATTGCCCCCAATACCACAACGGCTTACTACAACCGACCGGCCGCTGACGGCAGCCGCGCGGGCATTTACTACGTTAACCTCTACAAACCGGAGGTCCGGCCGAAGTACGAGATCGAAGTGCTCAGCGTGCATGAAGCGATGCCGGGCCATCACCTGCAGATTGCCCTGCAGCAGGAGATCGGGGACATCCCGATGTTCCGCCGCTTTATGGGATTCACGGCCTTCGTCGAGGGCTGGGGGCTCTACAGCGAGCGCCTGGGCTACGACCTCGGCCTCTACCAGGACCCGTACTCACGCTTCGGCCAGCTGACCTACGACATGTGGCGGGCCGTGCGGCTCGTCGTCGATACCGGCATGCACTACAAGGGCTGGACGCGCCAGCAGGCAATCGACTTCTTCAAGGACAACGCGGCCAAGACCGAGCACGACATCGTCAACGAAATTGATCGCTACATCGCCTGGCCCGGCCAGGCGCTGGCCTACAAAATCGGTCAGCTGAAGATCCTGACGCTGCGCGAACGGGCGGAAATCGAACTTGGCGACAAGTTCGATATCCGCGCGTTCCATGACGAGCTACTCGGGGCCGGTGCCCTGCCGCTCGACCTGCTCGAGCTGCGCATGGACGAATGGATGGCCGCGCAATGAGCCAGTCCGCAGCAAGCCGCTAGTCAGCCGACCAGTCGGGTATGCGGCCCGGCGTCCACGGCGCACCCTTGATCTCGAGCGCATCCTCGAGCGCCGAGAGGTCCGCGTCAACGCGTCCTAGTGCCTGCAGGGCCCCGGTGAATTCTTTCGCGGCTACCGCGTAGGAGTCCTTGTAGTTACCGCCCGCGTCCGATTGCGAAAAGACGAGGTTGTAGTACAAGTTCGAGGCGCGCGAGGAAATCGACATCGGCACGGGTTCATTCCGCCCGCCGATCGTCGCATCGCCATGAATCGCGACGCCGATATCCGCCAGCCTGGTCGTTATGTCCTGCAACACAGCGCGTTCGGCATCGCCCGCTGCCGGTGTCTCTACGATAGCGGCGCGTACATGTGCGATGCGGTTGTCGAGCTCGGCGATAGCGGATGAACTGCCGGCGACTGCTCGCTGCAAGCCCGCCACCTTGAGCTGGAACGCCTGCAATGCGCGGCGATCGTTCGTGATCTCCGGACTTGCATGCAGTGCTTTTACGACAAACGTTTGCGACTCGCCCATTTCCTGCAGAACACCGTTTCGCTCGGTAGCAAGACGTGCCGTGTAGGTTCCCGGCAAGGCCAGCGGACCGAGGGGGTCCGGCATCCAGTAAGGCTGGTCTGCCGGTTGCAGGTTGATCGGATCTGGTGGCGGCAGCCGCAGGTCCCAGGCACTGCGGTGCACACCCTTGTCCGTGTTTGCACTCACCTGGCGAACAAGATTTCCGGCCGCGTCGCGAACCATGATGTACATGGCCGGACCCTGCTCACGATCCTCGGCGCGCAGTGCGTCCCATGCCGGGTACGGTGTATCGCCACCCTCCTTCTCGATCTCGATCTCGCGTTCACGGCGGGCCGCCTTCTGCGACTTGAGACCGTCCTTCAGGTAATAGGTGAATACCGCCCCGAATGGCGGGTTCGGCGCGGTAAAGAATGCATCGCCCATCGAGCCCTTCTCCTGGCCGCCCCAAAGATCCCCCTCGATGTACAGCCATGGATCGCGAACGTCGAAGAGCTCGAACTCGCCCAGGTCCGCCGCGTTGGTGCGCAGCGCCGAATAGTCATCGAGAATGTAGATGCCACGGCCAAACGTGCCGACAACGAGATCGTTTTCGCGCGCCTGTATTTCGATATCGCGCACGGCAATCGTCGGGAAGTTGCCCTTCAGCTGGTGCCATGAACCACCACCGTCCTGGGTGAAGAAGACACCGTACTCGGTACCGACAAAAAGCAGGTTCGGATCGACATGATCCTCGACGATGGTGTGCGCGGATCCACGCTCGGGCAGGTTGCCGCTAATCGACGTCCAGCTCTGCCCGCGGTTCCCGGACTTCAGGACATAGGGTTTGAAATCACCACGCTTGTGGTTTTCAAGCACGGCGTAGACGACGTCGACATCGTGCGACGAAGCCAGCACGTCGTCGATGTAGGTCATGTCCGGCACCTTGGCGAACTTCGTTGTTTTGCGCCACGTCGCGCCACCGTCATCGGTAACGTTCAGGACACCGTCATCGGTGCCGACGTAAATCAACCCTTCCTGCAGCGGGCTTTCACTGATCATGATGGCGCTGCCATAAATCGACGTCGAATCGTTCTTGGCGATCGTGTCGATGCCCCAGACGCGTCCCATCACCTCGAGCTTGTTACGGTCCACCTGGCGCGTCAGATCCGGACTGACCTTGCGCCAACTGTCACCTCTGTCGTCCGACCGGAACAGGTACTCGGACGCGTAGTACAGGCGCTTCGGATCGTGCGGACTGACGATCAGCGGCGTGTTCCAGTTCCACTTGTAGTTGTTCTCGCCGCTTTCCGGATGCGGCGCTATGTAGACACGCTCCTGCGTGCGCCGGTCGTAGCGCGCGAGGCCACCGTACTGGTACTGCGTGTAGATGATATTGGGATCGGTCGGGTCGAACTGCGGCTCGTAGCCGTCACCGCCCAGGATCAGGTGCCAGTCGGAGTTCGTGATGCCGTGAACCACGGTCGTGCGCGAAGGCGCACACAATGAGTTGTTGTCCTGCGTGCCGCCACAAACATTGTAGAACGGCTCGTCGTAGTCAGGTTGAATGCGGTAAAACTGCGTGATCGACAAATTCCGAACATGCCTCCACGTAGCTCCCATGTCCCAGGACTCGTAGATACCGCCGTCGCCACCTATGTACAGGTGGTCAGTGTTCTCGGGATCGATCCAGAGCGCGTGATCGTCGACATGGCGCGATTCTGCAGCCAGCGCGGCGAAAGTCTGGCCACCATCCTCTGATTTCATCGTGAACGTATTGAGTGAGTAGAGCCGATTCTCATTCTTCGGGTCGACGACGATCTCGTTGTAGTACTGCGGACTCGTGGTCATGTACTCCGAACGCTTCTCCCAGTTGCTGCCGAAGTCGCTCGACCGGTAGATCCCCTGCTCTTCATCATTGGCTTCGATGATCGCGTAAATCATGTCCGGGTTGCTCGGTGCTCCGGCCAGGCCGATGCGGCCCATATGATCGCTCGGCAACCCGGTCGAGACCTTGTTCCAGGTTTTGCCGCGGTCGGTGCTCTTGTGGATGCCACTACCTGGCCCGCCGTTGATCAGCACCCAGACATGACGGCGTCGCTGGTAGGTCGACGCGACGATGACATCCGGATTGCGTGGGTCGACGACGAACTCGTTTACACCTGTGTGGGCGTCAATCTCGAGAATCCGATCCCATGTCCCACCACCATCGGTCGTCCGGTAAAGGCCGCGATCGCCGCCGTCATTCCAGAGTGGCCCCTGCGCTGCGACCAGCACCTCGTCGGAGTCGTCCGGGTTAATCCAGATCTGGCTAATGTGGCCCGAATCCTTGAGACCGACGTTCGTCCAGCTCTTGCCGCCATCCGTCGACTTGTAGACGCCGTCGCCGTTCGCCACGGAGCGCTGCGAGTTGTTTTCGCCTGTGCCTACCCAAATGGTCTTCGCGTCGTTGGGATCGAGTTCGACAACGCCGATCGCGTACGACCCTTCATTTTCGAAAATCGGATCCCAGGTAATGCCGCTGTTATCTGTGCGAAACAGGTTTCCCGATGCGACTCCAACAAGGAACTTATTGTCACCGCCGGGGTAAAACGCGAAATCCGAAATTCGGCCGGATGTTATGGCGGGACCGATATGCCGCAGGGGCAGGCTCGCAAGCGGATTGCTCTCTTCTTCTTCATCTGCGGCACTAGCGGGTATCGCAAAACCCAGGAAGAAGAAAACACTCAGGACAAACAGACGTACATAAAGGATCATTGTATTCCCCGTTCAATTTTGAATTCTCTGCGCGCAATACTGGCGCGCTCAGCCGGTGTGGCCGATGCATCATGAATCTGGTCAATGCGCGCGATACGATCACTGAGTCCCGCGCGGTTTGCTATCTGAATATTGAGCCCTGGCCTGGCATTCATCTCCAGGATTAGCGGACCCCGGTCACCGTCAATGACCATGTCGACGCCCAGGTAGCCGAGTTCTGTAACCTCGTATCCCTTCGCCGACGACTCAAGAATGAAATCCCAGTGCGGAATTTCGAGTCCCATTATCAGCGCACCGGTATCCGGATGATCATCGACAATCTCATTGTCGAGCACCCCACCCAGCGTGACGCCAGTGCCCATGTCGATTCCCGCGCCGACGGCGCCCTGGTGGAGATTGGCTTTGCCGTCCGAGGCACGAGTGGGCAGGCGTACCATCGCCATCGCCGGATAACCTCGATACACGATAACGCGAACATCAGGCACGCCCTGGTAGCTGACCTTGGCGAACACCGGGTCGAAATGCACGCAGTACTCGATCAGCGCTTTATCGGGATTGCCGCTGAGGCTGTACTGGCCGCTGACAATATTCTGCAGGTGATAGAGGATTTCCTCCTCCGAAATGATGACGCCGCTGCTCAGGCGAAAACAATCGCGCTTGCGTTCGCTGCGACCGGTCACGACGAGTATCCCATCGCCGCCGCTGCCTTGCGCGGGTTTGATCACGAAACTCTCAACGTTCTCGACGATGCTCGCAAAAGTGCTGACCTCGCCCTGATTGGCGATGACTCCGTACAGATCCGGCACAGCCATACCGGCTGCGAGTGCAAGCTCCTTGGTCAGCACTTTGTCATCCACCCTCGGGTAGTGACGCCGTGAATTGAATCGCATGATGAAGTCGGCGTTGCGCTCATTGAGTCCAAGAACGCCCGCTGCTCGCAGCCTGGCTGCCGGACCAAACATCAATTCATCCCCAGCGCCTTAAAGCGCTTCAGCTCCGTGATGCGGTAGCCCGTGTAGCGACCCGCGAGCAAGACGAGGGCGAGCACGACCAGCAGCATTTCGGGGAACGTAAAAATGAGGTGCTCGAGCCACGACAGGCCCATGAATATATAGGCGGCAACTGCGACGAAGAGGCTGCCCAGACCTGCACGCATTGCGTCGACGGCACCCCGTTCCTCCCAGACGACGGACATACGCTCGATGGTCATCGCAATGATGACCATTGGGAACAGCGCGACCGACAGCCCCGTCTCGAGCCCCAAACGGTGCGAGGTCAGGCTGATGAAGAGCATCAGCAGCACGACGACAATCAATACGGCGCTCAATCGCGGCACGAGTAGCAATCGCAATCGTTCCAGCAGGAAGCGAATGCTCAGTCCAAGCGCAACCAGGAGCGTGAACAGGATGACTCCCCATAACAGCTTGGTCTCGCGAAACGCGAGCGCGATCAGGACAGGCATGAAGGTGCCGAACGCATCAATACCGACAAAATTGCGCATGATGACCATGATCAGTGCGCCGATCGGTATCATCAGCAGTACGCTGTAGACGGCCTGCGTCTGGATGGGCAGGCTGTAGAGCGAAAAGTCGACCGCACTGGCGCCCAACTGTGCCGCTTGCCTCTCGGCGATCGCCACAGCATCCAAATGGTTTTCCTGAACTGCAAAACTGACCTCGACGTTGCTGCCGCCTGCGACGTTGACCAGGGCCTCGTTGCCGCGCCACCACACGAGGTAGCGGTCTGGCAGCATCTCTTCCCCGGTTGCCGGGTTGAAGTACAGCCATCGGTCACCGTCGTGCACTTCCAGCCATGACACGAGTCGTGCGGACCTCTGGCGCCCGGACAGCGGGAAGCCGTGGATCACGCGCGACGGAATTCGGGCCGAGGCGAGAACCGTCGTTACCATGGCAACGAATTCAGCCTCGCTCGATACTGCTGACAGTAGTAATTCCACATTTGCATTGGGAGACGGATCGTTTAGGCGGCGCAGCAATTCTGCAGTAAAGGAAGCCGTGTCGGCGGAGTGCTCACGTGCATCTTCGACAAGTACATCAACCGCAGTCTTGAGGGGCTCATTGATCACCGGCACCGGCGGAAACGGCGGGATCGTATCGGACTCGTCGACGGTGTCGTCTTCGTAAACAGAGATGCGGTAGTAAATCGTCTGCTCACCATCAGCGCGCCGGATCGTCCATTGTGCAACCCTGCCGCCGTCACCATAGTCGGTACCAAATCCATACCCGCGCGAAACCGAGTGTTCATTCAGCATGCGAAAACCGGGAGTCAGCGCAGGAATTTGCAGCTGTGCGCTAATCGAACCTGGACCGCTCTCGAAACTGACCGCAGCCTCAATGGTCCAGACGGGCCGTTCCTGGTCTTTGCTCAGCGGAAACCCGAGCACTTGCCATTTGTAGACAAACACGGAAAGACCAAACGCCGTTAGCAACGCGGCAAGCACATAAACATATCGCTGCTTCATTGTTTCCCCATTTTGGGCGTCAGCCGACGCCCAGCGCTACCTTGACGGCATGTTCTCTAATTGGGCCGCTGCGGTTGAATACCCGCATTCCGGCTGTCCTCAGTTCCCCGAGTACGGGAGAGTCTGTCGTAAACAGACGATTTAGGCCAGTCATGAAATGCAACATCGTCGCATTGGCACCCTTGCGCGCCCGTTCATAGCGCCGCAATACTGGCCGGTCTCCCGGGTGAAGTCCCTGCCCAATTGCCGCTGATATCTGGGCTGCAAGCTCCGCGGCGTCCTGCAGGCCGAGGTTGGCACCCTGCCCGGCCAACGGATGAATAGCATGAGCGGCGTCACCGATCAGCGCGAGGTTTGGCAATACATAAGCTGTCGCGTGGCGCGCGCACAATGGAAATGCTCCTTTCGGCCCGGCGACTTCGAGACGGCCGAGAACGTAATCGGAGGCCTCGCTTAACAAGTGTCCTGTCATCTCATCATCAGCGGCCAGCGCCGCTTCTGCCTGGTCCGGCGTCGTTGACCACACAACCGACACGCGACCGTCCTGAAGCGGCAGGATGCCCAACGGTCCGTCGCGCAAGAAGCGTTGCAGTGCGGCCCCACCGTGAGCTTTCTCCGGTCGCAAATGGGTAACGAAAGCAGTTTGTTCATACGGCCAATCGTTGGTCTCAATGCCGACAGCAGACCGAACGAACGATCGCGCGCCATCTGCGCCGATCACCAGGTCAGCCGTGAGCGACTCCCCGGATTCCAGGTCCAGTTCGTAGTGCCTTGCCGATCTTCGCAATCTTGCGATCGGACTTGAAAACTTCAGCGTCACATCCGTACGGTCCAGTTGATATAACAGGACATCCTGCAGCAACACGTTTTCGACAATGAAGCCGAGTTGAGGAATGGCGAACTCGTCGGCATTGAAGCGCAGCGCAGCAGCGCTTTCGAGCGTATCGCGCGCATCCCAGATGCGCATGCTTGTGTAGGGGCTGACGCGCGTTGCTGCTGCGTATTCCCAGGCCCCGACCGAAGCAAACAACCGGGCAGTCCCGGTAGCAATTGCGGACACGCGCAGGGCGACGTCGCTATCCGGCGAAAACACGGGCCGCGGTGCTGCATCGACCAGGGTGATGTCGAGGGCATCGCCATGCGGACCCTTCGCAAGAAGCGTGGCCGCCATCAGGCCCGTCACACCCCCGCCGACAACGACGATGTTATAGCGGCGGATCATTCGATTGGCACTCCTCGTGAGAGTCGCGGCAAACGGCCCGCCAGCCCCATGGTGTGCTTTGCAAACACGGACCGGACCCCCGGAACGAGATCGAAACCGAGCATGCCGATGTTGCGCAGCGTACGCAGTGGCCAGCGCTCACTGGAGAAAAGCTTCACGAGACCATCGGTGAAGCGCACCAGCTTCTGCTGGTCCGCGCGCCGCCAGTTCGCGTATTGCTCCAGTACGTTGCCGGCACCGGGATCGAACTCACCCGGAGCTGCCTTCGCGTCGGCGACGCAATCCACGATCGCCGCCACGTCGCGCATACCCAGATTGAAACCCTGTGCCGAAACAGGGTGCAAACCGTGCGCGGAATTGCCGATGAGAACGCTGCGCGTTGCGGTCAGGCGCAGTGCCTTGCTGAGCACCAATGGATACGACGCGCGAGTGCCGACGCGGGAGAACACGCCGAGCCGATAGCCGAACTCCTGTTGAAGCTCCGCGAGAAATTGCTCGTCATCAAGTGCCATGACACGTTCGGCATTATCCTCGGACACCGTCCATACGAATCCTGCGCGTCCGTCGGCCACCGGCAGGATGGCAAGCGGCCCCTGCCCGGTGAAGCGCTCATACGCTACGTTGTCGATATCCTTTTCGGGCAGCAGGTTGCCAATAACGGCACGCTGACCATAGTGGCTTTGCTGCGCGGTAATACCCATCATCTCGCGCACGGCCGAATTCGCACCGTCCGCCGCGACGAGCAGGCGCCCGCATAGTTCAGTTCGTTTGCTGTCCGCGTTCTCAACGACCGCCGTAGCAATATCCGGGCCGAGTTCAATGTCGACAATTCGCGCCGGACACAAAACGTCGACCTCATCGAGACCGTCGAGCGCGTCCTGCAGCACTTTGCCGAGCACGCGATTGATAACAACGTACCCGAGCGCCTCGACGCCCTGTTCTTCAGCCTCGATATGAGAAAACCCAAAGTGTCCCTGGTCTGACACATGCACCTGCCGGATAGGCGTCGAAGCGGCGACAATATCCGGCCACAAACCCATGGCCTCAAACATGCGCTGCGTGCTGCGTGACAAGGCCGTCGATCTGTCGTCAAAACTGGGCTGCGCCGCCGCCTTCCGCGCAACTGCCTCAACGATAGCGATGCGCAAGCCCAGCGGTGCCAGCGCGAGTGCAAGGCTGGTACCGATCATGCCGCCGCCGGCGATGACGATGTCGTAGTGCTGGGATTCTCGGGTCATCTGCTTTGCATCAGCGCTTCGATGTCATCGGGATCTTTCGCCAGCCCCTTGCTGAGAACGTCCGGCCCGTTTGCAGTAACCGCGACGTCGTCTTCGATACGAATGCCAATGTTCCGGAAGCGCTTGGGCACATTACGCTTATTCGGCAGGTAAATTCCAGGCTCCACGGTCGTGACCATGCCCGTCTCCAGAACACGCCATTCATCGCCGACCTTGTAGTCGCCCACGTCATGCACGTCCATGCCAATCCAGTGTCCCGTGCGATGCATATAGAACTGGCGGTAGGCGTCGTCTTTGATGAGTTTTGGAACGGAGCCATCAAGCATGCCGAGTTTTTTCAAGCCTTTCGTGATGACTCGCACCGCCGCATCGTGGGGGTCATTCCAGTGATTCCCTTTTACTGTCTTTTCGATTGCAGCGAGCTGTGCTTCGAGCACGATCTCGTAGACCGCACGCTGCTCGGGACTGAACCGACCGTTCACGGGAAACGTCCGGGTTATGTCGGACGCATAATAATCGAGCTCGCAACCGGCATCGATCAGCAACAGGTCACCGTCCCGCAGCCTGTCGCGGTTCTCGACGTAGTGCAGCGTACAGGCATTGGCGCCACCGGCAACGATCGGGTTGTACGACGCCCAGGCGCCGTTACGCCGAAACTCATGCCGGAATTCTGCTTCAACTTCATACTCGAAGAGCCCGGGCTGCGTCATCCGCATCGCCCGCTTGTGCGCCTCGACCGCAACCCTGGCTGACTTGCGCATCGCCGAAATCTCACCTCGGCTCTTGTACAGGCGCATGTCATGCAAGAGATGATCGAGCGCCACAAACTCCTGCGGGGTATGCAAGCCACGCGATGTGCCGGAGCGCAGCGAATTTACCCAGTCGGCAATTCGCGTATCGAAATCCGAGTACATCCCCATTGTGTAGTAGACGCGATTGCAGCCTTCGATAAGGCCTGGAATGATGTCGTCGATATCGTCAATCGGGAACGCGTCGTCAGCGCCATAATCCGCAATGGCACCGTCCTGGCCGGCGCGCAAACCATCCCACAGTTCCTTGTCCACGTTGCGCTCGCGGCAGAACATCAGGTACTCGCCTTGCGCACGGCCTGGCACCAGGACCGCAACGGCCTCCGGTTCGTCGAATCCGGTCAGGTAATAGAAGTCGCTGTCCTGGCGATAGCGGTACTCGACATCGCGACTGCGCATACGGACCGGCGCGGCTGGCAGGATCGCGATCCCCCCGGCACCAACCATGTGCATCAACTGCTTGCGCCGGCGTTCGAATTCGGCGTGCTTCATTGCTTTTCCGTCTGCCGAATATCGGCCAGTTCCTCGTAGGCCAGCTGAGCAGCAATCCGGATGTACTCGACTATCTCAACGTAGGCTGCTTCATTGTCCTCCTCATCGGATTCTTCGTCGATAGCTGCGCGCGTAATTTGCAGCATGTCACGAATGATGTCCGAGAGCGGTTCGGCAGCGAGCCGGTCCTTGAGCGCCTGGTCGTGCGCGGACGAAACCAGTCCATGCAGGAATGCCTCGCACCAGTGGGCCATGGCCTGCGTTCGCTGCCAGGTGTCTGCGTCGTCGTCGGGCAACAATGGATAGAACTCGGAGAGTCTTTCGGTCAGCTGCCAATACGTACCCTGGTAGAGTGAGTCCAGGATCTTCTGGCACTCGAGGCGCAGCGCGTCCGTCTCCTGTGTACCCTCGAGCACCTGCAGCAACCAGTCGGGCCCCGCCGGCACACCAGCGACGGCCAGTCGTGCCGTCAACAGCCCGTGCGTCTGCGCGGCATCCCAGTTCGACCCACAGCGCCGCAGTGCGCTATCCAGCTCGTCAAAGCCGACTTTTTCATCCATCTGGATGCCAACCTTTCCAATTACGCCAATCCCTTATGATCCCACGGACCGTGGCGTGAGACCATGCCGGGGCACGCCCCCTGACGGAGATGATTGATTCTATCGAAACGCGTGACTATATTGACCGTATGGCTGAGAACATGACCTCGACTTTTGAACACGAACTCAAGCGACTCGAGAAGCGCGTGGACGCACTTGTTCGTGTTTGCGACCAGTTGCAGGACGAGAATCGCTCACTGAAACAGCGCCAGGATGTGCTGACGTCAGAGCGCGCCAACCTGCTGCAAAAGAACGAGCAGGTTCGGGCACGCGTTGAAGCGATGATCGGGCGACTGAAAGCGATGGAGCAGGGCTCCTGAGCCCCAACGAAACACAGCAGTAACAGGCACACGGAGTACGCCGAATGACCCAACAACTTGCGCAGGTAAGTGTTCGAATTCTCGACAAGGAATACCAGGTTGCCTGCCCCGCTGGAGAACGAACAGATTTGCTCGATTCAGCAGAAATCCTGAACAGCAAGATGCGTGAGATTCGCGACAGCGGCCGCGTCGTAGGATTGGACAGGATCGCTGTAATGGCAGCTTTGAATATGGCTAACGACCTGATTCACGCGAAGGCGCGTGACCAGGAACTGGAAGGCGGCATCAGTGATCGCCTCAAACTAATTTCGGACCGTGTAGACAGCGTCCTGAGCGGAACGCATCAGCTCGACTTGTAATACGCGGAACCGGCACGATAATTGAATTGGCGCTTCCTGCGGTGTTCGATACCGATCTGGAAACCTCCCGACCCTAAATTTTTACCTTGGGGTCGCTGTCTGTCGGCTGCATATGTGCAAAACCGTTTCGACGGTATGCCTGTTACAGCCACGATTGACCCCACCTGTTGCTCCGGTTCGAGAGCGAAGGTCTGTGACGGCACAGGCGGGAAGCGCCTCCTTTCTCGATCCCTCCCAAGATGCCTGATCTTATTCGCACACTTCGAAGAAACGCGCTGCAAGCCCGCCGTGAGATGTCGGACGACGCGCGCGCAATGGCGTCACAAATCATCTGCCGCAGCGTTTGCGATTCCCGGGAATTTTATTCGAGCAAGTCGATTGCGTGTTACTTACCGATGCCAGACGAGGTCGATACACGCGAAATCATAGAACGTGCCTGGTGCGCAAATAAGCGCGTATTCGTGCCAATTTTGCGCAGTAGCACGGAAATGCTGTTTTGCCGAATCGATCCGGAATCCGAACTCGAGAAGAATTTTTTCGGTTTGTGGGAGCCAACGCGCGGCGTTCTGATCGAACCGCGGCAATTGGATTTGGTGGTTACCCCCACTGTCGCGTTTGATAGCGAACGGAATCGAATTGGCATGGGTGGCGGTTATTACGATCGTTGCTTTTCGTTCCTTCGCTACCGAAAGAACTGGATTCGCCCGAAACTTGTTGGCGTGGCGTTTCAGTGTCAGGAAGTCGAGAAAATTACGCCAAATCCTTGGGATATACGGCTTTATCGAGCTATTAGCGACAAGAAACAGAGACTGTGATCTCCGCCAAAAACCCGGAATCCCTTTCGCTTCGTCCCAATCCAGGCAAGAAAAACAAATCCGGTCAGGGCTCGATCGTGGTTGCTTGTGCACATCCAGCAGCTCACAAACTCATCACCGGGAACCGATGTACTTCTTGCCTCCGTTTTCGTTTTGCAACGCGACACGATCACCCTCCTTCTCGAAGACACGCGATCGCGACTTCCGGATTCGTTTCGTGAGTGATTTTTTGTTGCCCTAACTCGCTGGATTTTTGAGGATTGTTGAGTATACTCAAGCGCGGGTACCCGACACGGAGAAAATGATGGCTACCAAAAAGAAGTCAAAGAAGAAAGTTGCAAGTAGGAAGAAACGCGTTGCTAAGAAAGCTCCAGCTTCGCGGAAGAAAGTCGCTAAGAGAGTAGCGAAGAAGAAGGCCACCAAGAAGAAAGCTACCAAGAAGAAAGCTACTAAAAAGAAGGCCACCAAGAAAAAGGCCAAAAAGAAAGTAGCCAAGAAAAAGGCTAAAAAGAAAGTAGCCAAGAAAAAGGCTAAGAAGAAAGCCAAAAAGAAAGTAGCCAAGAAAAAGGCTAAGAAGAAAGCCAAAAAGAAAGTAGCCAAGAAAAAGGCTACCAAGAAGAAGGCTACTAAGAAGAAAGCTTCTAAGAAGAAAGCTTCTAAGAAGAAGGCTACTAAGAAGAAAGCTACCCGGAGAAAGGCAACACGCAAGAAATAACGGTAGTTAGCCTTTGCTTGGGAAGAGGCCTTCTTCCAGAGCAAACGCAAGAGCCCGCCCTGGCGGGCTCTTTTTTTTGTGCGCGCAGCCCAAAGTGTGCACGGTCGCACGTGCATTTCGCGATAATTTGACTATAGTACTCACCTATGGATGCAACCGAGAAGAAGCGCGCAGCCGCCAGGGCCGCGATGGAATTCATTCAGCCTGGAACCGTGCTGGGTGTCGGTACTGGCTCGACGGTCAATTGTCTGATCGAAATCCTGCCGGAGGTTCGCGACTTTATCGATCGGGTCGTCTCGAGCTCCAGAGCCTCGACGGAGCTGCTCGAGAAGCAGGGCTTTGACGTCTCGACACTCAACGAGACTGGTGACCTGGACATCTATATCGACGGCGCCGATGAAAGCAACAAGCACTTGCAGCTTATCAAGGGTGGAGGTGGCGCCCTGACTCGCGAGAAAGTCCTCGCAGGCGCGGCGCGGCGCTTCATTTGTATCGTGGACGATTCCAAGCTTGTCGGTATGCTCGGCGGGTTCCCCCTGCCCATCGAAGTCTTGCCAATGGCGCAGGAATTCGTCGCCAGGCGGATCCTCAAGATGCGGGGTCAACCTATCTGGCGCGAGGGATTCGTTACCGATAACGGCAATCACATCCTCGACGTCCATAACCTGCAGATCGTCAATCCTATCGACATGGAAGCGAGAATTAACCGAATTCCCGGTGTCGTAACGGTCGGCTTGTTCGCGGACCGCCCCGCCGACATCCTGCTGATTGCCGATGATAACGGCGTGCGCGAGCTGCGCACCTGAAGAAGGGAGCCCAGTCTTGCCAAGTTCTCGAATACTTGCAGTCCTTCTGATCCTCACCATCGCATCTTCCTGTTCATCCGGGACCAACGACACAACGCAGTACGGCGACCTCGCGTTCGTCGGGGCCAAGGTCTATACGCTTAACGAAGATGCACCCTGGGCGGAGGCTGTCGTTGTTCGCGATGACCGCATTGTCTACGTCGGTGACGCGGCAGGCGCCGTGGATCTGATCGGAGACTCGACGGATGTTCGCGACCTCGGCGGTCAATTGCTATTGCCCGGATTTATTGACGCCCACGCACACCCGATCGCCGGTGGTGCCTACGCCACGGCCCTGTCGCTCGAAACCTGGGGAACTGTGGACGAATGGGTCGCGGCGATCGCCGCATACGCAGCAGCAAACAAAGATGCCGACCTGCTCTTTGGCTACGGATTTCTGGCGACAACATTTGGCCCGGCCGGCCCCACGAGACAACAGATTGATGCCGTTGTGCCCGACACGCCGGTGCTGATCATGGACGAGGGCTTCCATGCTGCCTGGGCGAATACCGCGGCCTTGAAAGCACTGAATATCACCCAGGACACTGCCGACCCGGTCCCCGGCTACAGCTACTACAAGCGCGACGAGAATGGCGACGCAACCGGCTACCTGCTCGAGGGAACCGCGGGCATGGCTATGGAGGCATTGAATGCCATAACGGCCGACACGATTGTGGAAGGCACCGGCATCATCATCGATATCATGAACAGCTACGGTGTGACGGCAGCCTTTGATGCGGGAATTATCGAGAGTGATGACGCCCAGGCTGTGAAGCATATACTCGATCGCCTCGAAGCCTCCGGTGACCTCACAATTCGTCTGATTGGGTCGTCGCGGCCAGAAACCCGGGAACAATACCTGACGGCGGTTGACACTGCCGACCTGTGGCGCAAGGAGTTGCGCGGCGAGCGCTATCATTACAACACGCTCAAGATTCCTGATGACGGCACGGTCGAAGGCAGAACCGCGGCCATGTTTGAGGACTACCAGGGTGAACCCGGGAACTCCGGCGAGACCGTGTTTACTGAAGAACAAATGACCCACATGATTACGGATGCAGCATCTCGAGATATGGATGTTCACGTGCATGCACTCGGTGAACGCGCCATCCACGAAACACTGAACGCCATTGAAAGCGCGCAGAAATCGCATCCGGATAGCGAAACTCGCTACGCGATCTGTCACATCCAGGTCATAACAGACCAGGACGTACCCCGGTTTGGGAAACTTGGCGTCATCGCCCAAAGCACACCGCTGTGGTCGTCCTACGATACTTACGGCAAACAGTTCGTCAGCGAAGACCAGTTCAATCGCTTCTGGCGTTTCAAGAGTCTCGAGGACACCGGTGCCATGCTGACGTTCGGCAGCGACTTTCCAGCCAGCGGCGCGGGGACGCTTGGCCTCTCACCCATTATCCAGATAGAAATGGGCCACACGCGCCAGGAATTCGGACAAGCGGACGCGCCCGTACAGCCGCGCGAGTCGGAGCGACTGAGTGTTGAATCGCTGGTCAGAGGCTTCACGATTGACGCCGCCTACCAGTTGCATCTCGAGGATCAAATCGGGTCCATCGAGGTCGGCAAGAAGGCCGACCTTGTTGTCCTGGACCAGGATATCTTCTCGGTGGATGCTTACGCCATTCACAAGACCGAATGTGAAAATGACGGTCATGGATGGGGAGATCGTCTACGAACCTTAAGGTTGCGGTGCCGGATCCAGCACCTGTTCGAACTCGCTGAAAGTGACGGTCTCGGATTCGTCGATATTCATCACAAGGAACGCCTTGCCCTGGATGCTTGCCTGAACGCTCCGAGGAAGGGCTGGCCCGCCGTCTTCGATTGGCGCGAACGCAAGGCGGGTAAAGAACGCCTTTATTTTGACTCCCTTGGCCGGCTTGATTGGCGAACTGTTCTGCAGCGCAATCTCCGCGACATAGTGTCCGTCCTTGACGATCTTCAAGGTCCCATCGACTGATTCCATGAATGCCCTGTCGTCCTCGGTGTCGCCCCGAGGCTTGAAACCAAACAGCCAGAAACTGTCGGTCTCTTCGAGGAGCACAGCACTGCCCTTCTCCACCATGGAATTGAGTTCCTTCTCATCGTCATCGTTATCGCCTGCCGGCTCGCGGTTCCGCTCTGCCAGGTAGTCCTCGGTTTCCTCCGCGCTCGGTTCACGCCCATCCACCGTGATGAGTGTCCAGCGCTCCGACTCCGGCTGCCGGGGATCGTAGCGGCCAACGTAAACCCCGTCCTGATCTTCTTCTGTACGCGTGTAGGACCAGCGTGCAGACAGATCGTCTTCGACCGCCTGGAACGCTCGATCGATAAGCTCCTCGTGGGACTCGGCGAGCGCCAACGAGGTAACGACCAGCAAGCTGGCGATTAGCCGTTTTACAAGGGGACTATTGTTCATAAGATCGCTATTTTTGCGCGGCCAGTTCGGCGGCGATCCAGTTTTCGACCATGTCCTCCAGCACCGCAATAGGAAGCGACCCGTTGCCGACGACCATGTCGTGAAACCGCCTGATGTCGAACGAGGACCCGAGTTCGGCTTCCGCCCTGGCCCGCAGTTCGCGAATCTTCAGTTCGCCGATCTTGTAGGACAGCGCCTGGGCAGGCCAGGTAATGTAGCGATCGATCTCTCCATCAATTGTCGCTGCACTCAGCGCCGTGTTTGCCAGCATGAATTCCACAGCCTGCTGGCGTGACCATCCAAATGCATGCATACCGGTGTCGACGATGAGTCTGCATGCCCGCCACGCCTCGTACGTCAGTCGACCGAAATCGCTGTACGGGTCCGTGTAAAAGCCCATCTCCTTGCCAAGGCGCTCGGCATAGAGGCCCCAACCTTCACCGAATGCGGAATGGTACAGGTCGCGCCGAAATTCCGGCAGATCCAGCTCCTGGGCCAGTGTTGATTGCAGGTGGTGACCCGGAACGCCTTCATGCAGCGACAGCGCTTCCAGGGAGTAAAGCGGCACGCTTCGAACGTCTCCGGTCTTGACGAAATAGGTTCCCGAATCCGTGCCGTCTCCGGACGGCGCCATGTAAAAGGCACCGCGCACCGGGTTACCGACGATTTTGTACGTCGCGCGCGGCAAGAGTGTGAAGAAACGCGGCAGCTCGCCCTCCGCCGTCTTGCTGATGAGAGCAACCCTGCCCAGCAATTCCTCGTCGGTCCTGGCGTAGAACCGTGGGTCCTCGCGGAGAAAGTCGACAAAGGCGGTGAAATCACCGTCAAAGCCGACCGCCGCCATGATGTCCTGCATTTCCTCGCGAATACGACCCAGTTCCGCGACCCCGAGTTCATGGATCTCTGCCGCGGTCATGTCGGTCGTCGTGAAATAGCGAATCAAATACTGGTAGTAGTCATCGCCTCCAGGGAGCGAGGTAATCGCCACCTCCGGGCGGCAAGCCGGCAGGTACTCATTGACGAAGAAATCCAGCAACTCTTCGTAACCGGGAACAATCACGGAGGTAATTAACTCGCTGCCCTTGCCGGCGTATTCCGCACGCTGGTCGTCGCTCATGCTGGCGGGAAACCGGGCAAATGCTGCATAAAGCCGGCTCTTTTCGGCGTCGGCAACAATATGTTCCTCGATCGTGCCGGCATAGCCGGAAATACTTCCGCAGTAGTGCGTGTATCCCGCCTCAATCGCATCGCGTAGCGCCCCGATGTATTCGCGGTTATACCGGGTGAAATCCGCCAGGCTCACCAGGTAGTCGTCGTAGTCGCTTGCCGAAAGAAACGTCATGTTCGATGGCGCTTCCGCGAAGTATGTGTGGTACCCGAACATGCTGGTAATGGGGAAGAAATGATCGCGCTGTGCGTAGCTCTCCCGCTCCGTTTCGCGTTCGTATTTGAATACGCGATACGACAGTTGATCGTCGGCATCGAGATTGTCGATGTCGATAACGGCAAGTTTGTCCAGCACGGCTTCGTTGAACTGCTGGCGCCGGGCGCGAGCCTCGGGAGTGTGTTCCGAGAGTTTTCCTTCCATCCGCCAGCCGTCAGGGTCCGTCCGAAAGAACACCTTTTCAGCACGTGCCGCGGCCCAGTGTTCGTCAAGCAAAGCGCGAAAAGCGGTCGCAGCCTCCGCTCCCTCGTCCGAGTCGGTTGGCGAACAAGCCGTTCCTGTGAGCAAGACGATGATCGCCGCGAGCACTCTGTAATTTTGCATTCAAACCTCCGGCGTCTGAAACAGACAACCCAGTCTCTGGCGATATTCTGCTTCGTACTGCAGCTGCATCATGTAGAACGGACGCGGTTTCTCGCCGGCTAACACGTCCACGAGCAGGTTAAGGTGAGTATGCCAGCCGCCGCTTACGTCGAGCACTTTTTCTGCGGATTCCAGCCGGCGATGCGTGAGCACGAGCCTGACTTTATCGCCCTCTTCCTCGAGTCTGTAACAAACCTCTGACGATTCCTCGCCAAATTCCCAGGTGTGCTCGAGAATATGCGGCGGTTCACAGCGCGTTACGATGCCTGCAAAGGACATTTTCTCGGGGTTGTCCCGGTATTTCTCAGGCCGGGGAATGTCCTCGTCGCTCGACAACGACGTATTGTGAAAATGCATATCGACACGGCCATCAACGCTGCAATCGACGTCGCCACCGCAAAGCCATCTTGCGCGTTTCTCATTTTCGGTCAGGAAGCTCCATACGCGTTCGATAGGCCCGGGCAGCAGGCGTTCAAATCTGACCGTGCTCTCGTCGAGCAGCTCACCGTACTCATTCATGACTCGTCTCCTCTAGTCGGATTCGTTGAGCAATTTCTCAAGCTTGTCGAGGCGCCACGACCAGAATTCGCGCACCTTGCCCAGCCATGCCTCAACTTCGTCGAGACAGTCGCCATTGAGTCGGTAGATTCGCCGCTGGGCATCAACCCGGGCCGTCACGATTCCGGCATCGCGCAATACCTTCAGGTGTTGCGACACGGCCGGCCGACTCATTTCGAATTGGTCGGCCAGTTCACCGAATGAGGTCTCGCCTGTTGCCAGCGATTCAATGATCTGGCGACGGGTTGGATCGGCCAGTGCCGTGAAGGTATCCATGTAACCTGATATTAAGTATTTCTTAATTAAGTCAATACTTATTTTTAGCCAGGGGAGAGGGATGGGCGCTTCGCGCCCGGGCAAAAAAAAGCCCGCTTTTGCGGGCTTTCTTTTTGGCTGGGGGAGAGGGATTCGAACCCCCGTTGGCGGAGTCAGAGTCCGCAGTCCTACCACTAGACGATCCCCCAAATGCGGATCGTTTGAACGCTTAGCGTTTGGAGTACTGCGTGGCGCGGCGAGCTTTCCGCAGGCCGACCTTTTTGCGCTCGACTTCGCGTGCGTCGCGGGTTACGAAACCGGCTTTACGCAGACCAGCACGCAGCGACTCATCGTAGGCCATCAGCGCACGCGTCAGGCCATGGCGTATTGCGCCGGCCTGGCCAGTCGTGCCGCCACCCTTGACCGTGACGTTCACGTTGAACCTTTCACCCAATTGGGTCAGTTCAAGCGGCTGGCGAACAATCATCTGTGCCGTTTTGCGGCCAAAAAATACGTCCAGCGGACGCTTGTTGACCGTTATGTCGCCACTGCCAGGCGTCAGAAAAACGCGAGCTGTCGACGTCTTGCGACGACCGGTACCGTAGAAAAGTGTGTCACTCATAATGTTTACTCAATCTGAGAAGCGCGCCTTAGGCGTTCACTTCCAGCGGAATCGGCTGCTGTGCAGCGTGGGTGTGTTCGGGGCCGACGAATACGCGCAGCTTGGAATACATCTGGCGACCCAGGGGACCGCGGGGAAGCATGCCTTTAACAGCCGTCTCAATCACGCGTTCCGGATGCTCATCAAGCATTTTCTGGAGCGGTACCGACTTCAGGTTGCCAATGTACCCCGTGTGATGGTGGTACATCTTGTCCTGCAGCTTGTTACCGGTCACACGGACCTTTTCGGCATTGACAACCACGATGTAGTCGCCCGTGTCGATATGCGGCGTGTATTCCGGCTTGTGCTTGCCGCGCAGGCGGTGCGCGATCTCGGTCGAAAGACGACCCAGAGTCTTGTTCGTGGCATCTACCACGAACCAGTCGCGGCGAACCTCTGCTGGCTTCGCAGAAAACGTCTTCATAATTCTGATTCTCGGTTATTGGTCTGCCACCCGCGCACGCCGAAACGTTCGCTGGATTGGCGAAAGGCGCGAAATTCTACTGTAGCCCCCGCCCCATTGCAAACAAATATGGGGCTTTTTTCAGGGCGCGGGCTAGAACGCGTACTCGAAGGAAAGAGCCGTGTAAGTGTCTGTTTTTTCAGTAGTTGGTGGTACGTCGCTATTGGCCTTGATCGTGTATGACGCCACCAGCGCAAGGTTGCCTACCAATTGCGCGGACAATGCCGTCACCGATTCGATGTAAGTGTTCAGGTCACCCGCTTCGACCGTGAGGTCCTGCCTGAACTCCGCCGTTTCGCTGAAGTGCCATTTGTAGTACATGCCGCCGCGGAAAACCGTCTCGCTTTCGGAAATACCGTCCCGGGCTTCCGACTGCCGGGCACCTGCGCCGATTTCAGCGTTCAGTGTGTGCTTGTCGGTATCGATCAGGTGACGGCCGTAACCGACTGTCTGCGAGAACTGTGTATCGAAAGCGCCGAAGAGGTTCTTGCGCCAACTCAGCCGACCGAACAGGAAATCGTGATCCGTGATATTGCGCTCACTTTTCCAGTCCGCAGCGTAGGACTCGGCCGTCTTTATGTCGTCCTCAGAGGCATTCACGGCCGACGCTTCGAATCCGTGTACCCACTTGCCGGTGGTATAACCAACCGTGAAGCCCGTGTTCAGGGTCGATGTCTCGGTGTTGCCCGAGGTGGCCAGGTAGCCAAGCTTGGCGGTGCCCGACCATGGGCTTTCAGGTTCTTCCGGGGCCTGGGCCATCAGCGAAACCGGTGCGGCCAGTGCCGCGAATATAGCTAGAAAACGCAGTTTCATGCGTGTGCTCCTTAACAATCTTTGATTAGTACTGCCAGAAAAGGCAGCGGAGTATACCGTCCTACCAAAGCATTTCGCTATAATCCCGACCATGAAAGTCCGCCAATTGACGCCACTGGACAGATTGCTCGCAAGTGCGAACAACGCGCTGCGCACCGTTGCTGCCCCGGCTGGCCGGTCTGCCCGCCCGAATCCGGCGGAGAATATCCTCGATACCGACATGGCCACCGCACAAAAACGTCACGCAGCGGGCCTCATGCGTATCAATCACGCGGGTGAGGTCGCGGCGCAGGCGCTTTACCAGGGCCACGCCACGGTGGCGCGCAACAAGAATATCGAAGAACAAATGCAACGCGCGGCCGACGAGGAGTTCGATCATCTCGCGTGGTGTGAGCAACGAATCAACGAGCTTGGTGAGGACGTGAGCAGGCTCAGCCCATTCTGGTACGCGGGCGCGTTTGCAATTGGCGCCGCGAGCGGCGTGCTCGGCGACAAGTGGAGCCTGGGCTTCATCGCCGAGACTGAGCGACAGGTGTGCGCTCATCTTGACAGCCATCTTGACAGCCTGCCGCCAGAGGACGCGAAGAGTCGCGCAATTGTCGAGCAAATGCGGGACGAGGAAGAAGAGCACGGCGAAAATGCGATCGATGCCGGCGCCGTGGAATTGCCTGCGCCGATCAGGCGATTGATGCAGATGACCGCCAAAGTTATGACAAAAACCGCTTATTGGGTGTGAGATGCATCAAAAGCGTCAAATAATTCGATAAAACACGGACTTAGCTTGCCCTGACCGGCAATCTGTATTAAAAGTAATGCGCGACTGGGCGAGGGATAAGCAATGCAGACAACAGCGAAGAATCTGAGCGATGTACCGGCGATTAACCGCTTTCTAAGTTATTGCCGCGTGCGGACGGTACCGCAGAAAACTGTAATGATTCATGCCGGCGATCTGCCGGATGTTTTGTATTACATCGTCGACGGCTCAGTCGAAGTCATGATCGAGGACGAAGACGGCAACGAAATGGTGCTGGCTTACCTGAACAAGGGGCAGTTCTTCGGCGAAATGGGCCTTTTCTACGAACAACCCACGCGTAGCGCCTGGGTGCGCACACGCACCGAGTGTGAAATCGCCGAAATGACCTACCCGCGGTTTCGCCAGATCGCGAGCGAAAGCCCGGGGCTCGTATTCGAACTGGCCACGCAGCTGGCGACCCGTCTGGATCGCACCAATCGCAAACTCGGCGACCTTGCTTTCGTCGACGTTACAGGCCGCGTTGCGCACGCCATCATGGACCTCTGCAACGAACCGGACGCGATGACGCACCCGGATGGCATGCAGATCAAGGTGAGCCGCCAGGAACTGAGCCGTCTCGTCGGCTGCTCACGTGAAATGGCGGGTCGCGTGCTCAAGGTCCTCGAGGATCAGGGCCTGGTGTCCGCCAGCGGCAAGACAATCGTCGTCTACGGCGCGCGCCCGAACCGTAACTTGTAATGCAGGAGCGCGTCTTGCGCGCAATCGCCCGCAAAGCGGGCTCCTACAGGTTCTTTGCAATTTCCGCTTTCATCGCCGCGATCGTCGCAGCATAGTCCTTACTGCCAAAGATCGCCGATCCCGCGACAAACGTGTCTGCGCCGGCCGCCGCGATCTCCCCGATATTCTCGACCTTGACGCCACCGTCGATCTCGAGCCGGATATCCAGCCCGCTCTCATCGATGAGCCTGCGCGCCTGGCGCAGCTTGTCGAGCGCCGATGGAATGAACTTCTGGCCGCCGAATCCAGGGTTGACCGACATCAGCAGCACCATGTCTACCTTGTCGATGACGTACTCGAGCCAGTCGAGTGGCGTTGCCGGATTAAACACGAGCCCGGCCTTGCAGCCCTGCTCCCGAATCAAGCCAAGCGAGCGGTCGGGATGCCTGCTCGCCTCCGGGTGGAACGTGATGTAGGTGGCGCCGGCCTTGGCGAAGTCCGGAATGATGCGGTCGACAGGCTCGACCATCAGGTGGACGTCGATTGGCGCCTCGATTCCGTGGTTTCTCAGCGCGTCACAAATCATCGGCCCGATCGTCAGGTTGGGTACAAAATGATTGTCCATCACGTCGAAATGCACGATGTCGGCGCCGGCATCCAGGACGGCGTTGACGTCTTCGCCCAATCGAGCGAAGTCCGCGGAGAGGATTGAGGGGGCAATTAAGGGTTTCACGACAGGTCCTCCAGGGTAGTTGCAAGTGGAGATTACCTGATTGAGCGCCTGGCTTTCAGCATCTCGTAGGCGCTACGAACTTCACGCGTGCGCCGCTCAGCTTCGGCTATCACGTCGGGTTCGGGATTGCTGCCCGAAATCTTGTCAGGGTGATTCTGGTTCATCAACCGCCGATAGGCCGTCTTGATGTCGGCGTTGCTGCTATCGACATCCACTCCGAGCGCCTCGTAGGCGGCTCGCAGGCGGGCGGCATCGGCGCTTCCGGCCGGCGAGCGCTTGAAGCCCTTCTGCGCCCGAATCATGGCCTCGAGCTGGGCCAGCTCTACGCGCCCGATATCGAGTTCGGAGCAGATCGACCAGATCAACGCCCGCTCTTCCCTTTTCAAGGCGTCTTTCGCGAGTACTACTTCCAGCAGCAGGCGCAGGAACAAGATCCGCTTTGATGCGCTGCGGCCGCTGACACGCCGTACCTCTCTCACTGTCTGCACCAGCGGGAAGCCGGCGCGCTTGCCGTCATCAAACCAGCCGATCGCGCGCCGCACCATGGCGGGGCTCAGGCCAAGTCGATGCATGATCATTCGCGCAGCACGAATTTCGTCCTCAGAGACTCGGCCATCGGATTTTGAAAGGTGCCCCATGCAGCCAAACAGCGCGCGCACGAATTCATCGGGCAAACGCTCGATGCCGGCGCCTTCCTGTTCGAACGTGCGCACGCTTTTCCTGAAACCGCGGTAGAACTGGTAAGCGACCAGCGCAACAACGAGCAGAGTTAGAGTCTTTCCAAGGAACATAGCTCGTTGCATCGTATCGCGCCTTGGCTCCCTTTCCCATTACAGACCTTGCGAGCGTTCGCGTTAGAGGCGATCATCGTCCGATGAAGACTGCTGACGCCCTGTTCGAATCCTCGATCCCCGAATTGCCGCTCATCGGCCGTGGCAAGGTCCGGGACATATACAGTGTCGACGAGGACCACTTGTTACTCGTAACGACGGATCGCCTGTCTGCCTATGACGTGGTAATGCCCGATCCGATGCCTGGCAAAGGTGCCGTCCTGACGAAGATTTCGCTGTTTTGGTTCCGAATGATGAGCGACATTATCGACAACCAGCTGACCGACCTGACCGTCGCGGATGTCGTCAAGGACCCGGCTGCCCGGGAACTGCTTGCTGATCGAGCGTTGGTGGTCAAGCGACTGAAGCCCCTCCCGATCGAGGCGGTTGTCCGCGGCTACCTGATCGGCTCCGGGTGGAAGGACTACCAGGAAACCGGGCAGGTCTGCGGCATTGACCTGCCGGAAGGGCTGCGGCAGGCGGAGAAACTGCCGCGAACATTGTTCACGCCAGCGTACAAGGCCGAAGCCGGCTCGCATGACGAGAACATCCGTTTCGACAAAGTCGTCGAACTGATCGGCGAAAAACTCGCCACCCGGGTGCGCGATATTTCAATCGAGATCTATGAGCGTGCAGCGGCCTATGCACTCGATCGCGGCATCATCATCGCCGATACCAAGTTCGAGTTCGGGCTGGACGAGCAAGGTCGTCTGTACATTATCGATGAGGTACTCACTCCGGATTCGTCTCGCTTCTGGCCCGTCGATGGCTATGAAGTTGGCACCAGCCCGCCGAGCTATGACAAGCAATTCGTTCGCGACTACCTTGAGACGCTCGACTGGGACAAAACCGCGCCTGGTCCGGACTTGCCCGCCGAGATCATTGAACGGACAGCCGACAAGTATCGCGAAGCGCTTGAGAAGATGACTGCACCATAAGTCAGGAACTCTGCAAAGCAGGAGTACAATGAAACCATGATCGGCCAAGTCGGAATGCAAATCGACCACTTCTCTGGGGTGATGGCCTGACGCGATACGGCGTGCTCGGGCGCTTCGGCGCGGGTGTCCTGCGCAATCTCTGGGCCGTGCTTCGGGACATCGCGTCCGGTCAACTCAACCTGCGGGCGATGAGTCTCGTCTACACGACGCTGCTTGTCCATCGTGCCGCTGATCGCGGTCAGCTTCTCGGTGCTCAAGGCATTCGGCGTCCACGAAGAAATCGAACCGCACCTTTACGGGTTCCTGCGAGCCGCTCGGCCCGAAGGGCGTCGAGATTACCGACTACATCATGAGTCTCGTGAACAACGTCAACAGCAATGTGCTTGGTGGCATCGGTCTTGCCTTCTTCATCTACACCGCCATCTCGATGGTGCAGAAGATCGAGGACTCGTTTAACTACGTCTGGTACGTCAACAAGTCGCGCAGTTTCGCGACACGCCTGGTCGAGTACAGCACCGTGCTGCATTGTCGGCCCGATGGCGGTCGGCCTCGCCGTCAAGGCCCTGGTCGAATTCAGCAAAGAGACGCTGGTCGTCGAGATGCACGAGAACGTAGTGCTTCGCGCCCGTCTTTTCGGCCTGACCGATCGCCTGATGCCATACCTCGATCATCATTGGCATTTTCACGTTTCTCTACAAGTTCATGCCGAACACCGAGGTCAAGTTTGCGATCGGCAATCGTTGGCGGTGTGGCAGGCGGTTTCCTGTGGGCGACGACTGCGACGATCTTCACGTCGTTCATCGCGGGCTCTGCGAACCGCCAGGCGATCTACGCAAGTCTCGCAGTCGCAATCTCGGCGCTGATCTGGTTGTACCTGAACTGGATCATCCTGCTGATCGGTTCGCAGATTGCATTCTATTTCCAAAATCCCGCCTACCTGCGTATCGGCCGCCGCGACCCTCGCCTGTCGAACGAAATGCGTGAGCGCGTCGCGCTCAACGTCATGTACCTTGTCGGCCGGGAACACCGCAATCCCGACGCGGGCGTGGACTTGCACAGCATCAGCCGTGCGCTGCGCATTCCGTCGATCACGCTGGCGCCAATCGCGCTCGGCCTCGAAACGAAGGGTTTGCTGACGACCAACGAGAAAGAAATGTTGCTACCCGGCAAGGAGATGTCACGCATCCCCTTGCAGGACATTCTCTCGGTGGTCAGGCAGGAGGTGAAACAGGCTCCCATCGAGACCTCGCTGGTCGACAACGCGATCAACCTCTCGGGAGCACTATCGACGCATCAGTCGACAAGTCTCTCGGTGACAAGACACTGGCAGACTTGCTTGACGAGACTGAAGAGCCGTAGATCCTGGTGTCTTCGCCGCGAGTTGTCAGCGTAAACAGAGCCGGTTGACGACTGCTCTCACTCGTTTGCCAACGCGAACAACCAGCGCATCCCCTGGCGAAATGCCGCAGGTGGTGCTGACATGTGGCTGTGCCCCTCGAGGTCTGTCGCTTCTAAAACCCATGGCTTGTCTTCGATAGCCGACCAGTGCTTTATCCATTGCAATGACGGCTCGCGAAACTCCGCATCGTTCAATGTGCCGTCAGCGACAAATAATCGGGAGCGCTCAGTGTCCGGTTCGGAGTTTACGTGTTGCGTCAGAAAGAACGGAAGATTGCGATGCAGCGCCGGGTTGCTGGCAATGTGTCCCCAGAAAAGATTGGGAGATGTCAACGCGGTATAGAGAACGAACTGGCCACCGATTGACTGACCAAAAATGATGCGCCGTGAGGCGTCGGACTTGTAGTCGTCTTCGATGACCGGCATTAGTTCATCGCTGAGAAACTTCTGAAATCGTGTGGCGCCGCCCCAGTAGTCGCGTTCTGCCGATGCTGCAGTGTAGTCCGCACTGCGGTAATTTCCTTCTTCAAAAGTATCGCCACCATAGGAAATTCCGACGATGATTGTATCCGGGACCTCTCCGCCGAATCTCAGGTAGCGGTAATAGGACGTCATCAACGGAAACAGACCGCCACCATCAAGCAGATAGACTGTTGGATACCGGGTGCTGCTGGTCTCGTCGTAGCCGTGCGGGAGCATTACGTAGATGTGATAGCCGCGCCCGACGACCGTGGATTCGATGTGAAAATAGCGAGAGTCACCCAGACCCTGCATAAAACGTGTGTCCACTGCAGCCTCAGTCGTTGCAGCGACGATCATTAAAACCAGGCACGCGACGGTTTTCTTCATAGTTGCCCTTTTCCCTGCATGGCGGGTTACCCAGAATCCGGATCTACGCGCCCGCGATCGTCATCTCCTCGACGAGGATCGATCCGCAACGAATACTGCCTCTCAGGTCCTGGTCATTGCCGATCGCCGCAATTCGCTTGTAAAGCTTGCGCAGGTTGCCCGCGATTGTCACCTCGTGTACCGGATACTGGATCTCGCCATGCTCCACCCAATAGCCAACAACGCCACGCGAGTAGTCGCCTGTCACACCATTGACGCCCTGCCCGATCAATTCACTCACAACCAGGCCTGTGCCCATCTCCTTGATCAGTGCATCCCCGTCCTTGTCACCGCCCGGCACGATCAGGTTTTGCGAGCCACCCGCATTCGCCGTCGTCGTAAGTCCGAGTCGGCGCGCCGAGTAACTGCTCAGGATGTAACCCTGCAGTACGCCTGCAGACACGATGTCGCGATCGTAGGTACCGACACCTTCTGCGTCGTAGGGTGCACTCGCCATGCCCCTGAGCAAATGAGGTCGTTCCTGGATGCTCACGAATTCCGGAAACAGCGTTTCCCCCACGGCATCGAGCAGGAATGACGAACGGCGATACTGCGCACCGCCGGCGATGGCGCTCATCGCGTGTCCGATAAATCCGCGCGCCAGTTCCGGGACATAGAGTACCGGAGCCCGAGTTGTCTTGATCTTGCGCGCGCCGAGGCGACTGACTGTCTTTTCGGCGGCGCGACGTCCCACGTCGGCAGGCGCATCCAGGTCGTCTGCGCTGCGTGCGGACGTATAGTGATAATCACGTTGCATGACCCCGTCCGCTTCAGCAAGCAGGACACAGGTGATGCTGTGACTGGTTCGCGCATAGCTGCCGAGAAAGCCGTGCGTATTGCCGTATGCCCGCGTGCCGCGATTGGTCGACACCGTGGCACCTTCCGAATTGCTCACGCGCTTGTCGAACTGCCGCCCGGCTGCTTCGGACTCTATTGCCATCTCGATCGCCGTATTCGCATCCACATTCCAGGGATGATCGAGATCGAGATCCCGTGTTTCGGTGCACATGAGGTCCGCATCCGCCAGGCCTGAATACTCGTCGCTCGCAGTAAGCGTGGCAAACGTGCACGCTTTGGTGACCGCTTCCCGAATCGCGGCCGGCGTCATGTCGGACGTGCTGGCGCTGCCCTTGCGCGAGTCCTTGAACACGGTGATCCCGATACCCCGATCGTTGGTGTATTCGAGGCTCTCAACGTCGCCCAGCCGTGCCGTCGCTGTCAGCCCCATGTCCTGACTGGCTGCAACCTCCGCCTGGTCGACGCCCTGCTGTTTCGCTTCATCCAGCGCCAGCGTAACCAGGCTCTCAAGTTCCGCTCCGCCAAGCGATTCGCGTTTTGTGATTTTTCCCATGATAAACTCCCGCCCCCGGACCGCTGGTCAACTGCGGGAGGTACTTTAGCCGGTGGACGATACAAAGCCCAGTAAAAGCGCGATGAAACGCGAGCACCTCGCGAGGCAGAAACTCGGCGAGGAGTTAATTGCCCTTCGCGTGGCGGATCTGAAGTCGCTCGAACTCGACGAGGACCTGCTGGAGGCTGTGATGGAAGCGCGCGGTATGAAGGCGCACGGCGCATTGCGCCGTCAGAAGCAGTACATCGGGAAGATCATGCGGCACCTCGATCCCGAACCCATCCGCGTAGCTCTTTTGAGCCTGCGCCGCAAATAACAGGTAGTGTAGAATTTCGACATGAGTATTGAAGTCGGCATCATCATGGGCTCGCGTTCCGACTGGGACACCATGCGCCATGCAAGCGAAACCCTGGAAGCGCTCGGTGTAGGTCACGAGGTAAAGGTCGTTTCGGCGCACCGTACCCCGGACCTGCTGTTTGATTATGCCGGGTCTGCCGTTGAGCGGGGGCTGAAAGTGATTATCGCGGGCGCCGGCGGGGCCGCTCATTTGCCCGGCATGGCGGCGTCCAAGACACGCGTACCCGTCCTGGGCGTTCCGGTGCAATCCAAGGCGCTGAACGGCATGGATTCACTGTTATCGATCGCCCAGATGCCAGCCGGTATCCCGGTGGGCTGCATGGCCATCGGGCGCGCAGGTGCAGTCAACGCCGCCCTGCTCGCCGCTGCCATTCTCGCCAACGAGAACGCCGCGATCGCCGACGCACTCGACGCCTGGCGCAAAAACCAGACCAGCAAGGTCCTGGCCAACAGCGACCCCAGCAAGTAGTTTCGTGAGAATCGGCATCATTGGCGCCGGCCAACTCGGCCAGATGCTGGGTCACGCAGCCCGCGATCTCGGTGTTGAATGCCGATTCCTCGATCCCGCGGATTCGCCACCGGCCGCCGATTGTGGCGAAGTGATCCAGCGGTCGTTCGACGATGCCGAGGCACTTGCCGAGCTCGCCGCCACCTGCGACGTCATTACCTACGAATTCGAGAATGTCCCGGTCGAGGCTTTGCAGAAGATCGACAGCGACGTTCCCGTCTTTCCGCCCGCGGACGCCCTGCGCCACGCGCAGGATCGGCTCGCCGAGAAGCGCTTGTTTGAGCAGCTTGAGATTCCGTTGCCGGGCTACCGGACCATCGATTCGCGTGCAGACATGGCCGCCGCTGTCGATGCCCTGGGTCTGCCCGTCGTTATCAAGACTCGCCGACTCGGTTACGACGGCAAGGGCCAGTTCGTCATCAAGGACCGGAACGCTATAGACGAGGCCTGGAAGGAACTTGGCGGCACGGCACTGATTGCCGAGCAATGGGTCGCATTTGACTACGAAGTGTCGTGTATCGGTGTCCGCAACCGCGACGGCGATATCGCCATCTACCCGCTCAGCCATAACATTCACGAGGGCGGCATCCTGCGGACCTCGAGGTCGCCGGTCGAGATCCCGGCGCTCACCGAGAAGGCCGAAGGCTACATGCGCCGCATGCTCGGCCACCTGGACTATGTCGGTGTGCTGGCGCTTGAACTGTTCGTCAAGGGAGACGAGCTGCTGGCTAACGAATACGCGCCACGCGTCCACAACTCGGGGCACTGGACCATCGAGGGATCGGCCACCAGCCAGTTCGAGAACCACATCCGGGCCGTGACGAACCGGTCCCTCGGTTCGACAGCGAGCCTGGGTCACGCCGGGATGATCAACCTGATCGGCGATATTCCGGATGCCGCCAGGGCGCTCGAGTCGGGCAAGTTGCACGACTACGGCAAGACGGCCCGTCCCGGCCGCAAACTCGGGCACATTACCGTCACAGCGGCGACCGCGGCTGAGCGGGACGAGCTGGTCGACATAATCAGCCAGAGTGTGACGTAGTCCCGGTTCTGGCCTGAGACCACGGCGTAGCCCGAACACCGCAAAAGCAGGTAAACTGGATCGATATGTCTTATCTGGGTCACTTCAATCTTGGGGAACAACCGTTTCGGCTAACGCCGGACCCGGAATTCCTGTATTGGAGCAAGCAGCACGCCCGGGCCAAGGCCTACATGGAGTCGACCATCTGGCTCGCTGACGGCTTCGTCGTCATCACGGGCGAAATCGGCTCTGGGAAGACCACGCTGCTGCAGTCTTTCCTCTCCGAACTCGACGATGACGTTGTTTACGCGGTTGTCTCGCAGACCCAGCTCACGCCCACCCAGTTCCTGCAGGCCGTGCTGACCGAATTTGGCTTCAAGCCATTCAACAAGCGCAAGGTCGAACTGCTCGACATGCTCAACATGTTCCTGATCGAGCAATACTCGAATAACAAGAAGGTCGTGCTGGTTGTCGACGAAGCCCAGAACCTCTCACGCAAGGTACTCGAGGAAATCCGCCTGATTTCCGGCATTGAGACCCACAAGGAAAAGGTCTTGCGCATCATTCTCGCCGGTCAGCCAGAGCTGCGGGACACGCTCGACTCGGTGGGCCTGAAACAACTTACCCAGCGCGTCCGTCTGCGTTTTCATCTCGGACCACTCGACCGCCGAGAAATGCGCGAGTACATCGAACACCGCCTGACTGTTGCCGGCGCCGAGAACGAGAAACTCTTCAGCGACGACACTTTCGACATCATCCACCGTTACACGGGTGGGGTTCCGCGCCTGATCAATACGCTGTGCGACACGGCATTGCTGTGTGCTTTTGCCGACGAGCACGACGGCGTCGGTCTGGACGATGTGCAAGCCGCCATTGCCGAGCTCAACTGGGAAGAGCATGAGAGCAACACGGGAATCCACGAAAAGCTGCAACAGCTTCAGAATCGCTACCCAAGCGGCTCTGACGTGACACGCATTGAGGTCCGGACGGACGGCGAGGTCGTCGAACAATTCAGTTTTCCGCCCGGCCGGATAATCGTAGGCCGTTCCCCGGACAACGAAATCTACATCAAGAGCAAGTTCGTCAGCCGGCACCACGCCCAGCTGATCAGCGACGAGCATGGTTGCGTTATCGAAGATCTCAACAGCACCAACGGCGTGTTTCTGGGTGAGAAGCAGATCAAGAAATACCGCCTGCGAGACGGGGACGTCGTGTCACTGGGCGTGCATGAACTCGTCTACCGTGACCTGCGAACGGCGGAGGCACTGCCCGAAGAGGTATTGGAAGATGACGACGTGGATGAGGACGTCGACGAGCAGGAAACGGCCTAGTAGTCCTGCCGCTGCCCGACCCGGCGATCGGTAACGCGGCTGTCCCGTCGCTTCAGAAGTACAACCAGGCCGCCAACCAGGCAGATCAGGCCCACGACGAAACAGATCGTCGGCAGGTACCAATAATTCAGGTACATCGACAGACCGAGCGAAACCGCACCTGCGAGCAGGTAGAAATAGGGAAGACTTTCGTAAATCGGCTTGGAGAGCCACATAGCGTTATCGTCTTGTTCCGGTCGTTTGCGTCCCCTGGCCGATTTATTCTCCATAGCCCGCGGCGTAAGTAAAGCGGCTGAAAGCAAAAGACCCGGCCAATAACCGGGTCTCTCAAAGTGTCGCTCTGTGTAAGTCCTTGTTCGGGCTCAGGAGCGACTGACTCCGAACAGTCCAAGAATGCGCGAAAGAATCGATTCCGACAGGCCGTCTACGGCGAGATCCGGCTCGAAATCGCTGCCATCGCCGCGTAATCCCTGCACGAACTGCTGCGAGTTGGCGTCAATGTCATATTCTGTGATTGTGTTCTCGAATGCCATCTTCGTATCCCTCCATGAGATTCGAAGACTCTACTCACAAGATATGTTGAATGCAGTGAGACGCCTCACATTGTGCGCCGTGAACTCGCGAATTTTCGACTTATGTGAAATCGGAAGCGGCGCTTTGCGCGTCAGGCAGTCCCGCCCACAGTCAGCTCGTCAATCTTGAGCGTGGGTTGCCCAACGCCGACGGGCACCGATTGCCCTTCCTTGCCGCAAGTGCCGACTCCAGAGTCGAGTTTCAGGTCATTACCGATCATCGAGATCTTGTGCAGCGCTTCCGGGCCGTCACCGATCAGCATCGCTCCCTTGACGGGGGTAGTGACTTTGCCGTTCTCGATCAGGTACGCCTCGTTCGCAGAGAACACGAATTTGCCCGAGGTGATGTCCACCTGGCCGCCACCGAAACTTGGCGCATAGAGACCTTTCTCGACCGACGCGATAATTTCGCCAGGGTCGTGACTGCCGGACAGCATGTAGGTATTCGTCATGCGCGGCATCGGCACATGCGCAAACGACTCACGCCGGCCGTTGCCAGTGACCTCGACCCCCATCAGGCGCGCATTCAATTTGTCCTGCATGTAGCCGCGCAAGATGCCGTTCTCAACGAGCACCGTCTTCTGCGCGGGTGTGCCCTCGTCGTCGACCGACAGCGAACCACGCCGGTTTGCGATGGTGCCGTCATCAACGATCGTGCAGGCCTCGGAGGCGACCTTCTGCCCGACCTTGCCACTGAACGCTGAGTGCCCTTTACGGTTGAAGTCACCTTCCAGGCCGTGGCCCACCGCTTCGTGCAACAGGATTCCGGGCCAGCCATTACCCAGGACGACGGGCATCGTGCCGGCGGGCGCCGGCTGCGCTTCAAGCTGGATGGCCGCCTGCCGCACCGCTTCCCGCGCGAATTCGAGCGGGATATCGCCGTCCAGAAAGTAGCTGAGATCCGCCCTTGCGCCACCACCCGAGTAGCCGTGCTCTCGCTGGCCGTCCTGCTGCAGGATGACACTGACGTTGAGGCGAATCAGCGGCCGGATATCCGCCGCCAGCGTGCCGTCGGACGCAGCCACCAGCACCAGGTCCTGGCTGCTGGCCAGGCTGATCATGACTTGTTCAATGCGACTGTCCAGCTGCCTTGTCGCAGCGTCCAGTTCGAGTAACAGGCTGGTCTTCTGCGCGTCATCAATGCTCGTTGTCGGATCCGACATCGGGTACAAAACCGCGGCGTCACTTCGTCGCCACGCCTGGATGCGCTTGTCCTGCCCTTGCCGGGCAATCGCGCGAGCAGCACTCGCGGCTGACTGCAGGGCCGGCAGAACGAGTTCATCGGAATAGGCGAAGCCGGTCTTCTCACCACTGTTGGCCCGCACGCCGACGCCCTGATCGAGGCTGAAACTGCCCTCCTTGATAATGCCGTCCTCGAGCGACCAGCTTTCCTGGCGAGTAACCTGGAAATAGAGGTCCGCGTAGTCGACGCCACCGCGCATCAGGCCGCCAAGTGTCGTGGACAAGTGTCGCTCGCCAAGCCCTGCCGGCTCGAGCAAGCGGGTCATGACCGCATCCATCGGTGTGTTGTTATTTGAGCTCAAAAAAATGCCCCGTTAATGCTGCGTGTCAGGTCAGACGTCTGTTCGACAAGGCCGGAAACTCACTGCGCAGTCGCGTGGGTAGTGCAGGGTCGATATCGGCCGCGACGACGCAATTGCCATCCGCTCGTTCAGCCAGTATCCGCCCCCAGGGATCGCAGATCAGTGAATGTCCGTACGTCGAACGATTGTCCGGGTGGAAGCCATACTGCCCGGGCGCGATGACATATGCCAGATTTTCAATCGCCCTCGCGCGAAGGAGCGTGTGCCAGTGTGCCTCACCGGTCGTCGCTGTGAACGCAGCGGGTACGGTAAACAGCGTCGCCCCGGCATCGACCAGCTGCCGAAACAGCTCGGGAAACCGCAGGTCGTAGCAAATCGTCAAACCGACGCGCCCTGCCGGCGTATCCACGGTGACCACCTCATCACCCGGATACATGGAGTGCGATTCGCGGTAGGACTCCTGCTTGTCGACTAGATCGACGTCGAACAGGTGAATCTTGCGGTACACCGCCTCCACCGAGCCCTCCGCATTGTAGACCGGGCATGCGCCGTAGACGCGCTCGGCCGCGATCTCCGGCGATACCAACGGCATGCTGCCAGCGATTATCCACAGGCCGTGCTGCGCCGCAGCCGCGGCAAGGAAAGCCTGGATGGGTCCGTTCCCCGGCTCCTCCGCGTAGCGCGCCTTGTCCTTGCCACGCTCGGGCATAAGCGCGAAATTTTCCGGCAGCACCGCGAGAACACAGCCATCTGCCGCTGCTTCACCCAGCAAACGGCCGGCGAGGTCCAGATTGGCACCTACGTCGGGTCCGCTGTTCATCTGTATGGCCGCCACACGCATCGCTATTACTGGTTTCCCTCTGGCAAACATCCCGCCAGCTCGCCGTACCTGACGAACTCGTCTGAGTTGATGGCCTCGATCTCAGGGTCTTCCCACGGACCTGAGATGCCATAAAACACCTGCCCCATTTCCTGCAGCGGTTTCTTGAATATCTGCGAGAAGATCAGCATGGCTGCCGCGCCAGGTGGCCCACCGACCACGGCACCAACGATCGGCAACGTGGCGCCGACATTGGCACTTATGACGGCACCCTGTTCGTACTCGCTCGTCACGAGGTTCGTGCCACCGACGATGCCGATATTGGCCGCCGGTCCTTCGAATGACAGGTTACAGGTCATCGCGTTGCCGTCCACGATGCGGAAAGTCCCGTCAATCGAGTCATAACCGAAGCCCTTGTCGAAAACATCGCTGAAATCCAGCGACAGGCGGCGTGGCAGGGCAATAACACTGACGAGGCCCAGCATGCGCCCGGCCCCTGGCTCCACTTCCTCCAGCTGACCCTGCTCCATGCGCACACGAACCTCGCCGTCGAGCTTGTCCAGGAAGCTCGCGCGCGGACCACCGGACCAACTCAGGTCCATGAGGATGCCCATTGAATCGCCGCTGATGCCCTCCGCGAGATCCAGGCGCGTCATGGTTGGCCCGACGTCCGTGCTGTTGAGCGTAGCGGTCAAATAGGTGCGGCTCCCCAGTTCCTCGCTCTCATCAGCCACCCAACGCGCGGCACCGACGAATTCGAAGGTTTCATCCCTGGTGGTCAGCGTCTCGCTCTGGAGGCCATCAGCGGTCTTCACCAGCTTCACGTCGAGGGCACCGAAATGGCGCTCGGCAAGGGCGAAATCGTTCGCTGTCAGCGTAATCGGCGGCAACGTCCTGGGATCGAGTGTCGACTCGGACGGTGGTGTCACATCGTCGCCGGGCATGTACAGGCGCTCCATCTCGATAACCATGGCGCGTTCCGAGCCAAAGTCATAGGGCACAAACACCGAACCTACCACGTGTTCTCCCTCGACCTGCACGAGCCAGTCGCGTGCGCTGCGATCGAGTCGAACGTGATGGCCTTGCAGATGCTGACCGAGCGCAAACAGGTTGTCGACTGTCAGGTCGATCGATCGAATACGGTCGGCCGCACCGACCTTCTTGTCGCCGCTGCGGGAAAGGTTGAGCCATTCCTCCAGGCGTACGATGCTGGTCTTGCCCTGGATATGAAGTCCGCGCGTCTCTGGCCGCTGGATCTCGTCACCGCCGAGCATCACCACACCGCGGTCGAGATCCCAGCCATCCTCCGTCGCATTGAAACCCAGCTGCCACGCAATGTCGTCACCCACCAGGCCTGCACTCTCGATAGCCTCGCCGCCCGGCATGAAGCGAATGTCCCCACGCAATAACAACGCGTCTGCGGCGGGCTTCTGCACCGGGTCGGGCAGATCTACCGCAATGCCAACAAGGTCGCTTTCGATCCTCACGGTCAGTGGTTGCGGCGTCTCCTGGCCGCCACGAGGAAACAACAGCTGCGCCGTGTAGTCCGTCGCACCATTGAGCAAGCCTTCAAGGGGCACGCCAAGCTCCTCGATGATCGCCGTTGCCGTCGTCGAGCCTGCTGCTGTTGCGACAGCGAAGAACCGCGGGTCATCGCCGGCGCCAACGACGAGATCGATATCCTCGCCGAGGAATCGGCCACCCAGGGAATCGGCGACGATCGCATCGCGAGTGATCAGGATCTCGCCGATCAGGTCCGTGATGGGCGGCCTGAGCCCCTCGACCGCCAGCGTGCCATTGTTACTCCGCAGCAGCCCGTTCAGGGTCGTATTCTTGGCGTCCTTCAAAGGCACGCGCAGGTCGAGGTTGAAGGAGGCATCGCCTGACGCCGTCACTCGGCCCAGGTTGCCGCCTGTAAAGCCGTTAATGGGACTCTGCAGGGCAAACTCATGCAGTGTGCCCAGGGTTCCTGTCACCAGGCCGTCAATCTTCAGGACCGGGTTCCGCAGGTTCGGGATATCGATCGCCGTATCGACGGCCTGATTGCCGGCGTGATTGGAGCGATTGCGAACCGAGTACAGGCGTGCGTTATTCAGAACGATATCGATGTCCGCCTGGCCGGCCGCCGGCCACTCCGGGTGATACTTCAGTGTCGTGTTACGTGCGGTGGCCTCAATGCGGAATTGTCCCTCGTTGTTTTCAAACGGGAAGCGGTCGAGCGGGCCGTTCAGGGTCAGGCTGCCGTCCTCGATGGAACCCTTTACCAGCGCCCCCTGGAACCAGTTGTACAGTTTCGCCGTCATTACCTTGCGGGGAAGATAGCTTCGCGCTGCATTGATATCGGCGACTCTGAAGGTGCTCGCCAGATCGATGTCAGGCGCGCCGCCGTCGCCAGGGATGGTTAGCCGCACATTGCTGTTCAGATCAAGGACAGGATTGACGATGCGGATACTGTCCGACAGCACGATCGTCTCGTTGTTGCCGCTACGCCAAAGTACAGTGCCTGCCGCCGAGAGAATGTCGACTGGCCTGTCCATGATTTGCGGCATATCGAGCAACAGGTTCGACGAGCGTATCTCGACCCGACCGCCGGAACGGTTGGCACGCACGTGTCCCGTGAAGCCACGGATTCCGGGCCGCTTGCCATCGGCCGCGATGCCGGCGTCAGAGAGATTCACCGAAATGTCGAATTGGGGCGAGTCGCCATCCATGTCCGAAATGGTTGCAACGAAATCCCGGATTTCACCACTGAGGTCCAGGCTGCGGAGTTGGCTGCGCTGCTCTTCCGGAAGCAGCGGTAATAACAGGTAACCATCGTCGAAATTCATGTACGACGCTCGCAGGTTGAGCATCGCAACGGTGCCGTCTGCGTCGACCCCCGCCTCAACACCTATCGACGACTCAGGCCATTCGTGATCGCCCGTCGACAGCATGAAGTCCTCGGCAGCTATGAGCCAGCCATCGAACGACGTATCGAGCTCCACGCGCCCCTGCAAAGCAAACACCTGGCCGTCGACCAGCGACACGTTGAAGAAATCGAAGTCTGCGGTTGCGTTACTGATTGCGCCATCGGCCAGCACCATCGACAGATCGAGATCGCCCTCACCCGAAAGAACCTCTGTTCCGTCTATCAGCCGAAGCCGGGACCAGCCCGCGAGTGCTATGTCTTCCGCCTCTACCGATACTTCCCAGGTACGATTCGTTTCTGTCATGCCAAGCAACCGGGTCGCTGACAGAGTAACCTCATTACCAAGATCTTCCGACAAGGTCACTGTTGCATCGAGCGCAATGCGATGCTGATCAACACTAACCAGTGCTCGAGGCACCTGAATGAACCGCGGTCGCTGGTCGCCTGGCTGCAGAAACTGAATCTCGATATCTTCGCCGATGACCTCCACATCGTTGAGCTGCCGGGGCGCGCGGGTCTGCCCCGGGGACAACTCATCCATTACCATGCCCTGTATCCACCAACCCCTGTCTTCGAGTTGGTGAACCTCGATGCTTGTCTTCCGGATTACGACCCGGTCCACGACAAACGCCCCTTCGAACAACAGGCTGTTCAGAGAAATACCGACACTTACGACCTCGGCCGCAATGCTGCGCTTGGGGTTGTCGGGATGGACCAGCTCTGCGTCGTAGAACTCGAGCTCTGGGCCGCTGAAGGCCCAGCGCGCATTCATACCGGAAAACTCGACTTCCATGCCGATGGCGTCGCTCGCCCAGACCTTGATCTGGTCCTGGTACTCCGGGAGTCGCGGCAGGAACAGGCGAAACAGCCCGACGGCAACAGCCAAAAGGATGACGGTCGTCGCCGCTGTGTAGCCGAAGATCTTGGTCAGTTTTCTGAAGAACTGTTTCATCATGTGGCCTGCTACATCAGCACCACGTCGAACTGATCCTGCAGGTACAGCGACTCTGTTTGCAGGCGAATCGACTTACCCGTCTGCTCTCCGAGATCCGCCAGGCTGCGTGCCTGCTCATCGAGCAGCAACTCGATGACATTCTGATGAGCAAGGACCATGACTTCTTCAAATTCGAACTGCCGTGACTGGCGAATGATCTCGCGGAATATTTCGAAGCACACGGTTTCTGCCGTCATGACAAAGCCGCGCCCCGAACAGGCGGGGCAATCTTCGCAAAGCACGTGCTGCAGACTCTCGCGAGTGCGTTTGCGCGTCATCTCGACGAGGCCCAATGGAGATACAGGCGTTATCTGGTGACGCGCGTGGTCCCGGGAAAGCGCTTGCTCCAGCACCTGCAGGACGTTCTCGCGATGCTCGATTTCCTCCATATCAATGAAGTCGATAATGATGATGCCACCGAGGTTCCGCAGCCGGAGCTGGCGCGCGATCGCGACGGCGGCCTCGAGGTTGGTTCGGTAGATGGTCTCCTCGAGGTTGCGGTGACCGATGTAGCCGCCGGTGTTGACGTCGACCGTCGTCATCGCTTCGGTCTGGTCGAAGATCAAGTAACCTCCTGATTTCAGTGGAATATTTCGCTCCAACGATTTGCGAATCTCGTCTTCGATGCCGTGCAGGTCAAAGATCGGCCGACGCCGTTGGTACAGCTCGATTTCCGGCGTGGGGTCGGGAAGAAAGGTTGCAGCAAATTCCCGCATGGCGTGGTAAGCGTTTTCCGAGTCAACGAGGATCCGTTCGACATCGCCGGTCACCATATCGCGCATGACCCTGAGCGGCAGCGACAGATCCTCATGGACGATGGATTTTACGCTGCGCCTGCTGAACTCTCCCTTAACGACCTCCCAAAGCTTGAGCGAGTATCGCAGATCGGCAGCAAGCGCCTCCTTGTCCGCACCTTCGGCCAATGTCCGGACGATCGCGCCGCAGGCAAGTTCGTCGGTCTCGAGCAGCTCTGCAATCATCGTCCGCAAACGCTCGCGCTCGTCCTCGTCTTCGATCCGTGCAGAAATACCGATGGTATTGCTGCGCGGCAAAAGCACCAGGTGCCTGGATGGCAGCGTAATGTAAGTCGTCAGGCGTGCGCCTTTGTTGCCGAGTGGGTCCTTGACGACCTGCACCATGATCTCGTCGCCCTCGCGCACGAGTTCGCGAATATTGGGAACGACGTTCTCGTCCTCGAAGGCGTTCGGACCAGCGATGTCGGACGCATGCAGGAACGCAGTGCGCTCCAGGCCGATATCGATAAACGCTGCCTGCATGCCCGGCAGCACACGCAGTACCCTGCCCTTGTAGATATTGCTGATCAGTCCGCGCCGCGCCGGACGCTCGATATAGACCTCCTGCAACACGCCATTCTCGAGCAGCGCGGCCCGCACCTCGCTGGGCGTCACGTTGATCAGGATCTCTTCTCGTAGGGACTCATCCGTCATTGGAAACTTGCCTGCTTACGACACCGAGGCCGACCTTGGCCAGCAACGTCGCGGTTTCGAATACGGGCAGTCCGACCACGCCGGAGTAACTGCCCGCAATGCGCTCGACGAATACGCCGCCGAGGCCCTGCACGGCATAGGCACCCGCCTTGTCGCAAGGCTCCCCACTGTGCCAGTAAGCGAGCGCCTCGTCCCGACTGATTTCGCGAAAATACACATCCGTTATAGACAAAGCAGTCTGGGTCCCGTTCGATCCATGCAATGCAACGCCGGTTATGACCTTGTGCCCGCGGTCCGACAGGCGCTCCAGCATCGCCAGGCAATCCGCCTCATCTTGCGGCTTGCCAAGCGCATGCTCGTCGACGACAACCACCGTGTCCGCCCCCAGCGCCACGCTGTCACGGCCCGCAGCGGCTGCCTCGGCCTTGGCCACGGCCAGCCGCAACGCCATGTCGGCCGGCGTCTCGCCGTCTCTCGGGCTCTCGTCCACGTCGACCGGCACCACGGTGAACTCCAGCCCCAGCGACGCCAGGATTTCGCGACGCCGCGGCGACGTCGAAGCAAGGAGCAATTTGGGTGGGTGAGTCATTCGGTTTATACGCGATGGTAGGGGTGACCGGTCTGCAGCGAGTGCGCACGGTACAGCTGCTCTGCGAACAGCACGCGCGCGAGGCCATGGGGCAACGTCAGTTGTGACAGCGACCAGCTGATGCCCGCTCGGTGGCGGACGTTCTCGGACACGCCATCCGGGCCACCAATGACAAAACAGAGATCGCGTCCGTCACTTTGCCAGTCCAACATCCTGGACGCGAGGCCCTTGCTGGTGAATTGCTTGCCGCGTTCGTCAAGCAGCACGACCTGTTCGACTGCATTCAGTTTCGCGAGGATCAATTCTCCCTCGGCTTCCATTGCCTGGCGCGATTTGTCGTTCTTGTTGCGCCGTACCGTGGGAATGACGTCGAGCCGAAATTTCCACTCGCGCGGCAACCGCTCTGTGTAAGTACCGAAGGCCTCGTCCACCCAGGACGGCTGGCGATCACCAACGGCAAGTAAGCGAATATGCAAGGCTCAACCGTCGGTCGCCGCCGCATCTCCCATCGGGGAAATCGACCAGAGCTTCTCCAGATTGTAGAACTCACGCACCTTCGGCAACATCACGTGCACCAGCGTGTCCTGCAGATCCAGCAACACCCACTCGCCGCCCTCCGCACCTTCAATGCCGATCGGGCGATGGCCAGCCGCTTTGGCTTTCTCTGCGACGTTGTCTACCAGGGCATTGACGTGCCGATTCGACGTGCCGCTTGCCACAACCATGAAGTCGGTGACAGAGGTCATATCACGAACGTCCAACCGGACAATGTCTTTGGCCTTGACGTCATCGAGTGCCTCGACGACCAGGTCTGTCAGTGCGTCACTGTTCATGCGTGGTTCTCATGTTTATCCAAGTGTCAGTCTCCTTTGTAAATCCCGGAATGCAGAATTTCGTCGCGTACCCGGTCCGGCATCAGGAAGCGCGGATCGCGTCCTGCCGCAACCAGGTCACGTATCTCGGTCGACGATATTTCGAGCTGCGTGACCGCGTGAATGTGGACGCGCCCGGCAAGCGCCGTGTGCAGATCCTCAACCCTGTGTGTCCCATGCTCGGATATCAACTCGCCGAGGGCACCCATATCCGGTGCTTTCCAGCCGGGCCGATGCGCGACAACGATATGCGCGATATCCAGGATTTCATTCCAGCGATACCACCCGGGCAAGCCCAGAAAAGCATCCATACCGACGATCAGACCCAACGAACGCCCCGGAAATTCCTCGCGCAGCGACTCCAGGGTGTCAACCGTGTAGGAGAGCCCGTCCCGTTGCAGCTCGCGGTCGTCCGCGATGAAGCCGTGCTGACCGTCGATCGCCAGTTCCACGAGCCGTTGTCGCTGCTTCGCCGTCGCATGCGTCACACCCCGATGCGGCGGATCGCCGCAGGGAATGAAACGAACCATTTCGAAGTCCAGCGCCTGCAACATCTCGAAAGCGGATCGCAGGTGCCCATAGTGAATCGGATCGAACGTGCCGCCGAAAATGCCGATCGGCCTCATCTGCGAGCCATGCCCACGACGATGTCCGCCGCCATTTGCCAGGGATCACCGTAGCGCTGGCCTTTCGCTGCGGCATCGGCTCGACCGCTTGCCTTCAGCATGCGATGAAAAGCGCCGTGCTGGTGGCGGCTGATGCAACTGCGCATCAGGCCCTGTCGATTGCCCCACACCTGTGCAGACTTCATTGCACTTCCGAGATCAGCGCCCTGCCGGACTGCGTCATCCAGTGTCGCCAGTGTCCGTAGCTCTCGCGACAACGCCCACATGACGATGACAGGCTCCACACCTTCGGCTCTGAGCCCGCCGAGTATTTTAACGGCGCGGGTTGCATCGCCCGCAATTGCCGCGTCGGCCAGCTTGTAAACGTCGTAGCGACTGCTGTTGGCGACGGCTTCGTTGACGTCCTCGGCAGTGACCTTGCCCTCGCCGAGAAGGAGGCGCAGTTTCTCGATTTCCTGGCCGGCCGCGAGCAGGTTGCCTTCGACCCGGTCGGCAATCAGCGCCACGGCACCCCGGTCCGGCTGCAGACCAGCCTGCCGCATGCGATTCGCGATCCAGCCCGGCAGTTCGCGAAGCTCGATTGGCCAGATCGGCAATGTCACGCCTTTCCGGTCGATAGTCTTCGCCCACTTTGAATTCGAGCCACTCCTGTCGAGCTTCGGCCCGGTCACGATAAACAGGAGCTCAGGACCCGACTGACCGACGAGATCGACGATCGCCTCGCTGCCTTTCAAGCCGGGTTTACCCGTCGGCAGCCGCAACTCGACGATCCTTTGCTCGGCGAACAACGACAGATTCCCTGTCGAGGCCGTCAGCTGGTGCCAGTCAAATCCCGTGGTGGCCACGTGCAGCTCACGACTACCGAAGCCGCGCGCACGCGCCGCGTCTCGAATCGCATCCAGCGCCTCCGCGACGAGCAAATACTCATCGCCGGTGACGAGGTAACAGGGAGCAAGCGATTTCTTCAGGTGGGACGAAAGCTGGTTAGCCTGGATCTTCAAGCAAGCTGCTCCATGTGGATGGCCTCACTTTCGAGCAGGACCGGAATGCCGTCATCGATCGGGTAGACGCGCTTGCCATCGTCGGTGACAAGGGCCTCGGCAAGAGGCTCGGTCCGGCGCTCACCCTCGTGGGTCGTCAACTCGCCTGCGGCGATAGCCGCATTAATCCTCTCCAGTTTGTCTTTCTTCAACAAAGACAGGCCCTTATGCGTGACTGGGCAGCGTAGAATGGTGAGCAGGCGTTTATCCATAGGCGCTATTGTAGCGCCTCAGCCTTGCTTCAGCACGGCCGCAAGCTCGATATTTCCGCTCCTCTCTGCAGCGCTGATAGCCCGCGCCATGTCGTCTTGAAAAGGCCTGAAGGCCGCGTCGATCAGGCGACAGCGCATGATGGTCTTGAGGGCCGGAATCTCCTCACCGTGAGCCAGCATGTCGGCAACGTAGTGCTGGGCGAAGAACATGGCATGTTGCTTGTTCTCCCAGCCCATCATCTGATCGAAATACCAGGCCCACGCCCTGGCCGGATCCGGGTCCCGCTTGATTTCGTCCATGATGTGATCGAAGCCGCCCGCCCGGTTGTCCCGGCTGATAAAGCCATACGCATGGCCCAGCGCTGCGACACGGATCTTCTCGATGTCGCCCTGGGTTTCCGCGGCGCTCTTCTCGAGTGCAAGCGGCATATAGATGTCGTCGACCAGCCCGTAGGGTTCGATCAGGCTGCCGACCAGCGAAAAGAATGAAAATGACAGGACGAGCCACGCGAAGGTCGCGAGCATCGCCGGTAACTGATCGACGAGATAAGCCAGTCCACTCGCAACGGACAAGAATGCAGTAGCAACCCACAGTGTGCCGCCGCAGCGGCCCAAGAGACGCGTGATGGCCACCGGGTTGACACTTTGCAGCGGCGAGTGCGTGATCGCCAGTACAGCCAGCGATGCCGGAAAGATCGTGCTCGCCAGGAACACCGCGACACCCGCAGCCGTCTCGCCGAATCTTTGACCTGTGGCGATGACCAGCCAGACGAGCAACACGGACAGCGGCACCGGAAACAGGGTCCATGCGTTGCCGAACCAGTTAAAGAACTCGGTGCCGGGTGTTGCCGGTTCGACACCCCGCGCGCGGGCTTCGAGCACGATTACCTGGAAACGAAAGACCGCGGGAATGACCAGGAGCAGCAGGAAGGCGCCGAGGAGACCACCCCACAGTGCGAATGAAATCAGCATCCAGAATACCAGCAGCGGCACGAGCACCGTGGCTGACGTCAGCGGATAAGCGATCGCCTGCAGAACGTCAATTGGCCTCATCTGGGTCCCTGCCCGTGCCAGGCACCGGGTCGTATCCCGATCCGCCCCATGGATTGCAGCGACCGATTCGTTTTGCGGCAAGCCAGCTACCCTTGAGGACGCCGTGCACCTGCAGCGCCTCAATCGCATAGCTGGAACAGGTAGGCTGATAGCGGCAGTTCATTCCCAGCCAGGGCGACAGCGCCACGCGATACAGGCGCACGAGACCGATCAGCGGCTTGGCGAGCGCGCGGCTAAGCGCGTTGGGCATCAGGCAACGGCCTCAGCCGCGTATCCCCGAATTGCCTTGAGCATCGAGCTCAGCCCGTTGCTGCGAGTCGGGCTGAGGTGACTCTCGAGTTGCAAGGCCTGCACGAAATCCGGGGGCGTATCGAGAATGTCCTGCGGCTCCCGTCCGGAGTAGAGCCGGAGCAACAGGGCGATCAGGCCGGATACGATCGCGGCATCGCTGATCGCACGAAAATACAGCCTGCCGTCCTTCTGTTCGGGCACAAACCAGACTTGCGACTGGCAGCCGCGAATTCGATTTTCCTCGGTGCGCAGCTCCTCCGGAAAGTCCGGCAGGCGACGCCCCAAATCGATGATGTACTGGTAGCGATCCATCCAGTCTTCGAACAAACTGAATTCATCGACGATTTCCTGCTGCGCAGCCTGGACTTCACTTGCCATCGGTTTATCCGCTACGCCGCCACGTGGTGCCACCCGCGCCGTCCTCTATCGTCACTCCCGCACTGGCAAGTTGATCACGAATGGCGTCGGCCGCCTGAAAGTCCCGGGCAGCACGCGCCTCGTTGCGTTTTGTAATCAGTGCTTCGATCTCGGCCGAGGGCATGTCCCCGTCGACGTCCCCCGCGAACCACGCTTCCGGGTCGCTTCCGAGCAGGCCCATGAGCTCACCGGCTGCGTACATCTGTGCGGCCAGCGCTTCCATCTCCGCGGGATCGTTTGCCTTGTTCAGCTCACGCGCCAGGGAGAAGAACTCGGCCATTGCCTTGGGTGTGTTGATGTCATCCTCGAGCGCCGCGATGAGCCCCTCCGGTACCTCGGCCGCGGCGCGCGCTTCTGCCGATACGTCGATACCGCGAAGCGCACCGTAGAGCCGGTCGAGCATGCGTCGCGCCGAGGCGATCGTCTCCGCCGACCAGTCGAGCGGCTGCCGATAGTGCGCACTCAATAGCGCCAGGCGAATGACCTCGCCGGGAATGGTCTCGATCAGCTCGTGCACGAGCAGGACGTTACCCAGCGACTTGGACATCTTGGTTTCATCGATACTCAGGAAACCGTTGTGCAGCCAGTAGCGCGCAAAGGGTGCACCGCCATGGGCACAGCTCGACTGGGCACACTCGTTCTCGTGGTGGGGGAAGACAAGGTCCTGCCCACCCGCATGAATATCAATCGTGTCGCCCAGGTGTTTCTCGGCCATCGCAGAGCATTCGATATGCCAGCCTGGCCGTCCCCGGCCCCAGGGGGAATCCCAGCCGGGAATGTCTGCCGTCGAGGGTTTCCACAGGACAAAGTCCTGCGCGGCTTTCTTGTACGGGGCAACCTCTACCCGGGAGCCGGCGATCATCTCGCGCAGATCGCGTTTGGACAGTTCACCGTATTTCGCGATGGGAAGCGACATCGAACAGGACATGACCCTCGGCCTCGTAGGCATGGCCGTTATCGATGAGCTTCCGGATCATCGCGATCATCACATCGATGTGCTGGGTGGCGTGCGGCTCGATGTCCGGCGGCAACACGCCAAGTGCGCCCATGTCGTCGTTGTATACCTTGGTGTACCGGGCCGTGATGTCGCCAATCGGCTCGCCGCTCTCCTGCGAAGCCGCGATGATCTTGTCGTCAACATCAGTGATGTTGCGGGCAAAAGTCAGCTTGTAGCGACGCCTGAGGACACGAGCCAGCAGGTCGAAAACGACGGCGGGCCGTGCATTGCCGATATGCGCATAGTTGTAGACGGTCGGTCCACACAGGTACATGGTCACCTCACCTTCGTTCATTGGCTCAAAGGGGACTTTCTTGCCCTGGAGGGTGTCGTGTAGCTGTAGGGTCATCGTTGCTGCGTCCGGCCGCTCGAAAAAGGCAATCATAGCAACATTGCCGCTCGCGGTGGTTTGTGGGATTGCTTCCCGGTATTCTTTCGGCCTGTATTTTTTTCGAGAGTTGACAATGTCCGGCGCGACCGTTCGATTTCAAGCCCGCTCGTCCATCGAGCAGGTCGAGGAAGGCACCGACCTGGCACCCAGGTTCGACGACCGTGGGCTGATTACCGTCGTTACCACCGATGCCGACAGCGGCGAAGTGCTCATGCAGGGTTACATGAATGCCGAGGCCCTGCAGCTGACCATCTCAACCGGCGAGGCACATTACTACAGCCGCAGTCGTGAGGTCCTGTGGCACAAGGGCGCGACAAGCGGACTGGTACAAACTGTACGGGAGCTACTGATCGACGACGATCAGGATTGCATCTGGCTGCGGGTCGACGTGGCCGGTGGCGCGAGTTGCCACGTGGGCTACCGCAGCTGCTTCTACCGCAAGGTCCCGGTCGGGAACGACTTCAAGTCGAAGCAAGCCGGGGGCCAGGTGGAACTCGAGTGGACGGAGACCGAGAAGGTATTCGATCCCGAAGAAATCTACGGCGACGCCCCGAACCCGACCATTCTGTAGATCGTCAGTACTTCCCCTCGGCATCCTGCCGGCGTTTCTGCCGGCGTTTCTGCGCCGCGGGCTGCGGCTCCTTGTACGCGATGGCTCGCGCCTGGAACGCGTATTCAATGGTGCCGATCATCCACAGGAAGTAGCCAACGAGTTCGATAAACTCCTCGACCGCAAGCTTGATCACCCGCTGGTAGTCATCGCCGAGTATCGACATCCACAGGGCTTCGTGGCCTACAAGCAGGGAATAGGCAAACAGGATCACGGCACCCGAATACAGCAGGCTCAGACCGGGAGATGGCCAGATACGGGCAAGCGCGATCCGCAGGCGGCGCCGGTGTCGGTACACGTACACGATAACCAGTGAGCCAACGATGGCAACCAGCACCTGCCAGAGATTGTCGGCAAGATAACGGTCGAGAAAATAGTCAAGCTCGCGAATCAGGCACGCCAGCGCCACGCCGCCGAGTCCGAATGCAATCGGCCTTTGCGACGGACAATACCGGGCCACCCAGGCCATGATGATCCCGCACGCGGCGAGGATAATTGCCTGGATCATCTCAACAGGCGAGAGCTCGCTGGTACCATAAACGTCGGTGTCGCTCAGGACGAGATGCAGCTTCAGACTACCCGGCGATGAAAGCTCGAGCTGCGTCAGCGACCAGGTGACAAACGTGATCGCGATGAAGTACGCAATGTACCGAATCCAGGCCATACGAGACTATACACCGAGGCCGGACATCAGCTTCTAAGTATAAATGTCGGCTCGTCGACATCGTCGATAAGCCCATGAGCAAAAAGAAATTCTTTGGCTTCTTCGGCGTCGCTCTCGAACCAGTTACGGGTGCTGCCGAGACGGAAACTGTAGCCCCAGGCATCCATGTCGGCCATCAGGCGTAGACGACCGACGCCCGCAAGGTGGTCAGCCAGCAGGATCTGCAAATAACAGACGGCAGATTCCTCGAGATCATCGCTTCCCGCATCACGGTCAAGGCTGCTGCGGCGCCGGCTGTCCATGCAGATGATATGGCTGGATTCGTGGAGAAACGAATGCACTGGCGTGTCGCCACGGACGTAGACGGTCGTGCCGACCACGCCGGCTTCGGACTCTCCCCAGAAGCTGCCGGTGATCCTCTCGCCGGCCGCCTGGACGACGAGTTCAAGGCGGTAACGTGCGAGGAACGCGGCCACTACCTCGCGGCCGATGTCGTTGACCGTCAGAACAGACGTCAAAGCGTGGAGATCTGCTTCAATACAATGCGCACAAGGTTATCCACGATGGCATCGCGCAGCAGTTGTTGTTCGTGCTCTTTGCCCAAAACGAGCGTCGGGTCATACGTGTAGTCGCGCGTCAGGTTGAGCGTCTGTGGTTCCAGCAGGTTCTTTGTTCCACTGTCGAGCGTGTATTCAATCGTGTAATACACCTCGTATTCCGTCGGCACGTTACGGGCGGACACGGACAACACGCGCTGGTCGGTGTGGTCGTAAAGAATCGTGAATACGGCGGTCGCGTCAGATTCAACATCGACAACCTGCACGCCCGACGATTCCAGCGACTCGCGCAATTCCCGATAGAACAGGCTGCGATTATCGACCGCAGAAATATACGTGCGCGCCATCTCGGGCGGCGTGGTAATCGTACCTTGCAGCTGGAAGCCACAGCCCGCCAGCAGGAGAACGACGACCAGTGCCGACAATCTAGACAACGATATTTACCAGGCGTCCGGGCACGACGATCACTTTGCGGATATCCCTGCCGTCAACAAAGCGTTGCACGTTCTCGTCGGCAACGGCGAGCGTTTCGATGGCCGCCCTGTCAGCGTCGGCAGGCACTGCGACACGTCCTCGCAGCTTGCCGTTAACCTGGACGACGAGTTCGATCATGTCGAGTTCCAGCGCCGATTCATCGAACTCGGGCCACCGCTGGTCGATCAATGCCGTCTCGTGGCCGAGCTGCTGCCACAGGACATGGCAGATGTGCGGCGTCATTGGCGACAGCATGACCACCACGGCTTCAAGCGCTTCGCGTGCGACAGCCCGTCCGGCATCGGAGGCATCCTCGAACCTGTTGATGGCATTCAGCAACTCCATGGCAGCTGCTACCGCCGTGTTGAAACTGTTGCGCCGACCGAGGTCATCGCTGATCTTGGCAATCGTCTGGTGCGTCTTGCGTCGCAGTGCCTTCTGGCCATCATCCAGCGACGCGGGATCGAGTGCCACGACCGGTCCGGCATCAGCGTGGTCGACAACAGCATGCCAGAAACGCTTGAGGAACCGAAAGCTGCCCTGCACGCCATCGTCGGACCACTCGAGCGACTGCTCCGGCGGGGCCGCGAACATCATGAACAGGCGCACGGTATCGGCGCCGTACCTGGCAATCAGTTCCTGTGGATCGACGGTGTTGCCCTTGTTCTTCGACATTTTCGCGCCGTCCTTCAGCACCATGCCCTGCGTCAGCAGGTTGGTGAACGGCTCGGAAATATCCGTGAGGCCTTCATCGCGCATGACGCGCTGGAAGAAGCGTGAATACAGCAGATGCAAAATCGCGTGCTCGATACCGCCCGTGTACTGGTCAACCGGCGACCAGTAGGCCGCGCGTTCGTCGAGCATGGCGGAATCGCTATCCGGGCAGGCGTAGCGTGCGAAATACCACGACGATTCGACAAATGTATCGAAGGTATCGGTTTCACGCCGCGCATCCTTGCCACACTTCGGACAGGCGACGTTGACGAATTCGGGCATGTCTTTGAGCGGCGATCCTGTCCCTGTGACGGTGACGTCCTCTGGCAATATCACGGGCAGGTCTTCTTCGGGAACGGGCACCGCATCGCAGTCGTCGCAGTAAATGATCGGAATCGGTGTGCCCCAGTAGCGCTGCCGGGACACGCCCCAGTCACGCAGCCGATAGTTGACGGTACGTCGACCGCGGCCGGTTTCTTCGAAATAGTCGGCGATTGCATTGCATGCCGTTTCGAAATCCATACCGTCGTACTTGCCCGAGTTGACGAGGACGCCTTTGTCGATGAACACCTGTTCCTGGATGTCGATTTCGGAACCGTCAGCCGGGGCGATGACCTGCCGGATTTCGACGCCGTGTTTCTTGGCAAACTCCCAGTCGCGCGCATCGTGACCGGGAACGGCCATGACCGCACCGGTGCCATAGCTCATGAGCACAAAGTTCGCGACCCAGAGAGGCACCTCGTCGCCGGTCATTGGGTGAATCGCGGCAATGCCGAGCGGCATGCCCTTCTTCTCCATTGTCTCGAGCGTTGCTTCCGCGGCGTCGGTCTTGACGCACTCTTCAATGAACGCGGCGATTTTCGGATTGCCTGCGGCCGCTTTCGCGGCCAGAGGGTGTTCCGCCGCGACGGCCATGTAGGTCACACCCATGAGTGTATCGGGCCGCGTCGTGTACACGGTCAGCGGTTCGTCTTCACCCTTGACGTCAAAGGACAACTCGACACCTTCGGAACGGCCGATCCAGTTCTTCTGCATCGTCTTGACCGAGTCGGGCCAGCCGGGCATGCGATCGAGTTCGTCGAGGAGCTCGTCCGCGTAGGCCGTCGTCTTCATGAACCACTGCGGAATTTCGCGCCGCTCGACCAGGGCATCGGAACGCCAGCCGCGCCCGTCAATGACCTGTTCGTTCGCCAGCACGGTCTGGTCAACCGGATCCCAGTTGACGATGGAGTTCTTGCGGTAGACCAGGCCTTTCCTGAACATCCTGGTGAATAGCCACTGTTCCCAGCGGTAGTACTCGGGGCGACAGGTGGTAAGCTCGCGCCTCCAGTCGTAGGCGTAGCCCAGACGGTTCAGCTGCCCACGCATGTCCTCGATGTTCTTGTACGTCCATTCGGCCGGCGGCACCTTGTTCTTGATGGCCGCATTTTCAGCCGGCATACCGAAAGCGTCCCACCCCATGGGCTGCAACACGTGTTTGCCCAGCATGCGATGGTAGCGTGCGATCACGTCGGAAATCGTGAACACTCGTACATGACCCATGTGCAATTTCCCGCTTGGATACGGGAACATTGTCAGGCAGTAGAATTTCTCTTTACTCGGGTCTTCATCGACCTCAAAACTACGGGCTTCAACCCAGTGCCGCTGGGCTTCCTGCTCGACAATTTCGGGCTTGTACGGGGTACTCATTGGTGTCGCTTTTGTCAGGTTCCGGAAAACCCGCAGCCTACAGGAACGAGCCGCGCTTCGCAGCAGCTTTGCGGCCCCTACAGGCTGGTCCGGTCACGCATCCGGCAAAGACCCAGGAAGGCCAGGCACAGGCCGATAATGAGCCAATTGCCGACCGCCGCGTACGGCGTCAGTCCACGGTAGGGCGTGACGTTCGCCGTCAGCAGTTCGGGCTCGAATTGCCTGCCGGTCTGCAGGAGTTCGCCGTCTGCGCCGATAAACGCGCTGATACCGGTATTCGTGGAGCGAATAGCCTCCCGACCAAATTCGAGTGAACGCATGCGGGCAATCTCGAGGTGCTGGTGCGGCGCGATGGAATCGCCAAACCATGCGTCGTTGCTCACGTTAATGAGGATGGCGGCCTCCGGGAGCGCGTAGAGCTGCTCCGCGCCGTAGGCGTCCTCATAACAGATCGCCACGCCAAACTGCGTGCCGTCCGCCCCGACCAGCAACGGCTGTACCGCATCGCCCTTCGTAAGATCCGAATGCGGCAGGTTCTGCATCTTCATCCATTCGCGCACGCTGGGCGGCACCGGGAAATACTCACCGAATGGCACGAGATGGCGTTTGCGGTACCGCTGGCGTTCTTCGGTACCGATCAGCATGACGCTGTTGTAGATGCGGCCCTCGACACTGCGTTCGTAGCTGCGTTCCAGGATGCCAAACAGGACCGTCTGCCCGTTTTCGCGTGCGTCGCTTTCGACCCGCGCGATAAACGACTCGACCTGGTCGTGGAGAGCGGGAATGGCGACCTCAGGCCACAGCACGATATCGCTGTCGGCCACGCTCAGCGTCGCACCGTGGTAGTACTCCATGATTGGCAACAGCTGGTCACGGTCCCACTTCTTGTCTTGCGATACACCCGCCTGGACGATGCTCGCACGCAGGGCCTCGCCGGCAGGTTCGGTCCAGTCAACAAACGACAGGACGCCACCGATCATCCACGGTGCAACTACGATCGCGACTCCGGCCCTGCGCAACCGCGCTGTTGGCGCAAGCACTGTCGCGATAATGGCTGCCGTGCTGACAATCACCATGAAGCTCACACCGTAAATCCCGAGCACCGGTGCCCAGCCCGCGAGCGGCGAATCGATCTGGCCGTAGCCAAACCCCATCCACGGGAAACCCGTCAACACCCAACCCCGGATCCACTCGGCCAGGACCCAGGCCGCCGGTCCGGCGATCACGAGCAGCCATGGTTCGCCGTGCGAAAACTTGCTCATCAGCCAGGCCGCCAGCGCCACAAAAGCCGCCATGATGAGTGCCAGACCAACCATCAACAGGAGCGCGATCCAGAGTGCCGCATTGCCGAACACGTGCACCGAGATGTAGATCCAGTAGATGCCCGTCAGGTAGAACCCGAAGCCGTACCAGAAACCGTGCGCGGCGGCATCTCGCGGCGCCACGGTCAGGCAGATGAAGAGCAGCGGCAGCACCAGCAGCGGTGCCAGCAACCACCAGCCAAACGGCGCAAACGCGGTCGTCGTAGCCGCGCCCAGCAAGAAGACAATCAGCCGGCTGACGACGGGTTTGTCTGCCGGGAGGAGAAAGATAGGGTGTTGGTATTTCGCCACGAGATCAGGTGCCTAAGCGCTGCACCTGCAGCGCATCGATACGCCGCTTGTCCGCTTTGACCACCGCGAACTCGAATCCACCAAAATTGACCTTCTCCCCACGCCGCGGCAATCGACCCAGCTCGTGCATCACGAGGCCGCCGACCGTGTCGTACTCCTCGTCCTCCAGCTCGCATGCAAAATACTCGTTGAAGTCCTCGATGCGCGTTAATGCCCGCACGGCATAACTCGGCTTGCCGTTGCGATCGCCGTCCGGACGAATGAACGTGGCTTCTTCGTCGTCATGCTCGTCCTCGATCTCGCCGACAATCTCTTCCAGAACGTCTTCAATGGTCAGCAAGCCGGCAACGCCACCGTATTCATCGACGACGATGGCCATGTGATTGTGACTGGCGCGGAACTCACTGAGCAGCGCATTGAGCCGCTTCGATTCGGGAATCACAGCCGCGGGGCGCAGCAGCTTCTGGATCGTCACTTCCCTGGCCGCGTCGCTGCCGAAATAGCGCAGCAGGTCCTTGGCAAGCAGGATGCCCAGCACCTCGTCGCGGTCCTGGCCGATAACCGGAAATCTCGAGTGACCCGACGCGACAATGACCGCGAGAATTTCGTCGAACGCGTCGTCGATATCGATGACGACCATCTGCGAGCGCGGCACCATGACTTCACGTACCTGCGTTTCGGATACCTCGAGCACGCCGGTGAGCATGCTCTTTTCGTCGGCGTCCAGCTCGACCTCGGATGCAATGAAGGTCTGGATTTCGTCTCGGCTATAGGGCTCGCCGCGGATAGCACGCCGAATGCGCGCAATAAGGCCAGGAGAGCCCTGGCCGATGGTACTGGGAGGCTTGTCGTTCATAGTAGTGTGATTCTATCAGGTCTGGCCTGATGCTCCATAAGGGTCCGGGAATCCATATGTTGTAAGGATCTTCGTCTCGAGCGCTTCCATGGTAGCCGCCTCCGAATCATCCTCGTGATCGAAGCCGAGCAGATGCAACGTCCCGTGCACCAGCATGTGCGCCCAGTGAGCGGCAACTGCTTTGCCCTGTTCCGCCGCCTCGCTGGCGACGATACTCGCGCAAACCACGATATCGCCGAGCAACAAGGGTGTATCGGCGGGCAGCCCCGCTAATGGGCCCGCGGGAAATGACAGCACATTCGTCGCCTTGTCCTGGTCACGATACTCACGATTCAGACACCTGATTTCATCGGCATTGACGATGCGGACCGAGACCTCGACGTCATTCGGAACGCTGGCAGCATCGACCGCACGCGTCACCCAGGCGTCGACGATCTCGACATCTGGAATCGTGTCGCCGTCGCAGGCATGTTGCACATCAACCAGGACTTTCACTGGCTTCGTAGGCTTTGACGATCCGCTGCACGAGTTGATGCCGGACAACATCTTTCGGTGTGAAGTAGGTGAAGGAAACGCCTTCCACGTTCTGCAGCACATCGACCGCGTTCCTCAATCCCGACAGCTGGCCATTGGGAAGATCGATTTGCGTCACGTCGCCGGTCACGACGGCACGGGACCCGAAGCCAATACGCGTCAGGAACATCTTCATCTGTTCGACGCTCGTGTTCTGCGCTTCATCGAGAATTACGAAGGACTCATTCAAAGAGCGGCCGCGCATAAAGGCAAGCGGCGCAATCTCGATGATATTGCGCTCGATCAGTCGTGTGACTCGTTCGGCGCCGATCATGTCATACAGTGCGTCGTACATTGGGCGCAGATACGGATCGACTTTCTGCGACAAATCGCCGGGAAGAAAGCCAAGCCTTTCACCTGCCTCTACGGCAGGACGCACGAGGACGATACGTCGGATCTGCTCCGTTTCCAGTGAGTCAACCGCGGCTGCGACTGCGAGATACGTCTTACCCGTACCGGCCGGACCTATGCCGAAGGCCAGATCGTGGTCCCGAATATTCCGCATGTACAGCGTCTGGTTTGCACCACGCGGCCGTATCAGTTTGCGCCGGGTCTGAATCGAGACGTCTTCACTTTCGTCACCGGTGCTGGCTACACCGTCAGGCGCGTCATCCATAAATGACTCCTGCAATAGCATGTGCACACGTTCCGGATCGAGCCGTTCCTGGTCGGTCATCGCGAACAGCTTCGACAGGACGTCGCCGCCCACTTCCGCTGCACCGGGTAGCCCGGTAATCCTGAAACGGTTACCGCGACTCGCGATTTCAACGTCGAGGCGGCGTTCGATTTGCCGCAGGTGTTCATCAAACTGACCGCAGAGATTGGCAAGGCGGTTGTTATCGGCTGGCTCGAGCACTACGTCCCGAGAAATCTGGACAGCATTCAAAGTCTGTATTTGTAACCTCTGTGCAGGAAGCCACCTGTCAGGACGATTAAACCGAGACTACGCCGCAGCTTCTCTGTTCGCAAGTCGCCCACGCAGTGAGTTCGGCAGTGCCTCGGTAATTGTGACATCCACGAACTGTCCGATTAGCGATGCATCCGCATCGAAATTGACCCAGCGATTGTTCTCGGTGCGACCCGATACCTGGGCGGAGCTCTTCTTCGACAGTTTTTCAACCAGTACGCGCTGCGTCGTACCAATCATCGCGCGGCTGATATCCAGCGCCTGTTGATTGATGCGCGCCTGCAGTATCTGCAGCCGCTGCTTCTTCACATCCAGCGGTGTGTGATCCGCCAGCGATGCGGCCGGTGTGCCGGGGCGCGCACTGTAGATGAAACTGAACGACTGATCGAAACCGATCTCGGCGATCAGGTTCATCAGTTGTTCAAAGTCCCTGTCGGTTTCGCCCGGGAAACCGATGATGAAATCGCTGCTCAGCGAAATACCGGGACGCGCTTCGCGCAACTTGCGGATCTTCTGTTTGTACTCGAGGATCGTATGTCCGCGTTTCATTGCCGCGAGCACGCGATCGGAACCGTGCTGCACAGGAAGGTGCAGGTAACTCGCGAGTTTTGGCACCTCGGCATAGGCCTGGATCAGGCTGTCCGTAAATTCGACCGGGTGCGACGTCGTGAAGCGAATGCGCTCGATGCCATCGACGGCCGCTACGTAGTAAATGAGCGTCGCGAGATCCGCGATCGCACCGTCGTGCATCGGTCCGCGGTACGCATTGACGTTCTGTCCCAACAGGTTCACTTCCCGCACACCCTGCCCGGCAAGTGACGCGACCTCGGCGATGACATCGTCGAACGGGCGGCTGATCTCCTCGCCGCGCGTGTACGGCACGACACAGAAACTGCAGTACTTGCTGCAGCCTTCCATGACGGATACGAATGCTGTCGGCCCGTCCGCGCGTGGCTCCGGGAGGCGATCGAACTTCTCGATCTCGGGGAACGAAATATCGACGACCGAGGATGCTGTCCTGCCGGCGTCCGTGATCAGCTCCGGCAGACGATGCAGGGTTTGCGGCCCGAACACGACATCGACAAACGGTGCGCGCTGCGTGATGCCCTCGCCTTCCTGGCTGGCAACACAGCCGCCAACACCAATCTTCAGGTTCGGGTTCTTGCTCTTGAGCTGCCGCCAGCGGCCAAGCTCGGAGAACACCTTCTCCTGGGCCTTCTCACGAATCGAGCAGGTGTTCATCAGCAGCAGGTCGGCATCTTCCGGCGAGTCGGTCAACTCGTAGCCATGCGACTCACGCAACACGTCCGCCATCTTGTCCGAGTCGTACTCGTTCATCTGGCAACCCATGGTCTTGATGTACAGTTTTTTGCTCATTAGCGGGTAATTCTATCATAAACGAAAGCGCAGCCCTGCGGGCGCGCGATCATACACCATGGGCTGTCAGTAGTCTTCGCTGAGTACCCTGGAATATCGCCGGTATTGCGCCCATTTCCAGCCCAACTTGAGCTATAAAGTACAAGAGCAACCCCAACCATGAGAACTGGAACAATCCAAAGGAGATTCGAATGATCCGCAGAAGCCCACTTATTCTTTCGATTGTGCTCATCCTGGCCCTGCCAATTGTCGCGAGTGCCGAGTCTGCCTCCGATGTGATCGACCGTATGATCGAAGCAGAGAACGCAAACTACGCGGGCATCAACAACATCTTCCAGCGAACGAAACTCATGGGGCACTCGGCTCCCGAGTACTTTGAAAGAGATGGCGATGTCATGCGCCTGGTCCCATTGCCCGAGTTGCTTGAGCGCCAGCACCCGAACGAGATGTCGCGGGCAACGCCGGAACAACTGGAGGAAGCAGCCAGGGTTCTGCGGGAACAGAGCGGCCAAACGGATGCAGCGTTCCAGGAAGAATTGGCAAAATCGGGCCTTGGCGAACATGCAGGGATGGCCGCGATAATCGGATTGGCGTCCAATCCGGAGGAAGAGTGGCTGACCTCGACCCCTGGTGGAATGATGAATCTCTACGCGCAGTTCCTGGACGCCGCCGCCGACTCAAAACGGCATCTGGCCAGTGAAAAGGCGGCAGAACCGCGGGCTGCTGCCACAAGGCAGCAGATGCTGGATGACGTCAAATCGCAGACCCGGATCATCGGCCGCAAGACTGAGGGTGGGATAGACGTCATTGAAATCGGTGCCGATGACCTGGATGTGCTGCAGGAATCGCCAGACGGTGATTTCCTGATGGAGTCCGTGCGAATCCTGGTCGACGCCGAGCGTTATCTGCCGGTGCGCTTCAGAATCGATGGCACCCTGAGTCAGGGGTCGGATTCCCGTCCCATTAGCATTGAGCGGATCGACAGCGACTTTATGAATCCTCCCGGGTGCAAGAATCTGTACAAACCACATAGGAGTGTCATGAAGATGGGCGGAATGCTGACGGATGAGCAGCGTGCCGAAATAGCTGAAGCCGAATCCCAGCTCCTGGAACTGGACCAGCAACTCGCCAGCATGCCTCCCGATCAGAAAGAGATGATGATGAAAATGATGGGCCCGCAGATCGAGATGATCAGAAACCTGGCAGCCGGAGGCGGCATAGAAATCGTCTCGGACATAGTGGAACTGCGGTGTAACGCGGCCCCGCCGACGGCTGAAGAGCTCGCGCAGAAATTCTACCCGGCAGGATGAAGCGCCCGGCAAGCAAAGGCACGCCTAGCGAATGAAGCCCATGGACTCGAGCTTCACGAGGATCCGATGCGCGGCAAGGTCGGGTGAGATACCAATCGTGTCGATATCCATTTCCGGGTTCTCCGGCGCCTCGTAAGGATCGCTGATGCCCGTGAACTCCTTGATCTTGCCGGCGCGTGCCAGCGCGTAGAGTCCCTTGCGATCGCGCTCTTCGCAAATCTCGAGCGGCGTCGATACGTGAATCTCGACGAACCCACCGACTGGCTCGATCATCTCCCGCACCTGGCGGCGCGTACGCGTATACGGCGCGATGGGGGCACAGATTGCGATGCCGCCATTCTTCGTGATCTCACTGGCTACGAAGCCGATGCGCTGGATGTTGAGGTCACGGTGCTCCTTCGAGAAGCCGAGCTCGCTCGACAGATTCTTGCGCACGATATCGCCATCGAGCAGCGTAATCCGGCGCCCGCCGATCTCCATCAGCTTGGCCATCAGCGCGTTCGCAATCGTTGACTTGCCGGAGCCCGAGAGCCCGGTGAAGAACACGGTGAAACCCTGCTTGTGGCGGGGCGGGTGGGTCCGCCTGAGTTCCGTCACCACCTCCGGGAACGAGAACCAGTCCGGGATCTCGAGGCCTTGCTGCAGGCGGTGCCTGAGATCGGTCCCGGCGATGTTCAGGACCTTGTCGTCATCCCTGGCTGCGTCGACCGGGATGTACTCCGCCCGGTTCTCCGCGTACACCATCATGCGGAACGGCACCATCGTGATGTCGAGCTCGTCGGCGTATTCGGTCAGGAGTTCCTGGGCGTCATACGGCCCGTAGAAATCCTCACCGTTCGAGTCCTTGCCCGGACCCGCATGATCGCGGCCGATAATAATATGTGTACAGCCGTAGTTCTTGCGAATGATCGCGTGCCACATCGCCTCCCGCGGCCCGCCCATGCGCATCGCCAGCGGCAGCAACGACAATGAGGTCGTCTGCTCGGGGTAGTGCTTGAGGACATGCTCGTAGCAACGGACCCGGGTGTAGTGATCCACATCGCCAGGCTTGGTCATGCCGACAACCGGGTGAATCAGCAGGTTCGCCTCGACCTCGCGTGCGGCCCGGTGAGAAATCTCCTGGTGCGCCCGGTGCATCGGGTTGCGCGTCTGGAACGCAACGACCTTGCGCCAGCCGAGCTTCTTGAAACGCGCCCGTACTTCGGCGGGGCTTTCACGAAGGTGCTTGAAATCGTAGTGAGTCGGCGCCTCGATACCGGTCAGCTTGCCGCCGATATACACGGGATTGGCGATGTTATTCAGGTAATGCACCGCCGGGTGCTTCTCGTCCGTCGTGCCGTAGACGCCCCTGGCTTCGGCCGCCTTGTCCGGCGTCCAGATGTCGCCAATTTCGAGGGTCGCCAGGATGACGCCCTCGAGATCGCGCAGGGCGAGCTTGTCGCCGGACTTGAGTATCCGCGGCGAAGGCCTCGGTCACGTCCAGCGTGATCGGCATCGGCCAGAGCACGCCGCTGGTCAGGCGCATACCGCCAACGACGGTCTCGTAGTCGTCTTTGTTGAGAAAACCATCGAGCGGTGAAAACGCGCCGTTCAGCAGCAGCTCGATATCGCAGAGCTGGCGCTCCGTCAGGTCCCATGACGCGTAGTCACGCGCCGCTGCCTTCTCGGCTGCAGCGGTGTCCGCGTCAGCATAGAGGATCTTCAGTTCACCGCCATGCGGCTCCTTGAACGCACCCATTTTTTCGGCTCCAGAGGGCCCTGCCTAGAACGGAATGTCGTCGTCGAAGTCGTCAGGACCCGCCGGGGGAGGTGTATTGCCGCCACCCTGCTCGCTGCTGCCGCCACTGCCACCGCTATACGAACCGCCGCCGCCACCGGCACCGCCACGTCCGCCGAGCATCTGCATCTCATCGGCAATGATCTCGGTCGTGTAGCGATCCTGCCCGTCCTGGCCCTGCCATTTGCGGGTGCGCAGCTTGCCTTCGATATAGACCTGGGAGCCCTTGCGCAGGTACTCGGCCGCAATCTCGGCCAGCCGGCCAAACATGGCAACCTTGTGCCATTCGGTCCGGTCCTTTTGTTCGCCCGTCTGCTTGTCTTTCCACGACTCGTTGGTCGCAACCGTAAAATTGGTGACGGCCGAGCCGCTCGGCATATAGCGCGTTTCGGGATCGCCCCCGAGGTTACCAACTAAGATGACTTTGTTAATTCCGCGGGCCATTTTGGCTCCTGTTTTTCAGTGTCGATATTCGCCGCCGAGCGACGAGGGGGGACTATTGTAGAGCCTGCCGGGGCAATTGCCAGCCCGATTTCGGGCATTAATCAGCAAATTGATTGCGAAAACGCCCGAACCCCTGCAGCGCCAGCCAGATCCCGCCCATCAGGGCACAGACAAAGAATACGTCGGTCGGCCTGCCATGCCCGAGGAACCGACCGCCAACCAGGCCGCCGACGAAGGCGCCCAGGAACTGGGCACTCGAAAACACACCGAGCGAGGCGCCGCGCACCTCGTCGTCAGCCAGCATCGAGAGGCGTGCCGGCAGGCCAGCCTCGAGAAAATTGAAGCCGGCGAAGTAAATCACGAGCGCGACGAATACGGGCAGCGGCGAGAACGAGAAGAACGTCAGCCCGAGTTGCGCAACAACGATGAACGTGACGGCCAGGCCGATCAGGTACCCACGTCCCTGGTGATGGTCGTTCATGATCATTGGGACCGCGACGGCGAGCGACACGACGAGCGCGCCGATGTACATCTTCCAGTGCGTCGTCAGTGGCATTTCAAAGCGGTCGTACAGCAGCAGCGGTAGCGCAACAAATGTCGCGGTCATGATGGCGTGCAACAGGAATACGTAGAAATCGACCCGCAACAGGTCGGCCCGGAATGCCGGTACCAGGCTCCAGCTCTCGCGGCGCTCGGGTTGTGGGATGTCGGGCAGGAGTCGCAGCATCAGTGCCGCAACAACAGTCAGGGCCGCGGCTATCCAGAACAGGGCCAGCACGCCGAATTTCGCCGCAATCAGCGGACCTGCAGCGAACGCGATCATGAAGGACGCACCGATGCCCACGCCAAACACGGCCATGGATCGGGTACGGACTTCCGGCCGCGTTGCATCCGTGATTAACGCAGTCAAGGTCGCCGAGATTGCACCCGCGCCTTGCAGGAAGCGACCAGCGATCACACCATGAATCGAATCGGACAGTGCCGCAACAATGCTGCCCGCCGCAAAAATCGCGAGACCGCCGACGATGACGGGCACGCGGCCCACGCGATCGGACAACGCACCGAGCGGGATTTGCAGGGCTGCCTGGGTCAATCCGTAGGCGCCGACCGCGAGGCCGATCAGGAACGGTGTGGCGTCCTGCAGGTCCCTGGCGTACAGCGACAGGACAGGCAGCAGCGCAAACAAGCCGAACATGCGAATCATCGCGATTAGCGCAACCACGCCGACCGAACGGCGTTCATCGGCGAGCATGGCGATACGATCTGGCTTGTCTGGATCCAATTGACTGCTTCCTTTGCGCCGCGGATGCGGGGCGGCGTATATTAGCAGGTTGTTCGCTGCACACTGAATCCCGAGATGAAATCCGTCCAACGTAGTATCCGAATTGCAGGCGCGAGGACCCACAACCTCAAGAACCTCGACCTCACGCTGCCCCGCGACCAGCTAATCGTGTTTACGGGGCTGTCCGGGTCGGGCAAGTCCTCGCTCGCTTTCGACACGATCTACGCCGAAGGTCAGCGGCGCTATGTCGAATCCCTGTCCGCCTATGCGCGCCAGTTCCTGTCGATGATGGAAAAGCCGGACGTCGATCATATCGACGGCCTGTCACCCGCCATTTCAATTGAGCAGAAGTCCACGTCGCACAACCCGCGGTCGACGGTGGGTACCGTGACCGAGATCTACGACTACCTGCGCCTGTTGTTCGCGCGCGCGGGCACGCCACGCTGTCCGGACCACGGCATCACGCTCGAGGCGCAGACGGTGAGCCAGATGGTGGATCATGTTCTCGAGTTGCCCGAAGGCTCCCGGCTCATGCTGCTCGCCCCGGTCGTTGCAGAGCGCAAGGGCGAACACGTGCAGCTTATGGCCGACCTCCAGGCCCAGGGCTTCGTCCGCGCACGGATCGACGGCGAGATCTACGAGCTGGACCAGCCACCCGACCTGGACCTCAGGAAGAAGCACAGCATTGACGCGATCGTCGATCGCTTCAAGGTCAAGGAAGACATTCGACTGCGCCTGGCGGAGTCCTTTGAGACCGCCCTGCGGCTGGCCGACGGCGTGGCGCGCATCGCCTACATGGATGGGGACGACGAGGAGATCACGTTTTCGGACCGCTTCGCGTGCAATATCTGCGGCTACAGCCTGACCGAACTCGAGCCACGGCTGTTCTCGTTTAACAACCCGACCGGCGCATGCCCGAGTTGTGACGGACTCGGCGTGAAGCAATATTTCGATCCGGCGCGCGTCGTCGTCAACGCGGGCCTGTCCCTGGCCGGCGGTGCGATCCGCGGCTGGGACCGCAAGACGACCTATTACTACCAGATGATCCAGAGTCTCGCGTCGCATTATGGCTTCGACGTCGAGACCCCGTTTGACGAACTCACGAAGAAACTCCAGGACATCGTCCTCTATGGCAGCGGCAAGGAGAAGGTCGAGTTCTTCTACGCCAACTCACGCGGCATGCAGATCAGGAAGACGCACCGCTTCGAAGGCGTGCTGCCGAATCTCGAGCGCCGCTACCGGGAAACCGAGTCGAGTGCGGTTCGCGAGGAACTCTCGAAATTTCTCAACAGCCAGGCGTGCCCGGCATGCGGCGGTACCCGGCTGAACGAATCGGCGCGCCACGTGTTTATTTGCGATCACTCCTTGCCCGAGATCACGAGCCTGTCCATCGGCCATGTCCGGGAGTTCTTCGATACGATGAAACTCGACGGCTGGCGCGCGACGATCGCCGACAAGATCGTCAAGGAGATCAGCGACCGCGTCGGCTTCCTGTCCGACGTCGGGCTCGATTACCTGTCGCTCGATCGCAGCGCCGAGACGCTGTCGGGTGGCGAGGCGCAGCGCATTCGACTGGCGAGCCAGATCGGCTCGGGCCTCGTCGGCGTCATGTACATTCTCGACGAACCTTCGATCGGTCTGCACCAGCGCGACAACCAGCGCCTGCTCGGCACGCTCACGCACCTCAGGGATATCGGTAACACGGTCATCGTCGTCGAGCACGACGAAGAAGCCATCATGTCCGCCGACTTCGTCGTCGATCTCGGTCCCGGTGCGGGCGTTCACGGTGGCCATGTCGTTGCGGCGGGCACGCCCGCAGAAGTACAGAAGGAAGCGAAGTCACTTACCGGCCAGTACCTTTCCGGCAAGCGTGCTATTGCCGTCCCGGCCGAACGCACACCCTGCAATCCGGACAAGCAGATCCGCGTACTCGGTGCGACCGGCAATAACCTGAAGAATGTCGACGCTTCGATACCGGTCGGCCTGATGACCTGCGTGACCGGCGTATCGGGCTCGGGCAAATCCACACTCGTCAACGACACGCTGTACAAGTCCGTGGCTGAAGAGATTAACCGGGCGAGCCGCAACCCGGCTCCGCACAGGGCGATCGAGGGCCTCGAAGCCATCGACAAGGTCATCGATATCAGCCAGAGCCCGATCGGTCGCACGCCGCGCTCCAACCCGGCGACGTACAGCGGTTTGTTTACGCCGATCCGCGAACTGTTCGCCGGCACCCAGGAAGCACGCTCGCGGGGTTACATGCCGGGCCGCTTCAGCTTCAATGTGAAGGGTGGCCGCTGCGAGGCCTGCCAGGGCGACGGGGTCATCAAGGTCGAAATGCACTTCCTGCCGGACGTGTACGTTCCCTGCGACGTTTGCCGGGGGCAACGCTACAACCGCGAGACCCTGGAGATTCGCTACAAGGGCAAGAACATCCATGAAGTCCTCGAGATGACGGTTGAAGATGCGGCGGTGTTCTTCCAGAACGTGCCCGTCGTCGCGCGCAAGTTACAGACGCTGACCGACGTCGGGCTGACTTACATTCGCCTCGGCCAGAACGCGACGACTTTGTCGGGCGGTGAAGCGCAGCGCGTGAAACTCGCGAAGGAACTGTCGAAGCGCGATACCGGCAATACGCTCTACATCCTCGATGAACCGACGACCGGCCTGCACTTCCATGACATCGAGCAGTTGCTCGGCGTGCTGCATCGCCTGCGTGATCACGGCAATACGGTCGTAGTCATCGAGCACAATCTCGATGTCATCAAGACCGCCGACTGGATCATCGACCTGGGCCCTGAGGGTGGCGATGGCGGCGGTCAGATCATTGCCACCGGCACACCCGAAGAGGTTGCGGCGACGAAAGGCTCATTTACGGGTGAGTTCCTCAAACCGCTCGTCAAAAGCGCGCGCAAACCGGGCCGCGGCGCCCGCGTCAGTGCGTAAGTAGAGTGACGGCTCGATAAGCTCGAGTTCCATCAGGAGGAAACGTCCATCGGGGCCCCGCACCCAGTCACCGCGTCCATACGCGGGCAACGGCTCGATGTGTGCAAATACCCGCTGCGCGACCTCCAGTAGTCCGTCCGGGGGTTCTGTCGGCACGATGTCGGCACCGTGTTCTTCCTGTACCCGGAAATCGCCGGCGGCGGGTGTCTTCACGATCGCGTGACTGTAGCGTCCGTTGAAAAAGAACAGCGAGTATTCGCCTTCGGACTGGATGTTCTCGATGAAGGGCTGCACAAAGAAACGACGGCCGGCAAACGTGGTTGCCAGTTGGGCAATGAACGCATCGTCGATCGGCTCGTGGAGCACGAATGTATCCATCGCATTGCCGCCGATCGTCGGCTTGATGACGACCTTGTCCGTGTTGTGCTCGGCGAAAAACCCTGGTGCGTCCTCGGCCTGGAAGCCGTCGTACCAGGTGCTGGGCACGATATCGTCGCCGCGGCTCGCCACGTCCTTCATGTAGGACTTGTCGAGGTTCCAGCGAACGATGGACAAGTCGTTGATCAGGACTGCGTCGCTCGCCTCGATGGTCTCGAGCACCTGCATGAATTCAGCGGCGTACTGCGGGTAATCCCAGGGAGTGCAGATATAGACCGCGTCGTAGTCATTCCAGTCCGGCGCGCTGCGCCACGGGACCGTTGCAACGTCCCAGCCCAGGTCGCGCATGGGTTCCACAGCCAGGTGAAAGTCGGTTACGTAGTCGCCCATGTCGTCCATGACGAGAAAAGCAACGTGTCGGTTCTGCATAGGATCTCTTCAGGTATCGGCATTCTCGAGCAGCCGTTTCCTGCGAGAGGGTAACAGCATTGGCACCTTGCGCCGATACTGTTCGTAGTACGGCAGCCGCCTGGCGAGGTCGCGAGGAACGCCAGGTAGGCCAGCACCGCGAAAACGAAAAGCAATAGTCGCTTCATATCACTCCCCTTCACGCCGCTTTGAACGGGTCGGGCATCTTGACCGGCAAAACGAAATCGAGGAAGACCGGGTTCACGACCTGCGGATGCGTGAGTGGCGCCATGTGGCGCAGGCAAACGATGAGCGGGTGCGCGGTGTCTGTCTTGCTTGCCTGTTGCATCTCTTCAATTCCAGCTTATGGCCTGTCATGAAGTGTCCGCGTAGAATGCACAAGGGTCCTGACCCGACCGCGACCAATACCTGACCATTTGCTGACATGCGCTCCCGAGCCAGCAGTGACCGAAGAAAAGCAAGAACAATCAGAGGTTTACAGGTTCAACGATTGCGTCGTCGACGCCGACAAGCAGGCCGTGATCAAGACGGTTCACGGCCACGGCTATCGATTCGTTGCAAAGCTCGAGGAGCACACCGCGCAGCCTGCTGCAGAGACGGGCAGCGTCACCAGGCCCGCCCCTGCCAAGCGAAGCCCGGTGCTTGCGATCGCGGCGGCGATCATCGCGGTTGCCGTGGCGGGATGGTGGTTCTTCGCACCGCACGCAGTCAGTGGCGAGGTCCGGCTGGCGGTGCTGCCTGTCGACGACGCGACCGGCGACACCGAACTCGACTGGGTTCGCACGGGCTTGATGAGCCTGATGGGCCGGATGCTCGAGGCCCGCGGGGTACCCGTGGTGGCGGAGCGCAGTGTGCTCGACCTCGCAGGTGACAAGACGCTGGACGAGTTGACCCTGCGGGGCGGTGAATTTGAGGACGCGTTGTTCAGGACCGCGGGGCATACCCACACGCTCGCCGCGAAAATCGAGTTTGACCAGGGCCTCTACCGTCTCAACTACACCTTCGCCGGGGGTAATTCGCGCGACCAGCGACGCACGATTGTCGGCAAGGAACCGACGCGGCTCGTGAAGGACGCCGTCGACACGATCGCCAGCCTCGTCACGACCGGCACACCGCCTGACGAGCACATGCGAGTGATCTCGGACGACGATTTTCTCAACGAAGCCTATGCGCGGGCCATGAGCCTGCAGTTCGAGGGAAACTACGAGGAGGCAAAGCGCTTCTTCCAGGTCATCATCGAGCAGGACCCTGACCTGTTCTGGCCGCGGTACGAATACGCGCCGGCAACTAGAAACGGCCGGTCCGCAAAAATTCGATGGTCAGTTCGATGGTGCGTTGCATGCGCATCATGAACGCGTGTGAGTGCTCGACGACGACAAAATCGGCCATGCCGTCGAGCTTCGTGTCTGCGACCGACACGCGGCCATCGTCCGGGTTTTCGAGTACCGATGACGTAATCGGGTCAATCGTGCGATTGCCCGCGATCACGCCCAGCTCAAAATCGGCAGGGCCGAGCGCGAGCGGCACGCTGTCTTCGCCCTTGCCGAGCTGCCGTCCGGCGGGACCGTTCAACCAGTCGAAGCCGGGCACGTCCTCCAGTTCATCCACCGCGGCACTGCCCTGGTTGGGCGGGCCCAACATCACGACGCGGCCTAGTTCGGGAATCTCGTTCTGGGACAGGTATTGGCGCACGAGAATGCCACCCAATGAATGCGTGACGAAATGAATTCGTTCAGTCGATTCATAAGCGCGGCACCCGGCGAGCCCGTCTTCGATGGCAATCGGAGCCAGCTCCTCGACCGTGTGATCGCGGGAGGGATAGTCAATATTGACAGTAAGGAAACCTGCGGCATCGAGTCCGCGTTGCATCACATTCATCGACGTCGACGAACGCATCAGGCCGTGGAGCAGAACCACGCATTCGTCTGCCTGCGCAAGACCGCCGCACACCATCAACGCAAGAATCAGACAGGTTTGTCGCATACGACCTCAGACAGCCGCAATGAAGCCACGTTCACGCATTTGGCGATCGTGTAGCCGACTGAGCAGGACCAGCCCGCTCACGGCACCGAACAATGCCCAGCCCATATCAGACTGTGTGTCCCACACGTAGCCTTGTGTACCGAGAAAGGCGTCGGCCGCCTCCTCGGACAACAGGGCGACCCACCATTCTATGAGCTCGTAAAACGCACTGAAGCCGAGGCAGAAACAGACGATGAAGAAATCGCGCCAGCGATTCGAGTTAAAGACGTTCAGGCGAATGACGACCTCTCTCGCAATCATCGCCGGGATGAATCCCTGCACGAAGTGCCCGAGCTTATCGTAGTTGTTACGCGACAGGTCAAACGCCTCGCGCACCCAGTCGCCCAGCGGCACCTCGGCATACGTGTAATGGCCGCCAACCATGAGAATGATGCAGTGAATCAGTATCAGCACGTACACGAGCGTCGTCAGCGGGAAGCGGTCGCGCGTAAACCACAGGACGATGCCGCCCGCCACGGCCGGCGCAACCTCGAGGCACCAGGTCGGGTAGTCCTTGGGTCCGATCCCGGACCAGGCTAGTACCCCCACGAAAATCGCTATCCAGGCGAGTCTCATGATTTCTCTTCGCTTTGCGAACGCCAGAACCCGTCACTGCTGAAGCGTTGCCAAACCCAGGGCAGCCAGCGCAGCAGTGCGAAGCTCAGCCACAGCGCCCACACCAGGATCAGCGTTTTATAGATCCACATCGGGACCGTAATCGCGGACGCGAGCGGCAGTACAGAAACGCTGCGGTCGGCGAACCAACCCAGTTCGGTGCCGTAAGACTGGTGGCCGGCGATATGCATGTCGGGAGTGCCCAGCAAACCCTGCGGCAAGGCAGTGACGATGGCCAGCAACGCGAACACGGTAAGCCCGCCAATCACAATTTGCACGGCATTGAAGCGCCACCAGTTCAGATCACCGGGTTTGATCTTCTCCCGCAATCCGCAGACCAGTAACCACACCGCAACCAGGGCGAGTACCGACCAGCTGAAGGTACTGAACCCAAGACCGAGTAACAGCCAGTGCCGGGTTGCCAGGGGAGCGATGCCGATGCGCCCGAGAATCAGCGCGAACAGGATCAGCGCCGCCAACTCCGGCCAATACAATACAGCCGGACCGAGTTGCGGTCCTGTCGTGCCGAGCAGCCAGCGATTGTCGGTTCGCGACAAGGACAGTTCGATATTGCTTGCGGGCGCGCCGAGATCTACCTCGGGTGTGAAAGTGCGCAAACCCATGCCGCCCGCCGCGCGCCAGGAAACAAGAATCCTGTGCTCGCCCGGCAGTATCGGCAGCGTCAGCTCACGGCCTTCGGCACGCAGCGTCTGTTCACGACCATCAATCACTACGCCCGTCAATTCTGCCTCGTCGGGCAGCAACACAACATGTTGCGCACCTCGCGTTGCCCGGTACTGCAGGCCCATGCTGACGTCGCTGCTGTGATTTCCGTAGTCGACTCCCAGCGTCACCGCGTCGAACGCCAGCGTGGAGCCGACGCTCGCCTCGGGCCGGGTCGCAACAACAATGAGCTCCTCGCCTGCCCGCGGATCGAACTCGGCCACGCGAACATCGTTAACGCCCGCGCCGGAATTGCTCTCCGGCAGTCCGTCGAACTCCGCGTTCCAGATGTTGCCGACCGCGACTCGCCAGGACTCACTCCATGGCTCATCCAGCGGGGCACGCAGCGTCAACGGCGACTTCAGCGGCAGGTTGGACGTCCAGCTGACTGCACGCTGCTGTGGGTCCATGGAGACCAGCACCTGGCCGTCGCTGACGGTGAATTCACCACTCACAATCGTCTCGCCGTCGATAAGCGGCACTTCGAGTGTCAGCGCGCCCTGTGCCGGCGCAATTCGATAGACCGTTGTTCTCACCCGCCAGTCGAGGTCGAGTTCCACCGTTCGCTCAACACGCGCGAAGGTCGGAAAACGACTGCTCTCCCAACGAACGGTGTCGCCGCCCTCTTCCGTTTGCAGCCGCGTCAGCTGCAGTGAACCGGACAGCAGGCGCCTGTCTTTCACGCCGGCGATGAACCAGCCTTCCGCGTCGACGCTGACGACGCGCGGTGGCGTCTTGAACGGGATTTCGAGGCTATCACTCTCCGGCACAGGCCCACGCAGGGTCACCGTGTGGCGTCCCGGCGTAACCAGCAACCAATAACTGCCATCGCGGGCGCGCAACACGCGCGCGTTGGCCGCGCCATCGACCAGCACGGCACTCGGGCGCCAGCCCTGGGCCGATCCGGGCAGGGGTATCGCGACGCTCTCCAATGCGTGCACGGACAGGCTCATACCGATCGTGTCGCCATTGACTTCAACATCGGCCGAGGCAATTTCGGCACAACGCGGCACACAGTCGGGCGGCTCCATCAGTCGTTGTTCGAGTTGCCGCAACAGCTCGGCATCGGGCATCTGGGCGTCGGCAACCGGACTGGCGCTCAGCAAGGCAACACACAATCCGGTGGCGAGCATGCCGGCTGCCTGGCTGCGCCCAAGGGCGAGGCCGCCTGGCAATGTCCAGCGGCGATTGGCGATTTCCGCGGCGAGAATGCCTGCAAAGAGGAGCATCAGGCCAACCTCGACGAAACGCAGCATGGAAACCAGCCAGCGGGGCAACACGATCAGGCGCATTGTCTGCTCGGGATCGACGGGGCCACTCCAGCTCAGCGAATAGGTGTTCCAGCGCCATGACGGGATGCCGGGGCCCGCCTGCACGATTGCATTCGGGGCATAACGCGAGAACTCCTGGCGCCCCTTGCTGGCCGTAACGACGACCTCTTCGAGCGTGGCGCTCTCAACCGGGCTGGAACTCGGCACCGCGAGGGATTTCCGTTCCGTGCGGCCCGGCGCATCATCCTCCCTTTGGAAAGCCAGTTCCGGTTCGGCGTAGCCGTCGCTCAGCCCGTACGCGTTGTACTGCGATTCGAGTTGCGGGAAGATCGCGACGCGAAGTTGCCCGGCAATAAAGGGCACCAGTGCGATGACCAGGGCTGCCGCGCTCAGCAACTGGTAACTGCGGACAATCTTGTACAAGCGCCCCTCGGGTGCCACCCGCAGTAACGCAACCGCGACCAGGAGGTTGAGCCACAACCAGGTCGGCGCGAACAATTCGTGAAAACTCAGGACCAGCGCGCACAGCGCGACCACGCCCGCGACCGGCGTGAACAAGCGCCACACGGCGATCGTAATGATCAGCACAAGGAAGAAATCGAGCAGCTGCCATTCACTCATCCAGCTGCCATACGCGTTATCGACGCCCGGTGCAGCCAGTAGCTTGTGCCCGGGGGGCAGATTCAACCTGGCGTCGACCTCGGCGAAGCGCGCATCCCAACCGGTAACGGCCATGTTGCCACGCGTATCGCTGCGCCCCAGGGCCTCCAGGTCGACCTGTGTTTGCCGCAGCTCAACGCCGGTCTGCCCGTCTTCATCGCCCTTTGTTATCAGCAGGTTTTCACCATACTCCGTGGCCGATAACAGCGAATACGAGCCCGACATGTCCAGCCGCCAGTCGGTGCGCATCTCGCCACCAATCTGGTCTTCGACGATGAATCCGTCGCCGCTAAAATCGAGCCACAGGGTGCGGCTGAGCGACAACTCGTTGCTCGCCGACACAATCCCCCGGCTGCGCTCGCTGATGAACAGCGATCCGTCAGCATCGACACGAAATGCCGGAAATGCCTGCCAGTTACCAGGCACTTCGACCTGTGCAGGGTCGACCGGCGTCGGCCCCTCCGCGGCGGTAACGCGTAGCCGGTCGTTTGACTGGTAGCTCCAGATCTCGGAGCCAGGAAGGTTCGTGCCGCCGCTCCTACTCCTGATCTCGTTCATGACGGCCGGGCCGCGCGCAGCAAGGTGGACAAGCCAGCGGCCGGGTCTCACCTGCAGATGGAGATTGCCGTCCGCCTCGAGTTTCGCCGGGAGCTGGCTTTGCAGACTCAATGGCACGAATCCTTCGGGCAGGATCGGGCCGAAAACCTCCTCGCGGACACTGCCCGATACGTCTATTTGCAGCTGCGTTACGAGTCGTGTCGGAATATCGTCCGCGACCAGCCGGTAGACGACGGCGCGCACGGAATCCACGGCACGGGTGTCTTGCCGGCGCTCGCCGAGGAACACCCCATTCTGGTCTATCTCGGGCCGTTGTATTTCGCGGCCGTCGACGGCAAGCGTTAGCAAACCACTCTCGGGAGGCAGGCGCAGCACGCCAGGGCGTTCGTCCCATGCGAATCGTCCGGCAACCCGCCAGGTGCCCGGGGCAAGGCGGATGCTCGGAACGTTGTTCCGCGCGATAACTTCCACCGGGCGGTCGTTGGCCATAACGCGGTCCGGCCAGTGCTCAGGGCTACCCGGCAGGGCAATCCACTGGTCCTCGGCGTGCAGCGTCCACTGCTGCAGGAACCGCCCGCCAGTCGCCGTGACGTCAAGCTCCAGCTGGCCCGGCCAGGCACACACGTAATCACTGCGCTCACTGGCACCGTGATCAAAATAGAACGGACAGTCCCGGTATTCCTTGTCTTTGAGAACCCACTGTTGCCATCCCGCGAGGTCGGCGGGCACGTAGTTCTGGGCGAACCCTGTACCCATTACGAATAGCAGCGTGAGAACGAACAGCCTCAGTTTCCTTGACATGACCACTCCTCGGCAATGCGTGCCTGACACTATACGTCAACGTATCTCTCCCTGATTCGGGGTCAGAAAAAAATCAGGAATTAATAATGTGGCGGCCTCTCATCGGCCGGATCGCCCGACTCGCCACCCTCGCCGATGGAACGGACGCGCTCGATCAGCGATTGGCAAAGCGCTTCCAGTTGCATCAATTTGACCTGCTGGCCAGTGACCACATCATTGAGTTCGTGCAGCAACTGGTCCTGGTGAGCCAGTCGAGATTCGAGATCGATAAAGCGTTCCTCGCTCATGGAGGTCCCCTGTTCGTGTGTGCGTATTCAGGTAGGATACACGCCAAATCCGCACGGAACCTTACATGTCACTGCTCCGTTTCGACGACATCAGCCTCGAATTTGGCGATCAGATAATTTTGCGCGATGCCGAATTCTCGATCGAGCCGGGCGAGCGCATTTGCCTCATTGGCAGAAACGGCGCAGGCAAGTCGACGACGCTCAAACTGATCATGGGCACGCTCGAACCCGACCGGGGCGAGATCACAGCCAGGCACGGGCTGATCGTGAGTTCGCTGGAGCAAACCTTGCCGGAAGCCATGGACATGCCCGTTACGGATGTTATTCGTTCCGGCCTGACGCAAATCGAGGCCTTGCTGGACGAGTACGCGAGCAAATCCAGGCTGGAACTCGACAAGCACGGCCTGCGGGAACTGGAGGCGCTGCACGCGAAGATCGACGCGCACGACGGCTGGCATCTCGAGCAGCGCGTTGAGACGACGATTACCGAGCTGAATCTGCCCGCCGACAAGAAGATGAACCAGCTGTCGGGCGGCTGGCGCCGCCGCGTGGCGTTGGCCAAGGCGCTGGTGCAAAAGCCGGACCTGTTGTTGCTGGATGAGCCGACCAACCACCTCGATATCGCAACGATCAAGTGGCTCGAGGACCGCGTCTACAACTATCCGGGTGCCGTGCTCTTCATCACTCATGACCGCGCATTCCTGCAACGCCTCGCGACCCGTATCGTCGAGATTGACCGGGGCAAATTGACGAGCTGGCCCGGCGACTACAGTAACTTCTTGAGGCGGAAGGAAAAAGTGCTCGAGGACGAGTCGGTTGCCGAAGACAAGTTTGACAAGAAGCTCGCCGAGGAAGAGGCCTGGATACGTCAGGGCATCAAGGCGCGGCGCACGCGCAATGAAGGCCGCGTGCGCTCCTTGATAAAGATGCGGGAGGAACGCGAGGAGCGCGTCGCCAAGGAAGGCAAAGCGCGCATTCACATCGAAGAGGCTGAACAATCCGGCCGCAAGGTCATTCGCGCTCGCAACGTCAGCTACAGCTACGGCGACGAGGAAGTGATCCGGGATTTTTCGATCAAGATCATGCGCGGAGACCGTATCGGACTGATCGGCAATAACGGCGTCGGCAAGACCACGCTGCTGCGACTGTTGCTCGGTGAACTCCAGCCGCAAGCCGGGACACTGAAGATGGGCACCGGCATCGAGGTCGGCTATTTCGACCAGCTCAGGCAAACACTCGATCTCGAGAAATCGGTGTCCTACAACGTGGGCGAAGGACGCACGTATATCAAGCTGCATGGCAAAGACCGCCATGTTGTGGGCTACCTCAAGGGCTTTCTGTTCAGCCCGAAGCGCGCCATGACACCGGTGAAATCACTGTCCGGTGGTGAACGTAATCGCGTCATTCTCGCCAAGCTCTTTACGCGCCCGGCCAACCTGCTTGTCCTCGACGAGCCGACCAACGACCTCGACATCGAGACGCTCGAAGTGCTTGAACAGAAACTCTGCGAGTACACGGGCACTTTGATCGTCGTCAGCCATGACCGTGAATTTCTCGACAACGTGGTTACGAGCACCGTCGTGTTCGAGGATGACGGCAAGGTGCAGGAATACGTCGGCGGTTATAGCGACTGGTTACGTCGCGGACACGAGTTGGCGGTGGCCGACAATCCCTATGAAGTCGAACGCAAGAAGCGCGCCGCGCTGGAGCGCAAGAAGAACAAGGTTGCGACCAAGCTCAGCTACAAGGACCAGCGGGAACTCGACAGCCTGCCGGCGGAAATCGAGAGTATCGAAAAGAGCATTGCCGAGCTGCAGGAAAGCATCGCTGCACCCGACTTCTATACGCAGGACGCTGAGCTCGTCCAGAACAAGCTGCACGAGCTCAGCGAAACCGAGGCCTTGCTGGAGCGGCGTATCGAGCGCTGGGGTGAACTCGAGACGCTCCAGGAGTCCTTCCTGAAATAGCTCTCTAGAGCAGCTCGATCAGCAAGGCAACGCAGGCGATCCAGCCAACGGCGAACGCCAGCGTGCGCACCCACGGGACTGCCAGGGTATAGGCCACCAGGTGCACGATCCGCGCCCAGAAATAGACCTGGCACATCAGGACGGTCGTCTCATTGCTAATGCCCGCCGCATTGGCAACCAGCACCAGGGTCGCAAACAGCACGAGGTTTTCGACCGAATTGTAGTGCGCCGCTTTCATGCGCACGGCCCACGCAGCCGGCGTCTTCGGATTTTCCGGGTAGCCAACGGTGTCGATCAGGCCACGAACCATTATCGTGTTGAGAATATACGGAAGCCACATAACGGCCGACAATGCGGCCACCCAGGTCAGGCTCGTAAGTTCTGGTGTCATCATCTTCTCCTTCTTGTTTTTCTCGTCAGGAAATAGCACTTCTCGGGCATCGGCGCATCTGCAGGATAGTCCTGCACGACGAAACCCAGCGACAGGTAGCACTGATGAGGCCGGCCTGTTGTCGCGGTAAACAAATAGAGAATACTCATTGTAAGCCTGGGTAACCTCGAGCAACGCGATGATCATCTCGATGAGCTTCGTGCCAGCGCCCTGCCGGCGCAGGTCAGGATTGGACACGAGGCGTGCGAGGTGACCACGGCCGTCGCGCTCATACGCCTGGCCAAATGCCGCGAGTTGACCCTGAGCATTGCGCAGCGTCCATGACTGCATCAGATCGAGGCGGCAATCCTCACGAAACGATTCCGCGGTAAACGGGAATCGAAAGGCTGGGCCTCCCCAGATGTCGACCGATTCGGCGTCAGGAAACCACGTCATGACTTCGTCGATTTCGGCGTCCGCCAGCGGCGACAATGTCCAGTCACCGTCCTGCAGTGACGCCATGCTCAGGAAGACTCTATCGTTGCTTGCATGCCAGGCGTTCCTTCTCGCCTAATCGCCCGGCATCGTCTCGGCGAAATACCGATCGAAAGCGCGGTGGACGATATCGGGAGCTATACCAATCGCTTCCATCGCGCGATTGAACTGTTCCATTTCCGCGAAGTCGCGACGGCCATCGGCCGCAACGACTTTGAGACCCATCAGGGCAATGTCCTCCTTGTCGCCGTCGGACAGCGCCGCAGCGAGCTCGAGCAACGGCTCGACGATTCCCGGGTTGTCTGCCAGCTCAGCCATCACCGTTGTGATCAGTTCGAGGGATTCGGCACTCTGCAGATGAAAATAGTCCTGGATCAGCGCAATGATCTTCGCAGACTCCTCGGGCTCGATTTGTCCACTGCCGCGTGCGACGAAGACAAGCAGGCCGGCAACGACGAACTTGGAGCCGTAGGTCTTCGTGCCTGCGCTTGTCTCAATAATCAGCGTTGTACCTTCGAGCCTTGTACTTACGATATCTTCGGTCATGACAGCCTCACCAGGTTTCGTATTTCTTGCGCATGTGTTCGACTGAATCGTCAATCAGTCGTTCCAGTACATCTTCATCCACATCGGCAAGCCGGTTGATATAGAGACAGGACTTTCCCGTCTTGTACTTCCCGAGTTTTGCCATAAGCCTCTTGAATGGGGCGAAACCGGGCATGATGTACACGGCCAGCGCCCGCTTGCGCGGCGAAAACCCGGTGATCATGAAATCGCCTTCGCGACCACTCTCATAGCGGTAGTGATAAGTTCCATAGCCAACCATGCTTGCGCCCCACATCCTGGCTCGTTTGCCTGTGGCCCTGCGCATCATGGCGGCCACCTTGCGAGCATCCGCTCGCATCTGCTTGTCGTCAATCGAATTGATAAACTCGGTGACGCTCGCCCTGGTCGCTTTTGTCTTGTTCTCCGCCATACCGCTCGCCCCTAATGATGAGAGGTTCCGAACAGGCGGTCGCCCGCATCACCGAGCCCCGGGACGATATATTTCTTCTCATTGAGCCTTTCGTCGATCGCTGCGGCGTATATCTTGACGTCCGGGTGCGCCTCCTCGACCAGTGCGATGCCTTCGGGACAGGTAACGATGCAAATCACGACGATATCCTTGGCGCCGTTTTCCTTCAGCAGGTCAAGCGCGGCAACGGTCGAACCACCTGTCGCCAGCATCGGGTCGATGACGATGCATGTGCCACCCTCGATTTCCTGCGGGAAGCGCTCGTAATAGGTAACCGGCTGTTTGGTTTCTTCATCCCGATACAGCCCAACGAAGCCCACGCGCGCGGTCGGCACCAGCTCGAGGATACCTTCGAGCATTCCCACACCAGCGCGCAGGATGGGCACGACGACAATGTCCGTATCGATCTTGCGGCAGCTGGCCAGGCCCACAGGCGTCTGGACCGTGACCTTCCGCGTCTTGATGTTCTTGAGAGCCTCGTAGCATACGAACTTCGTAATCTCGGTGGCTAACTCGCGAAAGCGCTTATGCCCGGTTTCGACATCGCGAATGATGCCCAGTTTGTGCTGTACACAGGGATGTTCAATTTGTATTGCCATTTACGAGCCTCCGTTACTCGTCGCTTTCGCCCCAGATGGCAAACTCGGTGCCGACGGGATCGATGAAGTGGAAACGGCGTCCACCAGGAAAAGAAAAGATGTCCTGGCTGATCGTCCCACCCAGTTCCTTGACGCGCTCAACGTCGCGTTCGAGATCCTGGCTAAAGAACACCAGGAGCACGCCTGTCGATGGCGCCGGTTCCGATGACAGGCGCATACCACCGTCAAAGCGACCATCATTGAAGCTGAAGTATTCGTCACCCCATTCCTGGAATTCCCAACCAAACATCGCCTCGAAGAAGGACCGCGCCTTCTGCATATTGGTGACTGGTATCTCGACATAGTCGATTCGATTTTCCGCTCGCATTGCCATCTCCCGGTGCTAGGGTCCCGTCAGTCTTAGTATTGGACGCTCGGCGATCACCAACACCGTACCAAATTCGCCACTGATTGCGTATCGGCCATCATCGAGTACACGCAGGTCGCTGATCGCGCCGTTGCCCAGTTCTTCCAAATTCTCAATGACTTCGCAATAGGGAAACCTGATGGTCGCCGGCCGGATACAGTTCTTCTCAGCGGGCCGCGGCTTTTCGTAAAACGGGTGCTCCGCTTCGAGATAGAGGTCGATATCGATGAGCAGTGCGTCGCCGTCAGTGTGCCAGGACAAGACGAATGACTTCGTCAGATCGACGTCCGCAAACTCGCGCAGCTTTCGCCAGCTGATGCTTTCGTCGTCACTCATGGGTTCGCGTCGCGAACAGGCTCTTCGGCATTGACTGTGCCTTCACCCGGTGTGATGAACATCATGACCGAGTGGCGGCGTATCCTGGCTGTATGCCAGGTGTTTCGCGGCACGATAACGAATGTGCCCGGCTCGGTTAATCGAATCGTGTCATCGCCGTCGTCCCTGGCGAGAATGAGATCAGCGTCGCCTGAAACCAGGATGACAAACTCGTCACCGGCCGGGTGGACTTCCCACGTCGGCCAGTCTTCGGCAAACGCGTAACTCGAAATCAACAGGTGCCCGGCGAAATCCTTGTACTCTGCGTCGAGTCGTTCGTGGAGATCCGGTGTGACATCGACGATGTCTGCTTTGAAGGCGTCATTCAGAATGACGAAATTCGAGGCGAGTCGCAGTGCCTGTCCCATAGTCATTCCTAGCCGAAGGTGGCGGCCACCCACACACCAATATAGTGTGACAGCACGAGCACGAGAACCGCGATTCCGAGATGCTCGCCAATGATGTACAAGGGCGATTCGTTCTGCGACCGGGCGAGGAAATAGCTGAGTATGACGATGACCAGCAGGCCCCATACAACAGAGACCCCCACGGCTGTCGTCAGTGGCAGCAACAGCAGGGGAACCGCGAAGCTGATCGAGAACACGAACTTCGTCACGAAGGTCATGATCGTCGCCGCCCAGACATGCCCCTGGTCCGTGTTCGGGTCGGCCTCTTCAGCCAGGTGAATTCCGAGTGCATCCGACATCGCATCCGCGACAGCAATGACGAGGATGCCGCCGAGGACCGCCGTTATCGACTGGGTTCCCGAGTTCAGTCCGACGATCAGGCCGATCGTCGTGATGACACCGGAGGTGGCACCAAAGAACAGGCCGGTGCGGGCTCCATCAGTTTTCAAGAACTCCATATCACTCCTGTGTCAGCGCGGCGCTGTAGAGGCTGATTGCCTCGTCATCGCCGGGCATTGTAATCATTCTCTCGAACACGAGCCCCAGCTTTTCAATCAGGCCAATTGACGGTGCATTATCGGGCGACACGATCGCCGTTAATTTCTGTATTCCCAGATCGTCACGCGCATGTTTGAGCACGGCAAATGCTGCCTCCCCGGCATAGCCGCGGGAGCAAAAGTCCGGCAAGACCGCAAACCCGATATCGGGGTCCTCCAGGTTGTCACGCCTGAACAGGCCACAAATGCCGATCTGCGAACCATCGGATTTCAACACCATGCTGTACGGACCGTAGCCGTAGTTCGCGTACAGCTTGAGCGCGCCAGCCTGCATCGCCTCGCGCGCCTGTTCGGTCGTCCGAATTCCCCGGTCGCCCACATTGCGGACGAACGCGGGGTCGTTCCAGATCGCCAGCATCAGGCCAGCATCGTCGAGCGTGACGCGACGCAGAAACAGGCGCTCGGTCTCGAGCTGCCAGTCGTTGGAACGCAGCATTACTTCCTCCTGGTCCAGCAGGAATACAGGAACTGTTGGTTCGAGCCCATCGGCGTCAGGTGATTCTCGAGTTCCTGGGACTGCAGTGCGAAGTCGGGGCCCAGCAGGTCTTCTACCCTGTCGATACTGTAGCGTTGAATTTCGAGCCCGCTGCACTTCAGCGGCCCATCAGGCCCGAACATGGCAAGAACGACATGGCCACCGGGCTCCAGCGCCGATCTCAGGACCTCAACATAACGCGCGCGATCCTGCTCGTCGATCAGGAAATGCAGCGCCGCTCGATCATGCCAGAGCCGCCAGGTTCGCGACGGCCGGAATTCCGTGATATCGGCGACCACCCATGCAACGTCCGCTGCGCGTTCACCGAGCCGCTGCTGCGCCTGCAAGAGAGACTTGCTCGCGATATCGAGCACGGTGACGTCAGTGAAGCCGTCGTCGAGCAGGTGATCGACCAGCGTCGACGCCCCACCACCGATATCGATAATTGCATCGTCTCGGTCGACTGCGGCCTTTTCAATCAGTTGCAGCGATCGCTCAGGGCGTGGTTGAAACCACGATACGTCAGTGGCTTTCTTCGAGCCGTAAACGGTCTCCCAGTGGTCTCGCCTGAATCCCGCATTCATGCAGTGCTGCGCCTGGTCGAATGTTCAACCGCGCTCAGAAACCCGGACTTGTCCGCGGGCGAAATGAGAACGAACTTCTTGTTGCCGTAAGACACCTTGAGTCGATCCAACGACAGCGCTGGCGAGGACAGCGGGTTCCGGCTTGGCTCGATGCTGCTGATTTCCGCGAGAGGAATCGTCCGCCTGAACGGGCCGGAGACGACCCGTAACTCGCCGTTCTCAACCGTGTAATGCGTTCGCGTAAAGATGGAGAACAGCAGGCCAAGCACCAGGACAGTCACCACCGCAACGGCGATCCGGATGGGCCAGGGGGTCTCGACGATCATCACGGCAATCAGCGCCCAGATCGTGCCCGCGACGGCCACGAGCACAACCGGGATTATCCATCCATCGACTTTGGAGACAAACCGCATCCACCTATTCTAGGCGACGTTGGCCTGAGACGGAAATCGCGATATCCGGCGGCAGCGGGACGACAAGTCCGTGACTCCGCCCCTGCTTGTGCCGGGCTAGATACCCATCCTTGCGAGTGTGTCGATAACTTCGCGCATGAAGCGCTCAGCCACAGGGAACTTGGTGGCAAATTCAGCCTCCAGCTCCTTCGCGCGCTCGAGCAAGGCATCCGCGTCCGCATCGTCCTCAATAACGGCGTGAATATCGTCGTCGAGCTCACTCATGAGCTTCTGCAACTCATCGTCCACGTCCGCCTTGCGGATTTCGGCTCGCAATTGCGCCAACAGGTCCTTGATTCGTTCGTTGCTCATCGTCTCTAGCCCAGTTTCCTGATCCCGATCGCGTCTCGTATCTGTGCAAGATACGGCACTGACAATTCACGTGCACGTTCCGCGCCCTTTCTTAGCTCCGCTTCGACCACGGCCGGGTCGGCGATCAGCCGCTCGTATTCGTCGCGCGCTGGTTTCATGTGCTCGTTGATGTACTCGAAAAGTTGCTGCTTCATCTGGCCCCACGCAATGCCATCGGCAAACGCCTTTGCGATCTCGGCCGTCTCGTCCGGTGTCGCAAACGCCTTGTAGATATCGAACAGGGTACTCCCTTCCGTCTCTTTCGGCTCACCGGGTTCGAGGCTGTCTGTCTTGATCTTCATGATTAACTTGCGCAGCCGTTTTTCCGGCGCAAACAGGGGGATCGTGTTGTTGTAGCTCTTCGACATTTTGCGGCCGTCGAGCCCCTTGAGCACCGCCGTATTTTCCCCGATGACAGCCTCCGGCAACACAAAGGTCTCGCCGTAATTGTGATTGAAGCGTTGCGCAATATCCCGGGCCATTTCGACGTGCTGCTTCTGGTCCTGACCGACCGGTACCTTGGTCGACTTGAACATCAGGATATCCGCGGCCATCAGGATCGGGTAGCTGAACAGCGCCATCATGATGCCCTTGTCCGGATCCTTGTTGCCGCCCTCCACATTTGCCTGCACCGAGGCCTTGTAGGAATGCGCGCGGTTCATAAGGCCTTTGGCCGTCATCCCATGCAGGATCCAGGTGAGCTCGAGAATCTCCGGAACGTCCGACTGCCGGTAAAAATAGGCATGCTCGGTGTCGAGCCCCAGCGCCATCCAGGCCGCCGCGATTTCAAGCGTCGATGAGGCTATCTTTTCGGGGTCTTCGTTCTTTGCCAGCGAATGGTAGTCAGCCAGGAAATAAAAATGCCTGGTCTCGAGGTCCTTGCTGGCCTCGATACCCGGACGAATGGCGCCGACGTAGTTGCCGATGTGCGGCGTACCTGTCGTAGTAATACCGGTTAAATAAACATCCTGCGTCATTCCTAGTATCCTGCGGCCTGGCCGTCCTTCCTTACTTCCGAGGCGCCATAGTACACGCCTTCTTCCTTATCAAACATGATCGCCTGGTAACCGCCGAAGCTGCCATTGGACCCGCCCAGCGTGTGGCCCTTTCGCTCCAGCTCTTCGCGTACTGCAGTGCTGAATCCGTTTTCGAGATAGAGCACGCCGCCGTCGGTCATTACGGTTCCCGTGGGTTGTGACGAGCCGGTGTGATTGATGCGCGCTGCGTCACCCGCCTCTTGCAGGTTCATGCCGAAGTCGACCATGTTCACGATTACCTGGGCATGCCCCTGCGGCTGCATTGCGCCGCCCATCAGGCCGAAGCTGATCAGCGGCTCGCCGTCCTTCATTACGAAGGCCGGAATAATCGTGTGGAACGGCCGCTTGCCGCCCGCGACAACATTCGCATGATTTGCATCCAGGGCGAACAGCTCGGCCCGGTCCTGCAAGACAAAGCCCAGGTCACCGGGAGTCATACCGGACCCCATGCCGCGGTAGTTGCTCTGAATCAGCGACACCATGTTGCCGTCACTGTCTGCCACCGTCAGGTAGATCGTGTCGCCGTCCTCGAGCTTCGCGTCGCCGGCAGGCAAGGACAGGGCGGCCTTGTCGGGAGAGATCAGCTCGCGACGCTCTGCCGCATAGTCCTTTGACACCAGCCAGTCGACGGGCACATCGGCGAAATCCATGTCCGCGTAATACTTTGCGCGATCCTCAAAGGCGAGTTTCTTTGCCTCGACCAGCGTATGCAGGTACTCGGCGCTGCCAAACCCCATCGAGGCGATATCAAAGCCCTCGAGAATATTCAGAATCTGCAGTGCAGCGATTCCCTGGCCGTTGGGCGGTAACTCGTAGACATCCCAGCCGCGGTAATTTGTCGAAACAGGCGTCACCCATTCCGACGTGTGGGCCGCGAGATCGTCATAGCTCAGCAGACCGCCCTGCTCCGCCATGTAGGCATCGATCTTTTTCGCAATATCCCCTTTGTAGAACTCGTCCCGCCCTCGCTCCGCAATGGCTTCGAGCGTGTTGGCAAGACGGGGGTTCCGGAACATCTCTCCTTTCTTCGGGACGTCGCCACCTGGCATGTACGTCTCTGCAAATCCCGGATAGTGTCCAATCCGTTTCTTGTTGGTCTGAAAGTAGTGTGCGATGACCTCCGAAACCGGGAAGCCGTTGCGAGCGTACTCGATGGTGGGCGCGAGGAGGTCTTTCATGGGGAGCCGTCCGTAACGGCTATGCAACTCGAACCAGCCGTCCACCGCACCAGGCACACTGACAGGCAGCGGGCCAAATGACGGGATCGCATCGATATTGTTTTCCCGGAAGTACTCGAGCGTCATTGCCTGCGGTGCACGCCCCGAAGCATTGAGACCGGTGAGTTCCTTCTTTTCTGCGTCCCACACGATCGCAAAAAGATCGCCACCGATACCATTCCCGGTTGGCTCCATGAGGCCGAGCGCGGCATTGGCCGCGATGGCGGCATCGACCGCGGTGCCACCCGCCTTGAGGATATCCAGCGCAATCTGTGTCGCGAGCGGTTGACTGGTGGCCGCCATGCCATGCGGTGCGATGACCTCTGAGCGTGACGCGAGCGCACGCCCTGCCACGCGATCGTAGCCAGGATCATCTGCCAAGCCGATACTCCCAAATATCAAGAATGTGCCGCAAATCCACCATGTTACCCGTTTCATCCTGTGCTCCACGCCCCGGCAAGGGCTGACAATGATGGCACTCGCCGCCAGCATCGGCAACAGGGTATGATTCGTGGATGAACGCAGACTACACAGACCAGAATCCGGCACTCGGCGCCCTGTACGGCGACCATCTTCGGACCGTGATGGCGCGCCACGACCACGCGCTGGAGACAGCCGGCGCCAGCCACGCCGTTGTTTACTCGGGCAACCCGAAGCTCGCATTCCTGGACGACTACCACCATCCGTTCAAGGCGAACCCGCATTTCGTGAGTTGGGTGCCGCTGACGTCGTTGCCGTTCTCTTACATCGTTTACACGCCCGGCGAAACGCCTGTCCTGATCTACTACCAGCCACGCGACTATTGGCACGTTGTGCCCGGCGCGCCTGATGGCTACTGGGCCTCGCACTTCGATGTACGGGTCGTACATGCGATCGAGGACATCGCCGCACATCTTCCGGCGGAGCGCGAAAAGTGCATCGCTATCGGCGAGTTCGACGACGCGGCGCTGGCCTTCGGGATTGAGCGTGTTAACCCGAACACGGCCGTCAATATCCTGCATTTCGCACGGGGTGCGAAAACCGCGTACGAACTGGCCGTCATGCGCCTGGCTGCCGAACGCGGTGCTGCGGGCCATGTGGCCGCCGAAGCCGCATTCCGGGCCGGTAAATCCGAGTTCGACATCCATCGCGCCTACTGCAAGGCGGTCAGCCACACAGACTCGGAACTACCGTACAGCAACATCATTGCGCTTAACGAGCATAGCGCCGTGCTGCACTACACCGACCTGGATCGCGCAGCGCCCGCCACGATACGTTCATTCCTGATCGATGCAGGCGCCCAGGTGCACGGATACGCATCGGACATCACACGTACCTACTCGAACGGCGACCAGCGCTTCCAGGCGCTGGTCGATCGCATGGAAGCTATGGAGCTTGGCATCGTGGCTCGTGTCCAGGCCGGGATCGATTTTCGCGACCTGCACGTCGACACGCACAAAATGCTGGCGGCGCTTCTCGTCGATGCCGAACTCGCTACCGGTGACGCGGACACGTTACTGGAAACCGGCGTAACATCGACGTTCTTTCCACACGGGCTCGGCCATCTCCTCGGCGTCCAGGTTCATGATGTCGGCGGACACCAGGAAAACGAGGCCGGGTCGATCATCGACCCGCCGAGCGGTCATCCTTTTCTCAGGTTAACCCGGGTACTCGAAGAGGACATGGTGCTGACCATCGAGCCGGGCTTGTATGTCATCGACATGCTGCTCGAGAATCTGCGTGGCTCAGCCGGCGAGCGTCATGTGAACTGGGACACCGTTGACTGGCTGCGTCCATTCGGGGGCGTGCGCATCGAAGATAATATTCGAGTGATGGCTAATGGTCGGGAGAACCTGACTCGCGACGCTTTTTCTCGGCTTTGAGTTTCGCCTTCACCCTCGCTCCTTTTTCTTCCAGCATCGGCTTCAGGATGTTGCCAATCCAGGGCATCAGGTAGGCCGCTGTCGTAAGCAGGCCGCTGGACCTCGGCATCGCGAGTTCCCGTACCTTGTTGCCACACAGATCGAGGATGGCCTGGGCTACCTGGTCGGCTGTGCTTAGGGGCTGGGAAAAGACGATGTCATCGACATCATCCAGGTTTTCCATGATGAAGCCGGTGTCGACCGGGCCCGGGGAAACGACCGCCACCTTGATCCCCGTACCCTGCAACTCTTCAGCCAGAGCGAGCGTGAATATTCGCAAACCGAATTTGCTGGAGGAATAGGTTGTCGCCCCTGCGCTCGCAAGTCGACCGTGAAGTGACGCAACATTGATAATCGCACCACCTCCGGCCTCTTCGAGGTACGGCAATGCGAGCCGAGTCAGGATAATCGGTGCTCTGAGGTTGACGTCGATGATCCTGCCAAGGTCTGTAGCGGCAACGTCCCGTACATTGCCACGCGCGTGGTAGCCCGCGTTGTTGACCAGAACATCCACGCGGCCGAAATCATAGGCCGCTTTCTTGAACAGGTCATTACACGCATCGACATCGGTTACGTCCATCGCGAAGATCCCAACCCGTGTCGTGTCGCGCAGCGCTTCGGCGACCGTCTCGAGCTTCTTCTTGTCACGTGCAACCAGCATGAGATTGGCACCCGCGCTCGCAAACAGGCGCGCAGTCGCGACACCGATGCCTTCGGATCCGCCGGTAATAATGACGGTCTTGTCTTTGAATATCATCGCGAGAGTATACGCGCAGGAGCGGCCGTCGGCCGCGGACAATTATTGCGCTGCGCGTTATTGTTAGAAGCCCAGGTAACCCTTGATCTTCTTCCAGAAAGACGATTCCCACCCATACACTTCCAGCTGGTCGGGCTCGAGTACAGCCACGGGCATGGTCGTATCGGGCCTTATGGGCTCATTGGCCGCGACATCTTCGGGCCGCAACAGGAGCTGGCCTTTCTTGCCCTCTCGGGTTGTTGTGAGGCCGTCCACCTCGAGACTGAGGTAGGGCAGCACATTGTCATCGACGATGTCTTCCAGGAATACGGCATCCGGGTCGAAGGTTTCCTTCGAAAGGATCACGCAATCATCAAACGCTTCGTTGTCCTTGCTAATCGTTCTGCTCCAACATTCCAGCCGCCCGATAGACGACGATCAGGATGTAACTTTAAGCCTCTTGGTCAAAACTCGCTGTGAGCCGACTCACAAATGTGTGATTAAGGTAAATCACTGAATTTCCGATACTTTCTCTTTCTTATTACATAATTCTTCGACTTAGGGCAGCGCCTTTTCTGCTGCCGTTCGTCCAATTTCGATCATTTCATCCGCCCGGTCGATGTCGAACGTGCGTGCTGCGTCGCGGGGAATGTCGATAACAAGGTCAGGCGGGTACGCGGCGAGTTTCTGGCGCGCAATCGTGCTCTGCATGGCATCAAAGACCATGAAGGCAACCTCGTAGGCTCCTATCTCCTTGCGGGGCTTCACCGGCGTGAAGCGGCTCGGTCTGCCACCCAGGTTTACGGCGAGCGTCAGGTCGGTCTGATCGTCAAACACCGGCGCGATCGGCACAGGATTCACGACACCGCCATCCACGAGCATGGTTTCTTTGTACCTGGCTGGTTTGAAAAACAATGGCATTGAACAGGACGAACGGATAGCGTCGAACAACGGGCCCTTGCTTAGCCAGACTTCCCGTCCGCTTTCGAGTTCGGTTGCCACGGCTGTAAACCGGATCGGGAGATCCTCAATCCGGCGATCACCGACGAGTTTGATCATCTTGGCGATGATCCGGTCGCCTTTGACCAGCCCCCCGCCTTCCCAGGCGATGTCGACCATGTTGACCATGTCCAGCCTGGACAGGTTACGAACCCATGATTCGTACTCGACAAGTTTGCCCGCCGCGTAGATACCGCCGATCAGGGCGCCGATCGAGCATCCGGCGATCGAGCTGATGATGTAGCCCTTCTCCTCGAGTACCTGGATGACACCGATGTGGGCGAGCCCGCGAGCGCCACCACTCCCGAGTACGAGCGAGACCGTTTTTCCACCCGAGGCGGCCATGCAGCCATGCTAAGGCATAAAAAAAGCCGGGCTTAGCCCGGCTTCTACGTATTGTTGCAGGAACGCTCGCCTACTCTTCCGTTACTGCTGCCTGCTCCGCAAGCTCCGTCAGCATGACGATTGCCATCGGCGCGGCATCCCCGGGACGCGGACCCGTTTTCAGGATGCGCAGGTAACCACCTGGTCGCTCCTTGAAACGCGGACCAATTTCCGAGAACAGCTTGCCGACGACTTCCTTGTCCCGCAGGCGGTTAAAGGCAAGACGGCGATTCGCAACGCTGTCTTCCTTGGCGAGCGTGATCAGCGGCTCGACGACACGGCGCAGTTCTTTGGCTTTTGGCAACGTCGTGCGGATCGTCTCGTGCATCAGCATCGACGTAGCCATGTTGCGGTACATGGCCTTGCGATGAGAGCTGTTACGACCCAGTCGACGACCGGATTTTCTATGATGCATTATCGTATTCCTTCGATTACATCATGAGCTCATGCTCGGGACGCAGGCTGGCCGGTGGCCAGTTATCCAGGTGCATTCCGAGACCGAGTCCATGACCTTCGAGTACTTCCTTGATCTCCGTGAGGGACTTCTTGCCAAGGTTCGGCGTCCGCAGGAGTTCAACTTCGGTTCGCTGCACGAGGTCACCGATGTACATGATGTTTTCTGCCTTCAGGCAGTTGGCGGAACGAACTGTAAGCTCGAGCTCGTCGACCGGGCGCAGGAGGATTGGGTCCACATGGCTCTCAGCCTGGGCACCAACGCCTTCTTCCTGACCCTGCAGGTCAACAAAGACGGACAGTTGATCCTTGAGGATGCTTCCGGCGCGGCGGATCGCTTCTTCCGGATCGATCGTGCCGTTCGTTTCGATATCGATGAGCAACTTGTCAAGGTCGGTACGTTGTTCAACACGGGCCGCTTCGACGTTGTACGTCACACGAACGATCGGGCTGAACGACGCATCAAGTTGCAGACGACCGATCGGACCAGACTGCTCCTCGAAATACCGGGCGCTGCGTAGCCGGACGATAGCCGCGGCCGCGCTCGACCCTGAGGATCATGTTCAGCTCACCGGCCTTGGTCAGGTTCGCGATGACCATATCGGGGTTCATGACTTCGACGTCATGATCGAGCTGAATGTCGCCAGCGGTGACCGGGCCCGGGCCTTTCTTCGACACGCGAAGTTCGGCCGAGTCACGGGTGTTCATCGTCACGGCAACCTGCTTGAGGTTAAGAAGAATGTCGACGACATCCTCCTGTACGCCTTCAATGCTCGTGTACTCGTGGAGCACACCCTCGATCTCAGCTTCCGTAATCGCAGCTCCAGGCATGGACGACAGCAGAATGCGACGCAGCGCATTGCCGAGCGTATGGCCAAAGCCGCGTTCGAACGGCTCGATAACGATTTTTGCTTGCAGATCATTGACCGGCGTTACTTTTACTACGCGCGGTTTCAGAAATTCGTGTACAGATTCCTGCATGGGTAAATACCCTCCGATTACTTCGAGTACAGCTCGACGACGAGGTTTTCATTGATGTCGGGAAGAATATCTTCACGATCAGGCAATGACTTCAATACACCTGCCATCTTCTTGGCGTCGACATCTACCCACTCGGGCAGGCCGACCTGGCTCGCAATTTCCATCGCACTCTGGATGCGCAGTTGCTTCTTCGCTTTCTCGCGAATCGTAATAGCGTCTCCGGCTTTGAGCTGAGCCGACGGGATGTTAACGACTTTGCCGTTAACCTCGACGCTCTTGTGGCTCACTAACTGGCGAGCTTCAGCACGCGTCGAAGCAAAGCCCATGCGATAAACGGTATTGTCGAGACGACCCTCGAGGAGACGCAACAGGTTCTCACCCGTGGATCCCTTCAGCTGGGCAGCACGCTTGTAATAGTTGCGGAACTGACGCTCGAGTACGCCGTACATGCGACGCAGTTTCTGCTTCTCGCGCAGCTGCAAACCGTAATCCGACATACGCGGACGACGCTGTGTCGGGCCACCCGGAGGTACCTCGAGCTTGCACTTCGACTCAAGCGGCCGTACGCCACTCTTCAGAAACAGATCCGTGCCTTCACGGCGGGACAGTTTACACTTTGGTCCTAAATATCTTGCCATTGTTCAGCCTCTACACGCGGCGTTTCTTGGGCGGACGACATCCGTTATGCGGAATTGGCGTCACGTCCTCAATGTTTTGAATACTGAAACCCAGGGCGTTCAGGGCGCGAACCGCCGACTCACGGCCCGGGCCTGGCCCACGAACGCGCACGTCAACATTCTTGACACCGAACTCGAGGGCCGCACGACCCGCTTTGTCCGATGCAACCTGAGCCGCGAACGGGGTGGATTTACGCGAACCACGGAAACCGCAACCGCCGGCTGTTGCCCAGGAAAGGGCGTTACCCTGGCGATCGGTAATCGTGATAATCGTGTTATTGAAGGAAGCATGAATGTGCGCAATTGCGTCAACAACGTGCTTTTTGACCTTCTTCTTTTTTGGTTCTGCCATTCTATTTACCTATTGGATCGGCTTGCAGCCGCTAACGCGGCAAAGCGCCGCTCCTACTAGCGTTTAATCGGGCGCTTCGGTCCCTTGCGGGTCCGGGCGTTCGTGCGCGTGCGTTGGCCGCGCAAGGGCAACCCACGACGATGACGGATGCCACGGTACGAACCAAGGTCCATCAATCGCTTGATATTCATCGACGTCTCGCGACGCAGATCGCCTTCGACCGTAAAAGTAGCTACGGCCTTACGAAGCATCTCAACTTCGGGCTCTGCGAGGTCCTTAACCGGCGTACTCTCAGCAACGCCAGCGGCTTCGCAAATCTGCTTCGCGCGCGTGTTTCCAATTCCGAAGATCGACGTCAGTGCAATCACGACGTGCTTGTTCAACGGTATGTTTATGCCTGCTATACGTGCCACTTAACCAATCCTCATCAATAACGCGGGCATCAACCCTGGCGCTGCTTGTGCCGTGCGTCGGTGCAAATCACTCGCACGACACCGTTGCGGCGAATGATCTTGCAGTTTCTGCAGATCTTTTTAACTGATGCTCTTACTTTCATGAGCCGTCTCCTAAGCGCTGACGAATCAGCGTACCTGGCCACCCTTGCCGTAATTACGCAGGTTGGCTTTTTGCATCATGCCTTCGTACTGGTGACTCATGGCATGTGCCTGCATTTGTGACATGAAGTCCATCGTGACAACGACCAGGATCAGCAGCGAAGTGCCACCGAAGCTGAACGGCATGCTCGGGTAGAACATGCGAACGAACTCGGGCAGAAGGCATACGCCGGCGATGTAAATCGCTCCCCAGAACGTCAGTCGGGTCAGGACACGGTCAATGTATTCCGCTGTGTGAGCGCCCGGCCGGATACCTGGCAGGAATGCGCCCGCCTTCTTCAGGTTGTCCGCTGTGTCCTTTGAGTTGTACATCAGCGCCGTGTAGAAGAAGCAGAAGAAAATGATCATTGCTGCATACAGCAGCACATAAACAGGCTGACCCGGACCGAGGTTTGCACCAATGGTCTGCAACGCACGCTGCGCGGCGTTGGGGTCGGCAGCCTGGCCGAAAAACTGTGCAATCGTTGCCGGGAACATCAGGATGCTCGAGGCAAAAATCGGCGGGATAACACCCGACATGTTGATCTTGAACGGCAGGAACGTGCTCTGTGCCTGGAACATCTTGCGGCCTTGCTGACGTCGAGCGTAGTTAACCGTGATGCGACGCTGTGCGCGTTCCATGTACGTCACGAAGACGATTGCCGCGACACCGCCAAGCAGCATCAGGATCGCCGTAATCGCAGCCATTTCACCGTTGCGAACGAGTTCGGCCGTGCCTGCGATAGCTGCCGGCAGACCTGAAACGATACTCGCCAGGATGATCATCGAAATACCGTTACCGATACCGCGCTCCGTGATCTGCTCGCCCAGCCACATCAGGAATACGGTACCTGTCACGAGCGTGATGCAAGCCGTGATCAGGAAAGCAGGACCCGGATTAACGACCAGCGTTCCCTGGTTCTGCAGGAAGCTCGCGGCTGCGATGGACTGGAAACTCGCGAGAGCGACCGTACCGTAGCGCGTGTACTTCACAATCTGGCGTCGACCCTGCTCACCTTCCTTACGCAGCTGCTGTAACTGCGGAACGATGTGGCTGGCCATCTGCATGATAATGGACGACGAGATGTACGGAATGATACCGAGCGCGAAAATGCCGAATCGCGACAATGCGCCACCAGAGAACATGTTGAACATGCCCAGCATGCCGCCCGACTGCTCCTGGAACCATTGCGCAAGCGCAACCGGATCCACGCCCGGCACCGGAATAAAGGTACCAACGCGGTAAACAATCAGCGCGCCAACGAGGAACGCAAGACGAACTTTCAGTTCGCCAAGTTTGCTCGCTTGCTTCGCCAGTTCGGCCGGAGTTTGTTGGGGCTTCTTCGCCATATTTGGTTCATTCGCGGCCAGTGGCCGCATCTACGTTAGTCTTCTATCGTGCCGCCAGCTTTCTCGATCTCCGTACGGGCACCCTTGGTGACCGACAGACCTTTAAGCTTGACCGACTTCTTGATCTCACCCGACTTGATGACCTTAACTTTGGTCGTAAACGCCGGAACGAGATTTGCCTTCTTCAAAACGTCAAGATCAATGACGTCCGCCGCCAGTAAATCGAGCTCGTGCAAACGCAATTCAGCCGAGTACTTTGCCATCCGCGAACGGAAGCCGACCTTCGGCAGGCGACGCTGCAAGGGCATCTGGCCGCCTTCAAAACCGACCTTGTGGAAGCCACCTGAGCGCGACTTCTGGCCTTTCTGGCCATGGCCGCTCGTCTTGCCCTGTCCCGCGGAATGACCACGTCCCAGGCGCTTGCCCTCTTTCTTCGCACCCTTACCAGGTGAAATGTCATTAAGACGCATGTCAGGCTTCCTCTACCGATAGCAGGTATGAAACACGGTTGATCATGCCGCGGTTCTCCGGCGTATCGCCGACCGTAACGGTCTGATGCATTTTGCGGAGACCCAGTCCGGCAACACAGGCTTTGTGGCTCTTCAGCCGCCCGTGCTTGCTCTTGACCAGCGTGACCTTCAATTCTTTTGGCTTCGCCATGATCTTTTCTCTACTTCGCGACCGTGGCCGCTCCTACATTCTTCCCGGCTTTACGCCAGGATTTCCTTAACTTTCTTGCCGCGCTTCGCTGCAATGGCCTGCGGTGAATGAATCTCCGACAGTCCCTTGATCGTTGCGCGAACAACGTTGATCGGGTTACGCGAGCCATAGCTCTTGGCGAGCACGTTGCGCACACCGGCAGCCTCGAAAACCGCACGCATCGCACCACCTGCAATGACGCCGGTACCTTCAGACGCTGGCTGCATGTAAACCAGGGTTGCGCCGTGACGCCCTTTCTTGGCGTACTGCAACGTGTCGTTGTTCAGGTTGATCGAGATCATGTCGCGGCGGGCAGCCTGCATCGCCTTCTGGATTGCAATAGGCACCTCACGCGCCTTGCCGTATCCGAAACCGACCTTGCCCGCTCCATCGCCAACCACTGTTAGTGCGGTAAAGCCGAATTGACGACCGCCCTTTACGACCTTGGCGACGCGGTTGACGGTGACCAGTTTTTCGATAAGGTCATCGCCAGCTTGATTCTGTTCGTTTCTTGCCATTGTTTAGTCCTGGCAGCGAAGCCGCCAAACGTCCTTTAATAATTGGTTAACTCAGAACTTCAATCCCGCTTCGCGGGCTGCGTCGGCCAGTGCCTTGACACGACCGTGGTAACGGAAACCGGAACGATCAAACGCAACGGTGTCGATGCCGGCAGCTTTCGCTTTTTCCGCGATGCGCGCGCCAACGATGGCAGCTGCTTCGACGTTGCCGCCGCTCTTGATGCCCTTGCGAACTTCAGGCTCGAGCGACGATGCAGATGCAATGATCTGATTGCTTTCGGCACTGATAACCTGCGCATAGATATGACGCGGCGTGCGATGCACACTCAGTCGAGTCGCTTCGAGTTCCCGAATCTTTGCGCGACCACTACGGGCCCTGCGCAAACGATTTTGTTTCTTGTCCAGTTTCATGGGTGCTTTACCTGATTATTTCTTCTTCGCTTCCTTGAGCTGAACACGCTCATCGGAATAGCGAACGCCTTTACCCTTGTAGGGCTCCGGCGGACGGAAGCCGCGAATTTCTGCAGCGGCCTGACCAACTTTCTGCTTGTCGGCGCCTTTGACGACAATTTCTGTCTGACTCGGCGTCTCGATGCTGACGCCTTCAGGCGCCTCGTATACAACCGGGTGTGAGAAACCAAGTGACAGGTTCAGGCTCTTGCCCTGTGCCTGTGCGCGGTAACCGACGCCCTTAAGCTCGAGCTTTTTCTCGAAGCCTTCAGACACGCCTTTCGCCATGTTGGCAACAATGGCGCGCATCGTGCCGGTGATCGCAGTCGCGAAACGCGAACCCGAGCGCGGAATGAACGTCAAAACATTCTCTTCCAGCTTGACCTCGACTTCCGAATTCAAATTGACCGACAGCTCACCATTGCCACCTTTCAGCGTGACAACGTTACCGTCCTGTTTGAACTCGACGCCTTTCGGCAGCTCTAGCGGTGCTTTTGCAACTCTTGACATAGTCCTGTCTCTTCCCGGTAAGAATCACGCATCACTGAACGATGCAGAGAACCTCACCACCAATACCCTTGTCACGCGCCTGGCGATCGCTCATTACGCCCGCGGACGTTGAAACGATGGCTACACCCAGGCCGCCCATCACTTTCGGCAGGCCATCCTTGCCGCGGTAAATCCGCAGACCGGGGCGACTCGCGCGTTGAATCTTCTCGATAACAGGCACGCCGTCGAAATACTTGAGCTCAACCGTGAGCTCCTTCGTGGCGCCTTCACCAACGGTCGCAAAACCGGTGATATAGCCTTCGTCCTGCAATACCTTCGCGATAGCTTCCTTCGCTTTCGACGCCGGCATGGACACTGCAACCTTGCGTGCCTTCTGTCCGTTACGAATGCGTGTCAGCATGTCTGCGATTGGGTCGGTCATACTCATGTTCTTTCTCCGCCTACCAGCTGGCTTTTGTCAGGCCGGGGATTTCGCCACTCATGGCGGCTTCACGCAGCTTGTTACGGCCGAGGCCGAACTTGCGGTATACGCCATGCGGACGCCCGGTGATCGCACAGCGATTCCGCTGGCGAGTCGGGCTGCCGTCGCGGGGCAAGCTGTTCAGCTTCGCCTGCGCCACGGCGCGTTCTTCGTCCGAGCTGTTGATGTTGCGAATGATCGCCTTCAGCGCCTTACGCTTCCCAGCCTGTTTCGCTACCAGCTTGGTACGCTTGAGTTCGCGCGCAATCATCGATTTCTTGGCCATGCTCTGTCCTATTTCTTGAACGGAAAGTTAAACGCTTCGAGGAGCGCCCGACCTTCTTCTGCGTTGCGTGCCGTGGTGGTAATGATGATGTCCATACCACGCAGCACGTCGATTTCGTCGTAATTGATTTCCGGAAAAATAATCTGTTCCTGGACGCCCATGCTGTAGTTGCCCTGCCGGTCAAACGACTTCGGGCTCAGGCCGCGGAAATCCCGGATACGCGGGATCGCGATGTTGACGAGACGATCGAGGAACTCGTACATGCGTTCGCGACGCAACGTAACCTTGCAGCCGATCGGCATGCCATCGCGAATCTTGAACGCGGCAACCGATTTGCGAGCGATGGTCGTCACCGGCTTCTGACCAGCGATCTTCTCCATGTCCTCGCGCGCTTTTTCCAAGACCTTCTTGTCGGCAACCGCGCCACCAACACCCATATTCAGGGTGATCTTGGTGATCTTCGGCACTTCCATCGGGTTTTTCAGGCCGAGCTTCTTCTGAATCTCTCCAGCCAGCTCGTTCTGATACTTTTCCTGTAAACGTGACATATTTGTTCTCTTAAATGTCTACTACGTCGCCGCTTTTGAAGACGCGCACTTTGCTGCCATCTTTCTCGATGCGGAAACCAACGCGCTCACCCTTTTTCGTCTTCGGGTTGAACACGAGTACGTTAGAGACGTCCAGCGGCATCGCCTTGTCCTTGATGCCACCCATCTCACCGATATTCGGGTTGGGCTTGATATGTTTCTTGGCAATGTTCACGCCTTCAACCAGCACGCGGTCGTCTGCCAACACCTCAAGTACGGTGCCGCGACGGCCCTTGTCCTTGCCGGTCTTTACGATGACTTCATCGCCTTTTCTAATCTTGTTCACTTAAAGAACCTCCGGCGCCAGCGAGATGATCTTCATGAACTGGTTCGTGCGCAGCTCACGGGTCACCGGGCCAAAAATACGTGTGCCGATAGGCTCGAGGCGCGCGTTCAACAGAACTGCGGCATTGCCGTCGAAACGAATCAGCGAACCATCCTTGCGACGTACGCCTTTGCGCGTCCGGACAACAACGGCGTTGTAAATCTCGCCCTTCTTGACCTTGCCGCGCGGGATCGCGTCCTTGACGCTGACCTTGATTACGTCGCCCACACCGGCGTAACGGCGCTTTGAGCCGCCGAGCACCTTGATGCACTGCACGCGGCGAGCACCGGAGTTATCGGCTGCGTCCAGAACTGTCTGCATCTGAATCATGACTGAATCCTAAAGTGTTGTTACTTATCTGCTGCGCGTTCAACAACGTTGACGACAGACCAGGATTTGTTCTTTGAAATCGGACGGCACTCAGAGATCGCAACACGATCGCCTGCTTTGCACTCGTTCGATGCGTCGTGCGCAAGCACCTTGCTCGTACGGCGGATGTACTTGCCGTAAACCGGGTGCTTGATCAGGCGCTCGATGGCGACCGATACGGTTTTGTCCATCTTGTCACTCACGACGCGACCGGTAACCGTACGCTGTCCTTTCTTTTCTTCACTCATTTGGCTTCACCCGCTGCGCGCTGCAGTTCGTTCAGAACCGTCTTTACGCGCGCGATTGCTCTCTTTACGCGGCCGTGCTCCGTATTTTTCGTAAGCTCGCCCGTTGCATGCTGCATGCGCAAGTTAAATTGCTCGCGGCGAAGCGCGACGAGTTCGTCGTTAAGCTCTTCAACCGACTTGCTTCTAAGATCTGCTGCATTCATCACATCACCTGCCGTGATACAAACTTGGTGCCGAACGGCAGCTTTGCAGCTGCCAGGCGGAACGCTTCGCGTGCCACTTCTTCGGTCACGCCTTCCATCTCGTACAGCATCCGGCCAGGTTGAATCTGGCACACCCAGTACTCGACGTTGCCCTTGCCTTTACCCTGCCGCACTTCAAGCGGCTTCTTCGAGATCGGCTTGTCGGGAAAAACCCGAATCCAGATCTTTCCGCCACGCTTGATATGACGCGTCATCGCACGACGAGCCGCCTCAATCTGACGGGCGGTCAGACGACCACGGTCGGTCGCTTTCAGACCGAACTCACCGAAAGAAACGCTGCTTCCGCGATGCGCCAGACCGCGGTTGCGGCCCTTCATCTGCTTGCGAAACTTTGTTCGTTTTGGCTGTAACATCTCTATGGTTCCTTAGGAACGAGCGCCGGCGGCAGCTTCAGCTGGCTCTGCCGGAACCGCTTCGGGCTTGTCAAAGACCTCACCCTTGAAAATCCAGACCTTCACGCCGATCACACCGTACGTCGTGTGCGCTTCGGCCGTGCCGTAATCAATGTCTGCACGCAACGTGTGCAGCGGAACGCGGCCTTCGCGGTACCACTCCGAACGCGCGATTTCCGCACCGTTCAGGCGGCCGCCTACCTTGACCTTGATACCCTCAGCGCCGACACGCATCGTGTTGGTCACGGCGCGCTTCATGGCGCGGCGGAACATGACGCGACGTTCGAGCTGCTGCGCGATGCCTTCAGCAACCAGCTGCGCATCGAGTTCAGGCTTGCGAACCTCGGTGATGTTGATACGAACATCCTGGATGGCCATGCCAACCATCTGCGACACTTCAAGACGCAGCTTCTCGATGTCCTCACCCTTCTTGCCAATTACGATGCCCGGACGAGCCGTGTGGATCGTAATGTTGACCTTGTTTGCCGGGCGCTCGATCGTAATGCGGCTAACCGATGCGTCTTTCAACTTCTTCTTGATGTAGACGCGAATCTTGTGGTCCGCAGCGATGTACCTGGGGAACGTCTTCGAATCGGCATACCACTTGGATGCCCAGTCTTTGACGATGCCGAGGCGAATACCTGTTGGATGTACTTTCTGACCCATATTGCTTACTCGTCTCCGACGCGGATCGTTATGTGACTGTTCCGCTTGATAATCCGTGCGCCACGACCTTTGGCACGAGCACGGTAACGTCGGAACGTCGGCGCCTCGTTAACTTCAATGGTCGCAACCTTCAATTCGTCGATATCTGCGCCGTGATTGTGTTCCGCGTTGGCAACTGCCGACTCCAGAATCTTCTTCACGATACGAGCACTCTTCTTCGGCGAAAACGTCAGCGTACGCAGAGCTTCGTCGACAGACTTGCCACGGATAATGTCCGCCACCAGGCGGCATTTCTGCGGTGAGATACGTGCGTATCTAAGTGTTGCTGCAACTTGCATGAATCAGCCCCTTACTTCGTCTTCCGATCACCGGAGTGACCGCGGAAGGTACGGGTCATCGCAAACTCACCGAGTTTGTGACCGACCATATTCTCGGAAATCAGAACCGGTACATGCTGGCGCCCGTTATGCACGGCAATGGTCAGTCCGACCATATCCGGCAGTACCATGGAACGACGCGACCAGGTCTTGATCGGGCGTCGATCATTCTTCTTAGCGGCTTCTGCTACCTTCTTCGCCAGATGTTCATCGACGAATGGGCCTTTTCTTACACTGCGTGGCATTGGTTCCGTTCCTATCGTTTCTTGTTGCGACGGCGAACAATCATGCTGTCCGTACGCTTATTGGCACGCGTCTTCTTGCCCTTCGTCGGCGTACCCCATGGGCTGACCGGATGACGGCCACCGGAAGTACGACCTTCACCACCACCATGCGGGTGATCGACCGGGTTCATGGCAACGCCACGTACCGTAGGACGCACGCCTCTCCAGCGCGTGGCGCCGGCCTTACCGAGCTTGCGCAGGTTATGTTCGCCGTGACCAACCTCGCCCACCGTCGCGCGGCAGTCGATGTGAATTCTGCGCATCTCGCCGGAACGCAAACGCAGCGTTGCGTATGCACCCTCGCGAGCCGCGATCTGGGCTGCAGTACCGGCAGAGCGAACCAGCTGCCCGCCTTTGCCCGGCTTCATTTCAACATTGTGGACAATCGTACCGACGGGAATCGCCCGGAGCGGCAGGGCGTTGCCCGGCTTGATCGGTGCGTCATCGCCGCTGACGATACCGGCGCCCGCACGTAAGCCTTTGGGTGCCAGAATGTAACGACGCTCACCATCGGCGTACTTGATCAATGCAATGTGCGCGCTGCGGTTCGGATCATATTCGAGTCGCTCAACCTCGCCCGAAATACCGTCCTTGTCGCGCTTGAAATCAATGATGCGATAGCGCTGCTTGTGACCGCCGCCCTGATGACGAATCGTGATACGACCGTTGTTGTTGCGACCACCCTTCGACGTCTTCTTGTCGAGAAGCGGTGCATACGGCTGGCCCTTATGCAGCTCCGGCGTCTTGACGGCAACGACAAAACGGCGTCCTGCGGATGTCGGTTTGGCTTTATGCAGTGACATGATCTTCTAACCCTTATTCGCCGCCGAAGAACTCTTCGAGAGAGCTCCCTTCAGCCAGCCTTACGTAAGCCTTCTTCCAATCTTTGCGACGACCTTTCGTCTGCTGGAAGCGCTTGCTCTTGCCCTTGATGTTGACCGTCTTGACCGAATCGACCTGGACCTCAAACAGCAGCTCCACCGCCTGCTGAATCTCTTTCTTGGTCGCGTCAGTGCGTACTTTCAGTACGACCTGGTTCTTCTCGGCCGCAAAATGCGCCTTCTCAGAAAGGTGCGGTCCACGGATGACCGTCATCAGTCGTTCCTGGTGTCCAGCCTGGCTCATGACAGACGCTCCTCAATCAGCTTCAGCGCCGGCAGCGTCACCAACACCTTTTCAAAGCGAATCAGAACAACCGGGTCCATCGAGGCTACATCGCAAATACCGACGTTCGGCAGGTTGCGAGCGGCCAGGAACACCTTCTCGTCAAAGGCCTCGTTCAGGATCAGCACGTTGTCCAGATCGAATTCTTTCAATTTCGTTGCCAGCAGCTTGGTCTTCGGAGCCTCGAGTTCGAGTTCGTTCACGATGACCAGGCGATCCTGGCGAATCAGTTCGCTGAGTACCGAGCGCAACGCGGCGCGGTACATCTTTTTGTTGACCTTCTGGTCATGGCTACGCGGCTGTGCAGCAAATGCGCGGCCACCACCAACCCAGATGGGGCTGCGAATGGTGCCGGCACGTGCGCGGCCCGTACCCTTCTGACGCCATGGCTTGGCACCGCCGCCGCGAACGGCCGCACGGTTCTTCTGAGCCTTGGTACCCGCCCGGGCACCCGCGAGGTACGCCGTCACAACCTGGTGTACGAGCGCTTCGTTATAGTCCGCGCCGAATGCAGCCTCTGCTACATCAACCGAACCCTTGTCCTGGAGTTTCAGTTTCATCTGTGGCGCCCCTTACTTCTTGGCCTTGATCGCAGGGCGGACAACAACCTTGCCGCCTGCGTGACCCGGGACAGCGCCCTTGATCAGGAGAATATTGCGTTCAGCGTCGACACGGACGACTTCGAGGTTCTGTGCCGTACGGCGAACGTTACCCATGTGGCCGGACATCTTCTTGCCCTTGAATACGCGGCCCGGCGTCTGGTTCTGACCAATCGAACCCGGCGCGCGATGCGACAGCGAGTTGCCGTGCGTTGCGTCCTGCATGCTGAAGTTATGGCGCTTGACGGTACCGGCAAAGCCCTTACCGATCGAGGTGCCAATAACGTCGACCTTCTGGCCTTCCTGGAAGAGGTCGACCTTGAGTTCACCACCTTTCTCGAACTTACCTTCATCGGCGCCGTCCAGGCGGAACTCAGTAATTAGGTCGCCGGCTTCTACCTTTGCCGCTGCAAAGTGGCCGGCTGCAGGCTTACTCACGCGGGATGCCTTGCGGCTACCGGCTGCAACCTGCAGCGCAGAATAGCCATCGACTTCCACGGTTTTCACCTGTGTAATTCGGTTCGGTTGTGCCTCGATCACGGTAACCGGAATGGAAATTCCTTCGTCCGTGAAGACACGTGTCATGCCGCACTTGCGGCCAACAAGACCCATCGTCATGCTCAAAACCTCTCACTGACTTCTTTTGGTCAGTGCAAATCTCTAAATTCAGTTGTCACTGCAGCCACTTCGATTGGCAACTGCTGTCTTTAAAGAAAAATAGGTGTCAGACACCCTATTTCGTCATTTCTTCGTCAACTGTCTCATGGCCCTGAGCGGAAATAGGGTGACTGGCACCTATTTCCTTCAGACACACGAAAGGGCCAGCCATTGCCGAGGACTCCGTCCTCTTTGCTCTGGGGCTGACCCTGAGTTCCTTACCAGTCAATCAGCGGGTAAGGCGGTTCCGGGATTTGCCGTGTCGCCCTCTGTTTCCTGGCGACTGAGTAGTTCTTCTGTCTCAGGCCGACTCCCGGTCCGGCCTGATGCAGCGAGCCCGCTATTATACGACTCGAACCCCTTATTACAAGCGGTTTCGGGCGAATTTAGCGGCTTTTTTTGACGAACTCGCTAAGTTTTGAAAATCAATGACTTACGTGGCCCCCCCCTTGCGGGCGAGACCCGTTAGTTCAGTTTGATTTGCACGTCGACGCCAGCAGGAAGCTCCAGCTTCATGAGGGCATCAACGGTCTTGTCGGTCGGGTCCACGATATCCATCAGGCGCTTGTGGGTACGGATTTCGTACTGGTCACGAGCATCCTTGTTCACGTGCGGTGAAACCAGGATCGTGTAACGCTCCTTTCTCATCGGCAACGGAATTGGACCCTTGACCGTAGCGCCAGTGCGCTTGGCCGTGTCGACAATTTCCCGCGCTGAGTTGTCGATCAGTCGATGATCGAAAGCCTTCAGGCGAATACGTATGTTTTGATTGGTTGACATGCTGTTTTCCTGTTATGTACGAGCGGCAACCTGCCGCGGACGATATCTCGGCCGATGGCCGCTCCTACAATTACTCGATGATTTTCGCTACTACACCGGCACCAACGGTACGGCCACCTTCGCGAATAGCGAAACGCAAACCGTCTTCCATGGCGATCGGAGCAATCAGGTCTACGACCATCTGCACGTTGTCGCCCGGCATCACCATCTCGGTGCCTTCCGGCAACTCGACAGCTCCCGTCACGTCCGTCGTGCGGAAGTAAAACTGCGGACGATAGCCCTTGAAGAACGGCGTGTGACGACCGCCCTCATCCTTCGTCAGAATGTACACCTCTGCCTCGAACTTCGTGTGCGGCGTGATCGAACCCGGCTTCGCCAGGACCTGCCCACGCTCAACTTCCTCACGCTTCGTACCACGCAGCAGAACGCCAACGTTATCGCCTGCCTCACCGCGGTCCAAAAGCTTCCTGAACATCTCAACGCCCGTGCAGGTCGTCTTCGCCGTGTCCTTGATGCCCACGATCTCGATCTCGTCGCCAACCTTCACAATGCCGCGCTCGATGCGACCCGTTACCACCGTGCCACGACCCGAAATCGAGAACACGTCCTCCACCGGCATCAGGAAGTCACCATCAATGGCGCGCTCCGGCTGCGGTATGTAGGAGTCCATCTCTTCGATCAGCTTGTGAATCGACGGCACACCAATATCCGACTCATCACCTTCAAATGCCTTCAGCGCTGAACCCGTGATAATCGGCGTGTCATCGCCCGGGAACTCGTACGTCGACAGAAGATCACGAATCTCCATCTCCACCAGCTCCAGCAACTCGGCGTCATCAACCTGGTCGGCCTTGTTCATGTACACCACAATGTACGGCACGCCTACCTGGCGGGCCAGCAGGATGTGCTCGCGCGTCTGCGGCATCGGACCATCGGCCGCGCTCACCACCAGGATCGCACCGTCCATCTGCGCCGCACCCGTGATCATGTTCTTCACGTAGTCCGCGTGTCCCGGGCAGTCAACGTGTGCGTAGTGACGCTTGTCACTCTCGTATTCCACGTGCGCCGTCGCAATCGTGATACCACGCTCGCGCTCTTCCGGGGCGTTGTCAATCTGGTCGTAACCCTTGACCTCACCACCGTGCTTCTCAGCCATCACTTTCGTCAGTGCCGCCGTCAGCGTCGTCTTGCCATGGTCAACGTGACCAATCGTGCCAACGTTAACGTGGGGTTTTGTTCTCTCAAATTTCTCTTTTGACATAGCCCTATTTTCCCGGGTTAAGTTATCGCGACCGTGGTCGCTCCTACGATGCTTTTCTCATAACAAGATCCGCAACGCTCTGCGGCACTTCTGAGTACTTCTGAAACTCCATTGAGTACACGGCACGCCCCTGGCTCATTGAACGCAGGTCCGTGGCATAGCCGAACATCTCGGCCAGCGGTACCTCGGCACGAATAACCTTGCCCGCAGGCGTGTCATCCATGCCCTGCGGAAGACCGCGTCGACGATTCAAATCGCCCATCACGTCTCCCATGTAATCTTCCGGCGTTACTACCTCGACCTTCATGATCGGCTCGAGCAGCACGGGATTCGCCTTGGCGGCCCCTTCGCGAAAGCACATGCTTCCGGCGATCTTGAACGCCATTTCACTCGAGTCAACATCGTGATACGAGCCGTCGTACAAAGTCACCTTGACGTCGACTACCGGGTACCCGGCGACTACGCCATTCTCCATCTGCTCCTTCACGCCCTTGTCCACGGCCGGGATGTACTCTTTCGGTACCGACCCGCCCACGACCTCGTTGGCAAACTCGTAGCCTGCCCCGGTCGCCAGCGGCTCGATCCGCAGATAGACGTGACCGTACTGGCCGCGTCCGCCCGACTGGCGTACGAACTTGTGTTCCTGCTCCACCTTGGTCCGAATCGTCTCTCGATACGCGACCTGCGGCTTACCAACGTTGGCGTCGACCTTGAACTCGCGCCGCATGCGATCGACGATGATGTCGAGATGCAACTCGCCCATCCCGGAAATAATCGTCTGGTTGGACTCCTCGTCCGTATGCACGCGGAACGATGGATCTTCCTTCGCGAGCTTCTGCAGCGCGAGTCCCATCTTGTCCTGGTCAGCCTTTGTCTTCGGCTCGACCGCTACGGAAATAACCGGCTCCGGAAAATCCATGCGCTCGAGCGTAATCGGTTGTTTCAGATCGCACAGCGTGTCACCCGTCGTAACATCCTTGAGACCAACTGCCGCGGCAATGTCGCCCGCGAAGACTTCCTTGATTTCCTGCCGATCATTCGAGTGCATCTGCAGAATACGGCCGATGCGCTCCTTCTTGCTTTTCACCGGGTTGTAAATCGTGTCGCCCGAGTTCAACACCCCTGAGTAGACCCGGAAGAACGTCAGGTTGCCGACAAAGGGATCCGTCGCAATCTTGAACGCCAGCGCTGCGAAAGGTTCTTTGTCATTCGCGTGACGCTCCGCTTCCGTGTCTTCATCGACATGCCCCGTAATGGCCGGAACGTCGACGGGCGATGGCATGAAGTCGATGACTGCATCGAGCATCGCCTGCACACCCTTGTTCTTGAACGCCGACCCACACATGGTCACCACAACTTCGTTTGACAGTGTGCGGGCTCGCAGCCCCCTGCGAATCTCGTCTTCGCTGAGCTCACCGTCTCCGAGAAACTTGTCCAGTAGTTCCTCATCGCCTTCAGCGGCTGCTTCGACCATCTTCTCGCGCCAAGCCAGGGCATCAGCACGCAATTCATCGGGAATCTCACGAGCGTCATAGGTCATTCCCATGTTGCTCTCATCCCAGTAAATCGCCCGCATGCGAATCAGGTCGATAACGCCGGCGAATTTTTCCTCCGCACCGATGGGCAACTGAATCGGCACCGGGTTCGCGCCCAGGCGCTGCCGAACCTGCGCGACAACCCGCAGGTAGTTTGCGCCTGCACGATCCATCTTGTTCACGAAGATCATGCGCGGCACTTTGTACTTATTGCCCTGCCGCCAGACTGTTTCAGTTTGCGGCTCGACGCCACCTACCGAACACAATACGGTGACCGCACCATCAAGGACTCGCAAGCTGCGTTCTACCTCGATCGTGAAATCGACGTGTCCCGGCGTATCGATAATGTTTATACGATGCTGGTCGAACTGGCCATCCATGCCACTCCAGAAACAGGTCGTTGCGGCTGACGTAATCGTGATGCCGCGCTCTTGCTCCTGCTCCATCCAGTCCATGACGGCTGCGCCATCATGAACCTCACCAATCTTGTGGCTTACGCCCGTATAAAAGAGAACACGCTCGGTCGTGGTCGTTTTGCCCGCGTCAATATGGGCCATGATGCCAATATTGCGGTAACGCTCGATGGGTGTTGAACGGGCCACGGCAAGGTTCTGGTCAAAACGACGGTTAGCCGCTTACCAGCGATAGTGCGAGAACGCTTTGTTGGCTTCCGCCATGCGGTGCACGTCTTCTTTCTTCTTGACGGCCGTTCCGCGGTTCTCAGCTGCGTCCAGAAGCTCGTGGGCAAGCCGATGCGCCATCGTTTTTTCACTGCGTTTGCGTGCAGCATCGATAACCCAGCGCATTGCCAGCGTCTGGCGGCGAGCCGGACGTACTTCGACCGGCACCTGGTAGGTTGCACCACCAACGCGGCGAGACTTCACCTCGACGACTGGTTTCACATTCTCCAGCGCCGTTTCCAGCAGCTCGAGTGCCTTTTCATCGGTGTTCGTCTGGCGATCGGAAATACGCTCGAGAGCACCATAGATGATCCGCTCGGCAACTGACTTCTTGCCGTCGCTCATGATCATATTCATGAACTTCGCGAGCAATTCGCTCTTGTACTTCGGATCAGGAAGGATTGTGCGCTTCGGTGCCTGTGTTCTTCTGGACATTGCTTTCTATTCTCTGATTGGAATCGCGGCCAATGACCGCTCTTACGAGCGGCAATCGCCGCGAAACGATTAGGATTTCGGACGCTTGGTGCCGTACTTGGAACGACCCTTGCGACGATCCGAAACGCCGGCACAGTCGAGCGTGCCGCGAATCGTGTGATAACGAACACCCGGAAGGTCCTTTACACGACCGCCGCGAATCAGCACGACACTATGCTCTTGCAGGTTGTGGCCTTCGCCGCCGATATAGCTTGTTACTTCAAAGCCGTTCGTCAGGCGAACACGGGCGACTTTCCGCATGGCCGAGTTCGGCTTCTTCGGCGTCGTCGTGTACACGCGCGTGCAGACGCCGCGTTTCTGCGGGCTGGCGCCGAGTGCTGGAACCGCACTCTTTACACGCTTGGTTGCGCGAGGCTTACGTACTAACTGGTTCACTGTGGCCATGGGCCTTCTCTTCTCTTGTCTGGTTACAAAATAAGCGTGCTTATACTCGTTTGCGCCCGAATAAACGCGCGCACCCGTCCGCTGGACGTCTCGCACGCCAGTGGCCGGGGAATTCAGCGCCGCGTAGCATTTGGCTCTGAAATCTCGGAGCCCGCCTGTCGGGCGAGCTCTGAATAAATCGGGGCTCACCTGTCGGTGAGCCCCGGGGTTAAGGGCGGGCATTTTAGTGACGCGCGAGTCTAAGTGTCAAGCAAGCGTCGTTCACGGCCCGCCTGGACCGCTAAGTCATTGTTTTTACTAAGCGGTTGTTGTTTCTTCACCGCCTTCGGGCGCAGCTTCGGCCTCCGCCGCCGCAACGACGTCCGCCTTGGCTTCCTCAGCTGCCTCGGCCAGAGCGGCCTCCGCCAGCTGATTCTCCTCAAGCTCCTTGAGCTGGTCGGCAAAATCCTGCTCGCGCGTGCGCCGACGCTCGGCGTGGTGTGCGAAGCCGGTACCGGCCGGGATCAGGCGGCCCACGATGACGTTCTCCTTGAGCCCGCGAAGTTCGTCGCGCAAGCCACGAACCGCCGCCTCGGTGAGAACGCGGGTCGTTTCCTGGAACGATGCAGCCGAGATAAACGACTCGGTTGCCAGCGATGCCTTGGTGATGCCCAGCAACACAGGATCCGCAGTCAGCTCTTCTTTGCCCTGGGCCTGAAGTGCCTCGGCCTCTTCAAAGAAGCGCGCCTTGTCGATTTGCTCGCCACGCAGGTAGTTACTTTCGCCTGGCGTGGCAACAATGACCTTTCTCAACATCTGGCGAATGATCACCTCGATGTGCTTGTCATTGATTTTCACGCCCTGCAGACGGTAAACGTCCTGGATCTCGCGTACGAGGTAATCAGCCAGGTTCTCAACACCACGCAAACGCAGGATGTCGTGTGGGTTCGGTTCGCCGTCAGCGATGATTTCACCGCGTGCAACCTGCTCACCTTCGAACACGTTGAGATGACGCCACTTCGGAATCAGCTCCTCGTAACTCTCACCCGCCTCATCGGTAATGACGAGGCGACGCTTGCCCTTGGTTTCCTTGCCGAAGCTGACCGTGCCGGTGTATTCCGCCATGATCGCCGGATCTTTCGGCTTGCGTGCCTCGAACAGGTCGGCAACACGCGGCAAACCACCTGTGATATCGCGAGTCTTGGAAGACGCCTGCGGGATGCGCGCAATGACGTCACCCACAGACACGCTTGCACCGTCGGCCATCGAGATGATGGCACCAACAGGCAACGCGTAGACTGCCGGAATCTCGGTGTTAGCGAAGCAGATATCCTTGCCATCGGCGTCGACCAGTTTCGCGACCGGGCGCAGGTCTTTACCCACACCGCCGCGACTCTTCGGATCGAGCACGACAATGCTTGTCAGGCCAGTGAATTCGTCGACCTGCTCGGCAACCGTTACGCCGTCGATGAAGTCCTCGAACCTGATCTTGCCTTCTACCTCCGTGACTACCGGATGGGTATGCGGATCCCAGCTGGCAACGACCTGGCCTTGCTTGACCCGCGCGCCGTCCTGAATCGTGATCGTTGCACCGTAAGGCACCTTGTAGCGCTCACGCTCGCGGCCAAGATCATTGACGATCGAGATTTCACCGGAACGGGAGATGGCAACCAGGTAGCCCTTGTGATGAGCGACTGTCTTGATGTTGACGAGCTTCGCTGTACCGTTCGACTTGATCTCGATGTTGTTGATCGCTGCAGAACGAGATGCCGCACCACCGATATGGAAGGTACGCATCGTCAGCTGCGTGCCCGGCTCACCAATCGACTGTGCTGCAATAACGCCGACAGCTTCGCCAATATTGATGCGGTGACCGCGCGCGAGGTCGCGACCGTAGCACTGCGAGCACACGCCGTAGCGAATTTCACAGGTAATCGGCGAGCGAACCATAACGTTGTCGATCGATAGCTCTTCGAGACGCTGCACGGTCGCTTCGTCGAGCATCGTACCGGCATCGAACGCAACCTTGTCCGTGCCCGGGACCATGACCGGCTCAGCCAGTACGCGACCCAGTACGCGCTCAGTCAACGGCTCAACGATATCGCCACCCTCAACGATCGGCGCCATCGCCACACCATTGCGGGTTTCGCAATCGACTTCGGTGACCACGAGATCCTGCGCAACGTCCACCAGACGACGCGTCAGGTAACCCGAGTTAGCCGTCTTGAGTGCCGTATCGGCGAGACCCTTACGAGCACCGTGAGTCGAGATGAAGTACTGCAGAACGTCGAGACCTTCGCGGAAGTTAGCGGTAATCGGCGTCTCGATGATCGAGCCGTCCGGCTTGGCCATCAGGCCACGCATACCAGCGAGCTGGCGAATCTGCGCCGCCGAACCACGAGCACCGGAGTCGGCCATCATGTAGATCGAGTTGAACGACTCCTGCTCGACCTTCTTGCCCTTGGCGTCCGTCACGGTCTCAGAGCCGAGCTTGTCCATCATTGCCTTGGCAATCTGCTCGTTGGTCCGTGACCAGATATCAACAACCTTGTTGTAGCGCTCGCCATCGGTCACGAGACCCGAACCGTACTGGTCCTGGATCTCCTTGACCTCGGATTCCGCCGCAGCGAGGATCGCTTCCTTGCTCTCCGGTACAACCATGTCGTTCACACCGATCGAAATACCGGCCATCGTCGCAAGACGGAAGCCCGTGTACATCAACCGGTCGGCAAATACGACCGTCTCCTTGAGTCCAAGCTGGCGGTAGCACGCGTTGATGACGTTTGAGATTGCCTTCTTCGACATCGCGCGGTTGATGTGGGTGAACTCCATGCCCTTCGGCAGGATGCCCGACAGCAGCGCACGCCCGACTGTGGTGTCGAGAATCTTCGTGACTTCCCTGACTTCGCCATCTTCGTTGGCTTCGTGCACGGTTACGCGAACCCGCACCTGGGCCTGCAGCTCTGCGGCACCCGTCTCGAACGCGCGACGAGCCTCATCAAGGTTCGCGAGGATCATACCCTCACCCTTCGCATTGACTCTCGTACGAGTCATGTAATACAGACCGAGTACGACGTCCTGCGACGGAACGATGATCGGATCGCCGTTGGCGGGCGACAGGATGTTGTTCGACGACATCATCAGGGCACGAGCTTCGAGCTGCGCCTCAATCGACAGCGGCACGTGAACCGCCATCTGGTCACCGTCAAAGTCGGCGTTGAACGCGGTACACACGAGCGGGTGCAACTGGATAGCCTTGCCTTCAATCAGTACCGGCTCGAACGCCTGGATACCGAGTCGATGCAGCGTCGGCGCGCGGTTCAGCATGACCGGGTGCTCGCGAATAACCTCTTCGAGAATATCCCAGACCTCCGGACCTTCGCGCTCAACCAGCCGCTTGGCCGCCTTGATGGTGGTCGCTTCGCCGCGCAGTTGCAGCTTCGAGAAGATGAACGGCTTGAAGAGCTCAAGCGCCATCTTCTTCGGCAGGCCACACTGGTGCAGCTTGAGGGTAGGACCCACTACGATTACGGAACGACCCGAATAGTCCACACGCTTGCCGAGGAGGTTCTGGCGGAAACGACCCTGCTTGCCCTTGATCATGTCGGCGAGCGACTTCAGCGGGCGCTTGTTCGTACCCGTGATGGCGCGGCCGCGGCGACCGTTATCGAGCAGTGCGTCAACCGACTCCTGCAGCATGCGCTTCTCGTTGCGAACAATGATGTCCGGAGCATTCAGCTCGAGGAGACGACGCAGGCGATTGTTGCGGTTAATGACGCGTCGGTACAGGTCATTGAGGTCCGACGTGGCGAAACGCCCGCCATCCAGCGGCACCAGCGGACGCAGGTCCGGTGGCAGCACGGGCAGGACCGTCAATACCATCCATTCGGGCTTGTTGCCCGATTCAACAAATGACTCGATCAGCTTCAAACGCTTCGATAAACGCTTGATCTTGGTCTCGGAACGCGTCGCGGCCATGTCCTCACGGACCTGCACGATCTCGCGCTGCAAGTCGATCGTCATCAGCATCTCGCGAACAGCTTCGGCACCCATGCGGGCGTCGAACTCGTCGCCGTATTGCTCAAGCGCGTCCAGGTACATCTCGTCCGTCATCAGCTGGCCACGCTCAAGCTCGGTCATGCCCGGATCGACGACCACAAAGGCCTCGAAGTACAGGACACGCTCGATTTCGCGCAGCGTCATGTCGAGCATGAGGCCAATGCGCGATGGCAATGACTTCAGGAACCAGATGTGTGCAACCGGGCTGGCCAGCTCGATATGCGCCATGCGCTCACGGCGAACCTTGGTCTGCGTGACTTCAACACCACACTTCTCGCAGACGACGCCGCGATGCTTCAGGCGCTTGTACTTGCCACACAGGCACTCGTAGTCCTTGATCGGGCCGAAGATCTTGGCGCAGAACAGGCCATCACGTTCGGGTTTGAACGTACGATAATTGATCGTTTCAGGCTTCTTTACCTCACCAAACGACCACGACCGGACCATGTCGGGAGACGCCAGACCGATGCGGATCGCATCGAAGTCGTCGACCGGGTTCTGATACTTGAAAAGCTTCAGGAGATCTTTCATTAGTCTGTCTCCAGCTCAATATTGATGCCCAAGGAACGAATCTCCTTGACCAGTACGTTGAACGATTCCGGCATGCCGGCATCCATGTAGTGCTCACCATCCACGATGTTCTTGTACATCTTGGTGCGACCCTGGACATCGTCCGACTTGACCGTCAGCATTTCCTGCAGCGTGTAGGAGGCACCGTAGGCTTCGAGTGCCCAGACCTCCATCTCACCGAAGCGCTGACCACCGAACTGCGCTTTACCACCCAGCGGCTGCTGCGTGACGAGCGAGTAAGGTCCGGTCGAGCGAGCATGCATCTTGTCGTCAACCAGGTGATTGAGCTTCAGCATGTACATGTAACCGACAGTGACCTGGCGATCGAATTTCTCGCCCGTGCGGCCGTCATACAACGTGGACTGGCCTGACACATCGAGGCCAGCGAGTTCGAGGAGACCCTTGATCTCTTCTTCTGTCGCGCCGTCGAATACCGGGGTTGCCGTCGGCACACCGTTGGTCAGGTTACCCGCAAGCTCAAGCACCTCTTCGTCCGATAAGGACTTGAGGTCCTCGACCATGCCACCCGTCTTGTTGTAGACCGAATCGAGGAAGCTCCTGAGCTTGGCCATCGATTCCTGGGCCTTGAGCATTTCGTTGATCTTGTTGCCAACGCCCTTGGCCGCCCAGCCCAGGTGTGTTTCCAGCACCTGGCCGACGTTCATACGTGAGGGAACACCAAGCGGGTTCAGCACGATATCAACGGGGTTGCCGTTCTCGAGGTATGGCATGTCCTCAACTGGAACGATCGTCGAGATAACGCCCTTGTTACCGTGACGACCAGCCATCTTGTCGCCCGGCTGAATGCGGCGCTTCACGGCCAGGTAAACCTTGACCATCTTGAGCACGCCCGGAGCCAGGTCATCACCTGCGGTAATCTTCGTCTTCTTTTCCTCGAAGCGCAGATCGAACTCGTCGCGCTGTGCTTTGAGGCGTTCAAAGGCCTTCTGCAGTTGCTCGTTCGCATCGTCGTTCTTGAGACGAATCTCAAACCACTGCTCACGCGACAGCTCATCAAGGTAGCCCTTGGTGATCTTCGAGCCGGACTTCAGCTTGTTCGGTCCACCCTGTGCCATCTTGCCAGTCAGCATGCGCTCGACACGCTCGTAGATATCCTCTTCGAGGATGCGCAGAGTGTCGTCAAGGTCCTTACGAACCGCTTCGAGCTCCGACTTCTCTATCGACAGCGCGCGCAGGTCTTTCTCTACGCCATCACGCGTAAAGACGCGGACATCGATAACGGTGCCGTCCATGCCCGGCGGTACGCGCAGCGACGTGTCTTTCACGTCGGACGCCTTCTCACCGAAGATGGCACGCAACAGTTTCTCTTCCGGCGTCAGCTGCGTCTCACCCTTCGGCGTTACCTTGCCGACCAGGATGTCGCCTGCCTTGACCTCAGCGCCAATGAACGCGATGCCCGATTCGTCGAGCTTCGCCAGGGCTGCATCACCGACGTTCGGAATATCCGACGTGATGTCCTCAGGACCCAGCTTGGTGTCACGAGCGACACACTGCAGCTCTTCGATGTGAATGGTCGTGAAACGATCTTCCTTGACGACACGCTCCGATATCAGGATCGAGTCCTCAAAGTTATAGCCATTCCAGGGCATGAACGCGACGAGCAGGTTTTGGCCAAGCGCCAACTCACCCATGTCCGTCGACGGTCCGTCGGCCAATACATCTCCTGCAGCGATCGTGTCACCGTTCTTGACCAGCGGGCGCTGGTTGATACAGGTGTTCTGGTTCGAACGCGTGTACTTGGTCAGGTTGTAGATATCTACACCCGGTTCAGCCGCCGTGGTTTCGTCATCGTTGACGCGCACGACAATACGCGACGCGTCGACCGAATCGACGTAGCCACCGCGGCGAGCAACAACGGTCACACCGGAGTCAATCGCCACCGCGCGTTCGATACCGGTACCGACGAGCGGTGCCTCGGTACGCAGCGTCGGTACAGCCTGGCGTTGCATGTTCGATCCCATGAGCGCGCGGTTAGCATCGTCGTGCTCGAGGAACGGAATCAATGCGGCTGCAACCGAAACGATCTGGCGCGGGCTGACGTCCATGTAGTTGACGTCCGACGGCGGTGCCAGCGTTGTTTCATTCTTAAAGCGCACGGCAACGAAGTCTTCGACGAACTTGCCGTTCTTGTCGAGCTCAGCATTGGCCTGGGCGACCATGTACTGGCTTTCCTCGATGGCCGACAGGTATTCGATCTCGGACGTCACCTTGCTGTCCACGACTTTACGATACGGCGTCTCGAGGAAGCCGTATTCGTTCGTGCGTGCGTAGACTGCCAGCGAGTTGATCAGTCCGATATTCGGGCCTTCCGGTGTCTCAATCGGGCACACACGACCGTAGTGGGTCGGATGCACATCGCGCACCTCGAAGCCAGCGCGTTCGCGCGTCAGGCCACCTGGCCCAAGCGCCGAAACGCGGCGCTTGTGGGTAACTTCTGACAGCGGGTTATTCTGGTCCATGAACTGCGACAGCTGGCTGGAGCCGAAGAATTCCTTAACAGCGGCCGCGACCGGCTTCGCGTTAATCATCTCCTGCGGCATCAGGCCATCGGCCTCAGCCTGCGTCAGACGTTCCTTGACAGCACGCTCCACGCGGACGAGACCAACGCGGAATGCATTCTCGGCCATTTCACCAACACTGCGTACGCGTCGGTTGCCAAGATGGTCGATATCGTCAACCGTGCCGAAACCATTACGGATATTGATCAGGGTCGACAGGACGTCAAGGATGTCATCCTTGTCGAGTACGCCCACACCGTCCGAATTGTCACGGCCGACGCGGCGATTGAATTTCATGCGGCCGACGGCGGACAGATCGTAACGATCCGGGTTAAAGAACAGGTTCTGGAACAGGTTCTCGGCGGCCTCCTTGGTCGGCGGCTCGCCAGGTCGCATCATACGGTAGATCTCGACCAGCGCCTCCAGGCGTGTCGTCGTCGGATCGATATTCAGCGTATTCGAGATGAACGGTCCGTGATCCAGATCATTAACGTACAGCGTACGGATGTGATCGATACCCGCTTCGATCAGCTTTTCGACGAGCTCTGCCGTCAATTCGGTGTTGGCCGGGGCCAGCAATTCGCCGGTTTCCGTTTCTACAATATCGTGTGCGAGGATCTTGCCCTCGAGGTAATCGCTCGGCACGACCAGCTTGTCGACGGTGGATTGCTCCATGTCCCGGACATGCTTCGCAGTAATGCGCTTGCCCTCTTCGACGATAACTTTGCGGCCGAGCTTGATCTCGAAGCTCGCCGTCTCGCCACGCAGCCTCTCCGGAACGAGAGCCATCTTGATGTCTTTCTCAGAGAGGTAGAAATCGATGTTCTCGAAGAACAGATCGAGCATTTCCTCGTTGTTCATTTCGAGTGCGCGCAGGATGATCGTCACCGGCAGTTTGCGGCGACGGTCGATGCGCGCGAAGACGCAGTCCTTCGGATCGAACTCCATGTCCAGCCAGGAACCGCGGTAAGGAATGACGCGCGCCGAGAACAGTAACTTGCCCGAGCTATGCGTTTTGCCCTTGTCGTGATCAAAGAACACGCCAGGTGAACGGTGCAGCTGCGACACGATTACGCGTTCGGTACCGTTGATTACAAACGTACCGTGGTCGGTCATCAACGGCATTTCACCGAGATAGACTTCCTGCTCGCGAATGTCCTTTACAGGCTTCGGCGTACCACTGGCATCCTTGTCATAAATGACCAGGCGCACGAGCACGCGAATTGGCGCTGCATAGGTCAGGCCACGCATCTGACATTCCTTGACGTCAAATACCGGCTGACCCAGGCGGTAGCTCACGTACTCGAGAGCCGCGTTGCCTGAATAGCTGACAATCGGAAACACCGACTGGAATGCGGCATGCAAGCCGATGTCCCCGCGGTCTTCGATGGTCTTATCTGTTTGCAGGAACTTGTTGTACGAATCCACCTGGATCGACAACAGGTACGGCACGTCCAATGTCGTCGGACGCTTGCCAAAGTTCTTGCGAATTCGCTTTTTCTCAGTGAATGAGTATGCCATTCGAGAAATCCTCGTTAGCCTTCTTTAGTTACAGACGCGAGCAAGCAGCCAGCCGCAATGCGACTGGCTGCTCACCCGACTTTTTCCGAAGCAGGTTGCTCAATGCAGGAGCGGCGATGGCCGCGAGTCCTTACTTGAGCTCAACTGATGCGCCGGCTTCTTCGAGCTGCTTCTTGACGTCTTCCGCTTCGTCTTTCCCAACGCCTTCCTTGATGGTCGACGGTGCGCCTTCAACGGCGTCCTTGGCTTCTTTCAGGCCGAGCCCGGTGATGGCGCGAACAGCCTTAATGACAGAAACCTTGTTGCTACCGAAGCTCGTCATTACGACGTCAAATTCGGTCTTCTCTTCAGCAGCGGCGCCTGCATCGGCAGCGGGGCCGGCGGCAACAGCAACAGGAGCGGCAGCGGATACGCCCCACTCGTCTTCGAGCATCTTGACGAGCTCTACAACTTCCATGATGGGTTTTGCGCTCAATTCTTTGAGCAGGTCTTGGTTTGACAGTGCCATTTCAATTTCCTTAAAAAATATTTTCCTGAGTCAGGGAATCTAAATTCCTGATAACTAATTGCTATGCAGCTTCCTGGTCAGCACGCGCGGCCAAAGTCCGTGCGAGCATCGCAGAAGGTTCTGCAAGTGTGCGTACCAATTGGCTCATCGGTGCTAAGAAGACGCCGAGCAGCATTGCTCGCGCCTGATCCAGCGTTGGCAAATCAGCCAACTTGGCGAGATCAGACCCGGGCATAAGTTGCCCACCGGCCGATAGCGATACCGCCTGCAGAGCGTCATGCCCCTTGGCGAAATCCTTGATAACCCTGGCAGCGGCACCTGGATCTTCCTTTGAAAATGCGAGCAGAATCGGCCCTTTGAGTGTGTCTTTCATGCACTCAAAATCCGTGCCCTCGACGGCGCGGCGTGCCAGCGTGTTCTTGATAACACGCAGGTATACGCCGGCGTTACGCGCTTCTTTGCGCAACTCCGTCATCTGGGACACAGTCAGCCCCCTGTACTCAGCCGCAACGGCTGTTACAGAGTCTCCTGCAACCGCATTTACCTCTTTGACAAGAGCTTTCTTGTCTTCGAGTCTCAGTGCCATGTATTTCTCCTGGCTTACGGTTACTAAATACCGAGCAAGGACCAGCCTTGCTCCCCAATTAAGGGATTCCATCCCTTGCCGAATGGGTAACCGTTGCCCGATAAATCCAACGATATATCTGACTCAGGTAACACCATCTGCACAGGCGGTTATTAAGACCGGGATCCAACCCGGTCGCCTGTGGTCTTCGACGATCGCCACATCCTTGTGGCTAGTGCACTTGCAACCGAGGCTGCAAGTGCAAATTCTTGCGCGCCAGCCGACTTACGCGTCGACCGACGCCCGATCAACCGACACGCCCGGCCCCATGGTCGAGGAGACGGTCAGCTTCCTGACGTACTGGCCTTTGGCCGACGCAGGCTTGGCCTTCTTCAGGTCCGCCAGCAGGGCGTTCAGGTTTTCTTTCAGTGCATCGACGGCGAAGTCCGCGCGACCAATCGCGCAATGGATAATGCCGGCCTTGTCCGTGCGATAACGGACCTGACCTGCCTTCGCATTCTTGACCGCACTTTCGACATCTGCCGTGACCGTGCCAACCTTCGGGTTCGGCATCAGGCCACGTGGGCCGAGAATCTGACCGAGTTGGCCAACGACGCGCATCGCGTCCGGCGTGGCGATGACAACATCGAAATTCATCTCGCCTTTCTTTACGGCTTCGGCCAGGTCTTCAAAGCCGACGATGTCGGCACCAGCAGCCTTGGCCTTGTCAGCGTTCTCGCCCTGCGCGAACACAGCCACACGAACCGTCTTGCCCGTGCCGTTCGGCAGAACCGTCGAGCCACGAACAACCTGGTCCGACTTGCGCGGGTCCACACCGAGGTTGACGGAAACGTCAATGCTCTCGGGGAACTTGGCTGTCGCCAGTTCCTTCACGAGACCGAGGGCTTCCTCAATGATGTACGCCCTGGTGGCGTCCACCTTCTCGCGTGCGGCCTGCTTCCTCTTGCTCATCCTGGCCATTAGTTCACTCCCTCGGTCTCGATACCCATGCTCCGGGCCGTACCGGCTACCGTGCGCACAGCGGCATCCATGTCGGCCGCCGTAAGGTCCGGCATCTTGGTCGTGGCAATCTGCTCAAGCTGTGCACGATTGACCTTGCCGACCTTGGTCGTGTTCGGCGTACCGGAACCCTTCGGGATACCAGCAGCCTTACGCAACAAGACCGCAGCGGGCGGCGTCTTGGAAATGAACGTGAAGCTACGATCTGCATAAACCGTAATCACCACGGGGATGGGCAGTCCGGCTTCTGTACCCTGGGTCTGCGCGTTAAATGCCTTGCAGAACTCCATGATATTGACACCGTGCTGACCAAGGGCAGGACCTACGGGAGGCGAAGGGTTCGCCTGGCCGGCCGGTACCTGCAGCTTGATATAGCTGGCAACTTTCTTGGCCATGTTGTTTTCCTCTCGAGTTCAAGCGCTCTTTCGAGCTCCTCGTCTGTTAATGTCTGCAAAAGCCCGTCTTACGGGCTCCTGCCTACGACTTTTCTACCTGACCGAAGTCAAGCTCGACCGGCGTAGACCGGCCCAAAATCTGTACTGCAACCTGCAGCCTGTTCTTATCGTAGTTAACCTGCTCGACAACTCCGGAGAAGTCGTTGAACGGTCCATCCGTAACGCGAACGACCTCGCCCGGCTCGAACAATACTTTCGGCCGCGGCTTGTCGACGCCTTCCCTGACGCGCTGCAGAATACGATCTGCTTCTTTTTCGGTAATCGGAGCAGGACGATCGCTCGAACCACCGATAAACCCGAGTACCTTCGGCACTTCCTTCACGAGGTGCCAGGTCTCGTCATCCATTTCCATCTGCACGAGCACGTAGCCCGGGAAGAACTTGCGTTCGCTGCGGCGCTTCTGGCCTTCGCGCATCTCGACCACTTCTTCGGTCGGAACGAGAATCTCGCCAAATTTGTCCTGCAACCCCATGCGCTCGATGCGCTCTTCGAGCGCGCTCTTTACGCGATGCTCGAAGTTCGAATAGGCGTGCACGATGTACCAGCGTAAGGCCACTTATTACGTCCTCTATCCCACGAACTTGCGAGTCAGCCAGAGCAGACCCGAATCAAGCGCCCAGAAAAACAGCATCATGACCAGCGTGAACACGAAGACCGCAATTGCCGTCTGCGTCGTTTCCTGCTTCGTTGGCCAAACGACCTTGCGAATTTCAACGCGCGAGCCCTGAATAAAATGCCAAAGACGCTGCCCCTGCGTGCTGGTCATCGCAATACCGATACCCGCGGCCGTGCCACCCAGTACGATGAGTACGCGAACTGCCTGCGCAAGGTCACTCTCAAAGTAGTAGTACGCGTAAAGCCCGCCCACCAACGCAACCGCCGAGATCAGCAATTTGATGGTGTCGAGGACCCCGCTCTGACTTGTTTCTGTCTGTGCACTCATTAACTGTTTCGCGGCCAGTAGCCGCTCCTACCTAAGTGGCAGGCCAGGAGGGAATCGAACCCCCAACCTGCGGTTTTGGAGACCGCCGCTCTGCCAATTGAGCTACTGGCCTGTCGCGCCCTGCGTACTCCAGGAGTTCGCGCCAGTCAGGTGCGCGACCTATCGCGCGCACCCAACAATCGCGTTCCACCGGATTGATTACTCGATGATTTTCGCTACTACACCGGCACCAACGGTACGGCCACCTTCGCGAATAGCGAAACGCAAACCGTCTTCCATGGCGATCGGAGCAATCAGGTCTACGACCATCTGCACGTTGTCGCCCGGCATCACCATCTCGGTGCCTTCCGGCAACTCGACAGCTCCCGTCACGTCCGTCGTGCGGAAGTAAAACTGCGGACGATAGCCCTTGAAGAACGGCGTGTGACGACCGCCCTCATCCTTCGTCAGAATGTACACCTCTGCCTCGAACTTCGTGTGCGGCGTGATCGAACCCGGCTTCGCCAGGACCTGCCCACGCTCAACTTCCTCACGCTTCGTACCACGCAGCAGAACGCCAACGTTATCGCCTGCCTCACCGCGGTCCAAAAGCTTCCTGAACATCTCAACGCCCGTGCAGGTCGTCTTCGCCGTGTCCTTGATGCCCACGATCTCGATCTCGTCGCCAACCTTCACAATGCCGCGCTCGATGCGACCCGTTACCACCGTGCCACGACCCGAAATCGAGAACACGTCCTCCACCGGCATCAGGAAGTCACCATCAATGGCGCGCTCCGGCTGCGGTATGTAGGAGTCCATCTCTTCGATCAGCTTGTGAATCGACGGCACACCAATATCCGACTCATCACCTTCAAATGCCTTCAGCGCTGAACCCGTGATAATCGGCGTGTCATCGCCCGGGAACTCGTACGTCGACAGAAGATCACGAATCTCCATCTCCACCAGCTCCAGCAACTCGGCGTCATCAACCTGGTCGGCCTTGTTCATGTACACCACAATGTACGGCACGCCTACCTGGCGGGCCAGCAGGATGTGCTCGCGCGTCTGCGGCATCGGACCATCGGCCGCGCTCACCACCAGGATCGCACCGTCCATCTGCGCCGCACCCGTGATCATGTTCTTCACGTAGTCCGCGTGTCCCGGGCAGTCAACGTGTGCGTAGTGACGCTTGTCACTCTCGTACTCCACGTGCGCCGTCGCAATCGTGATACCACGCTCGCGCTCTTCCGGGGCGTTGTCAATCTGGTCGTAACCCTTGACCTCACCACCGTGCTTCTCAGCCATCACTTTCGTCAGTGCCGCCGTCAGCGTCGTCTTGCCATGGTCAACGTGACCAATCGTGCCAACGTTAACGTGGGGTTTTGTTCTCTCAAATTTCTCTTTTGACATAGCCCTAATCTCTAAGGTTTTAAGGTTTACGAAATTTCACTAAACGGGGTTAGCCGTTGTCGCGTCTTGCATCGCGCGCAAGGCGCGCTCCTACATTCTCTATCTGGAGCCCACACCCGGATTTGAACCGGGGACCTCTTCCTTACCAAGGAAGTGCTCTGCCCCTGAGCTATGTGGGCAAACTCATCACCGAGTGCACATCCTTCCTAATGGAGCGGGTGATGGGAATCGAACCCACATCATCAGCTTGGAAGGCTGAGGTTCTACCGTTGAACTACACCCGCCTTTTTCAAATCGCCGCCTACCTATATAAGGAGTAACGACTCTTGTTCTTTCGCCACGCGCCGACAACCGCGCTGAATCGCTTATTTCGCGCCTTTTTCGGGCGTGCAAAAATCCTGACAGTCTCTATTGACCAACCGCCCGGATTTCATGATTCATAATCTGTGTCGTCGCGTTGCCGGACCGGTCAGATTTCTCAGCCGGACCACCATCTGGTGGAGGGGGTAGGATTCGAACCTACGTAGGCATAGCCAGCAGATTTACAGTCTGCCCTCGTTGACCGCTTGAGTACCCCTCCGGTACGCAAGCCGGGCATTTTCTAATCACACAGCCCTACTGTCAACAGCTAAACACTTGTTTTTTTAAGTTTCGTTCGGGGCGAGGATTGTACCTGAAAGCGTTGACGGAAGAAGCCTTGCGGCAAAATCAGGCTTTCAGAGCCCAATGCCAGGGCTCATAAATGAACCCGGCCGGGTTGTTTCTCGGGTAGGACATCGAGAAGCCATGGGATCCGGCATTCGCTTCGAGCCACCGAAAGGCAGCTGACCCCTCAAATTCCTCGGTCAGCGGACGCGAGCCTGGTGTCGCTATGTCGACCGCCCGGCCGGTGTGATGCTCACTGTGGCCGGGTGCGGCGTTAACGGCCAATATCTCACTAAGTGATTGACCTGCATTGATTTTTTTCCGGATCAGGCGGGCCTGGTAGTCGATACTCCGGTAGCCCGATACGATCAGGAGCGCAATTCCGTCTTGCTCGGCCCGTGCCTGCATCTCGATCCACCTGGCCGCCGCCCCGCGCTCCAGGCTCTGCATCCGGCCGACCAGGTTGGGGCCGACCTCGACAAGATCGGTTGCCTCGTCGAAAACCGGCCTGGATCCGTCGAGCCCGTAATCCTCGGGAATGCCGAGTTCTGCATGAAGTTCGCGTAGCATATGCGCGATTGTCCCACAGGATCCGGAATTGAGCGAAGACAAGATTTTTGAGACCGAGGACGGTTCGGAGCCCTTCCGTTTCAACGCCGGCGTCGCCAGGGTGTTCCCGGACATGCTGCAACGGTCGATCCCGGGGTACGCGGCGTCAATCGAAGCGATCGGTTCGCTGGCCGCCCGCTACGTCCGGGCGGGGACGACCTGCTACGACCTGGGCTGCTCCCTCGGGGCCGCCACGCTCGCCATGCGCCAGGGTATCCAGCAGCCCTGTTGCCGTATCGTCGCTGTTGACGTGGCCCCGGCGATGATTGAGCGCTGCCGCGAAATGCTTGACGAAGACGACCGCCAGCATGGCCCCGAAACGGAGGTCGACCTGGTCGAAGGCGACATTCGGGATATCCGGTACTCCAATGCATCGATGGTCGTACTGAATTACACGCTGCAATTCGTCGACCGCGCCGATCGCGATCAGCTGCTGCGGAACATCTGCGAGGGACTGAATGAAGGCGGACTGCTGGTCCTCTCCGAGAAAGTCGTGGACGAGGATCCGCACATGGAAAGCCTGCTTGTCGACCTGCATCACGAGCACAAACGACGTAACAACTACAGCACGCTGGAAATTGCGCGAAAACGCGCGGCGCTCGAGGATGTCCTCGTTCCAGAGACGGTTGCAGAGCATCGGGCCCGCCTGAAACGAGCCGGCTTTTCCCGGTCCGCCGTCTGGCTGCGCTATTTCAATTTCGTTTCGATCATCGCTATTCGTTGAGCCAGTAGCCAGCCGTGTTTGACTTCGACGCTTTGCGACACAACCTGGCAGCACTGGGACTCGATAACTGGAATGAGGAGCTCGGCCCGGTTCTGCATGATCGCCTGACAGGCAAGACTCACGGCGACTGGGCTCGCTGGAACCGGGTCATCGAGGAACTCCCCGATGCGCGCGGTGATGCGACACGACTTCGTAACTTGCTGATGGAACTGCATCCGTGGCGGAAGGGTCCGCTGGATCTCGATGGCGTCATTATCGATACCGAGTGGCGCAGCGACTTGAAATGGGCTCGAGTCAAGGACGCGATCGCGTCACTTGACGGACGCCGTGTCCTCGACGTCGGCTCGGGCAACGGCTACTACGCACTGGAAATGCGCAAGTCGGGCGCCGCAACGGTAATCGGCGTCGACCCGACTCTCCTGTTCGCCATGCAGTTCCAGGCGATCAATGTATTCGCCCAGGACCCCTCTGTGTTCATACTTCCCTGCCGACTCGAGGAGACCCCACCCGCGCGCAACACGTTCGACACGACGTTTTCAATGGGCGTTCTCTATCATCAGCGCTCCCCGATCGGCCATCTCGACCACCTGCGATCGACATTGCGGCCCGGCGGCCAACTGGTTCTCGAGACGATCTACGTGCCAGGCGAAGAGAGCTACGCGTGTACGCCTGCCGACCGGTACGCCCGCATGCGCAACGTGTGGCTGTTGCCGACGCTGGCCGAGCTGACTACCTGGCTGCGACGCAGCGGCTTCGGGTGTATTGAAATCATCGACACCACGGTGACGACGACTGACGAACAACGCAGTACCGAATGGATGACATTCGAGTCGCTGCGCGAGGCGCTGGACCCGGACGACCCGTCAAAGACCGTTGAAGGCTGGCCAGCACCGCGCCGCGTGGTTGTGACAGCGCTCGCGCCGTAGTAATTTCAGCAATAACAGAAATTACGGAAAGATCGCGATGCAGATGACGCCGGCCATCGAGAAGTACGTCCTTCACTGGGGCGAGATGGGAACCCGCTGGGGGACCAACCGCACGGTTGCCCAGATCCAGGCCTTACTGTACCTGTCGCCCGAGCCCCTGCGCGCTGACGAAATCGTCGACCTCCTGTCCGTCGCGCGATCAAATGTAAGCACGAGTATTCGCGAACTGCAGAGTTACGGACTGGTGCGCATGACCCACGTGCTCGGCGATCGCCGCGACTACTTCGAGTCGCTGCACGACGTGTGGGAACTGTTTCGCGTCATTATCGAGCAACGCAAACAGCGCGAACTGAATCCGACGCTGGCGATGTTGCGTGGTTGTGTGAATGAAATTGACGCCGAGGCGGAAACAGACCCGATCACCAAGGAGCGCGTTCGCAATATGCTCGCTTTCGTCGAAACGACGAGCGCCTGGTACGGGGAAATGAGCGATATTCCGACGAGCACGCTCACCAAGCTCATGGGACTCGGCAAGAAGATCACGAAACTCGTCAAGAAATAGGCGCGCACTCCGCTTCGAGGGTGTCGGTTCCGCCTTCGGTCTCACGCATGAACCAGATCGCTTCCGGCCTCGCCGCCCGACTCCGGCCCCCCATGGACTGCCCCGGCAGGCCGATAAAAATACCCGCCCTTCGCATACGACCAGGTTAGCGCCTCGCCGCCTACACACTCACTGTCGTCGAATTGGCCAGTCATGAGGTAGCCCTCACGCAGTGCCGACGACGATTGCCACGGTATCGACACGCCGGCATCGATTCGCTGCAGCCAGGTCGCCGCACCGTTGCCTGGATCCCTGCGCAATTCCTTGATCATGACGCCCGCTGTTTTCGTCGGTTCCCACGGAAGCAGGTTCGCATCGATGATAATCGGCGAGCGAATAATCGACTCGGGGTCCGCGTCATTCACGAAATACAGAATGCGCGCACCTTCCTCGGCTACGATATTGAAGCCGAGCGACCCGGCCGGGAGGAAGATATAGCCACCCTCCGGAAGCTCGATATCCGCGATTGTCAGGGTGCCCTCCAGCACGAAAATTTCCGTTGATCGTCCCGGCGCACCGCCGCTCGTCCCGTTCCAGTCCGGCGGCAAATCAATGCGATTACTCGTGCGGCGCGTCTGGGGGTCTCCGGCCAGTTGCTTGGCGCGAATTCCCGGCAGGCTGGCCATGAACATGTCTTCAAGCTCGTCAACCTGCACGAACGCGGGGTATGGCAGCTTGGGCGGACCCGATGCACAGGCCGCCAGCAGCGCGACGGTCGTCAGCAAAACAAGGTTTCTCATCAAAGCGGATCATCCATGTATAACGCCGCTCCCGCACTTCCATGTGCTCCGCGGCATAAATACATCCATGTATAACGCCGCTCCCGCACTTCCATGTGCTCCGCGGCATAAATACATCCATGTATAAAAAAGCCGCCCAATAAATGGGCGGCACAGTAAGCAGAAGATGTATCTGGCTGGGGTGGAGCTTCGCTCGAATGTTGAAAACATCACTGTCGTACGCATTCGAAATTTTCCGACCCCGGTTGGCAACCCGCTTCACTAGTGGCACTGACTGATTGCAGGATTCCAGTCATTCGGGTGGCGTGTTGAGAGGTAGCACGCAAAACCCGCCGCTAGTTCACGCATCCGGCATGGCGATTGGCCCGCATTGCCTTCTTACATCTCATCTCCGTGCGTACCGGATTGGTACGCACGGAATGCTACTACATCTTGTATTAGAAGGCGAGCAATACACTATATCTAGAGCGCATTCGCAAAAGCCACGACGATCAGCGGCGAAACCGGTAGGCTTGCGGCAATAACATGGATCCTGGGGGAAACACCTTGAATGACCAGCACCACGATGGCCGCTCTCGACACCAGGTCGTCGGCGTTTTTCTGGGCCCGCTACTCGCCCTGGGCATGAGCCTGGCAGGCGCGCCGGAGGGTCTGTCACAGTCGGGTTGGCTGACCGCCTCCGTCGGCGTGCTCATGGCCGTCTGGTGGGCGACTGAGGCTGTGCCGATTGCCGTCACAGCGCTATTGCCTATTGTCGTGTTTCCGCTCCTCGGGATCGCGAGCATCCAGGACACCACGGCGCCGTACGCCAACAAGGTCATTTACCTGTTCCTCGGCGGCTTTATCGTGGCGTTCGCGATGCAACGCTGGAACCTCCATCGCCGCATTGCGCTGACGGTACTGCAGCATGTGGGCGGCAATGGGCGCTCACTGGTGGGCGGCTTCATGCTCGCCAGCGCCGTCATCAGCATGTGGGTCATGAATACGTCGACGACCATGATGTTGCTGCCAATCGCGGTCTCGATCATCGCCGTCATCCATAAGACGGTCGGGGGCATGGATGACAGGAACAAAGAGGACTTCCAGTATTCCCTGCTGCTGGGCGTTGCCTACGGGGCGACGATCGGCGGCATGGCCACGCTGGTTGGAACGGCGCCGAACGCGATGCTCGCCGCATTCATGCAGGAGACGTACGGCACGGAAATCGACTTTGCCAGGTGGATGCTCGTTGGGTTACCTCTGAGCGCGATGATGTTGCCGGTGGCATGGATCGTATTGACCCGCGTTATCTTCAAGGTCGATTTCAAGACGTCTGCCGAGGGTAAGGCGGCGCTTCGCAAGCTCAAGGACGACCTGGGTTCCATAAGCGTTCCCGAGAAGCGAGTGGCAATCGTCTTCGCGCTAATGGCGCTGACCTGGGTGCTGCGGCCGCTGCTGGTCAAGGTGCCCGGGCTGGAAGCCCTGGACGACTCGGGTATCGCGATGGCGGGTGGCATCTCACTGTTCCTGATACCAAGCGGCGACAAGAGTGACCCGATACTCCTGCGATGGAACTATGCAGAACGCCTGCCATGGAGCGTTCTCATTCTGTTTGGCGGTGGCCTGGCGCTTGCCGGCGCAGTCACACGCACCGGCCTTGCCGAGTGGTTGGGCAGCAGTTTGCAGGCCGTCGGCGCGCTCCCCGTGGCGGCGATTGTCATCATCGCGGCGACGATGATCATCTTCCTGACCGAGTTGACCAGCAACATCGCGACGACAGCAACGTTCCTGCCTGTCGTTGGCGCTATCGCCATCGAGTCGGGGTTCGATCCGATTGTACTCACCGTGCCCGTGACCTTTGCCGCGAGTTGCGCCTTCATGCTGCCGGTCGCAACGCCACCTAATGCTATTGTCTTCGGGTCAGGAATGCTGACGATCCCTAAAATGGTTCGCGCGGGAATGGCGCTGAATATTGTTGGCATCTTCCTCGTGTCTCTCGTCGCTCTTTACCTTGCGCCAAAATTTCTCTGAGGAATTGAGTCGTGTCCGACCCGTATAAAATCAGCAAGCAAAACAAAATCCGGCAGCTCCGCGAGAAAGCCGCCTACGATCACGAGACGGTTCATGGTGTGCTGGACGCCGGCCTGGTCGCACACGTGGCGTTCGTCCAGGACGGCGAACCCGTTGTTGTACCCATGCTTTACGGTCGCGATGGTGAAACGCTGTTTCTGCACGGCGCACGCAAGGCGCGTGTCATTCGCCTGCTTGAGGACACCGGCAAGGCCTGTGTCAACGTGACGCTCCTCGACGGACTGGTATTTGCCCGGTCTGCATTCGCGTCGTCGATGAACTATCGCTCTGCCACGGTCTTCGGTCCTGCACGACTGGTCGATAATCTCGATGAGAAACGGCATGCGTTAACGGTGATTGCCGAATGCACGATGCCCGGCCGCCGCGCCGAACTCAGGAAGTCGTCGGCAAACGAACTCAAGATGACGGGCGTCATCGCAATCGATATCGAGAGTGCATCAGCCAAGGTCTCGGCAGGCATGCCGGATGACGAAGCCTGCGATCTCGACACGCCGGTCTGGGCCGGTGTGTTGCCGATCGAATCGCGTTTCACAGCCCTGCAGGCAGACGATCTCGTGAAGGACGGCATTGAGCCGTCCGCCGCCTTGCGCGCAATGGAGGGTAAGAAGCTATAACAGGTCCTGCGAGTGCTCGGCTTCCAGCCTGAGCAGGGCCTCCTTCGTATCGAGCCCACCGCCGAACCCGGTCAAATCGCCGGTACTGCCTATGACGCGGTGGCACGGCACGACAATCGGAATCGGATTGCGCCCATTGGCAGCACCAACCGCGCGCACCGCTTTTGGGCGCCCGATGCGTTTCGCAATCTCACCGTAGCTCGTCGTTTCTCCGTAGGGAATGCGTTGTAGCGCCTCGAGTACACTCACCTGGAATTCGGTACCCTGGAGCTTGAGTGGCAAATCGAAGTCCCGGCGTTCGCCGGCAAAATACTCCCGTAGCTGTCGACACGCATCGGCCAGCTGTGCCTCGTTGAAGATCCAGTCAGCCTCGGGCTCGCGCCGCATTGACCCTTTCGGGAAGCCAATCATCGAGAGCGCACCATCTTCGCCCGCCAGCAGCAGTTCACCGATCGGTGTGTCGAGGTAGCAGTAGTACATAGTCAGCCTCCAGCTCCGCTATCGGAGCCCCAAATCAATAGCGCCGCGTAGGCGCGCCATGGCCTCCAGGCTTCGGCGCGTGCCGCAAGCTCAGCCGGCCGCAGGCGGCGTCCGTCGCCGAGGTCGCGAGCGTCGAAAGCCCGCAGCAAGCCGAGATCGGAAGCGGGAAACGCATCCGGGTTCTTGAGCGCCCGCATCGCAACATATTCGGCTGTCCAGTCACCCACGCCTTTGATCGAGGTCAGGATCGATCGAAATTCGTCCACTGACTGATCCGCGCCAAAATTCAGCTCGCCACTGCTTGCCACGCGGGCGATGTCACGTATCGTCTGCGCCCGGCTGCGAATGATGCCGAGGTTTTCGAGGCGGGCACGTTTGAGCTGCTCCGGCGTGGGGAAGAGTTGCACCGGTGCATCGGCGAGGTCGTCAATGACCACGCTGACGGGCTCACCATACCGTTCGGCGATGCGGCCCGCGAAGGTGGTTGCCGCCTTCACCGAGACCTGCTGCCCCAGCACGGCGCGCACGCACAATTCAAACCCGTCCCAGGCGCCCGGCACGCGAATTCCCGGATTGCCTTTCATCCACGTTCGCAGAATCTTGTCCCGTGACAGCACGCCGCCGATATCCTCTATCGGTGCATCCAGATCGAACAGGCCGCGCGCCCGCTGCACGGCAGCGAACAGCGAATCCGTCGCGATCCCGTGCACCGTCAGCGACAGCGCCCCACCGGCGTCCTGCACATCGATGACGCCCGCTCGATCTCCGACGCGAACCGTGCGCAGGTAACGCCCCTCCGACACGAGTTCGACACCCGGCGTGGCCCGCGCGGCGAAGAACCCGAGCAGTTCAGGCCAACCGTACGGCTGCCGGTAGGGCAGCTGGACAGTCAATGCCCCTGTCGATACGACCCCTTCCCGGCCACGGCGAAGCTCCCTCGGCGTTCTGCCATACGTCTTGCGAAACGTGTCATTGAAGCGGCGCACACTACCGTATCCGGCAGCAATAGAAATATCCTGCATCGTTAGCGAGGTCTGGTCGATAAGCCGCTTGGCGAAATGCAGGCGCTGCGTATGGGCCACGGCAAGCGGGCTGGCGCCGACATGCCGAGTGAAGAGGCGCCGCAGGTGGCGGCTGGTTACACCCAGCCTGTCCGCAAGACGCTCGACGTTGCCGTCTTCAAGAGCGCCGTCCGCAATCAGCCGAAGACCGCGTTGCACCGTTGTGGATGTTCCGGCCCAAGCAGGCGTACCCGGCGCACATTCCGGCCGACAACGCAGACATGGCCGGAACCCGGCCTCGCTGGCGGCCGCTGCCGTTGGGTAGAAAGTAACGTTCTCGCTTTTCGGCGGATTCGCCGGACAGATTGGGCGACAGTAAATGCCGGTTGTCCTTACGCCGACATAGAAACGACCATCGAAACGGGCATCCCGAGAAAGCCTGGCTCGTTCAAAAATGTCGCTACGAATCGCGGTGGCGTTTTCCATGGAGCAAAGTATACGCCGGCAAGGATTCTAAAATAGCCAGAATCGGACCTCTATCCTCGCCAACAAAAAGGCCGGGCGAACATTCGTTCGCCCGGCCAGAAGGCTGCAAATTGACGGGGGAATCAATTACGCAGCACGTGCCCGGCCGCGATCGGCAAGCCAGGCCTCGAGGTCATCAGAGCCACCAATCAGCTGGCCGTTGATGAACACCTGGGGATAAGTAGTGTGAGTCGATATGGCGCGCAGCGTGCGGTCCGTGTAGTCGCGGTTCAACACGAGCTCCTCGAACTCGATACCCGCCTCGCGCAGCAGACCCTTGGCACGTACACAGAAGGAGCAACCGTCACGCGAAAACACGGCCACGTCGTACGGGAACTCGCATTCCGGATTCAGGTAGCCAAGCATCGTGTCGGCATCGGATACCTGGAACGGATCGCCTGGCTCCTCGGGTTCGATGAACATCTTCTCCACAACACCGTCACGAACCAGCATCGAGTAGCGCCACGAGCGGCGTCCGAAACCGAGGTTCTCCTTGCCCACCAGCAGGCCCATGGCGTCTGAAAACTCGCCATTGCCATCCGGCAGGAACGTGATGCGGTCCGCTTTCTGCGACCGCTGCCACTCGTTCATGACGAATGCATCGTTAACCGATACGCAGATAACTTCGTCAATTCCCTGGGCCTTGAACTGCGGCACGAGCTGGTTGTAGCGCGGCACATGCGACGATGAGCAGGTTGGCGTAAATGCGCCAGGCAGGGAAAATACGACAACGTTCTTGCCGGCGAAAATTTCTTCCGACGTGACGTCTACCCATTCGTGGTCCCTGCGCGTGCGGAACGTCACGTTCGGGATCGGCTTGCCTTCAAGATTCTTAAACATATTTGTTTTCCTCAGTTTGAAAATTCGAGATCACGCCAGCATGCTGCGAAGCATCCAGGCATTCTTTTCATGGATCTGCATACGCTGTGTAAGCAGGTCCGCTGTTGGTTCGTCATTCACTGCGGCGGCGGCAGGAAATGCCTCGCGGGCAGTCCGGACAACGGTCTCCTGGCCGATTGCGAGTTGCCTGATCATCTCTTCCGCCGGCTCATCACCGCTGCCTTCCTCGATCGACGTGAGTTTCGAGAATTCCAGATAGGAGCCGGGTGCTTTTACGCCCAGTGCGCGGATTCTCTCGGCGACTTCATCAACCGCTGCCGCCAACTCCGTGTATTGCCCCTCGAACATCTGGTGCAGTGTATTGAATTGCGGACCAGTTACATTCCAGTGGTAATTATGTGTCTTTAGATACAAGGTATAGCTGTCTGCCAGCAAGCGAGACAGACCACCGGCTATAGCCTCGCGGTCGCCCCGCTCAATACCCGTGTTGATATCCATCGTTTTCTCCTGCTGTGGCCTTTTCAGGAAACAATAGTAGTCCTGTACAAGTGATCGGTAAAATGGTTTAATTAAATCGTTATATTCTATTTTATCGATCATGCAGTTACCCACAGTCAAACAGTTGCAGTACTTCCTGGCCCTGACCGAGACACGCCATTTCGGGCACGCCGCAGACCGGTGCTTTGTGTCCCAGTCGGCATTCAGCAATGCCATCCAGGCACTTGAGTCCGCCCTGGGCGCCCAGCTCGTGGATCGTACCAATCGCAACGTGACCATCACGGCGACCGGCCAGGAGGTCGCAACGCAGGCGCGACTCGTCATGCGGGATATCGAGACCCTTGTGGAAACAGCGCGCGGCGAAACCGGACCGCTGGCAGGCGAACTCAGGCTGGGCGTTATCCCGACGATCGCGCCTTTCGTGTTGCCGGGCGCTTTGCCAAAGCTACGCAAACACTATCCGAAGCTCGAACTACTCCTGACGGAAGACCAGACTGAGCGTATCTACCGGCGACTGATGGACGGAGAACTCGACGTCGTGTTGCTGGCTCTGCCGTGGCATTTGCAGGGCACCGAGGAAATGCCTTTGTTCAAGGATCACTTTTGCCTCGCCTGCCGTGACGATACCGCGCGAATCGATCCCGAGAACTACCGGTTCAATCGCCTGGACTCGGACAGCATCCTGCTACTCGAAGACGGCCACTGCCTTCGCGAGCATGCGCTCGCCGCTTGCCGTATTCGCAACACGGAAAAAGTCAGACGTTTCGGCGCCAGCAGCCTGCTGACGCTGATCGAAATGGTCGATGCAGATCTCGGCATCACCTTCCTGCCCGAGATGGCCCGCGGCTCGGCCCTGTTGCGCAATACACGCGTCAAACTGTACGCGCTGGGCGAGAAGAGCTACCGCACGATCGGCCTCGTCTGGCGCAAGGGCAGTCAACGCGCAGATGAATTTCGCTTGCTGGGCGAATTCCTGACCAACAACCGCTAGGTACTCGTAGGCAGGAATGCGTATTGTTGGCAACGTGGGTAAATATCAGCATAGTGGCCACAGAGGTGACACCATGAGACAAGTCTTTTTCCTGCTCGCAGCCGGCTTCGGACTCGGCGCCTGTGCGGCGCATTCCGGCGAATCACAGGCCGATGCGTCTCAGTCTGCCGCCATCGATGGCGAACAGGCCTACCTTGAGCACTGCGCGGGCTGTCATGAGACCGGTATGCTGGGTGCACCCCGCGAAGGCGAGCCCGAGGATTGGGAGGCGCGTTCGGATCTGTGGCAGGCCGTCCTGATGGACCACGCCAAGACCGGCTATTTCGACATGCCTGCCCGCGGCGGCAAGAGCGAACTGCCGGACGATGTAGTCAACGCGGCAGCGGAGTACATGCTCGAAGCAACCTTCCCCGATCGCCCGGAAGACTAATAAACCCGGACGACGAATAAAAAAGGCCCCGACAAAATCGGGGCCTTGTCGTATTTGGTGCCGCAACCAAGAGTCGAACTCGGGACCTGAGGTTTACAAAACCCCTGCTCTACCAACTGAGCTATTGCGGCTAAAGGTGGCGAATTATTCGCTACTCGCGCCCCGCTGACAAGGGCTCAGCGCCCAATTTATTGCGGACACGTGGCTGCATCGCGCAGTGCGACACGCGCCTCGCCGTACTTCTCGATGATCGCACCGGCACCCTTGCCCGGCGGCAATCCGATGTCGACGAAGTAGATGGTTCCATCTCGGGTCATCGGAGAGATATCGACCTCGAATCCGGCGGATTCCGCCTGCAACTCGATCTTCTCGGCATTGTCGGCGTTCCCGAAGATGCCCAGCGAGATCGCCAGGCCGTCTTCTTCATTGCCGACGATAAATGCATCAACGAGGCCAGCTTCCGCGAGCCGCCCCAGCATTGCCCGGCCTGCATCGCGCGATGGCACATTCAGGACCTGGACCGAGTGACCTACGAAAATCTGTCCCTGACCGGAACGCAACGCGGCTTTCATGCCCTCCTTGTTGTACTCGAGAACGGCCGAGTCCGCATCGCCAATCACCTTGAACGGACCAATGCTCACACAGGACCGTCCGACAACGGCCTCGAGATCCGACGGCTCGCCGGATCCAAGCACGGCGCCAACGCTCGCAATCGCATCGCCATCCTGGCTGGTCGTCACATCCAGAGGTGGGCCCAAATCGGCCTCCTGGACGATGGTGACGCTCGGATTCGATTCCTGCGGCTTGAATACACCCCACATCAAATAGAGGATATTCGCGAGAATCAGCAACAGCAGCAGATTTTTCATCGGGGAGTGTCCAGCATGTGCGCCAGCCCCTGCAAAACGAGGTGCGGGCGGTGCAACGGTGTTTCACAAAGCGCGTTTAGAATGCGCGACGCATCCCCGCCGGTCAAGACAACGACCGGCTTGTAGGCATTTGATCGCAAAGTCTGAATCGCCCTGTCAACGGCACCGGCGACAGCGTTCTGTGCACCCTCGCGGACAGCCGCAGCCGTGTTGTGCGCAAACATGGCGAGGTCGGCCTGCCCGCGACCGGGAGCCGGTTTGACCTCGGGAATATCGCTGGCAGCAGTGGCCAGCGCATTGGCCATGGTTGCCACGCCGGCGACGATCTGGCCACCAAGGTGCTGACCCTCGTCGTCAAGCGCGTCGATCGTCATCGCGGTGCCGACGTCGACTACCACGCATGCAGACTTAAGCTCCGCGAAAGCACCGATCATCGCGACCCAACGATCCACTCCCATGCGCCGTGGTTGCGTGTAGCCGTTGGTAACGCCCCAGCCACTGCGAGCGGTTCGCGCGAAGCGCACATCGCACTCGCAATGCATGCCGACAACACCTGACAAGCGCGTCGCAAACGACGTGCCGGCGACGTTACTGACGAATACCTCGTCGACGCGGCGTGGAATCTTCGTCGTGATTACCTGCAGGCCCTTGTCGCGAATACGTTCCCGGGAAATGTGCCCCGTCCGCCGGATCTGCCCGTCCTCCAGCACGCCCCACTTGATGCGCGAGTTGCCGACGTCCATGAGCAACGCTTTCACGAGAGAACCACCGACCCGGAGGTGATGCGATGCAGGCCGCCCTGCCCGGCATCGACCAGCAGTGCGCCGTCATCGGCAATACCGGCACCTCTGCCTGCTACCTGCCGCTGCTGGGTATCGATGACCAGGTCGCGCCCGAACAGCCAGTCACGCTCAGTCCATCGTTGCGCATAAGGCTCGAACCCATCGGCTTCAAAATCAACGAAGGTCGCGCAGAGGCGCTCGATCAGTCGAGCGGCCAGGTCTTCGTGCCGCGGCAGGACAGCGGCGAATCTCGCCAGATCCGCAACGCGACGCGCAGAGGCCATCTCAAGGCCGAGCTCCGACACATCACCGAGATTGATATTCAGCCCGACGCCGGTCACCACGGTAACCGTGCCGTGCGCCCGCGCCTGAGACTCCGTCAATATCCCGCCGAGTTTGCCGTCGTTCGCCATCAGGTCATTGGGCCATTTGAGTTGCACCCCACGCACACCCGCATCTTCGAGTGCATCGATGACGCCAATACCAATCGCCAGCGTCAGCGCTGACAGGTTCCGGGGCTGTTCTGCAAACGTGTAGGCGAGCGAGATGCACAGACCGGATCCCGGCGGCGACTGCCAGGTGCGTCCGTGACGGCCACGCCCCATGGTCTGGTTGGTCGTGGCCGCAACGTGCAGCCGACCCGGCGACGGGCCATCCTGTGCATCAGGTAGGTGTTGGTCGACTCGATCTCGGGAAAAGTATCGAAACCGGACAACCTGGCCGCGGCGGCTTTACCCAGCAACCCGCGTATGGCTTCCGCGTCAAGATTGATCATCGGCACCTTTGGTTTGGCGGGGTTTGAACATCATGGCCCTGACGTTGCGGTGCTCGGCGCCCGCGCGCATGCGGCGAATATTGGAGCGATGCCAGTAGATGACGAACATCGCCATCACCGTCGCGTATATGAACAGCGGCTGGTCGTCCGGCAATCGCGTAAGCCCCAGCCAGACCGCGACCATCGTCGCGGCCGTCATCGTCGCCAAGCCCACGTAGCCCGTCATGACAAGCACCCACGCCCAGACCAGCAGCACGCCGATGAGCAATTCGGGTGCGAGAATGACCAATGTCCCAACCAGCGTCGCAGCACCCTTGCCGCCCTTGAAGCCGTGGTAGATCGGCCAGACGTGGCCAAAGACGGCGCCGGCTGCGCAGACCAGTGTCAGCCAGGTGCGGGAAACCTCCGGATCCTGCGGAATGAAAGGCAGTTCGAGACCGGGAACCACGCCCGCCCCGATGATGCCTTTGCCCACGTCGACAATGACGACGCCGAGCGCGAAAACGAGGCCCTGGGTCCGCAATGCATTGGTTCCGCCGGCATTTCCGCTCCCCATGGTGCGAATGTCGACACCGCCTCGCAGCTTGCCAACCAGCATCGCCCCCATGAGCGAGCCGATGAAATAGCTGATCAAGAACTTGACGCCCAGTTCCAACATCGAGTGATCCATTTTGCGATGAGAGACCGGCGCATTGTAGCATCGCCTAATGTCAGTCGAGACCGTTCACCTCTTCCTCAACCCGGCCGCAGGCCGCGGTCGTGCTGGCAAGCGCGGCACGCGCATACGCGAATTGCTCAACGAAGGCGGTTTTCCTCTCGAAGTTCATCTGAGCCAGGACGTTGGCAATCTCGAGGAGCAGGTTCGTGACTGCGTCGAACATGGCGGGCGACGCATAGTCGCGGTCGGCGGAGACGGCAGCGTTCATGAGGCAACCAACGGCATCATGCGCGCCAAAGGCGACGCGATGCTCGGTGTCATTCCAAGCGGTACGGGAAATGACTTCGCCAAGGCCGCCGGCATAACCCTGGACTGGGAACACGCAACCAGGCTCCTCACAGAGCGCATCGCGGCAGGCGAGCGTCCCCGCTGTGTCGACGTCGGCAAGATGAACGATCGCTATTTCGCGAACGGTGCCGGCGTCGGCTTCGATGCCAGGGTTACACGAATCGCCCGGTCCTATCGATTGCCAATCGGCGACTTTGTCTACTTGCTCGCAATTTTTCGCGGTATGGCAGAGGGCATCGAGACCCCGCACATGCGGATAAGCACGGACAACAATGTGCACACCGGTCCTATCACACTCGCTAACGTGGCAAGCGGACCGTGGATCGGCGGCATGTTTAATATTGTGCCGACAGCGAAAAACGACGACGGTAAATTCGATCTCCTCATCGTCGAGCCTGTGTCGAGACCGCGCATACTTGCGCTGCTTCCCAAGCTGATGTCGGGCAGGCACATGGACGAAAAGGAAGTTACTCACGAAGCGGTCACGCGCATCCTGATCGAATCGGAAGAACCGGTGGACTCGCATCTCGACGGCGAGATGCAACCCATGCAGAAGCGCTTTGAAATCGAGCTACTGCCGGGCGCCTTGTCCCTGTTCTGACCGCGGCCGCGATCCGAGGTAGATCGCAAACAATGCGATCGCAGCACCGAGCAACTCTATCGGCGTCATTGCACGACCGAAGAACAGCACATCCCAGGCGAAGCTCAATGTTGGCTGCAGCAGCAAAGCGAGTCCGGCCTGGGATGGCGAGACGTTCGGCAGACTGCTGGCTATGAACATCATGCCGAATCCGTGTGACAGGATTCCGTAGCAGGCCAGCCAGGCGATATCGCTGCCGTTGTGTACGGCGAGCGAATCACCTTCAGCGAATGCGACGATGCCCAGCATGGCAGCAGTTAGTATCGAGACAACCGCTATTTCGCGAATCGGAACACGATTGGTCGACCCTTGCCGTGAGCGACGCATGCTCAGCAAATAGAATGCATACGTAAGTGCTGCGCCCAGTCCGAAAACGATGCCGCGGCGATAGTCCGCCGGAAGTGCGTCCCAGTCCACGCCGACAATCAACGCCAGTCCGACCAGCGCGAGCGGAATCGCTATGAGTTGCCTGGCGCTTGGAGGCTCCCGCAGGATCAGGTACCCGGCGGCCGCCAATACGAACACCTGGAAGTTTGCGATGAGGGTCGATAACCCGGGTCCTATGTACTGAATACTCCGGTGGTAAAACCAGAGATCGAGCGCAAGAAACACAGCCGCGATTGCCAGCATCCCCCACAGCGCCACGGACAGATTCGGACGCTGCCGGGTCAATATCAGATAGGCAGCAAGCACCAATCCGCCAATCGCTACTCGCCAGAACGCACTGCTGGTCGCCGATACATCGACAAGTTTTACCCAGACCGGCGACAGGCTGATCAACGCAGCGCCGATGAAAAGGCGCAGCGTCGGGCTTGCAAGGGCTTGCACTACATGCCCAACCAGGCAGCGCGACGCGAGACCACGTCGTCTTCGGCCTCGTCATCCATGGTCAGGTAGCAGGTGTCGGCCGGCGCCTCGGCCCACTTCAGCCGCAGGGTCATGAGTTCGTCGCCGCGGAAGACGGTCACGTCCGACTTGTCTCCCGGGTGATAGCGGCGCGTGCGTGCTTCGCATCCGGCGAGACTGATTCGCAGCCCGTCGAGCGCCACAAGCTCATCGCCTGGCGAGATACCGGCCAACTCGGCAGGTCCGCCATTATGAATGGCGTCAAACACGGTTATGCCGCCACGATTGCCAAGTACGGCTCCGAGCCAGACGGATGGCAGATTGTTGTCGCTCTTCGGTTTTCCACCGGCATCCTTGCCACCCTCCGAAGGCCGCAAGTGGTACTGGATACCGTGCGTTTTGAGCAATGCTTCGAGGGGCAGTTCGCCAGTGCCACGCACGGTTGCCGAGAAGAAGTCCTCGAGATCGAGCCCGGATATCTCCGCGCAGATCGTCTCGAACCCGTCCTCGGGCATACCCTCGCCGCTCTCGCCCCAGCGCACCCAGGCTGCCTTCATGACATCGTCGAGAGAAACCCTGCCGTCGGTCTCTGAACGCAGTTTCAGGTCGAGTGCCAGCGCAACGAGCGCGCCTTTGGCGTAGTAACTGATAATCGCATTGGTCGCGTTTGCGTCCTGCTTGTAGAACTTGGTCCAGGCATCAAAGCTCGAATCCGCGACGCTCTGCCGGCGACGACCGCCGCTGCGCGCAACGCGGGTCATCGTCTGACCGAGCAATTCAAGATAGCTCTCGGTATTGATCGAACCGCAGCGCACGAGTGCCAGGTCATCGTAATAGGACGTCACGCCTTCGAATACCCACAGCAGGCTCGTGTGAACTTCCTGTGACAAATCGTAGGGCGTGAACGCCGCAGGCTTCATCCGCTTGACGTTCCACAAGTGAAAATACTCGTGACTCACAAGCCCCAGGAACTTCCGGTACTCGTCAGAAACACCCTCGTCGCCGCGCGCCGGGAGGTTATCGCGCCCGCAGATCAGGGCCGATGACCAGCGATGCTCGAGGCCGCCGTAGCCGGCGCCAGGTGCATTCAGCAGGAACAGATAGCGGTCGAGATCCCGGGGGGCGCCCAGGAATGCCACGTGATGGGCGCATATTTCCTGCAGGTCGTGGCACAGGCGGCGCATGTCTGCACGGGTATTGCCGCGAATCGCGATCGCGTGCGGGATGCCATTTACCTCGAATTCGCCAATGGACAGCTCGCCAATCTCAACCGGGTGATCAATGAGTTCGGCATAGTTGTCAGCGCAATACGACCCGAAGCCGTAGGTTTCGGCGTCCTTGCTGGTCATGGAGGTGGCAACCCGCCAGTGTTTGCCAACCGGCTTTTCCGGCGCCAGGATGTCGAGATCGCAGGCGACTTCTTCCTGGCCAACGACAGCAGGGAAGACGCAGGTACCGTTGAAGAACGCGTGCGTCAGATCAAGATGCGAACCGCGCACACTTTCGTCATGCGCGTAGATATCCAGCACAAGCGTCAGTTCCCTGTCGGTAGCGGCTGCCTGCCAACGGGTCTTGTCCAGCTTGTTCAGCGCCACATCACGACCATCGGATTCCGCGCGCACGGACACGACGTGTTTTGCGTAGTCCCTGATCATGTAGCTGCCGGGAATCCAGGTCGGCAAGGCGAAAACCTGACCCGCGGCTTGCGGTGTCGCGACGGTTACGCGAACCTCAAACAGGTGAGCGGCAGGGTCTTTCGGCCAGATGGAATAGCGGTGCGGCGTGGCCATCTCGGAATCTCCTACCTGACCGGTTCGGTCAGCTTCAGGGTCAGGCACTTCGACGAACCACCCGCCTTGAGGAACTCGCTGAGTTCCACTTCGTGCACCCGGAAGCCTGCGAGCATCAGGCGCGCTTTCAACGGCTCCGAGGCCCGGTTCAGGATCACGCGGTCGCCGATGTTCACGGCGTTGCAGGCAAAGTTACCTGCATCAAAAGTGTCGACAATGATTCGCTTGTGCGGCGGAATGCGGCTTTCTATCGCTATGCGGGAATCGTAGTCGAACGCCGGTGGGTGATACATGAGAAAGCCGTCGGTCAGCGGGCAGAAGCAGGTGTCGATGTGGTAGAAGCGCGCGTCCGTGAGACGAATCGAGACGACCTCGATATCGAAGAAATCGCGAATCGCAGCATGTGCCTCGATTTCCGTGCGAAACCCGTAGCCTGTCCAGAGCCAGGAACCGAGCCTGTCCAACAGGCAATCGCCTGCACCTTCGAATCCGATGTTGTCGTCGAGGTCCAGCAAATCGAAACCATTCTGAGTGAACCACTTCTTGAAGAATTGTTCTTCCGGCCGGCGCTCATGCGGCATGAAATGGCTCGCAATGGCCTTATTGCCGTACACGACGCCCGCATTGGCTGTGAAGACCATGTCGGGAAGTTCAGGTTGCGGATCAATCGTCACGACATCGGCGAACTCCGCAATCTGGTTGCGCAGCGCTTCCCATTGCTGCTTGGCTCGATCGATGCTCAGCGAATCTTCATGACCGGCCATCCAGGGATTGATTACGTAGTCCACCGTGAAAAAGTCCGGTGGACACATCAGGATCTTGTCCTTGCTCATAAGTCTTCTTTCCCTTCTGCTGGCAGATGAACTTCTGCGAGCATGCATCGCACGCTGCCACCCGCTGAGGATTCTATGTTGTTGATAGCCACGCTAAGGATCCGGCCGTTCGCCGCCAGGATCGCGCGTTGTTCTTCGTCCAGTGAATCGTACGCCTGTTGCGACATAGCGAGAACACGTTCTCCGTCTTTGTTCCTCAATTCCAGCATGTTTCCGGCGAATGCATCGAGCTGCGCGTAGCTGAGAAGCACGACTTCGTGGCCCGTTTCGCGCAGACGCGCCAGTACGGCGTCGCGTTGCTCCGCGCGAGGGATAGCTTCGCTGCAAATGACCGCAACCTTCTCGCCGACGTTCATCAGCACGTTGGTGTGGTAAATCGGCACGCCGCCGCTGTCGACGGCATCAAAGGCGACAACGTCATACCCCATACGCTGTGCGAAGTCGCCCAGCGGGTCCAGGTGTGTTCTCGTCGAGACACACGCGTAGGCGACCCGGTTTGCGCGATCGAGAACCATGCTGCCGGTGCCCTCCAGGTAATGTCCCGATTCTTCGTGCGAACTGAGGTCCACGACTTCCGTGATTTTCCGACCCACCGTCTTGTCGAGGTAGTCGACGATATCCAGCCTGCGCTCTGTCCGGCGATTTTCCGCTTCCATCGGGTACAGGACCACGCGGCCATCCGCATGCATGCTGATCCAGTTGTTCGGGAAGATCGAATCAGGCGTATGCGGGTCGGGTGTATCGTCAATGACAATGACTTCTATGCCACTGTCTCGCAGCGCGGCGACCAGCGCTTCGAACTCGCGCGCTGCTGCGGCCTGCTGCTCCGCCGGACCCGAGTCAGTCTTTCCCTGGAAACGGTTGGACGCCGCAGTCAACGGATTGCTCTCAAACCGGACCGGTCGAATCATCATTACCGCAGAAGCGAGCTGTGATTCATTGCTTGTTGTCATGGTGTTTCTCACCTTGGGTCATGCATTATATGTCCGTGTCACGACGAATCCGAAACGCGCTACTGAACCCGGCCTGGGTCTGCTTTACCTGGGCAGGCATGACGATCGGCATTTCCATGATCGCCACCCCGGTTCGCTTCACGGCGGCTTCGATAACTCGACCTGTCGCGCTCGACGTCGGCCGGGTGGTTTTCGCGGCGCTCAACAAGGCCGAATTTCTCGCGCTTGTCCTGCTCCTGGTGATCGTTCGCACATCGGGTCGAAGTCGCGAGCTGTGGGCCTGGTGCAGTGTACTGATCCTGATCGTTCTGGCACAGGGCGCCTGGTTAATCCCGGAGCTCGCGGTCAGGACAGACATCATCCTCGGCGGCGGCGAGCCACCACCGTCATACGCCCACGCGATCTACTCTGCGCTTGAACTCGTGAAGATCGGGCTCCTGTTGTTTCTCGGCGTCCGTTCGCTGGCCGAACGCGGCTCCGCCTACCAGTTGTAACTCACTCGCACGCTGAACTGGCGCCCGGCTGCGGGTGTCCCCGGGAACGGCTGGAATTCGCTGTCTGTCAGGTTGTCAGCCACCAGGGCGGCACTGAATCCGCTACTGGCCATGCCCGTCCATACGACGGACAGCGACGCGAGATAGGCCGAATCATCACCGGCGCGCAGCGGGTTTTCTTCCTGCCGGCGATACTCGTTATCGAAGCGGAACTCGACTCCGTCTGTCAATCGGTAACGCATCGCAAGCGTCGCCCGGTGGCGGGCAAAATTCAACGCATAGAAGCTTGCGTCGACTTGCGTGCTGCCATAATCGGCGTCCTTGTCGAGCCAGGTATAGCCGGCCGTCAAATCCAGGCGAACCCACTGCCAGGTCATGACGACTTCGGCGCCGGCCACATCGATGTCTACCGGATTGGCCTGGCGTGAAAACGGCGCAGCGACCGCAAAGGTCCAGTCCACCAGGTCTTCATCTTCGCGAAGGAACAGCGCCGCGTGTAGCCGCCATCCACTGGTCTCCCGCAGGACCGATGCAGAAAGTTGCCTGGCGCTCTCACGCCCCAACAGTGGATTGCCACCAAACAGGCCGGTCGGGTTCGAATTCAATGCTGTGTATCCGGGCAACTGCGTCGCTTCTGCGAATTCCAGGGACCAGACCGTCGTACCCCGCGTGTCGCTGCGATCCAGTGAAACGCCGAGTAGTGGCGAAACAGCACTGCTGTCTCGATTGCTGTAATCGGCCGTCAGTCCGGCACGCCAGGTGATCACGCCACCGCCTGCAAGCGTCGTTTCGATCGCCGGCACGATGCTAAGCGTTGCGTAGGTCCGCTCGTTGAACAGCCCATTGGTCAGGTCGGTGGAGAATACGAGTTCGTCTGTTGTGACCTGCCCGCCGTAGCGCCAGTCGATCCGGCCCGTTTGTTGCTCGCCCTGGAATCCGATCGCCACGACTTTGGTTTCGTGCTCGTACGAGCCGGGCGTGCCGGATTCGACATCCGTTCGGTTGAAATCGTAATCATCCTCGAGACGACGATAGTACCCGCCGTACTCAAACCAGCCACCGGCCGACTCCCTGCGTTGGTTCAACAGGACCAGTGTGGTCTGCGTGTCGTCAGTCTCGGGAAGCGTGGCGAATCCCGTGTACGCGCCCGGCCAGCCGTAGAACTTGTCCTGGTAGCTGATGATGATGTCCGACTGGACCCGGCCGTTATCGAACTGCAGCTGGGCGTTATAGCGCGCGAACTCGTGGTCGCCGTTGGGCAAGGTCCCGTCGCCTTCCGACCGCGCGGCCGACAAGGCGAGGCCGAAGCCACTGTCCGCAACGTGGCCAAATCGGACGGCCTGGGAGTTCAGGCCGTACTCCCCGAGACCCAGGTCGATCGCACCGCCGTCACCTACCGGAGCGATGCCGTAGGAGACCGTCGCGACAGCGGAATTGAATCCATTGACCGCACTATCGATGCCTTGGTAAATCGTGGGCATCGACAGCAGCAGAGGATCGACAGGCAGCTCCGCCACGTAGTGGCCGGTCTGCGGATCCATGACCGTGACCGCTCCTATCTTGAATCCTGTGTTCTCGAATACGCCACCGCGCACGGTGACATCAGACTGGCCTTCGGCCAGTCCGCGAGATTGCAACTCTGTGGCAGGGTCGAAACGCAAGACGGTCGCAGCCGCTGCATAGGTTCCGGCGGGTCGGGTATTGGCAACCCGGCGCGCATTTACAGTGATTTCCGCTAATTCTTCGGCCGCACCGGCCTCGTCGTCTGCACGCAGCTCCGCGACGCCAAGACTCAACATTGGCAGGCTCACCAGGAGCACTACTTTATGCATTTTCAGCCGCATCGCTGTCAGCTGTTTGACGGCTTTCGGGCAGGCAGCGACGCCGGCAAATAGAACTCGAGGTATGTCCGGCAGAGGGTTTCCGCTTCTACCAGGCGCTGCTCGCTGATACGTTGTTCTGTGCGCACCGCATCGCTGAACGTGATGTCACAAATCTGCGTAAAGAACGCGAGCTTCGACATCCATCCCGGCACTTCCGGAACGACGAAGTAGCGATTGAATATCTCGGACACGCAGAGGCTCATTTCCCTTACCGCAGCGTTGTAGTTCGCATGTGAGGCTGACTGGAAACGTGGCAATACGCGTAGCGTACGGTAAGTACTCGCCCAGTATTCCGCGCCACGCCTGACCAGGAACGAGCAGAGCTGTCCCCAGTTCTCCGGCGGCTCTTGCGGCACACCGGCCTTGAGGAATTCCACGAAATTGTTGATCCACTCCGTAGCCAGATCCTGGAGCAGGTCATCGATACCAATGTAGATTCGATAGGCCGAGCCGCGGGAGACTCCCGCCGCCTCGAACACGTCGCTGAATTTCAGCGGCTCACCGTTACTCTCGAGCAACAGGCGTTCGGCCTCAACGAGCAACCTGCGACGGTTCTCCCTGCCACGGGTACGCAACTTGGGGATGCGCTGTTCGGATCGATTCATAAATACCGGTTTTTGTTGATTATTTTGGACGACAAGGCTGAATTGTAGCGAACCGCAGGATGCAAACCAATCGATCATAAAAAAAGCCGCACCCGTTACCGGGTGCGGCTTCTTAAAAATAAATCCTGGCGGTGTCCTACTCTCACATGGGGAGACCCCACACTACCATCGGCGCTGAGCGTTTTCACTTCCGAGTTCGAAAAGGGATCGGGTGGTTCCCACTCGCTATTGCCGCCAGAAAACTGGTATTGCCCTTAGCAATTTAGAAATTTCTGACAATCTGAGATTTGTTACTTCACAAATTCAAGTGTCGCATTACATGTCGCATACAACCCAAAATGCTTTGGCGTTATATGATCAAGCCTCACGTGCAATTAGTACTGGTTAGCTTCACACATTACTGCGCTTCCACACCCAGCCTATCAACCTCGTAGTCTTCGAGGGCACTTAAGGGACCTCAAGGGTCCAGGGAAATCTAATCTTGAAGGGGGCTTCCCGCTTAGATGCTTTCAGCGGTTATCCTGTCCGTATATAGCTACCCGGCAATGCCACTGGCGTGACAACCGGAACACCAGAGATACGTCCACTCCGGTCCTCTCGTACTAGGAGCAGCTCTTCTCAAATTTCCAACGCCCACGGCAGATAGGGACCGAACTGTCTCACGACGTTCTAAACCCAGCTCGCGTACCACTTTAAATGGCGAACAGCCATACCCTTGGGACCTGCTACAGCCCCAGGATGTGATGAGCCGACATCGAGGTGCCAAACTCCTCCGTCGATGTGGACTCTTGGGAGGAATCAGCCTGTTATCCCCGGCGTACCTTTTATCCGTTGAGCGATGGCCCTTCCATACAGAACCACCGGATCACTAAGACCGGCTTTCGCCCCTGCTCGACGTGTCTGTCTCGCAGTCAAGCACTCTTATGCCTTTGCACGCAACGTACGATGTCCGACCGTACTGAGAGTACCTTTGCGCTCCTCCGTTACTCTTTGGGAGGAGACCGCCCCAGTCAAACTACCCACCATACACGGTCCCCGATCCAGATAATGGACCTAGGTTAGAACTCCAAACATATCAGGGTGGTATTTCAAGGTTGGCTCCACGCAATCTAGCGATCACGCTTCAAAGCCTCCCACCTATCCTACACAAATATGTTCAAAATTCAGTGCAAAGCTGTAGTAAAGGTGCACGGGGTCTTTCCGTCTAGCCGCGGGTACGCTGCATCTTAACAGCGATTTCAATTTCACTGAGTCTCTGGTGGAGACAGTGTGGCCATCGTTACGCCATTCGTGCAGGTCGGAACTTACCCGACAAGGAATTTCGCTACCTTAGGACCGTTATAGTTACGGCCGCCGTTTACCGGGGCTTCGATCAAGAGCTTCGCACGAATGCTAACCCCATCAATTAACCTTCCGGCACCGGGCAGGCGTCACACCCTATACGTCCACTTTCGTGTTTGCAGAGTGCTGTGTTTTTAATAAACAGTCGCAGCCACCTGGTCACTGCAACCCCCACCAGCTTAGAGAGCAAGTCTCATCACCAACAGGGGCGTACCTTCTCCCGAAGTTACGGTACCAATTTGCCTAGTTCCTTCACCAGAGTTTTCTCAAGCGCCTTAGGATTCTCTCCCCACCCACCTGTGTCGGTTTACGGTACGGTTCGGTGTTACCTGAAGCTTAGAAGATTTTCCTGGAAGCATGGCATCAACCACTTTCCGGTACAAAGACCGGTCGTCGTCGTATCTCGGCATTAAGAACCCGGATTTGCCTAAGTTCTCTGCCTACTTACTTTCCCCGGGACAACCAACGCCCGGTAGATTTAGCCTTCTCCGTCCCTCCATCGCAGTAACACCAAGTACTGGAATATTAACCAGTTTCCCATCGACTACACCTTTCGGTCTCGCCTTAGGGGCCGACTCACCCTGCGCCGATTAACGTTGCGCAGGAATCCTTGGGTTTTCGGCGTGCGGGTTTTTCACCCGCATTATCGTTACTCATGTCAGCATTCGCACTTCTGATACCTCCAGCATGCCTCACAGCACACCTTCACAGGCTTACAGAACGCTCCTCTACCATGCATACAAAGTATGCATCCGCAGCTTCGGTGTATAGCTTGAGCCCCGTTAAATCTTCCGCGCGGGCCGATTAGACCAGTGAGCTATTACGCTTTCTTTAAAGGGTGGCTGCTTCTAAGCCAACCTCCTGGCTGTCTATACCTTCCCACTTCGTTTCCCACTTAGCTATAACTTTGGGACCTTAGCTGGCGGTCTGGGTTGTTTCCCTTTCCACGACGGACGTTAGCACCCGCCGTGTGTCTCCCATGATTGAACTTCGGGGTATTCGGAGTTTGCATCGGGTTGGTAAGCCGGGATGGCCCCCTAGCCGAAACAGTGCTCTACCCCCCCGAGTTATACATGAGGCGCTACCTAAATAGCTTTCGAGGAGAACCAGCTATCTCCGGACTTGATTAGCCTTTCACTCCTATCCACAGCTCATCCGATAATTTTTCAACATTACCCGGTTCGGGCCTCCAGCAGGTATTACCCTGCCTTCACCCTGGCCATGGATAGATCGTCCGGTTTCGGGTCTGCTCCCAGCTACTAAATCGCCCTATTAAGACTCGGTTTCCCTACGCCTCCCCTAAGTGGTTAAGCTTGCAACTGAAAACAACTCGCTGACCCATTATACAAAAGGTACGCAGTCACCCATAAAGGGCTCCCACTGCTTGTACGCACACGGTTTCAGGTTCTATTTCACTCCCCTCTCCGGGGTTCTTTTCGCCTTTCCCTCACGGTACTAGTTCACTATCGGTCAGTAAGGAGTATTTAGCCTTGGAGGATGGTCCCCCCATGTTCAGTCAAAGTTTCACGTGCTCCGACCTACTCTTTGTTGCTCCACAAACTCATCTTTCGTGTACGGGGCTATCACCGTCTATGGCCGAACTTTCCAGATCGTTCCACTAGAGTTGTTTGCTTGATGGCAACTGGGCTGTTCCCCGTTCGCTCGCCGCTACTT